>JBLWUP010000013.1:0-119604 GCA_048268885.1 Kiloniellaceae bacterium | reverse complement strand
TTCTAATACATAGAGCAGATTCACAGGGTTGGTGGATCGCCTTCGGCGATTCCAGCCGACCCTGATCTGCTCTAGCCTCCCCCCATCAAGGGGAGAGGGATTTGTGGGAAGCGCGCCAAAAATCATTCCCTCCCCCTTCGATGGGGGAGGGTTAGGGTGGGGGTGACCCCGTTTCAGCTTCTGGATCGCGAGGCGAGACGCGCTGCTTAGGCCGGCGGTTTCACGCAGACCTGGTCGTAGCGGTAGCGTTCCTTGATCAGGCCGTTGTATTCGAAGACGTCGAGCGTCACCTCGTAGGCCGGCTCGGTGATCTCCACGTGTGGAGTCCAGCAGCCGAGCTTCTGGTAGGTGGCGATGCAGTCGGCCAGCACCGCTTCATCGATCTTCGGGAAGTAGGGCTTCTCCGCCTTGGCGATCTCGGCGGCCGGCGTCTCGTTCATGTAGGCGCGGGTCTTCTTGTAGGCGCGGATGAAGGCCTTGGCCATGTCGGTCTGCAGCCACTCGCGCGTCGCCGCCAGGCTGGAGAAGCCGCAGGGGCCGATCTGCGGGCCGACCTGCGCCACGACGTGACCGATACCGTCGGCCTGCAGCTGCTGGGGGAAGGGGCCCTGCTGCTGCACGTAGTCTCCCTGGCCCTCGCGGAAGGCCTTGTCGATGTCGGCGGCGCCGCCCGGGGTGATCGGCTTGATCTTGTCGAAGTCGATGCCGGCCTTATGGCAGGCGTAGTTGAACATGGCGCGCGGCTGGCCGCCCTTGAACATAACGACCTCGGCGCCTTCCAGCTTGTCCCAGGTGAAATCCGGATCGGCTTCCCGCCCGGTCAGGAAGAAGCCGTCCATCTCGTTGACCTGGGCGAAATGGACCACCGGCGGCGTCTTGCCTTCCTTCAAGGGCACGAAGGCCTGGCTGAGCGCCGACTGCACCACATGGGCCGAGCCGTCGAGCAGCGCGTCGATGGCCGAGACGCCGGGTTGGGCGACCGACCACTCGGGATCGAGGCCTTCGGCCTTCAGGAAGCCGCCGGACATGGTCGAGATCAGTGGCGAATAAAAGGCGGAAAACAAGGTGAACTGGATGGAGATCTTTTCCAAAGCGCGGGCCCCCCGGAGGCGTTCAAGTGATCGGCCGCTCTGGCGGCGGCCTGTGCTTTCAGGGTAGACGCGCTTGCTGCCTCGGTTCAAGCGCGGCTTCGCTGCGATGTTCCCATTCGCCGATGTAATCGCGGGTCAGCGGCACCGCCTCGGGCGATTTGGCGAGCTGGATCTGCGCCACCATGTGGCCCTGGTGGCGGAAAGTCATCTCGCAGGCCGCCAGGTAGAACTCCCACATGCGGCAGAAGCGCGCGTCGTATAGCCGTTCGGCCTCGTCCCGCTTTTCGAGGAAGCGCGCGCGCCACAGCCGCAGGGTCTCGGCGTAGTGCAGGCGCAGGATCTCCACATCGGTGACCCAGAGGCCCGCCGCCTCGATGGCCGGCAGGACCTCCGACAGCGCGGGGGAGTAGCCGCCGGGGAAGATGTACTTCTGCAGCCAGGGGTTCGTCGGGTAGGGAGCGTCCATGTGCGAGATGGTGTGCAGCAGGGCGATGCCGTCGTCGGCCAGCAGGTCGTGCAGCTTATCGAAGAAAGTCCGGTAGTTCGGCGTGCCGACGTGTTCGAACATGCCCACCGAGACGATGCGGTCGTAGCCCCCCCCGTGACGGCTCTCGTGCTCGCGGTAGTCGCAGAGCTGGAAATCGGTCTGCGGTGCCAGGCCCCGCACCGCCGCGGTGGCCACGGCGTAGTCGTGCTGTTCGCTCGACAGGGTGATCCCGGTGACCTTGGCCCCGGACGCTTTGGCCAGGTGGAGGCTCAGGCCGCCCCAGCCGCAGCCGATGTCCAGCACCTTCAACCCCGGGCGGTCGAGGTGAAGCTTGGCGGCGATGTGGCGCAGCTTGTTCTCCTGCGCCTGGTCCAGGCTGTCGTCGGGCGACAGGAAGTAGGCGCAGGAGTATTGCCGCTGGCGGTCGAGGAAGAGGTCGTAGAGCGCCGGTGACAGGTCGTAGTGGTGGGCGACGTTGTCGCGCGCCTTGTGCAGCGGGTTGGCCTGCTGGAAGCGCCGCCACAAGAGGCGCGCCCGCGTCCACCAGCGGTCTAGCGCGTTCATGGTGCCGGTGCCGGTATTCAGGCCGTAGAGATCGAGGAAGTCGTAGATCGTGCCGTTCTCGACGGTCAGCGTGCCGTCCATGTAGGCCTCGCCGAAGGCAAGCCGGGGGTTGAGCAGCAGCTTCCGGTGCAGGGCTCGGTCGTGCAGGCGGATGATCACGGCCGGTCCGGTCTCGGGCTTGCCGATCTTATGGGGCTTGCCCGCCGCGTCGATCACGGTGAGCTCGCCTTGGGTGATGAAGCGCCTGAGTACGCGCGCGAGCAGCATCGCCCCTCCCGTCGTGGAGAAATTTGTCGTTGTCCGCCTGATGCGGGGCCCGTCTAAAGCGGGTGGCTTCTCCAGCGTTCAAGCATAACGATCAGTTGCTGAGAATCGCAACCCCAATGGTTGTGATGGTTGCGGCCTTTTGGCCCTTGCCCGCCCGTCCGGTTGCCTTGTCCGGCCGGGCGGGCCACCTTGCCCTGAAACTCCGCCCAACCAAGGAAACCGCCCCGAATGCGTAAGTTCTCACTTCTCTCCGCCGCCCTCGCCGTCGTCCTGATGGTCCCCCCGGCTTCGGCCCAGGAAGCCGCCGTCGAGGCCATGCAGGAGTACATGGAGTTCTCCAGCTACGAGGCCGGCATCATCGTGCCGCAGCAGATCAGCCGGGAGATCTTCGACAGCGTGCTTTTCGTCGACACCCGCGATGCGGCGCAGTTCGAGGCGGGCAGCCTTCCCGGCGCCGTCAACATCGAATGGCGCGAAGTGCTGGGCCGCATAGACGAGATCCCCGAGGACAAGAAGGTGATCCTGTTCTGCAACACCGGCAGCCTCTCGGCCCAGGCCGCCTTCGCCCTGCGTGTGGCGGGACGCGAGAACGTCCTGGTGCTGCAGACCGGCCTCGTCGGCTGGCAGGAGAACGCCGCCTACAAGCCGTGACCCGCTAGACGCTTTTCGCCGTTCTCTCCAATGTCACCCTCGGGCTTGACCCGAGGGTCCATGGTGCCGCTTGCCCCAGGCGGTCCGCCATTGGCATGGATGCTCGGGTCAAGCCCGAGCATGACAGGTTCGGCAAGGTCGAACGCTCCATGCCGTTTTCGTCGAGCGTTCAGTTTGCCGGAGGGGCGAGCTGCCGGATCTTACGGTGATGCGCGATCTGCCAGACCAGATAGGCGACGATGGCGGCCAGCACGATGCCACCCCCGGTGACGGTGCGCGGTGTCGGAGTCTCGTCCAGGAACAGCCAGACCCAGAAAGGGCCCAGGATGGTCTCGGCTGTGCCGAGCAGCGCCGCGAAGGCCGAAGGGATGAGCCGCGCGCCTTGCGTGAAGAGCGCCATGCCAAGGCCGAGGCTGACGCCGAAGACGGCAAGGATGGGCAACTGCCAGCCCTCCACTGCCACGCCGCCCGCGGTTGCGAGGCTCATGACCAGCGCAACAGCGCATCCCATGGCCGAGCCGACACAAACGGCCGGCGTCATGCGGATGCCTGCTTTGCGCCGTGTGATTACCGTGGCGGTGGCGAAAGAGAGCGCGATGAGCAGCGACAGGCCGTCGCCGAGCGGTGAGACCCGGCCGGTCAGGGAGTCGGAGACCATGACCGCCACGCCGGCGATCACCGCCGCGATCGCCAGGCCGGTCACCAGCCGCAGCGGCTCGCCGAACAGCACGCGGGAGATGAGGGCAGCGATGAGCGGCACGCCGGCCTGCATGAGCAGCACGTTGGCCACCGTGGTGAACTGCAGCGCGACGACGAAGGAGGTCGAGGCGATGGCGAAGCAGAGGCCGACGGCGAAACCTGCAAGACCCATGCGGGCGAAGAGCGCGGCGGTGCCCGCCCGGCCGTCGCGCAGCAGCATGAAGAGCAGAAGGAACAGCGTCGCCGTGCCGGCACGCCAGAAGATCGTCGTCCAGGGATTCTCGACCTCGGCGAGACGCGCGATGATGCCGCCCAGGCTCCACACCACGGCCGAGCCGAACACCAGCCAGGCGCCCCAGGGATGGCTCTCGGGGTCCGATGCTGTCAGCGCCGGCTGATCAGTGGTCTGGGTCATGCTGGCATGATGGCTAGACGCTCTTCGCCGCTGCGCTCAGCACCTTCAGCTTTTTCATGGCGCGGTCGCGGCCCAGGTGGCCGAGGCCGCAGTCGGGCGCGGCCATGAGGCGTTCCGGCGGCAGGTGCGCCAGCGCGGCCTTGAGGCGCTCGCGGACTTCCTCCACCGTCTCGACGCGGCTGCGGGCGATGGCGATGACGCCGAAGATCACCGTGGTGTTCTGGAACAGGTCGAGCAGGGAGAGGTCGTTGGGACGGTGGGCGTCTTCGATGGAGACCGCATCGACGACGGACTCGTCGACCGCCTTGGCCAGGTCGAAGTAGGCCTGCGGGTCGGCCTTGGCGTAGTTCTCCTGGTCCAGGTAGTTGGGATAGCCGCAGCACATGTGCATGGTCTTGGTGACGCCCGCCGGCACGCCCTGCCAGCAGCGCTCGATGTTCGCCAGGCCGTAGTCCAGCGCCTCCTTCGGCTTGCGCGCGAAAAGCGGCTCGTCGATCTGGATGTGCCGGCAGCCGGCCTCGGCCAGGGCGAGCACTTCCCTGTTGAGCGCTTCGGCCAGATCGCGGCCCAGGGCCTTGGCGTCGCCGTAGAAATCGTCCGCCGTGGTGTCGGTGATGGTCATGGGGCCGGGCAGGGTCATCTTCACCGGGCGGTCGGTGAAGCCCTGTGCCAGCTTCCAGTCGCCGGGCAGGAAGGGCGCCTTCGCCTTCACCGGGCCGCGCACCGTCGGCAGGTCGGTCTCGTAGGCGCCGCCGCGCAGCACGCGGTGGGTGAGGTTCTCGAAGTCGAAGCCTTCCAGGTGGCGACAGTGATAGTGGACGTAGTTCTCGCGCTTCACCTCGCCGTCGGTCGGGATGTCGATGCCGCAGGCCACCTGGTCCTCGATCACCTGGCGCACGCCGTCGGCGATGATCTTCTCCGCCTCGGCCCCCAGTTTCTCGATGGCCGTGATGTAGTCGCGCGTGGCGACGCTGGAATCCATGGCGCCGGGGTCGAACCAGTCGGGGATGTTCACCGACTTCGGCTTGGGGTAAGCCCCGATGGTGGTGGTTAGCAACGGCATTTCGACTTTTCCCCCAAGGTTCTCCTATCGCTTTAGCAGAGCCTTGTACAGGCCGCCAGGGGGCAGCGACGATTTGCGCCTCCGGCGCGGCGGGTTATGATCGGCGCCGTCTTGAAACGGGGAGGAAGCCGACATGCGCGCCTGGCAGATTCAAAGCAATCCGAAGGAACCGGGGGGCGGCATCGACGGCCTGACGCTGGCCGAGCTGGTTTTGCCGGAGCCGGGGGTCGGCGAGGTGCGGATCAGGGTCCGCGCCAACTCCATCAATTACCGCGACCTGGCCGTGGTCAGCGATCCGGCGGCGCGCGGCATCCAGCTGCCGCGCATTCCCAACTCCGACGGGGCGGGGGAGGTCTTGGCGGTGGGGCCGGGGGTGACCGATTTTGCAGCGGGCGACCGGGTCGCCGGCTGCTTCTTCGAGAACTGGATCGACGGCCCCTGCTCGGCGGAGGCCATGGCCACCGCCCGCGGCGGGGAGATCGAGGGCCTGCTGGCCGAGGAAGCCAACGTGAAGGCGCAGGGCCTGGTGAAGATCCCCGACCACCTGAGCTTCGCCGAGGCGGCGACGCTGCCCTGCGCGGCGCTGACCGCCTGGCGCGCGCTGGTGCCGGTCGGCCGCCTGAAGGCCGGCGACACGGTGTTGCTGCTCGGTACCGGCGGCGTTTCCATCTTCGCCCTGCAATTCGCCACCCTGATGGGTGCCAGGGTGATCATCACCTCCTCCAGCGACGAGAAGCTGGAGCGCACCAAGGCGCTGGGCGCCTGGCGGACGGTGAACTACCGCAGCACGCCGGATTGGGAAAAGCCGGTCCTGGAGATGACGGAGGGCAGGGGCGTCGACCTGACGGTGGAGGTCGGCGGCGCCGGCACGCTGGAGAAGTCCATCGCCGCCACGCGCATCGCCGGGACCATCGGCTTCATCGGCGTGCTCTCCGGCGGGGCGGTCAACCCCCGCCCCATCATGAGCAAGTCGCTGACGGTGCAGGGAATCTACGTCGGTTCGCGCAATCTCTTCCGCGACATGAACCAGGCCATCGCTGCAGCGGAACTGCGCCCGGTGATCGACCGGACCTTCGCCTTCGAGGAGGCGCCGGAAGCCTACCGCGCCATGAAGGCGGCCGGCCACTTCGGCAAGCTGGTGATCGAGATCTAGCGGTGGGGTCCCCTCACCGAGCTCCCACGCTGGGGAGAGGGGACAAAGATGACGCCGCCGCGAAAACCCTCTCCCCTGGTGGGAGAGGGAGGGGCCCGCGTAAGCGGGAGGGTGAGGGGGAAAATCCTGAGCGGCTTACTGCCGTGTCTTCTTGAAGTGCGCGGCGCCCTGGTTGAACAGCAGGGAATTGTTCTGCGCGGTGTGCTGGCCGCGGTTCTGGCTGTCCTTGTAGAGGTCGATGGCGCGGCGCACGGCGGGGCGTTCCTTGATGCGCCCGCGCCAGGCCGCGACTTTGGGGAAGTCGTCGAGGGAGGCACCCAGCGGCTTGGCGATGAAGACCCAGGGGAAGGCGATCATGTCGGCGATGGTGTAGGCCTCGCCCAGGATCCAGTCGCGGTCTTCGAGGCGCCGTTCCAGCACCGCGAGATTGCGCTCGTACTCCCCGAGGTAGCGCTTGAAGCCGTAGTCCTGGCCCTCCGGCGCGTAGTTCTTGAAGTGGCTGAGCTGGCCGGCCATGGGCCCCTGGTTGCCGACCTGCCAGAACATCCATTCCAGCAGCTCCTTGCGGGCCAGCGCTTCCTGCGGCAGGAAGCGGCCCGTCTTCTCCGCCAGGTAGATCATGATGGCGCCGCTCTCGAAGACGCTGACCGGATCACCCTCAACGTCGTGGTCGACGATGGCCGGCATCTTGGCGTTGGGACTGATGGCCAGGAACTCCGGCTTGAACTGGTCGCCCTCGGACAGCTTCACCAGGTGGGTGGTGTAGGGCAGGCCCAGCTCCTCCAGCAGGATGGCGACCTTCCAGCCGTTGGGCGTGGGGGCGTAGTAGAAATCGATCATGCCGCGTCCTCTCCGGCGGGCTTCGGTTCGGCGGCGGCGCCGGCTTCGAGCAGGGCGTCGATCTCCGAGGGGCTGTAGCCCGCCTCGGCCAGGATCTCACGGGTCTGGCCGCCCAACGCCGGGGCGCCGAAGCGGTGCTCACTGGGCGTGGCCGAGAACTGCGCCGGGTTGCGCGCCTGGCGCACCCGCCCGGCAACCGGGTGGTCGTTCTCCACGACGATCCCGTTGGCCTGGACCTGGGGATGGCGGATCGCCTCGCGCCGGGTCAGCACCGGGGCGCAGGGCACGCCGACGGCCTCCAGGCGGTCGATCCACTCTGCCGTGGTGCGCTCACGCAGGACTTCCTGGGTCAGTTCCAGGCGGGCGTGCTTGTGCTTGTCGAGCCCCTCGGAGTTCTGAAAGCGCGGGTCCCGGGTCCATTCGGGACGCTCGGCGGCTTCAGCCAGGCCGATCCATTCCTTGTGGCGCATGACGGCGACGGAGATGTAGCCGTCCTTGGTCTCGTAGATCAGGTCGATCCAGCTCTGCGCCGCCTCCTTTTCCATCTCGTCGCCGACGAAGGTGTGCCCGCCCATGTCGGAGCCCCAGAGGAAGGCGATGACGGTATCCAGCATGGAAAGGCGCACGTGCTGGCCTTCGCCGCTGCGGCTGCGCGCGAGCAGCGCGGCGCAGGCCGCCTGGGACAGGGCGAAGCCGGTCAGCTTGTCGGGTAGGATGGTGCGCACCAGGCGTGGACGTTCCTCGTCGGAGCCGGCCTGCACGGTGGTGAGGCCGCTCAGCGACTGGATCAGGGGGTCGAAGACCGGCTTGTCGGCGAAGGGACCCTCGAAGCCGAAACCGGCGATGGAAACATAGACCAGGCGCGGATTGATGGCCCTGAGGTCTTCGTAGCCGAGGCCGAGACGCTCGGTGACGCCGGGGCGGAAGTTCTGCAGGAAGACGTCGGCGTCGCGCACCAGGCGCTTCACGGCGTCGAGGCCTTCCGGCGTCTTCAGGTCCAGGGCGATGGAGCGCTTGTTGCGGTTGTTGTTGAGGAAGGAGGCGGAATAGCCGTTGCGGCGCGTGGCCACCTGGCGCGTGTGGTCGCCGCCCTCGGGCATCTCCACCTTCACCACGTCGGCGCCCTGGTCGGCCAGGATCATGCTGCCCAGCGGCCCCGACACCATGGTGGTCAGATCGACGACCTTGAAGCCGTCCAGCGGTCCCGGCATGTCCTGCCCCTCTCCGTCGTTTTCCCCATAGACGATGCTCCTTCTATATAGAGGCCATGGCGCTCAACGCCAAATCGGCCTCTCCCGGCTGCCGAAGGCCCTTTGCTTCGGGTCGCAGGAGTCGCATAGTCTTGGCTATGCCGATCTGCGAAGCCGATCCCTGGCGGCTGCAATATTTCGAGGGAATCAACTGCCCGGACGACGTGCGCGTGCCGACCGAAGACGGCGACGCCTGGGCCTGGTATCCCGACTACAAGTGGGTCTACAACAAGCTGGCGGTGGCCGAGAGCCAGCACTTCGCCTGCGGTCCGCACGGCCTTATGCCGCCCGCTTTTCCGGTCTTCTCCAAGCCCGTCTTCAACATGCGCGGCATGGGCATCGGCAGCCGGGTGCTGCGCACGCCCGGCGAATACCGGGCCAACCAGCGTCCCGGCCACATCTGGATGCCGCTGCTGGAAGGCGAGCACATCTCCAGCGACGTCGCGGTGGTGAAGGGTAAAGCCAAGTGGTGGCGCCATACTTACGGCTTGCCGCTGCCGGGCGGCATGTTCGACTACTGGGTGGTGCTGGCCGAGGCCAAGCCGGAGATCGAGGCCTACTGCGGGGAGTGGCTGGCGCGCAATCTTTCCGGCTACACCGGCATGGTGAACTTCGAGACCATCGGCGCGAAGATCATCGAGACGCATTTGCGCTTCGCCGACCAGTGGCCCGATCTCTACGGCGGCAAGCCCTGGGTCGAGGCTCTGGTGAAACTCTACAAGGACGGCGTCTGGGACTTCGACGATTCAAACCGGCGCGAAGGCTACAGCGTGGTCCTCTTCGGCGGCCATGGCCTGCAGTACCGCTTCCCGCCGCAGGATCTGGTGGAGGAGGTGCGCGCGATGCCGGAGGTGAGCTCCGTTCAGGTCACCTTCCACGAAGACCGCCCGCCCGCCCAGCACGCCATGCCGCCGGGCGGCTTCCGCCTGGCCATCGTCAACTGCTGGGACCTGGAAGCCGGTCGCCGGGCGCGCGAGAAACTGGCCTTGAGCTTCTGGTCGACCCAGCAACTCCGTCCGGGGCGGCGGCGCAAGACAGAGACTCCCGCCTCGGGCGACGATGACTGAGGTCGCCGACCTTTCCGATCTCAGCGCCATCGAGGAAATCGAGAACGCCTGGATCCCCATGCCCGACGGCGCGCGGCTGGCGGCGCGCCTGTGGCTGCCGAGAAGCGCTCAGGAAACGCCGGTGCCGGCGATCCTGGAGTTCATCCCCTACCGCAAGCGCGACTTCATGCGCGCCCGCGACGAGCCCATGCACCGCTTCTATGCCCTGCACGGCTATGCCTCGGTGCGCGTCGACGTGCGCGGCAGCGGCGATTCCGACGGCGTGCTGGACGACGAGTATTCGCCGCAGGAACTGGACGACGCCCTGGCCATCATCGCCTGGCTGGCCGAGCAGCCCTGGTGCAGCGGCGCCGTCGGCATGACCGGCATTTCCTGGGGCGGCTTCAACGCCCTGCAGGTGGCCGCGCTCGACCCGCCGGCGCTGAAGGCGATCATCACGCTCTGCGCCGCCGACGACCGCTATGCCGACGACGCCCACTACAAGGGCGGCTGCCTGCTCAACGAGAACATGCAGTGGGGCTCGATCCTGACGCTCTACAACGCCCTGCCGCCGGACCCGAAGATCGTCGGCGACGGCTGGCGCGACATGTGGCGCGAACGCATCGAGAAGGACGTGGCCTATCCGGCGGTGTGGATGCGCCATCCCTGGCGCGACGACTTCTGGAAGCACGGCTCGGTGAACCAGGACTACGCCGCGATCCGCTGTCCGGTCTACGCCATCGGCGGCTGGGCCGACGGCTACACCAATGCGGTGCCGCGCCTGATGGAGCACCTGACGGCGCCGCGCAAGGGGCTGATCGGCCCCTGGGCGCACAATTTTCCGCACGATGCCGTGCCGGGCCCGGAGATCGGCTACCTGCAGGAGGCGCTGCGCTGGTGGGACCACTGGCTGAAAGGCGTCGACACGGGGATCATGGACGAACCGTTGCTGCGCGTGTGGATGCAGGACAGCGTCGCGCCGCAGCCGCAGTACGAGACGCGGCCCGGCCGCTGGGTGGCGGAGGCGGCCTGGCCGTCGCCGCGCATCGAGAACCGCCGCCTGCATCTCGACTGGGGCGCGCTGGCCGAGGAAGCGCCGCAGGATCAGCACGAAATGGCCTTCTCCTCGCCGCAGACCCTCGGGGTGCGCGCCGGCGAGTGGTGCGGCTTCGGCTCCGACGGGGAGGCGCCGCGCGACCAGCGCGCCGACGACGGCGGCTCCCTGGTCTTCGACAGCGACGCGCTCGACCGGCCGCTGGAACTGCTCGGCGCGCCACTGCTGGAGCTGGAGGTCAAGGCCGACAAGCCGGTCGCCTTTCTGGTGGCGCGGCTCTGCGACGTGCATCCCGACGGCAAGTCGTCACGCATCTCCTACGGTATCCTGAACCTCTGCCACCGCGACAGCCACGAGGCGCCGGAGCCGCTGGAGCCGGGCAAGTGGTACCGGGTGACCCTGAAGCTGGACGACCTGGGGCAGGTGATCCCCGCCGGGCACCGCCTGCGCCTCGGGCTTTCCACCGGCTACTGGCCGATGATCTGGCCGACGCCGGAAGCGGTGACCCTGACGGTGCGCAGCGCCAGCGGGCATCTCGACCTGCCGGTCCGCCCGCCGCGGGCGGAGGATGCGGCCTTGGCCGACTTCTCACCGCCGCTGGCCGCACCCGGCACCAAGCACCGCAAGCTGCAGCACCTGGATTTCCTCCGGACCATCGAGATCGACCTCACCACCAACGAGATGATCTACACGCTGGAAGCGGGAGAATTTCCTGGGGCGTCGCTGGCGCGCATCGAGGAGATCGACCTCGATATCGGCTACACCCAGATGAAGCGCTACCGCATCCTGGAAGACGACCCGCTCTCCGCCCAGACCGAGCTGGCGCAGAGCGCCGTGCTGCGCCGCGACGGCTGGTCGGTGCGACTCGACTGCCGCACGCGCCTGACCGCCACGGCGGAGGCCTTCCAGTTCACCGGCGATCTGGAGGCCTTCGAGAACGACGCCCCCTTCGCCACCCGCCGCTGGACCGTGTCGATCCCGCGCAAGCTGCTGTAGGGCGGCCCCCTCACCCAGCTTCGCCTAGGCTCGCTACGCTCGCCAAGGCTGCGCAACCCTCTCCCACGGAGGGGAGAGGGATGTTGTTTTGGATACGGCTTAAACTGCCCTCTCCCCTCGTGGGAGAGGGAGGGGCCCGCGAAGCGGGAGGGTGAGGGGGCTACCCCCCGATCCGCCTGATCGCCGCGTCGATCACCATCTCCAGCATCTTCGGATAGGCGACCTTGGCGAAACCGGCCATGAAGGCCAGCTTGCCGTCGTTGGCCCAGGCCGGGTTGGGATTGCACTCCATCAGCTTGGGTCGGCCGTCGGCGGCGCAGCGGAAGTCGAAGCGGCCGTAATCCTGCAGGCCGAAGCGGCGGAACAACCGCTTGGCGGCGTCTTCCATTTGCGCGCGCGTCGCAGGATCGAGCGTGGCCTCGCGGAACTTGATCTCGGTCCAGTAGGGCGACTCCGGGTCGGCCTTGGACTCGAAGGAGAGGATCGGGTTGGCGCCTTCCGGCAGGCCGGAGAAATCGACTTCCAGCGGCGGGAAGACGGTGAAATCGCCCTCTGGCGTGCCGTCCGGATTGCCGATCAGGCCCAGGCCGTACTCCGGGCCCGGCAGGTATTCCTGCCACAGGATGTCGCGGCCCGGCAGTTCGCGGTCCAGGAAGGCGAGGTAGGCGCGCGCCTCGGCGTCGTCGTGCACCACCGCGTCCTTGGTGATGCCGACGCTGCCGTCGGCGGCGTTGGGCTTCAGCAGCGCCGGGTAGAGATCCGGCAGTTCCTCAACTCCCGAGAGTCCCTGGCCGCCCGCCGGCAGGAAGCGCTCGCCCGGCACCTCGACTCCCAGCGCCTCGGCCACCAGGCGCACGATCTGCTTGTCGAAGCAGAGCACCATGGCCTGGGGCGTGGCGCCGGTATAGGGAATGTCGTGCAACTCCAGCCAGGCCGGCAGGTTCAGCTCCCGGGTCGGGCGGTTGTTGACGCCGGTGTCGCAGAAGTTCACCACCAGGTCGGGACGCTCGGCCGCCAGACGCTCGAAGAGCCGGCTGTGGTCGTTGTAGACCGTGATGTCGAAACGCCCGAGGCTCTCGAAGGCCGCGACCATGGCATCGTGCGCCTTCAGGTCTTCCGGCCCGTAGGCGGCGCCCTTCTTGGTCGGGTCCTGGGCCTTGTGGTCGCCGGTGATGACGGCGAGGCGGGTGATGGATGGTTTGGGCATGGGGATTGATCAGTCGTCCGCGAAACCGGCGGTCTTGTCCTTCAGGGTCTGGATCAGGGCGGTGATGCCGAGTTTCTCGATGATGCTGCTGTATTCGCCGCGCCGCGCCGCCAACTCCGAGGCGGTGCCGCCCAGGATGGTGTCGACGATGCGCCAGCCGCCGCCGTCCTTCTCAGGGCGGGTCAGGTAGTTGATCTCCACGGCCTCGCCGTCGCTCTTCACGATCTGGTTCTGCACCAGCACCGCGCCGCGCCGGGCCTCCTGCGTGCCCAGGACCTCGAAGCGCTCGCCGCCGTAGCCGTCGAAGCGGTTGGCGAAGACGGCGACGCTGTAGTCGCTGAAAGCCCGGGTGAAGGCGTCGCGCTGGGCCTGGCTGATGCTCGACCAGTGGCCGCCGAGGGCGATTCGCGCCATGGCCGGAAAATCGAAGATCTCGGTCAGGACCGGCTCCAGCTTGGCGTAGCGGCCCTCGAAGCCCAGGGCGTCGGCGTCCCGCATGACCTCCAGCAGGGCGGCGTTCAGCCGTTCGACCGTGGCTTTTGGGCCGCTTTCCGGCGTCTCGGTAGCCTGCGCCGCCGGGGCGAAGGCCAGCAGGACGGCAAAAAGGAGGGTTTTGAAGCGGTTCTGGGGCATCGGCGTCTCTGAAATCCAGTGTCCTCCAGATGTACGCTGTGCCGGGCCGGGCACAAGAGGTTTCGTCAAGAGAACCTCAAGAGGAGGCATCCGTGAGACGGCGGTTTTCCTTGGTCCGCGGGCCGGTCCCGCCCCTAAATCCCCACAAGGCGTGGGGTGGTGTTGCGGCGCAAAAACGTTAGACTGGGCCCATGGAACGCGGTATTTGCGTGCGATCCCCCCTCTGATCCCGGAGTGACGCCTTGGCGGTTCCCCTTATCCAGCAGCTGCGTGTCGGCGCTTACATCATGAAGCAGCGCCTGAAAGGCAACGACCGCTACCCGCTGGTCCTCATGCTGGAGCCTCTGTTCCGCTGCAACCTGGCCTGCCCGGGCTGCGGCAAGATCGACTACCCCGAGGAAATCCTGAACCGCCGCCTGACGGTCGAGGAATGCATCGAGGCCGCCGAGCAGAGCGGCGCGCCGGTGGTTTCGATCCCCGGCGGCGAGCCACTGATCCACAAGGAGATGCCGCAGATCGTCGAGGCGCTGGTGAAGCGCAAGCGCTTCGTCTACCTCTGCACCAACGCGTTGCTGCTGGCCAAGAAGATCGACGAGTACACCCCCAGCCAGTACCTGACCTTCTCCATCCACCTGGACGGCCTGGAGGAGGAGCATGACCGCGCGGTCGACCAGAAGGGCGTGTTCAAGCGCGCGGTGAAGGCCATCGAGATGGCGCGCGACCGCGGCTTCCGGGTGAACGTGAACTGCACCCTGTTCAACAACGCCAAGCCGGAAGAGGTCGCCGAGTATCTCGACTTCGCCCGCGACCTCGGCGTCGAGGGCGTGACCATTTCGCCGGGTTATGCCTACGAGCGCGCGCCGGACCAGGCGCACTTCCTCAGCCGGCGCGGCACCAAGGAGCTGTTCCGCGAGGTCTTCCGCCGCGGCAAGGGGCGCAAGTGGCGCTTCTCCCAGTCCAGCCTGTTCCTCGACTTCCTGGCCGGCAATCAGGCCTACGAGTGCACGCCCTGGAGCAACCCGACGCGCAACGTCTTCGGCTGGCAGCGGCCCTGCTACCTGCTGAACGAAGGCTATGCGCCGACGTTCCAGGCGCTGATGGAAGAGACCGAGTGGGAAGGCTACGGGACCGGCCATTACGAAAAGTGTGCCAACTGCATGGTCCACTGCGGCTATGAGGGCACGGCGGTGGCCGACACCGTGGCGCATCCGCTGAAGGCGCTGAAGGTGGCGCTCAGCGGCGTCGCGACCGAGGGCGAGATGGCCCCGGAGATCGACCTCTCGAAGCAGCGCCCGGCGGTCTATGCCTTCGAGGATTTCGTGGCCGAGGCCCTGAATGAGAAGGGCCAGCAGAAGCCGGAAAAAGCCGGTTCCCCCTCAGAAGCGGCCGAATAGCACTTCCTTCGCCGACTCCAGCATGCGTAGCCGCGCCAGGGCCAGTTCGGTCCGGCGGGCGAGACCGAGTGTCGCCGCGATGTCCCAGGGGCGCCGCGCCAATGCGGCCAGGACGCGCCCCACGGCGGGCTGCCCGTCGGGCTTCACCGCGGTCTCGACGAAGGCCGGCAGGCTGTCCCGCGCCCGGTCGGCGATGGCGCGCACCGCCAGGAAGGGCCGCTGGGCCTCCGCCGCCACGGCGGCGACGGCGGCGCTCTCCATATCGACGGCCAGGCAGCCACTTTGGGCGAAGGCCGACGCCTTGGCGGCCGCGCCGCGCAGCGGGCGGGCGCTGCCCAGGATCGCGCCTTCGCGGTAGTTCAGGGCGATCTCATCCAGTTTCTCGGTCAGCTTGGTGCGCCAGGCGGCATCGGTGGGGTAGTCCCCGCCCTCGGGGCCGCGCAGGCCGTGCACCACGATCAGGTCGCCGCCGTCGAGGTCCGGCGCCAGGGCGCCGGCGACGCCGAAACTCAGCAGCGCCTCGCAGCCTTCGGCAATCAGCTCGCGGGCCAGGCCGGCGGCCTTTTCCGTCACGGCGCCGGCGCAGACAACCCGTCCTTCCACCGCCGCCTCCGCCATCATGGCCGAGGCGACGTTGGCCTCGGACGCCAGTCCGGTGACGATACCGATCTTGCGGGAGACGACGGGTTGCGGGCCTGGCTCCACCGGGCTGGCCCGCTACATGCCGTGGCTGACGCGGCGCTCGTTGCTGCGCATCAGGTTGCGGTAGCGCGCCAGGGCCCAGAGCGGGAAGTAGGCGCTGTAACCGTGGTACTTCAGATAGAAGACCCGCGGGAAGCCGGTGCCAGTCCAATAGTCTTCGGCCCAGCGCGCGCCCTCGCGCGGCTGGTTCTGCAGGAAGGCGATGCCGCGGCGCACCGCGTCGCTCTCCACCTCGCCGGCGGCCATGAGGCCGAGCAATGCCCAGGCGGTCTGGGAGGCGGTGGAGGCATTCGCCTCGTCGCGCCGTTCCAGCCAGTAGGTCGCGCAGTCCTCGCCCCAGCCGCCGTCGGCCTGCTGGCGGTCCTTCAGCCAGGTGACGGCCTTGCGCACGTAGGGCGCCTGCATGTCTTCGCCGCAGGCGTTGAGGGCGCAGAGCACGGACCAGGTGCCGTAGACGTAGTTCACGCCCCAGCGGCCGTACCAGGAGCCGTCCTCCTCCTGCTCGCGGCGCACGTAATCGAGGCCGCGGCGCACCACCGTGTTGTCGCGTCCGTAGTCGAGCTGCGCCAGCATGGAAAGGCAGCGCGCCGAGACGTCCACCGTCGGCGGGTCGAGCAGCGCGCCGTGGTCGGCGAAGGGGATGTGGTTCAGGTACTCGAAGGCGTTGTCGGCGTCGAAGGCGCCCCAGCCGCCGTTCTTGCTCTGCATGGCGATGACCCACTTGGCGGCGCGCTCCATGGCGCCCTTGCTGGCCTCGGAGCCGGCGCGGTCCATCGCCATGACCACCACCGCGGTGTCGTCGACGTCCGGGTAGTGGGCGTTGTTGTACTGGAAGGGCCAGCCGCCGACCGGCGCTTCGGCGCGGCGCCAGGCCCAGTCGCCGCGCACCTCGGTGATCTCGCGCTCCAGCATCCAGTCGAAGGCGCGGGTGAAGGTGTCGCTGTCGCCGGGCTCGCCCGCCTCCAGCATGGCATGGGCCGCCAGGCAGGTGTCCCAGATCGGCGACAGGCAGGGCTGGCAGGTGACGCTGCCGTCCGCGCGGTAGAACAGCAGGCGGTCGATCGCCTCGCGGGTCAGGCGGTAGTCCGGGTCGTCCCAGGGGTACCCCAGGGCGTGGAAGGCCATGGCGGCGTTGGCCATGGCCGGGAAGATGCCGCCCAGGCCATCCTCGCCGTTCAGGCGCTCCTTCACGAACTCCATGGCGGCGTGGATCGCCTTCTGGCGCTTGGCGCGCGGGCGCAGGGGGTCGCTGAGGCGCAGGACCCGGTCGATGCCGGCGAAAATCGCGCCCAGCGGGCTGCCCGTCGCGTTCATCTGGTAGTGGGAGCGCTCGGGGGCCTCCAGGAAGAGTTCGCGGATCGAGACGCCGGAGGGGTTGGCCGCCTCGGGCTTCTTGTCCATGACGATCAGCAGCGGGGCGATCACGGTGCGCGACCAGTAGGACACCTTCGACAGGTGGAAGGGGAACCAGCGCGGCAGCAGCATGATCTCGACCGGCATTTCCGGCACCGCCCGCCACGGCACCTGGCCGAAGAGGGCCAGCGCGATACGGGTGAAGACGTTGGCCTGGGCGGCGCCGCCGGCGGCCAGGATGGCGTCGCGGGCGCGCAGCATGTGCGCCGCCTCGGGGTCGTCGCCGGCCAGCTTCAGGGCGAAGTAGGCCTTCACGCTGGCGCTGATGTCCATCTCGCCGTTGTGGAACAGCGGCCAGCCGCCGTCCCGGCCCTGGATCGAGCGCAGGTGGTCGGCGATTTTGGGTTCGATCTCCCGGAACTTCGGCGTGTCGACCTGTCCCAGGAAGTGCTGCAGGAAAATGTACTCGGCCGGGATGGTGGCGTCGGCCTCCAGCTCGAAAAGCCAGTGCCCGTCCGGCCGCTGCTCGGTTTTCAGGGCCGCCTGCATCTCGCCGACCAGGGCGTCGACCGCGTCGATGTCGGGCAGGGGCGCGGGGCGGCAGGGGGTGGTCTGGGGCGCGGCGGCAGCGCTTGGGTCTCTGGCTACGGTACTGCTGGTCATCGTGGTGCTAGCCGCAAGGCCTCATACAGTGGATGCGATTTCCCCGTCGACTTCGCTCGATCGTCCAACGTGCCCCCGGACTCCGCTTTCGAATCAGCGGTTTCTTGCCGGGAATTTTGACCAAGGGGACAGGTCCTGGCAAGCCCCCTGCGACCCAGCGCCGCTGCGGGACTCCACGGAAGATCAGGGATTTGCGAGCAGATCGGCCGCCGCGACGCCCGAACGCACCGCCGAGTCGATGGTCGCGGGATAGCCGGTATCCGTCCAGTCGCCGGCCAGGGCCAGGTTGGTCCAGCGGCTGCGCGGGCCGGGCCGCAGGCGCAGCATCGCCGGGGTTTGCGCCAGGGTGGCGCGCTTTTCCTTGATAATGCGGGTGGTGGGACTGCCCGCGGGGTCCAGTCCCAGGTCCAGTCCCAGGGGCAGGCCCAGGGCTTGCGCGGTGTCGCGCCACATTAGGGCGGCGATTTCCTCGGAGGAACGCTCGGCCAGTGCCTCGGCGGCGCTGACGGTGAGGCTCACCACGTCGCCGCGCAAGAACAGCCAGTCGGCGGCGCCGCCGACCAGGCCCAGGATGGGCAGCTCGGGCGGCAGGGCGCGGCGCGGGCGGGCGCCTTCGGGCAGGCGGATGTGGGCGTTGACGATGGGCCGGGCGTCGCGCGGCACCTCCAGCCCGGGCAGCAGGTCGCCGGCTACCGAGGGGGGCAGCGCCAGGACCACGGCCTCGCCCTCCGCCAGCGGGACCGCTTGGTCGCCGAAGTCGAGGGCTGTCACCCGTTCCCCCTCGAAGGTGAGGGACCGCAGGCGCTTGCCGAAGGCGATGTCGCCGCCGCGCCCGCGCAGGGTCGCCAGGGCCGGGTCGACGAAGGTCTCGCTGAGGCCCTCGCGCGCGACGAAGGGCCGGCAGGCCGCCGCGCCCTTGGCGAAGGATTCGCGCAGCACCAGCCACAGCAGCCGGGCCGAGGCTTCGCGCGGATGGGTGTTCAGGGCGGCGACGGTCAGCGGCACCCAGAAGCGGTCCCACAGGGGGCCAGGGTCGTCGCCATGCTTGGCCAGGCAATCGGCGACGGTGTCGTCCGCGCCGGCGACGGCAAGCTTCCAGGCGGCGAGATAGTCCCCGGCGGCGGTGCCGGGAATGCGCTTTTCCGCGCTGAAGATCCACCAGGGGATGACCCCGGCGCTGGGTTCGACCGTCCAGCTCTCGCCGCTGGCCAGGTCCAGGAAGGGAAAGGACGCCCGCTCCGGCTGGGTCAGGCTGTCCCGGGCGCCGATCTCCGCGACGAAGTCCAGGGCCGCGGTGTTGGCGGCCAGCAGCATGTGGTTGCCGTTGTCGATGCTGCGCGCCAGCTTGGCGTCGAAGTAGGAGCGGCAGCGCCCGCCGGCCTGGGCCGCGGCCTCGTAGAGCGAGACCCGCCAGCCGCGCTTGCCGAACTGCACCGCCGCCGACAGCCCGGCGATGCCGGCGCCGACGATGTGCACGCGCCCCGGGGAAGGACGATCACGGGAGGCGGCCTCTTGCATGGTTCAGAAACAGCTCCGCAGCGCGATCCAGAGCTTCTCCGCCTTGGGCAGGCTGACCCGCGTCTGCAGGTCCTGCCAGTCGTGCCGTTCCAGGCGGGTCAACAGCCGGCGGTAGACCCTCAGCATGATGCGCGCCGGTCGCATGGGGCCGCGCTTGCAGCGGGCCATGAGGCGTTCGGCTTCGGCAAAGCGCTCTTCCGCCAGGGCGGCGAGATCGCGGCAGACGCCGGGCAGGCGCGGGTCGTGCAGCACCTCCAGGGGCTCGTCTGAAACGATGCCGTGGCGTTGCAGCAGTTCGCGCGGGAGGTAGAGACGGCCACGCTCGGCATCCTCGGCGACGTCGCGCAGGATGTTGGTGAACTGCAGGGCGTCGCCTTCCGCCAGGGCCAGGTCCCGCGCCTCCGGCTCCTCGGCGCCGAAGGCATGCACCGAAAGCACACCGACCGCGCCGGCGACGCGGCGGCAGTAGAGACGGAAGTCGGCCAGGCTGGGCGCGCGGATGTCTTCGCGGGCGTCCATTTCCATGCCGTCGATGACGGCCAGGAACTCGCTCTTGGGCAGGGCGTAGTCGCGCAGCGGGCGCAGCAGGGCCTTGGCGGTGGGTTCGCGCGGTTCGCCGGCATAGAGGCGCTCGATCTCCTCGCGCCAGGCGGCGAGCGCCCGTTGCTTTTCCTGCGGGGTGCCGCCTTCGTCGGCGATGTCGTCGACCTCGCGGCAGAAGGCGTAGATGGCGTACATGGCCTCGCGGCGCGCGCGCGGCAGCAGGCGCATCCCCCAGAGGAAGGAGGAGCCGGAGCGCGTCGCCACCTCGCGCACGTAATCCTGCGCGCTCTCCACGGTCGTTCCCATCGTCTGCTCTGCCGTCATTCGTGCCCCCGGCATCCGCCCCCCATCATCCACGCTGCCCGGCCGGCTGGTGGCGTCCGAACAGGCGGCCGCATTGCACGCCGAGGATGCCCTTCAGGCCGCAGAGGACGAAGTCGCCGCGGCTGAGGGCGACGCGGCCGGCCAGCGGATCGCCGCCGCGCAGGCGTGCGGCGAGACGGCGGGCCAGGTGAACGATGATCGCCGATTCCATGGCCAGGCGGGCGGAGCGCAGCTGCCCCGGCAGCTGCTCCGCGTCGTCCAGCAGGGCGTCGACGCCGTCCAGGCAGCGGTCGAGCAGGCGGCGGAAGCCCGGCGGGCCGGCCTGCCGGTCCAGGACGGCGACGTCGAGCCCCTCGGCGGCCAGCCAGTCGGCCGGCAGATAGACGCGGTCGAGCGCGTGATAGTCGTCCTGGCAGTCCTGCAGGTGGTTGAGGATCTGCAGGGCGGTGCAGAGCGCGTCGGAGGCGGCGTAGCCCGCCGGGTCCTCGCCGTGCAGGTCGAGCAGGTAGCGTCCCACCGGGTTGGCCGAGAGGCGGCAGTAGCCGAGCAGCTCGCTCCAGTCGGCGTAGCGCAGCTTCACGGCGTCCTGCTTGAGGGCGGCGATCAGGTCGCTGCCGCGCGCGGTGGTCACCCCCGTCGCCTTGAGGCTTTCGCGCAGGCGGCTGGCCTTCTCCAGCCCCGGGCGCTGTTCGCTGGCGGGGCCGCCGGCCGAACCGGTGAGCGCCGCCTCGAAGGCCGAGAGGCGGGCGATCTTGTCCTCCGGCGTCAGCTCCGGGTTGTCGGCGATGTCGTCGATGGCGCGGGCAAAGGCGTAGTAGGTCGCGACGTGCGGACGCAGCGCCGCCGGCAGCAGCCAGGAGCCGACCGGGAAGTTCTCGTCCGCCGCGCCCTTGCCCGAGGGGGTTTCGACCCCGGAGGTGCTCGTGGGGGCGGTGCTGTCACGGGTGTCAGTCATGAACCCCAATCATAGTCGCGCAGCCCCAACCGACCTAGCCTTGCGCATTTGGCCCCCTGTGCCTGCCCTGCACGCGGCCTTTCCATTGTCCCCCGATGCCGCGCCAGTGGCGCCAGGCGGAATCGAAGGTCATGGCGCTGTATAGGCCAGCCGCCAGCGGCAGCAAAGGTGCAATCCACCAGGGCTGGCGGTAGAGCTTCAGCGTCGGCAGTAGGGAGAGGGCCATCAGCAACCAGGCCAGACCGGCGGCCAGCGCCGTCAGGGGCTGCTGGTGCCAGGGGAAGGCGGCCAGCAGCAGCGGCGGCACCAGATAGGTCAGGACCATGCCGATCAGGGTCCCGAACAACAGCAGCGGGGAGTGCCGCAATTGGGTGTAGGCGGTGCGGGCCACCATATCCCAGATCGGCTTCAGGCCCGCGTAGGGCCGTATCGAGCGCGCGCCCTCGGCCAGTCCGAGCCAGATGCCGCCGCCCTGCGCTGGCCGGCTGCGCTTCACCGCCGCCGCCAGGGAGCAGTCGTCGATCAGGGCGTCGCGGATCGCGGCGATACCCCCAATGCGCTGCAGGGCTTCGCGGCGCAGCAGGATGCACCCGCCGGCCGCCGCCGCGGTCCTCGCCTCGGGGGCCTTCACCCAGGCGAAGGGATAGAGCTTCTGGAAGAAATAGATGAAGGGCGGGATCAGCAGGCGTTCCCAGAAACTCTCGCAGGTCAGCGCCACCATGAGGGAGACCAGGTCGCGGCCTTCGGCCTCGGCTTTGGCGACGAGGCGGCGCAGCGCGTCGGGCGGCTGGCGGATGTCGGCGTCGCTGAACCAGAGGAAATCACTCGCGGCTTCCGCAGCCACGCTGCCCTGCTGCAGGGCCCAGAGCTTGCCGGTCCAGCCCGCCGGCAGCGCCGCGGCCTGCAGCAGGTCGAAACGTTCGGGATGACGGCTGCGCGCCGCGGCCTCGCGCGCGCTGGCAACGGTGGAGTCGTCGCTGTGATCGTCGACCAGCAGCACCGTCAGCGCGCCGGGGTAGTCCTGCTCCAGCAGCGAGGTGAGGCTCTCGGCGATGATATCTGCTTCATTGCGCGCCGGAATCACCGCCGTCACCGCCGGCCAAGGATCGCGCGGCGGCGGGGCGTCTTGCAGGCGCTCCGCGGAACGCCAGAACCCGCCGCGGAAGGCCAGCAGGTAGATCCAGATCAGCAGGGACAGCAGGGCGAGCCCCAGCAGCAGCGAGGGCTCCGGCAGGGTCGATGGCAAGGTTCGAGGCTTCCCTTGGCGGCCGTGAGCCCCTTCTTGGAGCAGGCTTTCGCCGCCGATGCAAGCAGACGGGGCCGTCAGGAGCTCGCTGCGGCTATCTGGGCTTGTGGTTATCTGGCCTTGCGCGGCCGCCGGGAGTTCACGTTGAGTGACATCAGCCGGTCCAGGCGAGTGCCGTCGCTCGACAGCGGCAGGCAGAGGGCTTCGACATCGAAGAAGAAGCGGCGCTCGGAACCTAGTTCCGGCCAGTAGGCATAGGTCGGCGCGGCGTGCGTCACGCAGAAATCGAAAAGCTGCTTGGAGCGGTCGCGCACCAGCTCCGGCACGGTGGCCTCGGAGGCCCTGCGTCCGGTCTGTTCGCCGTAGGCATTGACGAGATTCTGGCCGAACAGGCGGACGTAGTAGTCCTGGCCCTCGTCGATCACGTCGACCATCAGGACGTGGGGCCACAGCTTCACGAATTTCTCCGGCACCAGATCGGCGCGCTGCGCAAACCTGGAGCTACCTTTGATTTCCAGCCAATAGGTCAGCGCCTCGGTGAGGATCGGCGACAGGAACTCGAGCCCCTCGGTCACCTCGATCGGGCCGACGGCCTGGCATCTCGTTCTTTTCTGGTCCACCTGGTGCATGCTGTCTCTAAAAATTCAGACAAATCCGCTTTTACAGAGAGAGGCTGTGCGACCCTCCCATAAGACCCTACCCAGTCCTAAAATCTGGTTGAGCGATGATGAAATCCGCGTGCTGGCTGCACTTTATAGCACTGCTTTGAAAGCAGTAAGGTTTTCGGATTCTGATCTCTGGTGATCTCTGGGCGCCCGCTCATGGCCGACCGCTCCTCTGCTGCGCTGCGTCAGATCTTCTCGGCATCAGGTATTCTTGGGGCCCTCGTCGGTAAAATGATTGTGGCTGCGCAGGACCGTCTTGCGGTCATGCGGGTTGCCGTCGGTGAAGACCACGCCCGCCAGCACCATGTTCACCGTCTCCTCGTCCTCGCTTAACGGCAGCAGCAGCCGTTTGGCGAGCAGCGATTCCTCGATGTCGGCCCCGAAGCTGCTTTCCGAATACTGCGGTGCCATTTCCGCCAGCAGGCGTCTGTAGAGGCCGGTGATGTAGTCCATGAAGGGGCCCTCGACCAACTCGTCGAAATAACGGTTCGTCAGCGAACAGCCGAAGCGTTCTTCGATCTGGGTGCCGGCCAGCCGATAGCGGATGCGAAAGGTTTCGCCGTCGTCGGCGTGCTCCACCTCGGCCAGGGCCAGATGCGGCAGGAGTTGAGGAATGTCGATAGGATCGATGTCCGCCCGCGCCGGGGCTTTCCGCGTTCCGCAACGCTCGGACCAATAAGAATACAGCTCGGCGAGCACGGGCTCGTCCAGCCTTTGAGGAAATGACATAGGTTCTGCCCCCCGGCCCTGCCCCCTCCTCAGCACAGGAGTGGCAGGTCACGTAAATCAATTGCGCCTAATAAGGGAAGAGTCCCCAACCTCTCCCGCGCGGAGGTTACCACCTCGACGCTTTGATTATAAGCCCTTTGCGAGGGTGGCGCAGCGGTCAATAAAGAGGCACTTGGCCTTGGCCGGAGGCCAAGGGACCAGGGCGATGTCGTCGAACTGCTTGTAATGCCCGAAAAGACGCCGTGCCTCGCTGGCGGAAAAGCCGGCCAGCTGGGTGGCTTCCAGGTAGGCGGCGATACGGTCGGCGCGCTTGATCAGCTTCTTGAGATCTTCCGGTTCTTCGCCCGGCAAGCCGAAACGCAGGCGGATCGCCGTCATCAGCCGCCCCTCCAGGGCCTTGTAGTCGACGCCGACGGCCGCCTTGAAGGGGGTGATGAGGTCGCCGATGACGTATTCCGCGGCGTCGTGCAGCACGGCGGAAAGGTGCCCGGCCGCGTCCAGCTTGGGGCGCAGGCGTCCGGCGATGTCGTCGACCAGCAGGCTGTGCTGGGCGACCGAGTAGGCGGCGTCACCGGAGGTCTGGCCGTTCCAGCGCGCGACGCGGGCCAGGCCGTGGGCGATGTCCTCCATCTCGATGTCGAGGGGCGAGGGGTCGAGCAGGTCGAGCCGCCGTCCGGAGAGCATGCGTTGCCAAGCCCGGTTCACATCCTTCATGCCTGCCGTCGTCCTTCCGCGGGCGTGTGCCGTCGGCGACCCTTAGCGTTTGTCGCCAGCGAATAGGCATAGGCAGACGCGCCGCCTGAAGCAAGGTGTCAGGCGGCGCCACCGCGAAAGAGCGGAAGAAGGAAAGGGCGATCAGCTGCCGTTGGCGCGCAAACCGTTCAGCAGCTCCGAGAGGTTGCCGTCCAGCTCCGCGGTGTGCCGGGAGACGAGACCTGATGCCTCCATCACCTTGTTCACCGACTGGCTGGCCGTTTGCGAATTCTCCTTCACCGAGGCCATGGCCGAGTTCATTGTCCGGCTGCCGGTTGCGGCCTCCTGGATGTTGCGGGAGATGTCGCGCGTCGTCGCGTCCTGTTCTTCGACCGCGCCGGCGATCTTGGTGGCGTGGTCGTTCAGCTGATTGATGATGCCGCGGATATCCTTGATCGCCTCGACCGTGGTTCTGGTCGAGCCCTGAACCTTTTCGATGCGTCCGGAGATGTCCTCGGTCGCCTTGGCCGTCTGCGTTGCCAGGCCCTTGACCTCGCTGGCCACCACGGCGAAGCCCTTGCCCATCTCACCGGCGCGCGCCGCCTCGATGGTGGCGTTCAAGGCCAGCAGGTTGGTCTGCTCGGCGATCTCGGCGATCAGTTCGACGACTTCGGAGATACCGGCCACGGCGTCGGCCAGTTCGCCCACCTGCTGGGTGGTGACGTCCGACTTGTCGTCGGCCTTGGCGGCGATGTCGGCCGTCTCGCGCACGCGGGAGGTGATCTCGCTGACCGAGGCGGAGAGCTCGGTAACCGCCCCGGCGATGGTGTCCATCTTCTCGGCGGTGCTTTCCGCGGTGTCGGCGGCCTGGGTTGCCGTCCCCTGGGTCTCCTCGGCGCGCTGCAGCATGACCTCCGTCTCCCCCTGCATGCCGTCGAGCGAGGCGCTGATCTGGGTGACCGCCCCCTTGACGCTGGATTCGAACTTGTCGGCCAGGGACTGCAGCAGTTCCTGGCGCTCCTTGGCGGTGCGGGCCTGCAGCGCCTGCTGCTCGCGGCCCAGCTTTTCGCTTTCCGCCACGGCGGCCTCGGCCTTGGCCACGGCCGCGGCGGCGCCGTCGAACAGACTGACCAGTTTATGGCTGAGCAGGATCAGCACCACGACTTCCAGCACCACGATGACGGCATGGAACACCACACGCAGGAAGTTGCCGCCGTCGGGGAAGACCGCCCAGGGCATCAGGAAGTTCAGGCTGAGATGGTGGATCGCCGTGGCGGCGGCGGCCACCAGGATGGTGCGCCAGTCGCAGAAGGCGACCAGCATCGCCAGGGCGGCGAAGTAGATCATGTGGAAGTCGATCTGCCAGGGACCGGCGGCGGCCATCACCATGAGCGAGACCTGGACGACCGTGGACACGGCGATGACGTAGCGGGTCATGGCGGCATCGCCACCGAGGGCTTTCCAGATGCCAAGCGTGCAGCAGGCCACGACCAGGGCCGCGACGGTCGGCGTCAGCCAGGGGTTGCCGTTCAGCCAGGCGGTGGCCGCCACGGCGGGGACCACGGCGAAGATCAGCAGGCTGGACCACTTGGCGGCGGTGCGGCGAATGGCGGCAATGCCCCCCGCGTTCTCAGCGGTACCGCTCTCTTCCTTGCCGTTCCCGGCAAGCTCCGCCGTCATGGAAGCTGCGGATTTAAGCATGTCTCGACCCCTCAGTATTTCGTATTCATGGTGCCGGTGATCAGGCATCCGGCGGCGCTGCGCGGATCGACCACCAACCAGGCGCCGGCGTGGCGCAGCCGCTGCGCAAACCCGGCTTTGTCGCTGTAGGCGACCAGGACCGATCCCCAGCCGCCGGCGCGGACCACCAGTCCGTCGGCCTCGGCGACGCCCGCCAGGGCAGCCGTCCTGTCCGTGCCCGGCGGGAAAATGGCGGCCAGGGTCCCCCGGGCATTGCCGGGCAGGTCGGCCACCGCGAAGACCGGCAAAGTGCTGATCGCCAGCAGCATTACGACGGCCAGGGCCGCGGCAAGGCTGCGGCCGCGGTTTGCCGCCCCGCTAACTCTTGTCGCCTGGCTCGGCTGCCGAGAGATCATGGTCTTGTGGTCCTTATTCCAGCAGCGATTGAGACAGAAATGCCTTTAGGTGCCGTTAAGTCGGCGGGGTTTGGTTAGAAACCTGCTCACCCTGCTTACGCATAGGTCGCAGGGGGCAGCGTCATCTAGACCCTGGGTGGTGGCGGCGAGGGTTGCTGGGAGGTTGCCAGGCCGCGTAAAGCGTGCTGAAAGGCAGCGGTAATTCCGCGCGAGGGCAATGCCGCGTGAGGGCGATTCCGGGAACGAAGGGGCTGGCCGATGACTCCCAACATTCTGCTGATCACGGCCGACCAATGGCGCGGCGACTGCCTGGGCCTGGCCGGCCACCCGCTGGTCCGCACCCCGGCCATCGACGCCCTGGCGGCGGCGGGCGTCTGCTTTCTCCGCCACTTTTCCCAGGCGGCGCCCTGCTCGCCGGCGCGGGCCTCGCTCTATACCGGGCTCTACCAGATGAACCACCGGGTGCTGCGCAACGGCACGCCGCTGGACGCGCGCCACGACAACATCGCCAAGGCGCTGGGGCGGCTCGGCTACGAGCCGACGCTTTTCGGCTATACCGACCAGGCGGTCGACCCGCGCGCGATCCCCCCGGACGATCCGCGCCTCAGGACCTACGAAGAGGTGCTGCCCGGCTTCACCGCGCAAGTGAAGCTGCCGGAGGACAATGCGGCCTGGTTCGCCTGGATGGAGGCGCGCGGCCACAAGCTGCCGCCCGACCCCTGGGACCTCTTTCTGCCGGTGGAGGGCCGCCCCGAGATGCCGTCCAACGCGGCGCCGCGGTTCAGCCAGGACGAGACCGAGACCGCCTTCCTGACCGAGGCCTTCTTGGACTGGCTGCCGGCGCGGCCCAAGGACGCGCCCTGGTGCGCCCATATCTCCTTCCTGCGCCCGCATCCGCCCTTCGTGGTGCCGGAGCCCTTCAACACGCTTTACGATCCGGCCGCCGACACCAGCGGGGCGTCCGCCTTTCGCCGCGCCGCCTCGCCGGGCGAGGAGGCCGCCCAGCACCCCTATCTGGCCTATTGGCTGGAGCGCACGGCCGGCGGCAACTTCTGCTTCATCGGCGAGGACCAGCGCCTCGTGGCCGACTGGCCGGAGGAGGCCTTCCGCCAGGTGCGCGCCACCTACTGGGGCATGATCTCGGAAGTCGACCGCCAGATCGGCCGCCTGGTCGAGGGCCTGAAAGCGTCCGGCGCCTGGGACGACACCGTCATCGTGCTGACCTCCGATCATGGCGAGATGATGGGCGATCACTGGACGCTCGGGAAGTTCGGCTACTTCGATCAGGCCTATCACATCCCGCTCATCGTCCGCGATCCTAGGCATCCGGAAGGCTTCGGGGGCCGGGTCTCGGCCTTCACCGAGGCGGTCGATGTGGTGCCGACGCTGCTGGAGGCGACGGGCGCGGCGCGCGCGGGGCTGGCTGATGGCGCGTCGCTCTTGCCGTTCCTGCGCGGCGAGACACCGGCGGCCTGGCGTCGGGAGGCGCATTGGGAGTTCGATTTCCGCGAGGTGGCGAGCGGCAGGCCGCAGGAGGCCCTGGGCCTGGATTTGGACGACTGTTCTCTCGCGGTGATTCGCGATGAGCACTACAAGTACGTCCACTTCGCCGGCTTGCCGCCGCTGCTCTTCGATCTGCAGCAGGACCCGGACGAACTGCGCAACGTGGTCGAGGATGCCAACTACCAGGCGGTGCGCGTCACCATGGCGGAGAAGCTGCTGGCCTGGCGCAGCCGCCACCTGGACCGCACGCTGACCGGCATTTCCCTCACTGCCGAGGGGCCGGTCGACGCGCGGGCGTGAAGACCGGCCCCTCGATCTCTGCGAGCCGCCTCAGGCGGCCCGCACTTCGGTGAGGAAGTTGTCGACCTTGCCGCGCAGTGCATCCGCCTGGGTGGAGAGGTGTTTCACCGCCGAGAGCATCTGCTCGGAAGCGCTGCCGGTCTGCTGCGCCCCCTGATTGACGCCGCTGATGTTCTCGGTCACTTCCTGCGTGCCGTTGGCGGCTTCCTGCACGTTGCGGGAAATCTCGCTGGTCGCGGCGATCTGCTCCTCGACAGCCGAGGCAATGGAACTCGCCACTTCGTCGATCTTGGCGATCGTGCATCCGATCGCGTCGATCGCGCCGACGGCCTCCTTGGTCTCGGTTTGGACACGGGCAATGTGCTCGCCGATCTCGCTGGTCGCCTTGGCGGTCTGATTGGCCAGCGATTTCACCTCCTGGGCCACCACGGCGAAGCCCTTGCCGGCTTCGCCGGCGCGCGCCGCTTCGATCGTCGCGTTCAAGGCCAGCAGGTTGGTCTGCTCGGCAATGTCCTGAATAAGGTCGATCACCGCGCCGATCTTCTCCGCGGCCTCCGCCAGCCCCTGGACCTGCTGATTGGCCTTGCCGACCTCGTCGACGGCCGACTTCGCCATCTTCGTCGATTCCGACACCTGGGTGCCGATCTCCCGGCTCGACCCGCTCAATTCCTCGCTGGCCGAGGCCACGGTCTGCACGTTGGCCGCGGACTGCTGGGCTGCGGAGGCGACCGCCCCCGCCTGCTGGCTGGTCTGCTCGGCCACCGAGCTCATCGACTGGGCGGTTGTCTCCAGTTGGGTGCTGGCGCTGGTCACCGCCTCGACCACCTCGCCGACGTCGGCACTGAACTTGTCGGCCAGATCGTTCATCGCCTTGCGCTTCTCTGCCTCGGCGCGCTTCTCGGCCTCCTGCTGTTCCTGGCGCAGGCGTTCGGTCTCGATGGCGTTGTCCTTGAAGACCTGGACCGACTGCGCCATCTCGCCGACTTCGTCCCGGCGTTGGATGCCGGGGATCTCGACCTGCAGGTCACCCTGGGCCAGCTGCGTCATGGCGCTGGTCATGGTCCGGATCGGCTTGGCGACCCGCCAGACCGCGACCCAGAAGGCGACGCCGCCGATGACGAGGCAGAACGCAAGCAGCGCCGCGTTGAACAGGAAGGACTTCTGGCCGCCGTCGGCCGAGCGGCCGGCGAAGTCGGCTGCCACGCCGCTGGCCGTCTGGCCCAGTTCGCTCAACTGGTCGATCGCCGCCGTCGCTTCGGCGATCCATTCGCTGCCGCTAATCGGATAGCCGCTGCCCGCCAGGCCGGCTTCATAGACGCTCTGGCGGATCTGCTCGTAGGAGCCGAAGAACTTGTCCTTGACCGCGGCCGCCCGTTCGACGATCAGCGGCGAGGGGTTCCCAGACGCGAGATAGATCTGCACCTGGTTCCAGGCTTGTTCGAGGTGTCCGCGGAAGTTGGCGAGCCGTTCCAGGATCTGCGGTTCGATGCGCGTGCCGGAGCCGATGATGCCGCCGATCACCGCACGCTCGCGGCCGGCGTATTCGCTCATGACCCAGAGCGACTGCTTCAGGTCGCGCAGCATCTGGATCTGGGATTCGATCGCTTCCGGACGGAACTGGCTGATCTGGCGCAGGTGCTGCGAGGCCATGATCAGGTGGGTCATCGTCGGCACCCAGCTCTTGGTCACCTCGGCGTCGCGGTCCACTTTCGACTTGGTCAGGTCCTCGTCGACGCGGCGGCGCAGTTCGACGACCTTCTGGTAGGCTGCCTCGACCTGCGTGACCAGGTCGGCCTTGCCGGGGAAGTCGGGCTCGGTCCGCAATTCCGCCAGTGCGCTTTCGAAGGCCTTGGTCGACGTCTCCCGGCGCTCGTCGATGGCGCTGCGCCGCTCAGCCGCCACGCTCTCCCAGGAGGCCAGGGCGGCGTTGGTGATGCCGCGCTCGACGGCCCAATTGGCCGCACTCTCGAGGAACAGGTCGGCGGTGCGGTTGTTCGTCTGGACCTTGCGGGAATCGCTCATCTGGCGCCAGGCGTCCAGGGCACTGCCCGCGGTCAACATAACGACGATCGCCACCAACAGCGCACTGACGGCAATCAGGCTGCCGCGGATCGTGAAACGAATCTTAGACATGTTCTTCTCCACTCAAAGACCCTGCGGCCCGGGCCTAGGGGCCGGGCAATTTTCGCGAGGTATTCAGTGGAGTCCGCCAAAGCTTAACAAAGATTGTCGCCTTTTAGGAAAAGCCAAGCAATTTGAATTGGTTACGTGATTGCACGTAGTCAAAACGGTGCTATGAGCGGCGTTTTGCCGGCTCTCAATAGAAAAAGCGGTGCTCTTCTCTAAGTAAAGTTGATTGGGCGAACCTACGGCGCATCATTGTGCCGCGGCGGTCCTTTGCCTTGGGGTTAAAGCCTAGTGCGTTCGCCGACCGAGGCGGCGAGCAGTTTTGCCAGCAGTTTCGTCGTCGTGGCGACTCCGAGCTTCCTGAGCAGGCTTGCGCGGTGAACCTCGACGGTGCGGTGGCTCAATCCCAGGTACGCGCTGATCTCTGTGACCGTGAGGCCGTCAAGCGACAGCCTGAAGACGTCGTTCTCGCGTGGTGACAATCTCTCCAGGCTTTGGCCGAAGCAACAGGCCGACACCTTGCTGGCCGGTTCCGGCAGACGCGGTTCCGATGGCCCCGGCGGGATGGGCCGGAAGAAGTCGACCAGCCGCGACGCTGCTTTGGAGACGATGTCGATGAGCTGGCCGTCGCGCTCGCGGACTTGCGTGGTCATGAAGACCAGGACAGCCAGCGTTTCTCCCGACGCCATCACCGGCAGCGCGAGGGTGGCTTTCAGGCCGACAGCCTTCGCTGCCTTGGCGCGCCGGTATTCGGCCAGCGGAATGAGCGAGACGTCCTCGTACCACGGCGTCGACTGCTGCCGCGCGACCCGCTGTACCAAAGGCAGGGGCACGACCGTGGCCACGTCTTCGGACAGCATTCGGAAGGCCTGATAGCGGTGCCTGTCGCCGTACCAGTAGGGGTGCGCGCTCCACAAGCCGGAACGGGCGTCGGGAATCCAGATTTCGGCGTAGTCCCACCCGGTGAGCTGGCAGATCTCGGTCACGGCGGCCTGCAGGGCGACGACACGGGGGTCGGCCTGCAGGAGGTCTTCGATCACATGGGCGAGCTCGTAGCATTGGCGGTCGAACTGTCCGGCGATGCCGGCCGGCCGGCCGGCCGTTGCCTCTTGGCCCGCTGTTGATGTCGCGGAAGACGCGGCGGGCACCTTCACCTGCGATGACATCCTCGTCCCCCAGAGTGCCGCTCTCTGACAGAGCATGCTCCAAATGTATGTATACTTATATATTAGATTTTGGTGAAGTACGCGTTAACAGAAGTGTTTCCTGGGTGGGGTCCCGGCAGGGAAAGACAGGCGGCAGGCCTTCCGGCCGGCGGCGCGACGGCCGGCGCCCTCGGGCCGGCCGGCATTTCCCTCACCGCCGAGGGGCTGGTGCCTGCCCTTGCGCGACGGTGGCTTTCGGCCTTTGACGCTGTCAGAGCCCGCCTATTTGCCGATGTCACTCAGGGCGAGGCCGCAGTACTGGTTCAGTTCGGCACGGTGAGATGCCAGGCAGTTGAGGACGCGCTGCTCGCCGATTTCCACGTCGGGACAAAACTTGACGGCATCTTCCACGCATTGACTCGCGACGTAGTCGATGGTGCTGGCGAGATACTCCAGCCAGTAGCCGGCGCGATTTATCGCGTAGATGCACTGGGAGGAAAGCTTGTCCTCGTAAGCCCTGGCACACGACACCAGGCGTCCTTCCCCCGGTGTCACGTCGCTGCAGTATGTCTTCAATTCGCTCTCGCAGCCCTTCAGGGCATCCTGCACGAGGTCTTGGGCGACGGCCTTACCGTACGAGAGGCACAGCAGCAAGAGTGCCATAGAGGCGACCGAAACTGGCTTCAGCATGTCGTGCTTCCTTCTTGGTTCAAGGAGTGAGGTACCGCCCCTTGTCGGGGCAATCATCTACGACTTGCCGGCTTCCCGCCTCGGTCTGGAGATGTCGCCGCACGTTCAGGTGCCGGCATAAGCTTCGCCAAACGAAGAACGGCTGGAAGCAGCATGGCTTATCTTGCTGAACCACTAGGTCCGGATGAATTGGCGGCGCTGATATTCGATTGAGTCACTGCCCATCCGGATGGCGGTCAGCAGGGGATTGATTCACCGACTTCTGGTGCGCTGCAATTCGACCTTAGGCTAAGCGGGCGCCTTTGGCCTTGGTTTCCAGCGAGCAAAACCTCGGCACTCGTAAGATGTTCGCCCGCACGCGGAGGCGGGGGTTGAAGCTATTCAACCAAGAGACGCCCGCATCGCGGTGCGGCTTCTCCCACCGGCCTTTCCCTGCCGACGACGTTAACTACGGCGCCCGCTGCTGAACGGCGCCCCCTGGAGGGGCGCCGCGCCCGTCAGGCGCTGCGCACCTCGCTCAGGAAGCTGTCCACCTTGCCGCGCAGGGCGTCGGCCTGACTGGAGAGGTGCTTCACCGCCGAGAGCATCTGCTCCGATGCGGTGCCGGTCTGCTGCGCACCCTGGCTGACGCCGGAGATGTTCTCGGTCACTTCCTGGGTGCCGTTGGCGGCTTCCTGCACGTTGCAGGAGATCTCGCTGGTCGCGGCGATCTGCTCCTCGACTGCGGAGGCGATGGAGGCGGCCACTTCGTCGATCTTGGCGATGGTGCTGCCGATGGTGTCGATGGCGCCGACGGCCTCCTTGGTTTCGGTCTGCACCCGGGCGATGTGCTCGCCGATATCGTTGGTCGCCTTGGCCGTCTGGGTGGCGAGTGACTTCACCTCCTGGGCCACGACGGCGAAGCCCTTGCCGGCCTCACCGGCGCGCGCGGCTTCGATCGTCGCATTGAGCGCCAGCAGGTTGGTCTGCTCGGCGATATCCTGGATCAGGTCGATCACCGCGCCGATCTTCTCCGCGGCGTCGGCCAGCCCCTGCGCCTGGTGGGTGGCCCTGGAAACCTCGTCGACGGCGGACGTCGCCATCTTCGACGATTCCGACACCTGCGAGCCGATCTCCTGGCTGGAGCCGCTCAATTCCTCGCTCGGCGAGGCCGTCCCGCCGCGCGCTGGCGCCGGCTCACATCGCGCGGACTTTCTCCAGGAACTGGTCCACCTGACCCTGGAGTCCGCTGGCCTGCTGAGAGAGCGTCTGCGCGAAGTTCAGCACGTTGGTGGCTGACGCCCCGCTCTCCTGGGCGGCCTGGGTGACGCCGTTGATGTTGACCGACACCTCCCGCGTCGCCGCGGACTGCTCCTCGACGGCGCTCGAGATCGAGGTGCTGATGTCGCTCACCTGAGCGATGATCCCGCCGATCTCACGGATGGATTGCGCCGTGGTCTCGCTGGAGCTCTGGATGTCCCGGATCTGCTGCTCGATCTCGCCCGTCGCCTTGGCCGTCTGATTGGCCAGGTTCTTCACCTCGGAGGCGACCACGGCGAAACCCTTGCCGGCTTCGCCGGCGCGGGCCGCTTCGATGGTGGCGTTGAGCGCCAGCAGGTTGGTCTGCTCGGCGATGTCTGTGATGATCTGCGTGACTTCACCGATTCTCTGGGCCGCCGACACCAGGTCGCTCACCATCTGCTCCGACTTGCCAGCCGCGTCCACGGCTTCATTGACCGAGCGAACCGACTCTGCGATCTGACGTGAGATCTCGTTGACCGAGGCCGCCAGCTCTTCGGAAGCCGAGGAGACGGTCGAGGACTGCTGGTTGGTCTCTTCGGCGGCGGCCGCCAGCGACTGCGCCGTCGATTCCATGTCCCCGGCCGAAGAGGCGACGGTCTGCACCGTTGTCTTGACGCCGTTCTCGAATTCGTCGGCGAGGGCGGCGTTCTCCTCCTTGCGCTTGGTGAGATCGGTGGCGAACTTCACCACCTTGCAGAGGCGCCCGTTGAGGTCGAGGATGGGATTGTAAGAGGCCTCGATCCAGATCTCCTTGCCGCCCTTGCCAATGCGCTTGTACTGGCTGGCCTGGAACTTCCCGTCGTTGAGTGCCTTCCAGAAGTCTTTGTATTCGGCACTCGCCGCGTAGCCCGGCTCGGCGAAGATGCTGTGATGCTGGCCCTTGATCTCTTCCAGCTTGTAGCCCATGACGGTCAGGAAGTTCTCGTTGGCGGTAATGATGGTGCCGTCCAGTTCGAATTCGATGACGGCCTGAGAGCGGTTGATCGCCTCGATCTTGCCCAGCAGGTCGGCGTATTCGGCCTTCTGTTCGGAGACGTCGGTCGCGTACTTCACCACCTTGTAGGGCTTGCCCTGGCTGTTCAGCAGCGGATTGTAGGAGGCCTCGATCCAGATCTCCTTGCCGCCCTTGCCAATGCGCTTGTACTGCGCGGCCTGGAATTCACCGCGGTTGAGGGCTTCCCAGAACTCCCGATACTCGGCGCTGTCCTTGTAGCCGGGCTCAACGAACATGCTGTGATGCTTGCCCTTGATCTCATCCAGCGTGTAGCCCATGGCATTCAGGAAGTTCGCGTTGGCGGTGACAATGGTGCCGTCCAGGTCGAACTCGATGATTGCCTGCGATTTGTCCAGCGCGGCGAGCTTGGCGGCCGAATCGCCGCCAAAAAATGACAAAGACATTCCCCTACCCTTTCTAAATCAGGCTCCAGCGCAGGTTCGCGGCCGGGCCGGGATCGCTCTGCGCCCGATGTGGAACTCGGAACGAAAGAGGCCCCATGTTGGGCCGCTCATTCCGGCGCAGCGGAGGACATAATCAATCCATCACTATTAAAGAATGATTTATTTATAAGAATTTCTCAAATACGATTAGTTGAACTGAATAAATTTTATACAGGCAGAGCGGGAAATTTAGGGTGAATTGCCCTAATTCTAGCTTTTTTCTGGCCCTTTCTTCGACGCACCAGCTTCTCCTCTGCGTTTTCACATGATGGGAGGAGACAAAATGCCCTAATCGGCCGATGTCGTGAGAGCGTCAAGCGGCGAATCACGCCCTGAGGGGTTCGGAGAGGTCATCGGAGAGCGGCCGGTGGCGGCCGCGAAGGCGGTTATCGCGGCCCGGGCGCTCAGATCCTGTTGACCCGCCTGTGAAGCCAGACGAAGGCGTAGAAGTAGCAGATCCACAGGACGGCGGAGAGACCGTAGAAGCCGAGGACCCGCAAGGACCACAGTGGCCAGGAGCCGGCCGGCCTGAGGGCGATGATGTTCGGGTGCCAGGAGAAGAGTTGCGAGCGCCAGCGGTTCCACACGACGGTGACTTCGGTCTTGCGGTCTTCCGCCGTCTTGGCGTTGTTGAAGACCCGCTCGCTGTTGCGCTTGAACCACCACCAGGAGTCTTCGTTTTCCAGCTCGACGCCGGCGTCGGCTTTGTTCCTCATGTAGACGTACTGGATGTCCCACGTGTTGCCCTGGGCGTCGGGGTCGCTGCGGCGCACTTCGGTGCCGCTGACGAAGCCGGTGGTCCAGGTCGGCCGGGCATATTCCCACCAGGTCAGGTAGACCATCCCGACGACCAGCGCCAGAACCGCGACGGCGATGCCGCCGGAACGCCACAGGATGAAGGCGAACAACAGGACGGCCAGCAGCAGGATGTATCCGAGCGAGAACCAGATCTCGAGCATAGTTGGACTTTCGTCGTTAGAGGTGGAAGCGCAGCCCTGTACAGCACAATGTGTGACCCGCGCCCGACAGGGTCAAGCGAGAGACGTTCCCGACGGGTGCAAGCCGATTGCTACGGCCTCTCCCACTGTCCGCTGTCCCCGGCGCGGAACAGGGCGTCGAGGATGCGCATCATCTGGATGGCGTCCTCGATGCCGTAGGGCAGCTCGGCTTCGCCCCGCACGACCTGGGCGAAGGCGTCGCACTGTTCCGTGTACTGGTCGCAGGCCGCGATGGTGTGGGTTTTGCGCAGGCCGTCGCCGGGCTTCGCGCCCTCGTCGATGAACACCTTTGTTTCGCCGCCCGGCGGCGCGTTGAAGGGGATCTCGACTTCCAGCCGCGCCTTGGTTCCGACGGCGTGCAGGCGCTGATAGGCCGTCACCTGGGTCGAGACCGTGAAGTCGTTGCGCCGGCCGTCGCCGAAGTCGAGGATGGCGCTCGCCAGGCGGTCGGTGCCGAAGTCGGGGTCGCGCTCGATATGGGCGAAGACCCGCTCGGGTTCCGCTTCGAAGAGGAAGCGGCTGATCACCGTCGGGTAGCAGCCGATGTCGAGCAGCGCGCCGCCGCCGGTCTCCGGCTTGTTGCGGATGTTCCCGGCGTCGCGGTTGTTATAGGAGAAGAAGCACTGGATGGCGCGCAGTTCGCCCAGCGCCCCGCCGCGGATCTGCTCGCGCACCCAATGCCACTGCGGATGAAAGCGCACCATGAAGGCCTCCATCACGGGCAGCTTGCCGCCGATCTGGCGCAGGCGCTCGGCATCGGCGGCGTCCAAGGCGATGGGCTTCTCGCAGAGCACCGGCTTGCCGGCCGCGGCGGCTTCAAGGGTCAGGTCGACATGCAGGTTGTTGGGCAGCGGGTTGTAGACCGCGTCGATCTCCGGATCGGCCAGCAGCTCCGCATAGGATCCGTAGGCCTTTTCGATGCCCAGGTCGCGCGCCACGGCCTCGGCCTGCGCCTTGTCGCGGGAGGCGATGGCCGCCACCTCGCCGTAGCGGGAACGCTGGATGGCCGGAATGACCAGCTCGCGGCCGATCTTGGCGGTGCTGAGGACGCCCCAACGTATTTTCCGCATACCGCTTGCTCCTCCTGTTCGTCACCGAATTCGCAGCGAGACTACAGGAGTGCAGAGGCCGCCGTCGACCATACTCGGAGTTGTGTACTCATGGCGCTGACAAACTACGCAGAATCGGCATATCATTGAATGCCGTGGCCTTGCCCGGGAAGGCATGCTGCGGAACCGTGCCGTGCGCCGCCGTGCGGCGGCCATATTTGGGGAGAGACTGCTGGAACCGCCCGACAGCGCACGGCTTTCCTTTCGCAGTCGGATCAACCATCCGAAGCTTCGGGGGCTCTACGACTATTGGCTCCAGCGCAGCGCGGCCGGCAGCGTCATGCCGCGCGACGCCTTCGACCCTATCGACATGCCGGACCTGTTGAAGAATCTGTTGCTCGCCGAGGTCAGCAACGGGGGGCACGACGTTCGTTACCGCGTCGTCGGCACGGAGATCGCGGCGGCGCACGGCTTCGACTACACCGGCTGGTCCATCGAGCGCCTGACCAGCGGAGCGACGCTGGACTTCACCCGGCGTCTCTACGGCATGGTGGCGACGCGCGCGGTGCCGGTCTATTCGGAGGGGCACTTCCGTTGGGTCGACAAGGAATACCAGTGGACCAAGCGCCTGCACCTGCCGCTGTCGCGCCAGGGCGACGGGCAGGTGGACATGGCGCTGGTGGGGCAATTCTTCGATGCCGAGCAGGGGGCGGCGGAACTGTTGCAGCCGGCGGATCCGGCGGAGCTGGCGGCCGACCGAACCCTTCTGGCCTCAGGGCAGTGAGAGGTGCGTGGCGTTTCCCGGCTTGACGGCTGCCGTTGCCCGATCGCGTAATTGGAGCCTATTCCGCTGCCCTGCCGCGTTGCTGGTGTCTGGGGCCGCCGATTGCAGGGGGACCGCGATTGAAGATCAGCGCCTTTGAGGTTTTCGTTGTCGGCACGCCGCCGCCGCATTTCGGCGGGCGCTATTGGGTCTTCGTGAAGCTTACCACCGACGGCGGGGTGACGGGCATCGGCGAGGTCTATTCCCTGCCGTTCCATCCCCAAGCGGTGGAAGCGTTGATCGCCGACGTCTGCGAGCGCATCGTCATCGGCGCCGATCCTTTCGGCATCGAAAGCCTGTGGCGCCGGATCTACAGCAGCGGCTACAGCCAGCGCCCGGATCCCTCCCTGCTGGGCGTGCTGAGCGGCATCGAGATGGCCTGCTGGGACATCGTCGGCAAGGAGTTGGGCCGGCCGGTCTACGACCTGCTGGGCGGCAGGGTGCACGAGCGCCTGCGCAGCTATACCTACCTCTACCCGGAGCCCGGCGAGGACGAGCGCGTCTACAGCGACCCCGATCTGGCGGCCGAGCGGGCCAGCGAGTACGTGAAGCAGGGCTTCACCGCGGTGAAGTTCGATCCGGCCGGGCCCTACAGCGCCTTCGACCCGCGCCAGCTTTCGCTGGAAGCACTCGACCGATGCGAACTGTTCATGAAGCGCCTGCGCGAGGCCGTCGGGTCGTCCTGTGACCTGTTGTTCGGCACCCACGGCCAGATGACGCCGGCCGGCGCAATCCGCCTGGCGCGCCGCCTGGAGCCGTATGATCCGCTGTGGTTCGAGGAGCCGACGCCGCCGGAGGTGCCCGCCGCCATGGGGCAGGTCGCCCGCGCGACCTCGATCCCGGTGGCGAGCGGCGAGCGGCTGACGACGAAGTACGAGTTCGCGGCCCTGCTGCAGGCGCAGGCGGCGGCCATCCTGCAGATGAACCTGGGCCGTGTCGGCGGCCTGCTGGAGGCCAAGAAAATCGCCGGCATGGCGGAGACCTTCTACGCCCAGATCGCGCCGCATCTCTATTGCGGGCCCGTCGTCGGGGCGGCGAACATCCAAATCAGCGCCTGCAGCCCGAATTTCCTGATCCTGGAATCGATCCAGACCTGGGGCGGCTTCCACGCCGAACTGCTGAAGCGGCCGATCCGGTGGGAGGCGGGCTACGTCATTCCGCCCGATGGACCCGGACTCGGCGTCGAACTGGATGAGGCGGTTGCCCGCGCCCATCCCTACGAGGGAACGGCGCTGCATCTCGAGATGAGCGGCCGGCCCGAATGACATTTCTCTCGCCTGTTCAGGAGCGCATCGGAATATGAAGGCAGCGGTCCTCGAGGCCCACAACGCCCCCCTCGTGGTGCGGCAGGTGGCCGATCCCGAGCCGTCCAAGGCCGGCGCCGTCATCAAGGTGGCGGCCAACGGCATATGCCGCAGTGACTGGCATGCCTGGGCCGAGCATTGGCCGGGCTTCCTGACGCTGCCGCATGTGCTGGGACACGAGCTGTGCGGAGTCGTCGAAGCCGTCGGCCCGGAGGTCAACCGCTTCGTGCCCGGCGAGCGCGTGATCGTGCCGTTCAGCGGCGGCGACGGCGTCTGCCCGCGTTGCCACGGCGGACTGCCGCACCTCTGCGACAACCCGGTGATGCCGGGCTTCCGCTCGTGGGGAGGCTTTGCCGAGTACGTCGCGGTGGATAAGGCCGACTTCAATCTGGTGGCCCTGCCGGAGGCGGTGAGCTTCCTGGCCGGTGCCGGCATGGGGTGCCGCTTTATGACGGCGTTCCACGGACTGACCGACCGGGTGCGCATCGGCCCCGGCGAGTGGGTCGTGGTCTACGGCTGCGGCGGCGTCGGCCTTTCGGCGATCGAGATCGCTGCCTGCCTCGGCGCTCAGCCTGTCGCCGTGGACATCGGCGCCGACAAGCTGGCCCTCGCCAGGGAACTCGGCGCGGTCGCCACGGTGAATGCCGCAGAGGTGGACGATCCGGTGGCGGCGGTCAGGGAGTTGACCGGCGGCGGCGCCCAGGTCGCGGTCGACGCCCTCGGCATCCAGCAGACCTGCGAGAATGCGATCCGCAGTCTCGCCAAGCGCGGCCGCCACCTGCAGATTGGTATGACGAACGGCCAAGCCGGCGGCCGGCTGCAGGTCCCGATCGACGATGTGATCGGCGGCGAACTGCAGCTTTACGGCAGCAAGGGGATGCCCGCCTTCAATTTTCCGGCGATGCTGCGGCTGGTGGCGGGCGGCCGGCTCGACCCCGGGCGCCTGGTGACCCGGACGGTCGCCCTGGAGGAGGCCGGCGACGTGCTGGCCGCTATGGGCCGTTTCGACACCCTGGGTTTTACGGTGATCGACCGCTTCTAGGGATGGCTGCCTTCCAGGGCGCCCGCTGCCGGGACTGCCATCCGGTCAAGCCATGGCGCGAATGATCCCGGCGATCTCGTCCTTCAGGGCCAGACGGCGCTTCTTCAGCTCTTCGGCCCTGGCGTCGGACGCGGCTTCCACATCGGCCTCGATGCGATGAATTTCCCGGTTAACCTCATGATATTCATCGGCCAGCTTGGCGAAATGAGGGTTTTCCATCTTCAGCTTGTGCAGCGCTTCGCCGGCCTCGGGGAATTCTTCGTGCAGCTCGTGGGGGACGTGGCTCATGGGGTAAGGCTCTTCCTTGAATGGGGTTGCGACCGTGGATTTAGCCCAGGAAACCGGCTTTTGCCAGCCCCCGCATTGATTCGGGTCAAGATGGGGGCTGGCGGGGCCCCGGGGCCGAATGTGTTCTCTATGTGATTTCCCCCACGGCGCGAGCTTGCCCAACGTGCTCTTTGCTATGCTCCGGCCGGGGCTGAAGGGCTGCCGCCGGGAGTGTGGCCGCGGGAGAGAAGGGGGAGCGTAGCATGAGCAACGGGATCGAGGGACTCGACCAGGCGCCGGTGACCCTGGCCGCCGGCGCGGGGCGGGCCGACAGCAGCCTGCGGCGGCTCAAGCTCGACGGGCAACCGTTCTACGTGCTGAAGCAGCGCGGCAGCTTTCCCGACATCGCCTACGATCACGCGCGCCTGCTGGCGCCGGAGATCGAAACCGGCGCCTTCCCGGAAATTATCTCCACCATCGCCCGCGGGGTGAACCTGGAGAGCGAGCGGCTGAGCCGTGTCGCCTCGGCGCTGTACCGCGCCTGCAGCGACCGCGTCCTGGCGAGTTCCAGCGACGAGTTCCGTGCCGCCGTGGACGGCCTTGCCGCCGGCTACCGCGACGGCATCGGCGATCCCGCGTTCAGCGACCTCGAGGTCCACGACGCCATCATCGCCATCGAGGTCGGCAACCTCGTCGACGGCATCATGCGCGTCTTCGCCATCCCGGTGGTGCGGGCCCTGCGTGCGCCCGGCGTCCTGGCCCTCGTCGCGTCGGGCGCCGGCGATCCGGATACCCGGAACTATCTGGAAGCGGCCAAGCAGGACCAGAAAAAGCAGCAGGAGGTTGGCGCCGCGCTGCAGGCCCTGGCCGGGACCAACAACCGCATCGACTTCGCCTGCACCGGCTTTGCGGTGCCGGCGGCTTTGGCGGCCGACGGCCTGCACCTGCACGCGCGCAATCTCGACGCCGATCTCTATAACTGGAACAAGGCGCCGGTGCTCTCGCTGCTCGACGAAACCGAAGGCCACCCCGGCTGGCACAAATACGCCGCTTTCGGCACGGCCGGCCTGATCTACCCGGGTGGCATCAGCGGGCTCAACGACGCCGGGCTGGCGGTGGCCCTGCACCAGATGTCGACGACGGAGTACGAAGTCGACTTCCCCGCCGGCGACGGCGACATCGCACCCTTCACGCAACAGCGCATGCTGCGCGAAGCCGGCAGCGTCGACGACGCCGTCGATCTCGCCAAGGAGTCACGGCACTTTGCCGCCTGGACCTTCTTCGTGTCCGATGCCAAGACCGGCAAGGCGCGCCGCATCGAGGTGAACGGCGATCGCGTGCGCGTCACCAAGCATGAAGGCGAGGCGGTGCCGCAGACCAACCACTTCCTGCATCCCGACATGGTCGAGCGCCATTTCGACGAGGACGACAACCACTTCACGCCGACCTTCGGCAAATGGCTGGAAACCCACGCGCGTTTCGCCTCGATCACCGACGCGCTGAAGCAGGATGCGGGCAAGGCGCGCATCGACGTCGACTGGGCCATCGACTGGCTGGCTTCCAGCCGCGACGGCGTCCTGGAGCCGATCCGCAAGGCCTTCGCCACGCCGCCCCATGCCATGGCCGCCGAGCGCGCCTACGGGCGCGTGCCGCGCAAGGTCTACGGCCAGCTCGGCAGCATCGTGCGCGCGGACCCTCAGCGCCGGCCGTTCAGAGACGAGGTCTGGATGACGACCGGCGACCGCCAGCCCAGTCCGCACAGCAGCTACATCGGCTGGATCGTCGACTGGGACGGCTTCGAGCTGAACCCGCCGGCCGAGCGCCCGCTGCGCCGCGTCAGCCACTACCAGACCGAAGGCCGGCGCAACTGGGAAGAATCGCTGACCAGCTACCTCTGGGCGCGCCTGGCCATGGCCCGGCCGCGCGACAGCCAGGGCGAACTGCTGCGCGGGCGGCCCAGCGATGACTACAAGCGTCAGGCCGTGAAGCGCGGCATCCACCTGCTGGGCTCCGCCATCGACCGAGCCGCGCTCGACCGCATCGTGGAGGTGCCCTACCACTACATGCGCGCCCGCCTGCAACATGCTGACGGCGACTTTGCGGCGGCGGAGAAGGACTGGCGGCTGCTGCGCGCCATCTGGGCCTGGCAGCACGATGCGCCGGCTGTGCCCGCCGACTGGCCGGTCTCGGTGCCGCGCGTCATGCCGCTGATGCACCCCTACGAAGGCGCGCTGGTCGCGCTGCTCTCCTCGGCAACGCAAGACTGCCTCACCGGCGGTATGGCCTGGGACGGCCGCCAGCAGCGCCTCGACGAGGCGAAAGCCCTCTTCAAGCAGGTGAAGCAGGACTGCTTCGGCGGCAAGCGCGCCCACTTCGACCTGGAAAACTGGATCGATCTGGCCGAGGAGGTCGCCGACAAGGGCGGGCCCGCCGTCGAACTGCCGGAGCCCAACTTCATCACCGCTGAATAGGGGACACTCCCCTCACGCCAGTGTGATGGCGTGCCGCGGAATTTCCGCGACCCCGCATCGTAGCTAGCTCATGCCGTCCGAGACCGGGCGGCCTGACGTCAACGATACCGAGGGAGCGCGGAAAGATGAAAATCACCAGACGAGAGGCTTTAGCCGGAGCGGCGGCGGGTGTCGCCGCTGCGGCAGTGGGCCGCCGGACCCTGGCCCAGGGAACCGAGGATTCCGCCGGGCAGCCGGCGGGTGGCACCCGGCCCGGCGACCGCGTGCTCATCTGCAACGAGGATTCCTGCACCCTGACGGCCATCGATCCCACGGCCAACCGGGTGGTCGGGACCGTGAACCTGACCAGTTTCGACGAGGATCCGCGCCCGCCCTTCCGCTTCGCGAACGGCGGCGTGGTGCCGACCCACGCGGCCATGGTCGGCAAGGCGCTTTATCACGGCGCCATCTCCGTCCACGGTGCCGCGCCGTCGCCGGACCAGACCATGGCGGCGGTCACCGGCCGCGGCAGCAGCAACATCTACCTGATCGACGTCGCGACCCTGAAGCCGGTCGGCAACCAGGCGAACCCGAAGGCCGGCGACACGACCCTGCCCGAGCGCCTGACCAGCGGCGTGCTGGTGGGCCGCGAACCGCACGAGCCAACCTGGAGCCGCAGCGGCAAGGAAATCTGGGTGGCGCTGCGTGGCGAGGACCGCTTCGCCATCGTCGACGTGGCGCTCGCCAGGCGGGAGTCGGCCGGGGAGAACGTGCGGGCGGTGCGCGGCTACCTGCCGAGCCTCTACGGCCCGGCCCAGGCCTGGTTCTCCAAGCAGGGCGACACGGCCTTCGTCGTCTCCCAGAAGGTGCCGATGATCGAGGTCTTCGATACCAATGTCGACGGGGAGGGCTACAGCAGGCCCACGCGCCGCGCCCTGATCGATATCTCCGGTCAGGACCCCTTCGGCTTCTCGCCTTTCCAAAAGGTGACGCCGGACGGCGCGGAGATGTGGTTCAGCCACAAGATCGCCGACGGCGTCTCGGCCCGCAGCGTGGCCGGCGACCACAGCCTGCTCGATCACGTGCCGCTGGGCGAGAAGGCGCGGCCCAACCATGTGGAGTTTGTCGAGAACGCCGAGGGCAAGGTGGTCTATGCCAGCCTGGGCCGGGTCGACGACGGCGGCCCCGGCGGGGCCGCCTCCAGCCGTATCGCGATCATCGACCGCTCCGCGCCCATGGGGACGCGGAAGGTGGTGGGCAGCTTTTTCAGCCACGGCCGCGAATCCCACGGCCTCTGGACCAATCCGGAAAATACCTTGCTCTACGTCGCGCACGAGCAGGACGAGCTGCCCGGCACGTCCAACGCGGGGCAGACCGTCTGCTCGACCTTCGATGTCAGCGATCCCTTCCGGCCGCGCTTCGTCGCCCAGATCCCGCTCGGGTCTCTCAACCTGCCCTCGGGCGGCCTGCGCAACAAGAAGTCGATCAACCTGGTCTACTACCGGCCGGGAACACCCTTGCACTCGGGCTGATGTTCCCCCTCAGCCCGGACACAAGCAGGAGGGAAAGAAGATGACGTTTCACCGCAACCGCTCCCTCGCGCGGGACGTCTGGCCCCTCTCGGGTGTTCTTGCCGCAGTGGCGGCGCTGGCGATCGCGGTCTTCGACGGCTTCGCCGGTGCCGCCGCGCAGGAAGCGGCCCATGCCCATCACGGCGCCCCGGGCGCCCCGAGCGCAGCGGGGGCCTCTGCGATGGAGTCTCATATGGAGATGCCGCCGCCGGGGCCGGGCGCCGACGCCTTCGAGTCCGAGATGTACCGCGACATGGTGAAGATGATGCGCGACATGCACGCGCCCGGCTACAGCGGCGACCGCGATGTCGATTTTCTCGCCATGATGATCCCGCACCACCAAGGCGCCATCGACATGGCGCGTCTGGTGCTGATCCACGGCAAGGATCCGCTGACCCGCAGCCTGGCGGCGGAGATCATCGCCTCCCAGCAGGCCGAAATCGAGGCCATGCGGGGCCGCCTGGCGGCCTTGCGGGCAGCTGCGGGGGAGGGCGCGGGGGCGGCGGCCTTCCCGGCCCTCTCGGGCCCCCGCGGCGGCCCGGAATCCCAGGATTCCCAAGGCTCCGGCGGCGGTTTGAAATAGTTTCGGCCATTTCTCCGTATATGCAGGTGAGGGCCGCTTCCCCGGGAGTGGCCGCCCTGTATTCACGGCTGCCCTGTATTCACGGCTGCCCTGTATTCACGGCTGCCGGCCGAAAGGACGTGAAAGGCCATGTTCAGGAACCGAACGCTGCTGGTCGCGGAGATTCCGCATCTCAGGCGCTATGCGCGCAGCCTGACGCGCGACCCCCACGCCGCCGACGACCTGGTGCAGGGTTGCCTCGAGCGGGCGCTCAACCGCTTCCACCTGTGGCAACCGCACCGGCGCCTGCGCCCCTGGCTTTTCACCATCATGCACAACCTCTTCATCGACACCCAGCGCCACCGCGCCAACCGCAGCCCGGCGCTGCCGCTCGACGAGCTGCACGTGCCTCCTTCGCAGGCCGCCGGCCAGGAGCATCACCTGGCGGCGCGGGCGGTGCTGGAGCAGATCGACCAGCTGCCGCCCGACCAGCGCGAAGCCGTGCTATTGGTCGGCGTCAACGAACTGAGCTATGCGGAGGCCGCGGAGGTTCTCGGCGTGCCGCCGGGCACTTTGATGTCGCGTCTGCACCGCGGGCGCGCCAAGCTGCGTGAGCGACTCGGCATGGCGGAGCCCGGGCCCGCCATCCGGCGTGTTAAGTGAGAACGGCCATGACAGACAAACCCACCGACAACACTTCTTCCTCCATCACGACGGACGATCTCCATGCCTATGCGGACGGCAAGCTGACGCCCGAACGCGCTGCCGAGGTCGAGGCCTATCTGGAACGGCACCCGGCGGCCCCCGCCGAGGTGGCCGACGTGCGGCGCATCAACGCGGCCTTGAAGGGCGCTTTCGACGGCGTGCTGGACGAGCCCATTCCCTCCGCCCAGGTCGCCGCCGTGCTGGACCGGCGGCCGCGCTTCGCGCTGCCTGCCGCCGCCGCGGTGGCGGGCATGATCCTGGGCGCGGGCCTCACCTGGTTCACGCAGGCCCAGGCGCCGGCGGAGCAGCTGGCCTTGGCCGAACTGGCGGAAAAATCCACCGCCGCCTACGTGGTCTATGCCCCGGAAGTGCGCCATCCCGTGGAGGTCGCGGCCAGCGAGTCCGATCACCTCTCGGCCTGGCTGTCCAATCGCATGAACATGAGCTTTCACATCCCACGCCTTGGCGACCTGGGCTTCGACCTGGTCGGCGGCCGCCTGATGGTCGGGGACGCGTCACCGGCCGCCCTGCTGATGTACGAGAATGCGCAGGGCCGCCGCCTGGTGCTCTACGTGCGCAACGACCTGCCGCAGGGCGACGAAGCCGGTATGCGCTACCACCGTGCGGAGGATACCGGTGTGGTCACCTGGACCAGCGGCGAAAGAGGCTACGGCCTGGCCGGCGCTTTCTCGGAGAAGGAACTGCTGCCGGCGGCGCAGCTCGTGAAGGCGCAGCTGGCTTTGTGATCGCTGACGGAATAACTCCCGGGGGGCCGTCGTAACTCTCCCGCCGCTTGTTTCCAACCGACATGCTTTCAGGGGAGAATCTCAATGACGAAGTCCCGTATTTCCACCGTTGCCGGCCTGCTGCTGCTGACCGGCTGTGCCGCCAGCCAGGCTGTCGCCAGCAACGCGACCGACAAGGCGACCGCCCACTTCAACGCCATCGGCGCCGGCCAGGTCGAGGCCGTCACCGCCGGCTACACCGACGACAGCCTGTTCCAGTGGGTCGGCGGTCCGCTGGACGGCGCCTATCAGGGCAAGGCCGCCATCAGCGCGGTGTGGCAGAAGTTCACCAAGGCGCAGGGCCCGCTCGAAGTGCAGATCTCCAACGTCTCGGAGAATGCCAACCCGAAGGGCACGACGGTCACCGCCGACGTGAAGTTCATGGGCAAGAACACCATCCCGGTGCGCTACGTCCTGACCTATCGCGGCGACGATCTGGTCGCGGAGATCTGGCAGATCGACCCGAAGCTCGGCCAGCACTGACATCCGGGACTGACCTTCAGGACGGACCTAGGTCTCTTGCGGCCTTTTCGGTCCAACGCAAGCCCGGCGCCCCCCTCCCGCGCCGGGCTTGCTCTTCGGGCCTGCCGCTTTGACTCGAAGGCGCGTTCCGGCTAAGGCAGACAGGTAACTTCATCGCCAGGCTGGATCGCCGCATGTTGCTAAGCTTTTGTGGGGCCGCCGGAACGGTCACCGGCTCCTGCTACTGGATGCAGACCGAGCGCTGCCAGTTTCTGGTGGACTGCGGCATGTTCCAGGGCTCCAAGACCCTGAAAGAACTGAACTACGGCGCCTTCCCCTTCGATCCCGCCGAGATCGATTTCGTTCTGCTGACCCATGCGCACATCGACCACTCGGGCCTCATTCCGAAACTGGTGAAGCAGGGTTTCAAGGGGACGATCTTCGCCACCGAGGGCACTTTCGACCTGCTGAACTACATGCTGCCCGACAGCGCCTACATCCAGGAAATGGAGGTCGAGCGCCTGAACCGCCGCAACGTGCAGCGCGGCAAGCCGGCGGTGGAGCCCATGTACTCGCGCGACGACGTCGACATGGCTCTCAAGGCTTTCTCCAACGTCGCCTACGAAACCTGGCGTGAGGTGGGCGAAGGCGTGCGGGCGCGTTTCTGGAACGCCGGGCACATCCTGGGGGCCGCTTCCATCGAGGTCGAGATCGCGACCGGTCAGCGCGACCGCCGGGTCTGCCGCTTGCTGTTTTCCGGCGACATCGGCCCGGAGCACAAGCTGTTCCATCCCGATCCCGAGGCACCGAACAATTTCGACTACGTCTGCTGCGAGTCGACCTACGGCGGCCGCAGCCGGATCGATGCCTCGCCCGAGAAGCGTCGCAGCATCCTGGTCCATGAGGTCAAGGCGGCACTGAAGCGCGGCGGCAACCTGCTGATTCCGGTTTTTGCCGTGGAGCGCACGCAGGAGCTTCTGCTCGACCTCTCCGTGCTCTTCGACCGCGGGGAACTGCCCAAGGTGCCGGTGTTCCTCGACTCGCCGCTCGCCATCAAGGCGACCAAGGTTTTCGAGAAGAACGCCGACCAGCTGGAGGACACCGCCAAGGTGCCGGACCTCTTCCGCCGGCCCAACATCCGCTTCACGGAATCGGTGGAGGAAAGCAAGATGATCGGGCGCTTCGCCGGCGGTGCCATCATCATGGCCGGCAGCGGCATGTGCGATGCCGGGCGTATCCGCCACCACCTGAAGCAGAATCTCTGGCGGGGTGACGCCACCGTGCTGCTGGTCGGATACCAGGCTCCCGGCACGCTCGGCAGCCTGCTGTCCCAGGGGGTGCCCGCGGTGAAGATCCAGGGCGAGGACCTGCGCGTGAACGCGACCATCCGCCAGATCGACGTCTACTCCGGTCATGCCGACGGCGACCAGCTGCTGCAGTGGCTGCAGGAACGTCTGCCGGTGAAGGCGGCGATCTTCCTGACCCACGGCGAAGAGGAGGCGCTGGAGGCGCTGCGGGAAGGTCTGGAAAACGCAGGTGTGCCGCCGGAGCGGGTGATCGTCCCGCAGCTCGACGACGTGGTCGATCTGCTGGCCGGCGAGGGCAAGGTGCAGTTTCGCCCGGTCCCGCACCGCCTGCCGCGCGAATCCCTGCGCGGACGCGACTGGCACAACGAGCTGGCGGAGTTTTCGCTGGATCTGCGTGAGCGCCTGGAGCAAGCGGCCGACGATAAGGCGCGCGGCGTGATCCTGCGGCGGCTGACCCGCGCGCTGGAAGGCAAGGCGAAACACTGAACCGTGCCCCGCGGGCTCAGGCGCCGCTCTGCCCGTTGCCTTCCTTTCCCTTGCCGGCCGGTTCCGCCGGGATGCCGTTTTCCCGCTGCCGCGCTTCGATTTCATCGAGCAGCATGAGTGATGCCTTGGTCAACTGCTCGACCATGCGGCGTGTCCGGCTCATGGAATCGAGCAGGCGGTCGGCGTGCGAGATCGTCAGGCGGTGCGTGGCGGCGGCGCGCAGCACCGTCGCCTTGGCTTCCTGGTAGTGACTCTCGAAATCGAGCTCGTCGGTATCCAGGCGGGCGCGCCAATCGTCCTCGTAGCCGGTCTCCGCACAGACCATGAGGCAACTCTGCGCCGAGGCCAGCAGGGTCAGGACGCTGGCCTGGGTGGCGTCGTCGGAGATCCGGTGGCTGTCGACGCTGAGCGCGTGGGTCCGTGACAGCAGCGTCGCCGCCTCTTCCAGGTAGCGGCCGATGCGCAGCAGGCGGGTGAGATATTCGGCCACGGTGCGCGACATGCCCTCCATGCGCACATCCACGGCGAAGACGGCCACCGCCTGGCCGAGTTGGGCGATGGCTTCGGCGCGGCGCTCGATCAGGAGGGCCCGGTCTTTCTGGCCGGCGATGGCCGCCAGGCCGGTGCTGCACACCAGATCCTGCATGCGGCGCAACTCCTGCTCCAGGGCGGGGACCGCGAAGGCCGGGGTCGCCGCGACGGTGCGGTCGAGGTGACGGGGACGGCTGATGTCTTCCTCGGCGGTGGTGAAGTGATGCTGCAGGAAGCGGCTGAGGCGGCCGAGGAACGGCAGCATCAGCACGACGCCGAGAAGATTGAAGACCGTGTGGAACAGCGCCAGCACGATGGCCGGCTGGCGCGACAGGCCGAGCAGATCGCCCAGGACTTCGACGCTCCACAACAGGGCCGGCAGGATGACGAGGGCGATGACCCCGGTGCCGACGTTAAAGAGGATATGCCCGGCGGCGACCCGTTTGGCGTTGGGGGTGGCGCCGATGACGGCGAAGGCGGCGGTGGAGGTGGTGCCCACATTCGCGCCGATGATCGCGGCGGCGGCGGCGCCGAATCCGATGGCCGACTGGCTTGCCGCCGTGATGATCAGCGCGATGGCCGCGCTGGACGACTGGGTCATCACCGTGGCGAGCAGGCCGACCAGCGCGAAAAGCGCGATGCCGGCCACGCCGGTGCCGGCCCCGGCCAGGGTCGCGGTCCCGAAGGTCGTCGCCACTTCCGAGAAGGCGTCCTTGAGGATCGAGAGGCCGAGGAAGAACAGCCCGAAGCCGGTCAAGGCTTCCCCCAGGCCCCGCAGCCGCTTGTTCTGCAGGGTCACGCGCAGGCCGACGCCCAGCGCGATGATCGGCAGGGCGAAGGCCTCGATCTTAAAACCGAAGCCGACGATGCTGACCAGCCAGCCGGTCATGGTGGTGCCGACATTGGCGCCGAAGATCAGGCCCAGGGAATGCGGCAGCGACAGGATCCCGGCATTGACGAAGCCGATGGTGGCCACGGTGACGGCGCTGGACGACTGAACCAGGGCCGTTACCAGTGCACCGGCCGCCACGCCGCGCAAGGGCGTGGAGGTCCAGCGTTCCAGCGAGCGTTTCAGGTGCTCGCCGCCGGAGACCTTCAGGCCTTCGGTCATCATCGCCATGGCCAAGAGAAAGATGCCGAGGCCGCCGGCTGCGTTGAGGGCTAAGCCCATGGGTCACTGGTCCAGGTCAGGAAAAGCGTCCCATGGTCGCCCAGAGCGGCTGTGAAAGTCTAGCGCTCTGCCGGGACGGCGACATTGTCGATCAGGCGCACCGATCCCATCCATCCGGCGGCGAAGAGCCGCGCCGGGCGGTCGGCTAGGGCGAGTTCCTCCAGCGAGTCGCTGCTGCGCAGTTCGAGGTAGTCGAGCTTCTCGATCCCCGCCTTCTCCAGTTCCGCCCGGCCCCAGGCCAGGATGCTCTCCGCCGGGGTGTCTCCGCCGGCCAGCTTACCGGCCATCGCGTCGAGGGTGCGGTGGATCGCCGGGGCCCGGGCGCGCTGCTCGGCGGTCAGCAGCGCGTTGCGGGACGACAGCGCCAGGCCGTCGGCATCGCGCACCGTCGGCACCGGCACGATGTTGACCGGGATGTCCAGGTCGCGGGCCATGCGCTGCACGATGAGGAGTTGCTGGTAGTCCTTTTCGCCGAAGTAGGCGTGGTCGGCGCCGGTCATCAGGAACAGCTTGGCGACCACCGTGGCGACCCCGTCCATATGGCCGGGCCGGGTCAGGCCGCAAAGACAGTCGGAGAGGTCGGGGACCGACACCTTGGTCTGGAAGCCGTCTGGATAGACCTCCTCCACCGGGGGGGCGAAAAGCACGTCGACCTCCGCCTCGACGAGTTTGGCGGCGTCGCTGGCTTCGTCGCGCGGATAGCTGGAGAGGTCGCCGGGACGGTTGAACTGCTTGGGGTTCACGAAGATGGTGGTGATCACGCGGTCGCAATCGCGCCGGGCCGCCGCCACCAGGGCCATGTGCCCTGCGTGAAGCGCGCCCATGGTGGGCACCACGCCGACCCGCTCGCCGCCGCGCTGCCAGCCGGTGACCATCCCGCGCAACTCGGCGATGCGCCGGCTGACGGCCATGCATCCATAGTTTTCGGCGTTTTCCGCGAGGCTCACCTGTCCACTCCCTGATCTCACCGCTCAAGGGGGCGATTTGAAGCATTCCGCCGCCCGGCCTGCAAGCCGCCTTCGCCGCAACCCCCGGGAGCTATTCTCTAACGGAAAGTAATCACAGGGATGAAAGTTAGACCGTTTACATGCAACCAATTGATAGTTAGCGAAAAATTTTCATCGATTAAGCCAAATGAAAGCAGTCTCTGGTTGGATGGCGCTAGGGTAGAAAACAGGTATGGGATTTTGACCGATGCTCAGCAAGCTTCGGGTCGGAAAAATCGGACTGCGCTTGGCGTTGGCTTTGGCCTTCACCGCACTGCTCGCCGTCGCGGTGACGACCGCCGCCAATTTCTGGATCGCCGCCAATATGAGCGACCAGGCCTTCGAGCAGAAGCTCTCCGGCCTGCGCGCCCAGCTGGTCGACGCCATCGCGGCCGAGGCCGGCCGTGCCGTCTCCATGGCGACGACCGTGGCCGAGAACACCGCGGTGCAGGAAGCCTTCGCGGCGCGCGACCGCGAGCGCCTGGCGTCCTTCTTCGTCCCGCAGTTCGCCAAGATGAAGGCGGAGCACGGCGCCCGGCAGTTCCAGTTCCACCTGGCGCCGGCCACGTCCTTCCTGCGGGTCCACAAGCCCGAGAAGTTCGGCGACGACCTGTCTTCCTTCCGCTTCACGGTTGTCGAGGTGAACACCAAGGGGCAACCGATTTCCGGCCTGGAGCGTGGTGTCGCCGGCCTGGGCATGCGCGGCGTGGTGCCGGTCATGCACGACGGCGCGCAGATCGGCTCGGTGGAATTCGGGCTCTCCTTCGGGCAGGCCTTTTTCGACGGCTTCACCGAGCGCGCTTCGGCCTTTGCCGCACTCTACGTGCTGCGCGACGACGGCATCGAGACCTTCGCCACCACCTTCCCGGAAGGCGTCTCCTTCGACGCGGCCGCCCTGCAGAGCGCCGCCAAGGCGGAAAAGCCGACCATCCTGCGGCGCATGGACATCAACGGGGTGGCCCATGCCACCCTGCTGACCCCGATCGAGGATTTCAGCGGCAAGGTCATCGGCGTCGCCGCCATCGCCTTCGACCGCACGGCCATCGACTCGACCCTGACGTCCGGCCAGATGATCTCCTTCGCCATCGGCCTTGCCGCTCTGTTGGCCGCCCTGGTCATCGCCTGGGTGATGAACCGCTCCATCGCCAAGCCGATCTCCGTCATCACCGACATCATGCGCCGCCTGGCCGCCGGTGACACTTCGGTTGACATTCCCGGCCGCAAGCGGCGCGACGAACTGGGCGAGATGGCCGAGGCTGTGCAGGTCTTCAAGGACAACGCCATCGAGAAGCTGCAGCTGGAAGAGGAGCAGAAGGCCGCCGAGCAGCGCGCCGCGGCGGAGAAGAAGCGGGCCCTCAACGAGCTGGCCGACGGCTTCGAGGCCTCGGTTGGCCGCATCGCCGGCAACGTCTCGACCAGCGCCGGCGCCATGCAGCAGACAGCGCAGGAACTGGCGGTCATCGCCCAGCGCACCGACGAGCGCACGGCGGAAGTGAAGAACACCTGCGAGGGCGCCAGCGGCAGCGTGCAGACCGTGGCCTCGGCGGCCGAGGAGCTGAGTACCTCCATCGCCGAGATTTCCAGCCAGGTGTCGCGCGCCAACGAGGTTTCGCGCCAGGCGGTGGACGAGGCCGCGTCGACCGACGGCACGGTCAAGGGCATGACCGAGGCGGCGGAGAAGATCGGCGACGTGGTGAAGCTGATCCAGGACATCGCCGAGCAGACCAACCTGCTGGCCTTGAACGCGACCATCGAGGCGGCCCGTGCCGGCGAGGCGGGCAAGGGCTTCGCCGTGGTGGCCAACGAGGTGAAGTCGCTCGCCACCCAGACCGGCAAGGCGACCGAGGAGATCGCCCAGCAGATCGACAGCATGCAGTCGGCGACAGGCGGGGCGGTCGACGCCATCGCCTCGATCTCCCAGCGCATTCAGCAGATCGGCGAGGTCACCGCGTCGATCGCCTCGGCGGTCGAGGAGCAGTCGGCGGCGACCCAGGAGATCGCCCGCAACGCGCAGGAGACCGCCAGCGGCACCAGCGTGGTCTCCAGCGGCGTGGAACAGGTGCGCCAGGACGCCGCCGAATCGAGTGCCGGTGTCGACCGCGTCGCCCAGGCCGCGCGGGAGCTGAACGCCGAGACCGAAGAGCTGGAGGGGGAGATGCGCAACTTCCTGGCCAAGGTGCGGGCGTCCTAGATCGGATCACGTTGAGACAGAACCACTTGGTGGTTCTGTCTCAACGTGTGAATCCGATCTATTTCTAATACATAGAGCAGATTCACAGGGTTGGTGGATCGCCTTCGGCGATTCCAGCCGACCCTGATCTGCTCTAGGGCTTAGCCTCTTCGGACTCTGGCCGCCGGCGGGCGTGCCGGGTTAGTTTGGACCGGTCACATCACCGGAAGCCAAGCTATGACCGATCTTGCCCTCTTCACCTCCCGCTTTCGCCTGCCGCGGCGCCGGGCCCTGCGCCTTGCGCTCGGGCTGCTGGTCTTCTCGCCCCTGTCCCCCCTGCAGGCGGCCGAGCCGCAGACGCTGTCGCGCAGCGACACCCCTCAAACCCTGGAGGGCGAGGGGGACCGGATGCTCGTGATCGAGGGGCCCTTCAGGCTGGCATGGCACACCCCCGGCGGGCGCTTCGCGCTGGAGGCCAAGGCCGAAGGCGCCGACAAACCCTCGGCGGCCGGCGCCACGACGGGGCAGGGCAACGGCCGCATCGGGGTTCGCGGTCACCAGCGCTACAACGTCGCCATCACCGCCAGCGGCCCGTGGCGCGTCACCGTCACTTGGTAGGGGTCAGTTCTCGCCCTTGGTCTTGTTGTAGACGTCGAAGATGACGGCGGCGAGCAGCACCAGGCCCTTGATGACCTGCTGCCAGTCGATGCCGACGCCCATGATCGACATGCCGTTGTTCATCACGCCCATGATGAAGGCGCCGATCACCGCGCCGATGATCTTGCCGACGCCGCCGGACATGGAGGCGCCGCCGATGAAGACCGCGGCGATGACGTCCAGCTCGAAGGCGACACCGGCCTTGGGCGTGGCGGTGTTGAGCCGGGCGGCGAAGATGAGGCCCGCCAGCGCCGCCAGCATGCCCATGTTGGCGAAGGTCAGGAAGGTCAGCCGCTCGGTCTTGATGCCCGACAGCTTGGCCGCCTTCTCGTTGCCGCCGATGGCATAGATGCGCCGCCCCGGCACCGACTTTGTGGTGAAGAAGGTGTAGGCCGAGATCAGCACCGCCATGGTGATCAGCACGTTGGGCAGGCCGTTGTAGGTGGCCAGCAGGTAGGTGATGTAGATGATCGCCGCGGCGATGATGCCGTTCTTGGCCAGGAAGAAGCTCAAGGGCTCGTCCAGGTGGGAAAAGCGCGCCTGCTTGGCCCGGGCGCGCAGCCCGAAGACGATCATCCCGGCGCCCACGCCGACGCCCAGCAGCAGTGACAGCAGCTTGAAGTCCAGGCCGAAGGGATCGGGGATGAAGCCGGAGCTGAAGGCCTGGAAGGCCTTGGGGAAGGGACCGATGGACTGGCCTTCCAGCAGCGCCAGGGTCAGCCCGCGGAACACCAGCATGCCCGCCAGGGTGACGACGAAGGAAGGGATGCGCCAATAGGCGATCCAGTAGCCCTGGGCCGCGCCGATCAGGGCGCCGGTCAGCAGGCAGACGGGCACGGCGACGATGACGGGCAGGTCGTAGCTGACCATCATGACCGCGGCCAGGGCGCCGATGAAACCGACCACCGACCCTACGCTCAGGTCGATGTGGCCGCAGACGATGACCAGCAGCATGCCCAGCGCCATGATGATGATGTAGCTGTTCTGCAGGAAGAGGTTGGTCAGGTTCAGCGGCTTCATCAGCACGCCGTCGGTCCAGAACTGGAAGAAGGCCATGATGACCACCAGGGCGACCAGCATGCCGTAGTCGCGGATGTGGTGCTTCAGGTAGTCGCCGACCGAAACCTGGGTCTTCTGGCTTTCCGTGATTTCGGAAGAAAGGCTCGTCATGGCTGCTTGCCCCGTACGATCATGCTCATGATCTTTTCCTGACTGGCTTCCGCCGCGCTCAGTTCACCCACGAAGGCACCTTCGTTCATCACGTAGATGCGGTCGCACATGCCGAGCAGTTCCGGCATTTCGGAAGAAATCATCACCACGCCTTTGCCCTCGGCGGCGAGCTTGTTGATGATGGTGTAGATCTCGAACTTGGCCCCGACGTCGATGCCGCGCGTCGGCTCGTCGAGGATCAGCACCTGCGGGCCGGCGAAGAGCCATTTGGACAGCACCACCTTCTGCTGGTTGCCGCCCGAGAGGTTGCCGACCTTCTGGAAAACGTTGGGGGTGCGGATATTGAGGGCGTCGCGGAAATCCATCGCGACCTTGCGTTCCGCCCCCTCGTCGATGACGCCGTGGGAGGAGACCTTCTCCAGGTTCGACAGGCTGATGTTCTTGGCCATGGTCTCGTCCAGCACCAGGCCCAGGGCCTTGCGGTCCTCGGTCACGTAGGCGATGCCCGCATCGACCACGCGGCCGACCGTGGAGACGTCGACCTCCCGGCCGTTCATCTTCACCCGGCCGGAGATGTTCTGGCCGTAGCTGCGCCCGAAGAGGCTCATGGCCAGCTCGGTGCGCCCGGAGCCCATCAGCCCGGCGATGCCGACCACCTCGCCCCGGCGCACCGTCAGGTTCACGCCCTTGACAACCTTGCGGTCCGGGTGCTGTGGGTGGTGGGCGGTCCAGTCGAAGACCTCCATCAGCATCCCGTCGATCTGCGGTGTGCGCTCGGGATAGCGGTGCGCCATGTCGCGGCCCACCATGTCCTTGATGATGCGCGCCTCGTCGATGGTTTCGCCATTGTTGTTGGCGCCCTGACAGTCCAGCGAAGAGACCGCCGCGCCGTCGCGCAGCACGGTGATGGAATCGGCGACGCGGCTCACCTCGTTCAGCTTGTGCGAGATGAGGATCGAGGTGATGCCTTGGGCCTTGAATTCCAGCAGCAGGTCCAGCAGCTTCTGACTGTCGTTTTCCTGCAGGCTGGCGGTCGGCTCGTCGAGGATCAGCAGCTTCACCCGCTTGGACAGCGCCTTGGCGATCTCGACCAGCTGCTGCTTGCCGACGCCGATGTTGGTGATCAGGGTGGAGGAGGGCTCCTTGAGGCCGACCTTGCGCAGCAGCTCGTCGGCGCGCGCGTAGGTCGCCGGCCAGTCGATGGCGCCGGCCCGGTGGATCTCGTTGCCCAGAAAGATGTTCTCGGCGATGGACAGCAGGGGCACCAGGGCGAGTTCCTGGTGGATGATGATGATGCCCACGCCTTCGCTGTCGGCGATGCCGCGGAAGCGCTGCACCTCGCCGTCGTAGAGGATGTCGCCCTCGTAGGCGCCATGCGGGTAGACGCCGCTCAGCACCTTCATCAGGGTCGACTTGCCGGCGCCGTTTTCACCGACCAGCGCGTGAATTTCGCCGCGCTTGACCTTCAGGCTGACGTTGTCGAGCGCCTTGACCCCGGGAAAGGTCTTGGTGATCCCGCGCATTTCGAGAATGGCATCCATGCGACCCGCTCCGCCCCTCGTGTGGGGCTGTGGCTCAGCGCCGCCCCCGGGCAACCAGGTGTTGCCAGGGGGGCGGCGCCGATGCAGGTATCGATCCTACACCTAACCTTTGATCTGCTCGATGGTGTAGTAGCCGGAATCGATCAGAACCTTTTCCCAGTTGCTCTCGTCAACCGCGACGGGTTCCAGCAGGTAGGACGGCACCACCTTCACGCCGTTGTCGTAGGTGGTGGTGTCGTTGATCTCGGGCTCGCTGCCCTGCAGCAGGGCATCGACCATGCCCACGGTGACGCGGGCCAGCTCGCGGGTGTCCTTGAAGATGGTCGAGTGCTGCTCGCCGGCGAGGATCGACTTCACCGAGGGCACCTCGGCGTCCTGACCGGAGACGAGCGGCATGGGCTGGCTGGCGCTGCCGTAGCCGACGCCCTTCAGCGAGGAGAGGATGCCGATCGACAGGCCGTCATAGGGCGACAGCACGGCATCGACCCGCGCATCGCTGTAGTAGGCCGACAGCAGGTTGTCCATGCGCGCCTGGGCGACGGCGCCGTCCCAGCGCAGCGTGCCGACGGTGTCCATGCCCATCTGGCCTGACTTCACCACCAGCTTGCCGTCGTCGATCAAGGGCTGCAGCACGCTCATGGCGCCGTTGTAGAAGAAGTAGGCGTTGTTGTCGTCGGGCGAGCCGCCGAAGAGTTCGATGTTGTGGGGGCCTTTGCTCATGTCGAGCGCATCGACGATGGTGGAGGCCTGCTGCACGCCGACCTTGAAGTTGTCGAAGGTGGCGTAGTAGTCGACGTTGGCGCTGTCGCGGATCAGGCGGTCATAGGCGATGACCTTGATGCCGCTGTCCGCCGCCTGCTGCAGCGCGTTCGACAGCGTGGTGCCGTCAATGGCGGCGATGACCAGCACGTCGACGCCCTTGACGATCATGTTCTCGATCTGCGCCAGCTGGTTGGGGATGTCGTCTTCGGCGTACTGCAGGTCCGTCTTGTAGCCGGCGGCTTCGAACTGCTGGACCATGGAGTTGCCGTCGGAGATCCAGCGGGCCGAGGACTTGGTCGGCATGGCGATGCCGATGGTGCCCTTGTCCTGCGCCAGGACCGGCCCGCTGGCCGACAGCGTCAAGGCGCCGGCGGCCACAGCGAGGGACGCCAACAGAGATGTAATCCGTTTCATGAAGCAATTCCTTCCTTTGCCCTGTCTGCCCTGCATTCGGCAGGGCTTTTTTTGTTTTTCCCGCGAGCGGCGCGTGATTCACGGCCACGCATAATTCCTGGGCGCAGCAGCTTGCCGCCCCACAACCGAAGGGTGGTCGGTAATTACATACCAATCAAATCATATTTACGGCGTATGACATGATAGTTTTGGTATATTGTTGATTTGTCGCTTCAACAGGTGAAAACGGGGAGCCCGCAACCTTGTCCGACGCCGCCGAACGCGTCGCCCGGCGCCTGAAACTGCCGCACCTGCGCCTCACCCTGGCGCTGGCCAACACCGGGCAGATTTCCGCCGCGGCGCGGGCCCTGAACATGTCCCAGCCGGCGGCTTCGCGCATGCTGGCGGAGATGGAGCGCATCCTCGGCGCCCCGGTCTGCGTGCGCGGACCCAAGGGGGTGGAGCTGAGCGAGACCGGCGCCGCCCTGGCCGAGCGCGCCCGGCGCATTCTCACCGAACTCGCCGAGGCCGGCCGTGACGTGGTCGAGATCAGCGCCGGCATGGCCGGCACGGTCTACATCGGCGCGGTGACGGCGCCGGCCATCGACCTGGTCGTGCCCGCCCTGCAGCGCCTGAAGGCGGCCCATCCGACCATCGAGGCCCATGTCGAGGTCGGCACCTCGGATTTCCTGGTGCCGCGCCTGCAGGAAGGCCAGCTCGACTTCGTCATCGGCCGCGTGCCCGGCCATATGGACCTTTCCGCTTTCGACGTCCGTCCGGTGCAGGGCGAGGTGGTGAAGCTGCTGGTGCGCCGCGATCACCCCCTGGCCGAGGATCGGCGGGTCTCCCTGGCGGCGCTCGGCGCGTTCGAGTGGGTGATGCAGCCGCCCGGCACGCCGCTGCGCCGGGCCATGGAATACAGCTTCGCGACGCAAGGTCTGCCGCTGCCCCGCGTGTCCCTGGTGTCGACCTCGATCCTGCTATCGCTCAGCATGATCTGGCGCTCCGACGCGGTGGTGCCGGTCTCGGCGGAGGCGGCCCGGCTGCTCGCCGGGGACCGCGGCCTGACCCACGCCATCGCCGCGCTGGACCTTGTCGAGCGCGTCGAGATCAGCCCCTATGCCATGATCACCCGCGCCGACCGCCATCTCTCGCCGACGGCCTCGCTGTTTTACGGGGAGATCGCCGGGCTCATCGCACGCCAGCAGCCCGGCGGCGTCACGCCGGGCGAACTGGTCGGCCACAGCGGCTGGCAGGGCGGCTATCCGGAATAGGTCCGGCCGTCGCCAGGCAGGCCTCTGGCCTGCTCCTCTCTCTAGCGGACCCGCCCGAAGTACTCGCGCACGATGGTCAGCAGCTTGCGGTGGGCGTGAGCGTGACGCTGGCGCAGGTGCACCGCCAGGTAGACCGTCTGCGCGATCGCCGGCACGTCCTCGACATATTGGCAGGTTCCCGCGGCCACCAGGTCGGCGGCTGATTCCTCCAGCACGAAGGCCGTGCCGCCCAGGGCCGTCAGCAGGCCGCAGACCGCCGCGTTCTGGCCGCTGGCGAAGGGCGCGTCGGAGAGGCCCTGCACGATCTGCCGGTGGGCCTCGTTGAAGGCCGGGGAGTAGTTGGCGAAGATGTAGCGTTCGGGGACCACCTCGGCGAGGCGGGTGACCTCGGTGCTGACCATGCGGTAGGCGATTTCGCCGACGGTTTCGTAGTGCAGATCCGGCAGGTGCTTCGGCGTGAAGAGGATCGCGAGGTCGAGTTCGCCGGCCAGCAGGTCGGCGTTCATCTGGATGGAATAGTCGAACTCGACGTAGAAGGCGGTCTCCGGCAGCGTCTTGCGGAACTCCGAGGCCCAGTCGCCGATGTGCGTGGCGGCCAGATCGAACTGGATGCCGATCCGCATCGACTGGGTGAAATCACCCGAACGTTTCACCGCGTGCTTCGCCGCGTTCCACTCCCGGCGCATCGCCCGGGCATGATCGACGAGCCGCTGTCCGGCGGCGGTCGGCTGCGTGCCGGCGCGGCTGCGCGTGAAGAGCTGCTTGCCGACGGCGGTCTCCAGGGCCTTGACCCGGCTGGAGACCGTGGACTGGGTCAGGCCCAGGCGCTCGGCCGTGCGGTTGAAGCTGTTGGTCTCGATCAGGTCGAGGAAGGTGTCGAGAAGTTCGATCTGCATGGCGAACCCGTTGAAGGTCGTTTCGTGCAGTCTAATCGAATTTTTCGATCAATAAACCGTATACGGCTGAATTGAAGATCGCCCGGAGCCGCCGGATACTCGCGAAAACGATGGGCCAAGACGGCTGTGCCAAGAAGGCTGGGCCAAGACGGGCAGGGGAAAGCGGAGTGGGTGAACTTCCGGGTCAGGCGCGCGTGGTGATCATCGGCGGCGGGGTCGTCGGGGTCTCCGCCCTTTATCATCTGGCGAAGGCTGGCTGGACCGACGGTGTCCTGCTGGAAAAGAACGAGCTGACCGCCGGTTCGACCTGGCACGCCGCCGGCAACGTGCCGACCTTTTCCTCCTCCTGGTCGATCATGAACATGCAGCGCTATTCGGCGGAGCTCTACCGCGGCCTGGCCGAGGCGGTGGACTACCCGATGAACTACCACGTGACCGGCTCGCTCCGCCTCGGCCACACGGACGAACGCCTGCAGGAGTTCAAACGCGTCGCCGGCATGGGACGCTACCAGGGTATGGACCTCGACATCCTGACGCCCGACGAGATCCGCGGGCGCTATCCCTTCGCCGAGACCCACGCGCTGACCGGCGCGCTCTACGATCCCTACGACGGCGACATCGATCCGGCCCAGCTGACCCAGGCCCTGGCCAAGGGCGCCCGCGACCTCGGCGCCCGCATCGAGCGCTTCTGCCCGGCCACGGGCGTGCGCCGTGACGGGGACGATTGGGTGATCGCGACGCCGAAGGGGGACATCCGCTGCGAGATCGTGGTCAACGCCGCCGGCTACTACGCCCGCGAGGTCGGCAAGTGGTTCGGGCGCGATGTGCCGATGATGGTGATGAGCCACCAGTACCTGCTGTTCGACGCGATCCCCGAACTGGCGGCCTGGACGGCGGAGGTCGGCCACAAGCTGCCGCTGCTCCGCGATGTCGACAGTTCCTACTACCTGCGCCAGGAAAAGGACGGCATGAACCTCGGCCCCTACGAGCGCAACTGCCGGGCGCACTGGGCCAGCTCCGACGATCCCATGCCGGCGGATTTCTCCTTCCAGCTTTTCCCCGACGACCTCGACCGGCTGGAGTGGCACGTGAACGACGCCATGGAGCGGGTGCCGGTCCTCGCCGAGGCGGGGCTGTCCAAGATCATCAACGGGCCGATCCCTTACACGCCGGACGGCAATCCGCTCATCGGACCCATGCCGGGCGTGCCCAACGCCTTCGAGGCCTGCGTCTTCACCTTCGGCATCTGCCAGGGCGGCGGCGCCGGCAAGGTGCTGGCCGAGTGGGTGACCGAGGGCGAGACCGAATGGGACATGTGGTCCTGCGACCCGCGCCGCTTCACCGCTTTCTGCGACCGCGACTACTGCGTGGCCAAGGGCATGGAAGTCTACGGCCACGAGTACGCCATCCACTTCCCGCACCATGCCTGGCCGGCGGGCCGCGACAAGAAGCTCTCGCCGATCCATGAGCGCCTGAAGGCGGCGGGCGCGCAGTTCGGCGCCTATAACGGCTGGGAGCGCGCCAACTGGTTCGCCCGTCCCGGCGACGACACCAGCGAAGAAGCCACGCAGACCTTCCGGCGCGAAGGGCCGTGGTTCCCTGCGGTGCGCGAGGAGTGCCTGGCCGTGCGCGACGGCGTCGGGATCCTCGACCTGCCGGGTTTCTCCCGCTTCACTTTGGAAGGCGCGGGCGCGGCCGAGTGGCTGTCGCGCCAGATCACCGGCGCCCTGCCCAAACCGGGGCGCATCGGTCTCGCCTACTTCGCCGACAAGGGCGGGCGCGTCGTCACGGAGATGTCGGTGGTCCGCCACTCGGAAAGCCTGATGACCCTCATCACGGCCGCCGCCGCCCAGGGACACGACTACGAGCTTCTGAAGGCGCGCCTGCCGGCTGACCTTGCCCTGACCGACGAGACCGAAGCCTATTCGACGCTGATCCTTTGCGGGCCCAAGTCGCGCGACCAGCTCGCCGGGATCTGCGCGGCCGACCTCACGCGCCCCTGGCTGACCCATCAGACTTCGCAGATCGCCGGGAAGCCCGTGAAGCTCATCCGCGTCAGCTTCGCCGGCGAGTTGGGCTGGGAAGTCCATGCCGCCGTCGACGACATGGCCGGCGTCCATGCCGCGCTCGCCGAAGCGGGCGCGCCGCTGGGCCTGAAGCCCTTCGGCATGTTCGCGCTGGACAGTCTGCGCATCGAGAAGGGCTACCGCGCCTGGAAAGGCGATCTCTCGACCGACTACACGATGCTGCAGGCCGGGCTCGACCGCTTCATCCAGTGGGACAAGCCGGACTTCGTCGGCAAGGCGGCGCTGCTGGCGGAACGGGAGACCGGGCCCGCGAAGCGCTTCGTCACCCTGGTGGTCGAGGCGGACGACTGCGATGCGCCCTACATGTCCACCCTGTGGCACGGCGACACGGTGGTCGGCGAGACCACCTCCGGCGCCTGGGGCCATCGGGTCGGCAAGTCCCTCGCCCTGGGCGTGCTGCGCGGCGACCTCGCCCAGGCCGGCACGGCGCTGGAGGTCGAAATCTTCGGCGCGCGTTTCCCCGCCGTGGTCCAGCCGGAGGGCCCGCTGTGGGACCCCCGCAATGAAAGGCTCAAGTCATGACGGTCTTGGAACAGGAGCCGGCGGAGCGCAAAGGCCGGCGTGCCGGCGGGCGCGCCGCGCGGCAGGCACTGCGGGCTGCACCGCTGGCGCAGGACCTCCGTCCGGTGCGCCCGGGCCTCTCGGGCGGGCAATACCGGCCGCTGACGGAGGAGGGCGTAAGCCGCATCCACGAAGCGGCGCTCGACGCCCTGGAAACCATCGGCCTCGCCGACGCGCCGCCCTCGGGCGTGGCGATCATGACCGCGGCCGGCGCCGTCGAGGGCGAGGACGGCCGTCTGCGCTTCCCCCGCGCCCTGGTCGAGGACAAGCTGGCCGTCGCCGCGCGGAACATCACGCTGCATGGCCGCGATCCCGCCTACGACCTCGACCTCTCGGGCAGCCGGGTCCACTTCGGCACCGCCGGGGCGGCGGTCCACGTGGTCGACGTGGAAAATCGCGACTACCGCGAGTCGACGGTGCAGGATCTCTACGACGCCGCGCGGATCACGCACGCGCTCGACAATGTCCATTTCTTCCAGCGCGCGATGGTCTGCCGCGACATCGCCGACAACTACGAAATGGACCTCAACACGATCTACGCCTGCTGTGCCGGCACGACCAAGCATGTCGGCACCAGCTTTTCCGACCCCAGCCACGTGGCCGGCTGCTTCGATCTCATCCACCTGATCGCCGGCGGCGAGGCGGCCTGGCGCGCGCGGCCCTTCATCTCCAACTCCAACTGTTTCGTGGTGCCGCCGATGAAGTTCGCCACGGAGAGCTGCATGGCCATGGAGACCTGTATCCGCGGCGGCATGCCGGTCCTGCTGCTCTCGGCCGGACAGGCAGGCGCCACGGCACCGGCGCCTCTGGCCACCGCCATCGTGCAGGCCGTGGCCGAATGCCTGGCCGGCGTCGTCTACGTGAACGCCCTCGCGCCGGGCCACCCGGCGATCTTCGGCACCTGGCCTTTCGTCTCCGACCTGCGCACCGGCGCCATGTCCGGCGGCTCGGGCGAGCAGGCGCTGCTGTCGGCGGGCTGCGCCCAGATGCACCACTTCTACGGTCTGCCGGGCGGCGCCGCCGCGGGCATTGCCGATGCCAAGCTGCCCGACATGCAGGCGGGGTGGGAGCAGGCGATCTCCAACACCATGGCCGGCCTCAGCGGCCTCAACATGGTCTACGAGGCGGTCGGCATGCATGCCTCGCTGCTCGGTTTCTGCATGGAATCCCTGGTGCTGGGCGACGACCTGCTGGGCCAGGTGCTGCGCTGTGTGCGCGGCATCGAGGTGACCGAGGACAGCGTCAGCCTGGAGGCCATGCGCCAAGTCTGCCTGGAAGGGCCGGGCCACTATCTCGGCCACGCCCAGACCCTCGGCCTCATGCAGAGCGAGTACGTCTATCCGGAGGTGGCCGACCGCACGAGCCCCAAGGGTTGGGAGGAGGCGGGCAAGCCCGACCTGATCCAGCAGGCCATCGCCCGCAAGCAGCGCATCCTGGCCGAGTCGCAGGCACCCTTCCTGGATCCGGCGACCGACGCGGCGGTGCGCGCGGCCTTCAAGATTCACGTCTGATCCGGCACGCTCCGGCAGGGGGACAGGATGCGCTACGGTTTCGTCGGCCTCGGAAGTCTGGGCGGGCATCTCGCCGCCAGTCTGCTGCGCGAAGGGTTTCAGGTGACGGTCAACGATGTCGATCCGGCGCTTGCGGAGAGGCATCTGGCGATGGGGGCGACCTGGAGCGCGGACCCGGCGGAACTGGCCCGCGGGTGCGATGCCGTCATCACCTGCCTGCCATCCCCCGCGGTCTCCGAGCAGGTGCTGGGCCGCCTGCTGGAGGGGCTGCGCCCGGGCGCGACCTGGATCGAGATGTCGACGCTGGGGCGCGACGATATCCTGCGGCTGGCCGGGGTCGCCGCCGCGAAACAGGTCCGCACGCTGGAGGCGCCGGTCACCGGCGGGGTGCACCTGGCGGCGCAGGGCAAGATCACCGTGCTCGCCGGCGGCGACGAGGATCTCTTCGAGGTGCAGCGCCCGGCGTTTCAGGCCATGGGTGGCAAGATCATGCACATGGGCCCCTTGGGCTCGGCCGCCGTCATCAAGGTCATCACCAACATGCTGGCCTTTATCCATCTGGTGGCCGACGGCGAGGCGCTGATGCTGGCCAGGCGCGGCGGCCTCGATCTGGCGAAGGCCTGGGAGGCGATCGCCGCCAGCTCCGGCACCAGCTTCGTCCACGAGACGGAGGGCCAGCTGATCCTGAACGGCAGCTACGATGTCGCCTTCACCATGGACCTGGCGCTGAAGGATCTCGGCTTCGCCATGGCGTTCGGCCGCGAGTTCGGCGTGCCGCTGGACCTCGCCGGCAGGACCAAGGAGATCTTCGACCGCGGCCGGGCGGCCTACGGCGGCGGCGCGCAGTCGACCCAGATCGTCAAGCTGCTGGAAGACGCCCTCGGCACCGACCTGCGCGCGCCGGGCTTTCCCGCCAAGCTGGAATAGGCCGGTCGACAGGTCTTGTGACGCGCGACTAAGCTGCGTCGCCATGACCTACGAGGAGTTCAACGCTTTCTGCGCCGCCCTGCCGGCCACCACCCACGTGGTGCAGTGGGGCGGCTCCGACGTCTGGAAGGTCGGCGGTAAGGTTTTCGCCATCGGCGGCTGGGGCGAGGAGGGTGGGGAAGCGCGCTTCACCTTCAAGACCTCGCCGCTGTCCTACGACATCCTGAAGGACCAGCCGGGCCTGCGGCCCGCGCCCTACCTCGCCTCGCGCGGCATGAAGTGGATCCAGCACTACGATGCCCCGGGCCTCGACGATGAGGCCTTGCGCGACTATCTCCGGGAATCCCACCGTCTCGTCTCCCTCGGCCTGACCAAGAAGCTGCAGAAGGAACTGGGCCTCAATCAGTCGTCTGGACCGTAGTCCAGCACGGCGGCCTCTGAGACGCCGTTTCTTATGACGCGGTGCGGGCCCCCGGCCAAGTTCGTGCAATCTCCGCTTCGCGCCGAGTTACGTCGCCAGACGAGACCGATCGTACGGCTCGGCGGCGTCGTGCAACGCGGCGCCGGTGGCGTCCGGCAACATGGGCATAGGTACCATCAAACTCGGCGAGACAGATCACGATCAAGCCGTCTTGGCAGCTGGTTCTCTTGCTTTCCGGACGCAGAAGAAGGCCGCGAGACCGAACCCCAATAGAGCCATGGTGGAAGGTTCCGGAACGGCGATTGCAGCCGATGCTACTGAGAAGAACTCAGTTGTACCTGTTTCGGATGCGAAAGCGCGAGCTAGCTGATAACTTATAGGGTCTACAATTCCAAAGGAGAGAGCCGCGCTTTCTCCAGGGAGCAAGTCTATTGAGCTGGGCAAGCCTGTCACAAGCGGACCGGTCGGTGAAATGAAATCATCCAGCGTGAGATTTGCAAGGTCATTGTTGGCGAACAGCTGTATGTCGCTGTAGGTGATCGCAAATTGCTCTGGATTTATAAAAACAGCAAAGGCTTCACCACTCGTCGAATTGAGCGCGATCCGCATCGGCTCGCCGACCACGGTAACCATGCCCTTGTCTTCGCCGTTGAGCGTCCACTGCGAGGTAGCAGGTCGGAGTTTGCCGCTGCGCCCTGAACGCGTCTCATAGTCTATGTCTACGAACCCTCCGTTCGAAACGGTGCCGAAAGTATTCTGCGCCCATGAGGGATTGCCGAGGCTGATGTCGCTGGATTCTATGCGTTCATTCGCTTCGTTTATGTCGTTGTTGTTGGTATCTACCGACGATCCGGTATGCCAAAGTTTGGCTTTCACGGTCTGCGGTACAAAGTCGAGCCTCAAATCATTCACATCTCCGTTGGTGTCGTTCTTTATCGTCTGGCGGTGCATAACAGGGCCAGCCGATGCACCTTCCGAGTAGAACTGTAGAGGAGAAAATGCAACGAGCCACAGCGCAAGCATAAGGCTCTTGCCAGGAAGCACTGTCTTCATCTGCTGTCTCCTTCACAATGCTGAAGGGGCGCCGGAGCGCTAACACTAAGCACGTTTGCGAGAACAGAGTTTTTGTTGTTTGTTGGTTGCCAAAATCAAAGCGCACTTCAACCGTCGCTCGAGGCGCTGAGTGTGACGCTAGGCTGGCTCACTTTTCCGGATGCAGCGACGAAGTTCGTTACTTTGTTGGCGCTGCTACCCAAATAATTAAGCAAGAAATATGCCGGAGGCGATTGTCTCTGGCCTTTCAAGCATTAAGTTGCTCGCGGCATTCTTGCGGAATCGGTGGCTGTAAAAGATTGCGACAAATCAGCCGTTGGGGAACGTCAACATGTGGCATTTGCCGGTGCTTGACATACCTTCGGTAGCTGAATCGATGAATGGAGCTGATGCATAGCCTGTAAAGCGGCGTGACAGCTGTGGTCGCTCGCCGCCATAGGGCGCTAAGGAACCGGCTGGAGAGAAACCTGGTGTGGCTCTTGTCGGGGGGGCCACTGTCATCTAAAGCTATTGTGATCCGTGGTTTCTTGCCCTCATCTGTGCGCAGGTGCGGCCGGTGGGAAATTGAGTAAGGCGAGCCATTTTTCCTCTGCGCTGCGTGTGCCCGGAGAGATCAAAAGTGGTCATTCCTGCAACCTGGTCCAATCTGTCGTATGCATAGGCGTTATTCGTTGGTTGACCCTGAAGGAATGACGAAAAACCAGATCAATAGATTGTCCGTCGCCCCGATGATGGACTGGACCGACCGTCACGATCGGGCCTTCCTGCGCGCCATCTCCCAGCGCACGCTGCTCTATACGGAGATGGTGACGACAGGGGCCATCTTGCACGGCGACCGCGACCGCTTCCTCGGTTTCGACGCGATGGAGCATCCCGTGGCCCTGCAGCTCGGCGGCTCGGCGCCGGCGGACCTGGCCTTCTCGGCCAGGGAGGGCGCGGCGCGCGGCTATGACGAGATCAACCTGAACCTCGGCTGCCCCAGCGACCGGGTGCAGCGCGGCCGCTTCGGCGCCTGCCTCATGACCGAGCCGGAGCTGGTGGCCGACTGCGTCGCCGCGATGATCGAGGCCGTCGACATCCCTGTCACGGTGAAGACGCGTATCGGCGTCGACGACGTGGACTCCTACGAGGCGCTCACCGCCTTCGTGGCGAAGATCGCCGCCACTGGCTGCACTTCCTTCACCATCCACGCCCGCAAGGCCTGGCTGAGCGGCCTCTCGCCCAAGGAGAACCGCGAGGTGCCGCCGCTGCGCTACGACGTGGTCTACGACCTGAAGCGCGACTTCCCGGAGCTGGAGATCGTGCTGAACGGCGGCGTGCAGACGCTGCAGGAAGCGCAGGACCATCTGCAGCGGGTCGACGGGGTGATGATCGGCCGCGCCGCCTACCAGTCGCCCTACGTCCTGGCCGAAGCCGACCGCCTCGTCTTCGGTGAGGACGCGGAACCGAAAAGCCGTGAGCAGATCGTCGAGGATTTCCTGCCCTACGTGGAGCGTCAACTGGCGCAGGGCGTGCCGCTGAAGTCCATCACCCGGCATATGCTGGGCCTCTTCAACGGCCTGGCCGGTGCGCGCGCCTGGCGGCGCCACCTGGCCGAAGAGGCGCACAAGCCCGGCGCCGGGCCGGAGGTCATCGTGGAAGCGCTCGCCCGCTGGCGGCGCACCCAGGACAGGCAGCGGGCGGCCTGATCTACTCGCCGGCGGCGGCCATCGGCGGGTCTGCCGGTTCCCTCAGGCTGTCGGCGCCCGAAGGCTGCGGGCAGTAGTAGTTTCCCCCGGGGGGAATCACACAACTCGGCGGTGCCGGCGGCTTCCTGGCCAGCATCCATTCGGCAAAGGGGATGGATTGGGCCTTGTTCTCCGCGACGCTCTTGCCGTTGGGGCAGATGGTCGTCAGGGTGAGATCCTCTGCGGTCAGCTTGGTCGGGCCGGCGACGAGGATGTCGTAGACCAGCTCGTTGTCGCCGACGTAGCGCTCGATGCGCATCTGGTGGCCATAGACGTCCAGCGGTCCGCCGTCCGGATCCTGCACCAGGTTGAACACCACGTAGCCGAGTTGGCGGTTCCAGGGATCGTTGGCATCGTTGTTCAGCGCCCAGACGCCGTCCTGGCCGCTCACCGTGGCCTGCCAGCGCAGATCGAGGCCGGCCCCGGCGAACCACTTGCGCAGGGCGGGCAGGCTGGGGCGGGCGTAGAGCGTCCACGCCCAGAGGTCGTCGATCGCCAGCCAGAGGGTATAGGTGACGGCGCCGTCGGAGATCTGCCAGGCCATCGCCTTTTCCTCGGCCTTCACCTCCGCGGTGCTGGGGAGTGTGACCCCTTCAGCCTTGAAAGCGGCGATGATGGCGGCGTCGACCGGCCCGTTGACCAGGTCGGCCTCGCAACTGTCGGCGATGAAGAATTCAGTCGAGCCGCCGACTTCCTGCACCTTCAAGGCGGGCGCCCCGGTCGTTTCGCTGTCGATGGCGCGATTGATCCGATAGAGGGGACTGCCATCGAGGATGGACCAGGTCGGGCCGTAGGCCTCGATCGACACCGTGGCCTGCTCCTCCAGCGTGATGCCGTTCTCCTGGAAGGCGTCGCGTATCGGGTTTTCGACGGGGCCGTCGCGCAGGTCGCTCTGCAGGCTGGCGTCCAGGGAGAACTGCCCGCTGGCGGCGGCTTTGACCTCCGCCTGCAGGGCGGCCAGGTCCGCCCCGCCGCTGTTGAACAGCCAGACGCCGTCGCTGTCGTCCGGCTGCGTCGCCTCGGGCAGGGCCACGGCGGCGTTGGTGAAGATCACGCCGTCCAGCTTCGCGCCGGAGAAGTCGCTGTTCTGCAGGTTCGCGCCGGTCAGATCGGCTTGTGTGCCGGTCTCTGAAGGCGAGAAGTCGGCGCCGCCGAGCTGTGCATTAGTCATGACGGCACCGGCGAGCTCAATGCCGTAGAGCCGGGTCTTCTGCAGGTTCACGCCGCTCATGTTCGCGTTGGGGAAGCGGGCATTTTCCAGAATCGCGCTGTCGAAGGAGGTGGTGCTGTTGGCGGTGGAATAGAGCTGCGCGTTGGCGCCGTTCACGCCGTAGAGGTTGGCCGAGGTGAGGGTCGCGCCGTTGAGATAGGCGGCGCCCAGCAGCGCCGGCGCGCTGGGCAGGAAGACGCCGATGTAGCTGGCGCCGCCGGGCAGCGCTTCCAGGCGGACGAGGTAGTCCGTGGTGCCGCCGTCCGTCTTGGTTTCCTCGACGGTCCAGACCCGCCCGGGCGCCGATGTCGAGTTCTTGATCGAGACGCTGCCGGTCAGGCCGACGCCGTTGTCCTGGAAGATTGTCTCGACGTCGGCGACATCGCCGCCGTTCAAGGCCTTTTCGAAGGCGGTGACGTCGCTGCCCTGGGTGACCTTGAAGCGCAGCGCGATGGAGCCCAGTTGCGCGCCCGACAGGTCCGCGATGGTGAGGGAGGCGAACTGCAGGTTCGCGCCGTTCAGCTGTGCCCCGGTGAAGTTGGCGCCTTCCATATGGGCGCTCTCAAGATAGACGCCTCTGAGATCGCAGCCGGTGAAGTCCGCGTAGTCCAGGACGCGGCCTTTCAAGTCGCTCTCCAGACCCGACAGAATTGCGCCTTCGGCATTCAGAGGCTCGGCCTTGCTCGACAGTTCCTCCGGCAACTGCACGATGGTCGCAGCGGCAAGGTTGATCCATTGCCATCTGTGGCCCAGCAGACCATAGGGCACCTTGGCCCCTGTCATGTTGGTCAGGGCCTCTGAGCTTCCGGTCACGCTCGTATCCGAATCGTAAGTGACGGTACTGAGATCGCTTTCCGTCAGGTCTGCGCCGTTGAGCTTTGCACCATCAAACTTGGTGCCGGCGAGCGTGGCGGAGCGGAGGATCGTGCCGGTCAGCGTGGATTTGTCGAAGTAAGCGTTGGACAGATCGGCGCCGGTGAAGTCGTAGCCGCTATAGTCGCCGCCCTCGAGGATCTGGCCGCTCATGTTCACGTAGCGCAGCGGCATCTTTCCCGCCGCGCCGCCGGCATAGATTTGAGCCGCCGGGTAGAAGGTGATCTTGAGCTGTCCGTTCTTCACCGCGGGATCCGTGGGAAGGGCGAGAACCAAAGGGTAGTAGAGGCTCGGCCAGCCGTATAGGAGGATCATCCGGCCGGTTGCGGGGTCGTCAAACCAAAGATCCGTAACGTAGTCTCCGGAATCCTTGAAGACCGTGCCTTTATCCGCTTGGAACTGAGCGGCTTCGCTGGCCGACTTTCCCTGCGGCGCAAGGATGTTCTCGCTGCCCAGAATCTTCTGGTCCGGGGATGTGATGAACTTCAGATAGAGTCCGTTGTACTGGGACTGCAGGATAAAGGAGCCGCCGTCCGGCGTTGCATAGACATTGAACAGGGCCGTGGGGGCGGTGTTCAGCGGTGTAGGGTTCGGCGGGACGGCGCTGATGAATCCTTCCAAGGCCGGCGGATCGGGATGGACGAACAGCGTGTTCTGCATCCACAAGCTCCACAGGTTCCAGAGGCCAAAGAACTCAAAGCTTGTACTCGAAGAATGTTTTGACGTGGTCATGTTGTGCTCCCTTGTCGCTGGAGGCGAAACCGAAAGCGGCCGTCAGCCGCTGCCCCTCTATCCGCGGAGCGGTTACCCACCAGCCCGTCACGAACCGCCGGGGCTGCCGGGCGTCGAAGGGATCCAGGTGCTGATGCCCGGCTCCGTGCGCGTATCGGGCCCGAGGAATTTGTCCAGGTTCAGCGTGAACATGGTGCGCCACTGGTCGACGGTCAGCTTGGCCGCGTTGACGCCGGTCTGGGGCTCCTTCAGCAGCACCGAGCCGTCCGGGTTGTAGATGTCCAGGCGGTAGACGGGTTTTGCGCCGCTCTCCGCGGTCTTGGAAAGAACGTAGATGTAGCCCTTGGCCTCGACGGCGATGTCGAGGTAGTCGATCTTCGCCGCGCCCTCGTCGCGCAGGGCCATGGTCGACACCAATTGTTGCACTGACAGGTCGCCGGCCGCCTGCGAACCCGTTTTGCCGGTGGAGATCGGCTTTTTGACGTCGAAGGTCATGGCGTTGATGGAATCGGTGATCTTCCATTCCTGGCCCGGCGCCGTGACGCTGATGGCCAGGCCCGCCGCCTGGAAGGCCAGCAGGTGTTTCTCTCCGTGGGTATCGGTCAGAAGGCGCATGTCGAAGGTGGCAGTGTTGACCTTGTCGGTGATGATCCAGACCTCGCCCTTGGTGGTGACCGTCACCTCGATCTGGCTGGGGTCCTCGGGCAACCGGTAGCCGCGCAGCAGAAAAGCCTTGAGCAAGTCGGCATCGACCAGGCCTTTGTCCAGGTCTGCCGCGGAGCTCAGTTTGCCGACCACGATCTGCGCCAGCATGGTGGGGCTTTGTTTCGCCGGGTCGGGCGGCGCGCCATAGAAGGGCCAGGGCGAGAGATTGCGCTGGAAAGCCTGCTTCAACGCCAGGCTCACCGTCTGGCTGTCCAGCTCGGCGACGAAAGCGGGGTCGAGGGTGAAATTCACCGGGCCGGCGAAGGACTGTACGGGGTTGGCCCTGATGTCGAAGCCCTGGATCCGCTTGTTGCCCTGCTCCAGCACCAGGATGCGCCCGTCGGCGGTGATGGTCAGCGCCACCGGCTGGCTCATCAGGCCTTCGCGCTGGCCGAACCCGGAAAGCGGGGCGGCCAGGGGCGCGTCTTTCTCGTTGACCGCCTCGGCGGGCAGCTTCAGGACATGCATTTTGGGCGCGTTGGCGCCGAAGTGTCCCCACTCGACCCCGACGACGTAGCCCTGAGGGTGGATGGCGACGGCGTTCAGGTTGGGCACGATGAAGGCGCCCCAGGCCTTGCCGCTGGCGTAGTCGAAGGTGGACTCGCCTTTTGGGAAGGTAACGCCGCGCAGGTAGTAGAGCTTCAGGTCGGGGTTGTCCGGCGTTTCAGCCGGGCGCGGGTCGACCCAGAAGTTGTCGAGACCCGGCACGGGATAAGCGAAGACGTCGATGACCGTCACTTCCTTCTTGTCCGTGACGGTGGTCTTGCTGTGCAGTTCGAAAAGCGGGGTCTGGCCCGCCGCGCCGATGCGCCACTCCTTGTCGGCGGTGACCACGGTGATCGCCGCGTCAGATGGCAGGTCGTAGCCGGCAAAGGCCGCGGCGAGCTGCGCCGAAACGGCGCCGCCCTTGTTCAGTTCGGCGTCGTAGGTGGCGAAATCGAGGGCGAAGAGGGGCTTCAGTCCGAACTGGTCGAAGGCCAGGTAGGGTTGCTGGGTGAAGCCGCGGGACGGCGCGATGATCCAGTCCCCCGGCTGGCCCAGGGTGGAGATGCTCTGGAAGACGTACATCTGGCTGTTCTGCGGGGCGGAGCCGTTGTCCACCGGCAGGTTCATGCCCGACGCCTTCCAGGTGTAGCCCAGCTGGTACTGCGAATTGTTGACGGTGATGTTGACCCTTTCGCAGATCCGGTTTCCGTCGGAGGCGCAGTCGTTGACCACCTGCGGGATCGGGGGGATCTCGTGGGTCAGGTCCTGGACCTCCAGCTCGTAGAAGGCTTGTCCGTCCGGACCGTAGAACTCCCTGCGCTGAATTTCGTAGACGGTGTTGGATTCCTTGTCGTCCAGCTGCCACTTGCTGCCGGCCGACTGCACGGTGATCGCGATATGGTTGTCTTCGCCGGGCAATTCGTTGCCGTTCTCGGCGAAGGGCGCGCGCAGGGGGGCCGGGTTCCTGGCGTCCAGCGCCGTGGCCAGGTCATAGCTGATCGAGAACTGGGTCACCCCCCAGAGGTACTTCGCCTCGGCACTGTCGTAGACCAGCCGCTGCTTCTGGCTGTAGGTCGTGGTCGGCGTCAGGGGCACCAGGTTCTCGGTAATGCTGCCGCTGACGGCAAGCTGGTTGCCGTTGTCGGGCAGCGCGTCTCTCCAGCCGCTCGACCAGTTTCCGGCCAGCCAGTTGTTGGCGGAGTAGATGCCGGCCACGACTTCGCTCTTGCCGCCGGCCGGTATTCCCTTGAAGGTCACGGCGATGTCCGCGTCGTGCTGGCCGGGCATGGGGCCGGCTTTTATGTAGGTGGTGCCGCCTTCCTGCCCCTTGGCGCCGGGGTAGGTGACCGAAATGATGTAGTGGTCGGCAACCAGCGGCCAGATCGGCTTGGCGCCGGGCTTGGCGTGCTTCGGGTCGGGCTTCACCGTGACGGTCAGGTCCAGGGTGCGGGTGACCTCCAGCTTGTAGGTCGCGGGCGCGCGCCCGACCTCGACCGTGGTGGCGGCGAGCGCGGCGATATCGGCCAGCACGCTGGCCACCTGAATGATCCGCCCGGCGATGGGAATGGCTTCCACGGCCTCTTCGGCGGTGATCTGTCCCATGAGCCCCATGGTGGCGATCTGCAGCAGCCTCTGGGCGGCCTTGCTGACACCCGCCTCGATACCCTTGCCGAGCAGGATCGAGAAGACCTTGGTCGCCAGGAAGGTGAGGATGTATTTGGCGGTGGCGGTCTTGAAGTTCAGCGCGGAGATGAAACCGGCGAGCAGGCCGATGAAGATCGCGGCTTCGTAGATCGCGTCCAGAGTCTCCTTGGACTGCTTTTTCAAAAAGGGGTTCGTGACCCGGACGGTGAAGGTCAGGCTCATGATGTTGATGCCGTAGCTGACCAGGCCGGTGGCCAGGGCGCCGGCGACATCCACATCGCCGTCCCAATCCTTGAAGCCCTCGGCGAAGCCCAGCCCGCCCACCAGCACGTTGGCCTTGGCGGCGTCGTCGGGCCAGGGAAAGTCCAAGGTCGTTTTTGTGGTCATGAACTCGACGGGAATGCCGAAGACCGTGTTCCCGGCGGAGATATAGGTCAGGTAGTTCTTCGTGGAGCTGGGCTCGAAGGCACCGCGCAGTGCGCTCCACATGGGGTCCGGCCAGCCGGAAATGTCCTTGCGGGGAATGGCGGTTCCGTCGGGCTTGAAGAACTCGACATAGGCGCCAAGGTAGCGGCTCGGCCAGTTTTTCACCGGAAAGGAAATCTTGTTGTCTTCATACGTCAGTTCGTTGGCATAGAGGTGAAGGCCATAGCACGATGTCTTGTTCTTGATGGTCCAGCCTTTGGGGGCCGCGGCAGTTGCGGCAGGTCCGGTCGGGGGCACGTTGGTTTCCGTGGCGTGAGTCGTGCCGGCTTGCTTGGTCCAGAGCGCGCCGTTCAGGGTGTGGTCGTTCTGGGTATCGGTCAGGATCTGTTTCAGGACGGGGGCGAGCACACCCAGAACCCCTTTTTTGGCGTCTGCGGGATCGCCGCTCAGGATGGACTGCGGAATGCCGGGCTCACCGGTTGCCTTGTTTGTCGGAAAGGGGATCGGCTTGCCGTCCTTGGCCTTGATGTCGGTTCGCGCCGGGATCGGTTCTTCTTTTTTGGTCTTGGGATTGATCCAGGTCGACCAGGTTTTCTCGTACCAGCATTCCGTGCTGCCCGGCCCGTGCCGCATGATGTATAGGGTGAGGTTCTTGAAGTCCTGGCTGTCCTTGACGTAGTTGTCGAACACCCGGTTGACGACGGTGCAGTCCGCGGAGGCCAAGTTCGGATGGTGAAAGAGAATCGCCTTCGCGGTTTCCGAGGGCGGCTTGATCTGGGCCGCGTGCAGCCGCAGTTCGTCCATCTCCGCGTCATCCACGGCGTCAGGTGAGATGCCGAGGTGCTTCAAGACCAGGGGGAACTGCACCATGCCGCTGGCCCAGGGATTCAGCCGCACAGCCGTCTGATTGCAGTCGGTACTGCTGTAGATGAACTCCAGCGCCGTCTCCGGCAGAGGATGGTCGTCCAGCGAGGGAAAGATCACACTGCGTAGGGAGATGCCGTGCGCCGGCAGCTCCGCGTTTTCCACGTAGTGGGTCAGATGCTGCAGGTGGTCGGCGTCCACCAGGGCGAGCACCTTGTTCTGCGCCCGGTGTTCGGCCAGCTTCTCCGGTGTTTCGGCGTAGGGGATCAGGCGGTAGCTGCGCCCGCCGCCCGCGCGCAGCGTGAACTCGGTATCCTGCGTGATGTGCCTGAGATCGAAATGAAGCGTCGTGATTTCGGTATCGTCCATATCCCCCTCCGAATGGGACGGCGCCGCCGGGTTGGCGCGGCGGTCCGGTAACACGTGGAACTGGGTGGACGCGCTACCTGCAGGTCACGAAGGTAAAGGCGCTGTTTCTTGAATGGCTGCCAACAGGGTGAGCGGAAGGCTGGCCCGGCGCCGCAACAGAGGCGCGCAGACTTCAAAACCCCGCAAACTTCGAAACCCCGAAAAAGTTAAATTCAGCCCAGCGGCGGCGGCGATGAGGAAGGACTGAGCAGGAACTGAAAAGATCGCCCGTTAAGGTTGAAATTAACACCGGCTATGAATCATAGCAAGTGCCGCTGGCGGTCCGCCGGTAGTGCTTTGGTGGTAGAGAGCTCGGTGTCGCGCGCCCGTACCTCCAGGGAATCTCTTTGGCTGTTTTCTCGCCCCCCGTCTCGGGCATTGGCTTGCTTCTGCCGTGCGCGGGCCATCGCCAGGCGGTAGAATGTCGCGCATATCGGACGGTGCCAGGGACTTGAAGGGGCGAGGATGAACGACACCAAGAAGCGCGGACTGCTGAACGGGCTGACCCACTACGGCGACCCCGACTTCGCGGCCTACCTGCGGCGTTCCTTCGCGCGCTCCATGGGCTATTCCGAGGAGATGCTGGGCCGACCCATCGTCGGCATCACCTGGACCGCCAGCGGCTTCAACAACTGCCACCGCGGCGTGCCGGAACTGGTGGAGGCGGCCAAGCGCGGCGTGCTGGCGGCCGGCGCCCTGCCGCTGGAATTCCCCGTGACGTCTCTGGGGGAAGTCTTTCTCAATCCCACCAGCCTGCTTTACCGCAACCTCATGGCCATGGACGTGGAGGAGATGATCCGCGCCCAGCCGATGGATGCGGTACTGCTGGTCGGCGGCTGCGACAAGACCCTGCCGGCCCTGGTCATGGGCGGCATCTCCGCCGGCAAGCCCGCCGTGGTGCTGGCCACGGGCCCGATGTCCACCGGGCGCTACAAGGGCGAGCGGCTGGGCGCCTGCACCGACTGCCGGCGGTTCTGGGCGCAGTACCGCGCCGGGGGGCTGGACGACAAGGAGATCCGCGAGATCGAGGGCAACCTCGCCACCACGCAAGGCACCTGCGCGGTGATGGGCACGGCCAGCACCATGGCCATCCTCTGCGAGGCCCTGGGTCTCATGCTGCCGGGCGGCGCGGCGGTGCCGGCGGTCCATGCCGACCGCCTGCGCCAGGCCGAAGCCAGCGGCACGCGGATCGCGCAGCTGGCGATGGAGAAGGAGGGCAGCGACCTTACCTTCGACAGGATCGTCACCCCGGCGGTGGCGGAGAACGCGCTGCGGGTGCTGCTGGCGATCAGCGGCTCGACCAACGCCGTGGTGCACCTGGCCGCCATCTTCGGGCGGCTCGGCCTTTCGCTCGACATGGACCTGCTGAACCGTCTCAGCGACGAGACGCCGGTGCTGGTCGACCTGAAGCCGACCGGCGCGCACTACATGGAAGACCTCCACGCCGCCGGCGGCGCGCCCGCCGTGCTGCGCGCCCTCAAGCATCAGTTGCACCTCGATGTGCCCACCGTCACCGGCAAGACGCTCGGTGAGCTGTTGGAAGAAGGCGATCCCTGGGTCGATCCCAAGGTGGTGCGGCCGCCGGAGGATCCCATCTCGCCGCAGGGGGGGCTGGTGGCGCTCTCCGGCTCGCTGGCGCCGCAAGGCGCGATCCTGAAGCGCGCGGCGGCGACGCCGGCGCTCTTCGAGCGGGAAGGCCGGGCCGTGGTCTTCACCTCGCTGGCGGACCTGTCGCAGCGTATCGACGATCCCGACCTCGACGTCACCGCCGACGACTTCCTGGTGCTGCAGAACGCCGGGCCGCTGGCCAGCGGCATGCCGGAGGCCGGCTACCTGCCGATCCCGGCCAAGCTGGCGCGCGCCGGGGTGAAGGACATGGTGCGTATCTCCGACGCCCGCATGAGCGGCACCGCCTTCGGCACGATCGTGCTGCACGTCTCCCCGGAGGCGGCGCTGGGCAGCCCGCTGGGCCTGGTCCGTGACGGCGACCGCATCCGCCTCTCGGTGAAGGAGCGCCGCCTCGACCTGCTGGTCGACGAAGCCGAACTGGCCAAGCGCCGGGAGGCTTTCACCCCGCCCGCCGGGGTCGGCGCCGAGCGCGGCTGGCGCCGCCTGTGGCGCGACCATGTCCTGCAGGCCGAGGACGGCGTCGACCTGGATATCCTGCGGGGGAGTTGACGCCCAACATGAAACCGCCGCCGCCCCGGGTGGGGACGGCGGCGGCTGGTCCTGCGGCGCAGGCTGTTCTCAGACGACCTTGGTGTGCAGCTCGCCGACGCCGTCGATGTGGCCGTGCAGCACGTCGCCGCGGTTGACCGCCGCGACGCCGGAAGGCGTTCCGGAGAGGATGACGTCGCCGGGCGCCAGTTCGAAGAGCCCGGAGAGGTAGGAGATCATCTCCGGCACCTTCCAGATCATCTGGCCCAGGTCGCCTTCCTGGCGGGTTTCGCCGTTGACCTTCAGCCAGACCGCGCCCGTTGCCGGGTGGCCGATCTCGCTGGCCGGCACCAGTTCGCTGCAGGGGGCGGAATGCTCGAAGGCCTTGCCCACTTCCCAGGGCCTGCCGGCCTTCTTTGCCACGCCTTGCAGGTCGCGCCGGGTCATGTCGAGGGCCACGCCGTAGCCCCAGACGTGGTCCATGGCCTTGTCGAGCGGGATGTCCTTGCCGCCCTTGTGCAGGGCCACGGCCATCTCGATCTCGTGGTGCACGTCGCTCGACTGCGCCGGGTAGGGGAAGTCGCCGCCGTTGATCACCAGGTTGTCCGGGTTCTTCTGGAAAAAGAAGGGGTCTTCCCGGTCCGGGTCGTGGCCCATTTCGATGGTGTGGGCGGCATAGTTGCGCCCGACGCAGTAGATGCGGTGAACCGGAAAGAGAGCGTCGCTGCCGCGCACCGGGATGTGGACCTGTTCGGGGGGGGTGAATACGTAACTCATGCTCTATCGTCTTCCCTGTGGCGTGGAGTGAAAGGGTTTGTAGTACGGCTGCCCTGAGCTTGCCAGACCTTGCCTGGTTTTAAGTCAGACTCGGGATCTGCAACTCTCCGGCGATGTCTTGAAGTGTTTTGACAAGGTTGGGGTGAAGCGGAATTCCGTTCGTGTTCCTATCTTCGAAAATAGCGCCCCGTTGGTCGCCGGGAATCCGCACGGGGTCGTGGCCGGGCAGGGGAGTCGACTCGCGAATCTCCGCGAAGACCTCGTCGACGGTCGCCTTGAAGGTCGCGACGTCGCCGAAGGCGGCAACGGAAATGGCGGCGATGAACTGTCCGGTATTGGTGGGCGTGGCGGTGTCCTTGGTGAAGTCGACGACATTGTCGCCGAAGGCCGCGCCGTTGAGGGTGCCGGCCAGCAGGCCGATGGCCATGGCCAGGCCGTAACCCTTGGGCCCGCCGATGGGCAGCAGTAATCCCTCGGCCTGGCGTGTCGGGTCGGTCAGGGGTTTGCCGTCGCGCCCGACCATCCAGCCTTCGGGCATCATCTCGCCACGCTGAGCCAGCGTCTTGATTTTTCCGGCCGCCGCCACCGTCGTCGCCATGTCCAGAACGAAGGGCGCCGACTTGCCCGCCGGGACGGCAATGGCCATGGGGTTGGTGCCGAGCAAGAGGTCCATACCGCCGAAAGGCGGGACGTGATTGGCACTGCCGACGGCGGCGTAGAGGCCGATCATGTCCTGCTCGACCGGCAGGTTCACGTAGATCGATGCCGGCCCGGCGTGGTTGCCGTTGCGCACACCGACCCAGCCGATACCGTGGTCCTCGGCCTTTCGCATCGCAAGTCTGGTGGCAAAGAGCATCGGCAGGTGGCCCAGGCCGTTGTCGCCGTCGACCACCGCTGTCGATGAAGTCTCCTGAGCGATGCTGATCTCGGCACGCGGGTTGGTGCCGCCGTCGCGCAGCCGGTTGACGTACTGGCGCAGGCGAAAGCTGCCGTGGGTGTCATAGCCGTAGAGATCGGCCTTCACCATCAGGCCGGCGACGGTTTCAGCATCGCTCTCCGGCACGCCGAGCGCGCCGAAGGCGGCGCGCAGGAAGCGCGCTATCTCGGCGGCGGGGTAGCGCTGGAGGGTCGCGCTCATGCCGGGCTTCCGGGTGCCGTCCGGCACCACTTAGATCCGCGAGCCGGCATAGTATTCAACCTTGTGTTCCAGCCAGCCGATCAGCGATGAGAACGCCAAGGCGAAGACGAAGAGGATGAGCGTCAGGGCCCAGAACTCCTCGAACTGGAAATTGTCGGAAAAGGTGCGGAACAGCCGGCCCAGAGCGACCACCGAGACCAGCAGCTGGCCGATCACGATTCCCTTGACGGCGCGGATCAGTCCCATGCGGATGCCGGCGAGGATCTCCGGCAAGGCCGCCCAGAACAGGACCCTTGTCAGCAGCTGCCAGCGGCTGGCGCCGAAGGAATGCCCCATCTCCGCGAGCGAGGGCGAGATGTGCTTTACCCCGGCGTAGGTGTCGAGGGCGATGATCCAGATCGAAAAGAGCACCACCGTAACGATGATCGTCGTCGAGCCGAGACCGAACAGCAGCATCAGCACCGGCACCAGGGAAGACAAGGGGGCGCTGGCGAAGATGTTCACCCACATGCCGAGGATGCTGTTGGCCATGCGGTTGCGGCCCATGAGGAAGCCCAGCGCGACGCCGCCGACGATGGCGATCACCATGCCGATGACGAAGGAGCGCAGTGTCTGCAGGGCGGCAGTGTGGAAATCCGGACGCTGCAGCAGCACGAAGAGTTGCTCCACCACGGCGGAAAAGGGCGGCAGGATGAAGGCCAGTTCCAGGCGGCCGGCAATCTCCCACAGCGCGATCCAGATCAGCAGCGAGTAGGCGGGGGGGACCCGATATCCATAGAGAGTCATCTTGCGGCCTTCAATCCAGATACTTGCGCAGGTCGCTCCAGATCTCCTCGACGGTGTCGAGGTAGGCCTTGTCGCGCCTGATATCGTCGGGGCTGGAGTCGCGGCTGATCTCCGGCCGGATGATCGAATGGATGCGGCCCGGCCGGGGCGACAGGAGAACGATCTGGTCGGAGACGTAGACCGCCTCCTCGATCGAATGGGTGACGAAGATCACCGTCTTTTTCTCCACCGAGAGGAGATGCAGCAGATCTTCCTGAAACTTCCGGCGGGTCTGCTCGTCGACGGCGGAGAAGGGCTCGTCCATAAGCAGGACATCGGCGTTGACCGACAGTGCCCTTGCCAGGCCGACTCTCTGGCGCATGCCGCCGGAGAGCTCGTGGGGATATTTCTCCTCAAAGCCCGCCAGTCCCACCTCGGCGATGTAGTGGCGCGCCTTTTCCTCGCGCTCCGCCTTGGGCCTGCGGGTCAGCTCCAGGCCGAAGGCGACATTGCGCAGCACCGTGGCCCAGGGCAGCAAGGCGAAGTCCTGGAAGACGAAAGCCCGCTCCGGGCCCGGTCCGGTCACCGGCTTGCCCTTGACGAAGACCTCGCCGCCGCTCGGCTCCAGCAGGCCGGCGACGATCTTCAGCAAGGTCGTCTTGCCGCAGCCGCTGGGCCCCAGAAGGGTGGTCATCTGGCCGGTCGGAAAGCCGAGATTGATCGAATCCAGGGCATGGATGTCGGAGCCGTAGAACTTGGAGATGTTCCGAACCTCGACGATGTTCTCGTCGGAGACAGGCTGCGCGTCGCTGGGCGCAGACATCGCAGGTGCACTAGCCATCATTGACCTTTCTTCTTTTCCGGCCGGAAGTAGTTGGTTTCGACCTTTTCCAGGAGTCCGACCATGACGGCCGAGAAAACGATGATCGCGAAGACCGCGGCATACATGTGGGCGTACTCGGCAATCGAGCGGTGGTAGGAGATGATGTCGCCGAGGCCCGTCGGGGTGATCAGCAGTTCGGCGAGGATGACTCCGATAAAGCCGGCGGCCACGCCGAGCCGCAGCCCGGCGAAGATCACCGGCGCGGCGTTCGGGATGATGACCAGGAGGATCTCCTGCAGGCGGTTGCCCTGGAACGAGCGGCACATCTGGATCAGCGTCGGGCTCGCGTTGCGGACCGCCTTGTAGGTGTTCAGGACGATGATCGGGGAGGCGAGAATGATGACCGCCACCGTCTTGGCGGTGAGCCCGATCCCGTAAGCATAGGTGATAAGCGGAATGAGTGCGGCGACGGGTGACGCCTGCAGGACGACGAAGATCGGCTCCCACATCCACTGGAACAGGCGGTTGAGGCCCATTCCGACCCCGATGGCGACGCCGAAGACCGCCGAGATCGTGACGCCGATGGCCAGGGGCTTCAGGGTTTCGCCGAAGGCGTGGATCATCCGGCCGTCGGCGGTCATCTCAAAAAGCGCCTGAATGGTCGAACTGAAGGTCGGGAAGGCGACGCTGATCGGGATCATGCCGGCAATTTCCCAGAGCGCGAAGACGCCGATGATCGAAAGCAAGCGATAGAGCGGCACGTGCTTCAGCGCGGCACTTGTGTCCGCCGGCCCGGAACCTTCGGCAGCTGTCGGCGTCGATGATGCTGTCGTGGCCATCAACTGGTCTTCAAACCTCCTGTCTGGAGAGAAACGGCGGCAGCGTCAGCTTTGCTGAGAGGGCGCTGCCGCCAGTTGCAGGGGTATCGCAATGAGTACAAAGATCAGTACAGAAGCTCAGGCTTACATCTTGCCCAACTTGTTCACGGCATCATCGACAGGGGTGAGATACCAGTAGTCCTCGACCTTTAGGGCCGAGGCATCACCGTCCAGCGACCCCGAGGTCGTGAAGAACACGAAGTCTTCCTTCACGGATTCGGCGCTGCCGCCGTTGGCCGGATAGAGGTCGATTTCCACGCCCTGGGTGAAGGCCGGCACGAGCTCGTCCACTTCGACCTTCTCGATATCGGGAAGGACGTTGTACTTCTCGCGCAGCGCGACGATGGCCTTGGGATCTTCATTGATCTCCCGCCAGGTCTTGATCAGTTCCTCGACCAGGATCGACACGGCTTCCTTCTCGCTCTCCAGCCAGTTCTTGTTGGCATAGAGGGCTTCGTCGGTGGCTTTCACGTCGGGCAGAGGCAAGAAGACGAACTTGCCGGGCGCTTCACGCTCCAGCAGGCGCTTGCGCTCGTAGTCGACGATCGAAGCATCGATCCGGCCCTGCAGCAGCGCGCCGGCGCGCACGCCCGAGCCCGGGACGTAGCTCACCGAGTTGAAGGTGATCCCATGCTCCTTGGCCATCAGCTGCATGAGCGCCTCGGTGCCCGAACCACGGCCGTGCACGGCAACGTCGGCACCGTCGAGATCCTCCCAGGACTTGTACTTCTCGCCGTTGACGACCGGATAGAAGCGCAGCATGGACAGCTGGTAGAACATACGGATCGGCGCGTTGACCTTCTGGATCAGCGCATAGGGCGTGCCGACGCCGATGTCGGCCTGGCCGCTGACGATGGCCTGGGCCGCCAGGTCTTCGGATTGCAGAAACGAGGTCTCGACTTTGACGCCACGTTCCTCGGCGCGGGCGACGGCGATCATGAAGTTCACCATCTCGCCACCGGGAACATCGCCGAAGGCGACCCGCATGCTGCCCTTGTCCTGGGCCTGCGCCGGCATCGCCGCGATGCCCATCGCGCCCGCGACGAGGGCAGCCCCCGCAATTGTCTTCAGATAAGAAAAGCTTTTCATAGTGTCCTCCCGTATTTGGACTTTGGAAATCCTTAGCGGATCCTTTAGTCCCAGTTTGTTATTGGGTTTGTTATTGGTTTCCTAGGCGGCGTTGACCGCCGAGGAAACGTCTTGGACAGTATTTTCAAGCTGACCAATACCTTCGATCTCGCAAGTTACTTTGTCGCCGCCCTGCAGGAAGCACGGCGGGTCCATGGCATAGCCGACACCGGACGGCGTACCGGTCGCCAGCAGGTCGCCGGGCTCCAGGGTCATTCCCTCCGACAGGGACTCGATCAGCCGCGCAATCGAGAAGATCATCGAGCCGGTGTTGCCGTCCTGCCGCACCTGGTCGTTGACCTTGAGGCTGATGCGGAGGTTTTCGAAGTTCGGCAGTTCATCCAGGGTGACGATCAGCGGGCCCAAGGGGCAGGTCGTGTCCAGGCCCTTACCCTTCAGGAACTGGCCGCCGTGGCGGCGTTGAACGTCGCGGGCGGTGATGTCGTTGATGATCGTGAAGCCGAAGATGTGATTGACGGCTTCGGCTGCCGGAATGTCACGCCCCGGCTTGCCGAAGACCACGCCGAGTTCCACTTCGTAGTCCATCTTCTGAGAGATCCCCGGATCGAGCCGGATGGTGCCGCCCGGGCCGACCACCGCCGTCGGGGGTTTGGTGAAGAACACCGGATGATCGGGCACCTTGTCTTCTTTCTTCTGCGCGCGGCTGGCCTCGGTGACATGGGCGCGGTAGTTGCTGCCGACGCAAAACACGTTCTTCGCCGGCCGCGGGATCGGCGCCAGGAGGGCGGCCTTGGCAGCGGGCAGGCAGGCGGCGGCCAGTTTGCCCGCCGTGGCGTCCCGGGCGATCTCTGCGCAGGCTTCGAGCATCGCCCCGCCGCCACGAATGACGTCGAGAAGGTTGGACGGGCTCTCGGTTTCTTGCCCCCGGGCCAGCGCGAAGGCCTTGGGCAGGTCGACGATGGTGTCGTTGTCGATGAGCAGGCCGGGCCGCGGCGCGCCGTCCGACTCATAGGTCACAAAGCGCATGGAATGCGGATCCCCTTGTTTGCCTGAAGAAAGATGCGGGGCCGGCAGTCGGTCTTGTTGCGGCCCGGAGGAGCCGCGACAGACGGTGCCGGACGGGATGAAGACTCGCGGCGGTTCCACCCGGCTGGCCGCCAGGTTCTGCCCATCGCACGACGAGTCGCGGCGCGACGTTGCGGCATGTCTGTTCCTCCCCGGCCTTCTTGTTCATTTCACCGCGCCGCTTGGCGCGGCGGGCGGCAGGCCTTATTGCTGAGGACCAAAGGCTAACCAATTATTGATTGGTTTAGCAATTGATTTATATTGGTCAGCCGCAATTGACTGCGTTATAGGCTACGCCTAGGGTGCCCGCGTTTTTCGGGGGGCCGCTTCGTGGCCGCAGAACTAAGACGGAGTCGGTATGGATCAGGGACAGGGAGCTTTGACGCAGTTGCGCGCCTATCTGGCGCAGCGCGATCTTCCCGCCAACACCCGTCTGCCCCCGGAACGCGAGCTCTGTGACATCCTCGGCGTCTCGCGCGGCGAGCTGCGCAAGGCCCTGGCGGTGATGGAGAGCAACGGCGAACTGTGGCGCCATGTCGGCAAGGGCACCTTCATCGGCACCCGGCCGGCCAAGGAGTATTCCGACGTCGCCGGGATCGCGGCCCTGACCAACCCGCGCGAGGTCATGCAGGCGCGCCTGTTGATCGAGCCGCAGATCGCCCGCGAGGCGGCGCTGAACGCCACCGCCGGCGATATCGCCGAGCTGAAGCAGTGCATGCTGGCCTCACGCCAGGCGCAGACCTGGCGCCAGTACGAGAATTGCGACAACCGTCTGCACCGCACGGTGGCGGAGGCGGCGCACAACACGGTGCTGCTGGCCCTCTTCGACACCCTGAACGCGGTGCGCCGCGCCGTGGTCTGGGGCCGCCTGCGCAACAAGGTCGACCGGCCGCCGAAAGACCACCACAGCTTCAAGGAGCACGAGTTGCTGGTGAAGGCCATCGAGGAGCGCGACATGGAGGGCGCCAGCCAGTCCATGCTGCGCCATCTTTCCCAGGTCCAGGCCAACCTGCTCGCCGCCCGCCAGGCGGCGGAATAAGCGGCAGCGCCGGTTCGGATCTAAGATCGCCCCCGTCCCTGGCTCTCCCCCACAAGGAGGGAGCGAAGGAGCACGTGCCGCAAACTCCCCGGTCCCGTCAGGTCAGCGCAGGCGCTTCAGCCGGTTGGGGTTGAGGTCGCCGTCGTCGAGGCCGATGCGGAACTCCCAGTTGCCGAAGGTCAGGCGCGTGGTCTTGCCGGTCTGGTGGTTGAGCATGAACCAGTCGTCGGCACGCCAGTACTGGTCGAGGTACTGGTGGTAGCCGTCGAAGGTCAGGGTCTTCAGCAGGGAGTCCTTGCGGTCGTAGAAATCGACGCGCTGGGCGCGGTACTCCTGCTGGTCGATCCACACCACCTGGCGGGTATAGCCGGAGCTCTCGTAGAGCGGATAGCGCTCCACGACGAAACAGGTCAGCGGGCCGCAGGCCTCGTCGCGCAGCCAGCGGTAGTCGTACTTGTCGACCTCCTGGGACAGCATGTCCTCGTAGGCGAACTCGCTGCCCACGAAGGGCCCGGACTTGTTGGCCGAGGAAATGCGCTTCACCCGCTTCAGCGCCGGCAGGTAGAGCCACTGGTCGTCGGGCTCCAGGATCTTGGTGAAACTGAGGAAGGCCGTGCCCTCGATGTCGCGGGGATGGTCGAAGACGATCAGCGACTTGTCGCCGGTCTCGCGCCCCGGCACCTCCAGGGTCTGGATGCGCAGCTCGCGGCTGCTGCTCTGGCCCTGCTTGTTGGCCAGGACCATCTTCAGTTCTGAATAGCTGTCCTCGAAGCCGAGGTCGCGGCGGTCCATTTCCTCGGCGATGGACCGGCCTTTCTCCTCCGGCGTTTCCGCCAGGGCGGCCCCGGCGAAGCCGAGGATCAGCGCGGCGAGGATGGCGGCGGCCAGGGCCGCCGTCTCAGTCGGCCGCTTGTGCAAGGGCATGAGGGGTGTCGGCATGCTTCTTCTCCTTGTCGATGGCCAGCAGCAGGGGCGGCAGCAGCAGGAAGTCGGCGATGAGGGCGGCGAAGATCGCCAGGGCGGTAAGCAGCCCGAGGCTCTGGTTCAGCTCGAAGGCCGAGAGCGCCAGGGTGGCGAAACCGGCGATCAGCACGATCGAGGTGACCCAGAGTGCCCGGCCCACCGTGGTGAAGGCGTAGCGCACGGCGTCTTCCGGGCTGGCGCCCATCTCGCGGCGGGCGCGCAGGTACTTGCTGAGAAAGTGCACGCAGTCGTCGACGATGATGCCCAGGCTGGTCGCCGCGATCACCGAGGAGGCGAGTCCGATCTGGCCGACCAGCATGCCCCAGAAGCCGAAGGCCATGACCGCGGGGATGATGTTCGGTATCAGGCTCAGGAGACCGATTTTGAGGCTGCGCAGGGCAAAGATCAGCGATAGCGAGATCAGCACCAGGGCCAGGCCGGTGCCGAACAGCATGGACCTGATGTTGCGCTCCGAGATGTAGGCGAACATGACGAAGGGGCCGGTCGGCTCGCTCGCTAGGTCCGGCATGTTGACGGAGATCCAGTGATCCGCCGCCGCGCGCAGCTCGCGCATCTGGCGCGTGGTGATGTTCTCCAGCGTGGCGATGACGCGCAGGGAGGACTTGTCGACATTGATCTGGTTGTTGAGGTCCAGGCCGTAGGGCAAAGACATCTCGAACAGCAGCAGGTACTGCGCCGCCAGATCGCGGTCCTCCGGCAGGCGGTACCACTGCGGATCGTCACCGTGCATGTTCTTGTTCAGGCGGCGGAAGATGTCGGTGAGGCTCTGCACGTGAATGACTTCCGGGCGTTCGCGCAGCCAGCCGGCGAAGCCTTCGACCTTGCGCAGGTATGCTGGTTCGCTGATGCCGCCTTCACCCGGCGCCGGCAGGGAGAACTCGATCTGATAGATGCCGGAGAGGTGCTCCATGGCGAAGTCGGTGTCGCTGCGGAAGGGGATGGAAGGGCCGAAGTAGTTCACGAACTGGTCGTTCAGCTCGATGCGCGGGATCCAGACCGCCAGGGCGAGCACGAGGGCCGTGATTCCCCACAGCAGGCTGCTGCGGCGGCGCAGGACGAACTCGGCGAGGCGTTCCATGGCCCCGTTCTCGTCCTGTTGCCGCGGCTTGACCTTCAAGGGCACCACCGCGAGGAAGGCCGGCAGAAAGGTGATGGAGTAGATCCAGGCGGCGACGACGCCCATGGCGGTGATGTTGCCGAGGTCGCGGAACGGCGGCGCGTCGCTGAAGTTCAGGCTGAGGAAACCGATCACCGTGGTCAGCGAGGTGAGGAACACCGGGCTGAAGTTCACGCGCAGGCTCTCGACGATGGCCTGGCGCTTGTCGGCGCCCTGTCCCATGGCGTGCAGCAAGGTGACCAGCAGGTGGATGGAATCCGCCACCGCCAGGGTCAGGATGATGGTCGGGGCGATGGAGGAGGGCGGGGTCAGGCTGATGCCGAACCAGCCGGCGAGCCCCATGGCCGAGGCGGCGGAGAGGCCGATGACCAGAAGGGTCACGGTGGTGCCGGCGAAGGAGCGCAGGAAGAGCAGGAGGCCGGCAATGATGATGCCGTACATGATCGGCACCAGGCTCGAGAGATCGGCGAAGCTGGCCTCGCTGAAGGCGGCGTCCATCGCCACCAGGCCGGTGACGGCCACGGTGATGCCGGGGTGATCGGCTTTGAAGCCGGCCACCATCTCCCGCGTCGCGGCGATGGCCTCCAGAACCTCCTCCGGGCCCTCGCCGGGCAGGGTGAGGGTGACGTTCACGCCCGTCGAGCGGCCGTCGCGGGAAATCAGGCGCTCGGCCAGCAGCGGCTCCGACAGCGCCACGGCGCGGATCGCTTCCAGGCGCGCCGCCGTCAAGCCGGCGCCGCCCTCCAGCAACCGGGCCGGCACCAGGTCCTCGACCGTCAGGTCGTCCCCTTCGGCGTAGCTGTTCTGGAAGTTGGTCAGGGAGTCGACGCGCCGCGAGTAGGGCAGCTGCCAGGCCGCCTGGGTCAACTGGCGCAGGGCCACCAGGGTTTCGGCGGTGAAGACGTCGGCGTCGTCCGGCCGCAGGACGATCAGGATGTTGTCGTCCTTGGTGTAGACCCGCTGCAGCGATTCGAAGGCCTGGAGCTGCGGGTTCTCCTTGCTGAAGAACACCCGGTAATCGGTGGAAAAGCTGAGGAAGCGCCCGCCGCTGGCCAGCGCCACGGCCAGCACAACGCAGCCCAGCAGCACCGCCCAGCGCCAGCGGATCACCCAGCCGGCATAGGCCACCACCCAGCCGCCCTTGCCGTCGCTTTGACCGCTGCCTTCGCTGGGGCTCTCCCCGGAAAAGCTTGATTTTCTGCCGTTTTCGTGACCTTGGTATGCCATGGACAGAGCCCCGTTGTCGCTTGGAAGGCGGTCTTCGTGGTAGTGTTCTGGAAAGCGGAAGGATGTAAACTACACGGTTCAGTTTACATCCTGGAACGAGACCGATGTCAAGCGATTGGTGAGGACTGAGACGTTGCCTGGTGACAGCACTCTGTCAGGAGATCCACTGCCGGCCTGCGGCAAGGCCGCCGGCTCGCCCAAGCGCGCGGCGATCGTCGCCGCGGCGGAGGAGCTCTTCACCCGCTCCGGCTATGGCGAGGTTTCCATGGATGCGATCGCCGCCAAGGCCAGCGTCTCGAAACGCACGGTCTACAGCCACTTCCCCAGCAAGGACGTGCTGTTCGCCGCGGTGATGGGCAACTACTGCGATCAGACCGTCGGGCTGGACGCCTGTCAGCTGGACCCGGAGGCCGAACCGCGCGAGGTGTTGAGCGACCTCGGCTTTCGCTTTCTGGCCCTCGTCACCTCGCCCCTGGCGGTGTCTTTGTTCCGCACGGTGGTGGCGGAAGCCGAACGCTTTCCGGAACTCGGGAAGACGTTCTTCGATTCAGGGCCCCAGCGCTGGCTGGCGACCATGGTGCCCTACCTCGAGGCGCAGGACCGTATGGGCCGCCTGTGGGTGCCCGACCCCGCCTCGGCCGCCTCGACCCTGCTCTACATGCTGAAGGACCCCCTGCACATGCGCTGCATCCTCGGCGTGCAGGACAAGGTGACGGAGGCCGAGGTCCGCGCCCACGTGGAACAGGCGGTCAGCCGTTTCCTGGAACTTCACAAGGTACGCTGACGCGCCTATCGGCGGATCGCGCCCTCCGGCCGGAAGGCGCGAAAGACGAAGGCGAAGGTCACGTCGTAGGCCACGTCGCTGGATCCCGCCAGGCCGCGGCCCAGATGTCGGGACCGGCCCGCGCGCCTCAGCGGCGAACCCGGCCAGCGAAAACAAAAAAACGCGGCCAGACCGAGGAGGGTCAGGCCGCGTGAGCGTGAAAGCGGGCTGAGCGGTGTCTTCATGTCCCATGATGGCCGCTGGGCGGCGGCCGGGGCCAATCACTTCCGCTTGAATAAGGTCAGTTCTTGCTGTCGATCACATCCTGCAGCAGGGGGGCGAGGGTCTCCATGGTGCGCTTCAGCACGCCGGCCTGGCCATTGGCGTAGCTGCGTGCCGCGGCGATCATGGCCTGGCGGGTCGCGGGATGTTCGTGCAGCTCTGCGACGGCGGCGGTCAGATCCGCCGCGCTGTCCACCTGGCGCAGCGCGCCGGCCGCCGCCATCTCCGAGGCCATGCGGGCGAAGTTGGCGGTATGCGGGCCGCAGAGAATGGCGCAGTCCAGCTTGGCCGGCTCCAGGACGTTCTGGCCGCCGTGCGGCACCAGGGAGCCGCCGACGAAAACCACCTCGGCGAGGCGGTACCAAAGACCCATCTCGCCGATGCTGTCGGCCAGGTAGACGTCGATGCCCGGTTCGATGGCTTCGCCCAGGCTGCGTTGCGCCACGTTCAGGCCCAAAGTCTCCAGCTCGTGACGGATGTCCTCCGCGCGGTTGGGGTGCCGCGGCGCCACCAGGGTGAGCAGCTTGGGCAGGCGGTCACGCAGGGCGCGGTGGGTCTCGCCGGCGACCCGGTCCTCGCCGGGATGGGTCGAGGCGGCCAGCCAGAGGGGACGCCCGGCCATCGCGTCCTTCAGGCGGGCCAGCTCCTCCACGTCGGCGGACAGCGGTGGCGCGGCGGCCTTCAGGTTGCCGGGGCTGCTGACCTTGCGGGCGCCGAGGGCGGCCAGGTGGTCATGGTCCTCGGGGGAACGCGCCATGACCAGCGAGAAGCCGGACAGCAGCTCGGCGATCACCGGGCGGGCGCGGCGCCAGCCCCGGTAGGAGGCGGGGGAGATGCGGCCGTTCAGCAGCACCAGCCTGGTGCCGCGGGCGCGCGCCTTGCGCAGCAGGTTCGGCCAGAACTCGGACTCGACGATCAGGCCGACTTCGGGATGCCAGTGCTCGATGAAGCGGTGGACGGCCCCCGGCAGGTCGACCGGGATGAACTGGTGGATCACCCCCTCGGGCAGGCGCTCGGCCATCAAGCGGGCCGAGGTCACCGTGCCGGTGGTGAGCAGGATGCTGAAGCCGGGCCAGTCGCGGCGCAAGCGTTCGATCAGCGGCAGCACCGACTGCGCCTCGCCGACGCTGGCGCCGTGGATCCAGATCAGCGGCCCGACGGGGCGCACCACGCCGGGGCGCCCGAAACGTTCTTCCAGGCGCTGGGGGTCTTCGCGCCCGCGCGCCAGGCGGCGGTCCAGGTAGCGGCGGATTATCGGCGTCGCCAGGGTGGCGAGCGTCTTGTAGGTGGTGAACACGCCACAGGCCAAGGCGCGGCCGAACGGGCCTGTCTCGGGCTCTTGGCTCTTCACGTCGGCAGGTCCTGTCGCTGGTCGTGGAAAGTGACGGCTAGGCCTTCGTCTACACCGAAGGCCGGGGCCCATCCAAGTCCCTTTTGGACCGGGCCGTTGTCGATGGTCAGGCTGCCCGTCAGGGCTTCCACGGCGGCGCCGCGGCCGAGCAGCCGTCCGGCCAGGCGCAGCAGCCAGGGCGGCACTGGAACCAGCCGCACCGGGTGGCCGCAGGCGCGGCCGATGCGCCGTGCCAGCTCCGGCGTCGAGAGATCCTTGCCGTCACAGAGCGCCAAGGGGGCGGCGGGCGTCTCGCCGCAGCGCAGGGCCGCTTCGACGGCGCCGGCCAGGTTGCCGACGAAGAGCAGGCTGCGCCTGTTGGCGATGGCGCCCAGCGGCAGCGGCCGGCCGTCGGCGATCAGCCGGGCGAGGCGGCGGAAGTTGCCCGGCGCGTCCGGGCCATAGATCAGCGGCGGCCGCAGGACGACAAGGCTCATGCCGCCGGCCGCGGCGACCTCGCGCAGCGCGGCCTCCGCCTCCAGCTTGCTCACCTGGTAGGGGTTGGCGCCGGGGGGATCGTTCTCCGCCGTGGCCGCGCCGATGGAACTGAGAAAGACGAAGCGCCGCACGCCGGCGGCCAGTGCTTGCTGCGCCAGGCGCCGGCTGCCCGCCACGTTGACCCGGCGAAAGGCGGCGAGGGGATCCGCCGCGGTCTCGCGCAGGACATGCACCCGCGCCGCGCAGTGCACCACCGCCTCAACGCCGTCCAGTGCGGCGGACCACTCGGTGGTGTCGTCGAGGTCGCCGGTGACGACGGTCTCCACCCCCTCGGGCGCCTTGGCCGTGGCGCTTCTGACGCTGCCGCGCAGGGTCCAGCCCTGCGCCAGGAGGTGCCGGCAGATCGCCGCTCCGGCAAAGCCATTGGCTCCTGTCACCAGAACGCGGGCCATGGCGCTAAAATACCAGCCGCTTCAGGACGGCGCGGGCGCCGTAGTGGGCCATGCACCAGGCCGAGCGCAGCGGCCCGAGCCCTTCGACCTTGCGGTAGACATCCCACACCCAGGCGGCGGAGCGCTTCGGCTTGCTGGAGAGCGAGCCGCGCACCACGCGGTAGCGCGCGAGGTCTTCACGCAGGCCGTGGGCGACGAAGCCGCGTTTCAGGATCGACAGCCAGAGAATGTAGTCGTCGCGCCGCGCCTCGGTCATGCGGATCGGCCCGGTCTTGGCGGTGTCGACCATGCCGGTCAGCGTGGCGATGGCGGTGTTCTTCAATAGCTGCCGGTAGGTGAGCCTTGCCGGCACCTTCACCTGGCGGCCGAGGTCGCTGCCGTCCTCGTTGATGCGGCGGAAGGACGTATAGGAAACCGCGGCGTCCTTTTCCTGCATGAAGGCGACCTGCCGCTCCAGCTTCTGCGGCAGCCAGAGATCGTCGCTGTCGAGGAAGGCGATGAAGCGGCCCCGGGCGGCGGCCAGGGCGGCATTGCGCGCGCGGGCGACCCCGCCGTTCCGCTCCAGGCGGATCAGGCGCACGCGCGGGTCATCCGCCGCGCAGCGCTCGACGATTTCCGCGGTGCGGTCGCCGGAGGCATCGTCGGCGACGAGCATCTCCCAGTCGTCCAGGCTCTGCGCCTGCACCGAGGCGATGGTCTCGGCGATGAAGGCCTCCGCGTTGTAGGCGGCGGTGATGACGGAGACCAGGGGCGGCGCGCTCATGCCGCGGCTCCCGCTTGCCGGCCGGCGCGCAACGACTCCCACAGCCGCAGCCGCTGCGCCATGACGCGCTCGACGTCGAAGGGCTCGAGGACATGGGCCTGGGCCTTGCGTCCGGCCAGCGCCGCCGCCTCCGGATCGCGCAGCAGTGTGACGAGGCGTCCTGCGGCGCCGGCGATGTCGCCGGGTTCGACCAACAGCCCCGTCTCGCCGTCGGCGATGAGCTCATCGATCCCCGGGGTGCGGGTGGCGAGACAAAGGCAGCGCTGCAGCATGGCTTCCTTGAGCGCATTGGGCAGCCGCTCCGACGCGCTCTGCGACAGGGAGAGGGCAGCCTCCGCCTCGGACAGGTGGCGGAAGACCTCCTGGTGCGAAACGTGGCCGCAGAAGGCGACCTTGCCGTCGAGGCCGAGCTCTCGGGCCAGGGCTTTCAGCCGTTCCGCCTCCGGGCCGTCGCCGAGTACGCGCAGGCGCGCCTCGGGAAGCTCCGCCGCGACGGCGGCGAAGAGGCGCAGCGCATCGGCGGTCCGCTTCTGCGGCACCAGACGCTCGGCGACCACGATCAAGGCGGGGACCTTGCGCGGCGCGGGCGGCGTCGCGGGGACCTCGATGCCGCGATAGCTGACGTCGATCTGCGCGGTGTCGAGCCCCAAGGCGGCGAGGGCCGGCAGGTTCACCCGGGCATGGGTCAGCACGCGCGAGGCGCGGCCAGCCAGAAGGGCGCTCAAGGGAAAGCGGCGCTCCAGGTCGTAGGCGCCGAGGAACTGGGTGACGGTCACCCCCGGCAGCCGCCGCTTCACCAGCAGGCCCAGCAGGCTGGGGTAGTGCCCCCAGAAGAGGTGGAGCACATCAGGCCGCAGGGCTTCGACCTTGCGCAGCAGGTCGAGGCTGCGCGGCAGCAGCGCCAGGGCTTTGACGAGGTGCAGCGGGCGGCGCCAGCACTGCGCCAGGATCGTGCCGAGCAGCGGCAGGCTGTCGCCGGGCCGCAGGAGGACCAGGGGCAGGCCGCGCAGCGTCGCGGCGGGGCCGCCCTGGTCGACGGGAAGATCGGCGAGTCCGCGCTCGGCGAGCAGCGCCGCCGCGCCGGACGGGGGGCTCCGGTAGGCCAGCACCGCGACGTCGGCGCCGAGGCGGCGCAGGGCCCGGATCTCCACTGCGGCGAAGGTTTCCGAGGCGACGGGGAACTGCATGGTGACGTAGGCGATTTTCATAGAGCGATCTTCAAGGCTGTCCTTCATACAGGACATCGGCCGGGCCGGCGAGCCTGCGCAGATGGGCATTGAAGGTCGCGGCGACGCTCTCCAGGGCGTAGCGCTCGGGCAGCAGGCTGGGAGCGGGGGTCTCCGGCGCACGGCCGGCACAACAGCTCCGTAGCGCGGCGGCGAAGGGCTCGCCCCAAGCGGCGAGCGTGACGGCGCCCGGGGGCGCCGTCCGCGCCAGTTCGGCGATGCCGCCGGATTCCGGCGAGGCGACGACCGGCGTGCCGACGGCCAGGGCTTCCAGGGCGACGTTCGGCAGGCCCTCCCAGCGCGAGGAGATCACGCAGGCGTCGGCGCCGGCCAAGGCGGCGGGCAAGTCCGCGGTGAAGCCGGCCAGGGTCACGCGCTGCTGCAGGCCGAGGCGGGCAATCGCCGCGGCCAGCGCCGCCTGCTCGCCGCCCTCGCCGTAGATGGTGAGGCGGCTGTCGGCCGGCAGGCCGGCAAAGAGTTCGACCAGGCGGTCGAAGCCTTTCTGACGATTGAGGCGCCCGGCGGAAACGAAACGCAGGCCCGGGCCGGACGCGCGCCGCGGCGGTGTGGCGGCGGCGCGCAGCTGGGACTCTGGGACCGGGTTGGGCAGGGTGACGATCTTCGCCGCGGGCACACCGAAGTCTTCGCGCATCTCCTGCTCGGTCTGGCGATGCTGGCAGAACAGCAGATCGCAGCCCGGATAGAAGCGGCGGTAGGCCCAGGCCATGAAGCGGGGATGACGTCGGTTCGGCAGGCTCTGGGAGGGGGTGTTGGATTCGCGCAGGACGATCCGGGTGCCGGCCGGCAGCAGGGGGCGGGCGGCGAGCAGCGCCAGGTTCAGGTAGCCCTGGGTAGCGAAGACCACCGCCGGGCGCCGGCGGCGGATCAGGCCGATCAGCCGGGGCAGGGCGCGGCTGAGGCGCGGCCGGGCGACGTCGTGGAGAACGATGTCGGCGCCGACCAGAGGGCGCAGCGGGCCGGCGGCGTCAAGGACCGCCAGTTCCGGGGCGAAGGCGGCGCGGTCGAGCTGGCTGAGCAGGGTGAGCGCCACGCGCTCGGCGCCGCCGCCCGCAAAGTTCGGCAGGACGAAGAGAACCTTCGCCCGGGTGTCAACGGGGCCGGGCATGACGCGGCACCGCCGGTTCAGCCCGCGGCACGCAGGCCGCGGAGCCAGTCACGCAGGTGCTTGGCATGCGCCAGGAGATTCTGCTTGGCGCTGCCGGGAAAGCCTGCCGCGGTGAAGAGCTCGGGATAGCCGAGGTAGGTGTGCGAGCGCGCCAGCCCGCCGATCTTGTCCTTTTGGAAAGGTGTCATCGGCAGCGCGCGCATAGCCTCCAGGGCCTGCGCCTTGGCGCCGCAGTCATAGAGGTGCAGTGCCCTGGCCGGCTCCAGACGGTCGCGCGCCTGCGCCGGCAGCATCGCCAGGATGGCCCGCCAGTTCTCCTCGACCTGCGCCGGCGACCAGCGCCCGATGTTCCAGTCGGCCGGCTTGTCCCGGGCAAGGTCGAGAGGCTGGGTCACCCGAAAGGCGACGGTCGAGCCGTCCAGCACGACGTGGATCAGCTCCAGTCTGTCGCGCAGGGCGTACATACAGGCCGCCAGGGCGTAGGCCGGGAAGTACTGGTAGTCCTGGATGGCGATGATCGACTTGCCGGGAATGAGCGAAGGGCCGAAGACCTCCAGGCAGCGGGTGATTTCCGGCAGCTTCTTCGGCGCATCGAGGAACAGCACCTCGACCGGCGCGCCCGGCCAGGAGATGTTGGCGATTTTCGTGCGGTGCGGGGTGATGAGGCTCTTGAACGGGCTGACGTTTGCCTCGAAGAATTTTTGGAAGTTGTCGCCCGGCTGGAGCGGCAGGTCGGACTTCTTGGGGTCGCTGCGGGCCCAAGTGAAACCGTCGAAGCAGTGCAGTTCGGCCTCGTGGCCCGAACGGCTGAGTCCGGCGGCGAGATGCAGGGTGCTGCGGCCGAGCCACGACCCGATTTCCACCAGTTGACCCAGGCCGGCGAGCTGGGAAGAGGTCAGCCAGTAGAGGTAGCGGCACTCAGCCGCGGAGGTCATGCCGGGCACTTCCGGCAACTCGGGCAGATGAACTTCATCGAAATCGGAAACCAGGAGGGTCACGTTGCCTCGATGGGTCGGTTGGAGCGTTGCACGAAGGGAAGGGCTTGCCTGAAAGCGCAGGGACACCTCATGTGGCGGGCTTGCGGAGGATACCCTGGAACTTGTTGTCTTGGCGCACAATGATCGGTTCCTGGCCGACGCTCTCGCAGAAATCCCTGAAGCCCATGTTGTCGTTGATATCGTCGGAGAACAGCAGGCCGCCGGGGCGCAGAGCCTTCCACATCAGCGGATAGGCGAAACGCCGTCCCGCCTCGGATTTGTCGGAATCGTAGTGGGCGAAGTCGATCTTGTCGAGCGCCGCCAGCGCCTTTGGCAGCCCGTCGCGGTCCGCCATGCGGTGCAGGGTCCAGCAGGGACGCAGCTTCTCGGGCACCGCGACGCCGACCCAGGGGTCGTTCTGATACTTCAGATAAGGCAGATCGATGCTGTGCAGCGAGGCGCCGTCCCGCTTTGCGAGCGACAGCAGGATGGCCAGGCTGGACCAGCCGTTGGCGACGCCCGTCTCGACCGCCCTGGTCGCCTGCAGCGCTTCGCAGAGGGTATAGATCAGATCCATGTTGCTGGCGCCGCCAAGGCGGAACGGCACGTTCGCGACGCGTTTCTCCGCCGCGGCGATTTCCTCCGGGTAGCGCTCGCCCACATGGAGGATCGCCGTGTCCAGTCCCAGCCTTGCCAGCGCTTCGGCGGGGGAGATGCAATTCTCGGCGCACCAGTCCGTGCCTTCGGCCATCGCCTGCCGTGCGGCCTCGACGGCGGTGTCCTTGCCGACGATCCTGTCCTTCACGCGCTTGGCCAGCCAGCGGCCGAGATCGGGCCAGACCTTCGGCCGGGTGGCGAAGTGGGCAAGCTGGCGGAAAAACAGTGAGAGGCGGTGGGAACTGCTCAGAGTGCTCAGTTCGCCGGAATCTTGCTTCATAGACGGCAAATGCTCCTCTCCCGGCTGCCGCGCTGCGAGGCCGAGAACAACTTTCCATTCCTGTAACGCCACTTCCGGCTGATAGGCGGCGGCGATGGCGCGGGCTCCTGCGCCCAGGCGCCGGCGCTCCTCCGGGTCTTTGGCCAAGCGGACCAAGGCGCGCGATAGAGCCGTGACGCTCTCGACGGGGACGACGAAACCGTTCTCCCCATCGCTGACCACCTCCAGAGGCCCGGCGGAAGCGTCACTGACGACCGGCGTCAGGCCGCAGCTCATGGCCTCCAGCAATGCATTCGGCATACCTTCGTACCGCGACGGGAGGGCAAAGACCATAGCGCCGTGGTAGTAGGGAAAAGGGTCGGCCACGTGGCCGCGCCAGTCCAGGCGGTCCGCGACCCCCAGCTTCTCCGCCAGCTCCTTCAGCGGCTCTTCCGAGGGCCCTTCGCCGAGAAAGCTGATGCGCCAGCCGGCGAGTGCGTCTCCCGCGTCGGCGAGCGCCTTGATCAGGACGTCGTAGCCCTTCTGCGGTACCAGCCGCCCGACGGCCAGAATCGTCGGGGCCTCGAGCCGGGCCTCCTGTTGCGACGGGGGGGCGGTGAGGATATTCGGCAGGTAGACCACGCCGCCGGGAATCCCCCAGCCGGCGAGGGCCTGCGCGGCGCCCCGGCTGTTCACGGTGACCACGTCGGCCGTGCGGTAAAACAGCCGGCTGAGCAGGTTCCAGTGTCTTCCCAGCGGCTGGCGGCGCGGGTCGTTGCGCTCGCAGATGACCAGCTTGGGGGTGTTCATTCCCAGGCAGGCCAGCAGGACCTTCACGTTAGTAGGGCGGATGAAGGACACGACAACCGGCGCGCCGCTGGCACGGATGTGCGCGCGCAGCTTCGGCAGCCAGAATCCCAGGCGATAGAGGCCGGCAAGGTGAGCGAAGGTTCGCCGCGGCGGCTTGTAGGTCAGCAGTTCCACCTCAACGGCGGGGTCGAGCTGCAACGCGTTGTTGTCGCGCAGCTTCGTCAGCAGCAGGCGCACCCGACGCCCCTCGCGCGCCAGCGCGTTGGCCAGGTTGCAGACGACACGCTGGGTGCCGCCGTGGCCAAGATGACTGATGACGATCAGTACGTCGGGGTGGGCCGGTGCAGCCTCGGCGGCTGCGTCCGCAGGCTCGTTGGAAACGGAGGACACGAAAAAGCTCCCGGCAGGGCTACTTGTAAACGGCGATGGATATCCCCGGAATGAGGTAACGGAGCTTGCCCTTGCGCTGCGCCAGCGGCAGATGCCGCAGCAGTGCCTCCGTGGAGCGGAAAGCGGAGAGGGGGAGGCGGATCAGCCGGTCACGCCCGAACCAGTAGGCCTCGATGGAGCGGAAACCCAAGCCTTTCAGCAGGGCGGCCAGTTCACCGTAGGTCCATTCCTTCAGGTGGAATCCTTCCGCCTCCTCCGAGAAGTAGCGCGAGACGTCGTGCGGCCCGGTGAGGCGGTGCGGCGTGCGAAAGGTATAGACGCCCCCCGGCTTCAGGACCTGGTACACGATACGGAAATGGTGCTCGGTGTCGTCCGGATGAAGGTGCTCGATGAGCTGGTCGCTGAACGCCGTATCGATCGAGTTTTCCGGCAAGTCGAGGTCGTAGCCGTTGTAGACGACCAGTTCGAAGTTTTCCGGCCGCTGGACGTCGGGCCCGATCTGGTCGGCTATGTCGACGGCGTAGACCTTGCGCGCGATCTTCGTGAGTTCGAAAGAAAAGCGGCAGTCGCCGGCGCCGAACTCGAGAACGCTGCTGTTCGGCTGGATGAACGGGCGGATCAGCTTCATCTTGCGCGCGTTCATGGTCTCGGTGGCTTTGCCGTCGGCGCGCCGGGTCAACCGCGGGTGATCGGGCACCTGTTCGAAGAGCTCGTCGTACATGGTGCTGTAGATCTGCTTGCGGGACTCCCGGTCCGCGGTCATCAGCCGCTTGGCGATGGCGCGCTCCACCTCGTAGTGGTGCAGCACGCTTTCGTAGGTCCGGTTCGCCGGGATCGGCATCTTCAGCGAGGGGCCGGCTTGAGTCATTCTTGCCTCTGTCTGCGGAATGGCAGGGGGGGTGCTGACGAAGGTCGGCCCAGCGGGCCTGTGAGGGACCTTTGCCGTCATACTAGACCTTGCGAAATCTTCTTAGAACCTTTGTTTGGGCTCAGGGCCCGGTTTTGGGGGGGGAGAGGATATCGGTGTCGTTGTGGGCTTTGCCGACGCGGCCTTCTGCCGATTTCCAAGGCACTGGAAGTAGATCGCGGTCATTTTCTCCGCGTGCCGCTGGGTGGAGTATTTCAACACGGCCTGGGCCTTGGCCTTTTCTGCAAGGGTCGCCGCCAGGGCCGGATCGCTCAACAGCCGGCAGGCGTCTGCAGCGAATGCCTCCGGGTCGTCGGCGGTGGCGAGCAGGCCATTCTCGCCGTCAGTGATCACGTCGCGGTGCCCGCCGGAATCGGCTGCGACGACGGGCGTTCCGACAATCATCGCTTCTATCAGCGTGCGGCCTAGGCCCTCGCCGATGCCAGGGGCGACGATCACGTCGCAGCCCGCCATCCAGGGTTCGATCGGGGCCTGGAAACCCATAAAGTAGGTCTGCGCGCGGATGCTCAGCTCTTCGGCCAGCTGCGAAAGCTCGGTCTTGGAGTTGTTGCGTTCGGCCCCGAAGAGCAGAAAGGCAAGGGGGCCGGAGTGGCGTTCGCTGATCCGCGCCGCTGCCTGCAGGAAGATCGACGGGCGCTTCTGCTGTACCAGATTGCCGAAGAAGCCGAACAGCCGTGTCTCGGGCGCCAGGTTCAGCTTTGCCAGGATCGCGGCCCTGGCGTCGTTGCGGTCCACGGCGGCGAATTTCGTCTCGAAGGGGTTGGCGACAATGCTGATCAGTCGTTCCAGGGACTTTGGCAGGGTCGAGGCGGTGTAGGGGGAAATGCAGACGATCTGATGCGACAAAGCCGCGAGCAGCCGCTTTATCCTGCTCCGGCCGAAACTGCCGGTCCTCTGGTGCCAGACCAGCTTGGCGCCGGCGAGGCGAATTGCAAGAGTCCAACCGAAATGGATGCGCACGTCGTTGGCGTGCACCACGTCGATTCGCCACTCACGCAGGAAGGCGGCGACGCGTCCGGTGTGGCGCGCCAGGGAGACGACGTTGCGGAACGACCAATAGGGTGGCTTGAAGAAATCCGAAATGTCGATTGTGTGATAGTCGAGACCCTGCCGGCGCACATAGTCGGCCAGTGGCCCCTCTTCGTGCAGCACGATAACCGGCTCCACCTGCCGGCGGTCCAGGTTTTTAATCAGGAGTACCGTTGAGATATGGCTGCCGCCCACGTTGTTGCCGATGAAGGGGTAGCAGACTTTGATGGGCCGCGCCGAGTCGATGTTTCTGGGCATAGCTGGAAGAAAACTTGCTTTTGAACGTTCCAGGACAACCGCGGCCTTAGGCCGTCGCCTTCGCGGCCCGCCTCTGTGAGATGGTGGCAACCTGATCTAAGAGTTCCCAGGCCCGGGAGAACAGCGGGCGCGTCTCAGCCTCTTCCCGGATCTCCGCAACGCGCCCGAGCACGCTGAGTTCGGGCGCGAAGACTTTGAAAACTCTGTGCGATGAGTTGGGAGAGAGGGGGATGCGTTTCATGGTGGTCATTGCAGGAGTGTCGCGTTCCTCGATGCCAAGCCGCTGGCAGACGAAATCGAGGTTCGGTCGCGGATGAGAGAATCGAATTCACGAACGTTCGTGCGATCCTTGGGCAAAAAAGCGGCTCATTCCGAAAACTCACGCCGCTATTGGGCGCTGACGCTCTGACCGCTGCTCGACCGGCTCGCCGTATCGACGATGGCTCTGTGGATGGCGCCAACGATTGTTGCCGTCGCGCGCTCATAGTCCTCTCGCGACAGCAGCGTGGGATCGGGAAGGTAGGGAACGGGGATGATGCGGTCGGAGTAGTGCAGGAGGAACTCCACGACCGCCCGCTCAACGTCCTTCTTCGGCATGGCCAATGCAGCGGCTATGGCAGCCTTGCATGCCTCGACCGAGTCGATCTCGAAGCAGGCGCGGCAGCCGACGTACCAGGGTTTTCCGAAGGCCAGGCAAGCTTTGTTGCCCAGCAGGCTTTCCCAGCCGGCAGTACCAGTGATCGTCGCGACGACGGCGGCTTTTCGGATCAGCTTCCTACTGTCATAGTCGAGGGCGACCAAGCGGGTATTCGGCAGGGCCATGATCCGCTCGTAGTAGGCGCGGTCTCTGAACCAGGCTTGTTTCGGGGCGCGCGCCTGCCAGAACTGGCTCGGATGCTCTTTGATGTAGAGCGACCATCCCTCCGGCAAGGAGGCCGCAAGAATCTCGGCGACCAGCAGCTGGTCCTCGAAGAAACCGCCGGCGGGCGTCGTGCTGCGCTCCGGCTGCATATGCAGCGGAAAGTAGATGAAGGGCTTGTCCAGATCCGGCGGCGTTTTGCTGACACTGTCATAGTAGGCTGCCAGGCCGGCAACGTGGCGCTTGGCTTGGAAAGAGATGAGACTTTCGAAGAAGGGCGACTGCGCTCCCGCAATCCGGCTCACCGACCTGCCCCGACGGCGCCAGGGCTTGGGCAGCAGGCGGGCGACGTCGCGCAGGCGTGACACAAGGCTCTGACCGCCTAGAACCTCCTGCTTGACCTTGCTCGAGAAGTCGAGCCCATACAGTTCCGCCGCCAACCGTTCGCGCAGTTCCGCGGGAATCGAGGCTCTCAATTCCTCCAATGTCAGCCGCGCATAGCGTTCAGCGGGCACCCGTTCATAGAGCCGATCCATTTCGCCGACCAACGTTGTCTGGCTGATAACAGTGAAATCCAGCATGACAACCTTCACGCCGAGGGCCCGGGCAACGTCGACAAGCACGTTGTTCCAGCCGGCATGCGGATAGCCAAGGGAGAGGACGACGTCGATCTTCCTGCTGGAAAGGAAGTCGTACCAGAATGCCAGTAACTGCCGGTAGGCTCGGCGACGCTTGAAGACAGGAAGTCCCGACAGGCCGCGGCGGTCGGAGATTGAAAGATAGCTGTATTCGCTTGCGGCGTGCTTTTCCAGCAGGTCGCGGGAAAGACAGAAGCTGTGCCGCCCAGCCAGCTTCTCGATGCGGTCAGAAAATTCGAAGTCGTCCTTCTGGATCAGCTCGATGCCCGCTAAGTCTTTCCTTCCGTGAAAAACGCCGGGCTCAGGGGTGGTGACGGCCACTATTTCAATCAGTGGCTGCGATTTCATGAGCGCCAGCAGGAGGTCTTCCGCGAAGCTGCCTTCTGCAGCAGGCAGGCCGTAGTAGAGGGCGCGCGGGGGCCTGGCCGGTCGACCGTGGAGTGCCGGTCCAGGGCCTTGCTCGCTGCGGCTTTCTGCCTCTGCGCGAGGAACGGGATCCAGAGTCTTCATGAGAGGATCATACGACGACACGAGCCGTGGCTTCGGTGGTGAGAGCATGCCCTTCCTCGATCCGATAGGCGATGTCCGCCGCTTCCTGCATTGCTGGCTGATGTGAGATCGAGAGGATAGTTATGCGTCCCGCCAGATCGCGCATGCTGGCGCAGATCGAGGCTTCGGTCTTTGGATCGAGCGCCGTGGTCGCTTCATCGAGGATCAGCAACGTAGGTTGCTTCGCCAGAGCCCTGGCGATGGAGATACGTTGGCGCTGACCGCCGGAGAGTTTGGCTCCGCGTTCACCCACAACGGTGTCGACGCCGTGTGGTAGGGCCTCTATGAAGGCGAGAGCCCCAGCGCGTTCCAGCGCGCTCATCACATCTTTACGCGGGATGGCGTCGTCGCCGAGGGTGACGTTGTTGTAGATCGTGTCACGAAAAAGCACTGTTTCCTGCGGGACGTAGCCGATGCGCTGGCGCCAGGCGGTCAGGTCCACTTCGCGCATGGGAGTATCGTCGATGAACACCTCGCCGGCTTTCGGTTTCAAAAGGCCGATGACGATATCGGCCAGCGTCGTCTTGCCGCTTCCCGAGGGTCCCACAATGGCGACAAACTGACCGGCGGGAATGTTGAGGGATACGTTGTTCAGAACCTTCTTGTGACCATAGGAAAAGGAAACGTTGCGCAATGAGATACTTTTGGACAGCTCCGGCAGGATTCCCGCCTGGCGCTTCTCTCTGGAAATGGAGGCGCTGCTGAGCACCGCGCGGGTGAACCAGAAGCTGGGAAGCGAACCGGCAACACCCTGTTGTGAGGACTGCAGTCCGGAGACCCGGCTGGAGATGCGCAGGAACAGCAAGGCCATGACGAACAGGCTCTCGGCTTCCAAATTCCAATAGGTGATTATGATGTAGAGGCAGCCGGCGAGGGCGATCGCCGCGATTGGATCGCGATAGTGGGTCAGGGCTTCTTTGCTGGAGACCTGGATACGTTGCAGTTCGTTCATCGTCTCGATGTCGTGGGCCAGCAGCCGAGAGAGTGAGGCTTCCCTCCCCATCGCCTTGATTGGCTTCATCGCCTGTAGTCCGTCGATGAGTTGGGATAGCAGCGAGCGGTTCACACCGGTCTGCTTTCTTCCCGCCTTGCCGACGATGAGGACGAAGCGGTTCAGCAGGACGATCGAGACGATGCCAACCAGGATGGCAGCGAGGCTGACCTCCCAGGAAACCAAGATCGCCAGCGCGACGTAGACAACGACCTGGATCAAGCCGGTCAGCATTCGGCAGATCTGCACAAAACAGGAAGCGGACCGGGCCGGTTCGTGGCCCATGGCTGAGGTGAGTGTGCCGGTTCGATTCTGTACGAAAAAGGACCAGCGTGCCTCCATCAGCGCCGCCAGGAGTTTCTGCCTTATAAGCATGGTAACAAAGGCGGCGGTGTAGCCGATCTTGCGCGCCGCGAAGACGAGCAGGGCAGCTTTTACGACAATCACACCGACGATCACACAGAGAATTGTTCCCAAGGTGGGCGTGAGATTGACGAACGCCAGCACCGATTCTGCATGACGGCTGATGGCTGACGGCGTCTCCGCGTCACTGCGAAGGACGATATTCAGCAAAGGCAGAATGGCAATGATGCCTATGCCTTCCAGCAGTCCCGCCAGCAGCAGCGAAACCAGCAATACCGTACATTGCAGGGGTGCCGCTCTTAGGAAATACAGGAAGACAACAGTAGCCCGCCAGAGGCTACGGGGAATCATTCTGGGTCTCAAATCTCGATCATCCAGTTGTCGCTTGCCATGCGAGCCGCTGCGACAGCGTTCTCATCAGGCCTTCATTTCCCAACTCAAGGGCGTACCCCGCTCAATGGAGGTCGTAGCCGCTTGTCCGAGAAACTCCTTCAGGTGTTTCGGCGGCAGGCCGAAACCCGGGCGGATGGCCCGCAGGTTCCGTTCGGTGAAGATTTCGCCCGCGGCGACATCTTCGACGACGTAGAGCGAGCGGCGGAAGGTCGCGTTGGCTTCCTCGCTGGGCTTGCGGCCGTAGTCGACCTTTCCCAGCGCCTCCCACGCGGTCCGGCAGCTGTCGCAGAGCTGCTTCAGTTCCTCGGGCTCCAGGGAGAAGGCGGCGTCCGGGCCGCCGTCGGCCCGGCGCAGGGTGAAATGCTTTTCGATCACATGGGCGCCCAGCGCCACGGCGGCGACGGGCACTTCCGGGCCCAGGGTGTGGTCGGACAGGCCGCCGACGGCGTGAAACCGTGCGGCCAGGTCCGGCAGGGTCAGCAGGTTGGCCTCCGCCGCCGGCGTCGGATAGCCGCTGATGCAATGCAGCAGCACGATCTCGCCCGAGCCGAATTTGCGGGCCGTCTCCATGGCCTCGCCGATCTCCTCCAGGTCGGCCATGCCGGTGGAGATGATCATCGGCTTGCCGGTGGAGGCCACCTTCTCGATCAGCGGCAGGTCGATGGCCTCGAAGGAGGCGATCTTGTAGGCCGGCGCGCCGAGGCCCTCCAGGAAATCCACCGCCGTGGCGTCGAAGGGGCTGCTGAAGACCGCCAGGCCCAGTTCCTTGCCCCGGGCGAAGATCGTCTCGTGCCATTCCCAGGGCGTGTGGGCCCATTCGTACAGCTCGTACAGCGTCTTGCCGTCCCACAGGCCGCCTTCGATGCGGAACTCCTTGCCCGGATGGTCGATGGTCATGGTGTCGGCGGTGTAGGTCTGCAGCTTCACCGCGTCGGCGCCGGCCGCCGCCGCGGCCTCGACCAGGGCCAGGGCGCGCTGGAGGTCGCCGTTGTGGTTGCCGGACATCTCGGCGATGACGTAGGGCGGCTCACCGGGCCCGATCCTGCGTCCTGCAATCTCGATCATATCGCTTCGGTCCTCTTGTGGGTCAGCCGCGTTCCGCCTGCCCGGCTTCCGCGCTGAAGCTCATAGCAGACTGGGGCGGAAAGCTGTAGAGCCGGCCGTCCGGGCCGCGCCGGTACCGCGCGGCGGCGAAGAGGGCGGCCGAGGCTTCGTTTCCCGGCAGCACCGTGGCGGCGATGACCGTCTCGCCTTGCCAGCGGCGGACGAAGTTCAGGGCCTCGAGCGCGATGCCCAGGCCGCGGCGCTCCGGGTCCACCAGGATGGAGATCTCCCGGCAAAGGGTCTGGGGCGCGTGGCCGGGCGCCGCCGGGGGATCGAGGCGCAGCATGCCGGCGGCTTCGCCGTCCAGCGTGATCATGGTCAGGAGGCAGTCCGGATCGTCCAGCCGCGCGGTGAACCAGGCATGGTGTTCCGCCGCGCTGGGCGCCGCGGGATTGCGGGCGAACTGGCGCGTCGTCGGGTGGCGCTGCCAGGCCAGCAGGATGTCTTCGTCGCCGGGCTCGGCAAGCCGCAGGGCCACCGCCCGGCCGTCCTTCGCGCGGCCCGGTGCCGTCAGGGCGAGGCCCAGCCGGTCGGCGCCGCGGCCGTCGCAGAGTTCGGCGGCCCGCGCGCTCATCTCATGCAGCGCGCTGCCGTCCGCGGACAGGGCGCGCAGCGCCTCGGCCACCTGCGCCGGTACCCCGGATTTCGGCCCGGCGAGCAGGCGCGCGGCCCCGGCGGCCGTGACCGACTCGGCGGTCAGCCGCTGGTTGTCCGCGATCACCACGAGCAGGCTCGGCAGGCCGAGGCTGCAGCGCTCCCAGGTGGAGGTGCCGGCGGCGCCGATGGCGAGGTCGGCGGCGGCGAGCAGGCTTTCCATGTCCGCGACGTCGATGTGGAGTTGCACCTTCTGCGGCATTCCGGCGATCTGTTGGCGCACCGCGTCCAGGTGCGGCGCGGCGCCGCTGAGCACGACGTCGACCGCGAGGTCCAGGTTGCTGTTGGCGATCCCTTGCAGGGCCGCCTGGGTGTAGTTCTCCGGGTCGGTGGCGCCGAGCGTCACCACCAGGCGGCGCAGGCCCGCGGCGTCGGCGCGGCGGGCGAGGCTGGCCGGCCGGGCGCGGGCGAAGCCGGGCCGCAGCAGGGCATGGGCGCTGCCGGCGAGAACGCGGCAGGTGGCAGGCACCAGCCGGGCATAGTCCGCGGCCTGTCGCCCGAAGGTCTGATCCAGCAGGACGTTGCAGTCGTGCGGCCGGTCGGCCAGGTCGTCGATCGCGAGGATGGCCTCGGCCCAGGGCCGGCAGGCCGCTTCCCAGGCCGCTTCCCGCCCGTAGTGGTCGACGACCAGCCAATCGACGCCGCCGGGCCAGCCGCGCCGCAGGGCTTCCGGTTCGTCGGCGGCGGGGTCCAGCAGGCGCACCTCTTCCCCCGCCAGCGCGGACACGACTTCCGGGGCTTCGGGATTCACGGCGAAAGCGCAGCGCCAGCCGAGGCGCTTTAGGGCCTTCGCCAGGGTAAGGCAACGCATGACGTGACCGCCCCCGAGGGCGGCTGCGGCGTCGGCGCGAAAGACTGCCATTGGGGGCTGTGCTTGGATTTCCATTAGGAGCCTGTCCACTGCATTGCAGGTCAGGTACCGGTGGCGGACTTGGCCGCACCCACCCCTTCGGCCACTTTGGCCGCGAGATGCCGCGCGATGGTTTTGCCAATCGTACGGTGTTGCTCCAGTTCTTTCTTACTTACCGAGGTCCAGAGCAACTCGTAAGGCAGATCGAAGGAACTCTTGAAGATCGCCGCCAGATAGCGGACGACAACGTCGTCATCGAATTCTCCGTCCCGGCGGGCGGTCTCGATTACCCTGGGGAGCTGCGTGAGATCCGGGCAGTTCCACAGCCCTTTGGAGACTACGTTGAAGGGGACGTCCCCCAGTGTCACCGTCGGCTTGCCAAGCAGAAGACTTTCCCAGGCAGCGGTTCCGGTGATTGCGACGGTCATCTCCGTGCGGCGAATCAGCTCGAAAGGATCGCAGGTCGGTGAAGCCAGGACCACACCTGGGATGCGTTTGAGGCGCTCGTAGAAGCCGGCCGGCCGCAGCCCCACCATCGGCAGGTGTTCCTTCACAACGACTTTCATCGACGGCGGCGTTGCCTTCGCCAGGCATTCCACGACGTTGATCTGGTCGGTGTGGTAGGGCGCGAAGACCATGGTGGAGGCTTCGGGATCGAAGTGTAGCGGATAGTAAACGAACTTCGATGTGGGCAGTTCGTCCTGCTCGGTGAAGGTCTTCGTGCGTACGGCCCGCCGCGCGGCGGCCCAGACGGCGGCGCGGTGTCTGGCACGCTGCCAGTGGGATGGGTGCCGGACGCTTGCCGTTTTGGGTCTGGTATGAGGCAGCAGGACCGGCTTCGCTACCGAAACGAAATCGCGCAGCAGCCGCTTGGTTGAGAGATTCCGCTGTTGGATCTCGTGGAAAAGCCCGGTGTATTGAGGTGCTTCAGCCTTGTTCCGGAAGCTCTTGATGTACTCCCGCGCCTCTTCCAGAGTATCGGCGACGATGGAGGGGTCTTGTTCGGATCGTTCATACACCTTCGCCACTTCGGTCATCAGGCCCAGCGGACTGCTATCGATCACATGTCGCGCGCCAACCCGGCTGTGGGTCAGCCGAAGGAAGGGAATGTCCAGGTGCTCACAGAGCATGGCAATGGCGTAAGCCGGCGCGCCCGCGATGGCATAACAGAACACCAGGTCCGGCCGGTTCTGTGTCAGGCTGCCGAACAGATAATCAAGCATGCCTACGATGTAGCGGTGGCGCATCTCCGACGATGCCGAAGCAACATTCAGGGGCGTCTCGGGAAAGCGCGCACCGGAGACAAAGCCGGCGCCAAGGTGCCGGTCGCTGATGATGAGGCGCTGAACAGCCTCGGCGCCAAGCAGGGATTCATAGTGTTCCAGCCGCCCTGGTTCTGCAGGCGTGGCAAGCCACTGTGACTCGAGGGCCGCGAGATGGTCGAGTGGGCCGTAGCCGGCTTCGCGCAGTCGACGGGAAACGTGACGAAAGGTGTTCTCCATACCGGTCACGAGACCCGCGAGCTGTATTTTGCCAAGGGTGCCCTGCATCTCCTCGGCAATGAGGAATGGCCAATCCTTGAAAGCCGGAGCGAAAAGGAAGAATACGCGGCTGGTCATTTCTAGACTTTCGGGCAGCCGGCGGCCATCGGGGCTGGATCTCCCGCCGCGCGACGCTTGTGGTGAAATATGCCGGACATGATTTTGACTGAAAGGGGGGCGGGCCGTCTGAACCAGTGTCAGGCGGGCGAGGCCGTCTCCCGCTTCTGGGAAAGAAGGTGGACTTCGGCCGCCCGCAGGTCGTCCTCGGTGTCGATGTCGAAGGAGCGCGCGCGCGGCATGACATAGCCCACCAGGGGCTGCGCCAGGTCGGTCTTGGCGGCGCGGAAGGCCTTCACGTCCAGCACATGGACGGCGCCGTTGGGCCGGTAGGCCTTCGGCATTTCCTGCGACTTGCGCCCGAAATACTCCGGCATATAGGGCTCCAGCCGGCCGTCGTCGGTGGGCCCCAAAGCGGCGAAGGGCGTGTGCTCGAACTCCGAGACGCTCAACAGGAAGGGCCGGTCGCGCTCGGTGAAGAGGTCATAGGCGGCGCGAATGTCGTCGGCGCTGCGCAGCGGGCAGGTCGGCAGCAAAGTGATGAGGGTGTCGTAGCTCTCCCCCGCCGCTTCCAGCGTTTCCAGGGCGTGCAGTGCGACGTGCACGACACCGGCGGGATCGCGCGCCAGCTCCTGCGGGCGCATGAAGGGGACATCCAGGCCCAGGTCACGGGCCGCCTGCGCCACTTCCTCGTCCTCGGTGGAGACGACAAGACGGTCGATGACGCCGCTGGCGCGCGCCGCTTCGGCGGTCCAGTCCAGCAGGGAACGTCCGGCGAGCTGGCGGATGTTCTTCTTCGCCAGCCGCGTCGACCCCCCCTTGGCGGGGATCAGGCCGAGAACTCTCTCCTGCTTGCGCGTCGCCTTCATGCCTGCCGTCAATCCTTGGCGAAGAGCCACCAGTTGCAGTCGTCACTGGAATCGAGCACCTGCCAGAGGAAACCGTAGTCAAGCACGCGCAACGAAGGATGGCGTTCCAGGTAGAACTTGCCGAAATCGCGCTTGAAGAGGAATCCCTCCATGTCGTGGTACTTCACGGCTTCCGGCTCGTGCGAGAAGTACTCGATGCAAAGGACGTAGCGGCGTGCCACGCGGACGATTTCATCGACCATGCCGCCGAGGTCGTCCGGCGCGACATGGATCAGCACGCCCGAGGTGAAAACCAGGTCGATGCTGGCGTCTTCGTAGGGCAGCGTAAAACCGTCCCCTTCCGTAATTCGGGCATCCGACAGCTCCTCGAAGCTCTTGGCGATGGCGCAGGCCTTGGGGTTCGGTTCGACGCCATGCAGTTCCTCAATGAAATGCCGCAAGGCCAGCAGGTTGCGCCCGATGTTGCAGCCGACTTCCAGCGCCGACTGCGGCGCGGGCGTGACGGCATGAGCCAGCATTTTGCCCCAGTCGCGCATGAGCAGGCGCTGGCCCTCGTCGGTGATCCGGTTGTTGCCGCGTTCAGCGTAGTCGGCACCGAACTCGGAGCGCCAGAGATCGACTTGCTTGGTGGCCATGAAAGAGGTCCTTCCTCAGAGCGTCTTGAAGCGCAGCGGCCGCTCGTCGAGCACCGGATTGCCGGTCGGCTGCGGCGGATTGTCGGGGTTGTAGTAGAGGTAGCCGTTCTGGGGCGCCAGGGTGCGGTCGTTGGACTGCTCGACACGGGCGCGTTCTTCCCGTTCCCCGATCGCGTGGTTGACGACGCTGTCTTTGGCGACCCAGGTACCGTTCTGCTTTTCCCAGATCTGCGAATCGCGCATCGGCTCCACCAGGTCGTAGAAGTACTGCTTGGTGATGCCGAGGAAGTCGCAATAGCCTTCCAGCGTGCTGGGTTCGTTGGCATCGTAGCGGCGCACCATGTCGATGCCTTCCTCGCGGCTCATCCGGCCGTGCCGGATCTCCATCGAGGCGTCGTCGGTCGCGCGGCCATAGCCGAACTTCAGATACTTCAGGTAATCGTGAACGTCGTTGGCGTGATCTTCGATCTTGGCGTAGAGATTGAACGTCCGCTCGCGTTCGTAGGTGACCGGCGCGAAACCCCATTCGTTGATCATCAGTTCGCCCTGGGTCTTGGCGTCCCAGGGGAAGAAATTGCTCATGTAGATGCCGCGGATGTCGCAGCGCGCGATGTCCTCGTCGCTGGGATAGACATAGGGTGCCACGTCGCCATGGGTGATGCCGCCCTTGCCCACAAGGTCTTCCGGTTCGTAGCCGCGCATGTCGTGCTCCTTGCGCGTCCACTTGGTGAACTCGACGAAATCCTCCAGCGTCACGATGCCGGTCAGCTCGGCGAAGCCGTGCTCGCCCCAGACGAGCAGCGGGATGTTGCGCGCCACGGCGACCTGGAAGGGATAGGTGCGGATGCCGGCGTGGTAGTGCCAGGTGATGTCGCCGACCGTCTCCAGCATATACTTGGAGATGCGGCGCACCGCGTCGGGGCCGGCGGTGAAACGCTCCAGATCGCAACCCGACTTCTCGACCAGATTCTCGAGATTGCGGACGCCGGCGGGTGCATTGAAGGTGTGGTTGAAGGTCACCAGCAGCGGGTTCATCCCGTACTTTTCCTTCAGGATCCACACCTGGAAGTGCGAGTCCTTGCCGCCACTGACCGGCACGATGCAGTCATGGTGATTGCCGCGCTGCTTTGCCATGGTCCGGGCTTCGTCGAGGATCTGTTCGAAGATTTCCCGGCGCTCGTCCCAGTCGACGTCGTTGGCCTTACGGCTCTCATGATAGCGGCAGCCGCTGCAGACGCCCTCGTCGTCCAGGATGATGGTCGGCTTCGCATTGGCCGGATAAAGGCATCTCACACAGTATTCCATCAAACCAACTTTCTTGCTGCTAACTGGCGACTTTCGATTGGGAAAGGCTCTGGCCTTCGTTGCGTACGGCGACGCCGGCGGCAGCCAGGAACGACTTTGCTTTGCGGGTCGCCTGCTCGGTGTAGTGGAAGATGTTCGCGGCGGCGACCGCCTCGGCACCAGCCTCGATGCCGGCCAGCAGGTGCGACCAGGTGAAGACGCCGCCGAAAGCGACGACCGGGACCTCTACGGCACTGGCGATCGCCCCGATCGTCTCGATGTCGTAGCCCTTGCGGGCGCCGTCATGGTCGACAGAGTTGAAGAAAATCTCGCCGGCGCCCAACTCCTGCGCCCGCCGGGCCCAGGCAACGGGAGCCTCATCCAGCAGGCGCGAGCCGCGGTCGACCGCGACCTTGGTATGCCCTTCCTCGTCGCGCTTCACGTCGATGGAGGCGACGATGCATTGCTTGCCGAAGCGCCTGGACAGGGTCTGCACCAGTTCGGGATCGTCCGCGAAGGCCGTATTGATGACCAGCTTGTCGGCGCCCTTGCTGAGGAGCTCGCGCGCGTAGGCGGCATCGGTGATCCACCCGCCCACAGACAGCGGCACGAAGCAGTGCCGGGAGACGTGCTCCACCGACTGGGCGAAGGCGCCACGGCTTTCGGCGCTGCGTGAGACGTTCAGCATCACGATCTCGTCGACGGACCACTTGTTGAAAGCCTCCATCGCGTGGACGGGATCATAGTGGATGACGTTGGTGTGCTTGAAGCGGATCGACTGTACCACCTGGCCGTCGCGCAGGATCAGCACCGCGATGAGTCGTTTCTTCAACATCGCTCCGCGCTCCTAGTTCAGTGCTGCGAAGTTGCTGAGCAGCCGCATGCCCACATGCTGGCTCTTTTCCGGATGGAACTGCATGCCGTAGACGTTGTCGCGACCCACGACCGAGGTGAAGCGAATGCCATGCTCCGTGGTGCCCAGGGAGTCGTCGGCATGGCTGCAGTCGACGTAGTAGCTATGCACGAAATAGACGTCGGCGCCGTCGGCCACCTCGTTGAGCAGCGCATGGGGGGTATCGTACTCGATGGCGTTCCAGCCCATATGCGGGACCTTCAGGCCCTCCCGCGGGGGGAAGTGGCGGACCTCGGCATCGATCCAGCCGAGACCCTCGTGCTCGCCGTCCTCGTGGGACTTGCGGCAGATCAGCTGCATACCCAGGCAGATGCCGAGCAGCGGCTTGCCGCTGGCGACGTAGTTCTGCAGCGCCTGGTCCATGCCGTTGGCGCGCAGGTTGGCCATTGCCTCGCAGAAGGCGCCGACGCCGGGGATAATGATTCTATCGTAGCCGGCAACCTCCTCCGGTGCGCTCAGCAGAGTTGCCGGCTGATCGATTTCGTCGAGCGCGTTCAGCACGGAACGCAGGTTCCCCATGCCGTAGTCGATGATGCCTATGGTCGCCATGACGCTCTTTCCCTAGAGATCCAGGTCGGCCCATTCGAGGCGCGTGCCCGCCGTCTTGGCCTCACGCAGCTTCTTGCCGATCAGGCGGTCGGTCTCGGAAGGCGGGATGCCGTAGCCCGGCCGCCGGAAATCGAGGTCCTCCAGCTTGAGAACCGATCCCGCGGCCAGGTCGCCGTGCAGGTGGACGCTCCGGCGGTTGGCGTTGCGCTTCTCCACCTCGGCGGGGCTCATCATGCGGCGCGGGCTGCCCATGGCGACCTCCAGGTCGCGGATCACCGCGATGAAGCGGGACATGTCCTGCGGTTCGATCGACATGATGTGCTCGACGCTGCGCGTGGTGCGGTCCTCGCTGATGGTCTTCTCCACCAGGTTCGCGCCCAGCGCCACCGCCGCGAGGTCCATGTCCCAGCCCGGGGTATGGTCGGAATAGGCGACGGGGTAGGCGAACATGCGCTTCAAGGTCGGGATGACGTTGAGGTTGATGCTTTCCAGGTGCGCCGGATAGCCGGAGGGGCAGTGATGAATGATGATGTTCTCGTTGCCCTCGGCGCGGATCACGTCGATCGCCGCTTCGATTTCGCCGATGGTCGCGTTGCCGGTGTCCAGTTGCAGGCACATGCCGCTGCGGGCGGCGCGCCGCAGCAGCGGCGTGTGGTTCACGTCGGCGGAAGCGATCTTGATGGAATCGCAGTTCAGCTCTTCAAGCAGCTCGATCTCGTCCTCGAAACCGATGGTCGCGAAGAAAGCGAGGCCCAGGCCGTCGCAATGCTTCTTCAGCTCCCGCCATTCGTCCTTGGCCAGCGCGCGCCGGCAGAGGATGTCGTAGAGCGGCTCGGACACGGTTTCCGTCTCGCCGCTGTCGCGGTCGAGCAGCACATCGTAGGTGAAGAGCTGCTGGCGGTCGGCGACCAGGCGGTCGGGATCGATGACCTGGAACTTGATGGCGTCCGCCTTGGCCTCGGCGGCGAGGCTGGCCAGCCGCTTGGCGGACTCGAGCCCCGAATGCGTGGGGCCGGCTTCGTAGGTGATGAAGCAGCCCTCGCCGTCGCCGACGCGTCTTGTGCCGAATTGCACCATGATCTAGGCCCCTCCTTGGGCCGAGCGCGGAGTCGAATCTTTGCTGCCGGCCCCCCTGCCGCGCAGGATGTTTCCGAGCGCCGCCACCACGCGGTCGACATCGTCGTCCGCCATGCCCGCGAAAAGCGGGAGGGTGAGGGTGCGCGCATAATAGCGCTCGGCCCCGGGCAGCGAGAGGGCGCCGTAGCGCTGTCGGTAGTAGGGCTGCAGATGGACCGGGATGTAGTGCACCTGGGTGCCGATCCCCTGCGCCCGCAAGTCCTGCATCAGCTTTGCGCGGCTGATGCCGGCGGCCTCGAAATCGATCAGGACGGGATGAATATGCCAGGCGGGCTCGCAGGCCGGGGAGCGCGTGATGGGCTGCAGCAGCGGCGCGAGATCGGCCAGCAGGCGGTCGTAGTGCGCCGCCAGGGACCGCCGCCGGGTGACGAAGCGGTCCAGCTTCTTCATCTGGCTGAGCCCGAGGGCGCATTGAATATCGGTGACCCGGTAGTTGAGGCCGACCTCCGCCATCTCGTAGTACCAGGGATTGACATTCCCTGTGTCGTCGAAGGCCAGGGCGGCGTTCTGCATCTCGGCACCATCGCGGGACATGCCATGAGAGCGCAGGCGGCGCAGCCGCTCGGCGAGGGCCGCGTCGGCGGTGGTGACGGCGCCGCCTTCGCCCATGGCGATGGTCTTCACCGGATGGAACGAGAAAGTCGTCATCGCCGTCAGCCGTCCGTCGCCGATCGGTCGGCTGCGGCCGTCCTCCGCCCGGTATCGGCTGCCGATGGCGTGGGCCGCGTCGTCGACGACCGCCAGGCCATGATGCGCCGCCAGGTCGTGAATCGCGGGGAGGTCCGCGCACTGACCTGTCAGGTGCACCGGAAATACGGCCTTCACCGGAGCGTCGCCGGTCTTTGCCGCGCGCTCCAGCGCCTCGGCGAGGTGGGCGGCTTCCATTAAGCCGCTGTCCGGGTCGCAATCAGCGAAGACGACCTCGCCGCCGGCGAGGCGGACGGCGTTGGCGGTGGCAAGAAACGTGATGCTGGGGACGATCACCCGGTCGCCCGGCGCCAGGTCGAGGGCGAGGGCGGCGAGATGCAGCGCCGCCGTGCCGTTCATGCAGGCGACGGCATGGGGGGCTTCGCTCGCCTCGCAGAGGGCGGCCTCGAAGGCATCGACGGCGGGGCCAGTGGTCAGCCAGTCGCCGCGCAGGACCTCCACCACGGCCGTGATGTCGTCCTCTTCGATTAGCTGGCGGCCATAAGGAAGAAAAGGGCTCATGAGCCTGTTCTTGGTTTTGGCAAGGCGGCTGGTGCCGTGCTCACTTCTCGCTTTCGGCGATCATCGTCCGCAGGCGGTCGGCATCGAGCCAGTCGTCGTTGATGTTGCTGGAGAAGCGGAAGCCGGCCGAAACTGGTTTGGCGCCCGAGTTGGGGAAGGCCTTGTGCATGCGCTCCCAGAACTCCGGCAAAATCATATAGCGGTCCGCGAGTTCGTAGGTGCTGCGGGCGTCGTCTTCGGTGATCAAGGTCTCATGGATCTTCTCACCGGGTCGGATGCCGACGATGTGCTGCGGCAGGTCCGGCGCCATATGCTTGGCCAGCTCGGTAATCTTCATGCTGGGAATTTTCGGTACGAAGATTTCGCCCCCCTTCATGAAGGAGAGGCAGGAGAGCACGAAGTCGACGCCTTGCTGCAGCGTGATCCAGAAGCGCGTCATTTCCGCATCGGTGATCGGCAGGCTTTCGGCCCCGTCGTCGAGGAGCTTGCGGAAGAAGGGAATGACGCTGCCGCGCGAGCCCAGCACGTTGCCATAGCGGACCACGGAAAAGCGCGTGCCGATGGAGCCGCTCAGGTTGTTGGCCGCGACGAAGATCTTGTCGGAGGCAAGTTTGCTGGCGCCGTAGAGGTTCACGGGGCTGGCCGCCTTGTCGGTGGACAGCGCCATGACCCGCTGGACGCCACAATTCAAGGAGGCGCGGACCACGTTCTCTGCGCCGATGACGTTGGTCTGAATACATTCGAAGGGGTTGTATTCCGCCGCGGGGACCTGTTTCAGAGCCGCCGCGTGGACGACAATATCGACTTCGCGCAGTGCCATCTGCAGGCGGTCGGCATCGCGCACGTCGCCGATGAAGTAGCGCAGGCAAGGGTAGGTATCGGGCGACAGGCCCATGCCCATCTCGAACTGCTTGAGCTCGTCGCGGGAGAAGATGATCAGACGGCGCGGCTTATACCGCTCCAGCACCGTGCGTACGAACTTTTGGCCGAACGAGCCGGTGCCCCCTGTGACCAATACCGACTTGTCGTTTAAGTCGAGGTCATTGTCGCTGGTGAATGTGTTCAAGTTTGTTGCCACTTCTTACTTATATGACGAACACTTACTTATCTATGGAACGGTTAACAAATAGTGTTAACGCTTCATAAAAGCCACGTTTTCCCACGCTACCGCAGTCCGGGTGAGAATGGCTCACCCGGTCGAAAACCTCAGGAATTCGTCGCTGTCGAAGCTTCAGGCTTCGGCAGCCACCGCGCTCTGGGGCGCCTCGACCCTGACCTTCTGGCCCAGCAGATCGAGCAGGAGAATTACGCGGTCCCGGTCGGCCATTCTTTCGAAAAGCCCCAGGCAATCGGCCATCGCGCCGGAGATGATCCGCAGGCGCTCGCCCCTTCGGAAGGCGCGCGCTTCGACAGGGATCAGCCCGTCGTCGTTCTCTCGCGCGCTCAACTGCTCAACAATGCCCTGCGGGACGGCCGCCGGCTCTGCGCCATGGCAAACCAGGCGGGCAACGCCGAAAGTCCCGTTGATCGAGCGCCAAGGCGCATGCTTAGGGTCCAGCTCGATGAAGATATACCCAGGAAACAGGGGCACTCTGACCACGTCGCAACGGCGGGCGTGACGTCGCGTGCGGCGGTAGCGGGGCAGGTAGGTGCGAAAGCCCTGGCGCTCCAGGTTGATCCGGGCGCGCTCCTCCGAACGCTGCTGGGTCTGTGCGACGTACCAATTCTTCATCGGACCAGGGCGCTCATTTGGTCGCCTTTCTGGCCTGTGGGCCGGTCGAAAGGCGCAGTAAACTGGGAAACTGGACCGCGTCGTGGCCCAGTTTGGCGACCATCCGGTCATAGGCCGCCTGGGGGTCTCGCATATCGGTGACGACCACCGCGTCGGCGGCGCCCAACTCGGGCAGGCTGCGGATCACCGGGCGCCCGGCGAAATGCTGGCGGTTGGTCTCTTCATCGAAGATCGCCACCACCTCGGGGCCGGCATCGAGGGCTGCCAGAGTGGCGATTTCGCAGAGATCGCCGGTTCCGACCAGGATCACCCGGCGGATGCCGCGCGCCTCGCAGGCGGCAAACAGTTCGGCGCAGTCCTCACGGGCCAAGCGGAAGAAACTCAGCGAGCGCGAGAGAAATTTGGCCGTCAGCCGCGCTTTTTCGGAGAATCCCTTGGTCGTCAGGTAGTAAGCATAGCGCCGTGCCGGCGCCTTGCGCATCTTGATCAGGCCTTTGTTGAGGCAGCGCTTCAGGTAGATGTTGGTCAGGCCCAGGGCGATCCCCAACTCGTTGGCCAGGCCGCGCTGGGTCACGTGATCGCGGGTTTCAATCGCATCGAGCATGAGCCGGGTCGACTCCGCTTCCTGGTCCCGTTCGACCGAAGTTCTTGGCTGAGGGATCACCTGTTGCTCTGCTCTGCGAAGATGCGGCGCCCGATTGACGTCGCTTCGGGGCCGGTCTAGCTGTGGAAAGGTGGTTCTGTCAAGTGTTCATGGCATGAACAGGTTTTTAAAATCTTAAGTGAGTTCATTGATTTGCATGGTCTACGGTGGCTTAATGTGCGGCCTTGCCTCGATCGCATGGCGCACACCTCTAGGTCGCTACAAATGCACATTGTCGCGCAGGGCGCGTGTATTGGCGGTTCGCTCCAGCGCGATGCCGCAGTGTCTCCGTCCCGGCGGCGGCGCGGCTTGGCGGTATTTCCCGCGGCCTTCGACCGCGGCTTCTGCTGGATCGCGGTGGAAGGGGACTTTACCTTGGCCGCCCGCGGGGACTATGAGGGCCCTGCCATTGCGCGAGGTGGCCGGGAACTTCGGCCTGCATACCCAGCATTCACCCGCGACAGACCCGGGAAATGTGCTTATGAAGCAGGGGCCGCCGCGGGGGCGGACCCCCGGGCGGGGAAGTGCCGGGCCAAGGGAAAGGGACTGATCGTGAAGTGTCGGATTTTCAGGGGGGGTGCCGCATGACGGTCATCGTGACGGGGGTTGCCGGCTTCATCGGCTCTCAGGTGGCGGCGCAGCTGATGGACCGCGGCTGCTGCGTCGTCGGGATCGACAACCTGAACGACTACTACGACCCGGCCCTGAAACAGGCCCGCCTCGACCGGCTGACCGATCGCAACGGCTTCAGTTTCCGGCGCCTCGACATTCAGGACCGCGAGGCGATCGTCGCCCTGGCCGTGGAATTTCCGGAGGTGACGGAGATCATCCACCTGGCGGCCCAGGCGGGGGTGCGCTACTCGCTGGAGAATCCCTTCGCCTATGTCGAAACCAATGTCATGGGCCACCTCTGCATGATGGAGCTGGCGCGCCGCCTGCCGAAGCTGCGCCACTTCGTCTACGCTTCCTCCTCCTCGGTCTACGGCGGCAACAAGGAGCTGCCCTTTTCGGTGGAGCAGCGCGTCGACAGCCCGGTGTCGCTCTACGCGGCGACCAAGCGCAGCGACGAGCTGATGACCTACTGCTATGCCCACCTCTACGACCTGCCCAGCACCGGCCTGCGGTTCTTCACCGTCTATGGCCCCTGGGGGCGTCCGGACATGTCGGCCTACATCTTCACCAAGGCGATCTTCGAGGGGCGGCCGATCCGCATCTTCAACCACGGGAACATGAGCCGCGACTTCACCTACGTCGACGATATCGTCGCCGGTGTCCTGGCGGTCATGGAGCGCCCGCCCCAGCGCGACGGGGAGGCGGCGCCCCACAAGGTCTACAACCTGGGCAACCACCGTTCCGAGCCGCTGATGCGCTTCGTGGAGCTGATCGAACAAGCCTGCGGGCGCGAGGCGATTCGCGAGTTCGACGACATGCAGCCCGGCGACGTGCAGGAAACCTACGCCGATATCGAGCCGGCGCGGCGCGACCTGGGTTTCGAGCCCAAGACCTCGATTGACGAGGGGATCCCCCGCTTCGTCGAGTGGTATCGCAGTTACCACGGCCTGTGACCTGGGCACGGCCTGTGACCGGGGCCGGCGGCGGTCCGCCGCGTCTCTGCAGCGATGCCTCCGGCTGCCCCGGCGGAGGGGCCTTTTTCGCCAAGAGACACAAAATATTCACACTTGAGTTTAGTATAAAAAAATAATTTGCATGAACTGGGCGTGAAATGTTTTATGGCGGCGCTTGCCGCCGGGGGCGGGGGCGCTGCGGGTCCCCCCGATGTGGCCCTTGAGCGGTCACCGGTATGTTCCTTGATTCACCGCGGTAAAGGCGTTAAGCCCCTTCGCACCTGCAGCATTCTCATTAGTTGAGGAAGAAGCTTCTTTATGGACCATCTTGACGCCCTGGAAGCGCAATCCGTTTACATCCTGCGCGAGGCTTACGCGCGGATCGAGCCTTTGGCCATGCTGTGGTCCCTGGGCAAGGATTCCAACGTGATGATCTGGCTGGCGCGCAAGGCCTTCTTCGGCCATGTGCCCTTTCCGGTGATGCA
>JBLWUP010000012.1:0-135018 GCA_048268885.1 Kiloniellaceae bacterium | reverse complement strand
GGGCGCCCTCGGCGTCGATCGCCGCGCCGCCGACCAGGCCCTCGTCGATGTCGAAGCCGACGGAGCGGCGCTTGTCCATCCAGTCGACGACCCGGCGCACCTGGGCCATGGCCTCGGGGCCGATGCCGTCGCCGGCCAAAATCAGAAGCTTCTTGTTGGACGCCATCCTGCGCCTCCTCCCTAGCGATATCCGGCCCCGACCAAGTTGTGCGTCGCGCCGTCGTGATGAGTGCCGGCCCGAAGCGGGCCGTTAGGTCTGCGCGGCCGGAATCCCCGGCCGCCCGTCAGCTTCCGAGCCTCAGGCCCAGGGCTGGGTGGTCTTGCGGGTTTCCTCGAAGGCGGCGATCTTGTCGGCCTTCTCCAGCGTCAGGCCGATATCGTCCAGCCCGTTCAGCAGGCAGTGCTTGCGGAAGGGATCGATGTCGAATTTGACGGTGCCGCCGTCGGGGCCGGTGATCTCCTGCTTTTCCAGGTCCACGGTGACCACCGCGTTGGCCCCGCGCGAGGCGTCGTCCATCAGCAGGTCGACCTGCTCCTGCGGCAGCACGATGGGCAGGATGCCGTTCTTGAAGCAGTTGTTATAGAAGATGTCGGCGAAGCTGGGCGCGATGACGCAGCGGATGCCGGCGTCCAGCAGCGCCCAGGGCGCGTGTTCGCGGCTCGACCCGCAGCCGAAGTTCTCGCCCGCCACCAGGATCTTGGTGTTCTTGTAAGCCGGCTGGTCGAGCACGAAGCCGTCCTTCGGCTTGCCGTTCTCGTCGAAGCGCATCTCGTAGAACAGCCCCTTGGAAAGGCCGGTGCGCTGCACCGTCTTCAGGAACTGCTTCGGGATGATCATATCGGTGTCGATATTGACCAGCGGCAGGGGTGCGGCGACCCCGGTGAGGGTGGTGAACTTATCCATTGCTGCGCATGACCTCCTTGGGCGGCGGCCCGCCGGATCCCCGTCTGGTCAGGGGTTTTGGCGGGCGCCGGAGGCGGATCATAGGAAATCCGGCGCAAAGGTCAAAACCTTGCTGCGCATAGCCGCCGCGAAGAACGGGAATGGTCTGGAAGGGAGGCCGGAAGCGCCGATGGCGCCGCCGTAAGCTAGGGGAGAAGTCCTAAAAAGCTCAGGACCCCCAGAAGCGGACCCGGCCGGTGTCGACGTGGACGAAGCCGGACTTGCTGTAGAGGCCGACACCGCCGGCCTGCATCGCGCGGGCCGTCTTGTGCAGGGCCAGCAGATCGCGCTCCGGCAGGCGGATGTCGGTCGCCATGCCGCGCATGTGCAGGGAGCGCTTGGCCACGCCATTGCTGTTGGAGGCCAGCTTGGCGTTGGTCTTGGGCGAGCGGTAGCCGGAGATCAGCTCGAAGGGCGCCTTGCTGTCCAGGCGGCGGCGCAGGGCGTAGAGCAGGTCGAGCAGCTTGGGGTCCATGTCCCAGACCTCGCCCGTGCGCCAGTCGCGCAGCACGTGGTTCAGGCTCTGCAGCCCTTCCGGCTGGAGGATCCCGTCGCGCAGGTAGGTGGCTGCGGTTTCCTCGCCGGTGTGCAGGTTGCGGAAGCCGAGGCTGCGCGTGTTCGGCAGCTCTTTCGCCGCGAAGGCGACGCCGGGGATCAGCATGGTGGTGGCCAGGGCCGCGCCACCTGCCGCAAGGCCGCTCAGGAAGCCGCGCCGGGTCAGCGCCGGCCCTGAATCCACAGGGGTGAGGGAATCGGAAATCAGGGAAGGGTGAGCCTTCTCGAGCATGCCGCCTCGGGTCCTCTATTCAGCAGTCCGGAATGATCCATTCGCAGCTTGCGCCCCCAATCGCGAATGGAGCGTTAACAAATTACACAGAGTGTCCGTAGAAAACAACGGATGATCGGAAAGTGCCGTTTTCGGCGCCCCTGCCCGCTCTGAGCCGCGCCAGTAAGCCGAAACATTCCGGCGAGAATAAGGCGGCGAGGCGCAGATTGGTTAACAGAGGCGCCCCCGCGACCGCAAAGCGCGAACAGGCCGGGCCGCCCCCGCAAGACCAGACAGATCGTTTACCCAAATTAAACGGCGCCCTGCGAGGCTGAAAGCCGCTCGCGCGCTGGGGATTCTTCGCTGTCATGATGAGAGTTGTCGGCTGCATCGTCGACGGACACAACCTCTGGCTGGTCCTGGTGGCCGGCCTGATTTGCCTTCTGGGCAGCCATACGTCGTTCAGCTTGCTGCACCGGGCGGCGCAGCAGCATGGCCGCCAGAGCTACCTTTGGCTGGCGGCCGCCGCGCTCGCCATGGGAAGTGGTGTCTGGGCCACCCACTTCGTCGCCATGCTGGCCCAGAACACGCCCCTGCCGGTCACCTACGACCTGCCGCTAACCCTGCTTTCCGCCGTCATCGCCGTCGCCATCTCGGGCCTGGCCCTGTGGTCGGCCTTCGAGGGCGAATACCTGCTGGGGGGCATCTTCGCGGGCCTCGCCGTCACCACCATGCACTACACCGGCATGGCCGCGCTGGAAGGCGCCTTCTGGCTGGAATGGGATCGCACCTACGTCGCGGCCTCCCTGGTTCCCGCAGCAGTGCTGGCGCCCCTGGCTTTCATGGTTTTCGGACGCCGCCCCACGGCGCGAGGGCACTTGATCGCCGTCGGCGTCTTCGCGCTCGCGGTCTGCGGCCTGCACTTCACCGGCATGACGGCAGCGACCCTGTCGTTCGATCCCTGGTCCGAGATAGGCGCCACGACGACAGTGGAGCGCCAATCGATGGCGGTCGTCGTGGCCGCCGTCACCGCCCTGCTGCTCGGCGCCGGCATGTTGAGCGCGGTGATCGACGGCTACCTCGCCGACCGCAATGCCCGGGAGGCCGAACGGCTGCGCCGCTATGTCCAAGAACTGGAAGCCACCCAGGCTGCCCTGGAAGCGACGACCGCAAGCCTGCAGAGCGCGCTGGAAGCGGCCGCGGCGTCCAGCCAGGCCAAGTCCCAGTTCCTGGCGACCATGAGCCACGAGCTGCGCACGCCCCTGAACGCGATCATCGGCTTTTCCGAACTCATGCGCGAGCAGTCGCTGGGGGCGCTGGGCAACCCACGCTACATCGAGTACGCGGGCGACATCCACGACAGCGGCAACCACCTGCTGAGCCTGATCAACGACGTGCTGGATTTCTCCAAGGCCGAAGCGGGCCGGCTGGAACTGAACGAAGAGCCGCTGGATGTCGTCGCCACCCTGAAGGATTGCATCCGGCTGACGACCCTGGACGCCCGCGAGGCCGGCATCGAGGTCGCGACGGAACTGCCCGGGTCCCTGCCGACCGTCGTCGCCGATGCCCGGCGTCTCAAGCAGATCGTCCTCAACCTGCTCTCCAATGCCCTGAAATTCACGCCGTCCGGCGGGCGGCTGCGGATCTCGGTGGCCCTGGACGAGGGCGGCCTGGCCCTCCGCTTTGCCGATACCGGGGTCGGCATGAGCGCCGAACAGATCCCCATCGCCATGGAGGCTTTTGGCCAGGTAGACAGCCGCCTGAGCCGCAAGTACCAGGGGACCGGGTTGGGCCTGCCGCTGTCGCAGCACCTGGCCCGGGCGCACGGCGGCGCCCTGACGATCGACAGCCGACCCGGCGAGGGCACCACGGTGACCCTCCATCTGCCCGCCAGCCGGGTTGAACTGTCCTCGGCGGCCTAGGCCGGCCCTGTGGAACCGTCATCGGCGGCCTAGGCCGCCCGCCACCGCCGCAAGATACTAGTGCAGGGTGCCAGCGCCCGCGCCGAGTAGCGCCCGGGACAGGGCCGCGTCGCGGCCGTAGACGTCGTTGCGGAAATGCACGCTGCCGTCCTTGTTGACCCAGGCGGTCAGGTAGCTGATGTGCACCGGCAGCGGCTCGCTGAGGGGCACGATGGTGCGCTCCCCGGAGGCAATGGCCACGTCGATGCGCGCGCGGTCCCAGCCCGCGGTGGTGGCCAGCACCAATTCGGCCAGGCGCGGCGGGTCCTGCACCCGGATGCAGCCGTGGCTGAAGGCGCGCTCGGCGCGGCTGAACAGCGCCTTGGCCGGGGTGTCGTGCAGGTAGATGTTGAAGCGGTTGGGGAACATGAACTTCACCCGGCCCAGCGCGTTGCCGTCGCCGGCGTCCTGGCGGACCTTGTAGGGGAAGCTCGCCTTGCTGACCTGCGACCAGTCGATGCTGTGAGGATCGACCACCGTCGCGCCGCTGCTCCAGTCGCTGAACAGGACGTAGTTGTTCTGCGCCAGGTAGGAGGTGTCCTGCTTGATCTTCGGCAACAGCTCGTCGCGGGCGATCGACGGCGGCACGTTCCAGAAGGGATTGATCTCCACGTAGGTCATCACATGGCTGAAGACCGGCGTGTGATGATAGGGCTTGCCCACCACCACCGGCATGTCGAGCAGCGTCTTGGGTTCGTCCACCAGCTTCAGCAGGAAGTCGGCGAGGTTGACGAAGATGTAGCGCTGGCCCAGGTCGTCGGGCATCCAGCGCCGGCGCTCCAAGTTCAGGATCATCTGTTCGATGCGCGCCTCGATGGGCACGTTGATCTCGTCCAGGGTCTTGCGCCCCACCGCGCCGTCCTGCGCCAGGCCATGGCGGTACTGCATCCATTTCACCGCGGTTTCCATCTGCGCGTCGTAGAAGTTCGCGTCGCCGCCGTTTTCGGCCAGGTCGTTCTGCGGCTTCAGGTCGCCGACCAGGCGCAGGCGCTGGCGCAGCAGGCCGACCCGCGGATCGGTCATGCCCGGCTTCAGGGTGTCGCCCCCGGGGATCGGCCGCCAGCCGCCCTGCAGGGCCAGGGCGCGGTATTCGGCCAGCGCCACCTTCTGACGGTCGTAGCGCACGGTCTGCGGGCGGTAATCGTCGATGAAGCCGTCGAGGTCGACCGCTTCCGCCGCCGCGGCCAGCACGTTCTCCTTTTTCACTTCCTCGCGGAAAACGAAGAGAGCCGGATCGGAGATATGCGGCGTGATCCGTCCCTGCCCCAGGTCCGCCGCGTAGCGCACCAGGCCGAGGCTCAACAGCACCTCCAGCCGCGCCAGGTCCTGCGGCGTGCGCGCGCCCAGCAGGCCGCGGATCTGCCCGGCGCGGTAGTCGGCGGGATCCAGGCCGTCAAGGTCGGCGGCGACCAGCAGGTCCGACAGCTTCGCGGCCCGCGGGCCGGCTTCGTGGTCGAGCACCCAGAGCGGACGCTGCGCCCTGGCGCGGTAGAAGCGCTGCAGCATCGTCAGGGTCTGGATCTCATCGTCGCCGCCTCCCGCCGCGACGCCGCCCCCCAGATCCCCGGCCAGATCCCCGCCAAGATCCCCGGCCAGCGCCTCGGCCAGGGCCAGGGGCAGCGCCTCGGCCAGCACCGGGCGCGGCTGCACGGCCCAAGCCAGAACCAGCAGAGAAACCATCCACGCGGCTTTACGCAGCATCATCACCAACTCCCTCCTTCGGCCGGCCGCTAGAGGCCGGTTTCCTCCGGATACCTTCAATATAGGAACGCGCCTATAGGATCACAGCGCCGCCCGGCTTTCCAGCCCGGCCCCGGCAACCAAAGGGAGCAAAATCACCTGCCAAGGCGGCTCATAGGGGTTAGCGCAGCGGGATAGGCGGCAAGCCGAAAGCCGCCGCGGCCTCCGGCGCCTCCAGCATCGCTTCGGCGGCATGGCCGACGCCCGCGGCCTCGACGATCCTCCAGTTGCAGACCAGGCCATGACGTTCGGCCGCTGCCTGCGCCCTGCGATAGGCGGTGCGCCCGCGGGCGAGGCGGTGCCCGCCCTGACGCTGTGCTTCGGGCGCGTCGTAGAGGTTCTCCCGCCCGGTGTCTTCACGGCCGAGGTAGATGGTCACCGGCTGCTTCAGGTAGGTCGCCAGATGGCGTTCCGCGGCCGCTTGCCGCAGCCCGGCGAAGCCGAAGGGGACCGGCTCGTCCAGCGCGGGCAGGACGTGGGTCGAGGGATTGGCGATGACGATGCGGGTGACCCCCGGCAGAGCCGCGAAAGCCGCCGCACGGGAGAGGAACTGGGCGCCGGCGGAATGGCCGAAGAGGTAGACCGGGGTCTCCGCCAGGCCGTCGTGCCGCCGGACCCAGGCCAAGAGATCATCGGCCAGGCGCACCGTCCATTCTTCGCGGGGCTGAAGCCCCTCGGGCGAGGTGATCCCGCCGCCGTGGTAGTGCCAGATGGAAAAGCGCGCCGCATCGAAGCGCGGGGCGAAGACGGCCAGGCAGTGCCGCTCGGCGAAGCCCTGGGCATGGTCGCGGTACCCGTCCGCGTTGCGGCTCATGCCGTGAAAGACCAGCAGCACGCCCGCCGGGTCACAGTCGGCGGGCCGGTAGGTGTAGACGGTCAGGACCTGGCCGCCGACGCGCGCCTCTTCGCTGCCCTTGACGCCGCCGCCGGCGCAGTCCGGAAGAAGGGCGAGCATCAGACAAGCCGCCAGCAAGCGGATCCGCATCGGCAACGTCCTCTGCGCCGTTGGCCTACCCGCCGCGCAGCCTAGCGCCGCGACGTCGAAACTTCGAGGGCGCCGTCGCGGCGGCCCCGCCGCCGGGCGGCTCAGCGGGACGGCAGCACCGCGAAGAGCACCTCGTTGGCCGGCGCGCCGGAGGCGGCGGCCACCGCCTGGATCGTCTGATCTGTGGAGGCAGCGTCGTAACCCTGTGCCTTGAGGGCCGCCACCAGGGCCTCCGGCGAGGTCTTCAGCACCGGCGCCAGTTCGGCCAGCGGCGCCTGGGTCAGAAAGCCGACCGCCCGGAAGGCCGGGTTGCCGCCGCCCCCGGCCGAAAGACCGGCGTAGGCGAAGGGCACGGCCACCACCAGGCTGACGACCAGCGGCACCCAGATCGTCTTGCGTTTGATGTAGCCCATGAAGGCGGGCCAGTTCTTCCAGAGATGCAGCACAAAGGGCAGCAGCAGCAGCATGGAAAGCCACTCGTGCATGGCATGGAACAGGCCGGACTGCCAATGGAAGAACAGGGCGACGCCCGAGACCGTGGACACGGCGAAGAGGCCGGTGATGAAGGGTGTCGCGAAACGGCTGAGGGTTTTGTTCATTTGAATGATCTCCCCTGGCGGCAAGACGCCTGCCCGGACTGAGGTGCCTACCCGGACTACGGCGGCAGCGCCGGGTTCATCCCCGTTCCGGCGGAGGAAATCACGAAGCCTTCGCAGGCGTGGCCCGCCTGCCAGGGCAAGACCCCGAAAAGCATGCGGGGCCGGCGAAAACGCCGGCCCCGCGAAAGCACTCGGATGGGTCGGCTTGGAAGCCGCCCCTTACTCGTCCCGCCGCCTAAAGATCGCGCACGTCGGCGAGGTGGCCCTTGATGGCCGCCGCCGCCGCCATGCCCGGGCTCACCAGATGGGTGCGCCCGCCGCGGCCCTGGCGGCCTTCGAAGTTGCGGTTGGAGGTGGAGGCGCAGCGCTCGCCCGGGGCCAGCCGGTCGGCGTTCATCGCCAGGCACATGGAGCAGCCCGGCTCGCGCCACTCGAAGCCGGCCTCGGTGAAGATCCTGTCGAGGCCTTCTTCCTCCGCCTGGTCCTTCACCAGGCCGGAGCCCGGCACGATCATGGCCTGGACGCCCTCGGCCACCTTGCGGCCCTCGGCCACCTTGGCGGCCTCGCGCAGGTCCTCGATGCGCCCGTTGGTGCAGGAGCCGACGAAGACCTTGTCGACCTTGATGTCGGTGACCGCCATGTCGGCCTGCAGGCCCATGTACTCCAGCGCGCGGAGCATCGCCTGGCGCTTGTTCTCGTCGCGCGCCGTTTCCGGATTGGGCACGCGCCCGGTGATCGCCACCACGTCTTCCGGGCTGGTGCCCCAGGTGACCTGCGGATCGATCTCGGCGACCTCCAGGGTCACCTCCTTGTCGTAGGACGCGCCCGCGTCGGACGGCAGGCTGCGCCAGTAGGTCAGCGCCTGCTCGAAGGTGCCGGCCTTGGGCGCCATGGGTCGGCCCTTGATGTAGTCGTAGGTCGTCTCGTCCGGCGCGATCAACCCGGCGCGCGCGCCGCCCTCGATCGACATGTTGCAGACCGTCATGCGGCCTTCCATGGAGAGGTCGCGGATCGCCTGGCCGGCGTATTCGATGACGTGGCCGGTGCCGCCGGCGGTGCCGATCTTGCCGATGATGGCGAGGATCAGGTCCTTGGCGGTGACGCCGACCGGCAGGGCGCCGTCGACGGTGATGCGCATGTTCTTGGCGTGCGACTGGATCAGCGTCTGGGTGGCGAGGACATGCTCGACCTCGGAGGTGCCGATGCCGAAGGCCAGCGCGCCGAAGGCGCCGTGGGTCGCAGTGTGGCTGTCGCCGCAGACGATGGTCATGCCCGGCAGGGTGAAGCCCTGCTCCGGCCCGATGATGTGGACGATGCCCTGGCGGTGGTCATCCATCTTGAAGATCGGCACGCCGAAGTCGGCGCAGTTCTTCTCCAGGGTCTCGACCTGGATGCGGCTTTCCTCGTCGGCGATGCCCTTGTCGCGGTCGGTGGTCGGCACGTTGTGGTCCGGCACCGCCAGCGTCGCCTCCGGGTGGCGCACCTGGCGGCCGGCCATGCGCAGCCCCTCGAAAGCCTGGGGCGAGGTCACCTCGTGGACCAGGTGGCGGTCGATGTAGATGAGGCAGGTGCCGTCGTCCTGACGGTCCACCACATGGCTGTCCCAGATCTTGTCGAATAGCGTACGCGGCGCGGACATCTCTCTCGTTCCTTAAACTTATCCGATCGGGCCTTCGGCCGGCCCTATTGTTTTTCTTCGGCCCCCGCCCCAAGAAGCATGGCTCGAGCGGGGCGGGAGCATAGCGCCCTGCCCCGATCCAGAAAAGGGGCCTGAAAAAAGCGACCCGGAAAAGCGCCCGCCAGCGTGAAACCGAAGGGCCGCCAACAGAAAGGGCCCACCGGCCTGCAGAGAAATGCAGGCGGGCAGGCCCCTCTTGGAACTCTCGACGCCCGCGCCTGACGGCGCCGGCGGGAAGGCGCTTAGCCCTCGGCCTTGGCGGCCTTGGCAGCCTTGGAGGCCTTGCTCTTCTCGGCCTTGACCTTGGCAGCCTCTTCCTTCATCGCGGCCTCGATCTTGGCGCTGTGGCCGGTGGTCTGCTCGCGGATGCGCGCCGCCTTACCGGTGCGGCCCCGCAGGTAGTAGAGCTTGGCCCGGCGCACGTCGCCGCGGCGCACCACCTCGATGGAATCGATGCGCGGGCTGTACAGCGGGAAGACGCGCTCGACACCCTCGCCATACGACAGCTTGCGCACGGTGAAGGCCGAGTTCAGGCCGCGGTTACGCCGCGCGATGCAGACGCCCTCGAAGGCCTGGATGCGCTCGCGCGTGCCTTCGACAACCTTCACGTTGACGCGCAGGGTGTCGCCCGGCGCGAAGGCCGGCGGCTCGCCCTCGGCGGTCAGCTTGCCGACCTGCTCGTTCTCGATCTGCTCGATGACGTTCATGACTCTCTTCCTTACTGTCGCCGGCGCATCAGCCCCGGCCCTTCGTGTAGCGCGCCCAGAGGTCCGGGCGGCGCGTCCTGGTAATCTCCTCCGCCTGGGCCTGGCGCCACTGGCGGACTTTCTCGTGATGCCCCGAGGTCAGCACCTCCGGCACCTTGCGCCCCTGCCACTCGGCGGGCCGCGTGTAGAGGGGGTACTCCAGCAACCCCTCAAAACCTTCTGACCCGAACGATTCCTCGTCCGGGCTTGTCACGTTCCCCATGACGCCTGGCAGCAGGCGGACGACCGCGTCCATCAAAACCAGGGCCGCCGGTTCGCCGCCGGACAGAATGTAGTCGCCGACGGAAACCTCCAGGACGTCGCGGGCCTCCAGGACCCGTTGATCGACCCCCTCGTAGCGGCCACAGAGCAAGGTACAACCCGGCCCCGCTGCCAAATCCCGCACCAGGTCCTGCGTCAGCAGGCGCCCCCGGGGCGAGAGGTAGATGACCGGCGCCTTCTTGTCGGCCGCCTGGCCCTCTGTCGTGTCGTCGCGTCGGCCTTCCTGCGTCCACAGATCCGTGGCCGCGGCCAGTGCCGCATCCACCACGTCCGGGCGCATGACCATGCCGGCGCCGCCCCCAAAAGGGGCATCGTCGACGCTGCGGTGTTTATCGCGCGCGAAGTCCCGGATGTCCAGGACATCGAGCGACCAGAGACCGCCCTCCAGAGCCCTGCCCGCGAGGCTCTGCCCCAGGGGGCCCGGAAACATCTCCGGGAAGATCGTCAGGACCACCGATCGCCACGCCGCCATGGGCCCTCGCAACCACTCTTCCGGCCCGACAAGCTTCCCGTGGCTCACGCCGAAGCGGCGCTTTATGCCGCCCGGGACCGCATTTGTCCAGCCTTTCCACGGCTTGCCAGGCCGATTTCCACGCCGCGAATTTAACTTCTATCGCGTTAAGTTCGCGGAACCTCAGGCCTCCTGCCCCGCCGGACCTTCCTCGTCCGGCCGCGAGCCTTCCGGCGGCACCTCGATCTCCTCCGGCGGCACCGCCACCAGGCGCCCGCCATCCAGGTCGACCTGCGGCACCACCGCCTTGGTGAAGGCCAGCAGCTGGGTCTTGGTCCCGCCTTGGCCATCGGGGCCTTCGACCTCCAGGAAGTCGCCGGCCCCGTAGTTCTCCACCGCCTTCACCCTTCCCAAGATCTTGCCCGCCGCATCCTCGACCCGAAGGCCGATCAGGTCGGCGTGGTAGAAGGTCTCTTCCTCCTCCAACGCCGGCAGGACCGCCCGATCCACGTAGAGCTCGGTGCCGTGCAGCGCCTGGGCCGCGTCGCGGTCGCCCACGCCCTCGACCTTAGCCAGCACCACATCCGTCTTGCCGGGCGCGGGGCCGGTGACCTGCAGCGTCCAGCGGCGCTTGCCGCTCTTGTCGCTGACCGGGCCGTAGGCCGCCACGTCCCCGGGCGTCTCGGTGAAGGACTTCACCTTCACCAGCCCGCGCACGCCATGCGCGCCGACCATGACGCCTAAACAGACGCGCTCGCTTGCCACGGGCCTGCGCCTCCGGAAAAGGCCTTACTCGGCCTTGGCTTCCTCTTCGGCGGGCGCTTCCTCGGCCGGCGCCTCTTCGGCAGCAGGCTCTTCGGCGGGGGCCGCAGCCTCGGCCGCCGCAGCTTCCTCGGCCGCCTTCTTGGCCTCTTCGGCCTCGGCCGCACGCTCCTGCGCCTTCTGGCCCGGCAGGTGCTTCTTGGTCTGCTTCGGAATGTAGCGCGCCGGACCCAGGTCGGCGGCGGCCAGGAAGCGGCTCACGCGGTCGCTCGGCGTGGCGCCGACCGACAGCCAGTGCTTGGCACGCTCGGCGTTCAGCACGATGCGGTCCGGGTGGTCCTTGGCCAACATCGGGTTGTAGGAGCCGATGCGCTCGATGAAGCGGCCGTCGCGCGGGCTGCGCGAGTCGGCGACGACGATGCGGTAGTAGGGACGCTTCTTGGCGCCGCCGCGGGACAAACGGATCTTCAGGGACATTGTCTGGAACTCACTTTCTTCTCAGATAAATCGTCGAATTCTTGGTGTCGTCAGAAAGGCATCAGCTGAAGGGGTTCCCGCCGCCCATAAGGCCGCCGAGTCCGCCGCGCATCATGCCCTTCTTGCCCATCTTCTGGACCCGCTTCATGACGCGGGTCGCATCCTTGTGCTGCTTCAGCAGCTTGTTCACTTCCTGCACCGTGGTGCCCGAGCCGGCCGCGATACGCTGCTTGCGCGAGGCCTTGATGACCTCGGGCTTCTGGCGCTCCTTGGGCGTCATGGAGGACAGCACCGCCAGCTGGCGCTTCACCATGCCGTCGTCCAGCTTGGCGTTCTTGATCTGCTGCATCTGCGCCGAGTTCATGCCCGGCAGCATGCCCATCATGCTGGAAAGGCCGCCCATCTTCTGCATCTGCTGCAGCTGCTTGGCGAAGTCGTCCAGGTCGAAGGTGCCCTTCTGCATCTTCTTGGCGAGCTTCTCGGCCTCTTCGGCCTCGATGGTCTCGGCCGCCTTTTCGACCAGGGAGACGACGTCGCCCATGCCGAGGATGCGCGAGGCCACGCGGTCCGGGTGGAAGCCTTCCAGCGCGTCGAGCTTTTCGCCGACACCGATGAGCTTGATGGGGCAGCCGGTGACGGCGCGCATGGAGAGCGCCGCACCGCCGCGCGCGTCGCCGTCGACGCGGGTCAGCACGATGCCGGTCAGGTCGACCCGCTCCTTGAAGGCCGTGGCCACGGTGACCGCGTCCTGGCCCGTCATCGCATCGGCGACCAGCAGGCTTTCGTGCGGCTTGGCGGCATCGCGCACTGCCGCCACCTCGGCCATCAGCTCCTCGTCGATCGCCAGACGGCCGGCGGTGTCGAGCATGACCACGTCGTAGCCTTCCAGCGCACCGGTCTGCATGGCGCGCTTGGCGATGGCCACCGGCGGCTCGCCGGGCACGATGGGCAGGGTGGCGACCAGGGCCTGCTCGCCCAGGACCTTCAACTGCTCCTGCGCGGCCGGGCGGCGCACGTCGAGGGAGGCCATGAGGACCTTCTTCTTCTCGCGCTCCTGCAGGCGCTTGGCGATCTTCGCGCAGCTCGTCGTCTTACCGGAGCCCTGCAGGCCGACCAGCATGATGCCGACCGGCGGCGCCGCGCGCAGGTCGATGCCGACGCTTTCGGTGCCCAGGGTCTCGACCAGGTGGTCGTGGACGATCTTGACCACCATCTGGCCCGGCGTGACGGAGCGCAGCACCTCCTGCCCGATGGCCTTCTCGCGCACGCCCTCGACGAAGTCCTTCACCACCGGCAGGGCGACGTCGGCCTCCAAGAGCGCCACGCGCACCTCGCGCAGCGCGGCCGTGACGTCCGCCTCGCTGAGCGCGCCGCGGCGCGTCAGCTTGTCGAAAACGCCTGAAAGCCGTTCTTGAAGGCTATCGAACATCGGTTCGGATCGGTCCTAATCTCACATCGCGCTGGGCCAAAGGGCCCGGTCTCAAATCTTGGCGGGCCAAAAGGCCCAACAGGCAAACGCACTTCGCGCCAGCGCGCGAAACTCGCGGGCTGGCGGGGCCGCCCCAAACAGATGGGGCTTTAAGCCGGTCAAGTCACCTTGGCCTGAATGGCGCGGAACTTAAGGTCCCGGCGCCCCGAGGTCAAGCGGGTAAGGTCAGGCCCGGGAATCCCCGGAAAAGCCCGCCCAAAAACGAAAACGGCCGCCCTTGCCTGGGCCCGGGGCGAAAGCCCCAAACGAAAACGGCCGCCCTTACCTGGGCGGCCGGATCGAAAAGCTTTTCGGTCTTTTCGGGACTTTCGGCTTTGGAGCTTAGTCAGCGGCCTGGATGTTCACCGCCTTGGGGCCGCGCGGGTCGGCCTGGACTTCGAAATTCACCTTCTGGCCTTCAACCAGCGGGCCCATGCCCGAACGCTCAACGGCCGAGATGTGGACGAAAACGTCCTTGGAGCCGTCTTCGGGCGCGATGAAACCGAAGCCCTTGGTGGTGTTAAAAAACTTCACGGTTCCCGTGATCATGGTCTGGGTCTTCCTTCGAACTTCAACGTAGTGCGACACGGGACATTTCCGCCCGGGCCGAGTGAAAGCACAAGAATGTCTGGGAAGACTCAGGGACGGACAATCATCGGGTAAGGCAAGAGCCTAGTGCGATGTACCGAGCCTGCGGCTTCTGACCTTCATGTCCGTCACCGCGTTAACACCTAGATTGACTAGCTTTGGAAAGCAAGATGAATCACGCGATTTTTACCCGGTAATCCAAAAGGATAAGGCCACTTTTTTGCCCCTTGAGGCAGCAAAAGCCCTGAATCCTCCCATGAATCGCCTTCGTAGAGCGCCCCGGGCGGAGAACAACTTTTCCGTTAGCCTACCTATGCGGGCGGCACCGCGGGATATCGCCTTGGCGGCCGCCCGCTTTCGGAGTCATTCAATCGTGTGTTCGGCCGTGTGTTCGGCCATGTGTTCGGCCTACTGCGTGTTCGGCTGCAGCCGCGGCCCGGCCTGCCGTCGTTCGGCGAGCGTCAGGCGCAGGTCGCGCACCATGGTCTCCACCTCGCCAGCCAACTCGGCGACGGCGTGGGCCTCAGCTTCGCGGCGCGCCGAGGCATGGGCGTCGCCGCTGTCGCTGACGGTCGTCAGGCGGTGGCTCGGCTTCTCCGCAACCGCCGAGGCCGTGCCGTAGGTATAGCCGTTGCGCACGTCGACAAGCACCGCCTGGGCGAAGCCCTCCGCCGCCACGTTCTCGGTCGGCAGGAAGAAGCCGATGAGCGCCAGCTTGGTGACCGCCAGCGGGTTGCTGCTCTCCTCCGAGCGGCCGAAGGTCTCGTAGATCAGCACCGCATCGACGTGCTGGCGCGCCGCGCCGAGGCGGATGCGCCGCACCGTCTCCGCAAGGCCGCTGCGGTAGGTGCGGGTTCCGTCGTGCCCGACAACCACCCGCTGCTCCGGCGTGGCCAGGGCGCTGATCAGCGGCGAGATGGGCACGAACTCGCCGTAGCCGCTGCCCAGGCGCTGGGCCAGGCCCTGCCAGGCCGCGGCCTCGGCGGCGGGCACGGGCACCAGGCCGCCGCGGTCGATGCGCGCCAGGCCGAGGCGGGCGGGAAAGCGCAGTTGCGGCTCGACGCGGGCCGCGGCGGCGACCTCTTCATCCACCACCCAGGCCGGGCCGGCGTAGAGGCGCGGGGCCGTGCCCGGGCTGGAAGTTCCCGACGACCCGGAGGCTGACCCGGCACCAGTGTAGCCCTCCAGATAGCGGCTGCCCGAGGTGGTCTGCACTTGGTGGCCGCAGGCGGCCAGCAGACCGGCGAGGCCGGCGGCAAAGGCCAGCGAAACGAGACGCTTGGTGATCATGATCTCCCCCATGGTTGCCGCGCCGGCCCCCTGCCCGCGCGCGATAAGCCATGGTGACGCCACAAACGTGAGCCAAGAGGGCGGGATTGAGGCGATTGTGCGGCCCTGCCGCCGCGGTGACGGAGGTCAGGCGGGGCGGCGGGCGGCCGGGCGCAGGTCCAGCATGGTGTCACGCACCTGCCCCTCGCTGGTGTCGAAGCGTTCGATCACGTCGCGGCAGAAGGGATTGAAGCGGTAGACCTCCTCGAACAGGCGCCCGTCGTGGCGCACGGAATCGACGGCGTCCATCAGGAAACCGAAGGAGACCGTGTCGATTTCGGTGCGCTCGAAGCCCCCCTGCGCGACGATCTGGCCGATATAGTGTGTGAGGAACAGGGTCTCCGCCAGTTCGCGGTCGTGGGTCTCGGCGGTCTTCTCGACCACGGAAAAGCCCACGGCATCCAGCTTGGCGCGCAGCGCCGCGTAGCGGTCCGGCCCCAGGCTGTGGCCGGTGATGACGATCCTGAGGCCGCTGACCGTGTCGCCGCGCTTGTCATAGCTTTCCGGGCCGAACATGGGGTGCATGGCCAGGAAAGGGCGCGCCGGGCGGAGGGCCTGCAACAGCCCCATGGTGTGCTGCTTCACCGTCGCCACGTCGACCACCACCGTTTCCGCCCCCAGGTGCGGCGTGATGCGCTCCAGCGTCGCCGCATAGGCGCTGATCGGCACCGCCAGCACCACGGCATCGCAGGCGGCGACGGCCTCCAGCGGGAAGAACAGGCGGCCGTCCGGCTGGCGCCGGGCCGAGTGGATCTTCAGCGTCGCCTCCGGCAGGTAGCGCTGCGCCAGGCGGTGCAGGAAGGCGCCGAAGTGGCCGTAGCCGATGAGACCGAGGGAAAGAGGCATGATCGCCTGTCGATTGGGTTGCCGGGGCCCGGGCTGGGGCTGGGGATTGCCGGGCCGACCCTTCCCTTACAGGGGCCGGGCCGGCGGCTCAAGGGCCGGAACCGGGCGGGCAGGCGGCCCTGCCCCCGCAGCGGACTTCCTGGACTTTTCCCGCCCAGCGGCCATATAACCCCGCCATGAGCGCACGCCCCTTCATCAAGATGCACGGGCTGGGCAACGACTTCGTGGTCGTGGACGCCCGGCGCGAGCCCTTTCCGCTGACGGACGCCTTGGCCCAGGCCATCGCCGACCGGCGCAGGGGCGTGGGCTGCGACCAGCTGCTGATCCTGGAGCCGCCCTCGAACGGCAGCGCCGACGTCTTCCTGCGCATCCGCAACCACGACGGCGGCGAGGTCGGGGCCTGCGGCAACGGCACGCGCTGCGTCGCCGCGCTGGTCATGGGCGAGCTGGGGCGCGAGGCCCTGACCATCGAGACCTCCGCCGGCCTGCTGCAGGCCAAGGCCGCCGGGCCCGGGCGGGTCACCGTTGACATGGGCGAGGCGCGGCTCGGCTGGCAGGACATCCCTCTGGCGGAAGAGCGCGACACCCTGCATCTCGGCATCGGGAACGGCCCGCTGCAGGATCCGGTGGGCGTCAACATGGGCAACCCCCACGCGGTCTTCTTCACCGAGAACGTCGAAGGCCTGCCGCTGGAGGACCTCGGCCCGGCCCTGGAGCATCACGCCCTGTTCCCGGAGCGCGCCAATATCGGCGCCGCCGAAGTGATCGGAGAGAACAAGCTGCGCCTGCGCGTCTGGGAACGCGGCGTCGGCGAAACGCAGGCCTGCGGCACCGGCGCCTGCGCGGCTGCCGTGGCCGCCGCGCGCCGCGGCCTCACCGGGCGCAAGGTCGAGGTCGTGCTGACCGGCGGCAGCCTGATCATCGAGTGGCTGGAAAACGGTCACGTCGAGATGACCGGCCCGGTCGCCACGTCCTTTCACGGCGAGCTGAACGGGGAGTTCCTGTCGTGACTTCTCCCCGCATCCTTACCTTCGGCTGCCGGCTCAACGCCTACGAGTCCGAAGTCATGCGCGGCCACGCCGAAGCGGCGGGGCTGGACGGCGCCATCATCGTGAACACCTGCGCCGTCACCGGCGAGGCCGAGCGCCAGGCGCGCCAGGCGATCCGCAAGGCACGGCGCGAGAACCCCGAAGCGCAGATCATCGTCACCGGCTGCGCCGCGCAGATCGATCCCGACGGCTTCGCCGCCATGGCCGAGGTCGACCGCGTGCTGGGCAACGAGGAGAAGCTGCGCGCCGAAAGCTTCCTGGAAGAGGACGCGCCGCGCGTCGCGGTGAACGACATCATGGCCGTCACCGAGACGGCGCCGCAGCTCATCGACGGCTTCGCCGAGCGCACCCGCGCCTTCGTGCAGGTGCAGCAGGGCTGCGACCACCGCTGCACCTTCTGCATCATCCCCTACGGGCGCGGCAACAGCCGCTCGGTGCCGCTGGGCGAGGTGGTGCGCCAGGTGCGCAATCTCGTCGAGCAGGGCACCGCCGAAGTCGTGCTGACCGGCGTCGACGTCACCTCCTACGGCGGCGACCTGCCGGGCACACCCGCGCTCGGCCAGATGCTGCGCCGTCTGCTGGCCCAGGTGCCGGAACTGCAGCGCCTGCGCCTCTCCTCGATCGACGCCATCGAGGTCGATCCCGACCTGCGACGCCTCATCGCCGAGGAGCCGCGCCTCATGCCGCACCTGCATCTCTCATTGCAGGCCGGCGACGACATGATCCTGAAGCGCATGAAGCGCCGCCATTCGCGCGCCGAGGCCGTCGCGCTTTGCGAAGACCTCAAGCGCCTGCGTCCCGAAATCGTCTTCGGCGCCGACCTCATCGCCGGCTTCCCGACCGAGACCGAAGAGATGTTCGAGAACTCCCTGAAGCTGGTCGGGGACTGCGGCCTGACCTACCTGCACGTCTTCCCCTATTCGGCGCGCAAGGGCACGCCGGCGGCGAAGATGCCGCAGGTTCCCATGGCGCTCCGCAAGGAACGCGCGGCGCGCCTGCGCGCCGCCGGCAACGCGGCGCTGGAAGCTTTCCTCGAGGCCCAGGTCGGCAAGACCGCTTCGGTCCTCATCGAAAAGCAGGAAGCCGACGGACGCTTCCTCGGGCGCAGCGAGACCTTCGCGCCGGTCCTGCTGAACAGCGGTGACATCGGCAGCGTTGTCGACGTCACCCTCACCGGACGCGACGGCGCCAACCTCGTCGGCGACGTTGTTTCCGGCCCCCTGCAACACAAACTCTCCCCGGCCGCGTGAGCGATACGACACAAGAAAAGAAGGGCGGCTGGTTCCAGCGCCTGAAGGCCGGCCTCAGCCGTTCGTCGAACAAGCTGGGCGACGGCATCAGCGGCATCTTCACCAAGCGCAAGCTGGATGACCAGGCGCTGGAGGAGCTGGAGGAGTTACTGATCACCGCCGACCTGGGCGTGACCACGTCGGCGCGGCTCACCGCCAACCTGGCCAAGACCCGCTTCGACAAGGACGTCGATCCGCAGGAAGTGCGCGAGGCCCTGGCCGAGGACATCGCCGGGATCCTGGAGCCCGTGGCCCAGCCGCTGACTCTCGATCCGGCGAAGAAGCCCAACGTAGTGCTGGTGGTCGGCGTGAACGGCTCCGGCAAGACCACCACCATCGGCAAGCTGGCGACCCACTACGTGCGCGAGGGCCTGAAGGTGCGCCTCGCCGCCGGCGACACTTTCCGCGCCGCCGCCATCGAGCAGCTGAAGATCTGGGGCGAGCGGGCCGGTTGCGCCGTGGTCGCCGGCAAGCAGGGCGCCGATGCCGCGGGCCTCGCCTTCGAGGCGGTGGAGCAGGCCAAGACCGCCGGCGACGACCTGCTGCTGATCGACACTGCCGGGCGCCTGCACAACAGGGCCGAGCTGATGGCCGAGCTGCAGAAGGTCGCCCGCGTCATCAAGAAGGTCGAGCCCGACGCGCCGCACCACGTGGTGCTGGTGCTGGATGCCACCACCGGGCAGAACGCGCTGACCCAGATCGGCACCTTCAAGGAGCTGGTCGACATCACCGGCCTGGTGGTCACCAAGCTGGACGGCTCGGCGCGCGGCGGCGTGCTGGTCGCCCTGGCCGAGAAGTTCGGCCTGCCGGTCCACGTGGTCGGCGTCGGCGAAGGCGCCGAGGACTTTCGCCCCTTCACCGCCCGCGATTTCGCCCGCGCCCTGGTCGGCCTCGATCAGAACAAGTAAGCCATGCGCGGTCTTTGACACCGCGCGCCCCTGGAGCAGAATGCACGCGCCGCATCGGCGTGGATAACATCGGGGGCACGGAATTTGAAACTTCTGACGATCACGGCGTTCGCACTGGCCGCCTTGCTGACGGCTTGCACGGTCACAGGCGGCGGCGGTCCGTCGGTCGACGATTTCTCCACATCGGAAACCGAATTCTATTCCTTCCAGCAGTTTCTGCCTTTGCCGGTTGCCACAAAAGCGGGCGACACGCTCTTCCGCAACCCAATGCTGGGGATAGATGTCGTCGAAATCCTGGCCGATGGCGGCCCGGTTGCGGCCGAGCCGTCCTTCGTTCTGTTCGTTGGAATAGACACGACAACGGTCACTGTCCAAAGCGGCACTTATATCTACGACATCCACCCGAATCAGATGCTCTTCTGGAAGCTGCCCAAGCAGTCAGACCCTACGCTCGTTGAATATTCGATACCGGAAAACACAGAAGTACTGGAGATCAGGTATCGACTGGTGACCGACGACAGCGACCCGGACCCGCGCGTCTACACCCTGACTGCGCGTCGCCCCGGGTAAGCGGTTTCGCCGCCTGGAAGAGAAACCGCGGCCCCAACGAGTATTTGACCCCATGCTTCGAGACGCGCGCTACCGCGCGCTCCTCAGCATGAGGTCAATTTGCAGGATGGAGTTACCTCACCCTGAGGAGCGGACCGCGAGGTCCGCGTCTCGAAGGGCGAGGTAACGCGGTCCGCCCTAGGCCGCCGTCTCGAAGGGCGTGTGCGGGCCCGGCGGGATCAGCGAGGGGTTGGTGACGCCGAGGTCGTCGTAGTAGTGGCGCTTCACGTGGTTCAGCTTCACCGTCGCGGCGACACCGGGCCAGTCGTAGAGACGCTGCGTGTGCGCCGCCAGCTTCGGGTAGTCCGACAGGCGTTTCAGGTTCACCTTCAGGGCGCCGGCGTAGACCGCGTCCAGGCGCACCAGCGTCGGGAACAGCAGCCAGTCGGCCTCCGTCGCGCACCTGCCGAGCAGGTAGGGCCGGCCGTCGCCCAGCAGATCTTCCAGGTGGTCGAGAGCGGCGAAGAACTCCGCTACCGCAGCATCGAAACTTTCCTGATCCGCGGCGAAGCCCGCCTTGTAGATGCCGCCGTTGATCCTGCGGCGGATGAAACCGCCCAGGGCGTCGATGTCGTCACGCAGGCGCGCCGGGTAGAACGTCGTATCGTTTTGGCGCAGGCGCGCAAAGCCGAGGTCCAGCATGCGCATGACGTCGGCGGACTCGGTGCTGACGATGGATTCGGTCACGCTGTCCCACAGCACCGGCACCGTCACCTTGCCGGTGAAGTCCGGCGCCGCCTGGCGATAGAGCTGCCACAGCGCGGCGAGGCCGTTCGCGCCGTCTTCCGTCACCTCGGGAAAGCGGGGATCCGGCGTGAAGGTCCAGCCGTCGGGGCCGCTCCAACGCGGGTGCGCCACCCACATCGGCAGCACCTCTTCCAGGCCGAGCAGCGCGCGGTAGAGGATCGTGCGGTGGGCGAAGGGACAGGCGTAGGAGACATAGAGGTGATAGCGCCCGGCCTGGGCGGGAAAGGCCGCCGCCGGGTCGGCATTGACCCACTGATGGAAAAGATCGTCGGGCTGGGCGGCCCGGGCGGCGTCATAGGCGGCGCGGTCCTCGACGGGGGAATGCCAGGCACCGTGGATCAGGGCTTTCATGTTCTCGTTCCTCCCAAAAAGGAAAAACCGCGTGCTGCCGATGCTTGGGGGAAGCAGGAGGCGGCAGCACGCGGCCAGGATTGTCCGCGCTGGGACGTGTTCAGGCCACCGCTCTGCGCGCCGCGCGCTGTGCCGCCGTGAGGGGGACGTTCACCGCGTAGGCGCCGGCGCCCAGCAGGGCCTGCACCGCGACGCCGACGATCAGGAAGGCCGGATACTCCCAGCCGCCGCCTTCGGCGCTGAACACCCAGCCGTTGCCGGCGTGGACCCAGAGGGCGCCGAGCAGCACCGGCAGCACGCCGAGCGCGGCGAGGCGGACCTGGATGCCGAGCAGGAAGGCGACGCCGCCGGCGACCTCGGCCAGGATGGTCAGGTAGGCGAAGATACCCGGCAGGCCGAGCGATTCGTAGAAGCCGACGGTGCCGGCCAGGGTGAAGACGACAACCTTCAGGTAGAGGCTGTGGGCCAGGAACATGACGCCGAGCGCGACCCGCAGGACGAGAGCGGCGTAAGGGGCTGTCTTGCTGTCGATCATAATGTTTCTCCGTAAGCGCGCGACGCCCGCCGGAATCGCGGACGGCGTCTTGTGATCAGGGAGAGTTAGGGCTTGCTCTTACGCAAGTCGATTGGCCAGAATTGCAATCTTCTATTGCGTTTATGCAAATCAGGCCTGCCCATGAGCCCCACGCCCGATATCACCGGCGACCTGCGCACCCTGCTGGCCATCGCCCGCGAAGGCACCCTGGCCGGGGCGGCCCGGCGCCTGCGGGTCAACCACTCCACCGTGTTCCGCCGCCTGGGCGCGATTGAGGCTCGGCTCGGCGCCCGCCTCTTCGAGCGCCAGGACGGCAGCTACGTCACCACCGCCGCCGGCGAGGACCTGCTGCGCACCGCCGAGCGGGTGGAGGCCGAGGTGGAAGCGCTGGAGCGCCGGCTCAGCGGCCAGGACCTGCGCCTCACCGGCTTGCTGCGCCTCACCGCACCGGACGACATCGCCGAGGTGATGGTGATGCCGGCCCTGGCCGCCTTCCGCGAAAGCTATCCGGACATCACGGTGGAACTGATCGTCGACAACCGCATGCTGAACCTGACGCGGCGCGAGGCGGACATCGCCCTCAGGCCCACGCGGCGGCCGCCGGAGACGCTCACCGGGCGGCGCGTCGCCGACCTAGCGAGCGCCGTCTATGGCGCCGCGGAACCTGCGGCCGCTTCACGGCAGAAGCAGCGCTGGATCGCCTGGGAGGAAGGCGCCGGTCCGCCGACAGCGGCCCGCTGGCTGGACAGCAACGCCGGGCGGGGCGTCATCGCCTACCGTTCCAACTCCCTGCTGAACCAGGCGAGCGCCGTGCGCGCCGGGCTCGGCCAGGCGATCCTGCCCTGCTTCCTGGGCGACAGCGATCCGCGGCTGCGGCGCGTGTCGCCGCCGCTGCCGGACCTCGACACCGAGTTGTGGCTGCTCACCCACCCGGACCTGCAGCGCACCGCGCGCATCCGCGTCCTGCTCGACCTGCTGTACGACAAGCTGCGCCGCGAACGCGCCCTCTTCGACGGCACCTCACGCCCAGACTGAGAGGCAGACTGAGGGGCAGAGGGATGAAAGGTATGTGACGGAACGATGACGCGATCAACAAACCTTTCTTAACTACCCGAGGTTTAGCGTTTCGCCGACCTCACTCGACCCGGCGATCAGCGCACCTCAGGGGACCGTCCGACAATGGCAGCAGCCGCCTCGCATCAAGCCTCCCCGCCCCCGGGGTCGGAGGAATCCATGCGCGCCCATCTGCTGGCCATCGAAGCCCCGGCGGTTTCGCCGCAAAAAACCTGCAGCGACGTGCACGCGATGTTGCGCAGCGACGAACGGCTGGCGGCGGTCGCGGTGGTCTCCGGCGATCGCCCGGTGGGACTGGTCGGCCGGCTGGAGTTTCTCGCCAACATGGCGCGGCCCTACTGGCCGGAACTGTTCAACCGCAAGCCCATCGTCAAACTGATGGACCCGGCGCCGCTGGTGGTGGAGTGGGACAACCGCATCGACCAGGTGAGCGACCTGCTGCTGACCTGCAAGCCCAAGGCCATGACCGACGGCTTCATCGTCACGCGCGACGGCCGCTATGCCGGCATCGCCACGGCGGCGCAGCTGATGCGCATGACCTCCGATCTCGCCGCGCAGCGCTTCAACCGGCTGAGCCAGGCGCTGCACCAGGTGACCGAAGCCAACGCCGCCAAGTCGAAGTTCCTGGCCAACGTCAGTCATGAACTGCGCACACCGCTGAACGCCATCATCGGTTTTTCGGAACTGCTGCAGCGCCGGCTCTACGGCCCGCTGAACGACCAGCAGACGGAACACCTCGGCCACATCCACCACAGCGGGCAGCTGCTGCTGTCGCTGGTCGACGACCTGCTGGACCTGGCGGTCGCCGAGTCCGGGCGCGACCTCTGCGAAGAGCCGGTCGACCTCTGCGCGCTGCTGGCGGGTTGCGTGAAGCTGCTGGAGCCGCGCGCCGCCGGCAACGGCGTCACCCTGGGCGCCGAGCTGCCGGAGCGCAGCGTGAACGTGACAGGCGACGAGGTGAAACTGAAGCAGGTCCTGTTGAACCTGCTGACCAACGCCGTGAAGTTCACACCGCCCCAGGGCCGCGTGACCGCGCGCCTGAGCGACCTGGCCGGCGCCCACAACGACGGCATCCGCATCGTCGTCGCCGACACCGGCATCGGCATCAGCCACGACGAGATCGATCACATCCTGCAGCCCTTCGGCCAGGCGCACGATCATCGCGCCAATCCGCACCAGGGGGCCGGCCTCGGCCTGCCGCTGGCCAAGGCGCTGATCGAACTGCACGGCGGCACCCTGAAGATCGACAGCCAGCTGGACGTCGGCACCAGTGTCGCGATCACCCTGCCGGCAGCCCGGCGCCTCGCCCCCCGCGACCGGGCCGCGCAAGCCTGCTGAACGCCTTCGGCCAGGGCCGCGCCTTGAAGCCCGGCCTCCTGCGCCTCATCTTAGCTCCCAGTACAGCGCCCGGCCGCCCGTGAGCGGCCCGTGACCGGAAAGCAAAGACGAATGAAGGCGACATGAACGACGGCGGAACGACAGCGGAACGCGCCCCAAGCAGCCCCCCCGGCGAAGCGACGGCGGCCCCAAGACTGCAACGCCTGATCGAGACCGCGGCGTTCCAGTACGTCATCACCGCGCTGATTCTCATCAATGCCTGCATCCTGGGCCTGGAGACGGTGCCCCGGGTCATGGCCGCGACCGGCGACCTGCTGATCGCCGCCGACCGCCTCATCGTCGGTATCTTCGCCGCGGAGATTCTGGCCAAGCTCTGGGTCTACCGGCGCCGTTTCTTCGCCGACCCCTGGAACCTCTTCGACTTCACGGTGGTCGCCATCAGCCTGGTGCCGGCCTCCACCGCCTTCTCGGTGCTGCGGGCGCTGCGCGTGCTGCGGGTGCTGCGCCTGGTCTCCGTCGTGCCGTCGATGCGCAAGGTGGTGCAGGCGCTGCTCGGGGCGATCCCCGGCATGGCCTCCATCGTCTCCCTGCTGGGGCTGATCTACTACGTCTGCTCGGTGATCGCGACCAAGCTGTTCGGCGCCGCCTTTCCCGAATGGTTCGGCAGCATCGGCGCCTCGGCCTACTCGCTGTTCCAGATCATGACGCTGGAGAGCTGGTCGATGGGCATCGTGCGGCCGGTCATGGAGGTCTACCCCCTGGCCTGGGCCTTCTTCGTGCCCTTCATCCTGATCACCAGCTTCGCCGTGCTGAATCTCTTCATCGCGATCATCGTCAATGCCATGCAGAGCCAGCACGAGGCCGAGAACAAGGAGGCCTTCGCCGCCTTCAGCGAGCAGTCGCACGGCGACGTCCAGCGCCTGGAAGACGATCTCAAGGAGCTGCGTGATGAGCTGCGGGCGGTACGCCGCCTGCTGGAGGATCAGCGCGGCGGCGCCTCCGGAGGCGAAAGCTCCTCCAGCAGCCGTTCCTCGAAGCTCGCCCCGGACTCCGGGCAGGGCCGATAGATCGACAGGGCGTAGGCCACCGCCCCGTCGCCCTTCAGGGAGCCGCGCGCGGGGTTTCGCTCCAGATGTCCGCGCACCACGCCCAGCAGGTCGGCCAGGGTCTCGTCGCCTTTGAGGCAGGCCTGGAGGCCGTCGATGCGCGCCGCGGCGCCGCCCAGCATGTCCGCCACCGCCATGACGTAGCCGGCGCAGCGCGCCTGCGCCACCGGCTGCGCCGACGTGCAGTCCTCCAGCAGTTCGGCGCCGCTGCGGTAGCGCGGCTGTTCATGCGCGAAGAGAGGATCGGCCGCCACAGCGGGCGTTGCGAGGACCGCCTGGAGGGCGGTGGCCAGGGCCGCTGCCGCCGACGAGACCTTGCGCCGTTTCAAGCCGGGGGTCATGGCAAGACCTCCTTTCGCCTTGTTTTCCCGCGGCGCCCTCCCACGGCGCCCTCCCACGGCGCCCTCCCACGACGCTGCTGCGTCGGGGGCCGCCGGGACCTAGGGGTGGCTGAACCCGCCGTCCTCGCCCGGCGGGTTGCCGCGCGGCGCGAAGACCGTCTGGTCCCGCACCGCGTCGTAGTCCGCAAGCGCCCAGTGTACCGAGGGAAAGGCCAGTTGGTCCCAGGGAATGGCTTCCCAGTCGAAGAGGTCGAGTTCCAGCGTTTCGATGCCGGCCTCGACCTCCGGCGTGGCGAGGCGGGCGCGGTAGATGAGCTGGATCTGCGAGATCCGCGGAATGGAATAGACCGCGAGCAGCTGATCGATCTCCAGGCGGGCGCGCGCCTCTTCCCAGGCTTCGCGCCTGGCCCCCTCCGCCGCCGCCTCGTTCAGTTCCAGGTAGCCCGCCGGCAGCGTCCAGAAGCCGCGGCGCGGTTCGATGGCGCGGCGGCAGAGCAGGATCTTGTCTTCCCAGGCGGCGACCGAGCCGACCACGATTTTCGGGTTCTCGTAGTCGATGAAACCGCAGTCGCGGCAGACCAGCCGCGTGCGGTCGTCGCCCTCGGGGACCTGGCGCTGGAAGCGCGCGCCGGCCATCCCGGTCTGGGGCGCCTTCTGGTCGTCGGAAGCACTCATGGCGCTACTGTGGCGCAGGCGTCCCCCCACGACAAGGAAGGCCAAGACAGGAAAGGCTGGGACGAGGAAGGGGAAACCGGCAGGCGCCCTGGACGATGACGGGCCGGACGATGAGAGGCCGGTCAGGCCTTGAGGTCGATGAAGCTGCCGCGCGGAATGGTCTTGGCGACGCCCAGGTCCCGGCCTGCCTCTGCCGCTGCCGCCGCGGGATCACCCGTGGGGGCCGTGCCGCCGGCCTTGGCGGCAGAGGCCTTGGCGGCAGAGCCCGGGCCGGAGGCGGCGGTGCCGCCGGGCGCCGCGCCCTGGGGCGGCGTCGGAAGCTGAACACCGAGGGTCTTCAGGACCGCGAGAGAGAGGGGTGTTTGACCGGAACCGATTTGCATTCGGCCAGTATTTCCCCCGCCCGGTTAAAGCGGCGTGAATCCTGCGCGAAAAAGAAGCGCCGTTCGGCGGCCAGAACTAATCAATCGTTCATTAAGAATAGTCATAATCGCTACTACCATTGACGCTGTATTTGCGGAAGAAGAGCCGGTTTTCCGATTTGCGGGCCTGCGCAACCAAGGCACAACCAACTATCTGTTTTATATGATGAATTTTTCCAGACACCCGGACACGGAAGGGCCTCAAACGGCTGCAGCAGCGATGCGATTCATTGATCCGTAACAGAGTGAGGGGCCTAATTCCTCGGGACAAGCGCTTTACATTTAAGTTTCCAAGGCAACCTGATAGAAGAAATCAAGATCAACCTTCACATTGTTTTTACCTTAATTTACTATTTCTTGAGGGGTAGCGGTCGTCTTGTCTGCAACGACAGTGGGAATCAGCAGACGTTCCTCGTTTGAGAAGCTTCCGTGGGGGGGCTCAGCCGGGGGCTCCGCAGCGCGGAGACGAGACGGCCGGCGATATTCGGGAAGGGCTGAATGAACGATCAACCTGAAGATCTTCATTCTCTGTTGCAGCTTGCGCTGGACAAGTCGATCGAAGGCCGCGAACAGCTGACGACGCGGATCGCGCAGCTTTCCCTTGAGCGCGAGCACATGCTGAGCGATCAGGAACGCGACCTGATCTTCGACATCCTCGACAAGCTGATCCACGAATTCGAGGCGCCGATCCGCCAGCGCCTCGCCGAGCGCCTGTCGCGCAACGCCGCCGCCCCGCACGCCCTGATCGTCGCCCTGGCCAACGATGAGTTCGCCGTGGCCCAGCCGGTGCTGCTGCGCTCGACCCTGCTGTCCGATGAAGAGCTGATCCGCATCATCCAGCACCGCAGCCGCCAGCATCAGATCGCCATCGCCCGCCGCCGGGACCTCAGCGAAGCGGTCAGTGACGAACTGGTCGGCACCCAGGACAGCGACGTGATCACCGCGCTGCTGGAAAACCACAGCGCGCAGATTTCCAAGGCCACCCTCACCTACCTCACCGAACAGGCCGAGCATATCGACAGCTACCAGGAACCCCTGGTGCGGCGCCAGGACCTGACGTCCGAGCTGGCCGGCCGCCTCTATTGGGTCGTCGCCGCCAGCCTGCGCGCCGAGATCCTGGAGAACTACGACATCCACCCGACCGCCCTGGACGATGCCCTGGAAGGCAGCGTGCTGGAGACCGTCGAAGAGAACCGCAACGGCAACGGCCAGGGCGAGAACCTGGAAAAGAGCGCCGCCGAGCTGGCGCGCTGCATGGCGGCGGAGCGGCCGGTCACCGCCGCGCTGCTGATCAAGACGCTGCGCCAGGGCCAGGTGCCGCTTTTCGAGGCCCTCTTCGAGGAGTGGACCTCGGTCTCCATGCCGCGGCGCTCCGAGGTACTCTACGGGCCCGGGGGCGAAGGCCTGGCCATCGCCTGCCTGGCGATGGGAATCTCGAAGCACGACTTCGCGACCCTCTTCCTGCTGAGCCGCAGCGCCGGCTCCGGCGGACAGAAGACCTCGCCCGGCGATCTCTCGCGGGCGACTCGGCTTTTCGACAGCACCAAGCGCGAAGACGCGAAACATGTACTGCGCTCCTGGCAGCGCGACCCGGGGTTCCAGACTGCGGTGCAGGATCTGGAAATGAACAAAGCAAGACGAAGCAGGGGCTAAGCAGGGCCGGTGACGACAGATGTAGGCAAACCCAAAATGGTGGCGCGCAACGCCGAGACCGGCAGCGCGCCAAAAGGGCGTACCTCGCCCCAGGCGTCCGCCCTGCAGGTCTCGAGTCCATCGGGCGAGGTCGAAGACCTGCTGCTCCTCCTGCAGCGCGAGCTGCTGGAGGAAGGCCCGCCGACCTGTATCGTGAACCCTGACGGCGAAGTGATCTACGCCAATAAGGGCTATCACAAGATCGTCGGCGCCCTGGCCGCAGCCGGCGCCCTGCCCAACCAGTCGACCCTGGGCCTGATGCCGCAGGGCGGCGACGCCACCCCCATCGCCGTCAGCCAGGAACACAAGCTGGTCATCGACGGGCGCACCGAATACTTCCGCGCCAAGCGCCGGCCGATCCGCGGCGCCGACGGCGGCATGCGCGCCACCGCCCTGGTCTATGAGCCGACCACCAAGCTGAAGGCCACCGCCACGGCGCTGGTCCAGGCCACCACCCGGCTGGACGACACCACGCGCCTGGTTTCCGACTGGGTGTGGGAAACCGACCGGGCGCTGGTGCTGACCTTCGTGTCGCCGCGCGTGCACGACGCCCTCGGCTATCATCCGCGCGAGATCATCGGCCGCTCGCTGAACGACCTGCCGGTGGAGCGCACGCCCAAGCTGCTGTCGCTGGCCACCAGCGAGCGCCACACCCCCTTCCGCGACATCGAGATCGAGGTGAAGCACCGCAAGGGCGAGGCCCTGCTGTTCCGCCTCAACGGCCTGCCGGTCTACTGCCCCGACAGCGGCAATTTCCTCGGCTACCGCGGCACGGCGGAGAACATCACGGCCCTGCGCCAGCGCGAGGACGCCCTGATCAGCGCCAAGGAAAGCGCCGAGCTGGCCAACCGTGCCAAGACCGAGTTCCTGGCCAACATGAGCCACGAGCTGCGCACCCCCTTGAACGCGGTGATCGGCTTTTCCGAGATTATGGAAAGCGAACTGCTGGGGTCGCTGGGCAGTGTTCAATACAAGAGCTATGCCGCCGACATCCACGAGAGCGCCCAGCACCTGCTGACCCTGATCAACGACATCCTCGACGTCGCCAAGATCGAAGCCGGCGCCCACGAGCTGCGCGAGGAGGAGGTCTGCCCCTTCGACGTGGTCGGGGCGGTCGAACGCCTGGTGGCCGAGCGCGCCAAGCGCGCCCAGTTGACCCTGGAGGTCGAACTGCCGAAGGACCTGCCGCGCCTCAGGGCGGACGAGCGCAAGCTGAAGCAGGTGCTGCTGAACCTCATGTCCAACGCCATCAAGTTCACGCCCGAGGGCGGGCGCGTCGCCCTGGGCGCACGGCGCGAAGCCGACGGCAGCTTCACCTTCGAGGTGACCGACACCGGCATCGGCATCGCCGCCGAGGACATTCCGCGTGCCTTCGCCCCCTTCGAGCAGGTCGACAGCCGCCTGAGCCGGCAGTTCGAAGGCACCGGCCTCGGCCTGCCGCTGTCCGACGGCTTCGTGAAGCTGCACGGCGGCCGCCTGGAGCTGGAGAGCCAGCCCGGCGCCGGCACCAAGGCCATCGTCCGCCTGCCCCCGGAACGTGTAATCTAGGGCACGTGTGATCTAGGATACGGGTACTCGCGGGAAACCTGGGTCCAGGGCGCCCCTTCCTCCCCGCCAGCCGTCAGGATGCCGCATGGCAGCCTTGCCCCATTGGGTGTTGGCCGGCTGCGCCCGGCGCGGCTAGCCTTGGGAACGATGTCTCCACCTGATTCCCCTTCCCCAGCAGCCGCAGCAGCCTCGGCCTCGCGCGCCTTCGCCTCGCCGCGCGCGGCCGCCCTCGCGGGACTGCGCGACAGCGTCGGCGTGCCCATGCTGGTGCTGGGCTCTTCCTACCTCGGCTTCGGTTCCCTGGTGCAGGGCGCCGGCCTCGACGTCTGGCTCGGGCTGTTCTCCACCTTCACCGGCTGGGCCCTGCCCGGCCAGATCGTGGTGATCGAGCTCTACAGCCTGGGCAGCTCGATCTTCGTGGTGGCGGCGGCGGTGGCCATGACCAACGCGCGCCTGCTGCCCATGACCGTGGCCCTGATGCCCTACCTGCGCGCGCCGGGCACGCCGCGCTGGCGCTACTACCTCTGCTCGCACTTCGTCGCCGTGACCGCCTGGGCGGCGGCCATGCGCCTCTGCCCGACCCTGCCGGCGAACCAGCGCCTGCCCTACTTCGCCGGCTTCGGCACCGCGCTATGGTCCATGTGCCTGGTGACCACCGCCACCGGCTACTACCTGGCCGGCGGCCTGCCGGGCTTCGTCACCCTGGGCCTGGTGTTCCTCAATCCGATCTACTTCATGCTGGTCTTCGTCGCCGACGCCCGCCACCGCGGGCGCATGCTGGCGCTAGTGGTCGGCGCGCTGCTCGGCCCGCCGCTGCACCTGGTCTCCCCCGACTGGGGCCTGCTCATCACCGGCCTGCTGGCCGGCACCCTGGCCTTCGCCGCCGACGCGCTGCTGCCCGCCAAGCGGGGAGGTGACGGCCGTGCCTGAGCAGATCGCCACCGATGCCCCGCTCTGGGCCCTGATACTGATGATCGTCGGCGGCCTGGCGACCTATTTCTGGCGCGCCCTGGGCGTCGCGCTCTCCGGGCGCATCGACGCCGGCAGCCGGCTCTTCGAGTGGGTGGCCTGTGTCGCCTATGCCCTGCTGGCCGGGCTCATCGCCCGCATGATCCTGCTGCCCAACGGCCCCCTGGCGGAGGCCGCCTCGCCGGACCGCATCGCCGCGGCGGTCATCGCCCTGGCGATTTTCTTCCTCACCCGGCGCAACATCGGCCTGGGCGTCGCCGCCGGGGCCGGCGCCCTGGTGCTGATGACCTGGGGCCGCGGCTTCTTTTAGCCGCGACCGCGCGGCCTTGCGCGGCACCGGGCTCTCGCCCTATACCCAAGGGAACACTTCGGCCCCTTGAGCCCCATGGCGGAGGCGCATGCCCTCTCTTCTCGACAGCCTGCTCGCCCCGATCGACGCCGAGACCTTCTTCCGGGACTATTTCGGCAAGAAGCACCTGCACGTGAAGGGCACGCCGGAGCGCACGGCGGCGATCATGACGCTGGGCGGCCTCAATGCCCTCATGTCGATGACTTCCGTCTGGTCGCCGCAGACCCTGAAGCTCTTCGTCGACCGGAACCCGGTGCCGGTGCCGGAGTACTGCGCCAAGGCGCTGGCCCTGGGCGGCGAGGCGCTGCGCCCGGACCCGGACAAGGTGCAGGACTGGATCGGCAAGGGCGCTTCGGTGATCCTCAACGACATCGACGCCCTGTCCCCCGGCGTGCGCCAATTCGCCAACGAGCTGCAGGAAGCGACGGGCGGCCGCAGCCAAGCCAACCTCTACTTCTCCATGTCGCAGCACCAGGCCTTCGGCCCGCACTGCGACGTGCACGAGGTCTTCGCCGTGCACTGCAACGGCGAAAAGGTCTGGAACATCTACGAGAACCGCGAAGACACGCCGATCAACCATCCGAGCTTCCAGTTCGGCGACGCCGAGCGCGAACGCCGCGCCGGCAAGGTCGCCGAAGAAGTCCGCATGCAGCCGGGCGACCTGCTGTACATTCCGCGCGGCCTCTACCATGACGCGCTGGCCTCGCAAAACGGTGCGCTGCACATCGCCTTCGGCGTCACCCTGCCCAAGCCGCTGGACCTGCTGGGCATCATCTGGGAGGCCGCGGTGCAGGACCCGGAGCTGCGCGCCGACCTGCCGCACAAGGCCGACGGCGCGGCGCTGGGCAAGCTCTTGAAGAAGATGGGCAAGAAGGTCGACGGCATCCTGTCGTCGAAGGCCGCGCTGCAGGCCGCCGCCAAGGCGGCCGAGGACTGGCCTTACGAGTTCAAGAGCTACGATTTGGAAAGCCGCGTCGCGGCGCCCTGCGCGGCGGCGCCGGCGGAGGAGAGCTACCAGGTCAGCAAGAAGGTGCGCATGGTGCAGCAGAACGGCCGGCCGATCCTCACCGACGGCAAGCAGCACGTCGAGGTGCCGCGCGACATCGCCACGCAGGTGCGCTTCATCATGAGCCGCGACAGCGTCAGCGCCGCCACCTTGAAGACCCAGTTCCCCGACATGAGCGAAGCCGCCGTCGCCGAGCTGATCCAGAACATGAAGGCCATGCGCGCGATTGCGTAATTTCACCTCTCCCCTTCGTGGGAGAGGAAAGGAAGGAAAGATGATCGCTGACGTGAACCTGCCGCTTATCCTGCTGGCCGCCCTCATCGCGACGGGCAGCCCCGGCCCCGCGACGCTGGCCATCGCCGGCACCTCCATGGCTTCAGGCCGGCCCTACGGCCTGGCCCTGGCCGCCGGCGTCACCACCGGCTCGCTCACCTGGTCGATCGCCGCGGCGGCGGGCCTCAGTGTCGTCATGCTGGCCAATGCCTGGGCCTTCGAGGTGATGCGCTATATCGGCGCCGCCTACCTGATCTTCCTGGCGGTGAAGTCGGCGCGCTCGGCGCTGCGGCGCGAGACGCCCGTCGCCGCAAAGGTCGCGGTGCCATCGCTGCGCGCCGCCTACCGGCGCGGCCTGCTGCTGCACCTGACCAATCCCAAGGCGATCCTGTTCTTCGGCGCGCTCTATTCGGTCGGCGTGCCGGCGGGAAGCTCGCCCGCGACCCTCGCGACGATCATCGCCGCCATCGGCCTGCAGAGCGTCATCGTCTTCCACGGCTACGCGCTGCTGTTCTCCAGCCCCCCGCTGACCGCCGGCTACGCGAAGCTGCGCCGCTGGTTCGAGGCGGTCTTCGCCCTCGCCTTCGGCGCCGCCGGCTTCAAGATCCTCACCGCGCGGCTGGACTGACTAATCCCTCTCCCCTTTGCGGGAGAAGGTTGCGTAGCCTTTGCGAGTTCGAAGAACGAGCTTAGGCGAAGCTGGGTGAGGGGGAGAGCTCGCGCCTTGCTGAAGAAACAAAGCCCCCTCACCCTCCCGCTACGCGGGCCCCTCCCTCTCCCACGCTGGGGAGAGGGATGAAACGACTAGGCCGCGTCTTCCAGCGCCTTCACGCCGGGCAGGGTCTTGCCTTCCAGCCATTCCAGGAAGGCACCGCCGGCGGTCGAGACATAGGAGAAATCATCGATCACCCCGGCATGGGCCAGCGCCGCGACGGTGTCACCGCCGCCAGCCACGGTCAGCAGCTTGCCGTCTTTCGTGAGCTTCGCCGCCGCCTGGGCCACGGCGTTGGTCGCGGCATCGAAGGGCGGGATCTCGAAGGCGCCGAGCGGGCCGTTCCACACCAGGGTCGCGCAGTCGGTGAGGCGCTTGGCCAGGTGCTCGGCCGTCGCCGGGCCGCAGTCGAGGATCATCTTGTCGCTCGGCACCGCCTTCACCGAGACGGTCTCGTTGGCCGCGCCGGCCTTGAACTCGCCGGCCACCACCGCGTCGGTCGGCAGCACCACGTCGCAGCCGGCGGCCTTGGCCTTGCCGAGGATCTCCTTCGCCGTGTCGGCCAGGTCGTGCTCACAGAGCGACTTGCCGACGTCCACGCCGAGGGCGTTCAGGAAGGTGTTGGCCATGCCGCCGCCGATCACCAGCATGTCGACCTTGGCCACCAGGTTGCCCAGCAGGTCGAGCTTGGTCGAGATCTTGGCGCCACCGACGATGGCCGCGACCGGACGTTTCGGCTTTTCCAGCGCCGCCGCCAGATGCTCCAGCTCCGTCTGCATGAGACGGCCCGCCGCTGCCGGCAGCAGACGCGCCACGCCCTCTGTGGAGGCGTGCGCCCGGTGCGCCGCCGAGAAGGCGTCGCTGACGTAGGCATCGCCCAGCGCCGCCAGCGCCTTCGCGAATTCCGGATCGTTGGCCTCTTCGCCCGCATGGAAGCGCAGGTTCTCCAGCAGGGCGACGCCGCCCTCGGCCAAGCCCTTGGCCACGGTCTCGGCCGGCGCGCCGATGCAGTCCTCGGCGAAGGCGACCTCCTGGCCCAGCACTTTCGACACCGCCGGAACCAGCGGCTTCAGCGACATCTCCGGGTTCGGCTTGCCCTTGGGCCGGCCGAAGTGGGACAGCAGCAGAACCTTGGCGCCCTTGGCCGTGAGATCCTTGATGGTCGGCGCCGCACGCTCTATGCGGGTCGCGTCGCTCACCTTGCCGTCGGACATCGGCACGTTGAAGTCGACGCGCAGCAGCACGGTCTTGCCGGCGACATCCAGGTCGTCGAGGGTCTTGAAGGTCGGCATAGGGAGGCCTCGCTGAAATTGACGGGGGCGGCGCCTTCAGGCGTTTCTTGGTCTTTTTAGGAGGCCGGAGTTTCGCCAAAAGCCGCTGCTGCGGCAAGCGGCAAGGCTGTGTTTTGCCTGCGGCTGACCGTCGCGTCCCTAGATGACCTGCCCCGCCGCGTGGCCGGAGGACCAAGCCCACTGGAAATTGTAGCCGCCGAGCCAGCCGGTGACGTCCAGGCACTCGCCGATGAAGTAGAGGCCGGGCACCTGCTTGGCCTCGAAGGTCTTCGACGAGATCTCGCCGGTGTCGACGCCCCCAGCCGTCACCTCGGCGGTGCGGTAGCCTTCGGTGCCGCCGGGCTTCAGGCGCCAGCGGTTCAGCAGCTCGGCGATCTGGCGCAGTTTCTTATCGGAGAGGTCGGCGAGGCGGCCGTCGAGGCCGCTTTCTTCGCACAACATCTGCGCCAGGCGTTTCGGCAGAAGCTCCGAAAGAAATGTGTGCAGCTCCTGCTTCGGCTTCTCCGAGCGCGCCCGACGCAGCTCTTCGAAGGCGTCGCGGCCCGGAAGCAGGTCGAGGGATATCTCGTCGCCCGGCCGCCAGTAGCTGGAGATCTGCAGGATCGCCGGACCGCTGAGGCCCCGGTGGGTGAAGAGCAGCGCCTCGCGGAAGGAGACCTTGCCGCAGGTCACCACCGCCTCGGTGGAGACGCCGCTCAAGGGCTTCAGTTTCTCCAGTACCGCCGGATCGAAGGTGAAAGGCACCAGGGCGGGGCGGGGCGGCACCACCTTCAGGCCGAACTGTTGCGCCAGGTCGTAGGCGAAGCCGGTCGCGCCCATCTTGGGGATCGACGGGCCGCCGGTGGCGACGACCAGAGAAGCGCAGTCGACATCGCCCTTGTCCGTTGCGACGTGAAAGCGGTCGCCCTGCTTCTCGACCCGCGTCACCGTGGTTTCGGTGCGCAACTCGACGCCCGCCGCCGCGCAATCACCAAGCAGCAGGTCGATGATCTGCTGCGCCGAGCCGTCGCAGAACAGCTGTCCCAAAGTCTTCTCGTGCCAGGCGATGCCGGCGGCCTCGACCCGGGCGATGAAGTCCTGCTGCGTGTAGCGCTTCAAGGCGGAAACGCAAAAGCGCGGATTGTTGGAGAGGTAATTGGCCGGGGAACAATGCAGGTTGGTGAAGTTGCAGCGCCCGCCGCCGGAGATGCGGATCTTCTCCGCCGGCTTCTTCGCCTTCTCGATCACCAGCACCGCGCGGCCGCGCTTGCCGGCCTCGATGGCCGCCATGAGACCGGCGGCCCCGGCGCCGAGAACGATGACATCGAAGCTGTGCACCCCCTTTACTCCACCGGATAGGGGCCCTCGGCGAAGGCTTCCGCGTGATAGCCCTTGATGCCGACCTCCTGCGCGAGACGGCTGCCCAGGGCGCGTCCCGCCGCGAGATCGGCCACGACACGGGCGAAGTCGTAGACCGGACGCCAGCCCAGGTCGTCCCTGGCCCTGGTGTTCACATAGACCCGGTCGAGAGCCGGGAACATCCGCCAGCCCCGCGCGGCATAGAGCGCCTCGTAGTCCGGCACACGGCGCCGGACCACGGCCGGCGCGTCGCAGCGCAGCTTCGGCAGGTCTGCCGGTCGGAACGGCGTGGTCGCGCTGATGACGTAGCACCCGAAGCCGATGGCCTCGGCGCGCTCGGCGGCCAGCAGATGAGCCGACACGGCGTCATCGATATCGACGCGCCGGAACAGGTACTCGTTGGCCTTCACGTTGGCATCGGCGTAGCTGTCCCGCATCGCCTGACTGTCGTCCGGCTCGGGAAAGAAGCGCGCGGTGCGCAGCACGACGACCGGCAGGCCGAAACGGCGGCGGAACAGTTGGCAGAGATCCTCGGCCGCGGCCTTGGTCACGCCGTAGATGTTCTTGGGAACCGGGACCACGTCCTCGGTGATCCAGGCCGCCGGCTCGCCCGGGGGCGGCACCAGGGCGTCGCCGAAGACACTGGTCGTGCTGGTGAAGACAACGCGTTCGACACCCTGGGCCACCGCCTCCTCCAGGAGGTTCAGGGTCCCGGTGATGTTGGTGTCGACGAAGTCCTGGCGGCTGTGGGTCGCCACGTGGGGCTTGTGCAGAGTGGCGGCGTGATAGACGGTGGTCACGCCCTTCAGGCAGTCACGCACGAAGGGACGTTCGGTCAGCGAGCCGACATGGTCGGTGGAGGCCGAGGTCAGAATGTCGAGGCCGCCAACCGTCTCGCCGCGGGCCCGGAGCCTGCGGACCAGCGCCTCCCCCAGATGCCCGGCGCTGCCCGTAACCAGAGTTGCCATGACGAATCTCAATCCCAGCGAATCGCGACGCACACCATGACCGAAGTGAGCCCCGAGAACCAGATCCCGGAGGACCGGAGGGTGATGGCCGCCTTGCGCCGCGCGCTGACCGCCTGCGCCGAGACGGGCGAGACCGTCACCTATCAGGACCTGGCCCGGCGCGTCGCCTTTCCCGGGCCGCACACCATCCACCGCCTGACCGAGATGCTGGAAGTCCTGATCCGCGAAGACCACGCCGCCGGGCGCCCGCTGCTGGGCGCCCTGGCGGTCAGCAGAGCGCAAAATGGCATACCGGGGCGCGGCTTCTTCCAGCTGCTGGCCGAACTGGGCCGCTACGAAGGCCCAGACCAGGGCCCCGAGGCCGCCGCCTGCCATGTCGCCGAACTGAAGGCGGCGCTGGCGTACTGGAGCGCTGCGGTTCCCCCTTGACAGAACCGCCCGCTCGGGCGTCCTATCCGTGCTTGTGCGGGGACTAGGCGATCTCCCCGTCAGGCAGCAGCCCAAGCATCGCGTTCAGCTCCTGCATCGGGAGGAACGCACCCATGGCTGACCGAACCCTTCTATCACCTCATGACCTCTTTGCGCTGATCGGCACGCCGGACTCTCCGGCCATCGTCGACACGCGCACCGACGACGACTTCGCCACCGACCCGCGCCTGATTCCAACGTCAATCCGGCGGCTCGGCCTGCGGGCGGGAGAATGGGCGGACGAGTATCGAGGCCGCCCCGTCGCCGTTTCCTGCGAGCGCGGCCTGAAAATCAGCCAGGGCGCCGCCGCCTGGCTGCGTCAGGCCGGGGCCGGGGCGGCCATCCTGGAGGGCGGCTTCCAGGCCTGGCGCGCGGCCGGTCTGCCGCTGGTGCCGCAGGACAGGCTGCCGCCGCGCGATGCCCAGGGCCGCACGCTCTGGGTCACCCGCAGTCGGCCCAAGATCGACCGCATCGCCTGCCCCTGGCTGATCCGCCGCTTCGTCGACCCCGGCGCCGTCTTCCTTTTCGTCGAGGCCTCCCAGGTCGGCGCCGTGGCCGAACGGTTCGGCGCGACTCCCTTCGACGTCGAGGGCGTCACCTGGAGCCACCGGGGCGCGCGCTGCAGCTTCGACGCCATGGTCGAGGACTTCTGCCTGGAGACCCCGGCGCTGCTGCGGCTCGCCACCATCGTGCGCGGCGCCGATACGGCGCAGCTGGAACTGGCACCGGAATCGGCGGGGCTGCTCGCCGTCTCGCTGGGTCTGTCCTGCGCTTTCGGCGACGACCTGGCGCAGCTCGACACCGCCATGGCCGTTTACGACGCCTTCTACCGCTGGGCGCGCGACGCGGCGGCGGAAACCCACAACTGGTCCCCCGTCCCGCAGGGCGCAAAGGAGTCCGCCCATGTCTGACGTCGCCGCCAAAGCCATTTCCGCGCCCGGCGCCGACGGCCGCCCCTGGCCGAGCTTTGCGGAAGCGATCGCGGTCTGGGCGCGCATCGCGCTGCTCAGCTTCGGCGGCCCGGCGGGTCAGATCGCGGTGATGCACCGCATCCTGGTTGAGGAGAAGCGCTGGCTCGGCGAAGCGCGTTTCCTCCACGCGCTGAATTTCTGCATGCTGCTGCCGGGGCCGGAGGCCCAGCAGCTGGCCGTCTACGTCGGCTGGCTGCTGCACCGCACGGCCGGCGGCTTTCTCGCCGGCCTGCTGTTCGTGCTGCCGGGCGTGGTCGCTATCATGGGGCTCAGCATCGTCTACGCGCTTTACGGTGAAGTCGGTTTCGTCGCCGCGCTGTTCTTCGGCCTGAAGGCGGCGGTGCTGGCCATCGTGCTGCAGGCGGTGGTCCGCATCGGCAGGCGCGCCCTGAAGAACCCGGCGATGGTGGCGCTGGCCGCGACCTCCTTCATCGCCATCTTCGTCTTCGCCGCGCCCTTTCCGGCGATCATCCTGGCTGCCGGCGTGATCGGCACTCTGGGCGGGCTGACCGGCTTCAAGGCTTTCGCCGCCGGCGGCGGCCACGGCGCGCTGGGCGCGAGCCACGTCGACGACGCCGACACCATCCTCGGCCTGGACGTTCCCCGACATGCCCGGCCGGACCGAATGCACTCCCTGCGCCTTTCCATCCTGCTGCTGGCGCTCTGGCTCGGCCCGATCGCGGCGCTGCTCGGCCTGCTCGGCCCCGGCAACGTGTTCAGCGACATCGCCCTCTTCTTCAGCAAGATGGCGGTCGTCACCTTCGGCGGCGCCTACGCCGTGCTGGCCTACGTCGCCCAGGCGGCGGTCGGTACCTACGGCTGGCTCGCCCCCGGGGAGATGCTCGACGGCCTCGGCCTGGCCGAGACCACGCCGGGGCCGCTCATCATGGTCACCCAATTCGTCGGCTTCATGGGCGCCTTCCGCGACCCCGGCGGCCTGACGCCGCTCGCCGCCGGCATCCTCGGTGGGCTGCTGACCACCTGGGTCACCTTCGCGCCTTGCTTCCTGTGGATCTTCCTCGGTGCGCCGCATATCGAGCGGCTGCGCGGCAACCGGGCGCTGTCGGCGGCGCTGACCGCGATCACCGCGGCGGTGGTCGGCGTCATTCTGAACCTCGCCATCTGGTTTGCCCTGCACGTGGTGTTCCGCGAGGTCGGCACCTTCGAAGGCTTCGGTCTGGCTCTTGCTTTGCCCGAGCTTACCTCCATCGATTGGGCGGCGGCGGCCCTGGCCGCGGCGGCGCTGCTCGCGGTGTTCCGCTTCAAGCTCGGCACGGGAACCCTGCTGGCGACCGCCGCGCTGGCCGGCTTGGCGCTTCATGCCGCCGGCCTGGTGACGATCTAGGCGGCGGTGGCCGCTCAGCCCATCGCGGCGGATTCCTTCGAATTGCGATGGCTTACCCTGTCCAGGTGCAGGGTCACCAGGGCCGTGCCGATCCAGGCGACGTTGTACAGCAGGCCGCAGATCAGAATGAGTTCACCCGGAACCGGCCCGATCGCCGCGCGCGCCACCAGTTCGGCGAAATCGCCGACCGGCGCCGGGTGGATCACGATCTTCCCCGAATAGGCGACGGTCTGGATCAGCAGGATCCAGACATAGTTGCGGCGCAGGCGCCGCCCAATCGCCCGCAGGAAGGTAATGTGATAGTGCGGCTCCAGGTAGTCGGCGGCCAGGGTGTCCTGCCAACCCTCCTCGGTGTGGAGGTCGCCCTCCTTGAGCATCGGCGCGTAGAAATGTGTCTCCATCCAGCGCGCCCGGGCCCGCCAGACGTTGAAGTAGCGATAGCGCCGCGCCTCCAGAACCAGAAACAGCGTCACCAGAATGCCGACCAGGACCAGCGGCACCGGCGAGGCCTCGGCCGAGGAAAAGGTGATGGAGAGGGCGATGCCCAGGGTGACGACCGACCAGTTGGTGGTGTTGTCGAGACGGGTGCGCCAGATCGTGCTGCGGTAGACCTCCGCCCTGTAGAGGTGGGCCAGCGCGCCGATATCGGCCGAACTGAAGCTGCGGGGCTGCTGCGATTCCTTGGCGATGGACGTGACCACGACCTTCCTCCCCCGGGTTATCGCTTGTTGTTGCCCTTAATATAGCACCGCTGCGGCAATCCGCGGAATCGACGCGGGGGCTTTCCCTGTCCTATGGTGTGCGGCGCCGCGAAACCGAGAAATGAAAAACGATGCAGCACGACATCAGGGGATTGCCGCAGACGGCGGCCAGCGCCGAGGCGATGCGGGCCTACGACGCCACGGTGGAGGCCTATCTGGGCTTCCTGCTGGCGACCGGCGACCGGCTGAAAGAGACCCTGACCCTGGACCCCAACATGCCGCTGGCCCACTGCCTGAAGGGCTGCTTCCTGCTGCTGTTCGCCAAGAGCGACCTGGCGGGGCGCGCCGCCAAGGCCCTGGCCGACGCCAAGGCGGCGGGCGCGGCCTGCGGCCTGACGCGCCGCGAGGAAGACCATCTGGCCGCGCTGGAGACTTGGCTGGACGGCGACCTGCAGACCGCCGCCGCCTGCTACGACGCCATCCTCATCGACCACCCGCACGACATCGTAGCGCTGAAGCTGGCGCAGTACCTGCACTTCTACCTGGGCGACGCCCCGGCCATGCGCGGCTCCGTCACCCGGCCCTTCTACGCCTGGAACGACGAGGTGCCCGGCTACGGCTATGTGCTGGGCCTGCAGGCCTTCGCCCGGGAGGAATCCGGCGACTATGCCGCCGCCGAGGCGGCCGGGCGCGCCGCGGTGGAGCACAACCCCGGCGACATCTGGGCGGCCCACGCCGTCGCCCACGTCATGGAGATGCAGGACCGCTTCGACGAGGGCGCGCCCTGGATCGACGGCTTGGAAGACGCCTGGAGCGGCTGCAACAACTTCGCCTACCACGTCTACTGGCACCGCTGCCTCTTCCTGCTAGACCAGGGCCGGGTCGAGGAGGTGCTGCGGCACTACGACACGAAGGTGCGCGGCGACCTTTCCGAGGAATACCTCGACATCTCCAACGCCGTCGCCTTGCTGTGGCGCCTGCAGCAGCGCGGCATCGACGTCGGCGACCGCTGGGACGAACTCGCCGACAAGGCTGTGGCCCTGGGGCGCGACCACATGCTGATCTTCGCCGACGCCCACTACGTCATGGCCCTGGCGGCCAAGGGCCGCGCGGCGGAGGCGCGGCGCCTGCTGGACAGCCTGAAACAGTACTCGGGCGGAAGCGGTACGGAAGCGGAGGTCGGCCGCGACATCGGCCTGCCGCTGGGCCACGCCATCCTGGCCCATGCCGGCGGACGCTACGGCGAGGCGGTGGAGACCCTGCTGCCGCATCGTCCGGCCCTGAAGCGCCTGGGCGGCAGCAACGCCCAGCGCGACCTCTTCGAGCAGTTGCTCATCGACGCGGCGGTGAAGGCCGGCAAGGCCCCCGTCGCCCTCGCCCTGCTGTCGGAACGTGGTGAAACCCGCCGCAACAACGCCTGGAACCGGGAAATGACCGCCGCGGCGGCGGCCCTTCCGGCAAGCTGACCTAGGAGTTCCCATGCCCCGCGGCAAGACCCACAGCTATGCAGCGAAACTGACCTGGACCGGCGCCTCGGCCGGCGGCACCACGGACTACAAGAGCTATTCGCGCGAGTACCGCGTCGACTTCGACGGCAAGCCCGCGATGATAGGCTCCGCCGATCCCGCCTTCCGCGGTGACCCCAAGCTGCACAACCCGGAAGACCTGCTGGTGGTGGCCCTGTCGTCGTGCCACATGCTGTCCTACCTGGCGCTCGCGGCGCTGGAGGGGCTGCAGATCACCGCCTACGAGGACGCCGCCGGCGGCACCATGCAGGAAGAAGGCCGCGGCGGCCGCTTCACCGAGGTCGTGCTGCGCCCCAAGGTGACCCTCGCCCCCGGCAGCGACCCGGAAGCCGATCTGGCACGGGCCGAAGCCCTGCACGAGGAAGCGCACAACATCTGCTACATCGCCAATTCGGTGAACTTCCCGGTGCGCCACGAAGCCGAAGTGGTCTGCGCCTGAAAGGGCGGTTGTGTGGGAGTTCTCATAAGCAGGCGACAAACCGCCCCCTTAAGCTATGATAAGCCAAGCAATTTGGCGATAAAGGGGCTGCCAGGATGCCGGCACGAAACCGGCAAATAGCGCGATGAGCGCCGCCGAAGCACTCGGCGCGGAATCGGCCGTCGAGGTGCGGCGCGAGGGCGATGTCCTGCGCCTGAGCTTCGTCGGCGCCTGGATCACGCAGGAGCTGGCGCGCCACGACGCCACGCTGCGCCACCTCGACCTGGAAGGCGCGCGCGAGGCCGTGGTCGACCTGAGCGGCTGCAGCGCCATCGACAGCGCCGGTGCCTGGGTCCTGGACCGCACCCTCGACGACCTGAAGCGCCAGGGCGCCACGGTGACCCTGGCCGGCAGTTCCCCCGCCATCGAAACCCTGCTGGGCACGGTCACCAGGAAGCACGTGCAGCTGCCGCCGGAACCCAGGCCGGACAACCCGCTGATCGCGGTCGCCCTGCGCCTCGGCCAGGAAACCGTGCGGATCACCAGGGAAGGCACCGACCTGCTGTCGTTCCTGGGCCTGACCGTGATGGTCTTCCTGCGCTCGCTCCTGAAACCCTGGCGCATCCGGCTGGTGCCCCTGATCGCCCATATGGAGCAGACCGGTTTCAACGCCCTGCCCATCGTCGGGCTGATCTCCTTCCTGGTCGGCGTGGTGCTGGCCTACCAGGGCGCCGACCAGCTGGCCCGCTTCGGGGCGCAGATCTTCACCGTGGACCTGGTCGCTATCGGCGTGCTGCGCGAGATGGGCATCCTGCTGACCGCGATCATCGTCGCGGGGCGCTCCGGCTCCTCCTTCACCGCGCAGATCGGCACCATGAAGGTGAACGAGGAGATCGACGCCATGCAGACCCTGGGGCTCGACCCCATGGAGGTGCTGGTCATGCCGCGGGTCTTCGCCCTGGTGCTGGTGCTGCCGCTGCTGACCTTCTACGCCGACATCATGGGCCTGCTGGGCGGCGCGGTCATGGCGACCATCGTGCTCGACATCTCCTTCTTCCAGTTCACCCGCCAGCTGAGCGACGCCATCACCCTGAACACCTTCCTGGTCGGCCTCATCAAGGCGCCGCTCTTCGCCTTCATCATCGGCATGATCGGCTGCTACGAAGGGCTGCAGGTGTCGCGCAGCGCCGAGTCCGTCGGACGCCAGACCACCCGCGCGGTGGTCGAGGCGATCTTCCTGGTCATCGTGCTCGACGCCCTGCTGTCGATCTTCTTCTCCGTAATCGGGTTCTAGCCATGAGCGACGCGGCGATATCGAACGGCAGCAGCCAGATCGGGTCCAGGCGATTTCGCAGCGGCGAGGAGATCGTGAGCGTCACCGGCCTGCGCACCCAGTTCGGCACCAACGTGATCCACGAGGACCTGGACTTCAGCGTGCGCGCCGGAGAGGTCATGGGCGTGGTCGGCGGCTCGGGCACCGGCAAATCGGTGCTGATCCGCACCATCATCGGCCTGAACAAGCCCCGCGCCGGGCGCATCGTGATCTTCGGCCAGGACCGCGCCGGCCTGTCGCCCAGCCAATGGCGGGCCATGCAGTCGCGCTGGGGCGTGCTGTTCCAGGACGGGGCCCTGTTCTCCTCCCTCACCGTGGCGCAGAACATCGAAGTGCCCATGAAGGAGCACAGCGACCTGCCGCCCGCCCTGCGCCGGGAGCTGATCGAGGTGAAAGTGTCCATGGTCGGCCTGCCGCCCGACGCCGCCCACAAATACCCGGCGGAGCTGTCCGGCGGCATGCGCAAGCGCGCCGGCCTGGCCCGCGCCCTGGCGCTGGACGCCGACATCCTGTTCCTCGACGAGCCGACGGCGGGCCTCGACCCCATCGGCGCGGCCAATTTCGACGGCCTGATCGGCGACCTGCAGCGCGCCCTGGGCCTGACCGTCGTCATGGTCACCCACGACCTGGACTCGCTCTACGCCATCTGCGACCGGGTATCCGTGCTGGTCGACAAACGTGTTAAGGTGGGCACCATCGAGGAGCTGACGCGCGAGCCGGACCCCTGGATTCAGGAATACTTCGGCGGCCCGCGCGGGCGCGCGGCCGCGAGCAGCGCTGCAAAGAGCGAGGGGCGCGCCGGCAACATCGCGGCGCCGGAACAAGCGTCACCCGAACACGGGGCTTAAGAAACAAGGGGCTTAAGAGGAGCAACCCGGAAAAGGTCATGGAGACACGTGCCAACTACATCATGGTCGGCTTTTTCGTGCTGCTGCTGGCCTTCGGGCTGCTCGGCTTCGTGCTGTGGCTCGCCAAGTTCCAGTTCGAGGAGGAGTTCGCCCGCTACGACATCGTCTTCGAGTCCACGGTGACCGGCCTGAAAGAGGGCAGCGCCGTGCGCTACAGCGGCGTGCGCGTCGGCGAGGTGATCTCCGTCGACTTGGACCCGGACCGGCCGACCGCCATCCGCGTCACCATCGAGGTGCAGAAGCGCACGCCGGTGCGTTCCGACAGCCTCGCCACCCTGGAGCTGGAAGGCCTGACCGGCGGGCGCTACGTGGAGCTTTCCGGCGGCTCGCCGACCGCCCGGCCGCTGGAGCCGCCGCCGGGGCGCAAGGTGGCGGAGATTCCCGCCGGCGCCTCCTCCTTCGAGCAGGTGCTGGAAGGCGCGCCGGAGATGCTGGAGAACGTGAACATCCTGCTGCTGCGCGCCCAGGCCCTGCTGAACGAAAACAATTTGAAGAACATCGAGCAGCTCATCACCAACCTGACGGCGGTCACCGGCGCCGTCGCCGAGAACCGCGACAACATCGACCAGCTGATCACCGATGCCGCGCTGACCATGGACAACCTGCGCGACGCCACGGGCAGCCTGGAGACCATGGCCGCCTCCCTGGACAGCAACGTCACGCGCCTGACCGAGCGCGCCGACACCACCATGCTGGCCTTCGAGGACATGGCCGGCAGTATCGACCGGGAAGTGAGCCTGACCAGCAAGGACGCCCGCACGCTCATCAACAGCCTGCAGCAAACCGCCAAGAACCTGAGCGGGGCCACCAACGAGCTGGAGGCGATGATTTCCGAGAACCGCGAGCCGCTCCGCGATTTCTCGCACACCGGGCTCTACGAACTGACCAACCTGCTGACCGAAGCCAGGGACCTGATCGTCGTGCTCAACCGCGTCACCACAGAGGTGCAGCGAGACCCCGCCCGGTTTATCTTCGGAGACCAGCAGCAAGGTTATGAGGCAGAGCAAGGCTATGGCGCACAGTAAAGCGGACCCCTCTTCGGTTCTTCTCTCCGCCGGCCGGGGCCGGCGCCGGCTTCTGCGGGCCATGGCCGCCCTGCCCGTGGCGGCGCTGGCGCCGGGCTGCAGCCTGCCGGTGCCCGGCCAGGGCCCGCCGCCGGAGCTGTACCGCCTGACGCCCAAGAGCACCTTCCGCGAGGACCTGCCGACGGCGGACTGGCAGCTGATCCTGGAGCAACCGATCGCCAACGCCGGGCTCAACACCACGCGCATCGCCCTGCAGCGCCGCCCGACGCAGCTGGAGTACTACGCCCGTTCCGGCTGGGCCGACCGGGCGCCGATCATGGTTCAGACGCTGATGATCGAGTCCTTCGAGAATTCGAAGAAGATCGTCTCGGTGGGGCGCGAGTCCGTCGGCCTGCGCGCCGATTTCATCCTGAAGTCCGAGTTGCGCGAGCTGGAGGCGGTCTATCGCAACGGCGAGCCGCCGGAGGCCTGGGTCGGGCTCAACGCCAAGCTGGTGCAGATGCCCCGGCGCACCATCGTCGCCTCGCAGTCTTTCGACTCCCGCATCTTGGCCCAGAGCGACAATCTGCCGGTAATCATCGACGCCTTCGATGCGGCCCTCGGCAAGGTGCTGCGCCGGCTCGTCGAATGGACTTTGATCGAGGGCGACCAGGCCTACCGCGCGACGCGGCGGACCTCCTGAAGGATTCCTTTCCGACCTTCCCAACTTGCGGCTGTATTGCCCGCCGGTTTGATCGCGGCGGTCCTTAACACCCGTGGTAAATGAATGATTGCCATTAGGAAAAAGCTTACCTTTTCCTGACAGGCTGCGGGGGTCACCAGTTAAGGGATCTCCCAGCACATGACTGAAATCAACGACCTGCGAGAGCGAGTCGAGGCGGCCGAAGAGCGGTTCGGCCTGATGGATGAACAGCAGCAGCACTACAGCGAGCGCGTGATCGGCCTGATCGAGACGATCGAGGCGCAACTCGCCGCGGCGCGCAGCGAGATCGAAAACCAGATCGCCGAGAACCAGCGTCTCTCCCAGGAGAACGAAGAGCTGCGCAGCATGCTGCACTCGGTGCTGCGGTCGATCGAGCAGAAGACGTTCACCGAGACGCTGCAGAACCTGGAAACGCGGGTCAGCGCCCTGGTGGCCGGCAGCCCGTCTGCCGAGAGCGGCGCGGCCGAGACGGCGGCGCCCCCCGAAGCGGCGCCCGAAGCTGCGGTGACGGAAGACCCCGCCGAGGCGGCGGTAGAGGAGGCAGCTGCCGAGGCGATCGTCGAGCCCGAGGAAGCCGCGGCGCCGGAGGAAGAAGGTCCGCTGATCATCGAGGCAACCCCGGAAGAGACCCTGGAAGAGGCCCCGGAAGAGGCCCCGGAAGAGGCTGCCGAAATGGCCCCGGAAGCCGCCAGCGACAAGATGACGGCCGAAGAAGCGCCCGGCGAAGAGATGGCCGGCGAAGAGATGGCCGGTGACGAAATGGCTGGTGACGAGATGACCGCCGAGGAGACGGGTGACGCCGAGCTGGCCGGTGACGGGATGGCCGGTGACGAGATGGCCGCCGAGGAGACGGGTGACGCCGAGCTGGCCGGTGACGGGATGGCCGGTGACGAGATGGCCGCCGAGCCCGCTGCCGAAGAGATGGCGGAAGAGGCCGTGGCCGAAGACGCCCCCGCCGAGGAAGCCTCCAGCGAGGAAGCCTCCAGCGAGGACGTCGCGGCTGAAGACCCGATGGCGGACGACGCGGCCGGCGACATGGCCGATGACATGACCGATGACATGGCCGCCATGGATGCCGCCGAAGCCATGGACGCCCCGGAGGACATGAATGCCTCGGAGGACATGGATGCCCCGGAGGACATGGATGCCCCGGAGGCCATGGATGAGGGCGCCATGGACGCCCCGGAGATCATGGACGAGGGTGCTGCGGCGGAAGCCGTTGCCGACGCCGATGCCGATGCCGATGCCGGCGACACGGACATGACCGAGCTGAACGACACGACGCCGGAAGCCGCCATGGAAGAGGTCGCCTTCGAAGACGACCCCGAGGCCGTGGCCGAAGCTGACGGCACGGCGGACGACGCGGCCATGGCGGCCGACGCGGAGGCCGGGGCAGAGCCCGAGATGGCCGAGCCCGAGATGGCCGAGCCCGAGACGGCAGAGCCTGAGATGGCCGAGCCCGAGATGGCCGAGCCTGAGGCCTCGGAAGCGGAACCCGGCGATACGGAAGCTGGCGCTGCGGAGCCGGAGGCTGGCGATGACAGCGCCCCGACGGTGAAGGAAATCATCCGCCGCGTCGGCGATCTGGCGCGCGAGCTGGAGAAGGCCGAAGCCCAGCGCAAGGCCTCCCTCGGCGATGCGGACGAAGCCGCCGCAGCAGATCCCGGAAACGCAGAGCAGGGCGCCCCGCCTCTGAATCAGGCGGCCAACGGCTGACGGCGCAAACCCACCCCGAGTAAGAAGCGGCCCCTTGCGGGCCGCTTTTTTTGGGCGACAGCCGCCCGCCTTCCAGGCTATCACCGCGGTCCGACAGTTCCTTGATCTCGATGGGCGCGATGGCTGAAACACAGATCGATTTCGCCTGGGGGCGCGCCGGCCTGACGGCTCTGCGCGAAGCCTGCGGCGTCTTCGTCATCGTCGACGTGCTGTGCTTCAGCACGTCGGTGGATGTCGCGGTCGCCCGCGGCGCGGCAGTGCTGCCCTTCCCGTTGGAGAAGTACGGCGCCGACGACGCGGCGCGGCGCGGCGACGCGGTCCTGGCCAAGCCCCGCAGGGAAGCGGCGGGCGGACCCAGCCTGTCGCCGGCCTCCCTGACGCAGCTTGCGCCCGGCACGCGCCTGCTGTTGCCCTCGCCCAACGGCTCGGCCCTCTCGGCCATGGTGCAGGACGCCACCGCCTTTGCCGCCAGCCTGCGCAATGCCACGGCGGTCGCCGCGGCGGTTCAGCAGGCGGGCCAGGAAACAGCAAGCCAGCGCGTCGCCGTCATCGCCGCCGGCGAGCACTGGCCCGGCGGCGCCCTGCGCCCGGCCATCGAAGACCTGCTGGGCGCGGGGGCGGTCATCGCCCGTCTGCGCGGGGCGCTGTCGCCGGACGCGCGGGCGGCCAAGGCCGCCTACCTGGACCTGAAGGACGAGATTGCCGCCACCCTGCGCGAAAGCCTTTCAGGGCAGGAACTCATCGCCGCCGGCTTTTCCGAGGACGTCGAGATGGCGCTGCAGGAAGACGCCAGCACCGCGGTCCCGCTGCTGCGCGACGGGCGCTATGTCGATGCGGCAAAAGGTTTCTCCTGAGAAACCTCCAGCGGACCACCGCAATAAATCATGGCAGTCGCCAGAGTTTGTTGTCCGGCCCTTGCCAAACGCACGGCTGTCGTCCCGGCACTTGATGCCGGGACCCATGCGCCTCACCAGACCATCGATGAGAGCCCGGCTGGGCGTCACCGCTTGCCAACGGCAATGGATCCCGGGGTCAAGCCCCGGGACGACGGCGGTGTGTTCAAGAGATATCCCAGGAACCTGCGAATGCCGCAGGGCACGAAACAGGCCGGCCATCCCGTTCAACTGCGCCAGTGCAGGGTGCATTCCTTGATCGGGTTCTCGAAGGGACGGCCTTCCTCGGCGGCGCGCAGCCACTCGCGCTTCAGGCGGTAGAACCACTTGGCCTGGGTGTCGGCGTCGTCGACCAGCATGAGGCTGGGATTGTGGGCCAGGCCTTCCTGCTGCATGTCCACCACCCGGCGGTCCTGGGTCAGGAAGACGTTGGCGAGATAGCGCGCCAGGGGCCGCAGCGGCGCCGTCCAGGGCAGCGTCCAGTAGAGCGCCTGATGCACCAGGGTCTCGCGATCGTTCAGCGGGGTAATGGCGGTCAGGCCGGCGGCGCGGTGCTTGTCGCCCTCGATCAGTTCGATGCGCAGGCCCGGCAGGGCATAGCTGATCTCGGTGGTCACGCCCTTGCCGAGCAGGTGATAGACCCGGTTCTGCGGCGGCAGGGCATGACGCTTCATGCGCCAGCCGAGCGGCGCCGGCTCGAAGTGCTTCTCCTTCTGGCGCAGCTTGCGCGCGTTCTTCTTCCACCACCAGGAGGTATGGACGAAGGCGGCGTGCGTCGGGTCCATCAGGCCGAAGGCGGCGGTGTCGGCATCGCACCGGAAGACCTGGGCGATGGACACCTGCGGCGCGCTGTCGCCGAAGTCCGGCAAGGCCGGCGGCGGCGGCAGGTCCGCCAGATCGGCCTGCGGCAGCCGCGCCGACTTTTCCGGCATGTAGACCCAGATGTTGCCCTGCACCTCGCGGCAGGGATAGGCGCCGCAGCGGATCTTCTCCACCGCCATCTCCTGGTCCGGCGTCAGCGAGGGGATCGCCGTGCAGCGGCCGTCGGCGCCGAAACGCCAGCCGTGATAGCAGCACTCCACCTCCTCTCCGTCGAAGCGGCCGTAGGACAGCGGAATGCCGCGGTGCGGGCAGATGTCGCGCAACGCGAAGACCTTGCCGTCATCGGCACGGCAGATCAGCACCGGCTCGCCCAGCAGGGTGAGGTTCGCGGTGTCACCGGACGGCAGATCCTTGCCCGGCAGGGCCAGGTACCAGAAATTCCGCAGGTGGGGCTGGGCGGTTCCGAGCATGAGCCTCGCTTTCCTCGACAGGGCCTGACATACACCATCGGCAGCGCCGAGGCGAGGGTCCAGGGCCGGAATCCCGCGGAAAACCGGGCCTGTGGCTGCGGCTTGTCCTGCTCCGGCGAGGTCCCCATATGCTTTTCATGACCGATTCGCCGACACCCGAGTCGCCGGCATCCGACACGCCGGCAGCTGAATCGCCGACACCCGACAGGCCGTCACCCGACAAAGCGGCAGCGGGCCGCGAACTCATTCCCTATCCCGCGCCGGACGACCCGAAGAACCTCGACCCGCGCGTCATGCAGCGCAACGAGGCCAAGGTCCGCCGGGGGTTCTGGGACAAACTGAAGGGAACCCTCGGACGCGTGCCCTTCTTGGAGGACGCGGTCAGCGGCTACTACTGTGCCTTCGACCCGCGCACGCCGCGCCCGGTGAAGGCCATGCTGCTGGCCGCCCTCGCCTACTTCGTGGTGCCCAGCGACCTGATCCCCGACTTCATCGCCGGGCTCGGTTTCACCGACGACGCCTCGGTGCTGCTCGCCACTCTGCGCGTCGTCTCGGGAAGCATCAAGGACCGGCACCGCGAGGATGCGCGCCGCCGCCTGGTGGCCCTGGGTCTGCGCCCGGACGCGGAAGACCTGCCGCCACCGGAAAGTACGCCGGAAACGCCGCCCGAAACGACGCCCGACGGCGGGGCGCGGTCCTAAGAAATCTTCATGACACCGGCGGCGGCGCCGGCTTGCGCACCACGCTCTGCGCCGCCTCGCGCCGGGCGATGTAAAAGGCCGAGCCGACGATGACGACCGCCCCGGCCAGGGTCCAGAACCCCGGCAGTTCCCCGAAAACGAGAAACCCGATGAAGCCGGCAAGGATCAGCTTCAGGTAGTCGAAAGGCGCGACGAAGCTGGCCTCGCCCGCGCGGTAGGCGCGGATGATCATGGCCTGGGAGCCGACGCCGAGGGAACCGACGGCGGCCAGCAGCCCCCACTGCTCCAGGGTCGGCGGCGTCCAGTAGAACAGCGCCGGCAGGGCGGTGATCGCCAGCGACATGAGGCAGAAGTAGGCCAGCATGGTGGCGTGGCTCTCGCCCTCCGGCAGGCGCTTCACCATGGTCACGGCGACGGCGATGCCGAGGACCGAGGTCAGCGCCACCAGAGCCGCCGGATCGAAGGCCGCCGCCCCCGGCCGCACCATGATGAGCACGCCGGCGAAGCCGACCGCCGTGGCCAGCCAGCGCCGCCAGCGCACCACCTCGCCCAGAATCAGGACGGCCAGCAGCGTGACGAAGAGCGGCTGGGTGAAGCTCAGCGCCGTGAAGTCGGCCAGCGGCAGCTGCCCCACGGCATAGAAGCCGCAGACCATGGCGGCGCTACCGGCGAAGGCGCGGATGCCGTGCAGCCCGGGATGACGGGTGCGCAGCATGCCCGGCCCGGCGCGCAGCAGGAAGGGCACCACCAGGGCAAAGGAAAACAGCGCGCGGGCGAAGGCGATCTGGAAGATATCCAGCCCCGCGATTTCCGGCCCGGCCCCCTCCGACGCGCCGGTGGCGAGGCTCTTCACCATCGCCGAGTTCACCGTGAAGCCGAGACTGGCGCCGATCATCCACAGCGCGCCGCGGTGGTTGGGCGACAGCCGCGCCCAGCCGCCGGAGAGCCTCTGCGCCATGGCGACCCCGGAATTCCTGGCGCCCGTGGACCCACGCTCGGAGGTCACGGCCGGCTCTGTACCGACTCGCCGCCGGCCCGCAGCGTCGGCCGCTCCCGGGCCACGCGCGCCTCGCGCTGGGCGATGTAGATGGCCGCGCCGGCGATCACCGCCGCGCCGACCCAGGTCCAGACGTCCGGCACCTCGCCGAAGAGGATGAAGCCGACGACGGCGACGAAGGGCAGGCGCGAATAGTCGAAAGGCATGATTGCCGAGGCGTCGGCCCGGGCGAAGGCGCGGGTGAAGGAAATGTGCGCGGTCACCGCGCAGAGCCCGATGAGGGCGCCGAGACCCAATTCCGCCAGGGTCGGCGACCGCCAGAAGAACAGCGCCGGTCCCAGCGACAGCGGCGTCAGCAGCAGGTTCATGTAAAGGACGATGGCCGCCGGCGCTTCGGTGCGGGACAGCGACTTCACGAAAAGCACGGAGACCGCCATGAAGCAGGCCGCGACCACCGGCAAGGCCATCAGCGGCGTGATCTCGGCGAAACCCGGCCGCAGGATGATGATCACCCCGAGAAAGCCGACCACCGTGGCGGTCCAGCGCCGGGCGCGCACCACTTCGCCCAGGATGAGCGCCGCCCCCGCGGTGGCGAAGAGCGGCACGGTGAAGTTCAGCGCCACCGCATCGGCCAGCGGCAGATAGGCGACGGCGGAGAACCAGCACAGCATGGCGCAGAGACCGATGCCCGACCGCCAGAGGTGGATCTTCAGGCGTTCGGTCTTGAGCCCGACCCGCCCGTGGCGCGCCAGCCAGGGCAGCATGAAGGACAGCGCGAAGACATTACGGAAAAAGGCGATCTGGAAAGGGTGCATGCCCCCGGCCCCCTCCGCGGCGACGCCGTCGCCCAGCAGGCGGATGGCCCCGTTCATGATCGCAAAGAGGAAGGACGCCGCGACCATGTAGAGCGCGCCCTGCAGCGGCGCGGAGAGGCTGGAGCCGCGCGAGAAAAGGGATCGTGAGGAGGACATCCAACGCGCATTCTAAGGTTTGGCCGATTCCGCCACCACCCCCAGCGCCGCAGGCCAGCCATGCGGCAGCGCGGGGACGGCAACCGGGGGCGCCAACCCGGGGGCGGCGAGCCAAACGGCCCGTCTCCGCCGGCCCGCCGCCATCGCGCTTGCAAAATTGCTGCGCTGCGGCATAAACCAGAAGCGGACGCTTGGAGCCGCCGAAGGCCCGCGCGGCACCTGGATCGATCCGGGGCGCTTGGCCATACTGGCGCCCGACAACGACAGGCCCCCACGACAAAGCAGGGGGCACAAAGGGAGCGCAAGATGACCGGACCCCAAACCAGCAGCCCCCTGTGGCAGCCCTCCAAGGAGCGGATCGCCGAGGCCAACCTGACCGCCTTCATGGCGCGCCTGAAGCAGGACCGGGGCCTGGACTTCGCCGACTACGACGGCCTCTACGACTGGTCGATCACCGATCTGGCGGGCTTCTGGAACGCGGTCTGGGACTTCTGCGGCGTCATCGCCGACGAAGAACGCGGCCCCGTGGTGGTGAACGAAGACAAGATGCCCGGCGCCGCCTTCTTCCCCGAGGCCAAACTGAACTTCGCCGAGAACCTGCTGCGTCGGCGTGATGATGGCGACGCCCTGGTGTTCTGGGGCGAGGACAAGGTGAAGCGCCGCCTCTCCCATAAGGAACTCTACGACCGCGTCTCGCGCACGGCGCAGGCGCTGGCCGCCGAGGGCGTCGGGCCGGGCGACCGCGTCGCCGGCTTCCTGCCCAACATGCCCGAGACGGTGATCGCCATGCTGGCGGCCACCTCGCTGGGCGCCGTGTGGTCCTCCTGCTCGCCCGACTTCGGCGTGCAGGGCGTGCTCGACCGCTTCGGCCAGATCGAGCCCAAGGTGCTGTTCTGCCCCGACGGCTACTACTACAACGGCAAGACCATCGACTCGCGCCCGCGCATCGCCGAGTTCACCGCGCAGCTGCCGAGCCTCACGAAGATCGTCGTGGTGTCCTATATCGGCGAGGCCGACGTTTCTTCCATTGCCCCAGAAGCCAGCGGACGGGCGGTCACCCTGGAAGACTTCATCGCGCCCTACCCGGCCGGCGAGATCGCCTTCACCCGCATGCTCTTCAACGCGCCGCTCTACATCATGTTCTCCAGCGGCACCACGGGTAAGCCGAAGTGCATCGTGCACGGCATCGGCGGCACGCTGCTGCAGCACCTGAAGGAGCACAAGCTGCTGTGCGACGTGAAGCGCGACGACCGCGTGTTCTACTTCACCACCTGCGGCTGGATGATGTGGAACTGGCTGGTCACCGGCCTCGCCTCCGAAGCGACGCTGCTGCTTTACGACGGCTCGCCCTTCGCGCCCGACGGCAACATCCTGTTCGACTACGCCGACGCCGAGAAGATGACTCTCTTCGGCACTTCGGCGAAGTACATCGACGCCCTGAACAAGGCGGGGCTCGATCCCAAGTCGACCCACGACCTTTCCACGGTCAATCTGCTGACCTCCACCGGCTCGCCGCTGGTGCCCGAGGGCTTCGACTACGTCTACGACCACATCAAGGACGACATCTGCCTGTCGTCCATCGCCGGCGGCACCGACATCGTTTCCTGCTTCGTCGGCGGCAACCCCATCGGCCCGGTATGGCGCGGCGAGATCCAGCGGCGCTGCCTGGGCATGGCAGTGGAGGTCTACGACGACAGCGGCAAGCCGGTCACCGGCGAGAAGGGCGAACTGGTCTGCGTGAAGCCCTTCCCCTGCATGCCCATCGGCTTCTGGAACGATCCCGACGGCGCGCGCTACCGCGCCGCCTACTTCGAGACCTATCCCAACATTTGGCACCACGGCGACTTCGTGGAGCTGACCGAGCACAACGGCATCATCGTCTACGGCCGCTCCGACGCCACCTTGAACCCCGGCGGCGTGCGCATCGGCACGGCGGAGATCTACCGCCAGGTCGAGAAGCTGGAAGAGGTCGAGGAGTCCATCGTCATCGGCCAGGACTGGGAAGACGACGTGCGCGTGGTGCTCTTCGTGAAACTGCGGCCCGGGATCATCCTGGACGAAGATCTGACCGCGCGCATCAGGACGCAGATCCGCAACGGCTGCACGCCGCGCCACGTGCCGGCCAAGGTAGTGCAGGTCGCCGACATCCCGCGCACCAAGAGCGGCAAGATCGTCGAGCTGGCGGTGCGCGACGTGGTGCACGGCCGCCAGGTGAAGAACAAGGAAGCGCTCGCCAATCCGGAAGCCCTCGACCTCTACCAGGGCCTGCCGGAGCTGCGCGCCTGAGCCGCCAGGTGACCGCCCCCCTGCCCCAGGCGCCGCTCAACCCGACGGCGACGGCGCTGGAGCCCTCGAAGATCGTCGAGCTGTGGCAGATGGGCTTCGGGATCGAAGACCTCATCGCGCTCTATGTCGGCGAGGGCGACGCGCCGACGCCGGCCTTCATCAGCGAGGCGGCGAGCCGGGCGTTGAAGGACGGCCACACCTACTACACGCCGAAGCGCGGCATTCCGGAACTGCGCCAAGCGCTGAGCGCCTACCTGGCGCGCCACTTCGGCGCCGCCGTCGATCCGGAACGGGTCACGGTCACCAGCTCCGGCATGAACGCCATCATGCTGACGCTGCAGGCGGTCCTCGCGCCCGGCGCCGAGCTGGTGGCGCCGACCCCCGTCTGGCCCAACGTGCTCTCCGCCGCACAGATCGCCGGCGGCCAGGTGAAGACCGTGCCCATGACCGTGCTGCCGGAAGGCGGCTTCAAGCTGGACCTCGAGCGCCTGTTCGCCGCCTGCGGCGACAGGACAGCGGCGATCTTCCTGGTCTCGCCCTCCAATCCCACGGGCTGGGTGATCAGCGAGGACGAGCAGCAGGCCGTGCTGGACTTCTGCCGGCACCGCGGCCTCTGGCTGATCGCCGACGAGGTCTATCACCGCTTCGTCTACGACCCGGCCCGCTTTCCCACCGGCGTGGCCCCGTCCTTCCTGCGGATCGCCGAAGCGGACGATCCGCTGGTGGTGGTGAACTCCTTCTCCAAGGCCTGGAGCATGACCGGCTGGCGCCAGGGCTGGCTGGTCCACCCGGCCCGCCTGGGGGAGGTCTTCGGCAACCTCATCGAATACAACACGTCCGGCGGCCAGAGCTTCCTGCAGCACGGCTGCCTCGCCGCCTTGGGCGAGGGCGAGCCCTTCGTCGAGGCGCTGGTGGCCCGCTGCGGCCAGGCGGCCGAGCTGGTCTTCCAGGGACTGGCCGCCCTGCCCCGGGTCAGCGTCGTCCGGCCGGCCGGATCCTTCTACTGCTTCTTCCGGATCGACGGCGTGGACGACAGCCTGGCCTTCGCCAAGAAAATTTTAACCGAGACCGGCGTCGGACTGGCCCCCGGATCGGCCTTCGGGCCAGGCGGCGAAGGGCACCTGAGGCTCTGTTTCGCCGGCTCGTCGGGGCGTTTAGGCGAAGCTTTGGAACGCCTCCGACCCGTTTTGTCCTGAAAACGACAAACCCTTGAAATTGTTAAACTAAAATGAATTCGAGCTATGCTATGGCCGCATAGTTCTCCTGTTCAGGCGGCATTTGTCTCTCTGCAAATAAAGGCCTATTTCCAGGGTCAAGAGATTGGGACAACCGGTGGCCCGGGCAGAGCGTTGGCTGAAGACAACGCCAAATCCAGACCGCCAAGACAAAGGAGACAGGACCATGGCCAACATGATTTACACGGCAAGTCCTTACATGCCCGGCCAGGCGGTCGTGGGCCTGCTGGGCCGCGCTTTCATGGCTGGATACGACCTCGCCCTCGACCTGCGTGACGCCTATGTGGCCGAGCGCAAGGAGCAGAAGCTGGCCCGGGCGACCCGCCACCTGGACCGCCGCCTGCTGCGCGACATCGGTCTGGAGCACGGCGCCAGCTGAAGGCGACAAGCCTATAGCTCGCCACGTTAAAGGGGCGGCTCGGTTGAGCCGCCCTTTTGCATTTGCAGACACAGCTCCGGCGGCGGTTCAGGCGGCGGGGTAGCGGATCAGCAGGTGGTTGAGGCCGCCCAGCACCTGATAGAGCTGATCGAACTGCGCCTTGAAGTGTTCCCAGTCCTGACGCGGGTCGAGGTCGTGCAGCGTCCGCTGGATCTCTCCCAAGGATGTGTTGCCGTCGATCCAGGGCAACACCGCCGTGGCCAGACGCGGCAGGGGAAACTTCAAAGACAGGCCGTCGAAGTCCCCCTTCAAGACGAGGTCGCGCTGCACCGCCTTGGCCAGCTGCGCACCGTCGAGCACGCGCAGGCAGGGAATGGCCTCCGGCCCGTCGGGCCAGGCCAGGGTGTCGGTCGCCGGCCGCTTCGAGACATAGAAGACATGGGTCTTCAGGTTGCCCGCCAGCTTTTCGGCGACGGCGGCGCGGCCGTCCGGCGTCAGGCTGCCGACCTGGCGCAGCAGCACCGGGTCCTTCACGTAGGTCGCGGGCTCGTAGCGCAGCGGCTCAATGAAGGAAATCAGGTGAAGCCCGCAGCCCTGCACCAAGTCCGCGATCTCCTCCACGGTGTAGGCGCGGTCCTGGCTGTGCAGCAGCAGGTCGACCAGTTCCGCGTCGCTGCCGGTGTGATCGCGCAGCACGGGATTGCGGGCGAAGAGATTGGTCGGCGGCAGGTTGGCGAGAAGGCGCCGGGCATAGCTGACCTGTTCGGCCAGCGGGCGGTCGCCGACCAGCCTGCGCAACACGTCCTGCAGCGGATAGACGCCGCTGCGCCCGTAGGTGCCGTAGACCATGAGGCCCATGCCGCCGTCGGGCGCCAGCGCGCCGGTCAAGGCCGCGAGGCCGGCTTCGGGCTCGGCCAGGTGATGCAGCACGCCGCAGCAGTCGATGTAGTCGAAGAGCCCGAGATCCAGGTGTTCCAGATCCAGCAGCGATCCGGTGACGAAGCGGATGTTGGTCAGGCCGCGCGCCGCGGCGCGGCTTTCGGCGACGCCCCGCGAGGCGGTGGAGAGATCGAGATAGACCACCTCGCCCTGGCTTCCCGCGCCCTGGCTCCCGGGACTCTGGCTCCCCGGGCCCGCGTTGGCCAGCTGCTGGGCCAGCATGATGGTCGCGTCGCCGGTGCCGCCGCCGGCCACCAGCGCGCGAAAGGGCTTGGAGAAGTCGCGCCGGCCGCCGAAGAGGTAGTGGTTCACCTCCATCAGACTGCTGGGCGAGCCGACCACAAGCCGCTTGGCCTCGTCGGCCGGATCGCGCGACGGGTAGGGATAGGCTTCGTACTGGTCGCGAACGTTGTCGTTCATGTCTCGATCGCCGCCGGTGCCGGCTGAAGTCGCAGGGACGCCGGCCGGGCTGATGGCCGAACTGAAGGCCGAATTGATGGCCGAATTGATGGCCGAATTGATGGCCGAATTGATGGCCGTCTGCCGAAGGGGAAGACTAGGCCGCCCCCGTGGTGAGAACCACCTTACCAGTGGAGCGCCTTTCCAGCAGCAATGCCATGGCTTCTGCGGCCTGGGTGAGGTCAAGCTTATGTGAAACGTGTGGCTTCAGCAGGCCCGATTCAAACCAACCGAAGAGTTCGCGGAACTCATCGACCAGGCGCTCCGGCGCGTGCTTGCGGTACGATCCCCAGTAAACCCCCATGACGGCGATGTTCTTCACCAGCAGGATGTTGGCGGGGATCTGCGGCACCCGGCCGGCGGCGAAACCGATGACCAGCAGGCGCCCCGACCAGGCGATGCAGCGCAGCGACGCATCGAAGACGTCGCCGCCGACGGGATCGAAAACCACGTCGGCGCCCTTGCCGGCGGTCAGCGCCTTCACCTTGTCGCGAATATCCTCGCTGCGGTAATCGATCAGGTGATCGGCGCCGTGCGCCTTGGCCACGGCCAGCTTGTCGGGTCCGCCGGCGGTGGCGATCACCGTCGCGCCGATGGCCTTGCCGATCTCCACCGCGGCGAGGCCGACACCGCCGGCCGCGCCGTGCACCAGCAGCACTTCGCCCGGCTGCAGGTCGGCGTGCCAGCGCAGCGCGCCGTGGGCGGTGCCGTAGGTAATGGGAAAGCCGGCCGCCTCGGCCCAGCCGAAGCGCTCCGGCCCGAGCGTCTCGGGGATCGGGTAGACGTCGCCGGCACGGGCCAGCGCCGTCTCGGCATAACCACCGAAATCGGTCAGCGCCATGACCCGCTGGCCTTCCTTCAGGCCGCTGACGTTGCCGCCGGCGCGGCGCAGGGTGCCGGCGATCTCCAGGCCCGGCGAGAAGGGAAAGGCCGGCTTCTCCTGATACTTGCCGGCGATCATCAGGGTGTCGGCGAAGTTGACCCCGGCGGCGGCCACGTCGATCAGAACCTGGTCGGGGCCGGGCTCCGGCAACGGCATGTCCTCGACCGCCAGGGTTTCAGGGCCGCCCCAGGCGCGGCAGATCACGGCTCGCATATCGCTTCGACCTCAACCTCGAATAGGATTTTGATTCTAGAACGGGATGTCGGCGGCAGGACGTATCTCGCCGACGGTGAGGCCGGCGCGGTTGCGCACCGGCGTCGTGAAGAGGCCGCCGAGGCCGGCGGCCTGATCCTCGGTCAGGATTCCGAAATGGCGCAGCAGCCGGCCCATGATGACCTCGGCGGCGCGCCCGGCGCCGTCGTCGACCTTGATGGCCGCGCCCAGGCCCAGCTCCGGGAAGCTGGCGCAGTAGACGCCTTCGGCCCCGGTCTTGATCAGGGCTTTCTCGCCGGTCAACTCCATCACCCGGGTGTCGTAGCGCCCGGTGCCGGCAACCAGGAAGGGATGCGCGGCCACCGCTTTGCGCAGGCGCAGGCAGGCGTCCTGGCGGGCTTCCGGCTGGTCGTCGGGAGCGCCGAGCCGCGCCATGGCCAGGGCCAGGTTGCCGAGCGGAATGCCGATCACCGGGATGCCGCAGCCGTCGATCCCGCGCGGCGCGTCCCCCAGGTCCAGGCCGGTCATGGCCTCCAGCACGCCGAGGATGCGCTGCTGCACGGGGTGCTCGTATTTCACGTAGCCCCGCGTCGGCACGCCCAGGTGCCGCGCCAGGGTCAGAAAGCCGCTGTGCTTGCCGGAGCAGTTGTTGTGCGCCGCGGTCGCCTCTCCGCCGGCGGCGAGCAGCTTGATCAGCGCCGGCTCGTAACCGGGCAGCTGCGGCCCGCACTCCAGGTCGCCGGCCGACAGACCGATCCGCGTGAGCCAGGCGGTCGCCGTCTCCACGTGGCGGGGCTCGCCGCTGTGGCTGGCGCAGGCCAAGGCCAGCTCGGGCTCGGACACGTCGAAGGCATCGGCGGCGCCGCTTTCCACCAGGGCAATGGCCTGCAGCGACTTGATGGCCGAGCGGCCGTAGACCGGGCGCTCGTGATCGCCGGCCGCCACGACCACCTTGCCCGCGGTATCCACGACGGCAACGGCGGCACGGTGACGGCATTCGACCTGGCTGCCGCGGGTCACCTCGACCAGCAGCGGATTGGCGGCCGGGGCGGCGGCGGCGCCAGGGTCGGACAAGGAGGAATCTGAAGGCATGGCTTGACTTCGCGGAAACAAATAGGGGGTGCCGGCTGCGGCGAAGCAGCTTGCCTCCGCGGCCCGGGCCATGCAAGTTCTGCCGCCATGCGCGGATACTTTGCCATTGGCGCCGAGCGGATCAGCAAGCCCATGAATCTGGGCGCCCTGATGCGCTCCGCCCACGCCTTCGGGGCCAGCTTCTTCTTCACCATCGAGCCGGCCTTCAATGCCCAGCAGGTCAAGCAGTCGGACACCTCCGACGCGGCCAAGCACCTGCCGCTCTACACCTACGCCTCGGTGGCGGAACTGCAACTGCCGCGCGGCTGCTCCCTGGTCGGGGTCGAGTTGACCGAGGACGCGGTGGAGCTGCCCTCCTTCTTCCATCCCCAGGCCGCCGCCTACGTGCTGGGGCCGGAACGCGGCAGCCTGTCGCCGGAGCTGCAGGCGCGCTGCGACCATCTGGTGCAGATCCCCACCAAGTTCTGCGTCAACGTCGGCACCGCCGGGGCCATCGTCATGTACGACCGCCTGATCAGCCAGGGCCGCTTCGCGCGGCGGGCGGTGAATCCGCGCGCCAAGCCGGAGCCCCTGCCCGATCACGTGCAGGGCGCCCAGGTCATCCGCACCAAGAAGTGAGCCGCGCCATGCGGAACTGATCGCCGACCGCCGGGTCCCGGCAGGGGCTAGATGCTGGCGACGTGATGGCTACCGGCCGGCTTCAGCGGCGCGTCCAGGTAGACCAGGCAGAGGCAGGGTTCGCCGGGCAGCGCCACCGGCCCGTGCTCGATCGTCGAACCGACGATCCAGGCGTCGCCGCGCTCGTACTGGCCGAACTCGTCCGCGAAGCCGCCCTGCACCATCACCGTCGCCTCGATCCCTTCATGCCTGTGCCGCGGCGCGATGGCGCCGGGCGCCATGCGCACCAGGGCGACTTCGGTCGTCCCCGGCCAGCGGCCCTGCGCCGTCCCCGTCCCCGTCCCCGACCCCGTCCTGGGCCGCAAGGCGACCTGCTCGACGTCCGGCGCCAGCGGCTGCCAGTCCAGCTTGTCGAGGTTCCCCCCGAGGTAATCGCCGAGCGGCGGCGGAAGGGGGCCTTGCACCGCCGCCGCCGCGCCCGCGACGGCCTCTTCCGCGTCGAGCCGCGCCAGCACCCTGTCCAGGGCGTCCGGCGCCAGGGCCACCGGGTCGATCTGCGCCAGCAGCGCGCCGCCGATGGCTTCGCCGTCGGCCACGGCGGCCCGGCAGGCGGGGCAGAGCGACAGGTGGACCGCCACGAGGATGGACAGGCCCTCCGGCAGGCTGCCGGCGGCATAGTCGAGCAGCATGTCCTCCGGGAAGTGGTGGGCCGGAAGGTGGGGAGCCGGGGTATGGCGGGCAGCGGTCACGCGCCCTCCCCCTGCGACGCGTCGAGGGACTTGCGCAGGCGCCCGACGGCCAGGCGCAGCCGCGATTTCACAGTGCCCAGGGGCAAGCCCGTCTCCGTGGCGATCCGTCCATGGGCCTTGTCTTCGAAATAGGCCATCCTGACCAACTCCGCTTGTGCTGCCGGCAGGTCCTCCAGGGCGCGCGCCAGACGCTCTACCTGCTGCGCCGCCGCGACCGCCCGCTCCGCCGTCGGCGGGGCCGCCGGCATCAGGGAGGGATCCGCCGGGTCATAGTCGGGCCGGCTCTCGCGGCGCAAGGCGTCGATTCGCTTGTTGCGCGCGATGGTGAAGATCCAAGTGCCCGCGGCAGACTTCGCCGGATCGAAACTCTCGGCCCGCCGCCATACCATGATCATGGCTTCCTGCGCCAGTTCTTCGGCCTGACCCTCCTGGGCGCCCTGCTTCATGAGGTAGGCCTTGATGCGGGGCGCGAAATGGCCGAAGAGCTCGGTAAAGGCCTGCCTGTCGCGGTTTTCGCCGATCGCGACCACCAGCCGCGACAGCCGCAGCTGGTCCGGCAGCCCCTCCGGCCGGCGCGATAGAGCGCTCATCCTAGGCCGCCGTTCCCAGTGGACCGGCAGACGCCAGCGGGCCCGTGACAGGCCTCGGTTCGGCGGCGCGGAAGCGAAAGAACGGCAAAATCAATGGTCCTTCAACGCAGGGGTGGCGGCGCGGGTCCCCCATCCTATAATATCCGCCATGTTCATGAATAACATCCCATCAGCGTGGACCATGCTGCCAAAACAACTCTCTTTCCTGCTTGCCCCCCTGCTCGTCGCCGGCGCGCTCTGGACCGGCCTGCCGGCCGGCGAAGCCCGGGCCCAGTCAATCGAGCGGCTCGGTGACTTCTCAGATTGGAGCGCCTTCAAGTACCTGGAGGACGGCAAGCCGATCTGCTTCATGGCGAGCGAGCCCACCAAAGCCGAGGGCAATTATTCCAAGCGTGGCGAGATCCACGCCATGGTGACCCATCGTCCCGGCGAAAACCGGGTCGACGAGGTCAGCATCCAGGCCGGCTATGCCTACCAGGAGAACGCGCCGGTCGAGGTGCAGGTCGGCAGCCTGAAGGTGCGTCTCTTCACCGAAGGCGAATCCGCCTGGACCGTGGACAAGGACACCGACAAGCAGCTGGTCCAGGCGATGATCAAGGGGAATACCATGGTAGTCCAGGGCACCTCGGCCCGCGGGACCAATACCAAGGACACCTATTCCCTGTCCGGCTTCACCCGCGCCTATCAGTCCATCCGCCAGGCCTGCGGCCTCTAGGCGCGAGCGGGCCCGCCGGCGTTCTGGCGGGCCGGGCAGGCCGCAAAGGGCTGGTTTTAACCCTGCGAAGAGCCTATCTAACGCCCCATGAGCCAGCACGCCAAAGCCTTCGCCCCGCCCCCTGAAGCCTCAGGGAACGCCAGGGGGGCCGCCCCCGACGGGAAACGCAATCTCGCCGGGCTGTCGCGTGACGAGCTGGCGGCGGAGCTCACCGCGCTGGGCGAAAAGCCGTTCCGCGCCAAGCAGCTGTGGCACTGGATCTACCACCGCGGGGTCACCGACTTCGCGGAGATGACCACCCTCTCCAAGGACTTCCGCCAGCGCCTGGCCGAGACCCACGCGGTGCGCCGGCCGGAGGTCGCCGTGGCCCAGGTCTCCAAGGACGGCACCCGCAAGTGGCTGCTGCGCCTGGCCGACGGCCAGGAGGTGGAGACGGTCTACATCCCCGAGTCGGACCGCGGCACGCTCTGCGTCTCCAGCCAGGTCGGCTGCACCCTGACCTGCAAGTTCTGCCACACCGGCACCCAGCGCCTGGTGCGCAACCTTTCGCCCGCCGAGATCGTCGGCCAGATCATGGTGGCGCGCGACGGCCTCGGCGAGTGGCCCTCCCCCGCCGAAGGCCGTTTGATCACCAACATCGTCCTCATGGGCATGGGCGAGCCGCTGTACAACTACGAGAACGTGGCCACGGCGATGAAGATCGCCATGGACCAGGAAGGCCTGTCGGTCTCCAAGCGCAAGATCACGCTGTCGACCTCCGGCGTGGTGCCGGAGATGGCGCGCTGCGGGCGCGAGCTGGACGTGAACCTCGCCGTGTCGCTGCACGCGACCAGCGACGAGGTGCGCGACATGATCATGCCGATCAACAAGAAGTATCCGCTGAAGATGCTGCTGGACGCCTGCCGCAACTACCCCGGCACCAACAACGCCCGGCGCATCACCTTCGAATACGTCATGCTGAAGGGCGTGAACGACAGCGAGGACGACGCGCGCCGCCTCATCAAGCTGCTGAAGGGCATCCCGGCCAAGGTGAACCTGATCCCCTTCAATCCCTGGCCCGGTTCCTTCTTCGAGTGTTCGGACAAGGCGACCATCACGCGCTTTGCCGACATCCTCTCCGCCGCGCATATTTCCAGCCCGGTGCGCGCCACGCGCGGCGAGGACATCCTGGCCGCCTGCGGCCAGCTGAAGTCCGCCTCCGAGCGCAAGAAGAAGTCTGAGCGCACCGCCGCGGCGCAGGCCTGAGGCCCGCCGCCCCCGGCGGCACCCCCTATTTCCCCGGTCCGGCGCCCTTGGCAAAGCGAGGGCCGCTCTCTAAGGTCGCCGGACGTTGCAGGGGTGGGAACTTGCAATAGGGTCTTTGAGACATGCTGCTGTTCCTTGCTGCCGCCTACCTCACGGCAGTGCTGACCGTGTTCCCCCTGTGGCGCATCTTCCGCCGCGCCGGCCTGCCGCCGGTCCTGGCCCTCATGGTCTTCCTGCCCTTCGGCTTTCTGCTGCCGCCGCCGATCCTGGCGCTGGCCGCCTGGCGGGAGGCGGCGTAGCCCCATGGAACTGCTCGCCACCCTGCCCTGGACTTTCTACCTGGGTCTCGGCCTCTTCCTGCTCGTCTACCTCTGGTTCTTCGAGCAGATCGCCCGCAAAGCCGGCTTTTCGCGATGGTGGGTACCCGGCATGCTGCTCTTTCCGGTGAACATCGTCCTGATCTGGATCTTCGCCTACGTCGCCTGGCCGAACCGGGCCGGCCAAAAGCCGGCCGCCGAGGTCTTCGACTAACCTCATGGGTCTTGCCACTGCCCTTGCCTGGGCCCGCGCGATGCCTATACTCCGCGCGGATTTCCAGTCAGGGGCTTATCTCCATCATGTCCGACATCAAGAAAGTCGTGCTCGCCTACTCCGGCGGCCTCGATACCTCCGTCATCCTGAAATGGCTGCAGACCACCTATAACTGCGAGGTGGTGACCTTCACCGCCGACCTGGGCCAGGGCGAGGAGCTGGAGCCGGCCCGCAAGAAGGCCGAGATGCTGGGCATCAAGCCCGAGAACATCTACATCGAAGACCTGCGCGAAGAGTTTGTGCGCGACTACGTCTTCCCGATGTTCCGCGCCAACGCGCTCTACGAGGGCGTCTACCTGCTGGGCACCTCCATCGCCCGGCCGCTGATCTCCAAACGCCAGATCGAGATCGCCCGGGAGACCGGGGCCGACGCCGTCTGCCACGGCGCCACCGGCAAGGGCAACGACCAGGTCCGCTTCGAGCTGGGCTACTACGCCCTCAACCCGGACATCCACGTCATCGCCCCCTGGCGCGAGTGGGACCTGAACAGCCGCACCAAGCTGATCGACTTCGCCGAGCAGCACCAGATCCCCATCGCCAAGGACAAGCGCGGCGAGGCGCCCTTCTCGGTCGACGCCAACCTGCTGCACATCTCCGCCGAGGGCAAGGTGCTGGAGGATCCCTGGGACGCGCCGGAGGAGTACGTCTTCTCGCGCAGCGTCTCGCCGGAGGACGCCCCCGACACCCCGACCCTCATCACCATCGATTTCGAGAAGGGTGACCCGGTCGCCGTCGACGGCGAGAAGCTGTCGCCCGCGGCCCTGCTGACCCGCCTGAACGAACTGGCCGGCGACAACGGTATCGGCCGCCTGGACCTGGTGGAGAACCGCTTCGTCGGCATGAAGAGCCGCGGCGTCTACGAGACGCCGGGCGGCACCATCCTGCTGACCGCCCACCGGGCCATGGAGTCCATCACCCTCGACCGCGGCGCCGCCCACCTGAAGGACGAGCTCATGCCGCGCTACGCCGAGCTGATCTACAACGGCTTCTGGTGGTCGCCCGAGCGCGAGATGCTGCAGGCGATGATCGACAAGAGCCAGGAGAAGGTCAACGGCACGGTGCGCCTGAAGCTCTACAAGGGCAACGTGATCGTCGAGGGCCGCAAGTCCAAGGACTCGCTCTACTCGATGGAGCACGTCACCTTCGAGGAAGACACCGTCTACGACCAGCGCGATGCCGCCGGCTTCATCAAGCTGAACGCCCTGCGGCTGCGCCTGCTGAACCGCCAGAAGCAGTAAGGCGCCGCCCCAAGGCGTGGCGGGCCGGCGGGGGCGCCCCGCCGGCTACTCCTGCGGCGCGCCGCCTTCCGGGGCGGGCTCGCCGAAGGAGGCTTCGCCGGTCGGGTCGGTCTCGACCCGCTCGGCCATCACCTCGAAGGCCTGGGCGTTTTTGTCCATGTGCTCCTTCAGGGGCGGATTCTGCTCCCCCACGGACCGGAAGAAGCCTGCCGCGTCGCGCAGAAGACGCGCAGCGATTTCAGCATTGGTTGCCATAGTTGCCCCCAAATCAATCTAGATAGCAATGGAAGGGATTGGTCTCGGGGCCAAGCCTAACATGCCCGCAAAGGGGCTGTCGCCCCTATCCCCCTGTTTTTTCGGATAGCGGCGTCATCCCGCCAGCAGCAGACGGAGCCCGACCACCGCCAGGCAGCCGCCGGCCACCGCGAAAATCAACGGCAGGCGCAAGGCCAGCAAGACCGTGATCAGCGCGGCGCCGCTCTCCGCCGGGCCGGTGGCGAAGGCCATCGGCGCGATGATGGCGGTCAGGATCGCGCCGGGCACGGCCTCCAGGGCGCTCGCCAGCCGGCCGCTCACCGTGGTGCGGCGGACCAGCCAGTAGCCGAAGATCCGCGTGAAGTAGGTCGAGGCGGCCATGGCGGCGATGGCGGTGAAGGTGATCGGATCAAGCTGCATCGCCACCCTCCCCTTGCGGCTCCCGATACTTCTCCGGCAACTCCGGCGGGCCCTGGAAGGCGCCGACCAGGGTGCCGGCCAGGCCGCCGAGGGCGATGTACCAGACGCCCGGCAGCAGCGCGTGGCCGGCGACGGCCACCAGGGCGCTGGCGAGCCAGGGCGTCAGGCTGCGCTTGCCCTTCCACAGGCTGACCAGCAGGGTCAGGAAGACCGCGGTGAAGGCGAAGTCGAGGCCGTAGCGCGCGGGATCCTGCAGCACCCCGCCGAAAATGGTGCCGAGGGTGGTGCAGGCGATCCAGCCGACATAGAGCGGCAAGGCGAGGCCGAGGTAGTAGGCCGGGGTCACCGGCGTCTTGGCCGCACGCTGCAAGGTGAAGGCCCAGTTTTCGTCGGCCATGAAGTACAGCCCGCCGTAGATCTGGCGCTGCGACCAGCCTTTCAGGAAGGGCGCCAGCGCCGCGCCCATCAGCACATGGCGCAGGTTCACCATCAGGGCGGTCGCCCCCAGCAGGACCACCGCCGGGGGCGAGGTCCAGATCTCGATCGCCACGAACTGCGAAGCGCCGGCGAAGACCGTGGCGCTCATCAGGGCGACCTCCAGCGGCGACAGCCCCTTCTGCGCCGCCAGGGTGCCGAACAGCAGGCCGTAGACCACCACGGCCACGAGCAGCGGCAGGATGGTCAGCACGCCGGCGGTGAATTCCCCGCTCTTGCCGGGGCTGCCGGCGCTGCGGGAGGGGTCTGCAGGGGTTTTCGGTGAGGACATGGCGGAAAAACGTATCACTCTTGGCGGTATCACTGCTTGAGAAGGGCGCAGACTGCCGCCAGGAGCACCGCCGGGTCTTGCAGGAAATTGCGCCGACGCGTTGCTCTTTGTCGAGATATCTGTAGCGTAAAAGACGAACGACCTTTGGGTTAGTTCGCCTGTGATCTTCCCGTTATAAGGGTTAGGCTGATTTTCAGGAGACGAAACAGCGCCGCTTTGGCGCCGGCCGTACAATGTCGAGGAACCTTATGGCTATGGGGAGACGGCCCGAGCCCGAAACCACCAGTCGCGCCCCCCGCACCCTGCGCGCCGCGCGGAACTGAAGCGAGGCCCTGCGCGAAATGGTGATGTCCGAGCTTTCCGTCGAGCAGGTGGCCAAGGCAATTGCGCACTACGTCGCGACCGGCAACGGCGAGGCAAATATCGCGGAAGCGCTGAACTACGAGGTCAAGGACCTGAAGGTGCACGGCGCGGTCGGCGAGGCGGCACTGCCCTTCGAGGAATTGCGGACCACCCTGCGCTATTGGCAGAGCCTGCCGCAGATCAGTGGCGTGCCCGATGTCATGAAGATCGAGCCGGACAAGCTGCGCGCGGCCCTCGGTTACCTGATGCTGATCGACATCGGGCAGGGGCCGAACGACTTCCGCTACGCGCTTTACGGCTCCAAGATCGCCGCGGTGGCCGGTTTCGACATGACCGGCAAGACCGTCTGGGAAGTCGCCACCTCTTCCGCCGTGCAGACCTTCTTCGCCGCCTGCTACCGGGCCGCCCGCGAGCTGCGGCGCCCTGTTTATACGGTGCACAAAGCGCCGCCGCAGATCACCGCCAGCCACTGGCACCGCTTGATCCTGCCGCTGGGCGAGAACGGCGAGATCAAACGCTTCCTGGTGTGCAACACCCCCGTCCAACACGGCCAGACGGTCTAGGGGCAAACGGTCTGGAACCCTTCCCTTCGTGATCCCCCGCCGGCGCAGGGGTAGAATAGCCCGCCATCTATGAAAGCGGGAAAGCCTACAATGGTGCGAGAGAACGACCTGAACGCCCTGGCCGCGGCCCTGGCGGCGCGCTTCGCCGACGGCGGCGACGTCGACGTGACCGGCGGAAAACCCGCCGCGGACTGCCTGGCACGCCTGGCCGCGAGAGGCTCCGTCCGGCGTTTTTCCGGCGAGCCGGTCGATCCCGGCCTGCTGCGCCTCTTAAGCGCGATCGCCCTCTCCGCCCCGACCAAGAGCGATCTGCAGCAGCGCGATATCCTGCTGGTCACCGACCCCGCCCTGCGACAGGCGCTCGATGCGCTGATCGCCGAGCAGGCCTGGACGGCGGCGGCGCCAGCCCTGCTGGTCTTCTGCGGCAACAACCGCCGCCAGCGCCTGCTGCACGGCCTGCGCGGCCATCCCTTCGCCAACGACCACCTGGACGCCTTCTTCAATGCCGCGGTGGATGCGGGGATCGCGCTCGCGGCCTTCGTGACGGCGGCCGAGGCGCTCGGCCTCGGGTGCTGCCCGATCAGCGCGCTGCGCAACGACGCCGAGGCGGTGAGCAGTCTGCTGGCGTTGCCCGACCACGTGTTTCCGGTCGCCGGCCTGGCGGTCGGCTGGCCGGCCGCGGCCCCGGAAATCACCCCGCGCCTGCCGCTGGCCGTCACCCTGCACGAGAACCGCTACAGCGAAGAGGGTTTCGCGCCAGGGGTGGCCGCCTACGATCGGCAGCGCCGCTACGACAAGCAGCGCCATATCGAGGACTTCGGGGTCGACCCGGCCTACGGCTGGTCGGAGGACAAGGCGCGCCAATACGCCAAGCCGGAGAGAGCGGGCTTCGGCGACTTCATCCGCCGCAAGGGCTTTCGCCTCGACTGACGGCGGTGCCGGCTGGAGAGCGAAGCGCTCAGGCGGCGGCGCGGCTGCCGCGGCGGTACTGGCCGGGCGTCAGGCCGGTGCAGCCCTTGAAGGCGCGCGAGAAGTGGCTCTGGTCGTAGAAGCCGCAGGCCAGCGCCACCTCGCTGAGCGGCACCTCGCCGCCCAGGTAGCCCTTGGCGGCGGCGATGCGCCGGCCGGTGAGATAGGCATGCGGCGTCACCCCCACTTCGCGGCGAAAGGCGCGCAGGAAGTGATAGCGGCTGAGCCCCGCCACCCCGGCAAGCTCGTCCAGGGTCAGGTCTTGCATATACAGATCGTCGATCGTGCCCCTTGCCCGGCGGATCGGCCCTACTTCCCGGCCCAGACGCCGGCCGCGCGGCTCGTTGCGGCTGTGGCGGCGCACCATGAGGCTCAGCGCCGCGGTGAAGGCCTCGTCCACCGCCAGCTTGGGCGCGGCCCTCTGGCCATGAGCTTCCATAAGAGCGTGCGCCGCGCTCAGCAGCTCCGCGACTTCCCGGTCGTCGATGATCGCCTCGTGGAAGACCGGAAAACCCGCCGGCCGGTCGGCCAGGTCGTCGGCGATGCCCTGGACCAGCGCCACCGAGGGATAGAGCATTCGGTAGGCGAAGCCGTCCTCCGCCGGGGCACCGTCGTGCAGTTCGTCCGGGTTGACCGCCACCAGGCTGCCGGCCGGGGCGACATGGCGGACGCCGCGGTAGCGGAAGGCCTCGGCCCCCGCCAGGATCACGCCGAGGGCGAAGGTGTCGTGCACATGGGGGGCATAGGCATGGCGGAAAAAGCGCGCCTTGAGGCACTCCAGATCGTCGAAGCGCCGCTCGCGCCAGAAGCTCACGGAATCCGCGCCCCGGCCGCGCCCCTCCTTCGCGGAAGCCGCATAGGCTGTCTGCTGGTCGATCGCCATGCCCCAGTCTAGCCGATCGGGACGCCCGGTCCTTGTAGGAAATTGCGCCCTCTCGTGAGGCCCCTAATGCGGCAGCGGCGAGACGCCGATGAGGCCGCGGTGCAGATGCAGCAGGGCCGCATAGACGGCCAGGCCCAGCAGCGGACGCCACCAGCCGAGGCCGCGCCAGTCGATGGCGGTGCGCCCGGTGAGCACGGCGGCAAAGGGCAGTACGCTGGTGGTCAGTTTCATCGGTCCCCATGCCGCGCCCAGGCTGGCTTCGCGGCGCTGGTCGATGTGCCGCATGCCGCCGAAGCTGAGCGCGGCAATGCCGCCCATCATCACCATGGAAGCGAAGTCGCCGTTCGCCAGCAGGTGCGACAGCGCCCAGAGCCCGGTGCCCCAGAGGAAAGGGTGCCGGGTGATGGAGAGGATGCCGACCGCGGGCGAGCCGAGGGCGCTGTCGATGTAGCGCTCGCCGCCCACCAGCGTTGGGCCCGGCGTGGTCAGGCCGGCGACCAGCAGGATCGAGGCGACGGGCATGACCAGCAGCGGCACCCAGGCGAAGACCGGCGCCGGGGTCCAGACCACCAGGAAGGGCGCCGTCCGGTAGGACTGCACCATCCACAGCAGGGCCGCCACCATGGCGACGGCGTAGATGAGACGGAAACCCTGCTCGCCGAAGCGCTGGATCAGAAGAGGCCGCAACGGCTTGGCGGAGAGCAGGAAATGGCCGCCGGCGAAAGCCAGGGTTGCCGCAACCAGGGCGTTGGTGGCATCAAGCATGGACCGCACTATGAGCAGGCGCCGCGCCGCCGTCCAGCCCGGAATGGCCAGGAATGGCCCGCTGAAACGAGGGTCAAAAAGGCCGTTACCTGCGTGCGGCGGCGTGCTAAGCAGCGCCCCATGACCGAGCAACAAGACAACCCCGGCAGCGAGAACAAGGGCAGCGATTCTGGCGGCCGCCCCGACGCGGTGGCGCAGAAGATCCTCGACCTGCTGCACGAGGGCGGCCCCGACCACACGGTGAGCCCCGACGACGTCGCCCGCGCCTTTGCCGAGACCCGCCGCAAGAAGAGCGATCCGCCCGATGTCTGGCGCCGCTACATGAACGCCGTGCGCCAGCAGGCCATCCACCTGGCCCGCGCCGGGCAGATCGTCATCCTGCGCCGCGGCGAGCCGCAGGACCCCCACGCTCCCATCAAGGGCCTGATCCGCCTGGGTCTGCCGAAGTAAGCTACGGGACGGACACCGAGCGCCACCCCCACCCTAGCCCTCCCCCATCAAGGGGGAGGGGACGAATGCTTGCCGACGCCGACGCAAAAACTCTCCTCCCCCCTAGATGGGGGGAGGTTGGGAGGGGGGTGGCTCTCGGTCTGTCCGAGTGGGTCTAGCCCAACTCCGGCACCGGCAGACCGGCCTGGCGGCAGGCGGCGGTCACGGTGTTGGCCAGCAGCACGGCGATGGTCATGGGGCCGACGCCGCCGGGCACCGGGGTGATGGCGCCGGCCACCGCCGCCGCTTCCTGAAAAGCCACGTCGCCGACCAGGCGGGTCTTGCCGCCTTCGGCATCGATGCGGTTGATGCCGACGTCGATCACCGTGGCGCCGGGCTTCACCCAGTCGCCTTTGACCATTTCCGGACGGCCCACGGCGGCCACCAGGATATCGGCGCCGCGGCAGACGGCCGGCAGATCCTTGGTGCGGCTGTGCGCGACGGTGACGGTGCAGCTCTCGGCCAGCAGCAACTGGGCCATGGGCTTGCCGACGATGTTGGAGCGGCCCACCACCACGGCGTTGAGGCCGGAAAGATCGCCCAGCCGGTCCTTCAGCAACATGAGGCAGCCCAGCGGCGTGCAAGGCACCAGCGGCGCCTCGGCACCCGTGCCGCCGGTCATCAGGCGCCCGGCGTTGATCACGTGGAAGCCGTCGACGTCCTTGTCGGGGTCGATGGCGGCGATCACCGTCTGGGCGTCGATCTGCGGCGGCAGGGGCAGCTGCACCAAGATGCCGTGGACGGCGGGATCGGCATTGAGCTCCGCGACCTTGGCCAGCAGGGTTTCCTGGTCGGTGTCGGCGTCCATCTTGTGCTCGAAGGAGTTCATGCCGGCTTCGAGGGTCTGCTTGCCCTTGGAGCGCACGTAAACCTGGCTCGCCGGGTCCTCGCCGACCAGCACCACGGCGAGGCCCGGGGTCAGGCCGTGGCCGGCCTTCAGGGTCTCGACCGCGCCGGCAACGCGGCCTCTGAGGCCCGCGGCGAAGGCCTTGCCGTCGATGAGATCCGCCCCGCCGGCGGTCTTGCTGGCTGCACTGCTGGTCAAAACATCCTCCATCACGTGATCGCGGCGCCAGTTCACCCGAGCCGCGCGCCCGGCACCCTTCCGATTGCGCCGCCGACTAGTCCAGGCCCGCCAGCCAGCCTTCGAGATCCCGCCTCAGCGCCGCCGGCTCGCCGGCCAGCGCCAGGGTCTTGCGGCGGTCCGTCTGCCCCGCCACCAGGGTCAGCGCCGACTTCGGGCGCTTCCAGGCCTTGGCCAGCAGCTTGATCAGAGCCGCGTTGGCCTTGCCGTTTTCCGGCGGCTCCGTGACCCGCACCTTCAGGACCGTGGCGCCGTCGTCCAGTTGCGCCAGGCCGTCGACCTTGGCCCGGCTGGCCCCCGGTTGCAGGCGCAGGTCGACCAGCAGGCAGCCCTTCCCCTCCCTGAAAGGCGACCCCTGGGAAACCACACCTCAGATGCCGGCGCGGTACAGCGAGACCAGGATGTTCTGCAGCACCATCTGCAGGAAATAGATGATGAGGATCAATATGATCGGCGAGATGTCGATGCCGCCGAGGTTGGGCATGAAGCGGCGGATCGGGCGCAGCGCCGGCTCCGTCACCCGCCACAGAAAGTCGCCGATCATGGCGACCACCTGGTTGCGGGTGTTGACCACGCCGAAGTGCACCAGCCAGGAAAGGATGGCCGAGCCGATCACCATGAAGATGTAGATCTCGAGCGCAACGTTGAGAATGCGGATGAGGGGATCCAGAATGATCATCGGCAGGTTTTGCAACCTCTTGGCTGAAAGACGGAAAGACTTCGGAAACCAGTGGCCGCTACCCTACCCAGCGGTTCGGCTGGAGACAAGCTGTCGAACCCCCTGGAAAAGGCCCAAATAGTGCTGGGATTCGGGCGGTTAACGCCCCGCTTGACAGCGACGGGCCTTATCCACATTATCCGCCCGCCCGGAGCCTATTTCCCAGGGAATGGGGTTCCGGATCATCCCATGCCCGGCGGTCTCGCCGCCGCGGCGCCCAGTTGTGGGGCTGTAGCTCAGATGGGAGAGCGTCGCGTTCGCAATGCGAAGGTCAGGGGTTCGATTCCCCTCAGCTCCACCAACTCCCCCTCCGGTCATTCGAAAAAAGCAGCCGCGGGTTCCGCCGGCCTCTCTGCGTCCTCAGGACGTCCGCAGCTTGTGGGTGATGCGCAGGATGACGAATTCGGCCGGCCGCAGCGGCGCGAAGCCGACCTGGACGATGAGCCGACCGTTGTCGATGTCGTCCTGAGTCATGGTCTGGCCCAGCCCCACGGCAACGAAAAAGGCCTGCTCCGGCTTCGCCCCCTGCAAGGCACCCTGGCGCCAGAGGCCGAGCAGGAAGTTCTCGACCGCCGCCTTCAAGCGCCCCCAGGTGTTGGCGTCGTTGGGCTCGAAAACCGCCCACTGCGTGCCTGCGTCGAGTGACTGCTCAAGGAAGAGCGCCAGGCGGCGGACGTTCACGTAACGCCATTCGCTGTCGTTGCCGGCCAGCGTGCGTGCGCCCCAGACCAGAGTGCCCCGCCCGGTGAAGCTGCGGATCGCGTTGACCGACTTGCCGCTTGCCGGATCGACGTTCAGCGCTTCCTGGAAGGCGTCGTCGACCGCGACGGCGGGCCGGGCGACGCCGCGCAGCGCCTCGCCCGCCGGGGCCTTCCATACGCCGCGCGTGCGATCCACCTGGGCGACGAGACCGGCCACCGCGCCCGACGGCGGAAGTGTGGCATAGGCTCGCCTCAGGAAGTTCCGCACGGCGCGGTAGACCTCCGGCTCCCGCCGCGCGAGCGCGAGGCGCGGGTCGTCGAGCCGGCGGCCGGCGGCGCCGCGCCGCTCGCGCCGCCTTTCACGGCCGTCCTTCGCCACCGCGACCACGTCGAAACGCTTCAGCGTCACCCGGTTCTCGGCGGTGCGCAGCGGCAGGCGGCTCTCCAGGTAGGGAAAGTAGGCCGCGCCAAACTGGCGCCGCCGGCTGTCGCCCCTCAGCGCCGCGCGGAAATTGGCCGCCACCGCCGCGAGGTCGTCGGTACCGCCCGGCACCGCGTTGCGGACGTCCGCGAGGGTGAAACGGTCGCGCGTCCGGGCGCAGGCGGCGAGCGCGGCCTGCAGCACCGCCGCGTGGCCCGCACCGTCGAGCTTCACCGCGTCGGGCATGACCACCAAGGTCGGCCCCGCGACCTTCTGCAACGCGGTGAGCGCGGCTCGGTAGTCGGCCTCCCGCGCGCGCCCGTAGCGGCCCAGGGAGTAGATCAGACAGGGCCCGCCGCCGTTGTTGAAATAGAGCCACAGCGCGTAGTTCATGAACTGGCTGGGCAGAGGGCGCCGGCGCGACCTGGCGACCTCGACGCCGAGCAGCCTGCCGCGGGCGTCGACGCGCTTTTCGACGGTCAGCGTCATCGGGTGGACCGGCGCCCTGCCGAAGCGGCGCTCGTAGTCCCGCAGCGACGTCACCGCGACGGGGGTCCCGGTCAGGTCCTCACCCTCAGCGCCGCGGGCCCTTTCCGTATAGCCGATGAAAACAGGCACCGCCGTCGCCACGCCGTCGATCGGGCGGGCGCCGCTGGGCACTTCTTCGACGTAGACTCCGGGGGCAAGGTATTCCGGCATTGTGCCCTCCCGTCAGGTTGCCTGCGGAAGCTTCTGCTTGGTCTTGTTCGAGACTTCCTCGCGCGGACGCAGGTGGGCGAACCAGTGCCGCTCCAGCATTTTGAATCCGCCGACCAGGGTGAAGGTGATGCAGAAGTAGCAGACGCCGACCGCGATGAAGGCCTCGAAGGGATTGTAGTAGCGCGAGGCGATGATCCGCGCCGCGCCGGTCAGGTCGACGATGGTGATGACGCTGGCGAGCGCCGAGCCGTGCAGCATGAAGATCACTTCATTGGAGTAGGCCGGCAGCGCGCGGCGGAAAGCGCTGGGCAGAATGATGCGGGTATAGGTCTGCAGCTTCGACATGCCGCAGGCACGCGCCGCCTCGACCTCGCCGTAAGGCGTCCCCTCGATGGCGCCGCGAATGATCTCGGTCGTATAGGCCGCCGTGTTCAGGGTGAAGGCGAGCAGCGCGTACCAGTAGGCGTCCTTCAGGAAGTCGAGGCTCTGGCTGAGTTCGACCATGAACTGCATCTGACCGAGGCCGTAGTACAGCAGGAACATCTGAACCAGCAGCGGCGTGCCGCGGAAGAAGTAGGTGAAGGCCCAGACCGGCCCGTTGACCAGCGGATTTCTGGAGGTGCGCAGGACGGCCAGGGGCACCGCCATGGCCAGACCGATGGCCAGGGAAATGAACACCAGCTGCAGGGTGACCCAGAAGCCCTCCAGGTAGATCTGATAGTTTTGGAAGATCGGCGCGAAGTCCATGTCTCAGGCCCTCCGCACGCCGGCGCTGTAGTGCTTCTCCAGCCAGCGCAGGCCCCAGATCGACACCGTCGTGAAGGCAAGGAAGGCGAAAGCGACAAAGAGATAGAAGATGAAGGGCAGCCGCGTGGAACCGCCCGCCTGTCCCGCCACCAGCACCAGGTCGTGCAGGCCGATGATGGACACCAGCGCCGTGGCCTTCATCAGCACCAGCCAGTTGTTGCCGAGACCCGGCAGCGCATGGCGCATCATCTGCGGCACCAGGATGCGCAGGAAGACCTGCCGGGCGCTCATGCCGTAGGCGTAGCCGGCCTCCAGCAGGCCGACGGGCACCGCCATGAAGGCGCCGCGGAAGGTTTCGCCCATATAGGCGCCGAAGATGAAGCCGATGGTCAAGGTGCCGGCGGTGAAGGCGTCGACGTCGATGTAGTCCCACTCGAAATAGGCGCCGATGTTGTTCACCTGGATCTGGCCGCCGAAGAAGATCAGCAGCATCAGCACCAAGTCGGGGACACCGCGAATCACCGTCGTATAGGTATCGGCCGCCGCTCTCGCGACCCGCGATGTCGAGAGCTTGGCGCTCGCGGTAATCAGGCCCAGCACCAGCGCGATCGCCAGCGACACGAAGGCGACCTCCACCGTCACCACCGCGCCTTTCAGCAGCAGCGGCATGTAGTCGATGAGCTTGTCGAAACCTTCCATGGGACCTGCCCGTTCAACGATCTGCGCCGAGAGCCGGAAAGAAGAAAGCGCCACCGCCAGGGGACCGGCGGCGGCGCTTTTTCAGAACAACGTCATCAGCCCTCTAGCTGCCGTAGACGTCGAAGTCGAAGTACTTGTCCTGAATGGACTTGTAGGTCCCGTTGGCGCGGATCGCCTCGATGGCGTCGTTCAGCATCGCGCGCAGGTCGTCTTCGCCCTTGCGCACGGCGATGCCGGCGCCGTCGCCGAAGTACTTCGGATCGCTGAAGTCCGGCCCGACGAACTCGTAGTCCTTGCCGTCTTCGGTATCCAGGAAGCCGCCCTGCATGGCGACCGAGTCGGCCAGCAGCAGGTCGACACGGCCGGCGACCATATCGAGGTAGGCCTCGTCCTGGCTCGCGTAGCGCTTCACCTCGACCTCGTCGCCGTAGACCTCGGTGACGAAGTTGTCGTGGATCGTCGCGCGCTGCACGCCGACGGCCTTACCTTTCAGGCTTTCCTCGGTGATCTCGATGCCCGAGCCCTTCTTGCGCACGAACTTGGCCGGGGTGTTGTAGTACTTGTTGGTGAAGTCGACCTTCTGCTTGCGCTCTTCGGTGATCGACATCGAGGCGATGATGGCGTCGTACTTGCGCGCCTGCAGCGCCGGGATGATGCCGTCCCAGTCCTGGGTGACCAGTTCGCACTCCACCTTCATCTCGGCGCAGAGCGCGTTGGCGATGTCGATGTCGAAGCCGACCAGCTTGCCGTCCGGCGTCACTTCACTGAACGGGGGGTAGGCGCCTTCGACGCCGATGCGGACCTTCTTCCAATCCTTGGCGTCGGCCTGGACCGCCCCTAGTGACGTGCCGAGAGCCAGGGCGGCGACAAGGGCCGCGGAGAAAAGTTTTTTCACGAGATGCCTCCATTGCTTTTTTTAGTGTTGTGCCCGTCCCGAAGGGACGCGGTGTCGTTCCCGCCCCAAAGGGGCGCGTTGTAGATTTCGCCCCAAGGGGACGCGTTGTGGTTTCCGCCCCAAAGGGGCAAGGCCGGAAGGCCCGTCATTTCAGGGTGCCCTCCAAAAACTGACGAAAGCGCGGCGAGCGCGGATTGGTGAAGACCTCCTGCGGCGGGCCCTGCTCCTCGACGCGTCCCTCGTGCAGGAACACGGTCTCGGAGGAGACCTCGCGGGCAAAGCCCATCTCGTGGGTGACCACGATCATGGTGCGGCCCTCTTCCGCCAGGCGGCGGATGACTCGCAGCACCTCGCCCACCAGTTCGGGATCCAGCGCCGAGGTGGGCTCGTCGAACAGCAGCACCGCCGGGTCCATCGCCAAAGCCCGGGCGATGGCGACGCGTTGCTGCTGGCCGCCGGAAAGGTGTGCGGGATAGTGATCGCGGCGGTCGTAGAGTCCGACCTTCTGCAGGATCTCGCCGGCATAGGCGATGGCTTCGGCCTTCGGCCGCTTCAGGACGTGGATCGGCGCCTCGACGACGTTCTGGATCACCGTCATGTGGGACCAGAGATTGAAGCTCTGGAACACCATGGCCAGGCGCGCGCGGATACGGCGGATCTGCTCCGGGTCCTCGGCCTCCAGGCCGCTGCCGTGCCTGGCCGGCTTGAGGCGCAGCTCCTCGCCGGCGACGATGATGCGCCCGGCGTTGGGCCGTTCCAGCAGGTTCAGGCAGCGTAGGAAAGTGCTCTTGCCGGAGCCCGAAGAGCCCAGCATGGCGATCACATCGCCTTCGCGCGCGGTCAGGGAGACGCCCTTCAGGACCTCCAGGTCGCCGAACGATTTATGAATATCTTCAGCCACGAGCGCCGCCGTGCTGACGGCCGTGGCGGTCTCCTGGTCCGCTACAACCAAACGATCAAGCTCCCTGTGGATTGCGTCTTTTAGCGACGCTTTGTCCTGGACGGTAAGACAGGCTCTGAAGGATGCCAAGCAAAACCATGCGCCCCGCCCGCCCCTCCCCCCGGGAAGCAGAGCAATTCCAAGGGATTGAGCGCCTCCGGCGCGGCCTTCCGGCAGGTTATTGGGGCAGGCTACTCGGGCAAGCTCTGGCGCAGGCCTTCCAGGCGCTGGGTCAGGGCGGCGCGCTGGGGCGCGTCCTCGGGCAGGGCGGCGATCTCGGTCCCGGCGGAGACCAGGGCCTCCTTCGCCTTGTCGACCTCGCCCAGCACCAGATAGGCGCGGGCCAGCCGCAGCCAGCCGTCGGGATCCGCCGGCTGCGCCGCCAGGCGCTCGGCCAACTGGCCGACCATGGAGCGGATGAAGGCCTGGCGATCCTCGGGGGACATCTCCTGGGCGGCCTGGACGTCGGCCGTCGAGGGACCGCGCGGCGGTTCGGAGGCGGTGGGAGTCTCGGGCCGCAGAGCCAGGGTCGGCGGCGTAACGCCCGCATCCTTGGCGGCCTGGTCGATCTGCTGGCGCAGCAGGCCGATCATCGGCGAGTTCGCCGGCAGGTCCTCGGCCAGGCTTTTCCAGACATCGATGGCCGCTTCCAGCCGGCCGTCCTGGGCCATGGCGAGGCCGGCGTAGTAGCGGGCGCGGGCGTTCCCGGGGTCGGCCTCGATGGCGGTGGCGAAGGCAAGGCGCGCCTCACGCCCGACCGTGCCGTTCGCCGCGGCGACCAGGCTTTCGCCCAAGGCCGCGTGCAGCGCGCCGGGCACCGCCCCCATCTTCTCGACCTCGGCGATGGTGGCGCGGTAGACCTCGACGGCTTCGGCGTAGCGGCCCGTGCGGGCGTAGACCTGGGCCAGGATCAGGCGGCTCTCGATGTCGCGCGGCTCCGCCGCGATGCGGTCCTTCAGGCGCGCCTCCAGCAGGCCCACCTCCAGCGGCCCGCCGGGATCGCGCTCCGCCAGGGGCAGGCCCGGCAGGTCCGGCGTGCCGAGCTGCAGGTAGAGACCCAGCCCCAGCGCCGGCGGCAGGGCCACCACCAGGATCAGCGCCAAACGCCGCCACAGGCTGCCGCCCGCCGAGGCCCGGCCCGCCGTGGCCCGGGACGCCGTCTCGCCCTTGCCTTCGGTCTGCAGCAGGCGGCGTTCGATCTCGCGCCGCGCCGCCTCGGCCTCTTTCTTGTCGATCAGGCCGCGTTCCACGTCCTGGTCCAGCTCGCTCAGCTGGTCGCGGTAGACGGTACGGTCGAAGTCGGCCGCCGCCGGCGCGGCGGCGCCGCGGCGCAACAGCGGCAACAGCAGCACGACGACCACGGCCGCGGCCATCACGGCGGCGAGGATCCAGAACATCATTCCCTACCCGAGTCCTCTTCTTCGGCGAGCAGCCGGGCGAGGCGCGCTTCCTCCTCCGCGCTGAGGTCCGGCGGCATGGCCGGCGCCGCGCGCAGGTGGCGGAAGTAGACGAAGACCCCCAGCGCCCCGAACAACAGGACCACGAAGGGGCCGAACCACAGCAGGTAGGTCTGCGGCTTCATCGGCGGACGCAGCAGCACGTAGTCGCCGTAGCGCGCCACCAGGTAGTCCAGCACCTCCTGGTCGCTGTCGCCGGCGACCAGGCGCTCGCGCACCAGCACGCGCAGCTCGTGCGCGATCTCGGCGTTGGAGGAATCGATCGACTCGTTCTGGCAGACGACGCAGCGGATTTCCGCCGAGAGGTCGCGGGCGCGCTGCTCCAGCGCCGGATCGTCCAGCATCTCGCTCGGCTCCACCGCCAGTGCGGGACTTGCCAGCGCCGGGCTTGCCAGCAGCAAGCCGCCGATAAGCAGCAGACTCTTCAAGCCCCGCGCCGTCATGGCCGCAGCTCCTCCAGCAGGGGCCGCACCTGATTTTCGATCACATCGGGCACCAGGGGGCCGCGGTGGTGGTAGCGGATGCGCCCTTCGCCGTCGACGATGAAGGTTTCCGGTACGCCGGTCACGCCCCACTCCACGGCGGCGCGGCCGGGGTCGGCGCCGATACGCGTGTAGGGATTGCCCAGCTCGGCCAGCCAAGCGGCGGCGTCCTCCGGCTTGTCGCGGTGATTGATGCCGTAGAGCGGCACGCCGGTTTCCTCCGAGAGTGCGGTGAGGAAAGGGTGCTCGGCGCGGCAGGGCACGCACCAGGAGGCGAAGAAATTCACCATCACCACCTCGCCCTTCGCCAGGTCGTCGGTCGCCAGGCCCGGCTGGCCGAGCCCCGGCACCGCCGCCAGGTCGAAGGTGGGGGTCGGCTTGTCGATCATGACGGTGGGGATGTTCTTGGGATCGCGGTCCGGCGCCAGGCCCCAAAGGAAGTAACCGGCGATCACCGCAAAGACGAGCACCGGCAGCAGGAAAAGAAGGCGTTTCACCATGGCGCTACGATCCGGCGCCGGTCACGCGGCCGCCGGGCGCGAGGCCGACTTCGACTTGCGCTGGCGGTGCGGCGCGCCGATGCGCAGGCGCCGGTCGCTCAAGGAGGTCAGGCCGCCGGCCACCATGACCAGACAGCCGAACCAGATCCAGGGCACCAGCGGTTCGTGATAGACGCGCACGGTCCAGCCGCCCTGGCCGTCGGCATCGCCGATCACGGCATAGAGGTCGGAGAAGAAGGTGGTGCGGATCGCCGCCTCGGTGGTCGGCATGGCCTTCACCTGGTAGACGCGCTTTTCCGGAAACATCACGGCGATATCCTCGCCGTCGCGGGTCACCGTGAAACGCGCGCGTTCGGCGCTGTAGTTCGGCCCCGCCAGCTTGCCGACGCCTTCGAAGAGCAGGCTGTAGCCGGCGATCTCCACCGTCTCGCCGGGGCGCAGGTTGGTGACGACCTCCTGCTTCCACACCGAGGATCCGATCATGCCGGCCATGACCACGCCCATGCCGGCGTGGGCCAGCGTCATGCCATGGGCGGCGCGCGGCAGGTTGCGGGCGCGCCGCCAGCTCTCGGCCGGCGACACCCGGAACAGCTTCACCCGGCCGCCCCACTCGACCAGCGCGCCGACGAACAGCCAGGCGGCGAGGCCCATGGCCGCGACGGCCAGCAGGGGACCGCCGGTCTGCACATACCAGGTCACCCCGGCGGCCAGCAGCGCGGCGAGCGCAGCGAGCTTCAGGCGCACCAGAGCGCCGAGCAGGTCGGCGCGCTTCCACGGCAGCAGCGGCCCCACGGCCATGAGGAAAAGCAGCGGCACCATGAGCGGCACGAAGGTCGCGTTGAAGAACGGCGGGCCGACGGAAACCTTCGAGCCGTCGAGGGCCTCGAGGAACAGCGGATAGAGCGTGCCGAGGAAGACGGCCGCGCAGGCCGCGGCGAGGAAAAGGTTGTTGATCACCATGCCGCCTTCGCGGCTGATCGGCGCGAAAAGCCCCCCAGCCTTCAGGGAGGGCGCGCGGATGGCGAAGAGGATCAGCGAACCGCCGATGGCGATGGCCAGCAGGATGAGGATGAAGAAGCCGCGCTCCGGATCGGTGGCGAAGGCGTGCACCGAGGTCAGCACGCCCGAGCGCACGATGAAGGTGCCGATCAGCGACAGCGAGAAGGTGAGGATCGCCAGCAGGATGGTCCAGGTCTTCAGCGCGTTGCGCTTCTCCACCACGATGGCGGAGTGCAGCAGCGCCGTCCCGAGCAGCCAGGGCATGAAGGAGACGTTCTCCACGGGGTCCCAGAACCACCAGCCGCCCCAGCCCAGTTCGTAGTAGGCCCACCAGGAGCCCAGCGCGATGCCGCCGGTCAGGAAGGCCCAGGCGAGCAGCGTCCAGGGCCGCACCCAGCGCGCCCAGGCGGCGTCCACCTTGCCCTCGATCAGCGCCGCGATGGCGAAGGAGAAGGCCATGGAGAAGCCGACGTAGCCCGCGTAGAGCATCGGCGGATGGAAGGCGAGCCCCGGGTCCTGCAGCAGCGGGTTCAGGTCCTCCCCGTCCAACGGCGCCGGAAAGACGCGCAGGAAGGGATTGGAGGTGAAGAGGGTGAAGGTCATGAAGCCGATGCCGATCCAGGCCTGGACCGCCAGCACCCGGGCGCGCAGCGCCGGCGGCAGGTTGCCGCCGAAGACGGCGACGGCCGAGCCGAAGAGCGCCAGGATCAAGATCCACAGCAGCATGGACCCCTCGTGGTTGCCCCAGACTCCGCTGATCTTGTAGAGCAGCGGCTTGGCCGAGTGCGAGTTGGCCACCACGTTGGCCACCGAGAAGTCGGAAGTCACATAGGCGTGGGTCAGGGCGCAGAAGGCAAAGACCACCAGAAAAAGCTGCGCGATGGCCGCGGGCCGCGCGACGCCCATCCAGGCCGCGTCGCCGCGCGCGGCGCCGATCATCGGCAGGCTGCCCTGCAGCAGAGCGGCGACCAGGGCGAGGATCAGGGCGAAGTGACCGAGTTCGACGATCACTGGCCGCTCCCCGCCGCGCCGGGCGCCGCGCCCTCGCCTTCACGCCACTGCCCGGATTCCTTCAAGGCGTCGACCACCTCGCGCGGCAGGTAGTTCTCGTCGTGCTTGGCCAGCACCTCGCGGGCGACGAAGGTGCCGTCGCGGCCCATGTTGCCCACGGTGATGACGCCTTGCCCCTCGCGGAAGAGGTCCGGCAGGAGGCCCTGGTAGCTGACCGGCACCGACTGGGCGCCGTCGGTCACCCGGAAGCTGACGCTCAGCCCGTCGGTTGACTTCAGCACCGTGCCCTCCTCCACCAGGCCGCCCAGACGGATGCCGCGCTCCGGCGGCGGCGGCGCGGCCATGATCTGGCTGGGGCTCTGGAACAGGTCGAGGCTGTCGTCGAGGGCGGCGAGCACCAGCGCCGTGGCGCCGCCGAAAACCAGCAGCGCGGCGGCGACGATATAGAGGCGGCGGCGTTTGCGCGTCATGAGCGGGCCTCTCTCCTCTCGACGGTCGGCTGGGCCGCGGCGGCGCGGCGCTGGCGCCGGGCGCCCCGCGCCTCGAGCTCCGCCAGCCGGCGTTGCCGGCTGCGCAGCTCGCGCAGGGTCGCGACCAGGAGGCCGACCATGATCACCACCGTCAGGCCCAGCGAAGGCCAGACGAAGGCGCCGTAGCCGCCCATCTCCAAGAATGTCGTCACCTGCTCCATTGCTCTCCTGAGCCTACGTCCTCAGGGCCTTGCCGGCCCGTCTTTCTCGTTCTCTCGCGGGGCAAATCTAGGCGTTCGGCCCCGCAGCGTCAGTACCATTTGCGTGAGTGCGACCGAATCGCGCAGCCGCCTCTTCAGGATCCTCCTAAGCGGCCTTCACCGTCGCCAGGTCGAGGGCGCGCAGCCGCGCCGCAATCAGCTCGCTCTTGATGCGCAGCAGGACGACGGTCAGATAGTACAGCTTGAAGCCCACGGCGACGATGAGCAGCGGCCAGAGCATCGAGGGATGGATGGTCGGGCCGTCCAGGCGCATCACGCTGGTCGGCTGATGCAGGGTCGACCACCAGTCGACCGAAAACTTGATGATCGGGATGTTGACCACCCCCACCAGGGCCAGGATCGCCGCCGCGCGGTAGCCGCGCTGGCTGTCCTCGAAGGCGTTCAGCAGCGCCATGTGACCGAGATAGAGGAAGAACAGGATCAGCATGGAGGTCAGGCGGCCGTCCCATTCCCACCAGGTGCCCCACATGGGCCGGCCCCACAGCGAGCCGGTCACCAAGGTCAGGAAGGCGAAACCGGCGCCGACCGGCGAGGAGGCCTTGGCCGCCAGGTCCGCCAGGGGATGACGCCAGATCAGCGCCACGGCGCTGGCCACGGCGATGCCGACGTAGATGAACATGGCCATCCAGGCCGAGGGCACGTGGACATACATGATGCGCACGCTCTCGCCCTGCTGATAGTCGGCCGGGGCAACGAAAAGCGCCAGATAGAAGCCGACGCCCAGCGCGACCACCGTGCCGACGGCGGCGAAAGGCAAAATGCGGTCGGCGAGACGGGTAAAGCGCGCCGGGTTTGCGAAGCGATGCATGGCCTGTTCCCTATAGTCCCCGTCTATTTAGTGCCTTGACCCAAGTCATGCCAGCACTGGGCCGCCTTGGCGCCCGTGAAAATACACCTCGTCGTGGGACTTTATTCCGGAATCTTTTCCTTGGTCCCTATTCCAGCGCCTGGCGCAAGGCCGCGGCCCCGGCCAGGGGCGTCACGATCAGCATGACGAGCAGGACGGCGCCCAGCAACAGCAGGTGCGGACGCACCGCCATGCCCATCAGCGCCGCATCCGTCGCCCCAACGCCGAAGATCAGGGCCGGCACGTAGAGCGGCAGCACCAGCAGCGGGATCAGCACCCCGCCGCGCCGGGCCCCCAGGGTCAGGGCCGCGCCGACGGCGCCGACCAGGCTCAAGGTCGGGGTGCCCAGCAGCATGGCGAGCAGCAGCACGCCCAGTCCCGCCAGGTCCATGTTGAACAGCACCGCCAGCAGCGGCGCCGCGGCGATCAGCGGCAGGCCGGTGGTCAGCCAGTGGGCCAGCACCTTGCCGAGCACCGCCAGTTCCAGCGGCAGCGGCGAGAGCAGCAGCTGTTCCAGGCTGCCGTCCTCGAAGTCGGCCAGGAAGAGGCGCTCCAGCGACAGCAGCACGGCGAGCAGGGCCACCACCCAGATGATGCCCGGCGCGATGCGCGCCAGCAGGTTGGGCTCCGGCCCGACGCCGAAGGGAAACAGCGCCGCGGTCAGCACGAAGAACAGCACCGCCAGCCAGGCGTCGGCGCTCTGCCGCAGGGCCAGGCGCAGGTCGCGGCTGATGATCAGGACCAGACCCCTCACCACGTCATCTCCGTCACCACACCATTTCCGGGAGGGGCGGCGGCGCCAGGGAGTCCATCGACAGGCCGATGGGATCGGTCAGGTGCAGCGCCGTATGGGTCGCCACCACGACCCGCCCGCCGGCGGCCCGGTGATCGGCGATCGCCTGGGCCAGGCGCTCGACCGAGGCATGGTCGAGGCCGACGGAGGGTTCGTCCAGCAGCCAGAGGTCGGCCGGGGCGGCGACGAGACGCGCCAGGGCGAGGCGGCGGCGCTGGCCGGCGGACAGCAGGCGCCCGGGCACGGCGGCCAAATCGGTGAGGGCGAAGCATTCCAGGGCCGCCTCCAGCGCCGGGGCGGCGCCCCGCAGATCGGCCCAGAACCGCAGGTTCTCGGTCACGCTCAAGACCGGCTTCACCGCATCCAGATGGCCCAGGTAGTGCAGCCGCGCGGCATGCTCCTCCGGGGCTTCGGCGATGGATTTCCCGTCCCACAGCAGGTCGCCGGCGGCCGGCTTCAACAGGCCGGCCATGAGCCGCAGCAGGCTCGACTTGCCGGAGCCGTTGGGTCCGGTCAGCAGCAGCGCCCCACCCGCCGGCAGAGCGAAGGAGAGATCGCCAAAGACGTCACGTCCGCCGCGCCGGCAATGCAGGGATCGACCTTCGAATTTCGCCATGTTCCGGGGTTGGGTTCTGGACTCTGATGCTGGAAAGGGGCCTTCACGAAACGGCGCCGGCCGCCCGTGGCCAGCCGCCCGTGGAGACAAAAAGTAACCGCCGCGCGCCTCGTTCCGCGGCCAAATGACCTGCAGGAGGGGGTATAGCAGATCGCCGCCCCCGGAGACCAGCAGGAGACCGTCTGCCCGTCCCGCCCGTTTCTACTGCCCGCTTCTCCCGGCTGTTTCTCCCGGCCGCCCGCCCGCTGCGCAAGGGGCGGTGGCGCTACACCGCTGCCGCAAGGTCGTTCACAAGATTTTCTTCCCCAGGTTGCTACGGAAAATTAACTCTATTGGATCAGACTGCAAGGCGACCGCAACCGAGGCGCAACCGCCGATCCGCGAGGCCGCAACGATGTCCATCAGACCCATCATCCTGGCGGAGGACAACGATACGCTGCGACGCATGTATTCGGACATGCTCGAGTCCACCGGTTTCAGGGTCATGCGGGCCTGCGACGGCGAAAAGGCCATCGGCCTGCTGCACAAGATCCCCAATCCCCTCCTCATCATCCTGGACGTGATGATGCCGCGGATGGACGGCATCGAGACCTGCAGCCGGGTCCGCAAGATGCAGGGCCTGCACCCCTGCCCGATCCTGTTTCTCACGGCGCTGGACAATCCGGAGACCCTGCTGGAATGCCTGCGCGCCGGCGGCGACGACTACCTGGTGAAGTCGGCGCCCATGACCGAGGTGCTGGACCGTGTGCAGTACTGGGCGCGCAAGGGCTCGTCCGACGAGCACTCCGAACGGCGCAACAAGGCGATCAAGGAGCTGGAGCAACTCGCCGACGAAGGCACGCCCATCTCGGTTCCGAAAACGGCCGAAGCGAACCCCCTGGAAGAGTCCCTTATCGACCGGCTGGACGACTTCGCCGTCACCCACACCGGCAGCGGCAACGAAGAAGAGCAGCTTCTGTTCCGCTTCGGCTATCTGGTGGGCATCATCAAAGGCTGCATGCAGCGCGAAACGCAAAATCAGTCGTGGTTCAACCGGCTGCTGCGCAACCTGGTCTTCAAGACGGATTTCGTCGACCGCAAGGAGATCGACGCGCTGATCGACAACTACGGCCGCATCGTCCATCAGTCGCAGTTCCAGATGGGCCTGGCCCGCGGCCGGGAAGACGCCCCCGGTGCCGCGGCGGGACTGCAGGGACAGCGGGCCGGCTGATGGGCGGGGCGGAGACCTTGCTGCTGCCGGGCTGGCTGCTCTTCCTTGCCGTCGGTCTCGGCCTCACCATCGCCGCGGTGGTCGTCGCCCACTATGTTCTGTCACTCCGCCAAGCCGGTCAGTTCGATTCGCTGACGGCGGAGCTTTCGCGTACCGGCGACAGCCTGGAGCGGGATTCCCAGGCCGCCCAGGAAGCCACCCAGGCCTTGCAGCGCCAGCTCAGCGAAGCCCTCGACCGGCTGCGCCGGGCGCGCGACAAGGCCGATCGCGCCGACCGCGCCAACCAGGCGAAGTCCGCCTTCCTGGCCAAGATGAGCCACGAGCTGCGCACGCCGCTCAGCGCCATCATCGGCTTCGCCGAAATGATCGAGCATCAGTCGATGGGCCCGATCGGCAATCCGAAATACCAGAACTACGCCACCGACATCCGTTGTTCGGGGCAGCACCTGCTGGGCATCATCAACGATATCCTCGACCTCTCGAAAGTCGAGTCCGGCAAGGAATCGCTGCAGGAAGACGTCATCCCCATTGCCGAACTGGTCGCCGGCGTCGAGGTGCTGCTGAACGGACGGCCGCGCGAGGCCGGTGTGCGCCTGGTCTTCGAGGCGCCGGAGGACCTGCCGGCGATCCACGCCGACAAGCGGCGGCTGACGCAGATCCTGGTGAACCTCTTGGCCAACGGCATCAAGTTTACGCCCGAGGGCGGCAGCGTCCGCCTGCGCTGCTGGGCCACCGAGGGCAGCGGCTTCGTCTTTCAGGCGATCGACGACGGGGTCGGCATCGCCCGCGAGGACATCCCCCTGGCGCTTTCCGTCTTCGGCCAGGTCGACAACCCGGAAGCGCACAAGGCCAAGGGCACGGGCCTGGGCCTGCCGCTGGCCAAAGCCCTGGCCGAGCTGCACGGCGGCACCCTGGACCTGCAGAGCGAACTGGGCAGGGGCACCACCGTGACGCTGCGCCTGCCGGCGCACCGCGTTGTCCGGCAGCCTTCACCGCAAGACGGCGGCGCATTTCAGGATCGCCTGACGGGGTGACGGGCCGGAGAAGTGTAAGGACCGGAGACCGGCTCAATCGAAATCGGTGGTGTAGCGCCGCCGGCGCAGGGCGCTGCGCCAGGTGTCGGTCTGCAGGTAGTCTTCGAAAATGATGAAGCGGCGTACCGCGTCCTCCGGCGTGCCAAGCGGCAAAGCCCCGCCTTCGTAAGTGAAGGCCTGCCCGTCGACCACCTGGTCCCCGGCGAGAAACAGCGGGCGGTTGGCCTGCAGCGCAAACCTGTAAAGCGCGCTCAACTCTTCTTCCTGCGGCAGGCCAAGGGTGTCGAGATAGCCCTGGATGTGCGACCGCCCCAGGGATTCAGTAATGCAGGAGCCGACCAGGCGGTAGCGCACCCGGAAAGGCTCGCGCTCGACATCGACCACGCCGAGGTGCGGCAGCACCCGGGCCGGCATGTCTTCAGGACGAAAGGAATCGCGCTGCGGCCAAGCTTCGTCGCCGCGGCTCTGGCTCAAATACCATTGCCAGAGCGCCCGGCAAGCCTCCGTGCGCAGCGCGTCCACGGGGACGAATTTCATGGGCATATAAGCTAGTGACTTAGGGGAGACGCCTAGGCGCGACAAGGCGGCGCCCTCCGAAAAAGCAAAAAAAGGGGGCGGTCCCGCTGGCTTGGGGTACGCAACCGCCCGTAGTTGGAGCTTTTCGGTATCGGGAAACTCCCTCGGGGGGAAGAAGGTTCCCGAAGAAAGTCGGGGCGGCCGCGCTTGGTCGGGGCAGTCGGCCGCCCCTCTTAGTACCAGCCACTTCGGGGCATCTTTTGAGGCAGGCTGGGCTCCTCTACAGAGAGGGGAAGTCTCCGTGAGTATGAAGATGGAAACCGAAGGTGTCGGGATCTGGCCGTAAATGCGGCGATATTGTGATTTCTGGCCTGCCGCGGAATCCGCGTGGCGCCAGGCCCGTCGTAGCTGGGCCCGTCGTAGCTGGGCCAGTCGGCGCTGGGCTAGTCGTAGCTGCGCTGGTCGTCGATGACCTTGCCGTCGTTGGGCAGGCTGCCCGGCTCGGCCAGTTCGACCGCGCCCTTCAGCTTGCAGGCCTCCTGCAGGCTGGCGGCGATGGACTCGGCCAGGCCTTCATCCCGCTTCTCCACCTCGCACTGCAGGGTCATCGCATCGCTGTCGCCGTCGCGGCTGACCACCAGGCGCGCGCGGCCGATCTCGCCGTGGCGCTTCAGCACGGCGGCGATCTGGGCCGGCTGCACGAACATGCCCTTCACCTTGGTCGCCTGGTCGGCGCGGCCCATCCAGCCCTTGATGCGCGGCGCCGTGCGCCCGCAGGGGCTGGTCCCCGGCATCAGGGCCGAGAGGTCGCCGGTGGCGAAACGGATCAGCGGGTAGTCGGGATTGAGGGTGGTCACCACGACCTCGCCCACCTCGCCCTCGGGAAGCGGTTCGCCGGTGCCGGGGCGCAGGATCTCGACGATGATCTCCTCGCCCAGGATCATACCCTCGCGGGCCTCCGACTCATAAGCGATGAGGCCCAGGTCGGCGGTGGCATAGCATTGCAGCACCGCGACGCCGCGCTCGGCATAGGCCTGGCGCAGCTGCGGGAAGAGAGCGCCGCCGGAGACCAGCGCCCGGGTGATGGAGCTGCAGTCGACGCCCAGCTCCGCGCCCTTGTCGAGCAGCACCTTCAGGAAGTCCGGGGTGCCGGTGTAGCCGGCGGGGCGGAAGTGGGCGACGGCCTGGGCCTGATGCTCGGTGTTGCCGACGCCGGCGGGAATGACGGCGCAGCCCAGGCTGCGCGCGGCCCCGTCCAGCATCCAGCCGCCCGGCGTCAAGTGATAGGCGAAGCTGTTGTGCACCACGTCGCCGGGCCGGAAGCCGGCGGCGAACAAGGCCCGTTCGAGCCGCCAGAAGCCGCGCCGCGCGGTGTCGAACTCGTAGATCGGCCCCGGCGAGAGAAAGAGATGCGCGGCGTCACCTGTCGGCAGGGTCGCCAGGCCGCCGAAGGGCGGCGTCGCCGCCTGGCGTTCGATGAGGTCGGATTTGCGCGTGACCGGCAGTTCCGCCAAGGCCGCGCGGCTGGTCACCGCCGCGGCGTCGACACCGGCCAGGATCTCCGCATAGCCCGGCGCCTTGGCCTTGGCATGAGCGATCTGCTGCGGCAGGGCCGCCAGCAGCGCCGCCTCGCGCGCTTCCGGCGTGCGGGTTTCCAGGTCGTCGAAGTAATCCATGGTCGTTCCTATTCCTTGCGGAATATCCCCCGACGGCGAGAAACCACCCTAGAGCCAGCGCTTGCGGCGCTTGTAGTGCTTCACGTCGCGGTAGGACTTGCGCCCGCTGGCCGAGAGGCCGAGGTAGAACTCCTTCACGTCCTCGTTCTCGCGCAGCTTCTCCGCGTCGCCGTCCAGCACCACGCGACCGCTTTCCAGGATGTAGCCGTAGCGCGCGTAGCGCAGCGCCACGTTGGTGTTCTGCTCGGCGAGCAGGAAGGAGACGCCCTCCCCCTCGTTCAGCCGCTTCACGGTCTCGAAGATGCCTTCGACGAGCTGCGGAGCCAGGCCCATGGAAGGCTCGTCGAGCAGGATCATCTTGGGGCGGCTCATCAGCGCGCGGCCGATGGCGCACATCTGCTGTTCGCCGCCCGAGGTGTAGCCGGCCATGCTGCCGCGCCGTTCCTTCAGGCGCGGGAAGTAGTCGTAGACCATCTCCAGGTCGGCCTGCACCGCACCGCGCCCGTCCTTGCGCGTATAGGCGCCGGTCAAGAGATTCTCTTCGATGGTCAGATGTTCGAAGCAGTGGCGCCCCTCCATCACCTGCACCACGCCGGTCTTCACCAGGTCGTTGGGCGTCAGCGAGTCGACCCGCGCGCCCTCGAACTCGATGGAGCCTTTGGTGACCTCGCCGCGCTCGGCGCGCAGCAGGTTGGAGATCGCCTTCAAAGTCGTCGTCTTGCCGGCGCCGTTGGCGCCCAGCAGCGCCACGATGCCGCCTTTCGGAACCTCCAGCGAGACGCCCTTCAGCACCAGGATGACGTGATCGTAGATCACCTCGATGTTGTTCACCGCGAGGATCGGCGCGGCGCCGACGCTGGCGGTTTCGCTTGTTGCGGTGACGGCTTGGCTCATGGCGTCGACACTCGAGTGAGAAACAAAAAACGCTACCGGAAACGCTACCGGACCCTGGGCGCGGGGGCGGCCATGCCGGGCCGCCCCCTTGCCTTCAGGTCCGCCGCATGTCGGCTCAGTTGCAGCTGCGCGGCGTGAGGCCCTTTTCAGCGGCGTACTGCGCCGCCGAGGCTTCATAGGCCGGCCGCAAGGCATCGCGGCGCGGCGCGATGAAGTCGGTGATCGCCGACCACTTGGCGCCGTCCCACTGCTGGACGACGGCCGAGCCGCCGCCCTCGTGGTCGCTGCAGGTGATCTTCACCGGGCTCATCAGGCCGGTCATGCCGGCCTTGTCGATCATCGCCTGGGTGATGTCGAGCCGCTCCATGCCCCACTGGATCTGCTCGCCGGTGAGCGGCTTCACGCCGTATTCGGCCTGCGCGATGCGGATCGCTTCGGTGTAGTAGAAGGCGTTCACCAGGGCGCGGTTGTACAGCACCGTGCCGATGTTGGCCTTGTCGGCAACGCCGTTGCCGTCGGCATGCATCTTTTCGAGGTCCTTGAAGATCGGCGCGCCGGTGCCGACACCGGTGATGTTCAGCGCCTTATAGCCCGTGGCCGCGTCGCCGGCCGGCGTCACGTCCGCCTCGGCGCCGGACCACCAGATGCCGATGAACTTCTCCATCGGGAAGCCGACCGAAGCGGCTTCCTTGATGGCCGTCGAGTTCATCACGCCCCAGCCCCACATGAAGACCCAGTCGGGACGCAGCTGGCGGCCGATCTGCAGCCAGGTGGCCTTCTGCTCCAGGCCCGGGTGGGCGACCGGATAGAGGCTGAGGCTGAAGCCCTCTTCCTCGGCCAGACGTTCCAGCGTGGCGATCGGCTCCTTGCCGTAGGCGGAATCGTGATAGACGAGGGCGACCTTCTTGCCCTTCAGGCTGCCGCCGGATTCCTTGGCGGCGTACTGCACCATCACGTCGGCGCCGGCCCAGTAGGTGATCGGCATGGTGAAGACGTAAGGGAAGACGGTCCCGTCGGAAGCGTCGGCGCGGCCATAGCCCATCGACAGCACCGGCACCTTGTCGGAGGTGGCGCGGTCGATCAGGGCGTAGGTGATGCCCGTCGAATAGGGGTTCACGACGCTGGCGCCGGTCGGGCCGTTGCCCTTGAGGCGCTCATAGCACTCGACGCCGCGGTCGTTGTTGTACTGGGTCTCGCACTCTTCCCAGGCGTACTTCACGCCGTTGATGCCGCCGTCGCGCGTGTTGACGAGCTGCATGTAATCGTTGAAGCCATCGGCGATGGGAATGCCGTTCGGGGCATAGGGCCCGGTGCGGTAGACCAGCAGCGGCACGAACTGTTCCTGTGCGGCCGCCAGGCCCGGCAAGGCGGTGGAACCCGCCAACATCGCCGCGCCAAGGGCAGCGAGGCCTAGTTTCTTGAACTTCATCCTACGTTCCTCCCGGTTTTTCGCCCCTTTGCGAGGGGCCTTGGTTATTCGGTCCTAGGCTAACACCACCTCCCGGGGCCGTCCAAGGCGCCCGGTGGAGGCGTGGGTCAGTACGGGAACGGCCACAGCCTCAGCTTCTCCTTGCCGATCTGCCACAGCCGGGCGAGGCCGTGCGGCTCGACGATCAGGAAGAAGATGATGAGGGCGCCGAAGATCATGAACTCCAGGTGCGAGATCAACTCCACTTTCATGGGGATGCCGAGCGCCGCCGGCGCGTTGCTGAGCAGGATCGGCAGCAGCACGATGAAGGCCGCGCCGAGGAAGGAGCCGAGGATCGAGCCCAGGCCGCCGATGATCACCATGAACAGCACCTGGAAGGAGCGGTCGATCTGGAAGGCCAGGGCCTCCACCGAGCCGGTGTAGACGAAGGCCCAGAGCGCGCCGGAGATGCCGATGTAGAAGGAGCTGACGGCGAAGGCCGAAAGCTTGGCCCAGAGCGGGCGGATGCCGATGATCTCCGCCGCGATGTCCATGTCGCGGATCGCCATCCAGGAACGCCCCGTACGGCTGCGCACCAGGTTCTTGGCGATCAGCGCCAGCACGGCCACGAAGACCAGCAGGAAGAGGTACTTGGCGATGGGGTCCGCCTCGTTGCCGGTGACGAAATAGCCGGGAATGATCTCGCGCGGCGGCGCCGAGATGACGCCGGAGGGGCTGTAGTTCGTCCACCAGGGAAACTTGTTGAACATCCAGACCAGGAAGAACTGCGCGGCCAGGGTGGCCACCGCCAGGTAGAAGCCCTTGATGCGCAGGGACGGCAGGCCGAAGAGCACGCCGACCGCGGCGGTGCCGAACCCGGCCAGCAGGAAGACCACGACGATGTGCAGTTCCGGAAAGCCGACCGCCAGCTTGTAGGAGAAGAAGGCGCCGCAGGCCATGAAGCCGCCGGTGCCCAGCGACAGCTGGCCGCAGTAGCCGGTCAGCAGGTTGAGGCCCAGCGCCGCCATGGCGAAGACCAGGAAGGGCACGAAGATGGTCGCGAGGAAGTAGGCGTTGGCCAGCGCCGGCACCGCCAGCACGGCGATGAGGCCGAAGATCAGCAGGGCGATGCGGTCCTGGCGGATCGGAAAGATCGACTGGTCGGCGCTGTAGCTGGTTTTGAATTGGCCGGCTTCGCGATAGAACATGGTTTCGGCCCCGCCCCTAAATCCGCTCGATGATCTTTTCGCCGAACAGGCCCTGCGGCCTGAACAGCAGGAAGGCCAGGGCCAGCATGTAGGCGAACCAGTCCTGGATCGCGCCGCCCACCAGGGAGCCGAGGAAGACCTCCGCCACCTGTTCGCCGGCGCCGATGATGAGGCCGCCGACGATCGCGCCGGGGATCGAGGTGAAGCCGCCGAGGATCAGCACCGGCAGGGCCTTCAGCGCGATGAGCGCCAGGGAGAACTGCACCCCCGCCTTGGAGCCCCACATGATGCCGGCGACCAGGGCGACGATGCCGGCCACCGACCAGACGATGGCCCAGATGGTCTTCAGCGGGATGCCCACCGAGAGCGCGGCCTGGTGATCGTCGGCCACCGCGCGCAGCGCGCGCCCGACCCGGGTGTACTGGAAGAACACCGCCAGCACCGCGACCAGGACGGCGCCGACCAGCGCCGCCACCAGGTCGAAGGCGTTGATCTGGATGCCGTATTCGAAGACGCCGGTCAGGATCGTCAGCCCCTGTTTCGGAATGCCGATGTCGAGCACCTTCACGTCGGAGCCCCAGAGCGTCTGACCGAAGCCGTCGAGAAAGTAGAAGATGCCGATGGTCGCCATGAAGAGAATGATGTGCGGCTGGTTGACCATGGGCCGCAGCACCACTTTCTCGATCACCACCGCCAGCAACACCATGACGCCGGCGGTGACGACGAAGGCCAGGGTCCAGTGCAGCCCCATCTCGATGAAGCCGACCATGGTCAGCGCGGCGAAAAGCACCATCGAGCCCTGGGCGAAGTTGAAGACGCCCGAAGCCTTGAAGATCAGCACGAAGCCCAGCGCCACCAGGGAATAGAGCACCCCCTGCAACAGGCCGGCCGTGAGCACCTCCAGGTAGAAGGCCCAATCGAAGAACATGTTGGGGACGACAAAAGCCAGCCCCTGCAGAGCGATGCCGAGCACGGCGATCAGCAGCGGCACGAGGAAGGTCCAGAGGCCGATACGCATGGTGGTGGCGTTCATCACCTTAACCCCCTAGTGACTGACGCCGAGATAGGCATCGATGACATCCTGGTTGGCGCGGACCACGTCGGGCGAGCCGTCGGCCAGCTTGCGGCCGTAGTCGAGCACCACCACACGGTCGGAGATATCCATGACCACGCCCATGTCGTGTTCGATGAGGGCGATGGTGGTGCCGAACTCGTCGTTCACGTCCAGGATGAAGCGGCACATGTCCTCCTTCTCCTCAACGTTCATGCCGGCCATGGGCTCGTCGAGCAGCAGCAGGTCCGGCTCCATGGCCAGTGCCCGGGCCAGTTCGACGCGCTTCTGCAGGCCGTAGGGCAGGCGCCCCACCGGCGTCTTGCGGATCGCCTCGATCTCCAGGAAGTCGATGATCTTCTCGACCGCCTCGCGGTGCGCGATCTCCTCGCGCTGGTTGGCGCCCCAGAAGATGGCCTGCTGCAGGATGTTGCTTCTCATCTTCAAGACGCGCCCGGTCATGATGTTGTCCAGGGTCGACATGCCCTTGAACAGCGCCACGTTCTGGAAAGTGCGGGCGATGCCCTGCTTCGCCGCCAGGTGCGGGCGCATCGCCCGGCGCTCGGCGCCGCGAAACATGATGCGGCCCTGCTGGGGATGGTAGAAGCCGTTGATGACGTTCAGCATCGAGGTCTTGCCGGCGCCGTTGGGGCCGATGATCGCCAGGATCTCGTGCTCACGGATCTCGAAGGAGATGTCGGTCAGCGCCTTCACCCCGCCGAAGGACAGGGTGATGTTGTCGACCTTCAACAGCGTATCGCCGATGTGCTTGTCGCCGTAAGTCATGCGGCACGCCTTTTCAATTCCACTGCGACCATCAATCCACCACTGTCATCCCGGGGCTTGTCCCCGGGATCCAATGGCGTCAGCGCAGGGCGACGCCCTACGGCACTTGCATCCTCGACAGCCGCCGCTGAAGCGGTTAGGTCAATGGGTCCCGGCAACAAGTGCCGGGACGACAGTCGAGTGGAAATGACAGTTCCCGCACCCTCTCCTACCGTCATCCTCGCACTTTTTGCGAGGGTCCAGGGGCAAGTGACGTGAAGGCTGCCCTGGATGCTCGGGACAAGCCCGAGCAGGACAGCTGAGTTCAAGTCCAACGCCGTCACCGTCAGCTCGCCTTCTTCATCGCCGGCGTCACCGGCTGGGTATCCACGTCGACGATCTGCAGGTCGGCTTTGATCATGCCCTTGCGGCCGTCCTCGAAAGTGACCTCGGTTTCGATGTAGGCGGAGCCGGCGTCGGAATAGAGTGCGTCGATCAGCGGCAGATAGCGTTCGGCAATGAAGCTGCGGCGCACCTTGCGGGTGCGGGTCAGCTCGCCGTCGTCGGCATCCAGCTCCTTGTGCAGCACCAGGAAGCGGCGGATCTGGCAACTCGCGAGCTGCGGGTCGGCGGCCAGGTCGCGGTTCACCTGTTCGATGTGCCCCTTGATGCTCTGGATGACCTGCGGATGGCCGGCCAGCTCCTGATAGCTGCCGTAGGGCACGTTGTTGCGCTCCGCCCAGCTGCCGACCGCCACCAGGTCGATGTTGATGAAGGCCGCGCAGAAATCGCGCTCGTGGCCGAAGGCCACCGCCTCCTTGATGTCGGGGAAGAACTTCAGCTTGTTCTCCACGTACTTCGGCGCGAAGAGCCCGCCGTCGTTCAGCCGCCCGACGTCCTTGGCGCGGTCGATGATCTTCAGGTGGCCGTTCTCGGCGAAGAAGCCGGCATCGCCGGTGTGCACCCAGCCGTCCGCCGTCTTGGTCTCCGCCGTCGCCTCCGGATTCTTGAAATACTCGACAAAAACGCCGGGGCTGCGGAACAGCACCTCGCCGTTGTCGGCGATCTTGATCTCCACCCCGATGGCGGGCTTGCCGACCGTGTCGGGCGCAATTTCGCCGTCCGGCTGGATGGTGATGAAGACGCTGGCCTCGGTCGAGCCGTAGAGCTGCTTCAGGTTCACGCCCAGCGCCCGGTAGAAGTCGAAGATATCCGGACCGATGGCCTCGCCCGCCGTGTAGGCCAGGCGGATACGGGTGAATCCCAGGGTGTTCTTCAGGGGGCCGTAGACCAGGACGTCGCCCAGCGCGTAGAGCAGCCGGTCGCCCAGGCCGACGGGTTTCTTGTCGAGAATGCGCGTGCCGCAGCGCTTGGCCACGTCCATGAAGAAGTGGAACGCCTTGCGCTTGGCGAAGGCCGCATCCTCCATGCGGATCATCACCGAGGTCAGGATGTTCTCGAAGATGCGCGGCGGCGCGAAGAAGTAGGTCGGCCCCAGCTCGCGCAGGTCCTGCATGACCGTGGCGCTGGATTCCGGACAGGCGACACAGAAGCCGGCGACGTAGCTCTGGCCGTAGGAAAAGATGTGGTCGCCGACCCAGGCCATGGGCAGGTAGGCCATGGACTCCTCGTCGGCTGTGAGGGTCTCCAGCGTCACGCCGTTGGCCGCCGTCTTGATGACGTTGTCGAAGCTGAGGATCACGCCCTTCGGCTTGCCGGTGGTGCCGGAGGTATAGAGGATGATCGCCGTGTCCGAGCCCTGGCTCTTGGCGATCTCCTCGTCATAGAAATCGGAGTGGATCTTGTTGTAGTCGCGCCCCTCGGCCTGCACGGCATCGAAGTGATGCAGGAAGGACTGAGTGTAGTGGCGCATGCCCCGGGATTCGTCGTAGACGATCTGCTCCAGATGCGGGCAGCGTTCCTTCACCTCCAGCAGCTTGTCGACCTGTTCCTGGTCCTCGACCACGGCGAAGCGCGCCTCGGCATGCTCCAGCACGTAGGTCATCTCCTCGGCCACGGAGTCCTGGTACAGCGGCACCGGCACGGCGCCGATGGCCTGCACCGCGGTCATGGTCCAGTAGAGGCGCGGGCGGTTGTCGCCGACGATGGCGACCTTGTCGCCGCGCTGCACGCCCAGGGAGAACAGTCCGGCGGCGAGGTTGCGCACTTCCTGGGCGACGTGACCCCAGTTGTAGGTCTGCCAGATGCCGAAGTCCTTCTCGCGGATCGCCGGACGGCCCGGCCGCGTCTTGCGCTGATACTCCAGCAGCTTGGGGAAGGTGTCGCAGTCCGCCGGCGGCAATCCGGCCGAACTCCCTTGGGCCTTGCCGGCCGCACTCATGGCTCGACGCTCCGCCGCTTCGGCGGGCCGCCGTTGCTCTGCGCGCACATCGCCTCAAGGCCCTGATGGGCCGTCGAGCCTGCGCACAGCCCTGATGGAATCACCATCATGCAGCTGGGCCTCCCTTTAGGCTTCCCGGTTCTTCGTTTGTCTTCTTGCGGCTTTTGCCGCCCGGAAAGCGGTCGCAAAACTATGCGGTCTTTGACCGAAAAATCAACACTCTAGGACCGGGTGGCACGAGCGACCTCCCAGATCGCGCGCGCTTCCCTCAGCCCTTCAAACTCACCTGATCAACCTCTCCTGATGACGTCCCCCTACTTCATCGTCGGAATGGAGAACTCCGCCCCTTCCTTGACGCCCGAGGGCCAGCGCGAGGTCACCGTCTTGGTCCGCGTGTAGAAGCGGAAGCCGTCGGGGCCGTGCTGGTTCAGGTCGCCGAAGCCGGAGGCCTTCCAGCCGCCGAAGGTGTAGTAGGCCAGCGGCACCGGGATCGGCACGTTGACGCCGACCATGCCGACATTGATGCGGTCGGCGAAATCGCGTGCGGCATCGCCGTCGCGGGTGAAGATCGCCGTGCCGTTGCCGTAGGGGTTGGTCATCTGCAAGTCCACGGCTTCGTCGTAGTTCTTGGCGCGCACCACGGAGAGCACCGGGCCGAATATCTCCTGCTTGTAGATGTCCATATCGGTGGTCACCTTGTCGAAGAGGCAACCGCCGACGAAGAAGCCGTTCTCGTAGCCCTGCATGGCGAAGCCGCGGCCGTCGACCGCCAGCTCGGCGCCCTGCGCCACGCCGCTGTCCACCAGGCCCTTCACGCGGTCGCGCGCGGCGGCCGTCACCAGCGGGCCCATGTCGACGTCGTCGCCGGCGGTGTAGGGGCCGATCTTCAAGCCCTCGACCCGCGGCACCAGGCGCTCCATGAGCTGGTCGGCGGTCTTCTCGCCCACCGGCACGGCCACCGAGATGGCCATGCAGCGCTCGCCCGCCGCGCCGTAACCGGCGCCCATCAGGGCGTCGACCGCCTGGTCCATGTCGGCGTCCGGCATGATGATCATGTGGTTCTTGGCGCCGCCGAAGCACTGCACCCGCTTGCCGTTGGCGCAGCCGCGCGTATAGACGTACTCCGCGATCGGCGTGGAGCCGACGAAGCCGACAGCCTGGATGTCCGGGTGGTCGAGGATGGCGTCGACCGCGCCCTTGTCGCCGTTGACCACGTTCAGGATGCCGGCGGGCAGGCCCGCTTCCATCATCAGCTCGGCCAGCATCAGCGGCACCGAGGGATCGCGCTCCGACGGCTTCAGGATGAAGGCGTTGCCCGCGGCGATGGCCGGGCAGAACTTCCACATCGGGATCATGGCCGGGAAGTTGAACGGCGTGATGCCGGCGACCACGCCCAGCGGCTGGCGGATCGAGTAGATGTCGATGCCGGGGCCGGCGTTGCCGGTGTACTCGCCCTTCAGCAGGTGCGGCGCGCCGAAGCAGAATTCGGCGACCTCCAGCCCGCGGATGACGTCACCCTTGGCGTCCGGCAGGGTCTTGCCGTGCTCGCGCGACAGCGCCTCGGCCAGCTTGTCCATGTCGCGGTGGAGCAGATCGACGAACTTCATCAGCACGCGCGCGCGGCGCTGCGGGTTCACCGCGGCCCAGGCCGGCTGCGCTTCCTTGGCGTTGGCCACCGCGGCGGCCAATTCCTCGTCGTTGGCCAGCGGCACCAGCTTCTCGACCTCGCCGGTCGCCGGGTTGAAGACCTCGGCGGTGCGCCCACTCGTCCCCTTGACGTGCTTGCCCCCGATGAAGTGTGTAAGTTCCTGCACCTTCCGCTTCCTCCCGACTTTTTTGCTGGCGGCCCGCTTCATATCTCCGGACACCGCTGGACCTGCCGATTTTCCGGCTGTTTTGCGTAGTACATTCTTCTATGCGCCTAAACCGCCATTTTGTCATTTTCATTTTGCATTTCTGCAAAGACAGGGCGAGCATGGCTGCAAGAACGCAAGCTTAGCAGAAACCGAGCTCATGCGCTGGGACGATTTGAAGTTCTTTCTCGCGGTCGCGCGCACCGGACAGCTCACCACCGCGGCCAAGGGCCTGAAGGTCGACAACGCCACCGTGGCGCGGCGCATCCGCGCCCTGGAGACCGACCTCGACGCGCAGCTTTTCGACCGCAATCCCAAGGGCTACAGCCTGACCGAAGTGGGCCAGCGCCTGCTGCCCTCGGTGGAGGCCATGGAGACCACCACCCTGCAGGCCCAGGCCCAGGTGCAGGGCCGCGACGAATCCCTGGAAGGCGTGGTGCGCCTGGGCGCACCGGACGGCTTCGGCAGCTTCTTCCTGGCCCCGCGCATCCATAAATTGGCCCGCCGCCACCCCAAGCTGGAGCTGCAACTGGTCGCCATGCCGCGGGTCTTCAGCCTGGCCAAGCGGGAGGCCGACCTGACCATCGCCGTCACCCGGCCGACCTCCGGGCGGCTCCTGGCCTCCAAGCTGACCGACTACCAGCTGCGCCTCTACGCGGCCCCGGACTACCTGATGGAAAACGCGCCGATCCGCAGCCTGGAGGACCTGCGCCACCACGCCATGATCGGCTACATCCCCGACCTGATCTTCGACCCCAAGCTGGACTACATGCCGAACTTCGGGCGCAAGATGGTGCCGCAGATCTCCAGCTCCAACCTCATCGCCCAGCTCTACGCCACCCTGGCCGGGGCCGGCATCTGCATCCTGCCGGACTTCCTGGCCGGCCAGCAGAGCGGCCTGCAGCCGGTGCTGCGCAAGACTTTCTCGCTGACCCGCACCTTCTGGATCGTCAGCCACGAGAACACCGCGGCCCTGCGCCGCATCCGCGAGACCATCGACTTCATCAAGGCCGAGGTCCGCGAGAACAAGGACATCTTCTGAGCGGCCTTATGGATTCGGTTACCGGCAGCGGCCCCGAGCGCGAAAACCTGTTCCTCGACCTTCCCCTGCCCAATGGCGCCCCGGGTGGCGGCCCCCTGCGCCTGGCCGCCCGGCGGCTCGGCGAGGTGCGCGACGGCCCCACCCCCCAGCCGACACTGGTCTTCCTGCACGAGGCGCTGGGCTCCATCGGCCAGTGGAAGGGCTTTCCCGAGGATCTCGCCGCCGCGACCGGCCTGCCGGCCCTGGTCTACGAGCGCCAGGGCCACGGCCGCTCGACGCCGCTGAGCCTGCCGCGCGCCAAGGACTACCTGCGCCACGAGGCCGAAGTGGTGCTGCCGGCGGTGCTGGCCGCGGCGGGGATCGAGCGGCCCCTGCTCGTCGGCCACAGCGACGGCGCCACCATCGCCCTGCTGTACGCTGCCGCCTTTGCGGCACCGGCCGCCGGCGGCCCGGCTGGCTGCATCGTGTTGGCGCCCCACATCATGGTCGAGGAAATCACCCTGGAGGGCATCCGCGCCGCCGAGGCCGACCCCCGGGCGCCGGAGATCCGCCGCCGCCTCGCCCGTTATCATGGCGACCAGGCGGAAACCCTGTGGCGCGCCTGGACCGAGACCTGGCTGCGGCCCGGCTTCGACGGCTGCGAACTGCGCGCCGAACTGCCGCGTCTCGCCTGCCCCACCCTGGCGATCCAGGGCGCCGAGGACGCCTACGGCAGCGCCGCGCAGGTCACCCTGATCGCCGAGCAGGCCGCCGGCCCGGCCGAGGCCCTGCTGCTGCCCGCCTGCGGCCACCAGCCCCACCTGGAGCAGCGCCCGCCGGTCATCGAGGCCGTGACGGCGTTCCTGGCCCGCCATTTCTAAACCCAGGGTTACCTTCCCCGGCGAAAACTCACGGCTGCCGCGGCTTTCCCCCAGACATTTCGGGGGCTTTGCGGGAGTCCATAGGCCTTAAAACGGCATGGACAACTCGGTTGCGGCGAGTATTTTATCGGCCATATTCCCAACAGTGAGCTCCCGCGGGACGGTCGCAACCGGTCGCGGGGCACGCCGACGATCCGATCCCGCCGTTGCGGTCCGCCCCTTGGGGTAGGCCGCAGCCCCGGGCAACAGGTCGTCCGGCGCGGCCCAACGCAACCGAAGGAGAGACGCTCATGCCTTCCAAAGATACCCTGAAAACCCGCCGCGACCTGGAGGTCGGGGGCAAGACCTACAGCTACTACAGCCTGGAGGCCGCCGCTTCCGAGATCGGCGACGTGTCGCGCCTGCCCTATGCCATGAAGGTGCTGCTGGAGAACCTGCTGCGCTACGAGGACGGCCAGAGCGTCACCGTCGACGACATCCGCGCCATCGGCCAGTGGCTGAAGGACAAGCGCTCCGACCGCGAGATCGCCTACCGCCCGGCCCGCGTGCTGCTGCAGGACTTCACCGGCGTGCCCGCCGTGGTCGACCTGGCCGCAATGCGCGAGGCGCTGGACAAGCTGGGCGGCGACCCGAAGAAGATCAACCCGCTGTCGCCGGTCGACCTGGTCATCGACCACTCGGTCACGGTCGACAACTACGGCACCGACGACGCCTTCAAGAAGAACGTCGAGATCGAGTTCGAGCGCAACGGCGAGCGCTATTCCTTCCTGCGCTGGGGCCAGAGCGCCTTCGACAACTTCCGCGTCGTGCCGCCGGGCACCGGCATCTGCCACCAAGTGAACCTGGAGTATCTCTCCCAGGTGGTCTGGACCAAGGACGAGGACGGCAAGACCGTCGCCTACCCGGACACCCTGGTCGGCACCGACAGCCACACCACCATGGTCAACGGCCTCTCTGTGCTGGGCTGGGGCGTCGGCGGCATCGAGGCCGAGGCGGCCATGCTGGGCCAGCCGGTCTCCATGCTGATCCCCGAGGTCATCGGCTTCAGGCTGACCGGCCGGATGAAGGAAGGCACCACCGCCACCGACCTGGTGCTGACCGTGGTGCAGATGCTGCGCGCCAAGGGCGTGGTCGGCAAGTTCGTCGAGTTCTACGGCGACGGCCTGGACCACCTGACCCTGGCCGACCAGGCGACCATCGGCAACATGGCCCCGGAATACGGCGCCACCTGCGGCATCTTCCCGGTCGACGAGGAGACCATCCGCTACCTGACCTTCACCAGCCGCGACCCCGAGCGCGTCGCCCTGGTGGAAGCCTACGCCAAGGCCCAGGGCATGTGGCGCGACGCCAACACGCCCGACCCGGTCTTCACCGACAGCCTGGAGCTGGACCTCGGCACCGTCGAGCCGAGCCTGGCCGGCCCGAAGCGCCCGCAGGACCGCGTGCCGCTGTCCGGCGTGAAGGCCTCGGCCGACGCGGCGCTGGTCGACATGGGCGCCGGCTCCGCGACGCCGGTGGCCGACACCGACTACAGCATCGACCCCGCCGACGTGGTCATCGCAGCCATCACGTCGTGCACCAACACCTCCAACCCCGCGGTGCTGGTCGCCGCCGGCCTGCTGGCCAAGAAGGCCCATGAAAAGGGCCTGACCCGCAAGCCCTGGGTGAAGACCTCGCTGGCGCCGGGCAGCCAGGTGGTGACCGACTATCTGGAGGCCGCCGGCCTGCAGGAGCATCTCGATGCCCTGGGCTTCGAGCTGGTCGGCTACGGCTGCACCACCTGCATCGGCAACTCCGGCCCGCTCGACGCGGCGGTCCACGACGCCATCGAGAAGGGCAACGTCTCCGTCGCCGCGGTGCTCTCCGGCAACCGCAACTTCGAGGGCCGCGTCCACCCCATGGTGAAGCTGAACTACCTGGCGTCGCCGCCGCTGGTGGTCGCCTACGCCATCGCCGGCTCGCTGAAGGTCGACCTCTACAAGGACGCGCTGGGCAACGACAAGGACGGCAACCCCGTCTACCTGAAGGACATCTGGCCCTCCAACAAGGAGATCGAGCAGGTCATCGGCGACGTGCTGACCCCGGCCATGTTCAAGGCGCGCTACTCCAATGTCTTCGAAGGCCCGGAGGAATGGCGCAGCATCGATGCCGGCTCCGGCATGACCTACCTGTGGAGCGACGCCAGCACCTACGTGCAGTACCCGCCGTTCTTCGAGGAGATGGAGGCCGACCCGAAGCCGGTCGCCGACGTGACCGGCGCGCGGCCGCTGGCCATGCTGGGTGATTCCATCACCACCGACCACATCTCCCCGGCCGGTTCCATCAAGAAGGAGAGCCCGGCCGGCGACTACCTGCTGGAGCACCAAGTCCGCCCGCTGGAGTTCAACTCCTACGGCGCGCGGCGCGGCAACCACCAGGTCATGATGCGCGGCACCTTCGCCAACATCCGCATCAAGAACGAGATGGTGCCGGGCACCGAGGGCGGCTTCACCAAGCACCTGCCCGACGGCGAGACCATGCCGATGTACGACGCCGCCATGAAGTACGCCGCCGAAGGCGTGCCGCTGGTGGTGATCGGCGGCAAGGAGTACGGCACCGGCTCGTCGCGCGACTGGGCGGCCAAGGGCACGCGCCTGCTGGGCGTGAAGGCCGTGATCGTCGAGAGCTTCGAGCGCATCCACCGCTCCAACCTGGTGGGCATGGGCGTGCTGCCGCTGCAGTTCAAGGAAGGCACCTCGCGCCACAGCCTGAAGCTGACCGGCGAGGAGATCTTCGACATCACCGGCGTCGCCGGCGGCATCAAGCCGCGCATGGAGCTGCAGCTCACCATCCATCGCCCGGACGGCTCGTCGGAGGAGGTGCCGCTGCTGTGCCGCATCGATACCGCCGACGAGGTCGAGTACTACAACAACGGCGGCATCCTGCACTACGTGCTGCGCAAGCTGATGAAGGCGGCCTAACGCGCTTCATCGGCGTCAGCCGAAACGACAAAGGCCCCTGCCGACGGCAGGGGCCTTTTTTGTTCGCACCGGCTTACGAAGGAAAGCGGGTCCCGACCTTGAGATGTTCAAGCGTCCCGGTATAGCTTCTCGAACTCGCTTCGACGGCCTGCCGAACCGATGTGCAGAAAGAGCAGATCTTGCAGCTCTAGCGTTGGATGATGCGCCGAGTGTTTGGCGAACCAAATGGCCTCCTGCAGCGGCTCATTTTCATGCCAAGTGGTCATGACGAAACCGTCGTCAGGTATTTCGGCATAATCGAACTGCTCCAAGTTCGCATGATCGACACTATCATCCCAAGTTTTGCACTCTCTCCCCCAGGCCATCATGTATCGACACCCGGTATCGGCAAGCCATCGGCTGGCTTCCGCCTGCCACGCGGAATCAACGTTATCTTCGATCACAACAACAGCCTTGTAGACCGATATGTCGTCAAATTTGGGGAATGGGTCTCCGCCCCTCAGGCGTAGATAGTGAATGGTCATGTTGTTGCCCGGAACCTAGTTTTCAAAAGAATCCAAATCCGCTGCGCGCTGGAAAGCCGACGGGTCATTTCGACAATTTCTCAAGCGACCTCAATTCCTGTCTGAGACGGGCGACCGCGAAGTCCAGGAAGACGCGCATCTTTGAGGGAAGCGCCCCCTGCCCGCCGTGTATCAGGTGAACTGGAAGCGTCTCGACCTCGAAGTCCTCCAGCAGAGTCCGCAGCGACCCGTCGCGCAGCGCCTCGGCACATTGATAGTGGAGCACACGGGTCACCCCGATGCCCTGGGCCGCCGCCCAGACGGCGGCCTCGGCCGTCGACACGGAGAGGCGCGGCTTGACCGGCACTTCGCTGTTGCCCCCTGCGCCCTTTGAGCGGAAAGACCAGGTCGAGGCCGGAGAGAGGAAGTCGAAGTTGACGCAGGGGAGGCCGGCCAGGTCCCGCGGCACCTGGGGCAGGCCATGCGAGGCGATGAGCTGGGGGCTCGCGCAGACGACCGTGCGCATCGCGCCAATGCGCGTCGCGACCATGTTGCTGTCCGGCAGTTGTCCGATCCGGACCGCCACATCGACGTGATCTTCCAGCAGATGAAGGTTGCGGTCCGACAGAACCAGGCGGACGTTGATCTCCGCATAGGTGGCAAGGAAGTCGCTGACCACCGGCAGGATATGCAGGCGCCCGAAGAGGACCGGCGCGGTCACGACCAGCTCGCCGCGGGGCGCGTGGAACTCGCCGGCGGCGACCCGTTCAATCTCGTCGATCTCCTCCAGGAGGCGCCGTGCCGAGGCCACGTAGGCCGCGCCCGGATCCGTCAGCGCGATCTTGCGGGTGGAGCGGAACAACAGCCTGGTGCCGAGATGGGCCTCCAGCTCGCTCACCTTCCGGCTCACGGTCGCCAGCGGCATGCCGAGGTCCCGGCTGGCCGCAGAGAAACCGCCCCGGTCGACCACCCGCAGCAGGATCCGCATCGCGTCCAGGCGATCCATCACTATTCCATCTAACGAGATATAACTTTCTATATTTAGCCGATTATCATGAAATATGGAATGGCCTACCTCTCCTGCCACACGGACTTTTCCGTACCTGACCCTTTTGAAAGGAGAACGCCATGTCCCGCCTGACCATTGCCGACCGCGATAACGTTCCCGAGGCCTCGAAGCCGGTCCTGGACGCTGTGCACGCGCAGCTCGGCGCCGTGCCGAACATGTTCCGCCTGCTCGCCGCCAGCCCGGCCGTGCTGCAGGGCTTCACGGCCAACAACGCCGCCTTGGCGAAGACGCTCGACGTGAAGACGCGCGAGCGCATTGCCCTGGCGGTCGCCCAGATCAACGGCTGCGACTACTGCCTTTCGGCGCACAACTACCTTGCGCTGAACCTGGCGAAGATCAGCCCGGAAGAGGTCGCCCTCAACCGCAAGGGCCGCTCCGCAGACGCCAAGGCCGACGCCGCCGTCGGCTTCGCGGCCAAGATCGTGAGCGAGCGCGGCCATGTCAGTGACGCCGACGTCCAGGCCCTCCGCGATGCGGGTTACGGGGACAGCGAGATCGTGGAGATCGTCGCGGTGACCGCCGAGAACGTCTTCACCAACCTCCTCAACGTCGTCGCGCGGACCGATATCGACTTCCCGGTGGTCCAGGCCGCCGAAGCGGCGTGATGCACGGCACGGCAGGCGGGTGCCTCGATGGCCCGCCTGCCGCCCAGAGTTGCCACGAAAGAAGGCCTCTGCCGACGGTAGGGGCCTTTTCTTGTGTAAACGGGCCGCGGCGATCAGGCCTTCACGGAGACGACCTCCCGCGACGCAACGATGGGAGGGCTTGCCTCCCGGCTGGGCGGATTGGGCAAGGGGCCGCTATCTGAGCGCCAATTGGGATGTCGGGGAGCTGACGGCGCTGAAAGACGACATTCTGCGGGACGATCTGCTGGTGAACCGCCTGCGCGCCAGGGCGTGACGCGGCGGCTCAGTCCGGCAGGCGCACCGTCATTTCCATCTCCACCTGCAGGCCGGGTCCGGCCAGCGCGGCGACGCCGACACCGGTGAGGCTAGGCTGGGCGCCGTCGAAGGTGGCGAGGAAAGGCGGCATGACCTCTTCCAGACGCTCGGGCGTCAGGTCGACCATATAGACGCGGGCCATCACCACATCCTGCGGCGTCGCACCGACGGCATCGAGGGCGGCCCTGGCGTTGGCCGACACGATCTTCATCTGCGCCACAAGGCTGTCCGGCGCGGGCTCGCCGCTGGGACGTACAGCGACCTGGCCGGAGATGAAAGCCAGACGGCCGGGTTCGGCGATCGAGATCTGGGAATAGCCCAGTGCGCCGGCATCGGGCAGCGCGGGCGGGTTCAGGCGGGTAATGGGCGGCGGCATGGGATATCCTAACCTCTAGGCAGAATCTGCTGTGTATGTTAAGAAATACTCTGCAAATGTAGAGTGTCGATGTCAACGCCAAAACCCGACCGCCGGGAAGTCCTTCTGAATGCCGTCATCGGGCTGCTCGCGACGCGCGGCCTGGAGGGGGTGACGCACCGTGCGGTGGACGAGGCCGCGGGGCTGCCCCAAGGCTCCTCCACCTACTACTTCCCGAAGAAGACGGCGCTGCTGAGCGCGGCGGCGCGGCACCTCTCCGCCCTGCTGGAAAAAGACTGCGAAGCCCTGCAGCTCGGCTTTGCGGAGACCGCGGCCAAGCAAGGCATGGAAGCCGCCATCGACTACGTCGCGGAGGAGGTGGTGGCCTATGCCGACGACGCGCGCGACCTGTTCCTGGCGCGCATCGAGCTGACCCTTGCCGCGGCCCGCCGCGACGACCTGGCCGGCATCGGCGAGCAGTTGACCGCCGCCGCGCGCCGACCGATCGCCTTCTTCCTGAGGCTGATCGCCAAAGGGCGCAACGACGTCCCCATCGAGACCTGCGCCGGGCTGATCGACGGGATCGGGTTGATGCACGCCACCGGCCAGGGCCCGAAGCCGACCAGCGAGCAGATCGCCGCCGTCGTGCGCTCCGTCCTTTGAGCCCAGGCCGCCGCAGCGGTTGCGAGCCATGCGGCGGCGCAGGTTTCTCTTGGGTTCAGGAGCGGCCGGCGGCCAGGCGCACCTGGGAGAGGAAGCTGTCGAAAACCTCCGCCGTCGCCCGGTTGAGGGCGGCAATCGCGGCTTCGACACTGTCGTCCGCGGCGGTCTGCTCGGCTCTGTAGGTGTCGACCACCAGCAGGGTGTCGTCGGCGAGGCGCAGCAGCGCGAGTTCGACTTCCACCACCACCTTCGGCGCGCCGTCGCCGACCAGGCGTTCGAAGCGCTTGGCCTTGCCGCTCACCTGGTAGTCGGCGCGCACCCGCGTATCGGGCGTGACCACCAGGTCGGCCATGCCGCTGCGGCGCAGGTAGGTCACCATCTGATCCTGCAGCATGCGCGGCGGCACGTCGTTCCAGTAGTGATAGTTGTGCTGCTGCAGCTCCGAGGATTGACTGCTGGCACTGTAGAGCAGCGGGCGTTCGCGCAGCAGGCCGTCGGCTTGCAGCAGTTCCACCGTCATCACCCCGGGCAGCAGCACCTCGGCGTTGCCTTCCGCCGGCATCGGCACCAGCAGCCGGTAGTAGTGGTCGCGCGGCACCGGCGGCGCCGACCCCAGGCAGGAGGAGAGCAGCGGGGCGATCAGCAGCGCGGGCAGCAGGCGTTTCATTGGTCTTGCTTTCGGGTCTGCGGCGAAGAGGACAGCGTCTCGACGTTGACCTCCTCAGGCGGCGAGCCGCCCAGCAGCAGGCTCGGGTTCTGCCGGATCAGGCGGCTGAACTCGTTCATGTTGCGGGTCGTGCCGGCGAGGTTGTGGTTGATGCTGTCGATGTTCTGGGCGATGGAGCGCAGGATGTAGCGGGTATCGTCGAGCGAGGCGTCCACCTTGCCGCGGTTTTGCGCGACGACCTCCTGCAGCTCGGCGACGACGCGCTCGAGCTGACCCAGGGTGCCCTGGACCGCCGCGCTGATTTCGACGAACTCACCCGAGACCGTGTTGACGTTGTGGACGGTCTGCTGGACCTCGGCCATGTTCTGCTCGGAAAGCAGCACCTGCAGGGAGGCCAGCGTAGTGTTGAGCTCCTCGGTGAAGGTGAGCAGTTCGGCGGCGATCTGCGGCACCTGCCCGCGGGCGTCCGTCGCCACCGCGTTCAGCGAGCCGAACAGCGGCGCGACATCGCGGTCGAGCATCCGGTTGGCGTTGCCCACCAGATCGCCGAGGCGGGCCAGCAGGGGCATCAGGCCGTCGCGCGACAACTCGCCGACCTGGCCGGCCACGCTGGACATGGCGGCGAACATGTCGGCCGCCGGCGCGGAGGCGATGCGCGTGCCGGGACTGAGCGCCGTCGCGGAGCGGCCGCGCTGGATCTCGACCGTCTTGGCGCCGAGGAACTGCGAGCTCTGGATGCGGGCGACACTGTCTTCCGGGATCACGAAGCCTTCGCGCACGGAAACCTCCAGACGGAAGACCGTGGCGCCCTCCTCCACCACCGGCTCCATCGCTTCGACCTGGCCGACGGGGAAACCTTCGTAGCGGACCTGGGTGCCGAACTTCACGTCGGCCACGTTGTCGAAGACCACGACATAGTGGTCGCGCGATCCGGCGCCGCCGGCAAGGGTCACCGCCGCGCCCAGCGCCGCCGCCAGCATGGCGAGGACGAAAGCGCCGACGACGGCATAGTTCAGGTGCTGGTGTCGCATCGTTTTAGGGCGCTCCCGCTTGCTCGTGGCTTGTGCCGGGGGTCGGCATCGCCTCGCCGGTCAGGCGCTGCAGATAGGATTGAGCATCGACCTCGGCGTCTTCGGAACGCCGGTTCAAGAGGTTCTGGATGCGCTGGTTGTCGGACCGCCGGATGCCCGCGACGTCGTCGACCAGCAGGACGCGGCCGTGGTCGAGGACGGTGATGCGGTCGGCGATCTTGAAGGCGCTTTCCAGTTCGTGGGTGACCACGACCATGGTCATGTTCATGGCGTCGCGCAGCTTCAGGATCAGATCGTCGAGCGCCGAGGAGACCACCGGGTCGAGGCCGGCCGAGGGCTCGTCGAAGAACAGCAGGGCGGGGTCCATGGCGATCGCCCGGGCCACCGCCGCGCGCTTCAGCATGCCGCCGGAGAGTTGCGAAGGCATCAGACCGTCGGCGCCGGCAAGATTGACCACCTCAAGCTTCATGCGCGCCATGATCTCCATGGTCTTACGGTCCAGCCGGGTGTGCTCGCGCAGCGGCAGCATGATGTTGTCGAGCACGTTCATCGAACTGAACAGCGCGCCGCCCTGAAAGGCGACGCCGATCTTGCGGCGCAGCCGCAGCATTTCCATGGCGCGCGCGCGTGTCATGTCGACACCCAGAAGTTCGATGCGCCCGGCCGTCGGCCGCGCGAGCCCGACGAGATGGCGCAGCAGGGTGGATTTGCCCGAACCGCTGCCGCCCATCACCACCATGATCTCGCCGGGGCGCACCTCCAGGTCGACATCGTGCAGCACCTGCTGCGCGCCGTAGTGCGCCTGCAGGCCCGCGACGCGGATCGCGGGGGCCGAGGGAGAAGGGTTTTGCGGAACGTCGGTCATCGGCTAACCCGCGGTCACGACGAAGGCGAAGATCATGTCGACCACGATGATGGTCGCAATGGAGTGCACCACGGCCCGCGTCGTGCGCCGCCCGACGCCCTCGGCGCCGCCGTCGGCCAGCGCGCCGTTCACCGTGGAGACAAGCGCCACCATGGCGGCGAAGAGCACGCTCTTGCCCAGGCCGTGCGCCAGGTCGTTCACCGACAGCACGGCGGCGACGTCGGTGAAGTAGGCGCTCATGCTGATCTGCAGCGCGCCGGTCACGAAGAGGCCCGCGGCGCCGAGCGCCACGATGTTGGCCCACATGGTAAGGCAGGGCACCATGACCATCATGGCGAAGAGCGCCGGCGCGACGAGGAAGCGCACCGGCGAAATGCCGATGACCCGCAGGGCGTCCACTTCCTGGTTGATCATCATGGTGCTGAAGCGCGCCGCCAGGGCGGAGCCGGAGCGTCCGGCGATGAGGATGCCGATGATCAGCGGCGCGAACTCGCGCACCACGGAAAGGGCGATGCCGACGGTGGCGAAGGATTCGGCGCCGAACAGGCCGAGACTGTAGAGGCTCTGGATCGCCAGCATCATGCCGATGGTCGCCGACAGCACCGTGGCGATGGGCAGGGCCTCGATGCCGATCTGCATCATCTGGGCGAAGACGGCGCTAAGCCGCACCGGCTGGTGCCGCGCCGGGCCGAGCGCGCCCCAGAGCACGGCCTCGAGAAACAGGGCGCTGGCGAAACCCACTTCCTCGACACCGCGCACGACGCGCTGTCCCAGACCTTCGGCGACCCGCAGCATGGCGCGCCTCCTAACCCGCCGCCGCCAGGGCGGCGTCGACGTCGGCATGGATGGTGAAGACCTTGTCGAGGCGCGCCAGCTCGAAGACGCGCAGGGCCTGCGGGCTGACCGCGGCAAGATGCAAGGCGGTGCCGCGCCGGTTGGCCCACTGCAGCGCCTCGACCAGGCCGGCGATGCCCGAGCTGTCGATATAGGTGACCTTGGAGAGGTCGACGAGAACGTCCTTGCCGCGCTTCACGCAGTCGAGCAGTTGGCGGCGGACGCCCGGCGCCCGGTCGAGATCGATCTCGCCGGACAGCGCCACCACCAGGCTGCCTTGCGCCTCGCGGATCACGTCGGTCATGTCGCAGGATCCTTTTTCTTGGTCATCTGCAGGACATTGCCGACGCCGCTGGGCGACCGGCTGAAGTCACTCGTGTCCATCAGGTTCTGGATGAAATGGGTGCCGAGGCCGCCGGGCCTTGGTTCGTGCAGGTCACGCGGTTGAACCTCGGCGGCGGGCACCGCCGGCCCGAAGTCGGTCACCCGAAGGATCATCCGGTCCGCGCTGTCCAGGATGTCGAGCAGAATGGGTCCGTCGCCGCGGCCTTCGTAGGCGTGCAGGATGACGTTCTGGCAGGCCTCGCCCACCGCCAGGACGATGTCCTGGACGGCCGGGTCGTCGAAGCCGCAGAAGCGCGCCGCGCTGCGCACGACGTCGCGCACCATGACCATGCGATTGGCCTGCGCCGGGAAGCGCAGCTCCAGCAGGTACTCCGCGCCGGGCGCGATCGTGGCGGCCGCGCTCATGGCGCCACCTGCAAGGCCGCAGCATCGGGCGCGTCGATGCCGGCGTCGCGGCGCACCCAGGAATCGTCGATGGCGAGCACGGTCAGGTCGTCGCGCGCTTCCCAGCCGCCGTCCTGATCCAAGGTCGCCAGCAGCGCCTCCAGGCGGTGCGCCAGAGGTGCGTCGGCCAGCGCCTCGATGAGCAGGATGAGCCCTTCGACGCCAAGGCGCTCGCCGGTGACGTAGTGGTATTCGGTGAGCCCGTCGCTGAAGACGTAGAGTTCGCCGCCGTCCAGGGCGATGCGTTCCTCCTCCGGCTGGATCGCCGGCAGGATGCCGAGCGGCGGCGCGGTCGCCGGGAAGGAATCGTAGCTGCGGTCGCGGTGGCGCAGCAGAGGCGGCTGATGGCCGGCGTTGGCGAGCGTGACGCTGCCGTCGGCGGTCCAGTAATGGCCGGCCACCATGGTCACGAACATGCCGCGCGACGCCGTTTCGCAAAGTTCGGCGTTGATCGCTTCCAGCAGCGCCGCCGGCGCGTCGATCCGTTTGCCCAGGCAGCGAAAGAGGCTGATGGTCTTGGCCATCAGCAAGGCGGCGTTCATGCCCTTGCCGGAGACGTCGCCCAGCGCGAAGGCGATGCGCTCGCCGTCCAGAGGATAGAAATCGAAGAAGTCGCCGGAGAGTTTGCGCGCCGGCAGGTTGACGCCCCAGATCGGCAGCTCGCCCGGTGCGCTCTGGGGCTGTAGGCTCTGCTGCACGCAAGCCGCCATCTCCAGGCTGTCGCCGACCTGCAGCTGCTCGGCGAGGCGCGCGCGCAGCGCCGCGTTCGCCTGCGCCAGCGCCGTCAGTCCGGTCATCGCCCGCTGGAAGGCCGCGGCCTCCGCCATCGGCCGGTCCGGCCGCGTCGAGAAGGCCGTCAGCACCGCGAGCGGATCGTCGGCGGCAGCCAGCCGGCCGGCCAGGTCGCCGAGGGACTCCAGCGAACTGGAAAGGCTGCTGCCGGACGTCCCGGCCGCCTGAAGGTTTTGCTGATTCGACATCGCCCTGGTGCTTAACGCTGAGGTGCTTAACGCTGACCCGCGTCCTACCCAGGACATCCTATGGTGCAGAGGTTAACCGTCCCTTTTGGCGCGCTTAAGGACGGCCAAATACGGGCGAGATTGCAACCTGGGGTCTTGTCTGGACTGTCCAGTTCGTGCCGCAGTGCGGGGCGGTGCCGGTGGGGCCCGTTTTCGGCGTCGTCTTAGATTTCTGCCGCGGCGTCGAAGCGGGTCACGGCCCCCTGCGAAAGGCGGAGCACGGCGTCCTGCGGCTCGGTCAGGGCGAAGATCTCCGCCGGGGGCAGGCCGAGGTAGAGCCCGCGCAGGACGCGCCCAGCGAAGCCGTGGCTCACGACGATGAGCCGGGCGTCTTCCGACTGCTCGGCCAGCCAGGCGCCGACCCGCGCGGCGACCAGGGCGCCGCTTTCGCCGCCCGGCACCTGGTAGTTCCACTTATCGGCCTCGCGCGCCCGCCACTGTTCCGGATAGATCTCTTCGACGTCGTTGTAGATCTCCCCTTCCCAGGCGCCGAAGCCGTGCTCGCGCAGGCGCGGCTCCTCGACGATCTCCGCCGGATTGTGACCGGTGACCGCCGCCACGCAGCGCGCGGTGGCCAGGGTGCGCCCCGCAGGGCTGGAAACCAGCGTGTAGTCCATCAGCCCGGCCGGGCCGACCGCCCGGCGCAGCGCCCCGCCCATGGCCACCGCCTGGGACAGGCCCCGTTCCGTCAGGGGCGAATCGCCATGGCCCTGCAGCCGCCCTTCCCGGTTCCACTCGGTCTCGCCATGGCGCAAAAGATAGATCATCGACACCCACTCCTTAAGGACACGAAAGGCCGGCGGCAGGCCCCCGCCGACCCGATCACTAGCAACACAACTGCCATACCCTACAATATCTTGTGGCAGCCCGCGCCTTTCCGCTAGGATCGCCACTCCTCTTTCCAGGGCGCCGCGCCACCCGCGGGGCCGCCCCGAGGACCAACCCGATATGCCCCTGCGAACGGTCACACATACGACGGTTTACCGCTACGAACGCCCCGTGCGCTTCGGCGAGCATCGCCTGATGTTCCGCCCGCGCGACAGCCACGACCTGCGCCTGGTGGACGCCGCCCTGACCATATCGCCCCGCGCCGAGGTGCGCTGGCTGCACGACGTCTTCTCCAACTCCATCGCCATCGCCTCCTTCGAGGACGCGGCCCAGGAGCTGCGCTTCGAAAGCCGTATCCTGCTGGAACACTTCGGGCTGCGCGATCCGGAGTTCGTCATCGAGCCTTACGCCCAGATCTACCCCTTCAGCTATCCGGCCGAGGAGATCCCGGACCTGGGCCGCTCGGTGGAGCGCGATTTCGCGGACCCGAAACGCAAGGTCGACGCCTGGGCCAAGGGTTTCCTGAACGGCGGCGGGCAGGTGCGCACCCAGGACCTGCTGGTGAACATCACCAAGGCGATCCACGAGCAGTTTGCCTATTCCAAGCGCCATGCCCTGGGCACCCAGACGCCGCTGGAAACGCTGGAGAAGGGCAGCGGCACCTGCCGCGATCTGGCGGCCTTCATGATGGGCGCGGTGCGCGCCCTGGGCCTCGCCGCGCGCTTCGTCTCCGGCTACCTCTACGACCCGGCCCTGGACGACACCCTGCAGGGCGGCGCGCAGGACGGCGACGCGGTCCGCGGCGCGGGCGATACCCACGCCTGGGTCCAGGTCTACCTTCCCGGCGCAGGTTGGGTGGAATTCGACCCCACCAACGGCCAGATCGGCGGCGCCAACCTGATCCGCGTCGCCGTGGCGCGCGAGCCCTTCCAGGCCGTGCCCCTGCAGGGCAGCTACTACGGCGCCGCGGAGGACTTCATCGAGATGGACGTCGAGGTTCGCGTCACGCGGGGATAGAGCCGGCAGCTTGTTGCCGCGCGCCGGGGAGCTCACGCCACCCATCGCCCTTAGTCAGGCCCCGGGCCTTCACAGCTGGTAGAGGCGGATAGTCGAGAGATGCGCGTTTTTCTGATGCTCCTGGGCGCGGCGATTTCCGCCGGCGCGTTGCTTTTCTGGGTCTACCTGAACGAACTCGCGGCAAGCTGGAACACCAGCAACGCCAAACCCTCCATCCAATGGCTGAACATGGAGGCTCTGTGGTTTTTCTGGCTGCCCTGCGCGCTCGGCGCCGCCATCGCCTTCATCGGGTGGAAGCGCCGCTGAGCAGGAACGGTGAGCAGGACCGGTGAGCAGCAGGTTGACTAGGAAAAGACACCCGGAACCCGGCCCGGCCCTTCACCAGACCGTCACCCGAACGTGACTGGCACGTGAGCGTGGAACTCCGTACCTTCCTCAGCCATGGGCCGTAGATCTTCCACACTTGGCGCCTTGGGCGCCGCCGCTCTCGCCGTCACCGGCGGCCTCGTTCTTTGGCTGGCCGAGCCGAGCCTGGAGAGCCACGCCGCCGGCACCGCCGCCGCGCCGCTGCAACTGGCCGCCGATACCGGCGCAAGCCGCCCCGTGGTGGTCGAACTCTTCACCTCCCAGGGCTGCAGCTCCTGCCCGCCAGCCGACGAACTGCTGGGCGAACTGGCCGACCAGCCGGGCGTGCTGGCGCTGTCGTTCCACGTGGACTACTGGGACTACATCGGCTGGAAGGACCCCTTCGCCGCCGCCCAGTACACCGAGCGCCAGCGTGACTACGCCGCCGCGCTGGGCCTGCGCTACGTCTACACGCCACAGATCGTTGTCGACGGCCGCCACGACGTGGTCGGCAGCAAGCGCCGCGCCGTGACCCGGGCCATCGAGGAGTCCGCCAGGGACGCGACGCCGCTGACCGTGACGCTGGACGAGGAAGACGGCGGCCGGGTGCTGCTCTCCGCCGGCGAGGCGCCGTCGGGCGGCGCGACCGTGTGGCTGGTCACCTTCGATGACGACCAGAAAACCCAGGTGGCGCGCGGCGAGAACCGCGGGCGGGCGCTGACCAACAGCAACGTGGTGCGCGAGCTGATCGCGCTGGGCACCTGGACCGGCGAAAAGAAGGCCTTTTCCCTGGACCTGGCCGCGGCCCGCGCCGAGGGCCGGGGCGGCTGCGCCGTCATCGTGCAGCAGGGCCGGGGCGGCCCGATCCTGGGCGCGGGAGTGCTGGACCTGGACGCGGTGAACGGCTGAAGGCGATTGACCTCGCGCTTCGAGACGCTCGCTACCGCTCGCTCCTCAGCATGAGGTCAATTTCATAAACCCCGCCTCGTCCTGAGGAGGCCCGAAGGGCCGTCTCGAAGGATGAGCGCGCCGAATGCCGATCAGCCCGCCAGCAGGCCCTTTTCCACCAGCTTGGAGAGCCGCTGCGAGAAAGCCGCGGCGTCGGGCAGGGTTTCGCCCTCGATGATGCGCGCCTGGTCGAGCAGCAGCCAAGCGGCGTCTTCCACCAGGCTTCCCGATCCGTCCTTGCCGATCTGCCCGGCCAAAGCCTTGACCAGGGCATGGTCGGGATTGACCTCCAGGATGCGCATGGAGGTCTGGTCGAGCTGCTGCTGCTGCTTCAGCAGGCGCTCCAGGTGCATGTCGAGGTCACCCTCGTCGGCGACGAGGCAGACCGGGCTGGAGGTCAGGCGCTTGGAGGCGCGCACGTCCTTGACCGCGTCCTTCAGGGTCAGCTTCACGAAGGCGATGAGGGAGTCGATCGCCGGGCCCGCCTCTTCCTTCTTTTCGGCGTCGTCCTCTTTCGTCTCGGCCGCGTCGCCCATCTTCTCCAGATCGACGCCGCCGCGGGTCACCGACTTGAAGGGCTTGCCGTCGTAGTCCGGCACGGTGGAGAGCCAGAAGTCGTCGACCGCGTCGCTCAGCAGCAGGACCTCGATCCCCTTGGCGGCGAAGCCTTCCAGCTGCGGGCTCTTGGCCAGCGCCTTGGGGTCGTCGCCGGTGATGGTGTAGATCGCCTCCTGCCCCGGCTTCATGTCTTTCACGTAGTCGGCCAGGCTGACCAGCCCCTCGCGGGTGGTGGAGCGGAAGCGCGCCAGCTCCAGCAGGGACTCGCGCTGGTTGCCGTCCTCGTAGAGGCCTTCCTTCAGCACCGCGCCGAAGGTCTCCCAGAAGCTGGCGTATTCCTCCGGCGCCTTCTCCGCCTTCTTCTTCAGCTCGGCCAGCACCTTCTTGCAGATGGCCTGGCGGATCTTTGCGAGGCGCGGATTGTTCTGCAGCAGCTCGCGGCTGACGTTCAGCGGCAGGTCCTCGGTGTCGACGATGCCGCGCAGGAAGCGCAGGTAGGGCGGCAGCAGTTCCGAGCAGTCGTCGGTGATGAAGACGCGCTTCACGTAGAGGCGCACGCCCGGCTTGCGGTCCGGGTGGAACAGGTCGAAGGGCTTCTGCGAGGGGATGAACAGCAGGCCGGTGTATTCCATCACGCCCTCGGCCTTGAAGTGCAGGCGCAGCCAGGGCTCGTCGAAGGTATGGCCGACGTGGTGATAGAACTCCTTGTACTGCTCCTCGGTGATCTCGCTCTTGGGCCGCGTCCACAGCGCCGAGGCGGCGTTCAGGGTCTCGTCGGGCTCGTCCTCCTTCTTCGACTCCAGCACCACCGGCACGGCGATGTGGTCGGAATAGGTCGCGACGATCTGGCGGATGCGCAGGGGGTCGAGATATTCCTGCTCACCCTCGCGCAGCTGCAGGACGATGCGGGTGCCGCGCGCCGGAACCTCGTCGCTCTCGGCGATGGTGAACGCGCCCTTGCCGTCGGAGATCCACTTCCAGCCCTGCGCCTCGCCGGCGCGGCGGGTCGAGACCTCGACCTTGTCGGCGACCATGAAGGCGGAATAGAAGCCGACGCCGAACTGGCCGATGAGGTTCGCGCCCTCGGACTTGCTCTCCAGCTGCTGGACGAAGGCGGCGGTGCCGGAGCGAGCGATGGTGCCGAGGTTCTCGATCAGCTCCTCGCGGTTCATCCCGATGCCGTTGTCGGCGATGGTCAGGGTCTTGGCCGTGGGGTCGGCCTTCAGGCGGATCTTGAAGCTGGGGTCGTCACCCAGCAAATCGGACTGGGTGAGCGCGGCGTGGCGCAGCCGGTCGCAGGCGTCCGAAGCGTTGGAGATCAGCTCCCGGAGGAAGATCTCCTTCTCCGAATAGAGCGAGTGGGCGACGATGTCGAGGAGCCGGCTGACCTCCGCCTGGAAACTCAGATGTTCTTCCGCCATAGCCTTTCCGTCCGTCTCTTTCTGTACCTTGACGCGGTTGGGAATCCTGCGGCCGAGCGCCCCGCCGGCCCTCCTCAGGAGGGAAGACTGGAAGGAGGCTGGGCCCGCGACCGCGTGACATATGTGCGCAATCCATGTTGACTGCAAGTCTTCTTGGCCGCCAGGGGAGGCGCGAGAAAGGGGGTAAGGCATGACAGACGACCGGAAAGAGGCGGACCGCGCCAAGGAGCGCGAGGCGATGCTGCGCCTCATCGACGCGGAGGTGGCCGAGACCGCCCATTGGCTGGGCAAGGAGAAGCTCGACCCCCGGGTTCACGCGGCCATGGCCCGCACCCCGCGCCACGCCTTCGTGCCGATGATGGAGCTGGGCAACGCCTACGAGAACCAGCCCCTGCCGATCGGCCTGGGCCAGACCATCTCCCAGCCCTACATCGTCGCCATCATGACCGACCAGGCGGGCATCGGACCCGGCAGCCGGGTGCTGGAGGTCGGCACCGGCTCCGGCTACCAGGCCGCCGTGCTGGCCGAGCTGGGCTGCGAGGTCTGGTCGATCGAGACGGTGCCGGAGCTGGCCGAGCAGGCCGCGACGCGCCTGAAAGAGCTGGGCTACGACAAGGTGCACTGCCGCCGGGGCGACGGCGCCAAGGGCTGGCCGGAGGCCGCGCCCTTCGACGCCATCCTGGTGACCGCCGCGGCGACGGCCATCCCGCCGGCCCTGATCGACCAGTTGAAGCGCGGCGGGCGCATGATCATCCCCCTGGGCCCGCCCGACGGCGCCATCCGCTTCACCTCCACCCAGGACCTGCTGCGCATCGAGAAGGCCGAGGACGGCACCCTGGAAAAGCAGGTCATCCTGCCGGTCGCCTTCGTGCCGCTCATAACCCCTACGGCGGTCAGCCCCCCCGAAGACAACGCCTAGGGCGGGGAAACCTAGGGCGAGGACCGGCCTCCTAGCTGGACTCCTGGAGCGTCACGAAATCGTCTCTCGGAAACGCAAGGCAAGCCTTGCAAAAGGCCGCTAAAGTCCCGATTCTCTTTAGTGATATGTCGCTTTTCGCGCAAGGCCGAGTGACTGCCGTCCTCGGGCCCACCAATACCGGCAAGACCTACCTGGCGATCGACCGCATGCTCGGCCATTCGAGCGGCATGATCGGCTTTCCCCTGCGCCTGCTGGCGCGCGAAAACTATGACCGCATCGTCCAGATCAAGGGCGCGAGCCAGGTGGCGCTGGTCACGGGTGAGGAAAAAATTCTGCCGCCCGGGGCGCGCTACTTCTGCTGCACGGTGGAATCCATGCCGGTCGACCGCCCGGTTTCCTTCCTGGCCGTCGACGAGATCCAGCTCTGCGCCGACCCGGAGCGCGGGCATGTCTTCACCGACCGCCTGCTGCACGCCCGCGGCCTCGCCGAGACCATGTTCCTGGGCGCCGAGACCATCCGCCCGGTGCTGCAGAAGCTGGTGCCGGAGGCCGAGTTCGTCACCCGGCCGCGCTTTTCCACCCTCAGCTATACCGGGCCGCAGAAGCTGACCCGCCTGCCGCCGCGCTCCGCCGCGGTCGCTTTTTCCGCCGCCGAGGTCTACGCCACCGCCGAGCTGCTGCGCCGCCAGCGCGGCGGCACCGCCGTGGTGCTGGGCGCGCTCAGCCCGCGCACCCGCAACGCGCAGGTCGCCCTCTTCGAGGCCGGGGAGGTCGACTACCTGGTGGCCACCGACGCCATCGGCATGGGCCTGAACCTGGACCTCGACCACGTCGCCTTCGCGCGCCTGCGCAAATTCGACGGGCGCGGCCGGCGGCGCCTCACCGCGCCGGAGATCGGCCAGATCGCCGGGCGCGCCGGGCGCCACATGAGCGACGGCACCTTCGGCACCACCAGCGAGATCGGCCCCTTGAGCGCGGAACTGGTCGAGGCGGTGGAGAACCACCACTTCGATCCCATCTCCTTCGTGCACTGGCGCAACATCGATCTCGACTTCCGCGACCCGGTCAGCCTGCTGAAGAGCCTGGAGCGCCGCCCGCCGCGCCCGGAACTGCTGCTGGTTCGCAACGCCGAGGACCAGGAGGCCCTGGCCACCCTGGCACGCGAGCCGGAGATCGCGCAGCTCGCCACCTCGGCCGATTCCGTGGCGCTGCTGTGGGAAGTCTGCCAGGTGCCGGACTTCCGCAAGATCCTCTCCGACCATCACGCGCAGCTGCTGTCGCAGATCTACACCCGCCTGATGCGCAACGACCTGCGCCTGCCGGAGGACTGGGTCGGCGGCCAGCTGCAGCGCCTGGACCGCGTCGACGGCGACATCGACCACCTGATCCAGCGCATCGCCCATGTGCGCACCTGGACCTACATCACCCACCGCGGCGACTGGCTGGAGGACAACGGCCACTGGCAGGGCCGCGCCCGCGCCATCGAGGACTCCCTCTCCGACGCCTTGCACGAGCGCCTGACCCAGCGCTTCGTCGACCGCCGCACCACGGTGCTGGTGCGGCGCCTGCGCGGCGACGGCGAACTGGTCGGCGCGGTGCGCAAGAACGGCGAAGTGCTGGTGGAGGGCGAATTCGTCGGCCGCCTGCAGGGCTTCGACTTCCAGCCCGATGAAGAAGTGACCGGCGAGGACGCCCGTCCCCTGCTGACCGCCGCGCGGCGGGCGCTGACCGGCGAGATCCCCCGGCGCATCAAGCAGCTGGAGCAGGACAACGACGGCGCCTTCACCCTGGTCGACGACAAGCTCGCCTGGCGCGGCACGCCCTTCGCGCGGCTCGCCGCCGGCGACACCGTGCTGACCCCGCGTATCGAGGTGCTGGCGAGTGACTTCCTGGACGGGCCGGCCCGCGAGCGCCTGCGCAAACGCGCCACCACCTGGCTGAACCGCCACATCCGCAACCAGTTGAAGCCGCTGTTCAACGCCCAGTCCGCCGAACTGACCGCACCGGGCCGCGGCCTGCTGTTCCAGCTGGTCGAGGCGCTGGGCACGCTGCCGCGCCGCCCGCTGAAGGAACAGCTCGCCGCCCTGACCAAGGCCGACCGCAAGGCCCTGGCCGCGCTGGGCGTGCGCCTGGGCGCCGTCAGCCTGTTCCTGCCGAAGCTGCAGCAGCCGCGCATGCTGGCGCTGCGCGCGCGCCTCTGGGCGATCCGACAGGGCTGCCCCCTGCCCGCCCTGCCGCCGGAAGGCGCCAAGACCTTCGATCTTGCCGACTACCAGGACGTCCCGGCCTTGGAGACCTTCTGCCACGCCGTCGGCTACCGCCGCGTGACGCGCAAGAGCGGCCCGGCGCTGGCCGTGCGCGCCGACGTGCTGGAGCGCCTGTCGCGGGAAGTCTACAAGCGCGCGACCGCAAACCCCGAAGCGCCGAAGCCGGAGGCCGCAACGCCGGAAGCCGGGTCCGAGGTCACACCGGAGGCAGCGCCGGCGGCGGAAAACCCGCCTGTCGCCCCCGAAGCCGCCGTGGAGGCCGAAGTCGCCGTGGAAGCCGAGGTCACTTCGAAGACCGAGGTTGCCGTGGAAGCCGAAGCGGCCCCGCCGACGCCCGCTGAACAGCCGAAGACCGAGAAGAAAGTCCGCAAGCCCGTCCCCATCGTGGCCGATCCGGCGCTCTGCGCGCTGGCGGACTGCGGCGAGGCCGACCTGGAAGCCTTGCTCTTCGCGCTCGGTTATCGCCGCCACGGCACCACCGACGGCGTCGCCACCTTTGTGCGCAAAGGCCCCCGCAAAGCGGCCCGGCAGGAAGGCGGCCGCAAAGAAGAGGGCCGGCAGGGACGGTCCCGCAAGACGAAGCCGAAGGCGCCGGGCGACAGCGGCACGGCGGACAGCCGCGAGGCACGCAGGACGCAGCCCCCCAAGGGCAAAGGCAAGGCAAGAGACAAGGGTCAGAACAAGTCGGGGGGCAAGGGCAAGCCGCTGGACAAGGCGGCCATCGCCGCGCGCAAGGCGCGCCAGGAGGAAGCCCGGCGCCGCGAAGAAAAGCGCATGGCCGACTCGCCCTTTGCCATCCTGAAACAACTGTCCCTCGGCGGCGAATGACGGAAGCGGCTTCCAGCCAGGACAGTTTGCGCGCCGACAAATGGCTGTGGTTCGCGCGCTTCTTCAAGAGCCGCAGCCTCGCCACCCAGATCTGCCAGGCGGGCAAACTGCGCCTTTCCGGCCAGGGCGTGGTGAAGGCGCACACCAAGGTGAAGGTGGGCGACGTGCTGACCTTTCCGCAGGCCCGCCACATCCGCGTCATCAAGATTGTCGCGCTGAGCACGCGCCGCGGCCCGGCGAGCGAGGCTCAGGCGCTCTACGAAGACCTGAAGCCGCCGGAGGCCGAAAGCCGCCTGCCCAAGGGCACGCCCAGCGCGACAGCGACTGCCCAGCGCGAACCCGGCAGCGGCCGCCCCACCAAACGCGATCGCCGCGCCCTGGAGCGCTTGCGCGATACCGAATAAGGATCGTTTGCGGGAAGAGGACTGACCGGCGATCCGTCTTACCCTACGGCCTGCAGAACGGCCTTGCGGATCTGGAAAGGAATTCCTTTGGCATCCTTCCAGTCGTCGAGGTGCAGTTTCAGATAGTCCGTCGCCGCTCTTTCTTCCGCCTCATCCACGTATTTCCCGCCATAGGCCTTATAGATCAAGGCCAAGAACAACGTGCCGCCGCGCCAGCTCGGCGTCTTGGGAGCGCCCAGCAGTTGGATCAGCCTGCGGGCATCGACCCCCTCCAAGAACAGCTCTTCGTCCTGTTCCAGAAAAAAGAGCTTCTTGTTTCCCAGCCACGCCTCCATGACCTCCGGGTCCGCGGGATCCGGGGTCGGACAGGACCAGGAACTGACAGTCCCACCACCACATTTCCTGCAACGCAGCGTCCGGCCAATCTTCAGTGATTCGAAGAAGGCGGCCTCGATCTTGGTCAAGGGCCTTGTGTTCTGTGTTTTGCAGGACCCGCAAGTCCAGTCGAGGGAATAGGTGGGCATCGGTGTGACCGTCGGAATGAGTGTAGCCAACACGAATCCCATCCTGGCATAGCATTGCACGGCCTATCCAGAAGGGCGACGCAGCCCTAGGATGGATTACATGTTCGACACCCTCGACCTCGCCGCCCTGGCCGGCGTCTTCCTGCTCGGCGGCACGGTGAAGGGGGTCGTCGGTTTCGGCCTGCCGGTGGTGAGCCTGGCGCTGCTGACCGTCGCCTTCGGCCTGCCCCAGGCCATGGCGCTGATGCTGGTGCCGGCCTTCGTCACCAACGTCTGGCAGGCGGCGTCGGGCGGCAACGGCCGCGCGCTGCTGCGCCGCCTCTGGCCCTTCCTCGCCCTGGCCGCACTGACCGTGTGGATCGGCGCCCTGGCGCTGACGCGCCTGAACCTCGCCTGGCTCTCGGCGCTGCTCGGCCTGCTGCTGGTGGTCTACGCGAGCGTCAGCCTCGCCGGGCTGCGCTTCACCGTCACGCCGCGCCAGGAGAGCTGGGTCGGCCCGCTGGTCGGCGCCGTCAACGGCGTCTTGAGCGGCATGACCGGCGCCTATGTCGTGCCGGGCGCGCTCTACCTGCAGGCCCTCGGCCTTGAACGCGATGCCCTGGTGCAGGCCATGGGCATGCTGTTCCTGATCTCCACGCTCGCTTTGGCAGCGGCCCTGGGCGGCAACGGTTTCCTCAACGCCGAACTGGGCGGCACCTCGGCGGCGGCGGTGCTGCCGGCGCTGGCCGGCATGTTCCTGGGCCAGCGCATCCGCCAGAATCTCTCGGAGCAAGTCTTCCGCAAGGTGTTCTTCGCCGCCCTGCTGCTGCTCGGCGCCTACATCGTCGCGCGGGCCGCCGGTCTCTAAGGCAGGGTCTCTAAAGCGGGGCTCTAAAGCTTGTCGAGCAGCGAGTAGTAGAGCATGCCGACGACCAGGCTGGGCCAGCGCAGCAGCGGGCCGCCGGGAAAGCGCGGCGTCGGGATCTCGGCGAAGACGTCGAAACGCTCGGCCTGGCCGGCCACCGCCTCGGCGATCACCTTTCCGGCCAGCGTGGTCAGCGCCACGCCCTGGCCGGAGAAACCCTGGGCATAGAGGATGTTGCCGTCCAGCCGCCCGAAGGCCGGCAGGCGGTTCATGGTGATCGCCACCTTGCCGCCCCAGGCGTAGTCGACGGCGACGTCTTCAAGCTGCGGAAAGACGCGCAGCATGCACTTGCGCACCAGTCCGGCGATGTCCTTGGGATAGTTCATGCTGTAGTTCTCGCCGCCGCCGAACAGCAGGCGGTGGTCGGCGGAGAAGCGGTAGTAGTCGATCACGTACTTGCTGTCGGCCACCGCCGCGTCGTTGGCGATGATCTCGCGGGCGCGCGCCTCGCCCAGCGGCGCGGTGGCGATGACGAAGTTGTTGATCGGCATGATGGTGGAGGCGATGCGCGGCTCCAGCCCGCCGAGGTGGCCGTTGCAGGCCAGCACCAGGAAGTCCGCGGTGACAGCGCCCGCGGCGGTGCGCACCCCGGGCTTGCCCCCACCCGTCCCGGCTTGCCGGGTGATCTCCAGCGCCGGAGACATCTCGTGGATCACCGCGCCCGCTTCGCGCGCCGCCCTGGCGAGACCCAGCACGTAGTTCAGGGGATGCAGGTGCCCGGCGTCGGTATCCAGGTAGCCGCCGTGGTAGCTGTCACTGGCCACCAGCGCGCGCAGTTCCTCTCGGCTCAGCGGGCGGATGTGCGGGTAGCCGTAGTCGTCGCGCATGAAGCGCGCGTGGTCCTGCATCTCCTTGGCGTGCGACGGCTTGATGCCGGCGCCGATGATGCCGGGCTTCAGGTCGCAGGCGATGCCATGCCGGGCGACGCGCTGCTTCACCAGGTTCTTGGAGTCCTCGCCCAGTTCCCACAGCAGACGGGCGCGTTCCTTGCCGACCATCTTTTCCATGGCCTCGGGATCGACCCGCTGGCCGCCGGAGAGCTGGCCGCCGTTGCGCCCGGAGGCGCCCCAGCCGATGCGCTGGGCCTCCAGCAGCACGACCTTGTAGCCCCGCTCCGCCAGCTCCAGTGCGGTGGCCACGCCGGTGAAGCCGCCGCCGACCACGCAGACGTCGCAGGTCACCTCGCCCTGCAGCGGCGGTGCCGCGTGCAGCTCCCGGGCGGTCGCCAGGTAGTAGGAGCGCGGATAGGGATCGGTCTGTGTCAAGGTGGTCACGGGGAGGAACTGCCTTCTGAACGACGTCGGTTTCTATGTCTGCTTCGCGAACCAGAGCGAAAGGTTGTTGGCGGGCATGGCCTCGATGCGCGGCGGCGCCAGGCCCGCCGCCTCGGCCAGGGCCGTCACCGCCGCCAGGTCGCGCAGCCCCCATGCCGGGTTCTGGGCCCGCAGGCTGGCGTCGAAGCGCGCGTTCGACGGCGCCGTGGGCACGCCCTCCTGCCTGAACGGCCCATAGAGGTAGAGGCCGCCGCCGGGTTTGAGGACACGCCCCGCGCCAGCGATCAGACCCTCCGCCGCCGCCCAGGGGGCAATGTGGATCATGTTGCAGCAGACCATCGCCTCTATCGGCCCGTCCAGCGGCCAAGATGTCGCGGTTGCGTCGAGATCGAGCGGTGGACGCAGATTGGGCGGACCCTCGGCCGCCCGATAGGCTTCGATGCTGGCCCGATGAGCCGGGTCCGGGTCGCTCGGCAGCCAGGTCAGGCCGGGAAAGCGGGCGGCGAAGTAGAGCGCGTGCTCGCCGGTGCCGCTGGCAATCTCCAGCACCCTGCCGCCGGCCTGAACCTCTGGCGGCAGCCAGGCGGCCAGCACGGCGGCGATGGCCTCGCGGTTGCGCAGCGTCGCCGGGGCATGCAGCCGGGCATCGCCCGCCGCGGGAGCGGGCGTTCCGGAGGGGGCCGGGGGGCTTCCCGGAGAGGGCTTGTCTGCCATCGTCGCGATCCTTCGATCCGCCGCCAGCTATGCCAGGGCCGCGGGGTCCCGGCAAGCGCCAAAGACCGCAAGTTGCCTGGGGTTGCACGGCTTGTCAGGTGGTGATAACCAGTGCCGTGCTTGATCGATTGAAAGCCTTACTGAGCGGCCAGCCGGACGCGCGAGACGCCTCCGCCGGGCACGCCGACAGGTTGCAGCTGGCGACCGCCGCCTTGCTGGTCGAGGCCGCCGAGATGGATGCCGACTTCGGCGCCGAGGAGCGGGCCAAGATCACCGAACTGGTGGAGCGCCGCTTCGGCCTCAGCGCGGCCGAGAGCCATGCCTTGCTGCAGGCCGCCCGCGAAAAGGTGGAGCAGTCGGTCGAAGTCTTCGGCTTCACCCGCGAGATCAAGAATGCCTTCTCGCCGGACGAGCGGATCGAGATGATGGAAATGCTGTGGGAAGTCGCCTACGCCGACGGCGAGCTGCATGACCTGGAGGCGAGCCTGATGCGCCGCCTGGCCGGCTTGCTGCACGTCAGCGACAGGGACAGCGGGCTGGCACGCAAGCGCGTCCTGGCCCGGCACGGCCAGGAGGACTGAACCGCTTCGCCCGGCCCGCCCCGGACCGCGCCACGCCAGGCCCCCGGTCAACTGACCCCCGTCGACCGACCACCGGGGCACCGGAGAAAAACGGACAGAAGACCGCCGCCGCGCGGCCGCATGAGGAGAGTGAAGTCGATGACCTACGTCGTCACGGAAGCCTGCATTAAGTGCAAGTACATGGACTGTGTCGAAGTCTGCCCCGTGGATTGCTTCTACGAGGGCGAGAACATGCTGGTGATTCACCCTGACGAGTGCATCGACTGCGGCGTCTGCGAGCCGGAGTGCCCGCCCGAGGCCATCGTGCCGGACACCGACCCCCAGGCCGAGGCCTGGCTGGAGCTCAACCGCGACTATTCCGACAACAAGTGGCCGAACATCACCCGCAAGGGCGAGGCGCCGGCCGATGCGGAAGAACACCGCGAGGAAACCGACAAGTACAAGAAGTACTTCTCCGAGAAGCCGGGAAATACCGACGGTTGAACAGCCGAGGCGCCATTCCAGGCGCCGGAAGTACTGGGATTAGATTCTTTAGTTAATTCCTGTGGATCAATTCCATTAGGGGTTCCGCTATTAACCACCGAGGCCCTTGGCGGCCTTGACCCCCCAGTCTTTCCAAGGAAAACAAAGGTTTTTCGCACCTGCGGCAGTTGTTTTTCCACAAGCAATGTGATAAATTAGTTACAGGAAAATCTGAAGAGCAGCAGCGCGCTGTCGGCCTCCCCCGATGGCGCGGTTGTTTGTTTCGTGTACCACTCTTGCGCAGGGCCGTCCCAAGGCCCAGGTCGAGAGCGGGCAGTGAAGTGGCCCCAGGCCCGACGGTTTCCCGGAAGATCGAGGAAACCCGGAAGGCCGGCGGCAATAACTTGGTGACCTGGCATTGCGCAGTCTGCGCATCGCGTTGTGCGACGGTCCCGAACAGGCGTTGAGGAACATTCGGTCGGGAGCGGCTTTCATCGAGGGAAACCTCGGCCGGACCAATTGCCGATTGGAGAGAGCGGAGCATGGCAAAGAGCGAATACGGTGAAGGTGATTACGTTGTGTACCCGACTCACGGCGTTGGCCGGGTGTTGGGAATTGAGACCCAAGAAGTCGGTGACGTGACCCTCGACCTGATTGTCATCAAGTTCGAAAAAGATCGCATGACCCTGCGGGTGCCGGTGGACAAGGCGGCCAATTCCGGCCTGCGCAAGCTGTCCAGCCGCAAGATGATGGACACCGCGCTCACCACCCTGAAGGGCCGCAGCCGTGCCAAGCGCACCATGTGGAGCCGACGGGCGCAGGAGTACGAGGCCAAGATCAATTCCGGCGATCCGGTGTCGATCGCCGAGGTGGTGCGCGACCTGCACCGCAGCGCCGACCAGCCGGACCAGTCCTACAGTGAGCGGCAGATGTACCAGGCGGCGCTCGACCGCCTGGCCCGCGAGCTGGCGGCCGTCGAAAAGATCGACGAGACCGCGGCGGCCATGAAGCTGGAAAAGCTGCTCGCCGCCTGAGCCACGGCAGATAACCGTTACCGCGACCGCCCTGCTCCCGATTTGGAGCGGGGCGGTTTCGATTCCACCGCCTGCTTGTTCTGGCGCCCGCGGATCACCGCAATTTGTCCCCGACAAAGTCGGCGAAACGTGAGATTCTGCGGCCAGAAACTTGCAGCCATCTGAGGATTGAGCGCCGACACTATGGGGGATCGGCAAAAGTTCACGATTCTCCGGGCCGCTCCGGATGGGGCCGCCCAACCTCGCCCTGCGCTGCGGGTCTGGGCGGTGTCGTCGATCCATGGCGAAGTCGAGGCGCTGAACCGGCTGCACCGTGAGATGATCCCCCGCCTGCAGCACGGCGACCGCCTGGTTTACCTGGGCAACCTGATCGGCCGCGGCCCGGCGGTGACCGCCACTCTTGACGCTCTGCTACGCTTCCGCAGCCTTTTCATGGCCCGCCCCGACGCTTTCGCCTGCGATGTCGTGCACCTGCGCGGCAGCCAGGAGGAGATGTGGCAGAAGCTGCTGCAGCTGCAGTTCGCCACCGACCCCCGCGCCGTGCTGCAGTGGATGCTGGATCAGGGCGTAGCCGCCACGCTGGAGGCCTACGGGCTGAGCCCCACCGAAGGCCTGCGCGAGGCCGCCGCCGGCCCGCGCCAGCTGACCCGCTGGACCAGCGCCCTGCGCCAGCGTATCCAGGAGCACCCCGGCCATTGGCAGCTGCTCGGCAGCCTGCGCCGCGCCGCCTACAGCCAGCCGCACGGCGATGCCGCCAGGGGCCTGCTGTTCGTCAACGCCGGGCTGGACCCCGATCGGCCGCTGGAGGCCCAGAAGGACAGCTTCTGGTGGGGCGCCCCTGGCTTCGCCGAGCTGACCCGCCCCTACGGCGGCTACCGCCGCGTGGTGCGCGGCTTCTGCCCGAAACATCCGGGCCTGCAGGTCGGAGATTTCACCGCCACCCTGGACGCCGGCTGCGGCTTCGGCGGCCCCCTGCTGGCGGCCTGCTTCACCGAGGAAGGCGAAGTGGTCGAACGGCTGGAAGTCTAGCGGCTAGTCCGAGCCGGGGACCGCCATGCGGTCGCGCAGCCCTTCCTTCCATTGTAGCAGCTTGGTCAGGGCCGCCTGCCACGGCGGCGGCGACTCGGGCCGGAACTGGGGTGTCTCGGGAAAATCCGCTTCCGCCAGGATGGCGCAGCCTTCGGCATGAAAGTCCGGGTAGCGGGCCTTGAGTTCAGTCCAGCCCGATTCATCCCGCTCTGGAAGCGGCGCCGTCCAGACCCTGCTGATCTGCTGGGCGACCTCGCTGGCGTCCGAGCAACCGAAATGGCGCCAAAAAGCGGTCCAGTAGGCGGCATCGGGGGCGACATCCAGCTCGCAGTAGCGGCGGAACATGGTCACAGAGAGCCCATAGCCGATGCCAAGGAAGGGTGTGATTCCCTCGTAGGGCGCTGCATCGGGCGGCGGCGTCGTCTCGTTGTAGCAGATCTCGGGCTCCCCGGCCCCGGCCCGCGCGGCACCGCCCAGGACAAGCACCACAGCGATGGCAAGGCCGGCCAGAACAAGCCCAGCGCCATGCCCGGGTATTGCCCACTGCCGCCGGTCTCTATCGGTGATTGATCGAAACATTCTACCCCCGGGCCCTGATCGCCGGTCAGCCGCCATCTGCCTGATGTTCAGCATAGTTTTGCGATCGAGCCCCCACAACCCAACCGGGCGCCGGCGATCAACAAATCGCGAGGCGTGTAGTGATCCATGGCCCAACCCCCTGCGTATCACCTAGCATAACACTCGGATAAAGGGCTGGAGGCACAGCTTCCGGGCCGCTGGGTCGGTCAGGCAGGTAGGGAGAGGGCAGTATGCCGCAGTTCGAAGACTCGCAGGCCCAGCGGGCCCAGGCCCGCTTCATCCGCCAGTCCATGGCGGAGCCCCTGTTGTCCCGCGACCGGGAATACCGCCTCGCCCGCTCCTGGCGCGAAGACGGCGATGCTGACTCCCTGCAGGAACTGATCCGCGCCTACACCCGCCTGGTGGTCTCCCTGGCCGCCAAGTTCCGCAACTACGGCCTGCCCATGAGCGACCTGATCCAGGAGGGCACCCTCGGCCTGCTGCAGGCCGCCAGCCGCTTCGAGCCGGAACGCAATGTGCGCTTCTCGACCTATGCCTCCTGGTGGATCCGCTCGGCCATGCAGGACTTCATCCTGCGCAACTGGTCGATCGTGCGCACCGGCACCACCGCCTCGCAAAAGACCCTGTTCTTCAACTTCCGCCGTTTGCGCGCCCGTATCGAGGAAGCCTCGGGCCGGGCCTTCGACGACGACGGGCGCCGCGCCGTGGCGGAGGAGCTGTCTGTGCCGCTGGCCGACGTGAACCACATGGAAGGCCGCCTGACGATCGCCGACCAGTCGCTCAACGTGCGCATCGGCGAGGACGGCGAGACCGAATGGCAGGACCAGCTGACCGACGACCGGGCGAGCCCGGAAGATCTGGTGATCACGATCCATGACGGAGAGACCCGCAACGAGTGGATCCAGCAGGCCCTGCTGGAGCTGAGCCAGCGTGAGCAGACCATCATCCGCCTGCGCCGTCTGAGCGACGATTCGGCAACCCTGGAGGAACTCGGCAAGGCGCTGGGCGTCAGCAAGGAGCGCGTGCGCCAGCTGGAGCAGCGCGCCCTGCAGAAGATGAAGAGCCTGCTGCTGGAGCGCGTCAGCCGCCCGGCGGACTTGTTCGCGGAAATCTGAAGCGCGGACCTGTTCGCGGAAATCTGAAAACTCAGCCCTCGCCGCGCAGCCGGAACACGCCGATGTGGCCGGCCCGCCCGCGCATCTGGTGGTCGCCGAGATCCTCGACCTGCCAGGCCGCGCCCAGCTCCGCCCGGGTCGCCTCCGACAGCAGGATGGCGGCGGCATGGTTGCCCTCGCGGCCGACCTCCTTACCGAAAGCCTCCAGCCGGTTGGCCAGGTTCACGGTGTCGCCGATCAGGGTGTAGTTGACCCGGCCGGGCGCGCCGATGTTGCCGACGATGGCGGGACCGGAGTGGATGCCGATGCGGATGCGCACCGGCGGCAGGCCTTTTTCGACACGCACCCGGTTGTCACGCTTCAGCGCCGCGTCGATGGCCAGCGCGGCGCGGGCGGCGCGTGCCGCATGATCCGGCTGGTCGTCCGGCGCGCCCCAGAAGGCCATGACGGAATCACCGATGTACTTGTCGACCGTGCCGCCCGTTTCCTCGATCTCGGCGGCCAGCAGCGCGAAATGATGATTGAGGAAGCCGGCGGTTTCGCGCGGCGTCAGTTTCTGGCTGGCCGCGGTGAAGCCGGCGATGTCGGTGAAGATCACCGTGACCTGGCGCTCTTCCGACTGCACGCCGTCTTCGCCCAGGTGGATCAGCCGCAGCACCAGGCTGCGCGGCACGTAGGTTTCGAACCAGCGCAGGCCGGAGAGCATGGAATTGAAAGCGTTGGCGGCGCTGTCCAGTTCCCGGAAGGCGCTGCCCTTGGCCCGGGGCACGCGGCGGAAGTCGAAGCTGCTGACCGCGCGCGCCGCCTCGGCCAGGTCGACCACAGGGCGCGCGATCTTGCGCCCCAGCACCACGGCGACGAGCAGGGAGAGGACCAAGATGCCGAGGCCGATCCAGGCCGCCAGCACCAGGCGGTCGACCTCCGAAGAGTCGATCTCGCTGTCGCGCGCGTAGGCGCCCATATAGAGCTGCTTGGGTCCGTAGCCGCCGATCACGCGGTAGACGTAGTAGACGTAGTCATCCGTCACCGCACGGCCGTGGCCGAGCAGCGAGCCGCCGTAGCCTTCCAGGAAATCCAGCGGCTGCTTGTCCTCGGCCCAGATGTCGGCCAGCAGCACGTCGCCGACTTCGTTCAACGACGGCAGCGGCTTCTCCGGCCCCAGCAAGGTGGCGCTTTCGATTAGCAAGGGATGCGCCAGGACCCGGTCACGGCCGTAGAGGATGAAGGCGTGCAGGCCTGTCTGCAGGGTAAAGTCGTCGACGAAAAGCGACAGCGCCTCCACCGAGACAACGGAAGAGATGACGCCGATGAAACGGCCCTCGCGATACACCGGCGTGGCGACGGCCAGATGCGGCTGGTGCAGCGTCGGCACCCAGAAGACACCGCCCCAGGCGCTGCGGTCGGCATCGGCCATTTCCTCAACCAAGCCGTTGATTTCCGCATCCGGCTCCAGAGGATCGAAGAAGCGCAAGGCGCCTTCCTCGTTGCGGCCGACTCTGAGCGACCAGCCCTCGTTGGAAAAATAGGCGATGCCGGTCACCTGCGGCGCCGCGGCCAGCGATCCCAGCATGGCATCGGCCATGCGGTCGCGGTTGCCGGCCTCGATCTCGCCCTTGTCGATCATCTCCGCGAGGAACTCGGTCTGCCGGCGTGCCGCGCCGAGGTGGATGCCGATCTCGTCGATCAGGCTCGCGACGGCGGAGTCCGCCGTCTGGCGCAGCAGGGTGACCGTGTTCTTCTGCGCGGTGCCCAGCACGACGAAAAGCACCGAGGACACCGCCACCAGGACCAGCAGGCCGAAGCCGACGATCAGCACCGCGGCAATGGTCGGCCGCCAGTGCCGCCTTTCAGCGGGATCCTTGCCGGCCGATGCCGGACCTGAGTCTGGAGTGGGACCGGAGCCTGGAGTGGGACCGCTGGGCGGCGCGTCGGACATGCTGCATCAAAGCCTATTCAACGACGATCTTCACCTTCTCACCGGGCTGCAAGCTGGACGACTCGCTCAGCGCGTTGAGCACCAGGAAGCGCTTCAGGTTCTCCGAACCGAAAGGCATGCGCGCGGCGATCTTAGACGGCGTGTCGCCCGCCTGCACCTCGTAGATGTCGATCCGCCGCGGCTTCAGGGCGGCGGCCTCCGCGTCCGACAACTTGCGGAAGCTATAGGTGGTCTCGCGGAAAGGACGGTTCAAGGCGGCCGTGCGATCCGCGGCCGAAAGGAAGATGAAACGGTAGATGCTGTTGGCGTCGTAGCGCACCGCCAGCAGGCGGTAGTCCTTGCCGCTGCCCGACAGCGTCGCCGTCGCGGCAGGCATGCCGTTCACCGTGATGGCCTCGACGTTGTCGAGGTTCGCCTTGGCGCCCCAGACCCTCGTCAGATAGTCGGACATGGCGCCGCTGTAGTCCGAGGGGCCGCGGTCGAACTGGATCGCCGCCTTACCGTCGCCGTCGCGCGCGATCACCGCCTGCGACTGATTGTAGAGGCGGAAACCTTCCGGCACCTCGAAGGCGAACTTCAGCTTGGGATGGGCGAAGGTGCGGCCACGGATATAACCCTCGTCCGCCTTGTCGCCATAGATCATGCCGTCGATCTTGCTGAAATAGACGTTCTGCGCCACCAGGGGGTCGGCGACCGGCACGGCCCCGGCCTGCTCCAGCGCGCGCTCGATACGGTCGGTCGTGCGCGGATGGGTCTGCATGATGTTGAAGGCGTCGGCCTGTTCCGGCTGGCCGGCCAGCTCCGCCTCCAGGCGGCTGTGGGCCTGCAGCTGCGACAGGAAGCCGGCCATGGCCTTGGTGTCGTAGCCCGCGCGCGCCAGGTAGCGTCCGCCCAGCATATCGGACTCGAATTCCTGCTCGCGTGAGTAGCTGCGCAGCAGCAGGCCGCCGAGCGCGCTCCCCGCCTGCGCCGCCTCGCCGCCCAGCAGCACGCCCAGGCCGACCCCGGCGATGTTGGCGGCGACCGTCTGGCCATAGCGTTCCGCCGTGTGGCGCGCCGTCACGTGGCCGATCTCGTGGCCCAGCACGCCGGCGACCTCCGCTTCGTTCTCCGCCAGGGCGAGCAGGCCGCGCGTGATGTAGACATAGCCGCCGGGCAGCGCGAAGGCATTTACGACCGGCGTGTCGAGAATGGTGAAGGTATAGTTCAGATCGGGCCGCTCGGAGGTCTGGGCCAGAAAGTTGCCGATCGAACTGATGTAGCGGCTCAGCTCCGGATCTTCGTAGGCCCCGCCGAATTCCGCCAGTACCTTGGGGTGCTGCTCGCGGCCCATTTCAGCCTCGCCCTCTTCGGAGAGCCCCCCGGTGAAGATGGTGCGCCCGGTGCCCGGCGCGGTGGCGCAGGCGGCCAACAGCGGCAGCACCAGGGTGGCGGCGAAGAAGGCGCGTACCTGGGGGACGCGCAGCCGCGGGAATGAGGGAAAGCGGTTCCGGAGGGGAGCAAGCATCAGTCTTCCAGCACTTCGATCTGTTCGGGATGGGTGACGGTGATCATCGGCCCGTTGCGCGACTTCAGCCAGCCGCGCACGCGCACCTTCTTCCCTTCATAACTGCCGAGGTCGATGTCTTGTTCCTCGAACAGCCGGCGCGCGCGATGATCCACCACGAGGGTGAAGTCGCTGCGCCAGTCCTCGGCGAAGTTCAAATAGGTATTCCGTCCGGCGCGGCCAACCGCGAAAACGCGGCCTTCCACCAATTCGAAGCCGCCGAGCCAGCGTTCCGCCGTCTCGGCGGAGCGGATCGCGTAGTAAGACTCCGCCCAGATGCCGCGCCCGGCCGCCCGCGCCGCGCGCTCCAGCGCCAGCATCTCGCCGATCAGCGCCCGGTTGTCGGAAAAGCTGTAGACCCGCGCCAGGCCGGCTTTCAGCATCTCGCCCTGGATCCAGCGGCCCTGCGCGTCGAAAAGGTGCGCCAGGACCCGGCCGTGGCGGTCGCCGCGCCGTCCGCCGAAGCCCAGCGACAGCGTTTTGCCGAGGGTCAGCTCCTCCAGCACGATCTTGGCTTCCTCGGCCAGCGGCCAGGTCTTGAAGCCCTTGCGGCCCAGCGGCAGCTTAGGCGCCTGGATGCCGACCAGACGGATTTCCCGCCCGTCGGCCAGGATCAGGGTATCGCCGTCGACGACGGTGACCACCTCGGCCCCCGCGGCCGGGTCCAGGGCGTTGTAGAAGGCCGCGGGCATCTCCGCGCGGCCCGGGGAGACTGGGACGAGAAGCAGCAGCAGGCAGATCAGCGCTAGGGGGCGGAAAAACGTCATAACGCCCGAGTTTACCAGGGCAGCCCGCTTCCCGCTAAGCCGGAAGAAGAGTTGGCAGGAAGCGGGCCACTGCGATATGACGGAGACAGGGGGAGCCCTGCACACTCATGGATCCCGGCCTGCTTCATGTAGAGACCATCGTCGGCAATGCTCTCGCCGATGAGGATGGCGCCGGTATGGGCCGCGTGGTCGAGGTCGGCATTCAATGCGGAAAGGCTG
>JBLWUP010000011.1:0-137768 GCA_048268885.1 Kiloniellaceae bacterium | reverse complement strand
ATGTCCGCAGGGAAATGAAGGGATCCGCCGCGCCACCGTCACAGCCGCCGGCAGTCGAAGAGGAAGTTGTCGTTGAGGCGGAAATAGCGGCGGGGGGGCGGGCGCAGCAGTCGCGGCACCCGGACCGGCGTCACCGCGAAGCCGGCGGCCGCCAGGCGTGCCAGCAGGTCCGCGCCGTAGTTGCGGTAGGGGTAGGGGGGGCCGTAGCGGGCCATGCGCTCGCGCGGCGGGGTGACGTGGCCGCCCTCCTCCGTCACCGGCAGATCGGGATCGTAGGGCACCATGATGACCGCGCGGCCGCCCCGGCGCAGCACCCGCGCCAATTCGCCCAGCGCCGGGCCGTCGTCGGGCAGATGCTCCAGGACATGGCTGCTGAGAAGAAGGTCGACTTCCCCGTCGGCGCAGGGCAGGTCACAGAGATCGGCCTGCACGTCGGCCGCCGGATCGAAGAGATCCAGGCTGCGGTAACGCAGGTTGGGCCGGGCGCGCAGGCGCGGCTCCAGGCAGGGCTCCGGCGCCGTGTGCAAAACCTTGGCGACGCCGTGCAGCAGGCGCGTGAAGCGCGTCAGATAGAGCCAGAGGAAGCGGTGGCGCTCCAGCGAGCCGCAGGCCGGGCAAAGGGCGTTACGCCGCCCGCCCAGGCCGAACGGCAGGAAGGCCGCGGCGCTGTGGCCGCAGACCGGGCAATGCAGCAGGCCCGGCGCCATCGGCCGGGTCAGCGCCCGCCGGTGCAGGTCCTCGCGGCGATAGACCTCCGCCGCGGAAAGCCCTTCCGCGGCGATGGTTTTTACCTGGCGATCAAGATGCAGCAACATCGCGGCAGGCTACCATAGCGTCCCGGCAAGCGGCATCGGCCGGCAGCCAGGACCTAAACCCGGCGACTTTCCGGCGGTACCCCGACCTGCCAGGTCAGGCGGCCCAGTTCGCGGTAGACGAGGTCGAGGTTGGAATCGCGCAGCGTCGGCAGGTGGTAGCGCGCCGTCAGCACCGCCTGGAAATCCAGCTCGGCGAAGATCAGCTCCTCCTGGTCGCCGGCCTGGGCCAGGCAGTTGCCGTAGGGGTCGATGATGCGGCTGCCGCCCCAGAACCGGGCGCCGTCCTGGTCGCCGGCGAAGTTCGCCATGGCCAGCGGCATGCCGTAGACCATGGCGTAGAAGTCCAGCACCCGCTGCCAGCCGAGCGGATTGGAGAACTCGCCGCCCACCGCGTCCAGCGCCGAGGCCACCGGCAGCAGCAGCAGGGTCGCGCCCTGCACCGCCGCCAAGTGGACCAGGGCCGGGTTCCAGCAGTCGGCGCAGATCAGGGCGCCCGCCCGCCAGCGCGGCCCGAGGTTGAAGGTCTCCAAAAAGCGGCCTTCGGCGAAGTGCTTGCCCTCCTCCAGCTTGCCGAAGGTGGCGAGGTTGAGCTTGCGGTGCAGAAAGGAGATGCCGCCGTTGTGCAGCACCGCCAGGGAGTTGTGAATCTGCGCGGCGACGCCTTCTTCGATGAAGCCGAAGACCGTCCACATATCGCCCGACGCCTCGGTCAGACGTTGAATGAACTCGTGATCGCGCGTGATGGCCAGCTCCAGGCTGCGCTCGCCGACGCAGTAGCCGGTCAGGGAGAGTTCCGGAAACAGCAGCGCCTCCGCGCCGCCCGCCCGGGCGGCGTCGATCACGTCGAGATGCTTCTGCAGGTTCGCCGCCACCTCGCCATGACCGGCCTCGATCTGCGCGACGGCGAGCTTCAGCTTGCGCGACGCCTGCGTGGTCTGATCCAAAACGCTTCCCTTTCCCATGCCGTCCTTGTCCTGCCGGGCCCCCGGTCGAAGAAATCTTCCCGGGAAATTTCCCGGAAGCCCTCCCAGGAAACTTTCGCCTCCGCCAGAAGGGCCAATCAGCCGGGCCAGTCAGCCGGGCGGCAAAGCCTCTGTCCCGCGCGCAGGCGACCTCGGTTGTCGCGTTAAGTAAAATAAATGCGCCGGCAGCTCGCCAGCCGCCTCTTATTTGCCCCTGGAAACCGAGCCACCGCGCGCCATCTAATTCACCTAAAGCGGCAATAACCCGGAGAGCCCCTTAAGGCGTCGTGCCCCCGGCCCTCCAGGTGATGTGAACAAAATGTCATAAGACATTTGCCGCCGAAGGTTGATGCAAACGCCTCACCTCATACTTTAGATTGATGGCGGCATTGCGATGTCACGCCGGGGCAAGCCCTCCAGGCGCCCTCGCGAGAGGAACCATCTCTTTGATTTAAAGGGGATTTCCATCCGAAAGATCGCCGCGTGCCGCGGCATCGGGTCCGGAAAGGCAGAGGGAACGAAAGCCGCCTATCCTACGCTCCTGGCGAAAAACCTCTTGCCTTATTTCCTCCGTGAAGTGATTATCATAATCATCATAATGATTAGACAATGCGATGAATCAGGAGCCAACCCTCAACCAAAACGGTGGGATCGAGTGGAAACAGTGTCTGCAACCATCCAAAGCGTCGAAAAGTATGTCGGTCAGCGAATTCGCGAGCGCCGCACCATGCTGGGCCTGACCCAGCAGCAGCTCGCGGAGATGATCGGTGTGACCTATCAGCAGGCCCATAAGTACGAACGCGGCATCAACCGCGTGTCGGCCGGCCGGCTGTTCGAGATCGCAAAGGTCCTCGGCGTTGACATCGGTTTCTTCTATGAAGGACTGAACAGTGAAGACAGCCGCCTGAACGAGCGCCAGCGCATGTGCCTCGATCTGGCCCGCAACTTCACCAGGATCAGCAACGACCGACATCAGGAAGCGGTCAGCCAGCTCTGCCGCGTCCTGGCCGACGGCGTCCATCACTGAGCCGGCCCTGCCGGATCGAAGGGCGTCTGATGCCATAGCCTTGTGTGCCGGGAACCTGCCCGGCACCAAGCGGCGGAGAGCCTGCTGTCAACTCCAGCCGGCTCTCGCCTGGGACGCGCGAAGCGGGTAACCTGCGCGGCATGAACCAAGTGCGCGCCGCCGACCAAGAGGCGGCCCACTCTGCCAACCGCCGCAGGAACCTCTTCGACGTGTCGCTTCTTCCCCAACAACAGCTCGTTCTCGAACTGCTCCGCATGTCCGGCGAAATCGCCGTGCTGGAGTCCGCGGAGGGCACCATCCTCTGGCGCACCCTGCAGGAGTGCCGCCAAAACCGCTGGATCGCCAAGACCGAGGTGAGCCCGGGCGTGTTCTCCGTTTCCCTGACCGCGGCGGGCCGGCGCGAACTGGACACCGCCGGCTGACCTCGACTCTTTTTCAGCTGAAAAGACAGAAGACGGCGTAGCAGCGTCCGAAGAGGCCGCTGAAGACGACGTAGAGCAGGGCGTCGATCAGCAGGCCGGCGGCCAGCACCGGCAGGCAGAAGTAGATCAGGAAATAGTAGAAGGCCCAGCGCGTGAAACGGCGCTTGGGAATGACGTGGCCGAGCACGGCCTGCCCGCTCTTCTCTTCCTCTGTCACCCGCGCAGACTAGCCGTTGCCGCGACCCTGGAAAACCGGGAAACTGCCGGCCATGCTGGCCGAATCCGACAACGCTCCCGACCAAGCACTTTCCTGGCAGCCCGCCGAGCGCGCGGGCTGGGAGGATCTCTTCCGCCAGGCCGGCCGGAGCAGCCTGGAGCAATCCTGGGCCTACGGCGAGGCCGTCGCCAAGGAACTCAAGCAGGGCGTCGAGCGCCATGTGATCTGCGCCGGCGGCGAGCCCCTGGCGCTGCTGCAGGCCTACCGCAAGCACTACTGGCTGGTCGGCGTGACGCGGATCCTGCGCGGCCCGGTCTGGCTCGTCGATCCGCTCGAGGACCCGCGCGGCGCCGGCGTCTGCGCCGACATCGCCCGGCGCTATCGCGGCGGCCGCCTGGACTTTCTCTCCTGGCTGCCGGAACTGCCCGACGCGCCGCAAAGCGCGGAGATGATCGAGGCCTTGGGGCTGCACCGCGTGGTGACCGGCTATGCCTCCATCTGGCTCGACCTGCGGCAGGACCCGGAGGCGCTGCTGGCCGGCCTGCACGGCAAGTGGCGCAGCGCGCTGCGCAAGGCCGAACGCGAAGGCCTGACCATCGCCCGCGACGGCAAGGACCGGCAGCGCCAGGCCGCCCTGCTGCTCTACGAAACCTTCCGCCGCAAGAAACGCTTCGTCGGGCCCTCCGGCGACTTCATCGGCGCCATCGCCGCCGCCGACAAGGACGCCCTGCTTTCGCTCTCCGCCCGGCGGGGGGACAAGCTGGTCGCCGGCGTCATCCTGCTGCGCCACGGCGCCAGCGCCACCTACCTCGCGTCCTGGACCAGCGATGCCGGGCGCGCCGGGCAGGCGCACAACCTGCTGCTGTGGCGCGGCATCGAAATGCTGCAGCAAGAGGGGACCCAGTGGCTCGACCTCGGCGGCCTCAACACCGAAAGCCAGCGCGGCCTCGCCCGCTTCAAGCTCGGCCTGGGCGGCGAGGTCTTCACCCTGACCGGCAGCTACCTCTAAGAACAGCCCCGCTAAGAACAGCCCCGGTCGAGCGCCTGCACCGTGGCGTCGTGGAAGCGCAGGAGGATACGCCGCGGCATGCTGCGCCGCAGGTTGCGCCTGACCTTGCGCTCCAGGACCAGCGGATCGAGTTCCGCTTCGGGATCGCGCGAGAAGACGGCGGTGGTGGAGAAGTCGAGGAACTTGGCGTGCAGCGTCGTCGAGGGGAACCGCCAGGTGACTTCGTAGTCGAGCGGCCGGCCGCCGCGCTTGGCCTGGGCGCAGTCCGCAGACGGCGGACCGTACGCGTCCTGCAAGGCGTCGAGGACCTTCTCGAAGGCGCTGGGGACGGCGCCGGTGCGGCGGCGTTCCAGCAGCACCTGCTGCAGGCGGTCGCTCTCGGCGTTCATCTGCAGATAGGCGGTGAAGCCGAGACCGCCGATCTCGACGTCTTTCACCATCAGATCGGCATAGGCGCCGCCATAGGTCCAACGCCCCGGCAAGCGCGTGACGCTGTCGCCCAGGGCCGTCTCGATTTCTGCCGTTGTCATGCCCCAGCGGGTGGCGCCCCAGCCCGGCAAGTCGTCCTGCGCCTGGGCCACCCCGCCAGACAGCAGGCAATACATCAGCAGCCAACACAACAGCAGGGCATACAGCAGCAGGCCGCCAAGCCCGACCGCAATGACCCTGGGCCGGACCCTGCGCTGCTTTCGCCACATGACCGTTCCTCCTGAACATGCCTTGCCGCGAGCATACATCAGGTTGCGCAAAAAAGTCCGGCGGCCCTCCGAAGAGAGCCGCCGGTTTTTCGGGGAGGGCCAGCCGCCCGGGTTCGCGGTCCAGGCGGCCTCACCGCCGTCAGATTGCCTTCTGGCCCATCTGCTCGGCGATGTAATCGGCCTGACGGATCGCCAGGGCCACGATGGTCAGCGTCGGGTTTTCCGCCGCCCCGGTCGTGAACTGGCTGCCGTCCGACACGAAGAGATTGGCGATGTCGTGGGTCTGACCCCACTTGTTCACAACGCCGTCGCGCGGATTCTCGCTCATACGATTTGTACCGAGATTATGAGTCGAGGGATAGGGCGGAGTCGGGAAAGTGCGCACCGCGCCCACCGCGTCGTAGACCGCCGCACCTTGCCGGTAGGCATGGTCGCGCATGGCCAGATCGTTGGGATGGTCGTCGAAATTCACGTTGGGGATCGGCAGGCCGTGCTGATCCTTCTTCGTGTCGTGCAGGGTGATGCGGTTGCTCTCCTGCGGCATGTCTTCGCCGACCAGCCACATGCCGGCCATGTGATCGTACATGTCCAGCGCCGAGGTGAAGCTGCGCCCCCAGGCCCCGGGATTGAGAAAGGCCGCCATGAAGGGCAGGCCCAGCGACAGGGTCTCCATCTCGTAGCCGCCGACGAAGCCGCGCGAGGGATCGTTCTTCGCCTCGTCGCCGATGTAGCCGGCCATGGTGGTGCCGCGGTACATGTGCACCGGCCGGTCGAAGGTGGCGTAGACGCTGCCCGTCATGTGGCGCATGTAGTTCCGCCCCACCTGCCCCGAGGAATTGGCGAGGCCGTCCGGGAACAGGGAGGACGCCGAGTTCAGCAGCAGGCGCGGCGATTCGATGGAGTTGCCGGCCACCGCGACCACCCGCGCCTTCTGCAGGTGCTGGTTGCCCTCGGCATCGGCGTAGAGCACGCCGGTCACCTTGCCCTGGGCGTTGTGCTCGATCTTCAGCACCTGGCTGTTGGGCCGCACCTCCAGCTTGCCGGTGTCCTCGCCCTTGGGAATCTCGGTGTAGAGGGTGGACCACTTGGCGCCCGACTTGCAGCCCTGGAAGCAGAAGCCGATCTGCTGGCAGGCGCCGCGGTCGTCGCGCGGGGCGGAATTGATCGCCATGCGCCCGGTATGGCACTCCTTGTAGCCCAGCTTGTCGGCGCCGGCCTTCATGACCTTGAAGTTGTTGTTGCCGGGCAGGCCCTCGATCCCGTTGGTGCGGGTCACGCCCATCTTGTCCTCGGCCTTGGCGTAGTAGGGCGCCATGTCCGCGAGGCTGATCGGCCAGTCGAGCAGGTTGGCGCCGTCCAGCCCGCCGTAGGTGCTCTTCACCTTGAACTCATGCTCCTGGAAGCGCAGCGAGGCGCCGGCCCAGTGCACGGTAGAGCCGCCGACCGCCTTGACGATCCAGGCCGGCAGGCCGGAAAAGTCCTTGGCGACACGCCAGCTGCCCGAGGTGGTGCGCGGGTCGAGCCAGGAGATCTTGCCGAACATGCCCCACTCGTCGTTCTCGAAGTCGTCGATCTCGTGCCGGCCGCCGGCTTCCAGGATCACCGTGTCGACGCCCTTCTGCGCCAGCTCGTTGCCCAAGGTGCCGCCGCCGGCGCCGGAGCCGATGATGACGACCACGGAGTCGTCGTTCAGGTCGTAGGTCTTTGCCATGATCGCGCCTCCCTCTTCAGGCCTGCAGCCAGTCGATGTCGTCGAAACCGCGGTCGATGTAACCGCCCTCTTCCGCCGACGGCCCCTCGTAGCCGAACTTCGCCCAGAGCTCCGGCTGGTTGTAGAGCCCGATGATGAGCCCGCCGCGGATGGTCTGGAAAAAGGCCTCGTGCTCGATGGACTTCAACAGCGCCACGCGGTCCTCTTCCCAATCGACGGAGAGGTAACCGCCGCCGTGCGCGGCCTGGGCCGCGGAATCCAGTTCGCCGACACCGTTCTGCAGCAGCTGCTTCAGGTCGCCGTTCTGTCCCGCCGCCTCGTCGTAGCCGATCATCGCCTTGGCGTAGTAGGCATCGGCCAGACGGTCGTGCGGATAGATGTCGCGCGCCATCTGGATCAGCGTCGCCATGGTGGAGGGCTGCAGGTGCTTCACTTCCATCGCCCAGGCGCCGCCGGAGCCCATGACCATCGCGCCGCTGGCGACGGCGATGACGCCGGCGGTGCCGGCGCCCGCGGTCTGCAGGAATCGCCGCCGCGAAACCTGTGTCTTCTTGTCGACTGTCCTCATGGCTTCCTCCTTGATCCTTCGTTCTTGTTCTTCGGTTTTGTTTTTCGATTTCTTTTTTCGATTCTTCCTTCCGGCCGCTCAGCGATAGCGGCCGTGGCGTTGCAGCACCTCGATCTTGTAGCCGTCCGGGTCCTGCACGAAGAAGAAGGACGCCATCAGCGCGCCGTCGCGGTGAAACTCCTTCATCGGATTGGGCTCGAGGCCGAGGTCCTCGAAGCGCGCGTGTTCGGCCTTCAGGTCCTCCACGGCCACCGCCAGGTGCCCATAGCCGCTGCCGTGGGTGTAAGGCTCGCTCTGGCTCTTGTTGACCGTCAGCTCGACCTCGAAGTCGTTCTCCGGATTGCGCAGGTAGACCAGCGTGAAATCGTCGAAGTCGAAGCGGTCGGCGACGTCCAGGCCGAAGGCCTTTTTGTAGAAGTCCGTCGACTTCTCCTCGTCCAGAACCCGGATCATGGTGTGAATGGCTTTGGCCATAGGCCCCTTCCCTTGTTGTGCTGCTACTGGCTGCCGCGGCCGGCCTCGCGCCCGAACAGGCCACGCAAGCCGGGGCCGGCAGGCCGCGGGCCGTCAACGGCCGGGCCCTGGCAGGTGTCAAAGTTCTTGCGAGAGGGGGGCTCACCGGCAGCCGGGCGCGGCGCCGGCGGCAGGGCCGTCGACCGCCGGATGTCCGGAGCAGGCAAGGCCCCCGGAACCAGCGATGCCGGGGCGCCTGGGCTCAGGCGGACCATCGTCATACCTCCCTCAGGTGACCGCGGCGGACTTCTGTCCGCTTTTGTCGGCCTGAGGGAAGTCTAGCCCCCGCCGGCGAGGGGGTGGTGTTATGCCGCTACTACAGCGGCCAACGCGTCAGAAAAAGTTACCGCCGCGTGCGGCTGAGACTGGTTCTCAAACAGCCACCTGCTGCACGGCCAGGCGCAGCTCGGGACCGGGTTCCGCCCGCGCCTCTGTGGGGACCTCTGTGGCGGTCTCTGCGGGGGCCTCTTCGTTGCTGAGGAACAGGATGCAGGCGCAGCGCAGCAGCGAGGTGAAATTGTTGATTTCCCCCTGCAGCTCCAGCACTTCCTCGTAAAGCTCCGAGACGAACTGCGGCACCGTCAGGTTCTGCGATGCCGCCACACGCTCGAGAATCTCCCAGAAACGGGCTTCCAGGCGGACCGACGTACAGTGGCCGTTGATGCGGATCGAGCGGGTGACGAAACGGTAGGTCTCCGGGTCCTGCCCGGCAAAAATATGGCACATGGCGCTGACCTCCCCAGGACAGTAGATCGTTTTCATTCTTGTTCTTAGACCGACAAGTATGGGGAAAGCGGCAGGCCCCTGTCCAGCCTCAGGCGGTTCGGCCTTTGGTACTGCCCTACCCTGGCGAAAATTTAGCCGCGGGCGTCCTGCAGCCCGTAGACCGCGTAGGCGCCGGTCAGATAGACCTTGCGCAGGAAAGGCAAGGGAAACGGCGGCAAGGGCGCGCGCAGCACGGCCGGCAGGGCCTCGGCGCCCTGCACCCCCGCGACCTGCCCGGCGATGGCGCGCCCGGCCCAGGCGGTGAAGGAAACCCCGTTGCCGTGATAGGCCAGCGCGGCGTAGAGCCCTTCCTCCTCCAGTTGACCGACGAAGGGCACGAGGGGCTTGGTCAGGCAGACTAGGCCGCGCCAGAAGAACTCCGTCTCCACGTGGCGCCAGGCCGGGTAGTGATGCTCGAAGGACCGCCGCAGGCGGACCTTCGACGCCTCGGCCGCCGCCGGCGAGCCGGAGATGCCGCCGCGCCCGCCCCAGAGAAAGCGTCCGTCGGGCAGCAGGCGGAAGTAATGCAGCAGGCGCCGGCTGTCGGCGCACATGACCGTCGAGGTCCAGCCCTGCGCCTCCCGCTCGGCCAGGCTCAGGGGCCGCGTCACCATGATGCTGGAGAGCGCCGGCATGAGGCGCCCGGCCAGCTGCGGCAGGCGGTCGTCCTCGCTGTAGCCGTTGGTGGCGAGGATCACCTTGCGCGCGGTCAGCCGCCCCTGGGGCGTCACCAGCACGAAGTTCCCGCCCTCGCGCTGGATCGCCGTGACCGGCGAACGGCCGTGGACGGTGACCCCGGCATCGATCGCCGCGCGGGCGAGGCCGCGCAGGTACTTCAGGGGATGCAGGCCGGCGCCCAGCGGCAGTTCCAGCCCGCCGTGAAAGCCGGCGGCGGCCAGGCCCCGCTCCGCCAGAGCCGCATTGTCGAAGATCTGCGCGTCGAAGCCGACCAGCTCGCGCAGTTCCTCGCGGTCCTCGTGCAGTTCGGCGCCGCGCCCCGGCTTGTGGGCCAGGATGATCTCGCCACCGCCGGTGATGTCGGCGTCGATGCCGCGCTCGGCGCAGGTCTGCTTCACCAGATCGATGGCTTCCATCTGCGCGGCGAAGAAACGCCGGGTCTCCTCCAGGCCATAGCGCTGGGCCATGGCGCGGTAGCCGAGCTTGGCCCCGCCCAGGCAGCAGAAGCCGCCGTTGCGCCCGGAGGCGCCCCAGCCCGGGGTGCCGGCCTCCAGCAGCGTGACATCCGCGCCGTGCTGTTCCGCCAGCGTGAGGGCCGCGGTCAGCCCGGTATAGCCCGCGCCGACGACCGCGATCTCGCAGGCCGCCGAGTCCTGCAGGGGCGGCGTCTCCCGCCCCAAAGCCGGGGCCGAGGCCTCCCAATAGCTGCCGACGGGCGCGTCACGGTCATAGATCGCAGGATGAAACAGACTACTCACAGAAACTCTCCAACAGACGGGCCAACAGACAGGGCCACCGCAGGCGGCGGCTGCCGCCAGGATAGAGCACAGGAGGTGGTAGGAAGAAGGCCCTCCGCGCGCTAACCTGTCATGCGTAAAACAAGCGGCCAATCATCAAGCGATTCAGGAGAGGGCGGTCATGGGCCTGTTCAGCAAGCTGTTCGGCGGAGGCGCCGGAAAAGACGGCGGTAAAGACGGCGGCGCCCAGGAAGGCGCCGAGGTCGATTACCAGGGGTTCAAGATCACCCCCGCCGCCCGGCCGCAGAACAGCCAGTGGCTGACCGCCGGGGTGATCCGCAAGGAAATCGGCGGCGAGGTGAAGGAACACCGCTTCCTGCGCGCCGACACCCACCCCTCGGCCGAGGCCGCCAACGACTTCGCCGTCATCAAGGCGCGCCAGATCATCGACGAGCAGGGCGAGCGGATCTTCCGCGACTGAACGGGGGAGTTGAGAAGCGATGGACTTAGCCGATCTCCGCGCCAGCCTGCATGAACCGGCACCGCCGCCGGGTCTGCCGGCGCTGGTCGAGGCTCTGTGGCATGCCGCCAAGGGCAACTGGGACCGGGCCCACGCCATCGCCCAGGACGACGGCAGCGGCGAGGGCGCCTGGGTGCACGCCTACCTGCACCGGGTGGAAGGCGACGAAGGCAACGCCGGCTACTGGTACAGCCGCGCCGGCAAGCCGCACTGCCGCGCCTCCCTGGACGAGGAATGGACGGCGCTGGCCGAGACCCTGCTGCAGGGCGCCCCGCTTTAGAAGGACAGCATTCGCAGGCAACGAAGAAGGCCTGACGGCCTGATTGACCTCGCGCTCCTGCCTGCGCGAAGCCGAAGTGGCTTCGCTTCGGCGAAGGCAGGTCGAGACGCTCGCCTGCGCTCGCTCCTCAGCATGAGGTCAATCAATTCAAACCTCCACCTCATCCTGAGGAGGCGCATCAGCGCCGTCTCGATGGATGGGCCACAGGCTATGTGCCCTTTTCAGCAACCTGCTAGAGCAGATCAGGGTCGGCTGGAATCGCCGAAGGCGATCCACCAACCCTGTGAATCTGCTCTATGTATTAGAAATAGATCGGATTCACACGTTTAGACAGAACCACTTGGTGGTTCTGTCTAAACGTAATCCGATCTAGGCGCGCCGCCGCGGCACGCCGATGCGCGGCACCGCCGCCAGCAGCGCCTGGGTATAGGGATGCTGCGGGGCGCGGAACACCGCTTCGGTCTCGCCCTGCTCCACGATCCTGCCGTCGCGCATGACCATGACGCGGTCGGCCACTTGCCGCACCACCGCCAGGTCGTGGCTGATGAAGAGGTAGCTGAGCCCCAACTGCTCGCGCAGGTCCATGAAGAGGTTCAGCACCTGGGCCTGCACCGAGACGTCCAGGGCGGAGACCGCCTCGTCGGCGACGATGAGGGCGGGCCGGGTAACGAGCGCGCGGGCGATGGCGATGCGCTGGCGCTGCCCGCCGGAGAACTCGTGCGGGAACTTCTCCGCATCGCTTGCCCTCAAACCCACGGACTCCAGCACTTGCGTGATGCGCGCGCGCCTCTCGTCACGCCCCGGGGCCTCCAGGGCCTCCAGCGGCTCGGCGACGATCCAGCCCACCTTGCGGCGCGGGTCGAGCGAGCCGTAGGGGTCCTGAAACACCATCTGGGCGTGGCGGCGCAGCGCGCGCAGTTGGTCGGCCGAGGCCGCGAAAACATCCTGGCCGCAGAGCGTGACGCGCCCGGAGGTCGGGCGCTCGAGCGCCAGGATGGTCCGGGCCAAAGTCGATTTGCCGCTGCCCGACTCCCCGACCACCGCCAGGCTCTCGCCCCGCGCAAGGCAGAGGCTCACGTCGTCGAGGGCGCGGTGGTGCGGCGGCGGCGCGAAGAGCCGGCGGCGCGGCAGCGCATAGTCGAGGGTGAGGTTCTCGACCCGCAGCAAGGCCTCGCCGCCGCTCATAGCACCCCCTCCTCTTCCAGATGGGGATGCAGGCAGGCGACGCCGTGGACTTCGTCGAGGGCGCGCTCCGCCGGCTGCGCCGGCAGGCAGTCGTCGCGGACGCGCGGGCAGCGCCCGGCGAAGACGCAGCCCGCCGGGCGGTGGCGCGGGTCAGGCACCTGGCCGGGAATGGTGGCAAGGCGCCGTCCCGGCGGGAGAACCGCATCCAGCGCGCCCGGAGAGGCGGCCAGCAGGCCGCGGGTGTAGGGATGGGCCATGCGCCGGAAGACCGCCGGGGTCGCGCCGCGCTCCACCACCCGGCCGGCATACATGACCAGCATCTCGGCGGTGTTCTGCCAGACCACCGCCAGGTCGTGGGTGATGAGCAGCAGCGCGAGCCCGGCCTCCGCCGCCACCTCGGCCAGCAGGTCGAGAATCGCCGCCTGGCTGGTGACGTCCAAGGCCGTGGTCGGCTCGTCGGCGATCAGCAGCGCCGGATCGCAGGCCAGCGCCATGGCGATGACCACGCGCTGGCGCTGCCCGCCGGAGAGCTGGTGCGGATAGAGAGCGGGCGAAAAGCGCGGCTGCGGCAGCCCGACCCGGTCCAGCAGCTTCACCGCCCGCGTCTCCGCCGCGCCGCGCGATAGGCCGAGATGCCAGCGCAGGCCCTCGGCCACCTGGAAACCGATGGTCTTCACCGGGTTCAGCGCCGTCATCGGTTCCTGGAACACCATGGCGAGGCGCCGGCCCCTCACCTTGCAGAGCTCGGCTTCCGGCAGCGCCAGCAGGTCCCGCCCTTCGAAGACGATCTCGCCGCTGGCCCGCGCCTGCGCCGGCAGCAGGCCCATGACCGCCAGCGCCGTCATCGACTTGCCGCAGCCGGACTCGCCGACGATACCGAGGCTGCCGCCCGCGGCCAGGTCGAAGGAGACGTCCTGCAGGATCGGCGCGGGCCCCTCGGGCGTGTCGAGGGTGACGCAGAGGTCGCGGACGGAGAGCAGGCTCATCGCTCCCTCCGGAGGCGCGGGTCCAGCAGGTCGCGCAGGCCGTCACCCAGCAGGTTCAGGCCCAGCACCGTCACCATGATCGCGAGGCCGGGAAAGATCGCCAGCTGCGGGGCCAGGGACATGAAGGTCTGCGCCTCGTTCAGCATCTTGCCCCAGGAGGGCGCCGGCGGCTGGGTGCCGAGGCCGAGATAGCTGAGCCCCGCCTCCGCCAGGATCGCCAGGGCGAACTGGATGGTCATCTGCACGATCAGCAGGCTGGCGATATTGGGCAGGATGTGCTCGACGGTGATGCGCGTGCGCCCCTTGCCGGCGACGCGCGCGGCCAGCACGAAATCGCGCTTCCACAACGACAGCGAGGCGCCGCGCGTGAGACGCGCGAAGACGGGAATGTTGAAGATGCCGATGGCGATGATGGAGTTCACCGCGCCGGGCCCCAGGATCGCCGTGATCATCACGGCGGAGAGCAGCGCGGGAAAGGCGAAGGTGAAGTCGTTGAAGCGCATGACGACTTCTTCGATCATGCCGCGCCGCGCGGCGGCCAGGGCGCCCAGCGGCACCCCGATCCCCGCGCCGATGCCGACGGCGACCAGCGACACGGCGATGGAGTTCACCGCGCCCACCATGAGGCGGGAGAGCACGTCGCGGCCGAAATGGTCGGTGCCCAGCCAATGCGCGGCCGAGGGGCCCTGCAGCCTGGCCGGAATGTTCATCACGTCCACCGGATAGGGCGTCCAGACCAGGGAGACCAGCGCCACCGCCACCAGCAGCGCCGTCACCGCCAGGCCGAAGACGAAGGCGGCGGAGCGCCGCCCGCGCGTCCAGTATTCGCGCCGGACCTCACTCCGCATGACGGCCTCCGCGCAGACGCGGGTCGAGCAGGGCATAGGCCAGGTCGACCGTGAAGTTCACCACCACCACCGCCGCGGCCAGCAGGATCACCAGGTCCTTCACCACGATGAGGTCGCGCTGGGCGATGGCCTGGAAGATGAGGCGCCCGAGGCCCGGCAGGTAGAAGACGTTCTCAATGATGATGGTGCCGGCCAGCAGGAAGGAGAACTGCAGGCCCATGATGGTGACCACGGGGATGAGAGCATTGCGCACGGCATGGCGCCACAGCGCCGCCCGGCGCGTCAGGCCCTTGGCGCGGGCGGTGCGCACGTAGTCTTCGCCCAGGGTTTCCAGCACCGAGGAACGCGTGACCCGCGCCAGGATCGCCGCCTGCGGCAGGGCCAGCGCCACGGCGGGCAGCAGCAGCGTCTTCAGCGCCGGCCAGAAGCCGGCCTCCCAGCCGGCAAAGCCGCCGGACGGCAGGATCTGCCAGTGCACGGCAAAGAGCAGGATCAGCAGAATGGCGAACCAGAAGTTGGGGACCGCGATGCCGAGCTGGGTGAAGCCCATGACGCCGGCGTCCGCCGCGCGGCCGCGCTTGGCCGCCGCCAGCACGCCGAGCGGAATGGCGAGGACCGTGGAAAGGCAGATGGCGATGAGGGCCAGCGGCAGGGAGAGGCCGATGCGCTCACGCACCAGTTCCCAGACCGGGACGCCGTAGGTGTAGCTGGTGCCGAGGTCGCCGGTGACGAGGCCGCCGAGCCAGGCGAAGTAGCGCAGCACCGCCGGCTGATCGAGTCCCATCTGCTCGCGCAGCGCCGCCAGGGTGTCGGGGCGCGCGTTCACCCCCAGCATGAGCGACGCCGGGTCGCCCGGCAGCACCTCCATCACCAGGAAGACCACCAGGCTGGCGACCAGCAGGGTGACGACCAGGGCGGCCAGGCGCTGCAGCAGGAAGAGGGCCATGAGGGCTACAGAGGTGCCGGAACGGCCTGCCCAAACCCGGTATGATGGGAACTCATCATCCGACGGGCTCGCACAGAGGCAATCTCACCCTCGTTCGTCACCCTCGGGCTTGTCCCGAGGGTCCAGGGGCAAGCGTTCGAACGCCCGCCCTGGATGCTCGGGTCAAGCCCAAGCATGACAACCGAGTTGGGAGCGAGGACGTTGCGTCATCTGCTGATCTCGGCCGTATCTGCGTAGTGACCATTACTTCCAATAGACTTCCGTCAGGTCGTTGGCCTGCACGGGAGAGTTCTCCCAGAGGCCCATGACGTCCTTGTTCCACACGCCGTGCTTGGCGAGCTGGAAGAGGAAGACGTTCACCGACTCCTCGGACAGCTTCTCCTGCGCCTGCGCCAGCAAGGCGTAGCGCTCTTCCTGCGCCACGGTGCTGTCCAGCTTGCCCATCAGCGCCTTGAAGTCGGCGTCCTTGTAATTGAAGTAGTAGTCGTCGCGGGCGTAGATGCCGATGTCCATGGGCTCGGTATGGGAGACGATGGTGAGGTCGTAGTCCTTGGCCTTGAAGACCTGCTCCAGCCATTGCGCCCATTCGACCTGGGTGATCTGCGCGTCGATGCCGACGGCCGCGAGTTCGGCGGCGACGATCTCCCCGCCGCGCCGCGCATAGCTGGGCGGCGGCAGCTTGAGGCTGACGGTGAAGCCGTCGGCGTAGCCCGCTTCGGCCAGGAGCTTGCGCGCCTGGTCCGGGTCGTAGCTGTAGCGGCCGGTGAGGTCGACGTAGGCCGGGTGGTGCGGCGCGAAGTGACTGCCGATCGGCGTGCCGTAGCCGAACATGGCGCCGTCGACCACCGACTTGCGGTCGATGGCGTGGGCCAGCGCGCGGCGCACGCGGATATCGTCCAGCGGCTTGCGCGCGTTGTTCATGGCCAGGATGGTCTCGCCCTCGGTGCTGCCGATCGTCACGGTGAAGCGCGCATCGCCCTCGAACTGCGCCAGGGCCTCCGGCGCCGGAAAATTCGCGAAGGCATCGACGTCGCCGGCGAGCAATGCCGCCGTCGCGGCGGCGGGATCGGGGATGAACTTGAAGGTCGCCTTGGCCAGCTTCGCCGGCGCGCCCCAGTAATCGTCGTAGCGCGAAATCTCGACCCGGTCGCCCTTGACCCAGCGGTCGAACTTGAAGGGACCGGTGCCGACGGGATCGCTCTTGTTAGTGGCGGCGCTTTCCGGCGCGACGATGACCGCGTCGCCCCAGCCGAGGTTGAAGAGGAAATTGCCCGCCGCCTGCTTCAGGGTGATGACCACCGTGCCGGCGTCCGGCGCTGCGACCGACGCAATGGGCGCGAAGAGGCCTTTCTGCGCGTTCGTGCTGTCGTCGGCCATGGCGCGCTCGAGCGAGAAGGTCACATCGGCGGAATCGAACGTCGTGCCGTCGTGGAACTTGACGCCGTCGTGCAGTTTGAAAGTGTACGTGAGGCCGTCGTCGCTGACGGTCCAGCTTTCGGCCAGCGCGGGCTTCACCTCGCCGTTGCGGTCGATGCGCGTCAGGCCCTCGAAGACGTTGGCGTAGACCACCTCGTCAACGGCGGCGGCGGCGTGCGCCGTCGGGTCGAGCACCGGCGGCTCCAGCACCATGCCCATGGTCAGACTGTCCTTGGCCGCGAGGGCGCCGGAAGCGGCGCCGATCACGCCGGCGGCCAGCAGACCCGCGGCAATCCTTCGCACGACACGCTGTTTCATGACTGCACTCTGCCTCCGTGATTTGCGGTCCGGGTTGCAGGCCGGCCGTCTTTTCTGTCTTTGCGCGAGTCTAGCGGGAAGCCGCCTCCCCCAACAGGGCCAAAGTCGCGGCGGCCATCACCTTGGCCGAGGCGACCATGTCGTCGATGCCGACGTATTCGTCGGGCTGGTGCGCCAGATCGAGGATGCCCGGCCCGTAGGCGATGCAGTCCTCCAGATGGCCGACACGCGCGATGTGCTTCTGGTCGTAGGTGCCGGGCGAGACCACCTGCTGCGCCGGCTTGCCGAGTACTTCCTCGATGGCCGCGGAGACCGCGCGCACCACCGGCGCCTCGGGATCGGTCATGGTCGGCTGGAAGGCCAGCACTTCGCGCAGGGCATAGTCGAAGCCCTGGCGGTCGTGCTTTAAGCCCTCCAGCAGGACGACGATCTCGCGCTTCACCTCTTCCGGGTCTTCCTCGATGAGGTAGCGGCGGTCCAGCACCAGGCGGCAGGAGTCCGGCACCAGCGGCGCCGGCAGCCCGTCGTAGTCTTCGCTGAGCCCGCCGTGGATGGAATTGATGTTGAGGGTCGACTGGCGCGCGCCTTCGGGCACCACCGGCATCTCGGTGTGCTTCTCGGCCAGCGCCGGATAGAGTTCGCTTTCCAGCTTCTGCAGGAAGGCACCCATGTGGCGCACCGCGCAGTCGCCGAGGAAGGGCATGGAGCCATGGGCGATGCGGCCCTGGGTTTCGATCTCCGCCCACCAGACGCCGCGGTGGCCGATGCAGACGCGGTCGACGTTCAAGGGCTCCGGGATGATCACGTGGTCGACGCGCGGACGCGAGAAGAAGCCCTGCTTGGCGAGGTAGCCGACGCCGCCGTAACCGCCGGACTCCTCGTCGACGGTGCCGGAGACCTCCAGCGCGCCGGGCAGGTCGTTGTGCTCCTCCAACAGCGCCTCGACGGCGATGACCGCCGCCGCCAGGCCACCCTTCATGTCGCAGGCGCCGCGCCCGTAGACCTTGCCGTCGCGCACCAGGCCCTCGAAGGGCTCGACGGTCCAGCCCTGGCCGACCGAGACCACGTCGATGTGGCCGTTGAAGTGGATGCAGGAGCCGGGACGCGTCCCTTCCTTGCGCGCCACCACGTTGGTGCGCGGGTAGCGGTCGGAATCCCCGGCCTCCCCCTCGCCGCGGTGGTAGCCGACGTCGAAGCCGCGCGCCGTCAGGCGGTTCCCCAGGAACTCGGCGCAGGGCGTATAGGCCTCGCCCGGCGGGTTCACCGTGGGAAAGCGGATGAGATCGCGGGTCAGTTCGACCAGGTCGTCGCGCTTGGCCTCGATGCGGGCAAAGAGGGAATCGTGCATGGCCCAAGCCTAGACCCGGGACAGCCCCTCCGGCCAAGAAAAAACGATGAACAAGACCCTCCCAGCCGCATCCCCCATGCTATGGTTCCGCTTCTTTCACGGCTGGAAATGCGAACAGGAACAAAATGCGTCTGCTCCCATTTACTGCGGTCTGCCTGGCATTGACGGCAGCCACACCGGCTCCGGTACAAGGCAAACCCTCCCGCAGCGAATGTATGGTCGGCTACCGTTTGGACTGGTCCAATGTGCAGGAAGACCGAGCTGATGTAGCGAATTCGATAGCGGCTGCGAACCGGCCTCTCGCGGATAGGACCTTGGCCGGCCTGATATTTCAAGAGCGGCACAGCGAGCTCTATCTGATCTTCAGAGAAGGCTGCGAAGAGAAAGCCTCGAAAGCTTCCGCGCTGTTCGATAGGTGGCGAGAAAAGGGGATAGAACTCCCGGATTTCACGCGCATCCCGGACCCGATCCTTCCTTCCCAAAAAACACTGGATATTCGCGGGCCCTCTTGGCGCGACGGCGAGCCTGACGGGATTCCTCCCAGTCAGTTCAACGCCCCACCGGACGATCAGTCGATCTGATCACCCCCATTTCAGGCCTCTAGCGCCCGCAGGACCTCGTAGCAGGCGCCCATGGTGTGGTAGTCGGTCTTGCCGGCGGGGGATTTCAGGTCGTCATATTTCCGGTTGTCGCGGGTCAGGATGCGGAACCAGGCGCCGTACTCGTGGTCGACCATCTGGTCCCAACTGTAACGCCAGATCCGCTCGTACCACTCTCCGTAGCGCGCCTCTCCCGTCGCCAGCTCCAGCAGCTTGGCCGCGGCGAAGCTCTCGGCCTGGACCCAGAAATACTTATCGCCGTCACAGATGTTGCAGTCGGGATCGAAGCCGTAGCAGAGGCCGCCGTGCTCCGCGTCCCAGGCGGCCGCCATCGCGCGGTCGAAGAGACTCTGTGCGGTCGGGATATGCCACTCCGCCGGCGCGTGGCGGTGCAGGATGAGCAGCAGCTTCGCCCACTCGGTCTGGTGGCCCGGCTGGAAGCCCCAGGGGCGGAAGAGATGTTTCGGGTCGTCGCGGTTGTAGTCCCAGTCGACCGACCAGTCGGGACGGTAATGCTCCCACACCAGGCCGCCGGCGAGAGCCGCCTGACGGCGCGTCACGTTGTCGGCCAGCAGCGCCGCGCGCTCGAGATAGCGCCGCTCGCCCGTCGCCTCGAAAGCCCAGAGCAGGGCCTCGCAGGCGTGCATGTTGGCGTTCTGGCCGCGGTAGGCGCTGATCTCGGCGAAATCCGGGGAGGCCTCGTCCTTGTAGAGGCCGTGCTCGGCGTCCCATAAGTGCGCCTCCATCACCTCCCAGGCCTGTTCCAGCGTCGCCCGCCCCTGCGGCAGGCCGGCCAGCAGCGCCGTGGCGCCGGCCACCATGACGAAGGCCAGGCCGTAGCAGTGGTTGGTGGCGTCCTTCACTTGGTCACCCTCCAGCACCCAGGCGTAACCGCCGGAGCGCTGGCGGTGGCGTTCTTCCAGAAAAGTCAGGCCGTGCAGCGCCCAGGCGAGGTGTTGCTCACCGCCAAAGCGCCGCGCCGCCAAGGCGTAGTTGAAGACGAAACGGCAGGAGGACACCAGGTGCCGCGTCTCCCGGTCGTAGACGCTGCCGTCGTCACGGAAGTGCTGGAAGAAGCCGCCCGCCGGATCGAAGACGTTGGGTTCGTAGAACGCCAGCGTCCGCCGGATGTGGTCGTCCAGAAAAGTGGGTTCCGCGAAGTCAGGGTAGTGCATCGGCCGCCGTGCGTCCTTCGAGAGGCCTGTCCGTGCTTTCGCCCGGCCAGACTCCTCAGGATGAGGTCAAACCTTTATGGCATAAAGTGAAAATCCTCATGCTGAGGAGCACGCGCGCAGCAGCCGCCGGCAAGCCTCACGCCGCGCGGCGCTGTGCCTCCTGCGTCTGGCCGCCGACCGGGTCGAGGCCGAGGGCGAGGCGGCCGGTGAAGAGCTGCTGACGCTTTTCCGGCAGCGGATGGAACTGCGCGCCATGGGCGTCGCGCAGGAAGCGCTCCAGCCCCAGCTTGCGGAAAAAGCCGGCGCCGCCGGCCACCTCCAGCGCCTTTTCCGCCGTCGCCAGCACCGCCTTGGCGGCAAGGGTCTTGCGGGTCAGCACACGCCCGGCCAGTTCCGCCGACGGCGTGAAGTCGAAATTGTTGGCCAGGCGGATCATGTCGTCGACGGCGAGTTCCGCCGAGGTCAGCAGGTTTTCCATCTCCCCCACCTGCAAGAATGTCAGGGGATCTTCACCGCGCGTTTTCGCCCGCTCGCGGGCGATGGCCGCGGCGACCTCGGCCACGCCCAGGTAGGCCGAGCAGATGAGCGGCAGGGCCACGGTCAGGATCACCGCGAAGGCGGGATGGAAGGGCCCGCGCGGACGGCGCAGCGCGACCGCTTCCTCCGGCACGAAGACCTTCTCCAGCCTCACGGTGCCGGAGCCGGTGGCCCGCATGCCCAGCGTCTGCCAGTCGTCCTGCAGGGTCACGCCCTCGGCCTTGAGCGACAGGGGGAAGTGCAGCACCTGCGGACCTTCCACCGGATCGTCGTAGGCCGCCGAGGTGACCAGCAGGTCGCCGGCCGGCGCGCCGCTGGCGAAGGGCTTCACCGCCGTCACGCGGTAGCCGCCCTCGACCCGCTCCGCCCGGCCATTGGACTCCAGCCAGTCGTTGGCGCCGGTGGAGACCAGGACAAGCTCCTGCGCCGCCACCTTTTCCAGCAGCTTGCGCCCCGGCCGCCCGGCGCGGTCGTTGGCCACCGCCGCCGCCACCAGGTGCTGGTGCATCGAAAGCGCCAGGGCGGTGGAGGGGCAATGGCCGGCGAGGCCGCGCAGGAAGGCGCACATCTCGCCATGGCCGGCCCCGCCGCCGGCAAGATCCAGGGGGACCTGCGCGGAAAACACCTTGGCGGCGCGCAGGGCGCGGTAGTTGTCGGCGACGAAAGCGTCCCCGGCATCGCAGGCCGCGGCTTGGGCGGCGCAGCGCGGGCCGAGATCGGCAAGCAGAGTCGGCAGGTCGATTTTCTGAGACATAAAGAACCTCCTCTTTTCTCAAAGAATGCGGCGGACTGCGGGGGAGGATCTGCCGGCGCGCGCCGTCCTTCAACTGCAATAAGTGAAGTTGCACCCGTCCCGCCTCCGGCCTAGCCTTAATCGCATGGTCCGACCGAAGGAAAACGTCCCAAAGGGGTACGGGCAGTTCTGCCCCATCGCCCTGGCCGCCGAGATCATGGCGGAGCGCTGGACGCCGCTGGTGCTGCGCGGGCTGTTCTGCGGCGCCCGGCGCTTCAACGAGATCCAGGATTCCGTGCCGCGCATGTCTTCCTCGCTGCTGTCGCGGCGCCTGAAGGAGCTGGAGCAGGCCAACATCATCGCGCGCACTCCCGATGCCCAGGGACGCGGCGCCACCTACCGCCTGACCCGGGCCGGCGAAGAGATCTTCCCCGTGCTCGACAGCATGGGGAACTGGGCCCAGAAGTGGCTGCGGCGGGAAATCGTCCGCGACGAGAACCTGGACCCCGACGTGCTGATGTGGGAGCTGCGCCAGACCATCCTGAAGCAGGGCGAGCCGGTCGCGGGGCGCCGCGTGGTGCGCTTCCGCCTGGACGGCGTGCCCGTGGCCAAGCGCTTCTACTGGCTGGTCTTTGAAGAAGACGACGTCGATATCTGCGTGCAGGACCCCGGCCACGAAGTCGACCTCTGGGTCCAGGCCACTCTTCGGACCCTGGTGGAGATCTGGCTCGGCCACCTGCCCCTTAAGACCGCGGCCGACGAGGGCCGCCTGCAGCTCGACGGCCCCAGGAAGGAGGTCGCGGCCTTTTCCCGCTGGTACGGCCTCAGCCACTTCGCGGCCGAAGGCCGGCGCCTTAGCCGGGCGGGCGGCTCCTCAGGGTGAGGCTTGAGACTGGGACCTCATGCTGAGGAGGCTGCGCAGCAGCCGTCTCGACGCATGATGCCCCTGCCGGTCAGGAAGGCGGGCGGCTGAAGCGCAGCAGCCAGAGGCGTTTCAGCCACCAGAAGACGCCCCAGGGATGCGCGGCGGTGCACCAGCGGCGCCAGCCGAAGAGGGGCGGCGCGGCGGGCTCCAGCTTCACCAGCCGCAGCGCCGTCACCGCCGCGCTGGCTTCCGGCGCCGGCAACTCGACCGCCTGGACCCGGTCGTCGGCCAAGGTCAGCCGCAGGCTGATTTCCTGCCCGCCGCGGGACGGGTCGTAGAACCACAGCCGCACCCGCTCGACCCCGTCGCGCCCGAGGCTGAGTTCGTCCTCCAGGCGGTAGACCACGACCCACTGGGTCGCCGCGCTCTCCACGTCGCGGATCAGCTCGACCAGACAGGCCTCGCGCGCCGCCAGGCGCTTGCGCAGCTCCGCCAGGGCGCCCCGGCACTGCATGGCGATCCAGCGCCCGCCCCCGGCCACCGGCGGATTGAGCTCCAGCGTCACCTCGACGTCGCTGAACAGGCCGCTGGCGTTCAATTCCTGTTGCAGGGCGCGGGTGAGCTGCGCCTGCGGCAGCCAGTTGTCCGGCACGCGGCCCAGGATGGCGCGCCACTGCAAGGCGTCGGCGCCGTTGTCGCGCAGCACGGCGCGGCAGCGCGCCAGAAGGTAGGGCCGCAGCTTGTCCCAGCGGCTTGTGTTCGCTGAGTTGGTCAGGCCGCCGGGCAGGGCGCGCGGCACCGTCACGCGGAGGCGGTAGTACTCGCCGGCGGCCAGCGCCAGCGCCGCCGCCTGCAGGTCTTCCTCCGCCAAGGCCTGTCCGGCCAGGTCCTTGACCAGGGCCGCCGCCCCGAAAGTGTCGGTCTGCTCGCCGTAGAGGTTGGCCAGACGCTCCCCGGCCAGGGCCCCGGCCTCCGCCAGGTCGTCGGCGAAGACCTTGGCTTCCTCCGGCGTGGCTTCCCAGTCGGGCCAGCCGCCGAGGTCATCCAACCAGGGGCGAAAACGGCTTTCGTAGACGGACAAGACGAGCGGCCAAGCCTAGCGACGGGAGCGCCGCGGGCGGCGGGCAGGTGTGACGGGGTCGCCGGCGCCGGCGGGTCCGGAGGTGCCGGCGGCCGCGACCGCGCGCGCCGGCGCGGTTTCGTCGTACCAGCGCCCCAGTGCCGTCAGGGCCGCCGCCGAATCGTCGCGGTTCACATGCAGTTCCAGCCCGCAGGCGGCGCAGACGATGGGCTGGCCGGCCAGCACCGCCGCGATGGGCAGCGCCAGCGGCGTCCCGCAGTCGGGACAGGGGATCCGGCCCGGGGTCAGCGAGTCGGCTTGCGGCTCAGCCATCGCGCTTGCTCCGCCGCTTGCGCGGGCTGCGCTTTGCCGGCGCGCGTTCGGGCGCCGGTTCCTGCGCCGGCGCGGGCGGCAGGATGGGCGTCTGGCGGCTGGTCTCGGCGGCCAGCGCCAGCAGCTGCGCCAGGCCGCCGGGCATGTCGGCCTGCTCGATGCGCAGCTTCATCTTCACCAGCATGTCGACGGAGCGGCGGTCGCCCGGGCGCGGGTCACGCGCGAAGGAAGCGCGCAGGGTCGCCGGCGGCTCGCGCAGCGGCCCGCTCTCGTCCTGCGGCGTGACCAGCTGGTTCACCTCCGCCTGGCGGCGCGGCAGCGCTTCGGACTGGATGATCTTCACCGTGTAGTCCAACTCGGCATCCTTGATCTGCAAGGCCGGGATGGGAAGCATGGAGAGCAGCGGGATCTGCACCTCGACGTCGTCTTCCGTGCCGTCGGCATTGCGGCGCCGGCGCTTGAAGCGCGCCATCTGCAGCTCGCCCAAACTCCCTGCATCTTCCTCCTCGCCCTCGCGCGGGCCGGTAAAGCCGACCGCGCGCACGAAGCGGGCGGTGGCCATGGCCGACTGCGCCTCGGCATCGACCAGCGCGTGAATCGGCGCGCCGATGAGCTGCGCCAGGGAAAGCACGTCGCTCTGCGGCTCCGGCAGCATCTCGGGGCCGCCGCCGGCGCCCGCCTTGCCGGCGCTGCCGCCCCCGTTGCCATTGCCCCCGTTGCCATTACCGCCGTTGCCGGAGGACTGCGGCACGGTGTCTTCCGTCTCTTCCGGCATGCGGTCTCTCCCTACTCAGATGGCCCCTACTCTGACGCCCCTACTCAGATGTAAGGGCGTGGCGGGTGGTGCGATCGCCGACCTTCACCTCGGTCCACACCATGTTGCGCACCACCGCCTTGATCTTCAAGCAGGACAGCGCGCCCTCGCCGAGCTGCGAAAGCTGGCCGCCTTCCACCATGATCTCCAGGCGCGCGTCGCTGTTGCCGTTCCAGATGGTCTTGATCGCGGGCCCCATGGCCTCGACCGCCTTTTTCATGGCCTTGTCGTCGATGAGCGGCTGGATCAGGTCGCGCAGGGCGCGCTTCATTTCCACCTCGGCCTCACCGCCCTGGGCATAGATGTCCTTGGCGAAGGCTTCCATTGCCCAGCGGAAGGGCCGCTCCAGCTCACGCAGCGGCATGGCGGGATCGAAGTTGCCGTCGTCGTCGATCATGTGCGTGTAGGATTCGATGAAGTAGCGCAGCACCTTCTGGCGCATTTCGATGCGCAAGCCGGAGGAGTTGAAGCCCTTGGTCAGGTATTTCCACCAGGTCTCGTTGAAAGTCTCGTCTTTGCCGTTGCGCTCCCGCGCGATGTCGAGAAAGGTGGCCACCAGGCGCTCCACCGAGCGTTCGAACAGCACGGCCGCATTGGCTTCCTGGCTTTCGTGGTTCACCTCGCTCTCGGGCACGCCGGCAATGGAGAACTTGAGGTCCAGTTCGACCTCCTCCACGTCGGCGCGCGGCACGGGAAAGCGGCGCAGCAGATAGTCGTTCTCGTAGTAGCGGGCAATCGAACGGGAATAGAGGTCGGCGCTGAAGCGCGCCTTGGCCAGGTCGCGCAGGATCGCCCCTACAATCTGCTGAAGATCCGCCATCCGCTACGCTACCCCTCCCCGCTCGGCACCGCTTGCCGGCGCCGCCCCATTCTCAACCGCGCCCTTTGCCGGCGCATCCTATTTCACTACGCCGCCTGGCGGCGGCCCTCTTTCATTACGCCGCCTGGCGGCGGGGCCTTTTTTGTTACGCCGCCTGGCGGCGGGGTCTTTTTGTTACGCCGCCTGGCGGCGGGGTCTTTTTGTTACGCCGCCTGGCGGCGGCCGGCACCCAGCCACTTCACCAACCCCCGCCAGACGCGGGTCTGCACGGCGCGGAAACGGACGAGAACGCCAGGGCGGCCGGGCAGGCTGGCGGCCTGCGGCGGCCCCAGCTCGATCAGTTTCCCCCGGCGCTGCCTCCACCGCCCCCGGAGGGCAGCTCGGCAACCGGCGGCGGTGCCTGAATGGTGTCGGCCAGGATGTTCAGCATCTTGGCCAGCCCCGCCGGCAGTTCGTCCTGCACGGCGTGAACATGGACGTCGATGGTGGTTTCCACCGAATATTTGGAATTCTTGGTCGACTCCGAATCCTTCTTGGAGGAGATCGAGGCCTCGAGGTTCGCCTTGAAGAAGAGGTAGCTCGCCCCGGCGCTGACCTTGGCGCTCTTGTTCACCGACTGGACCGTCTTGTCCTCGCTCTGCTTGCTGGAGGTGACATTGGCCTTGAAGTCGATGGTCATCTCGTCGATGCGGATGAAGGGGATCGGCACGATGGTCAGCAGCGGCACCGTGATCTCGCTCTCGGTGTCGCCTTTCTTGGCGGTGAAGGTGATGTTCTGCACCTTGCCGTCGTCGTCGAAGCCGATACTGCGGATGAAGTTGACCGAGGAGAGGGCCGCACGGGCCTGCGCCTCGATCGCCGCATCCAGCGGGCCGCCGATCAGCGACCCGAACGGGAGCGCCTGCAGTTCACTTGCTACCCCTGCCATGAATTCCCCTCCACTCTGCGTTCAACCGCCAGCCCGTCGCCGCGGCACGGCAGCCCCCGAAAATCACCCCAACCTAGGTGCGGCGTCCTAGTCTTTCCGCAAAGAGTATATCTATCGGAATTTTTTCCAGCAATTGGCTTTCCCGCACAATCGGATTACGTCTGCCCGAGTAGGCGGCAAATAACCCCGTGATCCACTTACGGTTTTTAAAGCCCGAGGCCGCGAAAATTAACCATGATATACTCTCATAAAGTTTAGGGGTCCGCGCAGGACAGTCGCCGCCCTGTCAGGTCTTGCCCCGGGCAAGCGAAAAGCCCCCGCCCGACGGCATCTCGCCGGGACGGCAGGCTCCACGGAAGACGGTCGCGGGCGCCGCGGCTTCGACTGTCGTCCGGCCGCTCAGAACTCCTTGGCCAGCTTGTGCTTGCCGGTGATGATCCGCAGCATCGAGTTGAGGGTCTCCTCGTCGTTGTCGAAGCCGCCGTGGGAGGTGCTTTCCGACCTCGGCTTCACCGCGACGGGCACGCCCTGGATGCGGATCACGGTCTTGCCGTTGTCCGGTCCCTCCGCGCCGCCGATCACCCGCTTCACCCGGTCGACCTGCTTGCGCTCCGCCGCCGGCAGTTCGGCGCGCTTTTTCTTCGGCGGCGATACGAAGGCCTCCATGCCCAACAGCGGCATGCGGTGGCGTTCCTCGAAGGATTCGGAAACCAGATACAGCAGGCTCTTGTGGTAGGCCCCGCCGACCGTGTCGTCGCGTTCGGTCTCGTCGGTCAGGTTGAACATCGCGAAGCGCTCCACCTCGCGGCCGATATGCCGGGCGATGCCGGCCTCGAAGAGGTCGAGGGTGCAGGCGGGCGCGAAGAGCGTCAGCGACCTCACCGGCACCTTCAGCTCCACCAGCACCGGCAGCAGGTGGGCCAGGAAGATACTGCCGGCGCTGTGGCCGACCAGGTGCAGCTCGCCCTCGTCGCCCGCCTCGGCCAGCTCCGCCATGCAGGCGGCGATGCGGGTCGCGGTAAAGCGCGCGCCGCCCGCCGGGTCCGACGCGCGTTCCGCGTTGTCCTTCATCTGGCGCCACACCGGCTTGCCGAGCGGCCGCGCTGCCAGTTCGATGCCTTCGTCCAGCAGATCGAAGAAGCGGTCCTTCATGCTGTCGGCCCAGCCTTCGAAACGGCCGCGGCGGAAGGCGTCCTCGACGATTCCCTTCGCGGAATCGAGGAAGCCGGTCTCCCACATGAAATGCAGCGGGTAGATCTGGTTGGCCAGGAAGTAGGGCCGCATCGAGGCGATGCGCGAGGCCGAGGCCTTCTCGTTGTTGAGCCCGCCATGGCAATAGACGGCGAGACGCTTGGGGCCGCTCCAGTCCTTCGATGTCTTCTTGAAGCCGCCCAGGACCACGTCCCGCACATCTTCTTCATCGCTGGAATAGAGCCCCGACTGCGAGAAGCGGCCGTCGTTGCCCAGGTTCACGAAGTGCGGGCGGATGGTGTCCAGCACCACCGACTCGTCGGGAATGAAACCGAATTCCGAGGCGCGGCCGTGCACCAGGGAGTCTCCGTCGGCGAAGCTGAGCGCCGGCACGCCGAGGCGCGCCACCCAGCAGTCGAAGCCGTTCTCCAGCCAGTCGTCGTACCCCAGGTGGCAGAAACCCTTGTTGCCCCACTTCGGCCCCCAGGAGTTCTGGACCCAGAAGCCGCGGTCGTCGTAGCCGACCAAGGCGAAGGCGTGGCCGCCGATCTTTTCCTTGCTGTAGGGGATGACCCCGTCGTTGCCGACCTGCTGCCAGCCGCGGTGCACCGAGGCGCTGGCGTAGAGAATGCCGGTCTCGGCGAGGGCGGCCTGCATGTTGTTGAGGTAAAGGTGGCGCACCCGGTAGTAGGCGCCCAGCGGATGATCGAGGGCGGCGCGCTGCCGCTTCGGCGTCAGGCGGCCGGGCTTCCTGGCGTCATAGGGCCAGTCCGCCCAGCTGCAGACGCCGTGGCGCGACCAGCCCTTCATGGCGCCGCGCACGGAGGAGCCTTCGTAGTTCTCGCCCTGCCATTCGTCGTAGCGCTTGGCCATCTCGTAGAGCATGCGCGGGCTGGCGCCCTTTTCCTTCGCCTTGTAGGCCTTGCGCTTGGCGGCGGAGAAGTCGGAGCGGTTGTGGTGCAGGTAGTTCACCACGGCGGCAAGACCGAAGCCGGTGCAGGCGCCTTCCTGCCCCTGGTCGAGGATCACCGGCGCCTTGGCGCGGTTGTCGACCTTGAAGGGCAGCTCGAAGAGGCCGCTTTCGTAGATCAGGTCGCGCAGATCGAGCGGATCCTTGACGACACCGCCATAGGTCTTGCCGTCGCCGCTTTGGGATCTCGGCATGACACACCTCCCCCGTCACTTTTTGAAGATTGGGAAGAGTGTCCGGCCAATCGCCCCGCGCCGTCAACCGCCCTAGCGCCAAAGAACCGCTGCTACCTCTTAAGGAGCAGGCGCTCCGTCACAAGCATCAGCCGTTCTCCAGCACCATGTCGCGGAACAGCGCGTCGGCCGCCGCCTTCAGATCGGGGGCCGGCGGCGCAAGCTCCAGCAGGTTCGACTCCGTCTCGGCGATCTCCGCCTCGATGAGGCGGTCGAGCGCCGGCAGCCGCGGCCCTTCGCCCAGCTCGCGGGTCTTCGCCTTGCGCGCCAGCAGCGCGTCGAGGAAATCCGACAGCTCGCCCGGCAGGCCGAGGCCGGCGCGCAGCTCGCCGATGTTCATCGGCAGCGGGCGGGCGGGATGCCGGCGCAGCCACATCAGCGCCAGGGCCGGACGCAGCACGTAGAAGTACTTCTTCAGCTTCACCGCCTCCTTGCCCGCGATGAAGCGGGCGTACTGGCTGCGGCAAAGGTGCAGATAGTGGTAGGCGGAAGGCCGCTGGTGGGCCGTGCGCAGCGCGAGGTCGGTCAGCTTCACCATCGCCTCGCCGTCGGCGCGGTAGACGATGGGCGAACGCAGCCATTCCAGCAGCACCGGGTTCGGCTTGATCAGCAGGTGCAGCGCCTTTTTCAGGTCCCAGCCGTTGATGTCGAACTCGCCGTCGATCGGCAGTTCGATGACGTCGCGCCGCGCCTGCACCGAGAGATACCACTCTGGCCGGCGCAGATAGACGAAGCGCACGTCGTAATCGCTGTCGGGCGAAGGAAAGCCCCAGGCGCGGCTGCCCGACTCGATCGCGAAGAGCAGGCGCACGTCATGCTCCCGCTCGACGGCATCGAGCTTCTCGCCGATCAGGGCCCGGATGTCCCGCGCGATGCAGGCAGTCGCTGTCATGGTCTCGGTCTCTCTTCTTCCTCCGGGGCCGGCGTTTCCCAGGTTTCTAGGCTTGGGCCACCGGTCCGGGTCTATCCCTTCACGCAGAGCACCTGCTTCAGGGTGTGCTCCACCGCCACCAGATCGCGCTGGGCGGCCATGACGGCATCGATGTCCTTGTAGGCCGCAGGCGTCTCGTCGATGACGCCCTGGTCCTTGCGGCACTCGACGCCCTCGGTGGCGGCGGCGTGGTCGGCCAGGGTGAAGCGGCGCTTGGCCTCCGAGCGGCTCATCGTGCGTCCCGCCCCATGCGAGCAGGAGCAGAAGGACTCAGGCATCCCGAGGCCCCGCACGATGTAGGAGCGCGCGCCCATGGAGCCGGGGATGATCCCCAGCTCGCCCTCACCGGCACGCACCGCGCCCTTGCGCGTCACCCAGACGTCCGCATTGAAGTGCCGTTCCCGCGCCACGTAGTTGTGGTGGCAGTTGACGGCTTCCTTCTCGACGCGGAAGGCCGGAAAGTGATCGCGCAGGACCCGGAGGATCCGCTCCATCATCACCTCACGGTTGGCCCGCGCGAAGTCCTGCGCCCAATGCACGGCCTCGACATAGTCGTCGAAGAGCTCTTCGCCCTCCTCGAACCAGGCGAGGTCGCGGTCGGGCACCGAGGCCGCGCCTTCACGGTGCAGCAGGGCCTCACGCGCCTGGGTGATGAAGTAGCTGCCGATCCGGTTGCCGATGCCCCGGCTGCCGGAGTGCAGCATCACCCAAACTCGCTGCGCCTCATCGAGGCAGACCTCGATGAAGTGGTTGCCGGTGCCGAGGGTGCCGAGATGAACCACGTGGTTCGCCCCCGCGATCTTCTCGTGCTTGGCCTCGACGGCCGCGAGACGCTCGGCCAGGCCGCTGGCGGTGAAGCGCCGGCCGACGGCATCGGGGATGCCGTCCTTCCAGCCGCCTTTCACGCCGATGCCGCCGTGCGGCACCGTCCGCTCGATGTCCGAGCGCAGCGCCGCCAGGCTGTCCGGCAGCTGCGCGGCCGTCAGCGAGGTGCGCATCGCCATCATGCCGCAGCCGATGTCGACGCCCACCGCTGCGGGGACGATGGCCCCCTTGGTGGCGATCACCGAGCCGACCGTCGCGCCCTTGCCCAGATGCACGTCGGGCATGGCCGCGACGTGGGAATGGATGAACGGCAGACGCGCGATGTTCTCCAGCTGGAGACGTGCGGAGGCCTCCACCGGAACACCCTTGACCCAGGCCTTTACCGGGGCCCCGCCCGTCTCGAAAGTCTCGTACTCCGCCATGATCTTGCTCCTTATTTTCGGCGGTTGGTTTTGCGTCTTCTCGATCCGGGGACTTGCAGGCAAAGAAAAACCCTCCCGGCGCGAGGCTGCGGGAGGGTTCGTCGACTTCGGCTGTGATGCTGCGGCTACAGCATGACCGGACGGCCCACTCCCAAGCAGGGCAGATTGAACGCACCTTCGCGCAGCGCATAAAAAGCGCCGGCGTCTGGCAGGTTCCTCTGCGTAATGTGGCAGACCGTTTTCATGTTACTCATTCGCTCGTTGGCGTTCACAGGGTTGGTCGGGATTGCGGCAAAGAAGCACCGCGAATTTCGCTGCGGTTATGATCGCATCGGCTGAATGAGTCAAGGGCCTGGGGCGCCGCGGCGCGAAGTCTCATACAAGTCGCCATGGCCGCTTCACGCTCATTGCAGCTCGAAGACCGGTCCCAGCGGCGGTTCGAAAGGAGGTGCGAAGGCCGTCACCTCGGCGCGCTGCGGCGCGTAGGTGAGATGGCGCAGATGGTCGGTCAGCGCGCGCCGGTCCTCGAAATGCGCGAGCTGGGCATGGCTCAGCGGCGCGCCGATGCGCAGCTTCACCTCACCGCCCATCTTGTTCACCACCTCGCGGAACAGCAGCGAGAGGCGCAGCGTCATGGAGAGCTGGCTCGCCAGCTGGAAGACGCGGCTGTTCTGACCTTCGAAGAAGACCGGTACCACGCTGGCGCGGCCTTCCTGCACCAGGCGGCCGACGAAGGGCTTCCACGCCGGATCGACGGCGCGGCCCAGCGGCGTGGCGGCCGTCGACACCGTGCCGCCGGGAAAGATGGCGACGGCGCGGCCGTCCAGCAGGTCGTCGAGCGCCCGCCGGCGGGTGGCGATGTTGGTGGCCCGGGCTTCGCGCGTCTCGGCGAAGTCGATGGGCAGCAGGAAAGGCTGCAGCTCCGGCAGGCGGTAGAGCACCGAGTTCACGAGGATGCGAAAGTCCGGACGCACCCGCGACAGCAGGTAGCCGAGCACCAGGCCGTCGACCACGCCGAAGGGATGGTTGGCCACCACCACCAGCGGGCCTTCGCGGGGAATGCGCGCCAGCTCGCGGTGGTCGATGTCGACGCTCAGCGCCAGACGCTCCACCGATTCGGCGAAGAAGTCCTGCGACACGGGGCCCGCGCAGTAGTCGGCGTAAAGCCGCCACAGCCGCGGCTTGCCGGTGAGTTGCTCTATGCCGTGGATCAGGCGGCGGCGCCAGGCAGCGTCTTCGGGCGCTGCGTAGGTGAAATCCGCGGTGGGCCTTAGGAAGCGCATAACCATACCTCACAACCGTCGCTTACGCCTGTCCCGGAGAGCCCGCCGGGGAACCTCCCGCGACCGCCACACGGCGTCCCCCGTGAATCCGGTCTCTTACTCCCCTCGGGTGACGCTGAAGCGACGAAAAAATGACAGCTGGATGACCCGGCGGACCGCGGGAATCAAAGGCTCTTGGATGAGGGGCGGAATCCGATGCCTTTGCGCGCTTGACTCGCAAGGCCCGGAACAGGCAAATGACCCGATATTCACCGGCGGCGGCTGAATATCAAAAGCCAACTAAATTCAATCCATTGGCACCTAGCCCCGCCTCCGCGACTTGCCGCGAACGGCTATCAATCGAGCGTCTCCGCCGGCCCTGCAGCCGGGCGAAGACGCCGCCGACGAACGCCAGGGGTTTGGGCCTTACATGGGGTCGACTGCGAAACAACATTTCTCTGACCGGCGGGACTTGCAGAGCTTCGATCTGCTGAACACGCCGGTGTGGATCTTCGACGTCGAACGCCACGCCATTTGGTGGGCCAACCGCCGCGCCGTGCAGTTCTGGCGCGCGGAAAGCCTGGAGGACCTGCTGGCGCGCGATTTCGGCAGCGACAACCAGGCGGTGCGTCAGCGTCTGGCGCAGGTCATCGAGAAGACGTCGCCGGGCGAGATCGCGACGGAAACCTGGACGCTCTATCCGAACAACAACCCGGTGACCGTCATGCTGGCGATCTCGCCGGTGACCATCGAAGACGGCCGCGACGCCGTGCTGATCGAGTGTTCCGCGCCCTTGGAGCTGCAGAACAACGAGGAGGCCCTGCGCCTGCTGGAAGCGACGCGCTACACCTCGCTGATGGTCAGCACCTACACGCAGGAAGGCCGGCTGCTGTCGCGCAACCCCGCCGCCATCGAGACCTTCGGCCAGAGCGATGTCGCCGGCAGCGACGCGAAGGATCTCGACCGCCAGTTCGGCGACCCGGATATCGCGGCGGCGCTGCGCCAGAGCGTGGCCAGTGGCCATGCCTTCGCGCGCGACCTGCGGGTGCGCACGGCCGAGGGACCGCGCTGGCACCAGGTCCAGGCCCAGCGCGGGCGCGATCCGCGCACCGGCGAGGGCGTGATCGTGGTGACGGAGACCGACATCACAGGGCGCATTCAGGCGGAGGCGCGCCTCGCCAGCCTGAACTCGGAACTGGAAAAGCGTGTGCGCCAGCGTACTGCCGCCCTGGAGCGCAGCAAAGAGGAAGCCGTCGCCGCGCGCAACGAGGCCGAGCGCGCCAACCGCATCAAGTCGAAATTCCTGGCCAACATGAGCCACGAGCTGCGCACGCCGCTGAACGCCATCCTCGGCTTCTCGGACATCATCCGCCTGGGCGTCTTCGGCGAGATCAACGAGCGCTACATGGAGTACATCAACGACATCAACTCCTCGGCGCTGGATCTGCTCGGGCTGATCGACGGGCTGCTCGACCTGGCGAAGATCGAAGCCGGCAAGATGGTGCTGCAGGAAGCGGAGATGGACCTCCATGCCCTGCTGGACGAGACGCTGCAGATGATCAGCGCCACCAACCAGGGGCAAGGCAAGCAGGTGGCGCTGAGCTGCCCGCTGCCGGAGGTGCCGGTCCTGGCCGATCCGCGGCTGATGAAGCAGGTGGCGCTCAACCTGCTGTCGAACGCCACCAAGTTCACGCCGGAGAACGGCCGGATCGAGGTCGCGGTGTCCTTCGACGACCTCGCCCATGGCGCCGGCGTCGAGGTGCGCTTCAGCGACAACGGGATCGGGATCGACGCCAGCAAGCTCGACGTCGTGTTCCGGCCCTACGAGCATACCGCCGCCTACGCCGGCGGCGTGAAGAGCACCGGCCTGGGCCTACCCATCGCGCGCTCCTTCGTGGAACTGCACGGCGGCTCGCTGCATCTGGAAAGCGTGCTGGGCCAAGGCACCACGGCGGTGCTGCGCCTGCCCGCCGTCCGGGTACTTACCTATGGGGCGCGGCAGGCCGCCAGCGCCGTCGCCGCCGCCGAAAGGTGACCGCCCCAAGCGGGGCCCACCTTCGCGCGGCCGTCCTCACCGCAGACCGAAGTCGACCAGGAACCTGAACTCGAACTGCGCCGCTTCCATGCCGGCCGGCGCGGTGGGCAGCGGCTTGGCGCGCTCGATCATGGCCGAGATCTCCTGATCGAGCAGCTTGTAGCCCGTGCTCTTGTCGATGCGGTAGTCGAGCAGCCGACCGGCGCCGTCGACCGCGATGTAGAGATAGGCCTCGCCTTCCTGGCGCCGCAGGCGCGCGCGCCGCGGATATTCCTTGTGCTTCACCAGCCAGGCCTTCAGGACGGCCTTGTAGTCGACGTAGGCGCCGGGCGCGCCGCCGCTGCTGGTGCTGCGCGCCGTCCCGGAACTCGCCGCGCTGCCGATCCCGGCCTTGCCCCGGGTGCCGTTCAGCGCCTCGGCAGCGGGTTTGCCCTTGGTGGGATTGGCGGTGCTGGCGGCGGTAGCCTCGACCGCCGCGGTCTGGGTCACCGCGGACTGGGTCACCGGGGACTGGGTCACCGGAGACTGGGTCGCCTGGGGCGCCGGCTCGGCCCGCTCCACGACCTCGGGTTCCGGCGGGCGGCTCTCGATCTGCGGGCGCGGCTTTGCCAGGGGTTTGGGGGGAGTCTTCATGGCCGCCTGCGCCACCGTCTCCTCCGGCGGCACCACGGCCTCGGCCATCTCGACCTCCGGAAGGATCTCCTCGGCTGGAACTTCTTCGGCCGAGACATCTTCGGCCGGCACCTCCTCCAGCGGCGTTGCTTCCGTCATCGCTTCGGCGACGGGCGCCGGCGGCGTCTCCACCTCGACCTGCTCGACGGGCGCATAAAGCGGCGTCTCGGCCGGCGCCGCCGCCGGCGCGATTTCCGGCTGCACCGCCGCCGGCGGCACCTCGGCAGGGAACACCTCGGCAGGCGGCTCCTCGGCAGCAGGCGGGGGCGCGGCGACGGCTTCCTCCACCGTTTCCGGCGGCGGCGCCTCCACTTCCGGCGGCAAGGCGGCCGTGGCGTCGGGCAGCGGCTCTGCCACCCCCGGCGCCTCTTCGGGCATCACCTCGCTGGCGGCCCCCGACGCCCCGCCGGCCGGACCGAGCCCCACCTGGATGCCGCCGTGCCCGGTGGCCGCCGCGCCCGATTCGCCCGGCCGGAACATCGTCACCGCCAAGCCCGCATGCAAGAGCAGGGCGGCAATGATGGCGAGACTCCAGTGGTGCGCCTTGGGGGAGAATCCGGGGCGGGTCACGGCATCACCTCCCCGGATTGGGACCCAGGAGGTTGGGACAGGGGTGGTTGGGACAGGCGCGGCTGGGCCTGGGGTGGCTGGGCCAGGAGCTGCAGGTCGCCCACGCCGGCGTCCCGCAGGCTTTCCATCACGGCGACCACGTCCAGCGCTTCCGCCGCGCCATCGGCCTTCAGGGTGACCGGCAGGCCGGGCTGCGCCGCCAGGCGGGCGGCAACCGCCGCCTTCAGGTCCGCCGGTTCGACGTAGCTGCCGTTGAGGGCAAGGCGGCCATCGGCGGCCAGCAGCAGGACGATCTCCTGCGCCTCTTCCGACTCGGCGGCCGCCCCCTCCGCCCCGGCGCCCGCCCCCTCACCGGCGCCCTCGGAGACCGGCGGCGCCACCTTGAAGAGATCGGTCTGCGCCAGGTGGCCCGCCAGCATGAAGAAGATCAGCAGCAGAAAGACGACGTTGATGAGCGGCAGGATGCGCTCCTCGCTGTCGGCCTTGCGGGCCCGGCGGTGCAATCGCATGGCGCCCGCCCTCATCCCGCCGGGCCGCGGGCGAAGGAGACCTGGGTCAGCCCGGCCGCCAGCACCCCGTCGAGCAGGGCCACGGCGCGCTGCAGGGAAATGCCCTTGGCCGGCTTGATCAGCACCCGCTGGTTCGCGTTGCGCGCGGCGTGCTCGGCGAGCTGCGCCATGAGCTGCGCCTCGGTGACCCGGCGCCCGGCGAGCCGCAGTCCCTCGGGCCGCAGTTCCACGAGCAGGGCGCCTTCCATGGAGCTGCCGCCGAGCCTGGCCGCCGGGGCGTCGACCTCAATCGCCCGCTCGTCCAGGAAGCTGGAGGCCAGCATGAAGAAGACGAGCAGGATGAAGACGACGTCGATCAGCGGCGTCAGCCCGATGCGCGCGCGACGGCGCGGCCCCCCACCCATACGCTGGCCGCCTGCGCCCCGGCGCGCCGCGTCAATCGGCGGCGGCGAGGCGGAGACTTGCGCTGTCATGACTTTCTTCCGGCCGGAGCGAAAGGTCCTGGGTGAAGAGCTGGGTGACCAGGTTCTCCATTTCGTGGGCGGTGCGTTCGACCCGCCGCTCGAACCAGTTGTAGAGGACCACCACCGGGATGGCGACGGCTAGGCCGACGGCGGTGGTGAGCAGCGCCTCCCAGATGCCGCCGGAGAGAATGGCGGGGTTCACCTGGTTGCCCGCCTTGGCCAACTGGCGAAAGGCTTCGATCATGCCGAGCACCGTGCCGAACAGCCCGAGCAGCGGGGCGACCCCGCCGATCACCTCCAAAGCGGGGAGGTGCGAGCGCAGCCCCTCGATGACTTCGTTGCCGCTGCGCAGCACCTCTTCGCGCACCACGGCTTCCGGCAGGTCGCGCCGCTGGCGGCCGTGGATCGCGCGGGCCAGCACCTGCGCCAGCGGATCGCGCCGGCCGGCCAGCAGGCCGAGGGCCTCCGCCGTGCGGCCCTGGCGCAGCAGCGCCACGGCCTGACGCGCGTCACGCCGGTCACCCAGGCGCGCGGCATGGAACTGCCAGAGCTTCATCAGGATGATGGCCAGCGCCACCACGGAGCAGGCCAGCAGGATCAGTACCACCGGGCCGCCGGCGTCGAGGAACTCCGCCAGCCGGGCCAGCAGCGTCACCGGCTCCGGCCCCGGCACGGCGGCCAGAACCGCGTCGGGCGCCGCGTCGGGCGCGACCTCGGGCGCGGCGGCCAGGGCGCCGTCGGGCGCTTCCGCGGTGGATTCCAGGGTATCGTTCATGGCACCAAAACTCTTTATCCAACTCCGCCGGGCGCCGGGCCGCCGGCCGGAGAACAGTTCACTTGATGAAGGGGACCGGCCCGCGCGCCGAGGCGGCGATCAGCCCCAGGCAGTCGCCCTCCGCCTCCGCCGCCGGTTCGCAGGCCAGGACATCGTTCAGCAGGATCGAGCCGATGCCGCCGCAGTCATGCCCGGTGATGTCGAAGACCTTGAGGCTGGTCTTGCCGGAGGGCAGCGGCGCGGCCTGCACCGCCAGCCGCTTGGCCACCACGCCGGCGCTGTCGAACATGACCAGGTCGAGCTTCAGGGACCGGAAGGCCACCTCACTGCCGTTCTTCAGCACCAGGTAGGCCCGGCAGGCTTCGCCGTTGGGCTCCAGCTTGTTCAGTTCGATGGCGACGGCCCTTTCGGCCACCGGACCGGCCGCCGGGTCGACCGCGGGATCGGCCTGCACCGGGGCACTCGCGAAGCCGGCCCCCAGCAGCGCCAGGATTGCCCGGGCCGATCGCCGCCAGGCTGAGATGGTCACGTAGACTCTCCTCAAAATTCGCAGTTTTCCGCGCTTATCTCGCGTCTTCCTCGGCTTTCGCCATTCGGCAGGAGCAATAATCCGTCCTTATTGCGATTGCGAATCATATTCATCCGCAGTTCCTATCATGCTTCGGCGGAGGGCTCCAGAGGAGAATCGACTGCGCCTCACCGGCGCGCGCCCAGGTGGTCCGACGCCGCACCGCAGACCGCCCGACGCGGCTTCAGCAGTCCGCTTATGCACCCCCCGGCAAGGGAGCGCCGCAGGCCTTGAACGGCTTAGATGGTAGCGATACCAAGTTCGTATTGTCGTTGCTTCCCGATTGGCTTAGGCTCCTTCCTTGAAGGCACGGGGGAATCGTGCCGAAGCCCGCGCGGCGATGTAGCGCGCAAGAAGCAAAAGAACTGGGAGGAACTAATGAAGGTATTCAAAATCGCCGCCGTGGCGGCGGCGACCTCTGTGCTTGGCCTTTCGTCGGCCTTCGCAGCGGACTACACGCTGCGCATTCAGACTCACTACGCACCGGAGACCACTTCCGGCAAGCTGGCCCAACAGTTCGTCGACGACGTGGAGACCATGTCGGGCGGCCGCCTCGACATCGAGATGTTCTTTTCCTCCTCCGTGGTGAAGTCGGTCGAGACCTTCGACGCGGCGGCCAGCGGCATCCTGGACGGCGACATGACCGGTGGCGCCTATCAGACCGGCAAGAACCCCGCCTTCCAGTTCGTCGGCGACATCATGGGCGGCTACGACACGCCCTGGCAGCAGTACGCCTGGTTCTACTACGGCGGCGGCGAGGATGCGGCCAACAAGCTGTACAACGAGTACAACATGCAGCTCATCGGCTGGTGGATCTACGGCCAGGAATCCATGTCCTCCTCCAAGCCGCTCCGCGGCCCGGAAGACCTGAAGGACTGGAAATTCCGCTCCCCGCCGGGCCTGGAAACCGAGATTTTCGCCAATCTGGGCGCCTCGCCGGTGGTCATGGACTTCACCGAGATCTTCACCGCGCTCGAGACCGGCATCATCGACGGCGCCGACGCCTCCGGCCTCGCCAACAACGTCGGCCTGGGGCTCTATGACCTGGTCGAGCATGCGACCTATCCCGGCTTCCACTCCATGCCGTCGGACCACCTGGCCATCCGCAAGGATGCCTGGGACGCGCTGCCGGAAGACCTGCAGCGCATCGTCGACGTCGCCATGCAGAAGCTGGCCTTCCAGACGGCCCTCACCTTCGAGGTGAAGAACAACGAGGCCGCGGCCATGCTGCGGGACAAGGGCGTCACCCTCTACGATTGGTCCGCCGAGGACCGCGCGGCCTTCCGCCAAGCGGCGCAGTCCGCCTGGCAGGGCTGGGCCGAGAAGACCCCGGAAGCCCGTGCGCTGGTCGACAGCCACACCGCTTTCTTGAAAACCCTCGGCCTGGTGAAGTAATCACTGGCCTGTGAAACGACAAGGCGGGCCCCCAGGTCGACATCCTGCGGGGCCCGCTCTTGCGACGGGCTGTGCTATGCTGGGGCGATTCCACGCCTCGCCGCAGGCACTCGAGCCTTCAGGGGACCGCCGATGGTCGAACACCCTACCGAAAGCTGGATGGATCGCATAAGCATCGCGATCAGCCGGGTCGCGATGTTTCTCGTCGCCCTGATCGTCGTCATCATGTTCTACGAAGTGGTGATGCGCTACGTCTTCGGGAGCGGGACCTACTGGGTCAACGAGATGTCGCTGTGGGCCGCCGGCATCGCCTATCTGCTGGCCGGCCTCTACGTCATGCAGCAGCGCGGCCATATCCGCATCTTCATTCTTTACGACATGGTCCCGCGCAACTGGCAGCGGGCCTTCGACGCAATCTCCACACTGCTGATCGTGCTCTTCGCCGCCGCTATCGTCTGGGGCGGCTTCAACGAGGCCTACGTCAAGCTGATGCGGTGGGAGACCTTCGGCACCGCCTGGGATCCACCGATCCCCGCCACCATGAAGCCGCTGGTGCTGCTGACCATCACGCTGATCGCGATCCAAGCGGTGGTGAACCTCATCGTCGACTGGAAAAAAGAAAAACAGGTCCACGACCTGGCCGAGGAAGTGCTGGAAGAGCACGTCGACTGACGGGTCAAGACAACAAGGCCGTGCCAACGGTCGCGCTGGGGGAATAGCAGTCTATGGATATCGGAACGATCTCACTGATCCTGCTCATTGGGATCTTCGTTCTGCTGGCGATCGGCATGCCCCTGGGCTTCGCCTCGGGCTTTCTGGCCGTCGCCGTCCTGATGATGAAGTTCGGACCGGACCTTCTGTTCCGCTCCTTCGGCACCGGGCCGCTGAACATCCTGGCCCAGCGCATGTACGGGCTGATGACGGACTATGTCCTGATATCCGTGCCGCTGTTCATCTTCATGGCCTGCCTCATGGAAAGATCGAATATCGCCAAAGCGATGTTCGACAGCCTGAATGTCTGGCTCAGCCGAACCCGCGGCGGCATCGCCATCGTCACCGCCATCATGGCCATCATCATGGCCGCCATGTCGGGCATCATCGGCGGCGAGATCGTGCTGCTGGGGCTCATCGCCCTGCCCAACATGCTGCGCCTCGGCTACAACCAGAACCTCGCCATCGGCACCATCTGCGCCTCCGGCAGCCTGGGCACCATGATCCCGCCCTCCATCGTGCTGATCATCTACGGCCTGGTCACCGAAACCTCGATCCACGCGCTGTTCAAGGCTGCCTTCGTCCCCGGCTTCATTCTCGGCGGCTGCTACATCGCCTATATCATCTTCCGCACGCAGATGAACCCGGAGCAGGCGCCCCTGCCGGAAGGCGGTGAGAGCGTCACCATGGCCGACAAGTTGCGCGCCCTGCCGGGGCTCGTCGCGCCGCTTTTTGTGGTCGGCGTCGTCCTGGGGTCGATCTACGGCGGCATTACCGGCATCACCGAGGCCGCGGGCATGGGTGTAGTCGCCGTGCTGCTTCTCATCGTCATCCGCGGCGAGATGTCATGGCTCCTGTTCAAGGAAGCCCTGATGCGCACCTGGAAGTCGACCGGCACCATCTTGTGGATCACCTTCGGCGCCACGGCGCTGGCCGGCGCCTACACCATCGCCGGCGGCCCGACCTATGTGGCCAACCTCATCATCGGCACCGAGTTGCCGACCTTCGGCATCCTGTTGATGATGATGGTGATCTTCCTGATCCTCGGCGCCGTCATGGACTGGGTCGGGATCGTGCTGCTGGTCATGCCGGTCTTCCTGCCCATCGTGCTGAAGCTGCCGGTGGAGGAACTGGGCCTGACCGGCGCGCTGGCTTCCGCGCCGACCTTCGTCGCCGTGTGGTTCGGCATCCTGTTCTGCGTGAACATGCAGGTGAGCTTCCTCAGCCCGCCCTTCGGGCCGGCGGCCTTCTACCTGAAATCGGTGGCGCCGCCGCACATCACCCTGCCGGATATCTTCCGCGGCTTCCTGCCCTTCATCGGCCTGCAGCTCATCATCCTGACGGCGGTCCTGCTGTTCCCGGAAATCACCATGCTGTTCGCGCCACGCTGAGGCGGCGCGGGCTACCGGCCGAGCTTCTCCCGCGCCTCCTTGGCGAGCTGGACCAGCCGCGGGCGCATTTCCTGCGCTGCGGTGAGGGGCGCGTCGAACCACAGCCGCGCTACCCGGTCGCCGCAGGCGAGGTCGAGTCCTTCCGGGTCGAGGCCGGTCAGCACCCAGTCGCCCGGCTCGGCCTTGCAGAAAGCCTGCGCGTAGAGCGCCACGGCATCGCCATGGTCGGCGTTCATGTGCTCGACCGCCCCGGCCTCGAATGCCAGCAGTCCCTCCAGCCCGGTCATCTCGGTGAGGACATCGTCGCGCGTCATGGCGTAGGCGCGCCCGAAGCCGCCATTGAGACTGGCCCGGGCGATTTTCAGGCGCCAGAAGCTGAAATCGGGGAAGTCGACATAGAGCGCCGCCTTGGGGTGGCGCGCCAGGTAGCGCCGCTTCAGGCGCTCGCGAGTCTCGCCTCCCTCGGCATCGGCCCCGATACGCAGGGCCCGGCCCAGCAACGTCAGCCGCGGATGCGCCAGGGGATCGCCCTTGCCCGGCTCGCCGAGCAGCAGCGAGCAGCGCGGGTCCTTCAGCAGCGCCTGGGTATGGGCCGAGAGCGTCGAGGTCAGGATCACCGGCGCGCCGTCCATGTCGGTCGCCACGGCGGTACGGGTCGCCAGCGGACCGCCCGTTTCCGGGTCGAGGGTCGCCAGCGCGCCGTGGCGGGCGCGGCGCAGCAGGTCCCGGGCCAGACGACGCGCCTCGGCGTCGACCGGCAAAAGGGTGTCTTTCTTCTTTTCAGGCGTTTTCGCCGCGTCGCTCATGGGCGCGAGTATAGGCGGGCCGCCCTAAAGTCCCAACTCGGAGGAAGTCCCAACTCGGGGGAAGCCCCAATTTCGGGCGCCGCCCTAAAGCCCCAACTCCGAAAGGCCGGGATGATCGGCCGGGCGCGGCCCTTGCGGCCAGTGGTATTTGCGTTCGGCCTCGGCGATCGGCGTGTCGTTGATGCTGGCGAAGCGCCGGCGCATCAGGCCGTTGCCGTCGAACTCCCAGTTCTCGTTGCCGTAGGCGCGGAACCACTGGCCGCTGTCGTCGCGCCATTCATAGGCGAAGCGCACGGCGATGCGGTCGCCGGTGAAAGCCCAGAGTTCCTTGATCAGGCGGTAGTCGAGCTCGCGCGCCCACTTGCGGGTGAGGAACTCGACGATCTCGGCACGGCCTTCGGGGAACTCGGCGCGATTGCGCCAGCGGCTGTCCTCCGTATAGGCCAAGGCCACCCGCTGCGGATCGCGGCTGTTCCAGGCGTCTTCGGCCAGGCGCACCTTTTGGACGGCGGTTGCTTCGGTAAAAGGCGGCAAGGGCGGCTTCTGGGTCTGGTTTTGAGGCGGTTTTTGACTCATGGCGCGGTCTCCCGAGGCTGGCCGACAAAAAACTGTACTGATCGGTAAACTTTCGATATAAAGTGAACAGATCGGTACAGTTTGTCAACCGGAAGACGGCGGTCCCCGGCAATTCGGCTATACTGACGAAAACGACGGGTGGGGAGCATGCGTCCAACCAAACGCGACGAACTGGTCGACAAGGCCCTTAAGGCTTTCTATGCCCATGGCTTCCATGCCACCGGGATGGACCGCCTGGTGGAGGAGACGGGGATCTCCAAGACCTCCATGTACAAGCACTTCCGCAGCAAGGAAGAGCTGATCCTCGCCGCCCTGCAGCGGCGCGATGCGGAGTTCCGCGACTGGCTGTTCGCGCGCATGGCGGTGCTGGGCAAGACGCCGCGCGGCCAGCTGCTGGCCCTGTTCGATGCCCTGATCGAATGGTTCGAGGACCCGGGCTTTCGCGGCTGCATGTTCGTCAAGGCCGCCTCCGAGTTCCAGGATCCCGGCCACCCGATCCATGCCCAGTGCGCCGCCCACAAGGCCCTGCTGTTCCAGCACCTGAAGGCGTTGGCCGCCGAGGCCGGCGCGAAGGACGCGGGCCTGCTGGCCCACCAGCTGCTGCTGCTGAAGGAGGGCGCCATCGTCACCGCGCAGGTGGAAGGCCGCCGCGAAGCCGCCGAAGATGCGAAGACAGCCGCGGCCACGCTCATCGACGTGGCGCTGGCGGCCTAGAGCAGATCAGGGTCGGCTGGAATCGCCGAAGGCGATCCACCAACCCTGTGAATCTGCTCTATGTATTAGAAATAGATCGGATTCACACGTTTAGACAGAACCACCAAGTGGTTCTGTCTAAACGTGATCCGATCTAGCGCGGCAGAAGCGCCTTAACTCGCGGGCTTCAGCACCTTGGCGAGCTGCGCCTCGATGGCTTCGGTCACCTTGGACGCGGTCGGCTTGGTGGTGGTCGCGAACCAGTCGACCAGCGCGCCGTCCGGCCCGATGAGATACTTGTGGAAGTTCCAGCGCGGCTTGGCGGCGAAACCCAACTGGTCCGCCGCCCAGCGGTAGAAGGGATGTGCCGCGTCGCCGACGACGTGCTCTTTGCTGGTCAGCGGAAAGTCGACGCTGAAGTTCACCTCGCAGAACTGCTTGATCTCGGCTTCGCTGCCCGGCTCCTGGCCGCCGAAGTCGTTCGACGGCACGCCCAGCACCACCAGGCCGCGCGTGCGGTAGCGTTCCCAGACCGCCTGCAGGTCGTCGTACTGCGGGGTGAAGCCGCAGCGCGAGGCGGTGTTGACCAGCAGCACCACCTTGCCCTTGAAGTCCGACAACGGCAGGGGATCGCCTTCGATGGAGGTGAAGGCGAAGTCGTGTGCCGAGGCCGCCGGGTCAGCGGCCCTGGCGGGGCCGCCGGAGAAGCCGAGAAGGCCGAAAAGCATGGTCCCGATGATAATCCATGTTCTCGTAGAGGTCATGGTGCGCTCCGCCGCTGAATGCCGGAAAATCCGCCGGCATGCCTATTACGTAGAACAATTGAATGCCGGATCAATTCTCCAGACCAGAACGCGAAGGGCGGCGGACAATGCTCAACCCGATCGATGCCAGCCCAGGGGCGCTATCCCTGGCCTCTTTCGGCGACGCGCTCTCGGTCGCCGTGATCGGCGCGTCCGGCGGCCTCGGCGGCGCCTTCACAGCCGCCCTGCAGGACCTGCCCACTGTCCGGCGGGTCTTCACCTTCTCGCGGCGCGCGCCGCCGCCCGGTTCCCCAAAGACGACGTGGCAGGCGCTCGACCTGGAGGACGAGGCCTCCATCGCCCGGGCCGCCGCCTCGGTGAAAGAGGCGGCTGGCGAACTGCACCTCGTGATCGTCGCCAGCGGCCTGCTGCACGCGGGCGAGGCCCTGCAGCCGGAAAAGACCTGGCGCAGCCTCGACGCCGCCGCGCTGCAGCGCGCCTTTGCCGTAAACGCCATCGGACCGGCGCTGGCCGCCAAGCACTTCCTGCCGCTGCTGGCGCCGGACCGCAAGAGCGCCTTCGCCGCGCTCTCCGCCCGGGTCGGCAGCATCGCGGACAACCACCTGGGCGGCTGGTACGCCTACCGTGCCTCCAAGGCCGCGCTCAATATGCTGCTGCGCAGCCTGGCGGTGGAACTGGCGCGCCGCAACGACCAGGCGCTCTGCGTCGGTCTGCATCCGGGCACCGTGGACACGGCGCTGTCGCGGCCCTTCCAGGCCGCCGTGCCGGAGGGCAAGCTGTTCACGCCGGCCAAGGCCGCAGGTCAGCTGTTGAACGTGCTCGACGGCCTCGCCGCGGAGGACTCGGGCCGGCTCTTCGCCTGGAACGGCCAGCGAATTCCTTTCTGAGCCAGCCCGCCGGCCTGCCTCGCTCTCGGGTTCCCTAGCTCTCGGGTTCCCTAGCTCTCGGGTTCCCTAGCTCTCGGGTTCCAGGGCGATCTTGGCTGCCGCCACCTCGCCCCGGTCCAGCGCGCGGAAAGCCTCCAGCCCTGACGCCAGGGGGCGCCGTTCGACCCAGCCGAGCGGCCCCAGCCGCCCCGCGGCCAGCGCCGCCAGGGCGTTCTGGAAATCGGTCATGGTGTAGGTGTAGGTGCCGATGAAGGTGATCTCCTGCAGGGTCGCCTTGCGCAGATCGAGTCCGCCTTCGCCGTCGCCGAGGCCGATGTGCAGGATGACGCCGCCGGGCGCGACCCAGCGCGAGGCCGCGGCCCGCGTCGCCGCATAGCCCACCGCGTCCATCACCAGCGCCGCCGCGTTGTCGCCGGGATCCTCGGCCTGGGGATCGAAGACGCGGAAGCCCTCGGCGGCGACGGTGTCGCGGCGCAGGGGATTGGTCTCCGCCACCATGATGTCGGCGCAGCCGAAGGCGCGCAGGCTGAGAGCGCAGAGCAGGCCGATGGCCCCGCCGCCGATGACCAGGACCCGCGCCTCCGCCAACGGGCGGTGCAGGGCGCGGACCGCCGTCACCACGCCGTGCCAGGCGGTGGCCGCCGGCTCGGTCAGCGCGGCCTGCACGGAAGAGAGTCCTTCCGGCACCTCCAGCACGTTACTGTCGGGCACGGTCACCAGTTCGGCGAAGCTGCCAGGACGGTTCATCGACATCATCTGGCGCGCGGCGCAGAGGTTGCCGCGCCCCTCCCGGCAGTAGGAACAGGTCCCGCAGGAGACCAGCGGATTGATCACCACCCGCCGCCCGGCCGCCGCGCCTTCGACGACGGTGCCGACGGCTTCATGGCCGAGGATCAAGGGCGGCTGGCGCCGCGCGTCCTTGCCGTGGAAGGCGTGCATGTCGGAGCCGCAGATGCAGCAGGCCTCGACCTGCAGCAGGGATTCCCCGGCCGCGGGCCGCGGGTCTTCGACCTCGCGGTAGTCGAGTTCTCCCGGCGCGGTATAGACCAGTGCCTTCATTTCCGGGCCTTCATTTTGCCGTGAAGCCTCCGTCCACGTAGATCACCTGGCCGGTGATGTAGGCCGCGGCGGCCGAGGCCAGAAAGACGGTGATGCCGTCCAGGTCCTCCAGCCGGCCGTTGCGCCCGGCGGCGGTCTGCGCCGCCAGGGCGGCGGCCCGCGCCTCGTCCTCGAAGACCGGGCCGGTCAGCTCGGTGGGGAAGAAACCCGGGGCCACCGCGTTGGCGGTGATGCCATCGCCGGACCAGGCCTCGGCCATGGCGCGGGTCAGCTGCGCCACGCCGCCCTTGGAGGCGCCGTAGGCCATGCCGTTGGGCATCGCCCGTTCCGACTGCAGCGAGGCGATGTTGAGGATGCGCCCGCCGCCCTTTTCCTGCATGCCCGCCACGCAGGCCCGCGCCAGGAAGAACGGAATGGTGAGGTTCAGGGTCAGGGTGCGGTTCCAGGTCTCCGGCGTGATCGCTTCCGGTGCTTCGCGCAGGTTGATGCCGGCGGCGTTCACCAGGATGTCCGGCGGCCCGAAGCTCTCGGCGGCTGCCCGCGCCACCTCCTCCATGGCCGCGGGATCGGCGAGATCGCGGGCAAGCCCCGCCGCGGTGCCGCCCTCGGCCTCGATCCCGGCGACGGCATCGGCCAGTTGCGGCGCGCGCCGCGCGACCAGCACCACCGAGGCCCCGGCGCCCGCCAGAGCCAGGCCCATGCGCCGGCCGATGCCGCTGGAGCCGCCGGTGACCAGGGCCACCCGCCCCGTGAGATCGAAGAGGCCGCTGCCTTGCGTCATCTGGTCTCCCCTAAGCCGCCGCCGTGTCGAATTTCTCCTCGGGGAAATACTTTTCCAGGCGGTCGTCGCCGGTGCGCGCGTGCGCCTCCATGCCTTCCAGGCGGGAGATGCGCGCGGTCACCGCCGCCACCTCGCGGTTGGCCTCGCGGGTCATGCGCTGATAGGTGACGGTCTTGATGAACTTGTGCACCGAGAGGCCGCCCGTATACCGCCCGGCGCCCTTGGTCGGCAGGATGTGGTTGGTGCCCGAGCACTTGTCGCCGAAGGCGACCGTGGTTTCCTCGCCCAGGAACAGCGAGCCGTAGTTGGCGAGATGCTGCAGCCACCAGTCCAGGTCCTCGGCCTGCACCTCCAGATGCTCCGGCGCGTAGCGGTCGGAGACCACGGCGGCTTCCTCGCGGCTGTCGCAGAGCACCACCTCGCCGTAGTCGCGCCAGGCCGCTTCCGCCGACTTGCGCTGGGTCTCCGGCAGCTTCTCGATGAGCCCGGGCATCAGCCCCATGACATCCTCGGCGAGCTGGCGGTCGAGCGTGACCAGCCAGGCCGGCGAGTCGGGACCGTGTTCGGCCTGGCCGACCAGGTCGGAGGCGACGAGGCGCGGGTCGGCCGTCTTGTCGGCGATGACCAGGATCTCGGTCGGCCCGGCGAAGAGGTCGATGCCGACCTGGCCGAACAGCATGCGCTTGGCCTCCGCCACGAAACGGTTGCCCGGCCCGACCAGGATGTCGGCGGGGTGGCCGGTGAAAAGGCCGTAGGCCATGGCGGCGATGCCCTGCACGCCACCGAGGTTCAGGATATGGTCGGCGCCGCAGAGGTCCATGGTGTAGAGAATGCCCGGATGGATGCCGCCGTGTCCGACGGTCGGCACCGAGCAGGCGACGACGTTCTCGACGCCGGCGACCTTGGCCGTGGCGATGGACATGATGGCCGAAGCGACGTGGGCGTAGCGCCCGCCGGGGACGTAGCAGCCGGCGGTCTTCACCGGGATGAGGCGCTGGCCGGCGAAGAGGCCCGGCGACAGTTCCGTCTCGAAATCACCCACCGAATCACGCTGGCGCTGGGCGAAGTCGCGCACCCGCTTGTAGGCGAAGTCGATGTCGGCCTTCAGCTGCGCGGGCACCTTGGCGGCGGCCTTCTCGATGGCCTCGTGGCCCACCACGATGTCGCCCTCCCACTTGTCGAAATCCGCGGCGTAGCGGCGCACCCGCGCCTCTCCTCCCTCGCGGATATTCTCCAGGATTTCTGCCACGATGCGGCGGGTATCCGCCTCGCCGCTGGTCGGCTGCTTGTCGGCCCTTTTCAGATATTCGGTCGCCATCTTCGATGCCTCACCCGGTCCTTCGCTGATTCCATGTAAGCGTTTACATATTATGTGTCAGGCCCCGCCGACAGACAAGGGATTCCATGTCGTTGCGCCGAGACTCAGGGCAAAAAACAGGGCGCGGCGGCGGGTTTTCTCAATAGATGGCCCAGAGCGACAGCGCCGGCACGAAGGCGAGCAGCAGCACCACGGTCAGCATGGCCAGCACATAGGGAATCGCGCGCCGGGCGATGCCCATGACCGGTTCCCCGGTCAGCCCGGCCAGCACGAAGAGGTTGAGCCCCAAGGGCGGCGTGACGAAGCCGACGCCCAGCGACGTCACCATGAAGATACAGAAGTGGATCTCGTCCATGCCGATGTTCTCGGCCAGGGGCAGCATGATGGGCGCCAGGATGACGATGTTGGGCGTGGTCTCCATGACGCAGCCGGCAAGAATGAAGATGCCGAGCATGAGCAGGACGATGAGCGTCGGATCGTCGGTCACCGCGGTGATCGACTGCACGAAGGTCTGCGGCACCTCCAGCGCGGCCAGCGCCTGGGCCAGCGGCAGGGCGAAGGCGATGATCGGCACGATGACGCCGTTCACCTTGGCCGAGCTGAGCAGCATCTTCGGGAAGTCGTCGAGGGTCAGCGTCCCCTGCAGCAGGCCGATGGTGATGGTGGTGACCACGGCGACCGCCGCCGCCTCGGTCGGCGTGAAGACGCCGGAGTAGATGCCGCCCAGGATGATGACGGGGATCATCAAGGCGTACTTGCCGACCCAGACCGCGCGCAGCCAGCGCTGGAAGGAGAAGGCAAGGTCCGAGGCCTCGTAGCCGTGGCGCCGGTTGATGACGATGTTGGTCAGCATGATGGAGACCATGATCATCACGCCGGGGATGGCGGCCGCCAGGAACAGGGTCGAGGCCGAGATGCCGAGGATGAGGCCGATGATGATGTAGGCGATGGAGGGCGGGATGAGAATGCCGGTGCAGGCGCCGGAAGCCACCAGGGCGCAGGCGTAGGGCCGGGGATAGCCGGCGTCGACCAGCCGCGCGTAGGTGATGCGCCCCACCGCCGCCGCGCCGGCGGCGTCCGAGCCGGAGATGCAGGCGAAAAAGCCGCAGCCGAGAATGGTCGAGGTGCCGAAACCGGTCTTCAGGCTGCCCATGGTCGCCTCGGCCACGTCGAGCAGCTTGTCGGAAAGGCCGGAGCGCACCAGCACGTCGCCGGTCAGGATGAACAGCGGGATGGCGATGAGGGCGAAGGTGTCGATGCCGGAGAACAGCGCTTCGCCGAAAAGCGTCAGCGGCAGCACGTCGGTCATCACCAGCAGGCCGATGGCGCCGAAGCCCAGCGCCACCCAGACCGGCACGGCGAGGCAGAGCAGCACGACGATGGCCAGCAGCGGCAGGCCGACCTCCCAGCCCAGTTCGGTGGAGGCCTCGGGGATTCCGTAGAGTTGATACATTGGTCGCGCCCCGCTCAGTCGAACAGCTTGCGGCCGGCGAAATGCGGACGGCCTTCGCGCAGATCACCGATGTCGCGCCAGATCGACTGGCCGAGGCGCAGCAGCATGATGGAGAAACCGAAGGGCACGGCGATGAGGAACCACACGCGCACGATGCGCAGGCCGTCGGTCACGTTGTCGAACCGCCAGGACACCAGCACCGGGTCGAGCGACCAGTAGATGGCGAGGCAGGCGAGGACCACCGTCAGCAGGTCGGCCAGCAGGTAGATCACGGCCGCGCCGCGCGGCGGCAGCAGATGGGTGATCACGTCGATGCGGATGTGGGCGCGGTCGCGCACCGCCACGGCGGCGCCGATCCACACCAGGTAGATGAAGGCGTAGCGCGCCGTCTCCTCGCCCCAGACCGAGGAGTACATCAGCACGAAGCGCCGGATCACCTCGATGGCGATAACCAGCACGATGAAGCTGTAGAGAAACAGGAGCATCCAGCGCTCCGCGTTCTCGTCCAGCCATTTCACGGCCTCACGCATGGGCGGCCTCTTTCCAGGAGAGACGCGAGGGGGCGGCGCGGGCCGCCCCCTCGGTCGGACAGGACTGCACTTGCCCTGCCCGGTCAGACGTCATGGACGCGGTACATGCCGTCGGTATTGGCGGCATCGAGCAGCTTGTTGAAGGTCTCGATCGAGCCACCGAGCTCCTTCTTCCAGTCGTCCCACTCGGAACGCTGGTGGCCGCCAGCCGCCGCCCAGGCGGCGATCTCGTCGTCCGTCGGCACGTAGTACTGCACGCCGGCCCTGGCCATCTCGGCCATGGCAAAGGCGCGCGAGGCCGGCACCTGGGCCAGGTTCTGCTGGAAGGTGACCTCGCTGGCGAACATGATGCCGTCGCGCACCTCGCCCGGCAGACCGTTCAGCCATTCCAGATTGCAGGAGTAGACCTGGCTGTCGGGCACCGGCGCGTTGAAGGTGATCCAGGAGAGGATATCCTTGAAGCCGAAGGCGTAGAGCGCCTCGACCGCCGGGTCCAGCGCGTCGGCCACGCCCTGCTTGATCGCCGAGGCGGTCTCGCCCCAGGCCACCGGGGTCGGATTGGCGCCGATCAGGCGGTAGTACTGCTGCAGGATCTTGGAGCCCGGCACGCGGAACTTGATGCCCTGCAGGTCTTCCGGCGTCCTGACCGGCCCGTCGATGCCGCGGCGGATCGCCGTGGTGCGCGGGTCGATGCAGAAGTAGAACAGCGGCTTGAAGCCCTTGGCCTCGACCCGGCTGTCGACTTCCTGCTTCCAGGCATCGGAGGTGACCAGGTTCACGAACTTCTGGTTGGGGCCGACCCAGTAGGGAATGTTGATCAGGTCGACCGCCGGCGCGAAGGGCGCGAAGTTGGACAGCGAGTGCTGCGCCGCCTGGATGGTGCCGGCCTGCACCTTTTCGACCAGCTTGGTGCCGACGCCCAGTTGCCCGCCCGGGGCCAGCTTCACGTAGACATGGCCGTTGGTCAGGTTCTGGATGTTCTCCTTGAAGTTCAGCTGCATGATCGGATAGGAGCGCGTGGTGCCGATCCGATAGGCCGTGGCGATGGTCATGGTCTCCTTCGCCGCCGCCTGACGCTCCTTTTCCTCCGCCGCGGTCTGCGCCAGCGCGGCCTCGCTGGTCAGGCTGTTGGCGCCCAGGGCAACCAGGGCCGTGGTGGCGCCGTAGCGCTTTGCCGCCCGGAAAAACGCGCGGCGTTGCGGCATGGCAACCGACGCCAACTCCTTCTTCTTGTCCATAGTGTCCTCCCGTTCTTGGTGATTGTCGTTTGTCGTTTGTTGTTGAAACCTGGCCGATCTCGCCGGCGATGGCCTAGCCGGCTTCTTCGCCGTCGCGCGACCCCACCGCCTTTTCCCGCGCCAGGGCGGCCAGCGTGAAGAACAGCGCCGAGAACAGCAGCAGCAGGAATTCCGGGACGTCCGGCAGCAGGAAAGCGACGTCGACGCCGAAGACGATCTGCGCCTTGCCGAGCAGCACGTTGGCGCAAAAGAGGGCGAAGAGCGCGATGCAGATGCCGAGCAGCCAGCGCGCGCGGCGCGCGCTCACGGCGTCGACAATCGGCTTCTTTGGGGATCCCAACGGCATTTCCCCTCCCTGGTGCCGCGCCCCGCCCGGGGTCTCGTCCGGGTCTCGTAAAGGCGCCGCGTTGTTTTCCGCCTCCCCGCGCAATGCGAAGTAAGCGTTTACATTGTTGAGGCCAGTGTAACGAAAAGCCGCCCAGTCTTGTCAACTGAGAATCGCGACCCTCTCGCCTTCAGCTTGGTTGACCCCGCAGAAGCCTTGGGAAAAAATGGCCGCAACCATAAGCAAAACCTTTGGGGCCGGCGGCCCCCGCCGGGGGAGCGGGCTTGAGCAAGCGCTTACAGAAACGCAGCAAACGCAACGCGCAGCCGGCCGTCACCCTGAAAGACGTGGCCCAGCAGGCGGGCGTCTCCACGGCAACGGTCAGCCGGGTCCTCAACGCCCAGGGCAAGGTGAACCGCGAGACCGAGGCCAAGGTCACCGAGGCGGTGGCCGCCCTCGGCTACGTCCCGCACGCCGCCGCCCGCGCCCTGGCCTCGCGCCGCTCGCGCACCGTCGGCGCGGTGACCGCGGCCCTGGACAACCCGATCTTCGCCAAGGGCATCCAGGCCCTGGAGACCCGCCTGGAGCAGTCCGGCTACGGCCTGCTGGTCGCCTCCTCCAACTACGAGCCGGCGCGCGAACTGAAGCAGGTGCGCACCATGGTGGAGCGTGGCATCGACGCCATCATGCTGCAGGGCGACAGCCACCTGCCGGAGGTCTACGCCCTGCTGCAGCGCAAGGGCCTCCCCTACATCAACACCTGGGTCTACGACGCCGCCGCGCCGCACCCCTGCTGCGGCTTCGACAACGCGGCGGCCGGGCGGGCGCTGGCCGACTACCTGCTCGACCTCGGCCACACGGACATCGCCATGGTCGGCGGCATCACCAGCGGCAACGACCGGGCGCGCAACCGCATCAAGGGCGTGAAGGCGGCCCTGAAGGCGCGCGGCCTGGACCTGCCGCCCGCCCGCCTGGTGGAGCGGCCCTATTCCCTCAGCGACGGGCGCGACGGCCTGCGCGAACTGCTTTCCTCGCCCGGCCCGCAGCCCACCGCCGTCATCGGCGGCAACGACCTGCTGGCGATCGGCGTCATCCTCGAGGCGCAGCAGTCCGGGCTCAGCGTGCCCGGCGATCTCTCAGTGGCCGGCTTCGACGACATCGAGCTGGCGGCCAACATCGCCCCGGCGCTCACCACCATCCACGTGCCGGTGGAGGACATCTGCACCCTGGCCGGGGACTTCCTGGTCGCCCGCATCGAGGGGCTCAGCACCCGCGACCACATCGCCATGGAAGCCAAGCTGGTGGTGCGCCAGTCGACGGCGCGCCCCGGCGGACGGCCCGGCAAGCGACCCGGCGGCGGTAAAGCCATGCGGCGGTAAGGCCATGCGGGTTCGCCAAACGTCAGCGGACGACCTGCCGGCGATCCTGCAGGTTCACCGGGCGGCCTTCGGCCAGGCGGAAGAAGCCGAGCTGACCCGCGACCTCCTGGCCGACCCGAGCGCGCAGCCGGCGCTATCTCTGCTGGCCGAGGAGGACGGCCGGGCGCTGGGCCACGTGCTTTTTTCCCACGCGCGTCTCACAGACCCGGACAGCGAGCTGCCCGCCGCCATCCTCGCGCCCCTGGCCGTCGCGCCGGAGGCGCAACGCAAGGGCGTCGGCGGCGCGCTCGTGAAGGCGGGCCTCGACCACTTGAGGAAAGACGGCGTGGCGCTGGTCTTCGTGCTGGGAGATCCGGCCTACTACACGCGCTTTGGCTTCGCGCCGGCCGGGCGCCAGGGGCTCGCCGCGCCCTACCCTCTGCCCGAGGCCTATGCCGAAGCCTGGATGGTGCAGGCGCTGAGCGACGGCATGCTAGGCAACGTCAGTGGTACCGTCGTCTGCGGCGACGCGCTCATGCGACGCGAACTGTGGGTGGAGTAGCCGGTTGCGGCCCGCGGATCACTGCGCGGCGAGCTGGTAGGGCTGGTCTTCTTTGTTAGCGACGCCCTTGGCGCCGTCCTTGGGCAGCAGCAGCGACAGCAGCGGCGGGATGATCGCCAGGGTGAGCAGCGCGGAAAGGCTGAGGCCGCCGATCACCACGGAGCCAAGACCGCGGTAGAGCTCGGAGCCCGCGCCGGGGAAGACCGCCAGCGGCAGGAGTCCGAAGATCGACGTCAGGCTCGACATGAAGATCGGCCGGATGCGGTTGCGCGTCGCCTGCAGGATGGCCTCGGAGGAGACCATGCCGCTGCGGCTGTTCTGCAGCGCCTGATCGACCAGCAGAATGGCGTTGTTCACCACGATGCCGATGAGGATGACGAAGCCCAGCATGGTCAGCATGTCCAGCGGCTGGGGGACATAGGTGTTCAGCAGCGACAGGCCAAGCAGCCCGCCGGCCGTCGCCAGCGGCACCGACAGCATGATGATCAGCGGATAGACCAGGCTCTCGTAAAGCACCGAGATCACCAGGTAGACGATGATCAGCGCCACGACGAGGTTGAGCTGCAGCGCGCCCCAGGTTTCCGAAAGGTCGTCGGCGGCGCCGCTGAGGCGCAGCTTCATGCCCGGCGCCAGCGATTCCTCTTCCAGGGGCGTCACCACCTGACTGCGCACCACCTCGATGGCGTCCTGCAGGGGCATGGACTTGGGCGGCGTGACGATGATGGTCACGGAGCGCTCGCGGTCGAGGTGACGGATCTCCGTCGGCCCGCTGGTCAGTTCGATGTCCGCCAGGGACTCGGCCGGCACCACCAGGCCGGTCGCGGTGACGATGGGCAGGGTATTGATCCCCTGGGTGTTGCGCACCAGCCCCTTGGGACCCATCAGGGTGATGTCGATGCGCCGGCTGCCCAGGTTCACCTCGGCCACCCGGGTGCCGTCGTTCATGGTGTCGATGCTGGTCGCCAGGTCGCGCGCGGAAAGCCCGGCCTTGGCGAGGCGCCGCAGATCCGGCGTCACGCGAATCTCGGGCGCCCCGAGCTGCAGGCCCGGCAGGATACGCGTCTGCACCTCGCCCTTGCCGGCGAAGGCCTGCTCCAGCAGCTGGTCGGCGTGCTTGGCGACCTCCAGGATGCCGTCGATCTCCGGCCCGGTGACGTTCAGGCTGATGGCGCGCGAGCCGCCGATCGAACGGCCGAAAATCGACGACTGGGAGACGAAGCCCTTGGTCCCGGGGTCGGCGTTTTTGATCGCCGCGCGCAGCACCGGCACCAGCTCCCCGGCGCGGTCGATCTCGGCGCTGCTGGCGCCGACGAACATGATGTCGCGCAGGGCGACGAAAAAGAAGTTCTCGATCTGCGGCGGGGCGGCCGGGTCCGCCGCGCCGGCGGCATCGCCCTTGGCTTCCGAGACCCAGTAGGGCCGGATCGCCGATTCGATCCGCTCGGCGATCTCGAAGGTGGTGTCGAGGTTGTAGCCCGGCGGCGGCTGGATGCGCGAGAAGACGAAGTTCCGGTTGCCGTCCGGCAGGTAGTCCAGCTTCGGCATGAAGGCGTAGGTGGCGAAAGCCGCGCCGCCGCAGATCACCGCCACCACGGTGAAGGCCAGGACACGGCTGGAAATCATCCAGCGGATGCTGCCCAGCACGCCGCGCACGAAGAGCCCCGCCAAGGGGTCGATCAGCGGCACATGAAAGCGCTTGGAGAAGTCGCCCTCACCGTCACCCGGCGTCTTGGCTGAGCCCAGCATCTTGTTGGGCCCCAGCATCTTATTGGCCAGCGTCGGGATGACGGTGACCGCGACCAGCAGCGACAGAATGACCGAGACCGAAATGGCCACGGCGATGTCGCGGAACAGCTGGCCCGCCGGCAGCTCCAGCAGCAGGATCGGGATGAAGACCACCACCGTCGTCAGCGCCGAGGCGAGAATGGCGCCCCAGACCTGCTTGGCGCCTTCGCGCGCCGCCGCCACCGAGGGCGCGCCGCCCTGGCGCAGGCGGAAGATGTTCTCCAGCACCACGATCGCGGCATCGACCACCATGCCGACGGCGAAGGCGATGCCGGCCAGGGAGATGACGTTCAGCGAGCGCCCGACCAGTGCCATGGCGACAAAGGTGGCGATCACCGAAATCGGGATCGAGAACACCACCACCAGGGTGGCGCGCCAGGAGCGCAGGAAGAGGATCAGGATCAGCGCGGCCAGCGCGCCGCCGACGAAGATGTTCTGCTGGACCAGGTCGATGGCCGAATTGATGTAGAGCGTCTCGTCGTAGAACAGCACCAGCTCGACCTCTTCGAAACGCAGCGGCCCCTGGTTCAGCGTGTCGATCGCCTGGCGCAGGCCCTCCATGGTTTCGATGACGTTGGCGCCGCTGTCGCGCACCACGTTGAGACGGATCATCGGCTCGCCGTTGAAGCGTCGGTTGCTGGTCGGCTCCTTGTAGTCCAGGCGCACCTCGGCGATGTCGCCGACGGTGACGTCGGCCAGGCGGCCGCCGCCGCGCCCGCTGTCCTGTCCGCCCCCGCTCCCGCCGCCCGAGTTGCCGCCCGAACCGCCGCCGTTGGGATCGTAAGACGTCTGCAGGACGATGCTGCGGATCTTCTCCACCGTGGCGGTTTCGGAATCGGTGCGCACGATGTAGCGGCGCTTGCCCTCCTCCACCGCGCCGGCGGTCAGTGAGATGTTCGCCTCGCGCAGGGTCTGCAGCACCTTCGGCACGGTCAGGCCGTAGCCGGCCAGCACGGCCGGGGCGATGATCACCTGCAGCTCGCGCGCGCTGCCGCCGGCATAGCCGACCTGCGACACGCCGCGCACCCGCTGCAGGCGGTCGACGATGACGTCCTCGACCAGGTCGCCGTAGGTTTCCAGATCGCGGGTATTGCCCGGCAGGCGCGTCATGGCGAGGCGCGCGATCGGCACGTCCTCGGATCCCGAGGTGCTGATCTTCGGCTCGCCCGCTTCCTCCGGCAGGTCGGAGACGTTGCCCAGCCGGTTGGACACCAGCATGAAGGCGCGGTCCATGTTCTGGCTGACGTTGAACTCCAGGGTGATGCGGCTGCGGCCGAGGTCGGAATCGCTCGACATCTCGACCATGCCTTCGACGCCGGCCAGTTCCTCTTCCAGGCGGTTGGTGATCTCGCGCTCGACCTCCAGCGGCGAGGTCCCGCTCCAGGAGGTGTAGACCTGCAAGACGGGGCGGCGCACGTCGGGGGTGAGCTGAATCGGGATGGTCTGCAAGGCGACGAGGCCAAGCGCCAGGACGATGAGCACCGCGGCGGCAACCGCCGTGGGCCGCTGAATCGCGAGCCTGATGAGATCCATTCAGTCTTTACCCGCCGAAAACTGGCACCCGAAGCCAGCGAATTGGGATTATGCGGTTGCTTTCCGATCTAGCGCAACGACTCGCTGCGGCAAGCGGCAAGGCCGGAATCGCAGGAATCCGCGGTTTTTCCTGATCCTAACTACGATCCCCGGGCGCGAAACATCCCCACGGCCCCCCGTTTGGGTTGGGTTCGGGCTGGGTTCGGGTTGGGGTTGGGCCGCCCCCTTATTCCGCCGGTTGCGGAATCCACCCCACCGCGACCAGCCCCTTGGCCGGCGGCGCCACGGCGCGGGCGAAGAGGGCGCGTTTCAGCGCCGGCGCCCGCCAGTCGGGGTGATCGGCCTTGAGGCGTGCGGCCAGGGCCGCCACCCGGGGCACCGCGAAGCTGGAGCCCGAGCCCTCGGCCGGCGTGCCGTCGAAGGCGGTCACCCGCCGGTTCTCCGCCGGCACCAGCAGGTCGACGCTGACGGCGCCCCAGTTGGACCCCGGCGCCGGAAAGCCCGCCGCGTCGGAAGAAGTCACCACGACCATGTTGGCGAGCGGCAGGGTTGCCGGATAGAGCGGCCGGCCCGCCGTCTCACCGCCCCCACTGCCGCCCCCACTGCCGCCCCCGCTGCCGGCATCAATGTCGCGACCGTCGTTGCCGGCGGAAACGATGAACAGCATCTCCGGATAAGCCTGGGCCGCCGCCTCGAAGGCCAGCCAGTCCGCCTGCCGGGTGCTGCCCATGGGCATCATGACGATTGCCGCCCCGGCGTCGGCGGCGGCGGCCACCACGTCGGTCATGCGCGTCATGTCCGGGCGCGGATAGCGGAAGGGCAGCAGGCGCACGTCGGGCGCTTCGGCGATCAACAGGCTTGCGACCTCGGTGCCGTGGCGGATCGGGAAGAAGGGCGAGCGGCCGGTATCGCCGTCGAAGGGCCGCTCATCCAGGTCCCAGAAGTCGTAGCCGAGAGGCCGGCCCGCCGCATCGCGGGCCAGCCGCGCGCCGATTCCCGGCAGCAGGTAGTTCACGCCGCTGTCGACGTGGGCCACGGTCACCCTCTTCCCGTCCTTTCTGGACAGCTCCTTGGCGGCGGGCAGCGGCGGGTCGAGCGGCTCGCGCGTCACGACCGTCACCATGTCCGGGGCCAGCACCAGCAGCTCCGCCGCCCGCCCGTCGGCGTAGCTCAGGCGGCGGGCCTGCTGCACGCGGCAGTCGCCGCCGGTCAGCGCCAGCAGCAGCGGGCGGTCGTCGGCCAGCGCCCGCGCCTCGATAAACACCCGGCGCAGCACGCCGCCGGGCCGGATCGCGGTCACCACCAGGGCGAGGTCGGCCGCGCCGCTGACCAGGCGGATGTCCCGCCGCAGCCAGGTTGCCGGAGGGCCGGCGTCCTCGACCTCGGTCAGGGCGTAGCCGGGCAAGGCCGCTTCCAGCGCTTCCGGGTCCTCGGCCCCGGCGGGGCAGAGCTCGGCGGCAACAGCCAGAATGGCCTGACGCGCCGCTTCCCCCGTCGCCGCCGGGGAAACGGCCGGCGGAAAGGTCAGCACCAGCGAGGCCGCCGCCAGCGAGAGCCGAAGGCAACCGAGCCCCCGCCGGACAGCCATTCCGCCTGCACTGCCACTCATGTCCCCACCACGCGCCGTCAAAGAAGGAAACCGACTTCGCCATAGCTGGCGCAGCGGCACAAGGGCGCTCATTTGTGCCTGAATGGCATAAATCTCTTTCCAGATCCGGGCATTTTCATTTGGAGGGGCGGTCTCACGTCTAATGCCCGGCCCGCTTGGGCCTGAAGTCGGCGGCGGGGGCCGCCGGCGGCACAAGCGCCGCGATGACGAGCCGCGATGACGAGGAGACAGCCATGACCGCGATTTCCCCCGCCTTACGGACCCTTGAAGCCCCGCCCCGCAGCACCGCGCCTTCCCTGGCGGCCGTGCGGGCGCCGCTCAACTTCATCCTGCCCCAGAAGGACAAGCCCGTCCTGGAGAGCGCCGCGCTGACCGGCGGCGCCCCGCGCGAGCTCTTCGCGACCGAGGCGCGCGAGGTCGAGATTCAGGACCTGCGCGCCGCAGCGGACAGCCTGAGCCTGGACCGCGAGGGTTTCGTCCTGCGCCATGTACCGACCGCGGTCGGCGACCTCTATGACGACCAGGCCGTCGAGGGGGCCTACTACGCCGAAATCGAGGCGCTGCTGAAGCGCGAGCTGGGCGCCAGCTGGGTCGCGATCTTCGACGCCACGCGGCGCTCGGACGGCGGTCCCGGCGCGGCCAACCGCGACGGCGCGCGCGGCCCGGCCGGGCGCATCCATGTCGACTACACCGCGGCGAGCGGTCCGCGCCGGGCGGCGGACGTGCTGGGCGAGAGCGAGGTGGCCCGCCTCCTCGCCGGCGGCGCGCGCATCGTGCAGGTGAACGTCTGGCGGCCGATCCGCGGCCCGGTGCAGCGCGCGCCGCTCGCCCTGGCCGACGCCGCCAGCGTGCGGCCCGAGGCCTTGGTCGCCACCGACCAGGTCTTCCCCGGCCGGGTCGGCGAGATCTATCACCTCGCCCAGGAACCCGGGCAGCGCTGGTACTACGCGCCGGAGATGACGCGCGACGAAGTGCTGCTGATCAAGGGCTGGGACAGCCTGGACGACGGCCGCGCGCGCTTCACGCCGCACAGCGCCTTCGCACTGCCGCAGCAGCGCGCCGACGCCCCGCCCCGCGAAAGCATTGAGGTCAGGACCTTCGCGGTCATCGACTAAGCTTGCGATCCCGCGCCTTCAGTCGTGCTGGCTGAAGGCGCCGTGCCGGGCGCCGCGAGTCAACTTGGCGAAGTCCTTCGCCGTCACCTGCAGCAAGGTGGCGTGGTCGCCGCCTTCCAGGAAGGTCTCCGGCTGGCTGGCAAGGCTGTCGTCAACGACGGTTTCCAGCCCGTAGGGCGCCCCCATCGGCGGCACCGCGCCCAGCGCGCAGTCGGGAAAGGCGTCAGCCACCTCGTCCTCGTCCGCCAGCCGCAACTCGCGGCCGGTCAGGCGGGAGAGGCTGTCCATCTCGAGATGATGTGTAGCCGGGATCACGGCAAGCAGGTAGCCCTCGGCATCCTTCACCAGAACGCCCTTGGCCACGCAGTCTCCGGATACGTGACTCGCCTGCGCCGTGCGCGACGCCGAGAGCGTCTTCTCGTGCGTCACGGCCTGGGCCTTGACCCCGTTTTTCCGGAGATAGCTTTGCAGTGTCGACGTGATCGTCATGGTCATGCCCTCCGATCCATTGCGACCCGAAAAGTCTAGAGCAGATCAGGGTCGGATGGAATCGCCAAAGGCGATCCACCAACCCTGTGAATCTGCTCTATGTGTTAGAAATAGATCGGATTCACACGCTTAGACAGAACCACCAAGTGGTTCTGTCTAAGCGTGATCCGATCTAGGACTGCGCCGGGGGCGAATCAATCTCCGCCGCTGCCGTAGGGCCGGGTGATCACTTCAAGCAGGTGGCCGTTGGGGTCATCGAAGTAGACCCCGCGGCCGCCGTCGTTGCGGTTGATTTCGCCGGGCCGCTGCTTGCCCGGTTCGGCCCAGTACTCCAGCCCGCGCTCAGTGATACGCGCGAAGACGGCGTCGAAGTCGTCCTCGCCGATCAGGAAGGCGTAGTGCTGCGGCGCGACCTCGCCCATCTTCTCCAGGAAATCCAGCGACACACCGTTGTCCAGTTCCACCACCAGGAAGTGATAGAACGGCTCGGGCGCCGGCCGTCCCAGGATCTCCGCCAGGAAGGTGGCCGACTTCCGCTTGTCGTTGCACCAGACGATTGTGTGATTGAGTTCGATGGCCATGGGGACCTCGCTTGGAAAGGACCCTTCACGACCGGAAGCCGCCCTTTGCCATGGATATTGCACAGCCTTGCTATGTAGTATACACGGGCTTCGCCGGACGATCGATGCTGAGCAGACCTTGCAGCCTGTTCCTGCACGAAGCCTGCGCGGGGAAACATTTTGCGACAGAGGCAGGGCATGGCCGACGAGAACGACGAGTATGTCTACGACGAAGCGACGGGCGAATGGCGTCCGGCCGCTGAGATGGCCGCCGATACCGATCAGGTCGTGGTTCGCGATGCTTCCGGAAACATCCTTGCCGATGGCGATTCGGTCACCCTCATAAAGGACTTGAAGGTGAAGGGGGCCAACCAGACCCTGAAGCAGGGCACGGTCATCAAATCGATCCGCCTTACGGACAATGACCAGGAGATCGATTGCCGCTACGAAGGGATAAAGGGCCTTGTCCTGCGCACGGAGTTCGTGCGCAAGCGCTAGCACACCTCGGGCGAGCATCCCCCCCGCGAAGACCTGCCCTGGGCGGCCAATGAGCTTTCAGCTCTTTGGCATTTCTTCATTGGGGTTTCGAAGGGCATCTTCCTGACCGCCGGACCACCCTCCGCCGGGTGCAAATGTGCCGCAGCATTCCTTGGTAGCAGCGTTCCTTGGTAAAGGCGGATAGGGTCAGGGTCATGATGTGCAACCATAGAGGCCGCAACGATGACTCCCCGGCTTCCCGGCTTCCTTGTGGTGGCTCGCTTCGCGCTGGCCGGCTGCACCGCTGAACCCCAGCGCCCGGTGTCGACCGCAAACGCACAGATCAGCGTCACCGGCGCCCTCACTTATCGGGAGCGCATCGCTCTGCTGCCGGACGCCACCGCCCACATCACCCTGAGCGATGTCTCCGTCGCCGACCGCGCGGCGCCGCCGCTGGCCGAGCAGTCGATCAAGCTCGCCGGCCGGCAAGTACCGCTGCCCTTCACCCTCAGCCTGCCGCGTGGCGAACTCGATCCGCGCGGCCGCTATGCGATACGCGGCACCATCGTCGACTCTATGGGACGGCTGCAGTGGACCACCGACACGACGCACCTGATCGATCCCACGCAGAGCGCCAGCGACCTCGGCCCGCTGAGGATGGTGCGCGTGGCGGCCGGGGTGGAGCCGACAGCGGCGGAGCGGCTGCGCGGCGGTGAATGGAAGGTCGAGGACATCGGCGGGCGCGGCATCATCGACTTCAGCCATGTCTCGCTGACTTTCGGCCACGACGGCCGTATCACCGGCGATACCGGCTGCAACAGCTATTCAGTCCCCTACGAAGTCTCCGGCGATCGCCTGTCCATAGGGCAGGGCATCAGCACGCAGCGCGCCTGCCTGCCGGCCCTAGGGAACCAGGAGCGGAACTTCCTGCAGATCCTCTCCAAGGTCACCCGCTTCGAGTTTTCAGAGACCGGTGCGCTGATCCTCTCCACCGCCGCGGGCGACACCGTGACCGCCCGCCGCTAACGCGGCTCAATCGCGCGGCAGGCTGCGGGCGGGCGGGAAGACGAGGGAGATCTCGCTGCCTTCGCCGGGGGTGCTGATGATGTTCAGCATTCCGCCGTGCGCCTCGATCATCCGCTTGGTGAGCGTCAGGCCGAGGCCGGTGCCCTGCTGTGTCTGGGTGTAGGAATCGTCGGCACGGGTAAAGGGCTCCAGCAGCCGGGGCACCTGCTTGTCCGACATGCCGATGCCGCTATCCTTGATCGTCAGCACCACGCCACCGCCCCGGCCGAGACCGGCGCTCAGGGTCACCCGGCCGCCGTCGGGCGTGTACTTCACCGCGTTGGAGAGCAGGTTCAGCAGCATCTGGCGCACCACGCGGGCGTCGGCCAGCAGCACCGGCAGAGGCGCGATCTCCCGCTGCAGATCGATGCGTTTCTCCGCCGCTGCGGGACGCACGAGACGCAGGCAGGCCTCGGCAAGATCGGGCAGGTCGACGCGCTCGTCGGCGATCTTCAGCCGCCCGACGTCGAGCGCGGTCATATCCAGGATATCGTCGATGATCTCCAGCAGCTGCCTGCCGGCGTTGTTCAGATCGCCGGCGTATTCGGCATACTTGGCATTGCCCAGGGGCCCCAGCAGCTCGTCACGGAACACCTCGGAGAAGCCGAGGATGGCGTTCAGCGGCGTGCGCAGTTCGTGGCTGACGTTGGCGAGGAACTGCGACTTGCTGCGGTTGGCGGCCTCGGCCTCGATGCGCGCCTCGCGCAGGTCGTTCTCGCGCTGAAGGCGGCGCGTCACGTCGCGGAAGAAACCCACCAGCATCGGCGTGCCGCCGATCACCGTCGGCCGGGCGGAGATCTCCACCGGTACCACGCGGCCGCTGGCGGTCTGGATCTCCGCCTCGGGCACCAGGATGCGGCCGCTCTCGACGTGCTCGCGGAAAAAGCGGCTGTACTTCTCGCTAGTCCCCGTGGGGTGCAACGCGGTCTGGTGCAGGCCCAGCAGGTCTTCGGGACGGCAGTTGAACAGTTCCGCCGCCCGCGGGTTGGCGTCGGTGATCACCCCGGTGTCGGCATCGGCCAGCAGGATGGCATCGCCGCAGGCATCGAGGATGGCACGCTGCTTTTCCTCGGAGGCGGCGAGCTGGCGCTGCCAGTCGCGGCGGTCGGAAACATCGCGCAGAATGGCGGTCAACGCCGGCGACCCCCTGTCGGCCAGAACGCCGGGCCGGCTGCCGTCGCCGTGCTTCAGGATCGTCGCCTCGGCAAAGAACTCGCTGCCGTCGCGGCGGCGGGCGACGATCTCCCCCCGGTCGCCCATGAAGCGGGTCCCCAGGTTGCTGCGCTTGAAGTCTTCGAGGTGATGGTGGTGGCGGTCGTGGAAACGCGCCGGCATCAGCAGCTCCAGCGGTTCGCCGACCATTTCCTCGACGGCAAAGCCGAAGGTCGCCGCCGCCGCGGCATTGGCCAGCACGATGCGGCCGTCACCGTCGATGGTGATCACGGCCTCTGCCATGTGCTGGAAAATTTCGGACACCGTGGCGTGGTCGCTCTCGGTCATCGGATGCTCTGCTCGGTCACGGATAGCCCGTATATGCAAATTCGCTAATCTTAAAGATAAGCATTCGCATAAAATTGTTAACGGTCCAATAGCAAAACCGCGAACCGAATACGCGTGAAACGTTAGACAGTTGCAACCGGAAGGCGGCCGTTTCGACGGACCTCAGGCCGCCTCAAAAAGCCGGCGCATGAGCCTGCGCAGCGGCGGCCGGACACAGCCGGAAGAAGGCTTTTCGCGACGCCTTCGTGATCACCGCGCTCAACCGGAAGGACATCGTTTTCTTCGTGTCCTTCCTGCCGCAGTTCATTTCGCCGACACAGCCGGTCCTGCCGCAGATCGTCATCATCGAAGTGACCTTCCTGGCGCTGATCCTGATCAGCAACACGGCCTGGATCGTGCTCGGCGCGACGCTTTCCCGCTATCTCAGCAAACCGCAGCACCTGCGCACCGCGAACCGCTTCGGCGCGGGATCGCTGGTCGGCGCAGGGGCCCTGACCGCGTTCACGCGATGAAGGATGTCACTGGGAAAGATGTCGCTGGGTAAATGGCGGAGAGGGAGGGTTTGACGGCGGTCTGCTGACCGCCGCCCTGGCGGGCGCCTCGCCTGATCGGCTCGGCGTCGCCGGCGTCTTGCTGACGCCGGCACGAACAAGCGTCCGTTCACCGATCCCACACCCCCATAACAAAAGGCCCCGGAAAACCGGGGCCTTTTGTTATGGCGGAGAGGGAGGGATTCGAACCCTCGGTACGCTCGCGCGCACAACGGTTTTCGAGACCGCCCCGTTCAACCACTCCGGCACCTCTCCGCAAACTCGAGGCGCGGCGGGCACCGGAACCGGTCCCGCCGCGAACGGCGCGCCCTTACTAGCGAAGCGCCGCCGCCCTGGCAAGTGAAGCCTGTAGCGCGCGCGCCCAGGCTTCATATATAGAAAGGCATGCCGCACGACCTCCCAGAGTTGCGCAACGCCGAGGCCGGCCCGCCCCAGATCCCGCCGGACATCCCGCTGCACCGCGTGGCGACGCCCGGCGACCTGCTGCGCCTGGAGCCGGCACGCCTGGCCGCCCTCATCGCCGCCGCCGAGCGGCGCTATCCCAAGGCGGGCATCGCCCTGGCCGCCCGCCTGTCGCGGCGCTGGCTGGAGCGCAGCGCCAATCCCTACCTGGAGGAGATCCAGGGCGTGGCCGCCGCCCTCGGCCGGCCCGGCGCCCACTTCCTCAACATGAGCTACGAATGGGCCTGCACCTGCAGTGTCGGCCCCACGGCGGATGGCGCCGCCAGCCGCCTGACCCGGGTGCTCGACTGGCCCTTCGACGGCCTGGGCGCGCAGGTCGTGGCGGCCCGCCAGACCGGGCCGGCCGGGGACTGGGTCAACCTGACCTGGCCGGGCTTTTCCGGCTGCATCCAGGGCCACGCCCCCGGGCGCTTCTCGGCCGCCTTCAACCAGGCGCCCTTGCGCCGGCGCAGCCCCAGCAAGGTCGTCGACTGGGCCTGCGACCGCTACGGCCTGTGGCAGTCGCGCGCCCTGCCCCCGGCCCACCTGCTGCGCCGGGTCTTCGACGAAGCCCCCGACTTCGCCACCGCCAGGAAGATGCTGGCGGAAACGCCGCTGGCCCTGCCGGCGATCTTCTCGCTGGTGGGCTGCGCCCCCGATGAGCAGGCGGTGATCGAGCGCCTGGAAGGCCGCGCCGTCATTCACGACGGCCCTCAAGTCGCCGCCAACCATTGGACCGCCGGCGACCTGCCGAAGGCGCGCGCCCGCGGCACGGTCTCCGGCCACCGCGCCGAGGTGATGCGCGAAGAGGCCGCCGCGGCGGGCCCCGACCTCGCCTGGCTGAAGCCGCCGGTGCTGAACCCGACGAGCCGGCTCGCCTTCTACGCCGAGCCGGCCAGCGGGCGCCTGGTGGCGCAGGGTTTTGAAGCCGACGGCCCGCACAACGTCGCCGCCGCGACCGCCGTCACCGAGATCCTGCCGGGAGAAGGAGCACCGTGAATCGGGGCAAAGTGCTCGTCGCGATCGCGCTCTGCGTCGCCACTTTCTTCGCGGTCAAAAACGGCTGGCAGGCCTTGGAGCTGCGCGACCCCGGCTTCCATGAGCGCGACTGCTGGTTCGACGAAGAACCCTACAAACAGGCCCGCTGCGGCATCTTCACGGTGCGGGAGAACCGCGAGGACCCGTTGAGCCGGACGATCCGTCTGCCGGTCGTGATCCTAAAAGCTGTCGATCCGGAAGCCCCCGACAGGCGCAATCCCAAGGAACCTATCCTCTATGTCACGGGAGGGCCCGGCGGCCACGCCTATCTGAGCGAGAGCGCCTACATCGAAGGCTGGCGCGGGGAGCAGGCGCTGTTCCCGCCCGGACATGATCTCATCATCCTCGGCCAGCGCGGCACCGGGCTGGAGAAAGCGGATTTCGACTGCGAGGAGTTCCAGGCTCCGGAGGTCGCCTTCGGCGCCCACCCGCGGGGGGCTGCACCGCCGGACCTGAAGGCCGTGACGAGGGAGGCGGCCCGCGCCTGCGCCGAGCGCCTGGAGAAGAAGGGCATCGACCTTTCCGCCTACAACAGCCGCGAGAGCGCCGCCGACATCGCCGAGCTGCGCCTGGCCCTCGGGATCGAGGAATGGACCCTCTACGGGATCTCCTACGGCACGCGCCTGGCGCTCAGCACCCTGCGCTACCACCCGGAGGGCATCCGCGCGGTGATCCTCGATTCCGTCTACCCGCCGGAGGCCAGCAATCTCACCGACCTGGTCACCTTCTATCGCCAGGCGCTGGGCCGCGTCTTCGCCGACTGCGCCGCCGACGTCGGCTGTACCCGGCAATACGGGGACCTGGCAGAGAACTACGCCCACGCCACCGCCCGGCTCCGCGACACACCCGTTCCCTTCGAGCTGTACCAGATCCTTCCCGGCAGCGATCTCGTAGTCTCCATCGACGACCGCCTGCTAGACTGGGTGCTGTTCGACGCCTTCTACGTCAAAGAAACCCGAGAGCTCATCCCGGTGACGCTGCGCGAGGCCGCCGGCGAGGACAACACGGTGCTTCTGACCCGCGTGCGGGAGTTTCTGGAGCGCGAGATCCCGGATTCCAGCGCCGTCTACCTGTCCCATATCTGCCATGACGAAAGCCCCTTCGAATCCGCCACGGCCGTTGCCGCGGCGGTTGAGCAGGCGGGCGCCCAGGGCCACCTGATCCGGGAGACCTGGGACAGTTTTCTCTGCGACCTCTGGCCGGCGGGCCGCGCCGACCCGGTGGAGGCCACGCCGGTGAAAAGCGCGGTCCCGGTCCTGCTGCTGGCCGGCGCCTATGACCCCATTACCCGGGCGTCCCTGGCGCAGGGCGCCGCCGCCCACCTGTCCAGAGGCTATGCTTTCGAGCTGGCCGACGCCGGCCACGGCGTGCTGTATGAAAGCCGCTGCGCCAAAAGGTTAACGGCGGTCTTCCTGGCCAACCCGCAGCAGGGACCCGGGGCTGTCTGCCAGTCCGGCAAAATCATCGTGCAGGCGGCGAACTGAAAAGCCCGTAAATCGCAGCCTAAAATGGGGCCGCAGCACCGCCGAAATTGGGCCAGAATCGCGTTGACAGCCGGGGCGGGAGGGCTATAGTGCGCGCCCATCAACCGCGGCTCAATGGGCCGCGGTGTTTCATGTTGGGCCTTCCCGGCGGCGGCACTCGCGCCAGAAGGCCCCCCAAAAGGCTTAACTTTAAGCCGAAATTTAGGCGAGCCCGCGCAATGTTTGCAGTGATCAAAACCGGCGGCAAGCAGTACAAAGTCGCTAAGGACGATGTGATCGTCGTCGAAAAACTCAAAGGCGAGACCGGTGAGGTCGTTGCCTTCGATTCCGTGCTGATGGTCGGCGAAGGCGCCGAGACCAAGGCCGGCGCGCCCTTCGTCGAGGGTGTCTGCGTAGCCGGCGAGGTCGTCGAGCAGACCCGTGGCGCCAAGGTGCTGGTCTTCAAGAAGAAGCGGCGCCAGAACTACCGCCGGACCAAGGGGCATCGCCAGGACCTGACGGTGGTGAAGATCACCGACATCCTGACCGACGGCAAGAAGCCGGCCGCCAAGCCGAAGAAGGCCGCCGCACCGAAGAAGGACGAGGGCGAGGCGGAAGCCAAGACCGAGACCAAGAAGGCGGCAACCAAGAAGTCCGCGGCCAAGAAGCCGGCCGCGAAGAAGGCTCCGGCTAAGAAGGCCGCCGCCAAGAAGACCGCGACCAAGAAGGCCCCCGCTAAGTCTGGGACCAAAAAGGCCGCGGCCAAGAAGAAGGAAGACTAAGCCATGGCACATAAAAAGGCTGGCGGTAGCTCCCGCAACGGACGCGATTCCGCCGGACGCCGCCTCGGCGTCAAGAAGTTCGGTGGCGAGGCCGTGGTGCCCGGCAACATCCTGGTGCGCCAGCGCGGCACCAAGTTCCACCCGGGCCGTAATGTCGGCCTCGGCAAGGACCACACCATCTTCGCCAAAGTCGAAGGCGCGGTTTCTTTCGAGACCAAGCGCGGCGGCCGGACCTACGTGTCCGTCGATGCCGCGGAGCAGCCGTCGCCGAGCGCCGCTGAATAACGCCGGTGGGGGCCCACCGGGGCACCCATCTGCTAGCAGCCGAGAAGAAGGAGGGAGATGGGTCGCCATCTCCCTTTTTCTATGCCCTTATCCCTATCTCCCGTAGCTCGGCAGAAAGCAGTAGTTCGATGAGCGTCAGACTGGAAACCGAGCATTTGATCCTCCGGCCCTTCGCGGCCGAAGACGCCGAGACCGTCCAGGGCTACGTCAGCCTCTGGGAGGTCGCGCGCATGACCACGCGCATCGCCCACCCCTATCCCGAAGGTGCCGCGGCGGCATGGATCGCCAGCCACCAGGGTCTGCGCGACGCCGGCCAGGAGCATGTCTTCTGCCTGGCCCTGAAGGAAACGCCCGGCCAAGCCGTCGGCGCCGCCGGGCTGCACGGCATCAGCAAGGGCAACCTCGAAATCGGCTATTGGCTGGCGCCGGAGCAGTGGGGCCGAGGCCTCGCCACCGAGGCGGCCAAGGCCCTGGTGGTCTTCGGCTTCGAGAAGCTGGGCGCGGAGGCGCTGAACTCCGGCCACTTCGCCGACAACCCCGCCTCGGGCCGGGTGCTGGAGAAGGCCGGCTTCGCCGCCAACGGCATCGCCCGGCAGTGGAGCGAGGCGCGCCAGGACTTCGTCGATGCCAACCGCTTCCTGCTGACCCGCGAAACCTGGGAGAGGGCCCGGCAGGAGGCCGACGGCAACGGCCCGAAAATTTCTGAGACCCAGGAAAGAATCGGGGAGACCGCGTCGTGAAGTTCCTCGACGAAGCCAAAGTCTTCGTGAAGAGCGGCGACGGCGGCAACGGCTGCGTCTCCTTCCGGCGCGAGAAGTACGTGGAGTTCGGCGGCCCCAACGGCGGCGACGGCGGACGCGGCGGCGACGTCGTCTTCGAGGCGGTGGACAGCCTCAACACCCTCATCGACTTCCGCTACCGCCAGCACTTCAAGGCGCCGCGCGGCGAGGGCGGCAAGGGCAAGAACATGACCGGCGCCGCCGGCAAGGACCTGGTCATCAAGGTGCCGGTCGGCACCCAGGTGATGAGTGAGGACAAGTCGACCGTGCTGGCCGACCTGACCGAAGTGGGCCAGCGCCTCGTCTTCCTGAAGGGCGGCGACGGCGGCTTCGGCAACACCCGCTTCAAGTCCTCCACCAACCAGGCGCCGCGCCGCGCCGACCCCGGCTGGCCGGGCGAGGAGATGTGGGTCTGGCTGCGCCTGAAGCTGATCGCGGACGCGGGCCTCGTCGGCCTGCCCAACGCCGGCAAGTCGACCTTCCTCTCCGCCGTGTCGCGGGCCAAGCCGAAGATCGGCGATTACCCCTTCACCACCCTGCATCCCAACCTGGGCGTGGTGCGCCTGGGCGAGAGCGAGTTCATCATCGCCGACATTCCCGGCCTGATCGAAGGCGCGCACGAGGGCAGCGGCCTCGGCGACCGCTTCCTCGGCCATATCGAGCGCTGCGGCGTGCTGCTGCACCTGATCGACGGCACCCAGGACGACGTGGCCGCGGCCTACCGCACCATCCGCGACGAGCTCACCGCCTACGGCGGCGGCCTGGCCGAGAAGACCGAGGTGATCGGCCTCAACAAGATCGATGCCCTGGACGAGGACGAGCAGCGCGAGAAGCTGGCGGCCCTGGAGAAAGCGTCCAAAGAACACGGGGGCGGGGCGGAAGTGCTCTGTCTCTCCGGCGTTTCGGGCGACGGCGTCGACGCGGTGCTGGCGAAGCTCCTCGGCCATATCGAGGCGGAACGCCGGAGGCGTGACGAGGCGGAAACCGCCGAAGAAGACTTCCAGCCATGACCGGCCTGCCCGCCGAAAACGCCCAGCCCGGTCTTTCCGATGCCCGCCGCCTGGTGGTGAAGATCGGCTCGGCCCTGCTGGTCGACGAGGAGGGCAACCTGCGCCGCCAATGGCTGGACGCCCTGACCGATGACGTGGCGGCGCTGATGAAGCGCGGCAGCGAGGTGCTGCTGGTTTCCTCCGGCGCCATCGCGGTAGGACGCCGACACCTGGGCCTGACCCACAAGGCGCTGCGCCTGGAGGAAAAGCAGGCGGCGGCGGCCACCGGGCAGATCCGCCTGGCCCATGCCTATCAGGAATCCCTCGCCCGCCACGACATCACGGTGGCGCAGATCCTGCTGACCCTGGAGGACACCGAGGAGCGCCGCCGCCACCTGAACGCCCGCTCCACCCTCAACACCCTGCTGCGCCTCGGCACCCTGCCGGTCATCAACGAGAACGACACCGTGGCGACCACGGAGATCCGCGTCGGCGACAACGACCGCCTGGCCGCCCGCGTCGCCGCCATGCTGGGCTGCGACACCCTGGTGCTGCTGTCGGACATCGACGGCCTCTATACCGCCGACCCGCGCCGCAAACCCGCGGCCGAGTTCATTCCCGAGGTCGCCGAGATCACCCCGGCCATCGAGGCCATGGCGGGCGTCGCGCCCACCGGCTACTCCTCCGGCGGCATGGTCACCAAGCTGACCGCCGGCAAGATCGCCACCGGGGCCGGCTGCCGCATGGCCATCGCCGACGGCCGCCGCCTGCACCCCCTGCAGGCCGTGGACGAGGGCGCGCGCTGCACCTGGTTCCTGGCCTCTGTGGAGCCGCGTACGGCGCGCAAGCGCTGGATCGCCGGCAGCCTGAAGCCCGCCGGCAAGCTGCTGGTCGACGCCGGCGCCCTGAAGGCGCTGAAGAGCGGCAAGTCGCTGCTGCCCGCCGGGGTGACCGCCGTCGAGGGCCGCTTCGAGCGCGGCGACGCGGTGCTGGTCTGCGACCCCGCGGGCCAGGAGGTCGCGCGCGGCCTGGCGGCCTATTCCGCCGCCGACGCGCGCCTGATCAAGGGCCACAAGAGCCGTGAAATCGAGGCCATTCTCGGCTACCGTGGCCGCGAAGAGCTGATCCACCGGGACGACCTGGTGGTTTCCTAAGGGAGAAGCTGATCATGCCCGCCGAAGCGGCTCTTAAGGAAGACGATCTGCAGACCACCATGGCTGCCCCCGGCCGCGCGGCCCGCGCCCCCGCCGCCGAACTGGCCCTGGCCGACCCGGGCACCAAGAACGCGGCCCTGAAGGCCGCCGCCCGGGCGATCCGCGACCACAGCGAGACGATCGCCGCCGCGAACGCCAAGGACATGGCCGCCGCGCGGACCAAGGGACTGACCCCGGCCCTGCTGGACCGCCTGGAGCTGACCCCGGATCGCATCGAGGCCATGGCCAAGGGCGTGGAGGACGTCGCCGAACTGCCCGACCCCGTCGGCCGGGTGCTGGCCGCGTGGGACCGGCCCAACGGCCTGAAGATCGCCCGCGTCTCCGTGCCCCTGGGCGTCATCGGCATCATCTACGAAAGCCGCCCCAACGTGACCGCCGACGCCGGCGCGCTCTGCCTCAAGTCGGGCAACGCCGCCATCCTGCGCGGCGGCTCCGAGAGCTTCCATTCCTCGGGCGCCATCCTGGACTGCCTGCAGGCAGGTCTGAAGGAAGCCGGCCTGCCGGAAGCCTGCGTCCAGCGCATTCCCACCACCGACCGCGCCGCCGTCGGCATCCTGCTGACCATGAGCGACGACGTGGACGTCATCGTGCCGCGCGGCGGGCGCGGCCTGATCGAGCGCATTCAGCGCGAAAGCCGCATCCCGGTGTTCAGCCACCTGGACGGCATGGTCCACACCTACGTCCACGCCGCCGCCGACCCGGAGAAGGCGGTGCAGATCGTGGTCAACGCCAAGATGCGCCGTACCGGCATCTGCGGGGCGACCGAGACCCTGCTGGTCGACGCGGCCCTGGCCGAAACCCTGCTGCCCGCTCTCTTGAAGGCGCTGCACGACGCCGACTGCGCCATTCGCGGCGACGCGGCCGTGCGCCGGGTCATGCCCGAGGCCGAGGCGGCGGCGCCGGAGGACTGGGAGACCGAGTACCTGGCGCCGATCATCGCGGTGAAGGTGGTCTCCGGCCTGGACGAGGCCATCGCCCATATCAACGCCCATGGTTCCCACCACACCGAGGCGATCGTCACCGAAGACGACGCCGCGGCGGCACGTTTCATGAACGAGGTCGATGCCGGAATTGTGATGCACAACACCTCGACTCAGTTCGCCGATGGGGGAGAATTCGGCATGGGAGCCGAGATCGGCATCTCCACCGGCAAGCTGCACGCGCGCGGACCGGTTGGCGCGGAGCAGTTGACCAGCTACAAGTATAAGGTGCAGGGCCAGGGCCAGACGCGGCCCTGAATCTGTCCGGCCTCGGGTCCTCTCTTGTCGAGACCCATCCCGGCGCAGCCCGGTCTCCTAGGGAATCGAATGCGCGGCGGGCATTGTTCGTTGACATACGAACAATGGGCTATTTAGCTTGCCAATTCAGAGAAGGCGCGATATTGCGCCCTAGCCGCAATCAAAACAACAAGTTACCAACGCTCCAACAGGGAGTTCCAAATGAACAAGAAACTTACTATCGCGGCTCTTGTCGCGCTGCTGATCGTTGTCGCCGCAGTGGTTGTCTGGCAGCAAAGGTCGGAAGAAAGCCCTGAAGGCATGCAGCAGGCCGCGGCGGAAAAGACCCTGGTCTTCTGCTCGGAAGGCAGCCCCGAGGGCTTCAACCCCTCGCTGTATACCGCCGGCACCACCTTCGACGCCTCCTCGCGCCAGGTGTTCAACAAGCTGGTCGAATTCACCACCGGCACCACCAACATCGAGCCCGGCCTCGCCGAGTCCTGGGACGTCTCCGACGACGGCCTGGAGTACACCTTCCACCTGCGCCAGGGCGTGACGTGGCAGACCACCGACAACTTCACGCCGAGCCGTGAGTTCAACGCCGACGACGTGGTCTATTCCTTCGCGCGCCAGTGGGACAAGAACCACCCCTATCACGGTGTTTCCGGCGGCTCCTACGAGTACTTCAACGGCATGTCCATGCCCGACCTGATCAAGGACATCGTGAAGGTCGACGACTACACCGTGAAGTTCGTCCTGAACCGTCCCGAGGCGCCGATGATCGCCAACCTGGCGATGGACTTCGCCTCCATCCTCTCGGCCGAGTACGCCGACAAGATGATGGAAGCCGGCACGCCGGAGAAAGTCGACCTGGAGCCGGTCGGCACCGGCCCCTTCAAACTGGTCGCCTACGAGAAGGACGCGGTGATCCGCTATCAGGCGCATCCGGACTATTGGCGCGGCAAGGCGGCGATCGACAACCTGGTCTTCGCCATCACGCCGGACGCCAGCGTGCGCTATCAGAAGCTGAAGGCCGGCGAGTGCCACGTGATGCCCTACCCGAACCCGGCCGATCTGGAAGCCATGGGCTCCGATCCGGACATCAACCTGATGCAGCAGGAAGGCCTCAACGTCGGCTACCTGGCCTACAACGCCCTGCAGGCGCCCTTCGACAATCCCGCGGTGCGCAAGGCCCTCAACATGGCCATCAACAAGGAGGCCATCATCGAGGGCGTGTTCCAGGGTGCCGGCAAGGTCGCCAAGAACCCGATCCCGCCGACCATCTGGTCGTACAACGACGCCACGGTTGACGACGCTTACGACCCGGACGCCGCCAAGGCGATGCTGGAGGAAGCGGGCGTCTCCGGCCTCAAGACCAAGATCTGGGCCATGCCGGTGCAGCGCCCCTACAACCCCAACGCCCGCCGCATGGCCGAGTTGATCCAGGCCGACTGGGCCGCGGTCGGCGTCGAGGCGGAGATCGTCAGCTTCGAGTGGGGCGAGTACCTGGAGCGGTCCAAGCAGAAGGACCGCGACGGCGCCGTGCTGCTGGGCTGGACCGGCGACAACGGCGACCCGGACAACTTCCTGGCCGTGCTGCTGGGCTGTGACGGCGTCGGCGGCTCCAACCGCGCCCAGTGGTGCTACAAGCCTTTCGAGGACCTGATCCAGCAAGCCAAGACCATCAGCGATCACGACAAGCGCGCCGAGCTCTACAAGCAGGCCCAGATCGTGTTCAAGGAGCAGGCCCCCTGGGCGACCATCGCGCACTCCGTCGTCTTCAAGCCGGTGCGCAAGGAAGTGAAGGGCTTCAAGATCGACCCCTTCGGCGGTCATGTCTTCTACGGCGTCGACATCGAAGAATCCGCGCCGACTTCGTGAGGCCCGGGACGACCGGGAGGAGCTGACGGCTCCTCCCGGTCGCGCTTCGGCCCCGTGCTGCACCAGCAATGCTCCGCTTCATCATCACCAAGATCGGCCAGCTGATCCCGACCTTCATCGGGATCACCGTCCTGGCCTTCGCCTTCATCCGGCTGCTGCCCGGCGACCCGGTCACGCTGCTGGCCGGTGAGCGCGGCGTCACGCCGGAACGCCATGCCGAACTGATGGCCCAGTTCGGCTTCGACAAGCCGGCCTGGCAGCAGTACCTCTACTACATCGCCGACGTGCTGCAGGGCGACCTCGGCAAGTCCATCGTCACCAAGCAGCCGGTGGTCGAGGAATTCTTCACGCTCTTCCCGGCGACGCTGGAACTTTCCTTCTGCGCCATCATCTTCGCCATGGTCATCGGCCTGCCCGCCGGCATCATCGCCGCGGTGAAGCGCGGCTCCTGGTTCGACCACACCCTTATGGGCGTTGCGCTGACCGGCTATTCCATGCCGATCTTCTGGTGGGCGCTGATCCTCATCATTCTCTTCTCGACGCCGCCCTTGTCCTGGACGCCGGTCTCCGGGCGTATCGACATCCTCTACTTCTTCCCGACCCCGACAGGCTTCATGCTGATCGACAGCCTGCTGTCCGGCGAGAAGGGCGCCTTCACCTCGGCGCTGCGCCACCTGATCCTGCCGACCATCGCGCTGGGCACCATTCCGCTGGCGGTCATCGCGCGGCAGACGCGCTCGGCCATGCTGGAAGTGCTGGGCGAGGACTACGTGCGCACCGCGCGCGCCAAGGGCCTGCCGCCCTGGCGGGTCATCGGCCTGCACGCGCTGCGCAACGCGCTGATTCCCGTCGTCACGGTCATCGGCCTGTCGGTCGGCGTGCTGCTGGCCGGCGCCATCCTGACCGAGACCATCTTCGCCTGGCCGGGCATCGGCAAGTGGATGGTCGATTCCATCTCGCGGCGCGACTATCCCTCGGTGCAGGGCGGCCTGCTGCTGATCGCGGCCATCGTGATGATCGTGAACCTGACCGTGGACCTGCTCTACGGCCTCATCAATCCGCGCATCCGGCATAAGCGGTAGAGGGAAGACATGACGGCCCAGGATCCCCCGCTCGAGACCGCCGCCGCGCCGCGCAACATCCGCGCCGAGCGCCTGCGCGAGTTCTGGCACTATTTCTCGGAGAACAACGGCGCCGTCGCCGGGCTCGGCGTCGTCGTTGTGCTGGTGCTGCTCGCCGTCTTCGCCGACGTGGTGGCGCCGCATTCGCCGATCGAACAGTACCGCGGCCACTTCCTGGAACCGCCGGTGTGGATGGAAGGCGGCAGCTGGGAGTTCATCCTCGGCACCGACGCCGTCGGGCGCGACATCCTCTCGCGCCTGATCCACGGGGCGCGCTATTCGCTCTACGTCGGCGCCATCGTCATCACCATCGCCTTCAGCGTCGGCATCACCCTGGGCCTCGTCGCCGGCTTCTTCCGCGGCACCATCGAGGTGCTGATCATGCGGCTGATGGACATCATCCTCGCTTTCCCCTCGATCCTGCTGGCCCTGGTGCTGGTGACCCTGCTGGGCCCCAGCCTGACCAACGCCATGATCGCCGTGGCCGTGGTGGTGCTGCCCCACTTCGTGCGCCTGACCCGCGCCTCGGTCATTTCGGAGAGCACGCGCGACTACGTCACCTCGGCGCGCGTCGCCGGCGCGCGCCTGCCGCGCCTGATGTTCGTCACCGTGCTGCCGAACTGCATGGCGCCGCTGATCGTGCAGGCGACGCTCAGCTTCTCCACGGCGATCCTCGATGCCGCCGCGCTCGGCTTCCTCGGCCAGGGCGCCCAGCCGCCGACGCCGGAATGGGGCGCCATGCTGGCCGACGCCCGCGAGTTCATCACCCGCGCTTGGTGGGTGGTGACCTTCCCGGGTCTGGCCATCCTCATCACCGTTCTTGCCATCAACCTCTTCGGCGACGGGCTGCGCGACGCGCTGGACCCGAAGATGAAACGCTCGTGAGCCCGCCATGAGCCAGCCCGCCAGCCTGCTCGAGATCCGCAACCTCTCGGTCGATTTCCAGACCGCCCACGGCCTGTTCCGCGCGGTCGATTCGGTCGACCTGGACGTCGGCAAGGGCGACCTGGTGGCCATCGTCGGCGAGTCCGGCTCCGGCAAGTCGGTCTCCATGCTGGCGCTCATGGGTCTGCTGCCCTGGACCGCCAAGGTGACCGCCGACCGCCTGGCCTTCGACGGCCGCGACCTGCTGACCATGTCGCCCAAGGACCGGCGCAAGATCATCGGCAAGGACATGGCGATGATTTTCCAGGAGCCGATGACCTCGCTGAACCCCTGCTTCACCGTCGGCTTCCAGATCACTGAATCGCTGAAGACCCACCTCGGCGGGTCGCGCGCCGAACACCGGCGCCGCGCCATTGAGCTGCTCGACCTGGTCGGCATCCCGGCGCCCGACACGCGGCTCTCCGCCTTCCCGCACCAGATGTCCGGCGGCATGAACCAGCGCGTCATGATCGCCATCGCCATCGCCTGCAACCCGCGCCTGCTGATCGCCGACGAGCCGACCACGGCCCTGGACGTCACCATCCAGGCGCAGATCCTGGAACTGCTCATCGAACTGCAGCGCGAGCGCGACATGGCCCTGGTGCTGATCACCCACGACCTGGGCGTCGTCGCCGAGACCGCCCAGCGCGTGACGGTGCAGTACGCCGGCCAGCAGGTGGAGAAACAGCCGGTGGAAGGCCTCTTCGCCGACCCGCGCCACCCTTACACCGCCGCCCTGCTCTCCGCGCTGCCGGAACGCGCCACGGCCAAGCGGCTGCCGTCGATCCCCGGGGTGGTGCCCGGCCAGTTCGACCGGCCGAGCGGCTGCCTGTTCAACCCGCGCTGCCGCTTCGCCACCGAGCGCTGCCGCCGCGAGGTGCCGAGCCCCGAAGGCGGCGCCCTCTGCCACTACCCGCTGAGCCACGGCGTGCCGCAGGGTCATCCGGAGACCGTGGGAGAAGACGCATGAGCAGCGCCCCATCAGGACGGCGCGTCCTGGAAGCCAAGGACCTGGCCCGCCACTACCAGGTCGGCGGCGGGATCTTCTCCCGCGCCGCCACCCTGAAGGCGCTGGACGGCGTCGGCTTCAGCCTCACCGCCGGCAAGACCCTGGCCGTGGTCGGCGAGTCCGGCTGCGGCAAGTCGACCCTGGCGCGGCTGGTCACCCTGATCGAGCGGCCGACGGCGGGTAGCCTGCAGCTGAACGGGGTCGACGTGACCGAGGCGACGGGCGAGACCCAGCGCAAGCTGCGCCAGACCGTGCAGATCGTCTTCCAGGACCCCTACGGCTCGCTGAACCCACGCCAGAAGATCAGCACCATCCTGGAGGAACCGCTGCTCATCAACAGGAAGATGTCGGCGGCCGAACGGCGCGCGGCGGGCGAGGCCATGATGGCCCGGGTCGGCCTGCGCCCCGAGCACTACGAGCGCTATCCGCATATGTTCTCCGGCGGCCAGCGCCAGCGCATCGCCATCGCCCGCGCCCTGATGCTGAACCCGGACATCGTGGTGCTGGACGAGCCGGTCTCGGCCCTCGACGTGTCGATCCAGGCCCAGGTGCTGAACCTGCTGGCCGACCTGCAGGAAGAGTTCGACCTCGCCTACCTGTTCATTTCGCACGACCTCTCGGTCGTCCGCCATATCGCCGACGAGGTCATCGTCATGTACCTCGGCCATCCGGTGGAACAGGGGCCGCGCGAGGCGGTCTTCGCCAATCCGCAGCACCCCTACACCCAGGCCCTGCTGTCGGCCACGCCCAAGGCCGACCCGACCCAGAAGCGCCAGCGCATCAAGCTGAGCGGCGAACTGCCCTCGCCGCTCGACCCGCCGCCCGGCTGCACCTTCAACCCGCGCTGCCCCTACGCCAACGCGCGCTGCCGCAGCGAGGCGCCGAAAATGCTGGAGTCCCAAGGCAGCCGCGTTTCCTGCCACGCAGTGGAGGAAGGCCGCCTGCCGCGGGAAAGCGCGGCTTAAGCCTTGTTTCCGGGCGCAGGCTGGTTTCTGATCTCCCCGGTCCAATTAACCGGGCCGAAGAAACCCTCCCACCGTTAGCGCCCGTATGAGCCCCTTCCTGCACACCACGCCGCCCCTCACCCCGGCGGAACTCAGCGCCGAGTTGGACGGCCGGCTGCCGCCGCCGGGCGCGCGCATCGGCCTGCTCGGCGGCTCCTTCAACCCGGCCCACGAGGGCCACCGGGAGATCTCCCGCGAGGCCCTGACCCGCCTCGGCCTCGACCGGGTGTGGTGGCTGGTCTCGCCGCAGAACCCCTTGAAATCACCCAATGAAATGGCGCCCCTGGCGGAGCGCCTGGCCCGCGCCCGCGCGGCCGCCGGCGACCCGCGGATCCTGGTCACCGGCCTGGAGACGCGCCTCGGCAGCGCCTATACCGCCGACACCCTGCAGACCCTGGTCGGCCTGCTGCCGCGGGTCCGCTTCGTCTGGCTGATGGGGGCAGATAACTTGATTCAAGTTCATCAATGGCAGGACTGGCCGCAAATCTTTAACACCCTACCCGTTGCGGTTTTCGACCGCCCCTCCTATTCTTTAAGGGCGTTGTCAGGCAAGGCAGCGCGCGCTTTTGCCCGGTACCGGCTGAAAGACAGCTCGGCGCGGCGCCTGGCCGAGGCAAGGCCGCCGGCTTGGGCATTCATACGATGCCGTTTGAACCCCCAGTCAGCGACCGAAATCAGGGCCCGCACGCCGCTGCAGGAGATGCCGGCTGGAACGGCCCTAGGCGATAACAAACAGGAGATTTAGGGTCATACTCCAAGAGACCAAGGCCCCCCGGGCCGATCAGCAGGACGCACTCGCCCACAGCCGGCGCCTGCTTTCCGTAGTTCAGTCGTCCCTGGAAGACGACAAGGCGGACGACATTGTCGTCATCGAACTCGCCGACAAATCCAGCATCGCAGATTTCATGGTCATCGCCTCCGGCCGCTCGGCGCGGCAGGTCGGCGCCATGGCCGACCATCTGCGCGAGAAGCTGAAGGCCGAAGGCGTCCACGGCGTCGCCGCGGAAGGCCAGCAGCGTTGCGACTGGGTATTGATCGACGGCGGTGACGTGATCGTCCACCTGTTCCGGCCGGAAGTCCGCAGCTTCTACAATCTGGAAAAGATGTGGGGCGTGAACCTGGTGCCGGCCGGCGGAGAGACGGAGCTGGACGCGCCCGTCAATTGACGTAGCCGTCAACTAGACGGGCCGCGCCCGGCAGGCTGCCTGATGCCCGGGCCGGGGAGGGCCTGAAGCCGGGGCAGCCTGATAGCGCCTGGGGCGCGGGTGGAGCAATGCGAATTACCCTGGCGGCCGTCGGCCGGAACAAGGCCGGCGCCACGAAGGAGCTTTATGAGCTCTATGCCGCGCGACTGCGCTGGCAGCTTACCCTGAAGGAAGTCGAGGAACGCCGGCCGCTGCCGCCGGAGGCGCTGAAGGAGCAGGAAGGCGAGCTGCTGCTGGCCGCGCTGCCGAAAGGCGCCAAGGTGATTGCCCTGGACGAGGGCGGCAAGGAAATGGCCAGCCGCGACTTCGCCGCCCTGCTGGGCCGCTGGCAGGACGACGGCACCCAGGACCTGGCCTTCATGATCGGCGGCGCCGACGGCCTCTCCCGGGCCGCGCGCCAGGCCGCCGACAGGATTCTCTCCTTGGGCCGCATGACCTGGCCCCATATGTTGGTGAGGGGCATGCTGGCCGAACAGTTGTACCGCGCCGAGAGCATCCTGGCCGGACACCCCTACCACCGGGATTGAAAAACACCGTTGAGCCGTCAGAGTAGCGCCATGACCGACACATCCCCTCCCAAGACCCCGCGCCCCCCCAAGACCCCGCGCCCCGTGGTGCTGTGCATCCTGGACGGCTGGGGCCATCGCGAGAGCTGCGAGAACAACGCCATTTGCGAGGGGCCGACGCCGAACCTGGACCGCATGCTCGAGGAGCTGCCGCACGCCCTGGTCGACGCCTCGGAGAGCGAGGTCGGCCTGCCCAGCGGGCAGATGGGCAACTCCGAGGTCGGGCACATGAACCTCGGCGCCGGTCGCGTGGTGATGCAGGACCTGCCGCGCATCGACGCGGCCATCGCCGACGGCAGCTTCACCGCGAACCCCATTCTGCAAGGCGCCATCGCCGCCCTGAAGGAGTCCGGCGGCACCGCCCATGTGATGGGCCTGCTGTCGCCCGGCGGCGTGCATTCACACCAGGACCAGATGGCCTACCTGGCCGAGGTGCTGGCCGAGGCCGGCATCCCAGTCGCCGTGCATGCCTTCCTGGACGGCCGCGACACGCCGCCGCGCAGCGCCCTCGACTACCTGAAGAGCTTCCAGGCCAAGGCGCCCAAGGCGACCGTCGCCACGGTCTCCGGACGCTACTACGCCATGGACCGCGACAAGCGCTGGGCGCGGGTCGAAAAGGCCTATCGCACCCTGGTGCAGGCCGAGGGCGAGCGGGCCGCCGATCCCCTGAAGGCCGTCGAGCAGAGCTATGCCGCCGACACCTCCGACGAGTTCGTCCTGCCCACGGTGGTCGGCGACTACGCCGGCATGAAGGACGGCGACGGCCTCTTCATGGCCAACTTCCGCGCCGACCGCGCGCGCGAGATCCTGACCGCGCTGCTCGACCCGGCCTTCGACGGCTTCCAGGCCGTCGGGCGGCCCGCCTTCGCCTGCGCCACCGGCATGGTGGAATACTCGACCGAGCTGAACGCCTTCCTCACCGCGCTCTACCCGCCGGAGGACCTGACCGAGACCCTGGGCGAGGTGGTGGCCGCCGCCGGCAAGCGCCAGCTGCGCATCGCGGAGACCGAGAAGTACGCCCACGTCACCTTCTTCTTCAACGGCGGGCGCGAGGAGGTCTTCGAGGGCGAGGAGCGCATCCTGGTGCCCTCCCCCGACGTGGCCACCTACGACCTGAAGCCGGAGATGTCGGCGCCGGAGGTGACCGACAAGCTGGTGGCGGCCATCACCTCCGGCACCTTCGACCTGATCGTCGTGAACTACGCCAACGGCGACATGGTCGGCCACACCGGCGATCTGGCCGCCGCCATGAAGGCGGTCGCCACCGTCGACACCTGCGTCGGGCGCCTGGCCGAGGCGGTGGAGAAGGCCGGCGGCTGCATCCTGCTGACCGCCGACCACGGCAACGCCGAGCAGATGAGCGACGAAAAGACCGGCCAGGCCCACACCGCCCACACCATGAACAAGGTGCCCTTGCTGCTGATCAATGGCCCGGCGCGGGCCCACGACCTCTCCGACGGCCGGCTGGCCGACATCGCGCCGACGCTGCTCGACCTCATGGGCCTGCCGCGCCCCGGCGTGATGACCGGGCACAGCCTCATCGGCCGCGGCGCACGCGGTGAGGCGGCCGCGGAATAACCTTGGCAGCGCGCCCCCAGCGGTTCCCGCTCCACCGGACCCTCGCCGGGTCTTTCTGCCTGGCGCTTGCCTTGCAGGCCGTGCCCCCGGCGCTGGCCCAGCAGCAGGACGCCCCCCAGCAGGACGCCCCGCAGCAGGATCTGGAGAAGCTGGAACGCGAGCTGGCGGAGGACCGCGCCCGGGCCGAAAAGCTGGAAGCCGAGGCCGCGGCCCTGGCCGCGGAGGTCGAGGAACTGCGCGCCAGGTCCATCGCCGCCGCCAAGCGCGCCCAGGACCTGGAAAGCGAGATGACCGCCGCCGAAGAGACCGTGGCGGCACTGCGCGCCGAGGAACAGGCCAAGGCCGAGGACCTCGCCGAACGCAAGGAGCAGCTGGGGCGCACCCTGGGCGCCCTGCAGCGCCTCGCCCTGCAGCCGCCCGAAGCGGCCCTGGCGCGCAGCGAAGCGCCGATCGACTCGGCCCGCGCCGCCCTGCTGCTGCGGGTTGCCATTCCCAAGCTGGAGGACCAGGCCAGGGCCCTGCGTGACGAGCTGGGCGACCTGGCGGTGCTGCGGGCGCGCATCGGGATCGAACGCGACGGCCTGGCCGCGGCCACGGCCTCCCTGGGGACCGAACGGGACCGCCTGGCGGCCCTGCTGACGCGCAAGTCGAAGCTGCAGGAAACGGCGGAGGCCGAGCGCAGCGCCACCCAGGCCCGCATCGCCAGGCTGGCCGAGGAAGCGCGCGACCTGCGCGAGCTGACCGAACGCCTCGAGGCCGAGGCCCGGGCCACCGAGGAACGCCGCCTGGCCGCCGAGCACCGCCGCCAGGAACAGCTGCGCCGCGCCGCCGAGCAGGAAGCCGCCCAGCGCGAGGCCCTGAGCCGGCAGGAGGCCGAGGCCGCCGAGCGCGCCGCCGCGGCCGCCGAGCAGGCCCGCGCCGCCGCCCGCGAGGCCTCACGCCAAGTTGAACAGGACGGCCAGCAGGTCGCCCGCCTGACACGGCCGGACTCGCTGCGCCCCTTCCCGGACGCCCGCGCCAGCCTGACCGTGCCGGTCCGCGGCAAAGTGGTGCGTCTTTACGGGCAGGACAGCGATTCTCCCGGCGCCACGTCCAAGGGAATATCCATCCAGACGCGGCCCAAAGCCCAGGTGGTGGCGCCCTTCGACGGCAAAATCGCCTATGCCGGCCCGTTTCGCGGTTATGGGCTTATCTTGATCATCGACCACGGCGGGCGATATCATACGATATTGGCCGGTTTCGATCGGATCGACGCCGTGGTCGGGCAGTGGGTGCTGGCCGGAGAACCCGTCGCTCGGATGGGCGACGCCGCCGGCAGCAACCCGGAGCTTTATTTGGAACTCCGCCGCACAGGGCAGGCCATCAATCCGCTCCCCTGGTTGGCTACAAACGACGACAAGGTGCGAGGTTAATGCGCAAATTCCAGATCGCGGCCCTGGTGGCCGTCCTCCTGATCGCTGTGCCGCAGTTTTCGCCGGCGCAGGACAACTCGTCCGACACCTACCGGCAACTGAAACTCTTCAGCGATGTCTTCGAGCGCGTGCGCGCCGACTATGTCGAGGAAGTCACCGACCAGCAGCTGATCGAGTATGCCATCCAGGGCATGCTCTCCACCCTCGACCCCCACTCCAGCTACCTGAACGCCGACTCCTTCGGCGACATGCGGGTGCAGACCAAGGGCGAGTTCGGCGGCCTGGGTATCGAGGTCACCATGGAGAACGGCTTCGTGAAGGTGGTTTCGCCGATCGACGACACCCCGGCGTTCCGCGCCGGCGTGAAGCCGGGCGACTTCATCACCCACCTGGACGGCGAGGCGATCCTGGGCCTCAGCCTCAACGAAGCGGTCGAGAAGATGCGCGGCCCGGTGAACACCGACCTGACGGTGACCATCCGGCGCGAGGACAAAGAGCCCTTCGACCTGACCATCACCCGTGACGTCATCAAGATCCAGTCGGTGCGCAACCGCATGGAGGACAACGTCGGCTACGTCCGCATCACCACCTTCAACCAGCAGACCATGCCGGGCCTGGAGAAGGCGATCAGCGAGATCAAGGCCGAGGCGGGCGGTGACCTACGCGGCTACATCGTCGACCTGCGCAACAATCCCGGCGGCCTGCTGGACCAGGCGGTCCAGGTTTCCGACGCCTTCATCGAACAGGGGGAAATCGTCTCCACCCGCGGGCGCGAAGTCGACGACTCGCAGCGCTTCAACGCCACGGCCGGTGATCTGGCCGACGGCCTGCCGGTGGTCGTGCTGATCAACGGCGGTTCCGCCTCGGCTTCGGAGATCGTGGCCGGCGCCCTGCAGGACCACCGCCGCGCCATCATCATGGGCACCCGCTCCTTCGGCAAAGGCTCCGTGCAGACCATCATCCCGCTGGGCCTGAACGGCGCCATGCGGCTGACCACGGCGCGCTACTTCACGCCGTCGGGCCGCTCCATCCAGGCGCTCGGCATCGACCCGGACATCCTGGTGGAACAGGCCACCGTGGAGCAGGCCGAAGCGGCCCGCCCCGGCCGCCGCGAAGCGGACCTGCGCGGCGCCCTCGACAATCCCAACGAGGAAAACGGGGTGAGCGAGGAGCCGACGGACGGCGTCGGGCCGGAAGACGCCCACTCCCTCTCGGAGGCGACAGAGCAGGACTACCAGCTTGCCCGGGCCTTCGACCTGCTGCGCGGCCTGGCCCTTTATAATCAGCGGGTTGTGAACTAAAAGGTAGGTCCACGAAACGTTGATACGGTGTGGAGTCGCACCGCAAAAAGGGCCGGTACCTGCTCAATGACGGTTTGTCGTCAGACACTTCCGCAGCGGCGCCCGGGCCGTGTGCGTCCGGGCCGCCGCGGCGGCCGGGACGCCCAGCCCGCCGCCTGAGACCCGGCAGGCCTTGGGAAGCTTTCTCACCAACCGCGGCCTGCTGCTCGCCGCCTGGTTCGTCGTCATGGCGTTCCTCGGCGGCGTGCTCACCCTTGCCTTCCTGCAACCCCCACCGCCGCCCACCGCGGAACCTTTCGTCCTCGCCGTCGATCTGAGCCCGCCGGCCGAAGAGGCGGCGCCCGGGGAAATGACGCCGGAAGGCCCGGCCCCGGATGACATGGTCCCGGAAGAGACGGCCCCGGAAGACATGGCCCCGGAAGACATGGCCGAGGAAGACTTGGCCCCGGAAGACTTGGCCGAGCAGGAAATGCCGGCGCAGGAGCCGGCCGCAGCCGCGGAAGGTGAGAGCGGCCCGGCCGAGGCGGCGGACCACGAAGCGGCCCCCGAAACGGGACAAGAAACGGGCCACGAGACGGCCGAAACGCCTGCCGAAGGAGAAGAAACCCACGGCGCGGCGCCGGAGCTCCCGCCAGAGGAAGCCGCCGCGCCCGAAGCCGCGGCCAGTGTGTCGGCCCCGCTTCCCGAAGCCGAGCCCCAGTCCGAAACCGCCGAAGCACCTATGCCGGAAGAGCACCCGGCCGAAGAACACGCCCCGGCGGAGGCCGCGCAGGGGACCGAGCCTCAGGCAGCGCAGGCCCACAGCGGGGAAAGCCAGACCGAGGAAAGTCAGGGCGGAGAGGCGCCCGCCGGGGACGGCCATGGCGCAGGTGGCGAGCAGATGGTCAACATCCCGGTCATCCCGCCGGCGCCCGAACAGCTGCCTTACTGGGAACGCTACCGCCAGCCCTTCAACATGGACGACAAGCGCCCGCGCATCGCCGTCGTGCTGAGCGGCCTCGGCCTGTCGGACAGCGCGACGGAAGCGGCGATCAACAAGCTGCCCTCGGCGGTCACCCTCTCTTTCAGCCCCTATACCCGCGGCCTGGAGCGCTGGATCGCGCTGGCCCGCTCGCGCGGCCACGAGGTCATGATCGACCTGCCGATGGAGCCGGCGACCTTCCCCAACGAAGACCCCGGCCCCCAGGCCCTGCTGACCAGCCTCAGCGCGGAAGACAACCTCGACCGCCTGGACTGGGTGCTGAGCCGCGGCAGCGCCTACGTCGGCGTCGCGGGCGCCATGGGCTCGCGCTTCACCGCCTCGCGCAGCGCCATGGAGCCGATCCTGCGCGACGTGAAGAGCCGCGGCCTCATCTTCCTCGACCGGCGCACCACGGAAAACTCGGTGGTGCCCGAGCTGGCCCGGGAGATCGGCCTGCCCCGCGCCGTCAACAACCGCTCGGTCGACGAGCGCCAGGCCAGCCGCGTCGCCATCGACGCCCGCTTGGCACAGATCGAGCGCATCGCGCTGACCGACGGCTACGCCGTCGCCATGGCCCAGCCCTATCCGGTCACGCTCGACCGTCTGGCCGATTGGGCCACGGAACTGACGGCGCGCGGTTTCGTCATCGCGCCGATCTCCGCGCTCGCCAATCAACAGACGCTACCCTGAGCCTGGACGGACCTGAGAAAGCCTCGCCGATGCTGACCGCCAAGCAGATCGCCAAGCTGCCCTACCGCCCCTGCGTCGGGATGCTGCTGCTCAACGCCGAGGACAAGGTCTTCGTCGGCCGGCGCATCGACACGGCCAAGGAAGGCGACAACATCTGGCAGATGCCCCAGGGCGGCATCGACAAGGGCGAGACGCCCGAGCAGGCCGTGCTGCGCGAATTGGAAGAGGAGATCGGCACCGACAAGGCCGAGATCATCGCCGAGAGCCGTCAGTGGCTGAACTACGACCTGCCGGACCACCTCGTCGGCAAGATCTGGAAGGGCAAGTACCGCGGCCAGAAGCAACGCTGGTTCGCCCTGCGCTTTCAGGGCGATGACGCGGACATCGACCTGGCGACCGAGCACCCGGAGTTCGACGCCTGGCAGTGGGTCGAGCTGGAGGACCTGCCGGGGCTGGTCATCCCCTTCAAGCGCGACACCTACCGCGCCGTGGTCAGCGAATTCCGGCAGCTGCTGGGGCGCAGCTAGGGAGGGCTAGGCCGCCGTCAGCATGCGGCCGCGCAGGCGGATAAAGCCGAAGGCGGCGCGCGCGGTCAGGGCGGCGGTGCGGCCCTGGGGGTTCAGGCCGGCGGCCTTGAAGATCATCGACACCGCCCGCTTTACCTGCGGCTCGCGATAGCAGGCAATGGCCCGCTTCATATAGGCCCGGCCATAGGTCTTGCGGTCGTAAGGCGTCTCGGGATCCTCGTTGGCGGCATAGAAGGCATAGGCGAGTTCGTCGTCCTCGCTCTCGCCGATACGGCCCAGCGCCACCGCGACGCGCCGCCACTTGCCGATCTTCTCGCGCACCAGATAGCGCCGCAAGTAGGTGTAGAACAGCTTGTAATGGCGCAGCTCGTCGGCGGCGATGTGGCGGCAGACCGCCTTCAGCACCGGTTCTTCCGTGGCCGCGCCGATGGAGGCGTAATAGGAGGAGGTGCCGACTTCGACGATGCAGCGGGCCACCAGCTCGCCGGAGCGCGAACCGCGCACCGAGTCCGAGGCTTCCAGGGGAATCTGGTAGCCGTCGCGAAAACGCCCGAAGCTCTGTTCGAAATCGAAGCTGTCGTCGGCCAGCTTGGCCCAGCGGGCCAGCGCCGCACCGTGCTGGACCTCTTCCTGCGCCCAGGCGTCGGCCGCCGCCTTGAACTCCGCGTCGTCGGGAAAGACGTTGCGCAGGTAGGTGGCGTAGTCGGCGCCATTGTACTCGACCATGCTGGCGGCCTTGACGATCTTCACCATCTCCGGATCGACCTTCGAGGGATCGAAGAGATCCCAGGGGATGTCGTCTAAGGTCCAGTGACCACCGGTCATCGCGAACGCCCTGCCAAACGATTTGAAGTCAAACGATCTGGGTTCAAACGATTAAGGTTCAAGCGACTTACGTCGATAAGTCCGTCGTCCAGGCTGCCGGAATCCCCCGAAATCTTGGCGCAACCGCTTCTGTGACGGTTTTGCGAAACCGCAGCCTATCTAGAAGAGTCTGCCGAATCAACGGCTTCCGGAGAGATAGGCCGCGGACGTCTTAATGGCAACGGCTTTCCATCCCGGAAGGTTCCGGGGGAGAAAGCCGCAGAAAAGATGGAAAAAGACCGGGAGGCGTCAGGGGCCGGCGGATCAGCCGGCCACCCGCAGCATTTCCTCGGCAACCTTGATGCGCTGTTCGCAGGTCGCCTTTTCGGCGTCGTCCTTGGCGTCCAGCAAGTCGTCCTTGGCATCGCTCAGGCGCTGCTCGGTGGCCGCGCGGTCGATCTCACCGACCGGCAGGGCCTCCTCGGCCAGGACGGTGCAGCGCGCCGGGGTCACCTCGGCGAAGCCGCCGGCCACGAAGATACTCTCCGTGACGCTGCCGCCCTCGTGCACCTGAATGACGCCCGGCCGCAGGGTCGAGATCATCGGCGCGTGCCGTTCCAGGACGCCGAAGTCGCCCTCCTCGCCCGGCACCACGACCATGTCGACCTCCTGGGAGAGCAGCAGGCGCTCCGGGGAGACCAATTCGAATGCGACTTTACCTTCGGCCATAGTTGCGCCGTCCGTTCTCTATCTTGTGCCCAGCAAACCGCTCCGGGAGCGGCCTTAGGCCGCTTCCGCCGCCAGCTTGCGGGCCTTCTCGACGGCCTGCTCGATCGCGCCGACCATGTAGAAGGCCGCTTCCGGCAGGTGATCGTACTCGCCCGCGCAGATGCCCTTGAAGCCACGCACGGTGTCCTCGATGGAGACCTGCACGCCCGGCGAGCCGGTGAAGACCTCGGCCACGTCGAAAGGCTGCGACATGAAGCGCTGGATCTTGCGCGCGCGGGCCACGGTCAGCTTGTCCTCTTCCGACAGCTCGTCCATGCCCAGGATGGCGATGATGTCCTGCAGCGCCTTGTAGCTCTGCAGAATACGCTGCACTTCGCGGGCGACTTCGTAGTGCTCCTCACCGACGACCTGCGGGTCCAGGATCCGGCTGGTGGAGTCGAGCGGATCGACGGCCGGGTAGATGCCCAGCTCGGCGATCGAGCGCGACAGCACGGTGGTCGCGTCCAAGTGCGCGAAGGAGGTTGCCGGCGCCGGGTCGGTCAGGTCGTCGGCAGGCACGTAAATGGCCTGCACCGAGGTGATCGAGCCCTTCTTGGTCGTCGTAATACGCTCCTGCAGGGTGCCCATGTCGGTGGCCAGCGTCGGCTGATAACCCACCGCCGAGGGAATGCGGCCCAGCAGCGCCGAGACCTCGGAGCCCGCCTGGGTGAAGCGGAAGATATTGTCGACGAAGAACAGCACGTCCTGGCCTTCCTCGTCGCGGAAGTATTCCGCCTGGGACAGGCCGGTCAGCGCCACGCGGGCACGCGCGCCCGGCGGCTCGTTCATCTGGCCGAACACCAGCGCCACCTTGGAGTCGCCCTCCAGGTTGATGACCTTGGATTCGATCATCTCGTGATAGAGGTCGTTGCCCTCGCGGGTACGCTCGCCGACACCGGCGAAGACCGAGTAGCCGCCGTGGGTCTTGGCGACGTTGTTGATCAGTTCCTGAATCAGCACCGTCTTGCCCACGCCGGCGCCGCCGAACAGGCCGATCTTACCGCCACGGGCGTAAGGGGCCAGCAGGTCGACGACCTTGATGCCGGTGACCAGCATCTCGGCTTCGGTGGACTGCTCGTCGAATTTCGGCGCTTCGCGGTGAATCGGCGCATGTTGCGAGGTGTTCACCGGACCGCGCTCGTCGATCGGCTCACCGATGACGTTGATGATGCGGCCGAGCATCTCCGGTCCGACCGGCACGGTGATGGGGGCGCCGGTATCGGTCACCTCCTGGCCGCGCACCAGACCTTCGGTCGCATCCATCGCGATGGTGCGCACGACGCTTTCGCCCAGATGCTGGCCGACTTCGAGGACCAGACGCTTGCCGTCGTTGGTCGTCTCCAGCGCGTTGAGAATCGGCGGCAGGTCGCCGGTGAACTGAACGTCCACCACCGGGCCCATCACCTGGGTAACTTTGCCAACGAGGTTTGCTGCCATCTTCTTGCTCCTTGGTGCCGGCCGCCCCGTTCGGGGGCAGCCCGCCCTCCACCGTTACATCGCTTCCTTAGCGGAAATAATTTCGATCAGTTCGCCGGTAATCGCGGCCTGACGCGTGCGGTTGTAGATCAGCGTCAGGTTGTCGATCATGTCGCCGGCGTTACGCGTCGCGTTGTCCATGGCGGTCATGCGCGCGCCGTGCTCGCTCGCCGCATTCTCCAGCAGGGCCTTGAAGACCTGGATGGAGATGTTGGTCGGCAACAGCGCATTGAGGATTTCCTCCTCGCCCGGTTCGTACTCGTAAACCGCGCCGTCGAGGCCCCCGTTGGAACCTGCGCCGGCTTCCTCTTCCCCGTCCTCCGCCTTGGGCGGCGCGAAGGGGATCAGCTGCTGCGGCGTGACGATCTGCGAAATGGCGGAGCGGAACTCCGCGTAGATCATCGTGCAGACGTCGAACTCACCCGCCTCGAACATGCTGACGATACGCTCGCCGATGGCCGAGGCCTTGTCGAAGCTGAGCTTCGGCTTGGCCACGTCCTCGATGGTGTCGACGATCATCGAGGCGTAGTCGCGGCGCAGCTGGTCACGCCCTTTGCGGCCGACGCAGAGGATCTTCACCGTCTTGCCGTCGCTCACCAGGCCGCGGATGATCCGCCGCGCCTCGCGCACGATAGAGGTGTTGAAACCACCGCAGAGACCGCGGTCGGCCGTGGCCACCAGGATCAGGTGGGTATCGTCTTTACCCGTGCCGGCCAGCAGCTTGGGCGCCCCGGCCTGACCGGCGGCAGCCGCCGCCAGCGAGCCCAGCATCCGCTCCATGCGCTGGGCATAGGGGCGTGACGCCTCGGCCTGCTCCTGGGCGCGGCGCAGCTTGGCCGCCGCCACCATCTTCATGGCGGAAGTGATCTTGCGCGTCGACTTGACGCTATCGATCCGCACCTTCAGGTCTTTGAGATTCGGCATCCGCCGTGCCCCGCTCGGCTTTCTTTAATCGGTCGCTTTGGTCTGAGATCAGGCCGCGAAGGTCTTCACGAAGCTGTCGAGGAAGTTCTTCAGCTTCTCTTCCGTCGCATCGGAGAGCACCTGCTCGTCGCGGATCGCCGAGAGGATATCGCTACCCTCGGCCCGCAGCTTGGCGAGCAACTGCGCCTCGAAGGCCGTCACCTTGGTTACCGGCACGCCGTCGAGATAACCGCGCACGCCCGCGAAGATCACCGCCACCTGCTCCTCAACCGCGAGCGGCGAGTACTGCGGCTGCTTCAGCAGCTCGGTCAGGCGCGACCCGCGGGCCAGCAGGCGCTGGGTCGACGCGTCGAGATCGGAGGCGAACTGCGAGAAGGCCTCCATCTCGCGGTACTGCGCCAGTTCCAGCTTAATGGTGCCGGCGACCTGCTTCATCGCCTTGATCTGCGCGGCCGAGCCGACACGGCTGACCGACAGACCGACGTTCAGCGCCGGGCGGATGCCCTTATAGAACAGGCCGGTTTCCAGGAAGATCTGACCGTCGGTGATCGAGATCACGTTGGTCGGAATGTAGGCCGAGACGTCGCCGGCCTGGGTTTCGATGATCGGCAGGGCGGTCAGGCTGCCGTTGCCGGCCTCGTCGCCCATCTTCGCCGCGCGCTCCAGCAGACGGGAGTGCAGGTAGAAGACGTCACCGGGATAGGCTTCACGGCCCGGCGGGCGGCGCAGCAGCAGCGACATCTGGCGGTAGGACACCGCCTGCTTCGACAGATCGTCGTAGATGATGACCGCGTGGGTGCCGCTGTCGCGGAAGAACTCGCCCATGGTGCAGCCGGTGTAGGGCGCCAGGAACTGCATCGGCGCCGGCTCGGAAGCCGTGGCGGCCACGACGATGGAGTATTCCAGGGCGCCGTTGTCTTCCAGGATCTTCACGAACTTGGCGACCGAAGAGCGCTTCTGGCCGATCGCGACGTAGATGCAGTACAGCTTCTTCGACTCGTCGTCGCCCTGGTTGATGGACTTCTGGTTGATGATGGTGTCGAGCGCGATGGCGGTCTTGCCAGTCTGGCGGTCGCCGATGATCAGCTCACGCTGGCCGCGGCCGACGGGGATCAGCGCGTCGATGGCCTTCAGGCCCGTCTGCATCGGCTCGTGCACCGACTTGCGCGGGATGATGCCCGGCGCCTTCACCTCGACGCGGCGGCGCTCGGCCCCCTCGATCGGGCCCTTGCCGTCGATCGGGTTGCCCAGGGCGTCGACCACGCGGCCCAGCAGGCCGCGGCCCACCGGCACGTCGACGATCTCGCCGGTCCGCTTGACCGTGTCGCCTTCCTTAATGCCGCGGTCCTCACCGAAGATCACGACGCCGACGTTGTCGACTTCCAGGTTCAGCGCCATACCCTTGATGCCGCCGGGGAACTCGACCATTTCACCGGCCTGCACGTTGTCGAGGCCGTAGATACGGGCCACACCGTCGCCAACCGACAGCACCTGCCCCACCTCGGCGACATCCGCTTCGTTGCCGAAGTTTTCGATCTGGTCTTTCAGAATGGCGGAAATTTCCGCGGCGCGGATGTCCATCATCCGACCCCTTTCATGGCGAGTTGAAGTCTTTGCAATTTGCTACGAAGCGACGAGTCGATCATACGGCTGCCTACCTTGACGACGAGACCGCCGATCAGTGCCGGATCGATTTTGAGATCAAGCTGGACCTTGCTGCCGACGGCGCTGCGCAGCGCCTCCAGAAGGGCCGTCTGCTGGGCGTCCGAGAGGTTGCGGGCGGCGGTCACCTCGGCGGTGATCTCGCCCCGGCGCCGCGCCAGCTCGGACAGATAGGCCTCGACCATCGCGGACAACGCGAAGAGGCGGTGGTTATCGGCCACCACCAGCACGAAACGGCGGGTCAGTTCCCCGATTTCGGCTTTCTCCATCAGCGCGGTCATGGCCTTGCGCTGCTCGTCGCGCGAAAAGACCGGGCTGTCGAGCAGCCGGCGCAGATCCTCGCTTTCAGCAATCAACGTGCGCAGCGTCTTAAGGTCGTCCGCGACCTCATCCAACGCCTTGCGCTCGTCGGCTAGATCGAGCAACGCGGAGGCATAGCGCCCCGCCAGGTCGCTCATGCTCGTGATATCACCAGCCAAGCCCGATGTCCTCGAAGTCCTTGTTGACGCTCTGGGTTTACCCCTGCCCGCGCGGTTGGCCTGTTATCCATGAAATCGACGACATCCAGGCCTTACACTGGGCGGAGACCCCGCCCACGAGCGCGCGTTTGGTATCATAGGAGCCAGGGCGTTGCAAGGCGGGTAGGCGCGTCCTTCGGCCACTTTCTCACCAGCGGTTTCGCCGCCTTCCGGCGACCCGCGAATCCACCGCCTGCCGCCCTGCCGGCAGGGGCGAATCTGCCGCATTTTTCATCACTTTTCACCGCCGTCACCCGCCGGCTGTGGTTTGGAGCGCCGGCGGCCAACCTCAAAGGAAACTATAGGGGTCTATATCCACCTGCAATCGCACCGCGTTGGGCAGCTTCACCTGCGCCAGCCAATGGCGCAGCAGCGGCTGCAGGCGGAAGTTCCGCGGCGCCTTGACCAGGAAGCGGCGGCGGTGGCGGCCGCGCAGCCCCGCCGGGGGGGCCGGCGCCGGCCCCAGGACCGTCACCTCCTCCAGCCCCGCTTGCGCGCGCGGGGCGGCCCGCGCCAGCGCCCGGGCCACCTCGTCCACCTGGCGGGCGTCGGGACCGGAAAGGATCAGGGCCGCCAGGCGGCCAAAGGGGGGCAGGCCGGCGGATTCACGCGCTGCCGCTTCGGCCTCGAAGAAGGTATCGCGGCCGTTCTGCGGGGTCCCCGCCGCCCCCGTCCCGCCGGCCAGGGCCTGCATCACCGGATGCTCCGGCTCGGCCGTCTGCAGCAGGACCCGGCCGCGGTGTTCGGCCCGGCCGGCCCGGCCGGCCACCTGGTGCAGCAGCTGGTAGGTGCGCTCGGCCGCGCGCAGGTCGCCGCCATAGAGGCCGAGGTCGGCATCGACCACGCCGACCAGCGTCAGGTGCGGGAAGTGGTGGCCCTTGGCGACGATCTGGGTGCCGACCAGCAGGTCGATTTCGCGCGCCTGCACCGCGCGCACCAGTTCCGCCGCCGCCTCCGGCCCGGTCAGGGTATCACTGGTCATCATCGCCTGGCGCGCTTGGGGGTACAGCACCGCGACCTCCTCGGCCAGGCGCTCGACCCCCGGCCCGCAGGCGGTCAGCGTGCCCTCGGCGCCGCAGTCCGGACAGGACGAGGGCAGCCGCGACGCATGGCCGCAGTGGTGGCACTGCAGGCGCCGGGCCAGGCGGTGTTCGACCAGCCAGGCGGTGCAGTTGGGGCACTGCAGGCGGTGGCCGCAGGCCCGGCAGAGGGTCAGGGGCGCATAACCGCGGCGATTGAGGAACAGCAGCACCTGCTCGCCGGCCGCCAGGGTCTCGGTGATGGCCGTGCGCAGGGCGGTGGACAGCCAGCCGGGGCCGAGGCCCTCCAGCTTGGGCGGTTTGTCCTCGCGCAGATCCACCAGCGTGACCTCCGGCAGCACCGCGTTGCCGTGGCGCTCCGGCAGGTGCAGGGCCTGATAGCGGCCCGTGCGCACGTTGTTCAGGGTCTCCAGGGAGGGCGTGGCCGAGACCAGCAGCGCCGGAATCTCGCCCAGCCGGGCGCGCACCACCGCCATGTCGCGGGCGTGGTAGGTGACCCCGTCCTCCTGCTTGAAGGCGCTTTCGTGCTCCTCGTCGACGACGATGAGGCCCAGGTCCGGATAGGGCAGGAACAGCGCCGAGCGGGCGCCGACCACCACCGGTGCGTTGCCCTGCGCCACGGCGCGCCAGGTGGCGCGGCGCTGCGCCGAAGTGAGGTCCGAATGCCACAGCGCCGGCGCGACGCCGAAGCGTTCCTCGAAGCGCGCCAGCCACTGGGCGGAGAGCGCGATTTCCGGCAGCAGCACCAGGGCCTGGCGTCCGGCGGCCAGCGCCTCGGCAATGGCCTCGAAATAGACCTCGGTCTTGCCGGAGCCGGTGACGCCGTCCAGCAGGGTCACCGAATAAGCATCGGCGTGGACGGCCTGGCGCAGCGCCGCCGCCGCGGCGGCCTGCTGCCCGGAGAGGGCCGGCCCCGGCCGCGCCGGGTCGGGCGATTCGAAGGCCGGCTCCTGCACCAGCTGCACCGCCTCCACCAGCCCCGCCTGCTCCAGGCCCTTCACCACCGAGGTGCCGACGCCGGCCGCCTGGGCCAGCTCCGCCAGGGGGCGGGCGGGGCCGTCCTCCAGCTCCGCCAGGACGCGCCGGCGCGCCGGGGTGAGGCGCAGCCCCTCGGGCGGGGCCAGGTCGCGCCCTCTATAGAGTGTGATCGGGCGCGGCGGCTCCAGCGCCGAGGGCGAGGAGAGCGCCATGCGCAGCACGGCGCCCGGCGCCGCCAGGGTGTAGTCGGCCACCCAGGCGAGGAAGCGACGCGCCACCTCGGTCAGGGGCGGCACCGGCAGAACCTCGAGAATCGGGCGCAGCTTCGCCAGCGGCACTTCTTTGTCACCGCCGCCTGCGTTCTTTTTGGGGCCCTTTGCGGAGTCGTCCGGCGCCAGATCCCAGACCACGCCGACCAGTTCGCGTTGGCCCAGCGGCACGCGTACGACGCTGCCGGGCACCACGGGTCCCTCGTTGGAGTCCGGGCCGGGACCCGACCCGGACAGGGCCTCGGCGGCCAGCTCCGGCGGCAACAGATAGTCGTAAGGACCGGTCAGCGGCAGCGGCAGCAAGACCGCGACGCGGCGCGCCGCCTCATCGTCCGGCGCGAGGTCGAGCGGCAGAGTGGCAGTGCTGGCATGGCGGTCTGGCATCCGCTACACTCTAACGACGCCGGAAGGGGGGGCCAACGCCCGGGTGCGCCTTGCAGGCCCAAGTGCCGGGGCAAGGCGACTTCAGGGCAGTGCTGAGCAAGCACGGGGCCGAGAAGGCAAGGAAGGACAGACCTGGCAGCATGAAGTTTTTCATCGACACCGCGGACATCGCGGAGATCCGTGACCTGGCCGCCACCGGACTGGTCGACGGCATCACCACCAACCCCTCGCTGGTCGCCAAGAGCGGCCGTGACTTCTTCGAGGTCTTGAAGGAGATCTGCGAGGTGGTTCCCGGCCCGGTCAGCGCCGAGGTCACGGCCACCGAGTTCGAGGAAATGCTGAACGAGGGCCGCACCCTGGCGAAGCTGGCCGACAACATCGCGGTCAAGGTGCCGCTGACGGTCGACGGCCTGAAGACCTGCAAAACGCTGAGCGACGACGGCATCAAGGTGAACGTCACGCTGTGCTTCTCCGCGGCCCAGGCGATCCTCGCCGCCAAGGCCGGCGCCGCTTACATCTCGCCGTTCATCGGCCGCCTGGACGACACCGGCGCCGACGGCCTGCAGCTCATCGCCGAGATCGTCGAGATCTACAACTCCTATCCCGATTTTCACACCGAGGTTCTGGTCGCCTCCGTGCGCCATGTCGGCCATGTGATCGAATCGGCGAAGATGGGCGCCGACGTCGCGACGATCCCCCCGGCCGTGCTGCGCGCCATGTACAAGCATCCACTGACCGACAAGGGCCTCGAAGCTTTCCTCGCCGACTGGGCGAAGACGGGCCAGAGCATCCTGGGCAAGGGCGGCAAAGAAGCGCGCCGCAGTGCCTGAGAAAGAAACGCCTGAGAAAGAAACGCCTGAAAAAGAGTTGGCCGGAAAAGAGATGACCGAGAGCGAAACCGCCAAGACCGGCAACGGCAAATCGGGCAACGGCAAGTCTGGCGGTACCAAATCGGGCGGCGCGAAGTCGGGCGGCGCCAAGAACGGCGACGTTATGATGCAGCCGGTGTCGGCCGATCAGGTCGCCGCCTTCCTGCGCCGCCATCCGGACTTCCTGGCCGAGCATCCGGACCTGCTGGACGTGCTCACGCCGCCGGCGCGCCAGCGTGGCGAGGGCGTGGTCGACCTGCAGCAGTTCATGGTCCAGCGCCTGCGCGGCGAACTGAACGACATGGAGCGGCTGCGCGACGACCTGGTCACCACCGGGCGCAGCAACCTGGCCACCCAGAGCCGCGTGCACGAAGCCATCCTGTCCCTGCTGCGCGCCCGCAGCTTCGAAGAGTTCGTCGAGACCATCACCACCGACCTGGCCGTGATCCTCGACCTCGACGTGGTCACCATCGGCGTCGAACAGGCCGCCGAAGGGGCCGCCTGGAAGCCCACCGCCGGCGTCTACTGCCTGGAAAGCGGCAGCGTCGACGCTTTGCTGGGGCCAAGCGGCAGCCTGCTGCTGCGCGAGGACATCGTCGGTGATCCGGCGATCTTCGACGGCGCCGCCGGGCTGGTCCGTTCCGACGCCCTGATCCGCCTCAGGATCAGCGACAAGACGCCGCCGGCGCTGCTGGCGCTGGGCTCGCGCCAGGCCGGCGCCTTCCACAGCGGCCAGGGCACCGAGCTGCTGACCTTCCTGTCGCACGTGCTGGAGGTAACCTTCCGCGCATGGCTGCACCTGCCGGACCACGGCTAGACCCAGAGCTAAACGGGGAGACCCTGATCCCCGCGGCGGCGGACCTGCAGGCGGCGGTTCGGGACTGGCAGATCTGGCTGCGCGACGAAAAGCGCGCCTCGCGCCATACCTGCCTGGCCTATCAGCGCGATCTCGCTCACTTCCTCACCTTCATCAGCGGGCACCTGGGCCAGGCGCCCGCGCTGGCCGAGCTGTCGCGCCTCGCCACCACGGATTTCCGCGCCTGGCTGGCCGCGCGCAGCGCCGCCGGCCTGCAGCGCAGTTCCACCGCCCGGGCGCTGTCCAGTCTGCGCGGCTTCTTCCGCTGGCTGCAGCGGCGCGGCCTGGCGGAGAACACCGCGCTGACCACCCTGCGCACGCCCAAGGTGCCGAAGGCGGTGCCCAAGGCCCTCACCGCCGCCGAGGCGGAGGAGGCCATCGCGACGGTGGCCGAACTCAGCGACGACGACTGGGTCGGCAAGCGCGACTGCGCCGTGCTGCTGCTGCTTTACGGCTGCGGGCTGCGCATCGGCGAGGCGCTCGGCCTGACCCGCGGCATGGCGCCGGAGGCGGGCCAGGACTCCTTGCTGGTCACCGGCAAGGGCAACAAGCAGCGCATGGTGCCGCTGCTGCCCGTGGTGCAGGCCGCCATCGCCGACTACCTCGCCGCCTGTCCCTACGGCCAGGATAAGGACTCGCCTTTGTTCCTCGGCAAGCGCGGCGGTCCTCTGGGGCCGCGTCAGGTACAGCAGCGCATGCGCGAGCTGCGCCTGCTGCTCGGCCTGCCGGAAAGCGCCACACCGCACGCCCTGCGCCACTCCTTCGCCACCCACCTGCTGGCCGGCGGCGGCGACCTGCGCGCCATCCAGGAACTGCTGGGACACGCCTCCCTCGCCTCGACGCAGCGCTACACCGAGGTCGACGTGGCCGGCCTGCTGGACGTCTACGACCGGGCACATCCCCGGGCGCGCCGGTAATACAGGCGCTGCATCTCCGGGACGAAACGGACTTCCTCGAAACCGCATTTTTCCAGCACCCGGCGGGAGCCGGCGTTCTCCCGCCGCGCGAAGGCGCCGAGCTCGGGCAGCGCCAATGTGTCGTCGGCCAGAGCGAGGCAGGCCGTCACCAGCTCGGTGGCGTAACCGCGTCCCCAGACCTCGGGGTGGAAGGCGTAGCCGACCTCGACGCCCCAGCCGGGATCGAAGGGATCCTCGTAAATGCCGCCCCAGCCGACGATGCGGCCATCGGCTTTCTCGATCACCGCCCAAGGGGCGTAGCCGTCGTGGCGGCGGCGCCATTCGTGCACGGCAATGCGGCGCCGGCATTGACGCAGCGAGCCGTCGACGTGGGTATGGCGCATGGCCGCCGCGTCGCCGAGGAACTCGAACAGCGCGGGCACGTCGGCCAGACGCGGCGGGCGCAGTCGCAGACGGGCCGTTTCGATCTCCATGCGGCGGGACCCCCTTAGACGCATTGGCGAATAGTGCCACAAATCAGTGCGGTAAAGTTGCAAAAGCGGCTTTTTCCAGGGATTTACCGGTTCGCTTTACACATCTCTTCGCCGCGGTCCGTATACACTTGGCAGACAAGCAAAGATTCCCGAAGGAGAGTAGCTCATGACCCGAATTCTGGCCGCCGCCCTCGCCTTGCTGATGGCCGCCGCGACACCGGCGCTGGCCGACCAAGGCAAAGGCAAGGGAAAGGGCAAAGCTGGAAAACCGGCCGACGGCGTGACGACGGAGGACGTCGTCGAAGGCGTCACGGCCGGGGTGCTGGGCGCGGTGCTGAGTGACGAGGAGAAGCGGACGATCCGGGGCTACTTCCAGGATCACCCCGGGGCCGCCGGCAAGGTGAAGGAGTTGCCGCCGGGCATCCGCAAGAAGATCGCCCGCGGCGGCGCCATGCCGCCGGGCATCGCGAAACAAGCCCTGCCGGACGGACTGCATCGCCGGCTGCCCGCGCGCGAAGGCCAGGACTACGAAATCGTCGGCAACGACGTGGTGCTGGTCGAGACCGCCACGCGCGTCATTGTCGACGTGTTGAAAGACGTGCTGCGCGGCGGCTGACCGCCGGAAAGGAAACACGGCCGCCCTGCAATGCCGGGCGGCCGTTTCCCATCCTACAGCGCCGCCGCCTCGGCGTCCCCGGCGGGCGCCGGCGGCGATTTCCCGACATTGAACCAGTCCACGTTGCGCGTGACGTACATGGTCAGCGCGAGGGCGGCGAAGAGCAGCAGCGTGCCGGCGAGCAGCGCCGCCTCCTCCAGGTTCAAGATCAGGTAGAGCAGTCCATAGAGCGACGCGATCATGGCGCAAAACAGTCCGGCCCACAGCCGGCGCTTCAGAATCGCGGCCGCATAGAGGCTGACCAGCAGCGCGACGAGCCCGCCGGACAGCCCATAGGCGACGGCAAAACCGACGACCTCCGCGAAGGCGACGAGGCTGAGGAAAAAGAGCACCAGGCCGCCGCCGACCATCAGGTACTGCAGGGGATGCAGCGCGATGCCGGCCAGCACCTCGAACAGGAAGAAGGTCAGGAACAGCAGCGCGACGATGAGCAGGCCGTACTTCACGCTGCGCTGGCTCAGCAGATAGAAATCGACCGGCTGCAGGAAGGAGGCGCCGACGGTGAGCGCGTTCCAGTCGAGTTGCTTCCAGTCGTCGGCGGTCCAGCTTTGCGGCAGCGGCCGCGACAGATGAAAGACGTCCCACTGCGCCGAGAAACCGTCCTCGCGCACGTCGTGCTTCACCGGCAGGCTGCGGCCGTTGAACGACGGCGAGGCCCAGTTGCCCTGCATGCCGATCACACTGCGCTTGCCGCTGGGCAGGAAAGCGAGCCGCGAACTGCCGCGCAGGGTGAACGCGATGTCGAAGGGCGTCCCGCCGTCCTGGGGACGAACCTGGCCCGTCAACGGCCAGTGAATACCGCTGGGCGGCAGCAGCGCGCCGGCGGGCGTGCCCGGCTCCGTCGCCAGACCGTTGCCCGCCCAGCGCGCCGTCAGGTCCCCTTGAATGCCGCGCAGGTCGTTGACGCCCAGCGCCAGCACCGCCTGGTCCAGGCGCAGGCGCCAGCCTTCATCCTCGAACCCCGCCTTGGCGAAGGCCGCCTCGGTGAAGTTTCCGCTTAGCTTCACTTCGGTCGTGTAGACAACCGTGTCGAAAATCCCGCGGGAGCGTTCCTCCGTGCTGACCTGGGCATCGGCGGTGAAGTCGTCGGGCAACAGCACCACCTTGCGGTACTGCATCTCGCCGTTGTCCGAGGCCGGATTGACCCTCTCGCTGGGGATCACCAGGAAAGGCCCCTGGATCGTCTGGGCGTAGGCCCACTTGCCGGCAATCTCCCGCGCCACGTCCTTGGCCCGGTAGCTGCGTTCGGTAATCACGCTGCTGATCATCTGCAGCGGAATGAAGAAAAGCAGGACCAGGACGATGGTGACGAAGGCCTTGAGGCCGAACATCTGGCCGAAGCGGCCGCCGGTGAATTTTGGCTGCATTTCAGGTTCCCTCCGATGAGCCGCGCTGCGGCACCTGCGGGAACTCTCGCGGCGAAGCGTGCTGCCGCCGGGGCGACTTCTGGGCGCTGGCGGGATTAACTGTGGCGCTAAAGTGGCGCCGCCTGCCGCCGTGCGAGAAAGGCCAGCACCAGGGGACCGCTCAGCACGCCCACACCGAGCAGCGCGAAGGCGAGGCCCCAGGCCAGTGCGGAGTCATTGCCGCCGCCGAGATCCAGCACCACGCCGAAGGCCAGCGGCGCGATAAAGCCGCTGCCGAAACCGAGCAGGGAATGCAGCGCCATGGTGGCGCCGCGCCGCTCCGGCGTCGCGGCGATCACCGCACCAGCGGTGAGCGCGCCGGAATCGGCCATGATGACGCAGCCGTAGATCGCCAGCAGCGCGCCAAGCAGCCAGACCGGCGCGGCTGCCAGGAAACCGATCACCAGCGAAATGCCGCCGGAGGCGATCATGAAGCAGGCGATGCTGCGCCGCCGCCCGACCGCCGTCGCGATCTCGTTGCCCAGGATCGAGGCCGGCATGCCCAACAGCAGGATCACCGTCGCCACCTGGGTCGGCGTCCAAGGCCCCTCGGCCAGCGCCGGCTGGCGGGCGAAGACGAAGACCAGGAAAGCGACCAGCCAGGCGCGGAAGCCGAACAGCTCCCAGATGTGCGCGGCATAGCCCAGGGTGTAGGCCAGCGCCGTGCGGTTGCGCAGCACCGGACGGAAGTCGAAGAGGTGGCTGTCACGCGGCGCCTCGGGCCGCCGGGCCAGCGGGCGGACGCAGGCCGCCACCAGGGCGAAGGCCAGGAAGGAGCCGAAGCTGGCGGCGACGAAGGCGGCGGACCAGCCGGCCAGCGCCTCCATCTCGCCGGCGACCAGCACCGAGAGACTGGCGCCGATCCCGAAGAAGGCCGTGTAGACGGCCACCGCGCGCGGGCGGCGCCTTTCGTCCAGGCGGTCCGACAGCAGCTTCAGGCCGACCATATAGGTCCCGGCGAGACCGATGCCGCCGACCACCCGGAACAGCATCGCCGTCCAGAACCCCTCGGCCAGGAAGGCGAAGCCCAGGGCGGCCAGCCCGCCCAGCAGGCAGGACAGCAGGTAGACCGCACGCGCGTCCAGGCGGTCGGTCACCGTGACCAGGACCGGCACCGCCGCGGCGTAGCCGGCGTAGTAGATGCCGCTGACCCAGCCGGCTTCGGTGCCGCTGAGGCCCCAGAGCGGCTGGAACACCGGGATCAGCGCGGGAAAGGCGGCATTGTTCAGCATGCCGAGCACCTGCGTGGCGCAGAGCAGCGCGACCAGGGCCCAACCGCGGGCCTCGCCACGCTTGCCTTTCGTCTCCGTCGTCATCTTGCGGCAGGTCCCGCGCCGGGCGGCGCTGTCAAAAAAGATTCCTCAATTGCCCGCCCCTTCGGCGGACCGGGCTGTTATACTCCCTGGCATGACCCCCGCACTTGTTATCTTCGATTGTGATGGTGTTCTCGTCGACAGCGAAGCCATCTCCAACCGCATCATGGCCGAAGCCATCACCGCCGCCGGCATTCCCATCAGCTATGAAGAATGCCGCGCGCGCTTCGTCGGCGGCACCCTGCAACGGGTGATCGACACGGTGGAGCAATGGCTGGGCAACCCCTTGCCGCCGGGCTGGCGGGAAAACTTCGAGACGCGCCGCAACGCGGCCTTCCGCGAGGAACTGCGGCCCGTGCCCGGCGTCGCCGCGGCGCTGGAGTCGATCCGCGTTAGCGATACGCCGATCTGCGTCGCTTCCTCCGGCAGCCTCACCAAGATGAACCTGACTCTCGGCCTCACGGGGCTCATGACGCATTTCGGCGACAACCTGTTTTCCGCCGACAGCGTCGCGCACGGCAAACCGGAGCCGGATCTCTTTCTCTACGCCGCCGAGCAGATGGGCCAGGTGCCGGAGAACTGCGTGGTGGTGGAGGACAGCCTGCTGGGCATCACCGCCGCCGTCGCCGCCGGGATGCGCGTTCTGGCCTATACCGCGGAGACCGAAGCCGATGCGCTGACCGCCGCCGGCGGGCAGCCCTTCGGCGACATGAGGGAATTGCCGGCGCTGATCGGGGTCAAGCCGGCGCTCAGCCTCGTCGAGTAGGCATAGCTCCGCCTGGACGCGGGCTGCTTCTAGGCGGAGATCGACAGCACCACCGGGGCCATCGACAGCACCAGCAGCAGGGCCATGGCCGCGTTGAAGCGGCGCAGGCGCCGGCCATCGCTCAGCAGGTGGCGCAGCGCCACGCCGAAGACGGCCCAGAGGCTGATGCTCGGCAGGTTCACCAGCGCGAAGAAGAAGATCACCAGCAGCAGGCTGGCCGCGTATTCGGCGGTGGTCGCGCCGGGCGGCGGCGCGGCGTAGGACACCGTGACGATCAGCGCCACGGCCCAGGCCTTGGGGTTCAGCCATTGCAGCAGGGCCGCCTGGATAAAGCCGAAAGGGCGCGCGGCGGCGCCGTTTTCCGCCGCGTCCAGGCTGGGCGCCGACGTCGTCGGCGCCGCCTTGGCAATCTTCCAGGCCAGCCACAGCACGTAGCCGATGCAGGCGACCTTCAGCACCGCGTAGACCTGCGGATGGCTCTGCAGCAGCGGGCCCAGCCCCATCCCGACGAGAAACACCATGGTGAGGAAGCCCAGGCTGATGCCCAGCACCAGCGGCAGGCTGCGGCGAAAGCCGAAGTTGGCGCCGGAGGCCAGCAGCAGGAAGTTGCCCGGCCCCGGCGAAACCGACGTCACGAAGGCAAAGCCCGCCAGGGCCAGCAGCAGCTCGCCGCTAAAAGGAGGGGTCATGGGGCGATCTCCAGCGTGGAACGATGACGGAGCTTGCCCCAGGCCAGGACCGGCGTAATTGTTCTTCCGTCCCGCTTTCTTATTCGTTCGTCTCAATGTGAGAGCCTGATGGATAGACCAGACCTGCTGAGTGACGTCTTCGAGAGCCTGCGCCTCACCAGCGATCTCTACTTCCGCGCCGACCTGGCCGGTCCCTTCGCCCTCGAGGTGCCGGCCGAACGCCGCCTGGTGCGCTTCCACTACGTCCGGCGTGGCGGTTGCTGGCTGCGCGGCGGGGCTGCGGGCACGACGGTGCAGTTGGCGGAGGGCGACCTGGCGATCCTGCCCAACGGCGGCGCCCACATCCTGGCCGACGATCCGGCCCGCCCGCCCCTGCCGCTGGCCGCGCTGCTGGCCGAAGCGCCGCCGGATGCCGGCGGCCTCCTGCGCTACGGCGAGGGCGCCGGGCGGGTCGAGCTGCTGTGCGGCTTCTGCCAGTTCGACGAGGACATCGAACACCCGGTGATCGCCAGCCTGCCGCCGATGATGGTGCTGCGCCCGCAGGACCTGGGCGCGCAGCCCTGGACGGTCACGGCGCTGCGGCTGCTGGGACTGGAAAGCGAGCTGGCCGGAGAGGGCATGCAAGGCATCCTCAGCCGCCTGCTGGAGATCCTCTTCATCCAGGCGCTGCGCCAGATCGGGGAGGACGAGGACGGCAGCGCCCCCGGCTACGTCGCCGCGCTGGCCGACCCGCAGCTGTCGCGGGCGCTTTCGGCGATCCACGGCGAAGCGGAGCGCACCTGGACCATCAGCGCCCTGGCCAGGCTGTCGGGCATGTCGCGGGCGCGTTTCGCCGAGAAGTTCACCCGGCGCGTCGGCCTGGCGCCCATCGCCTATCTGACCCGTTGGCGGCTGATGAAGGCGCGGCGCCTGCTGCGCGAAAGCGACCTGTCGACGGAGGAGATCGCCGCGCGCTGCGGCTATGCCTCCCTGCCCTCCTTCACCCGGCGCTACAAGGCGGCCTTCGGCATCGGGCCCGGCGCCTATAGGCGCGAGAACAGAAAGCCCTAGCCTACAGGCGCGCGGCGCCGGGACGGCCTGGCTTCAGCCAGGGAACCCGCGACACCGCCCGCACGTTTCCCCCGGGCATTCCTGTTTCAGCAACCGCCAGGAGGCAAGACCATGCCGGCGAAATCGAAGGCCCAGCAGAAGGCGGCCGGAGCCGCCCTCTCCGCCAAGCGCGGCGAGACGAAGAAAAGCGACCTGCAGGGCGCCTCGAAAGAGATGTACGAGTCGATGACCGAGGACGAACTGGAGGAGATGGCCGGGACCAAGCGCAAGGGCAAGCCCGAGCACAAGGGCGACTAAGCCGTCCCCCGCCGCTCCATCTGGATCAGGAGTGGATGGCGCGGCCGTCGGCGGCCAGCGCGGCTTCCTTCACCGCTTCGCCCATCGAGGGGTGCGAGTGGCAGGTGCGGGCGATGTCCTCCGCCGAGCCGCCGAACTCCATGATGGTCACGCATTCGGCCAGAATGTCCCCGGCCAGCGGGCCGACGATGTGCACGCCCAGCACCTTGTCCGTGCGCTTGTCGGCCAGCACCTTCACCACGCCGTCGGTGTCGCCCACCGCGCGGGCGCGGCTGTTGGCCATGAAGGAGAACTTGCCGGTCTTGTACTCGATGCCGGCCTCCTTCAACTGCTCTTCGGTCTTGCCGACGCCGGCGACCTCCGGCCAGGTGTAGACCACGCCCGGCACCAGGTTGTAGTCGAGGTGGCTCTTCTGGCCGGTCATGCGCTCGACCGCGACCACGCCGTCTTCCTCGGCCTTGTGCGCCAGCATCGGGCCGGGCACGCAGTCGCCGATGGCGTAGATGCCCTCGACCGAGGTCTGGTAGTTCTCGTCGACCTGGATGACGCCGCGGTTGTCCAAGGCGACGCCCAGTTCCTGCAGGCCCAGGCCTTCGGTGAAGGGCCGCCGGCCGATGGCGACCAGCACCACGTCGGCCTTCAGTTCTTCCGCCTCGCCGCCCTTGGCCGGCTCCAGCGTCAGGGTCACGCCGCCTTTTCCGTTCTTGGCGCCGGTCACCTTGGTGCCGAGCTTGAACTTCAGGCCCTGCTTGCCGAGGATCCGCTGGGTCTGCTTGCCGATGTCGCCGTCCATGCCCGGCAGGATGCGGTCGAGGAACTCCACCACCGTCACCTCGGCGCCGAGGCGCGACCACACCGAGCCCATCTCCAGGCCGATGACGCCGGCGCCGATCACCACCATCTGGCCCGGCACCTTGTCGAGGGCCAGCGCGCCGGTGGAGGTGACGACCTGCTTTTCGTCGGTGTCGACCCCCGGCAGCGGCGTGGATTCGGAGCCGGTGGCGATGAGAATCTTCTTGGCCGAGAGGGTTTCCTCGCCGCCGTCGGCCAGCTTCACCTTCACGCTGCCCACGGCGGGGATCGAGCCCCAGCCCTTCACGTAGTCGACCTTGTTCTTCTTGAACAGCATCTCGATGCCGCCGGTCAGGCCCTTCACGACCTTGTCCTTGCGCTCCATCATCGCCGCCACGTCGAGGCCGAGGCCTTCCACCTTGATGCCGTGCTCGGCGAAGTGCTTGGCCGCGTCGGCGTACTTCTCGGAGGACTGCAGCAGCGCCTTGGAGGGAATGCAGCCGACGTTCAGGCAGGTGCCGCCCAGGGCGCCGCGCCCTTCGACGCAGGCCGTCTTCATGCCGAGCTGCGCGGCGCGGATCGCGGCCACGTAGCCGCCGGGACCACCGCCGATCACCACCAGGTCGTACTGCTTGTCGCTCATGGTCTGTCTTTCCTCGGGCGCGCTGGAAGAGGTCTGGATTTCCACCCAAGATGCCGCAGCAGCCCCGGGGGGACAAGACCGCAGGCGGCGGAACGGCTATTCGCCTTCTGCGTGGGGCGGAGTAAGCTGACGGCGATGAAGAAAGGCGGGCGGCGAAGACAGGCGGGCGATGATCCTATGAAAGACGAGCGTAACAAAGCAAACCTCTACCACGGCTGCACGCGCTTCCTGTCGCTCGACCCGCCGCCGGACCCCAAGCAGTTCCTGGCCGAGCTCGCCGCCTTCCTGCCCGAGGGGACCATGGCGGACCACTATGGCGGGGGCGCCCTGCTGGAAGACTTCGAGAAGCGGATCGCCGGGCTGCTCGGCAAGCCCGCGGCCGTCTTCGGGCCCAGCGGCAAGATGCTGCAGAATGCGGCTCTGCGCGCCTGGGCCGACCGCGCCGGCGTGCGGACCCTCGCCCTGCATCCGCAAAGCCACATCGCCGCCGAGGAGGCCGAGGCCTACCAGGAGGTCTTCGGCCTGGAACCGGTCTGGCTCGGCGGGACGGACAGGCTGCCGACGCCCGACGACCTCGCCGCCCTCACGCAACCGCTGGGCGCCGCGACCCTGGAACTGCCGCTGCGCAACATCGGCTGCTACCTGCATCCCTGGGCGGATTTGGAGGCCTTCGCCGACCTCTGCCGCGCCCGCGGCCTGGCCCTGCACGCCGATGCGGCACGGCTCTGGGAGAGCCAGCCCTTCTATGGCCGCAGCCACGCCGAGATCGCCGGGCTCTTCGACTCGCTCTACGTCTCCTTCTACAAGGGGCTCGGCGGGCTCGCCGGCGGCGCCCTCGCCGGCCCGGCGGACCTCGTTGAGGAGGTGCGGGTCTGGCAACAGCGCTGCGGCGGGCGGCTGCGCCGCGTCTTCCCCTACGTCGCCTCGGCTCAGCAGGGCCTCGACCGGCGCCTCACGCGCATGTCCGCCTATCACGACAAGGCCAAGGCCCTGGCCGCCGAGCTGGCCGCACTGCCTGGCGTGAGCGTGGCCCCGGACCCGCCGCAGGCGAACGCCTTTCAGGTCACCCTGGAAACCGGGGGCGGCGATCTCATGGAGGCCGCCCTCGACGTCGCCGCCGACAGCGGCTTCTGGCTTTTCGACGAGCCTCTGGACTCTCCGGGGCAGGGCTTGGGGCGCTTCGAGATCACGATCCGCGAAGGCGCCATGGCCTTGCGCGACGCGGAAGTCGCCGCGGCGGTGAAACAGCTGCAGGAGGCGCTGGCCCGGCGCAGCCGGGCCGCCTGAGCTCAGTTGAGCAGCGGGCCGTCCTCGTCCTCCGGCGGCAGCTCCGACTCCCGCCCCGCGGGCAGGGTGAGGTTGAAGCCGGCGCCGTGCGCCGGGTCGAGCGGCTGCAGGGTGGCCACGAGGCCGCGGCGCTTCAGGTCCAGAAGATGACGGCCGAGGCGGCCGAAGAGGGTTTCCCCGCTGTCGGGGGTCGCCGGGTCGATGCGGACCACCACGGAGCGGCCGACGTCGCGGAAACGCTGGCGTTCCACCATGCGGTCGACGGAAGCGACGGCGTGGGCCAGATCGAGGCCGGCGAGATCCAGTTCGTAGTCGGCCGCGCCCTGGCGGTCGAGCAAGCGTTTCAGCCGCCGGTCCTCGAAGTCGCTCAGGCCGGTCTCGGCGTCGCCCTCGTCGTTCCCATTACCGTCCCCATTGCCGTCGGGGGCCATCACATACCGATCAGCAGGCGCTGCGGATCCTCGATGGCTTCCTTGACCCGCACCAGGAAGGTGACCGCCTCGCGCCCGTCGATGATGCGGTGGTCGTAGGACAGCGCCAGGTACATCATCGGGCGGATCTCGACCTTGCCGTCCACCGCGACGGGGCGCGGCTGGATCTTGTGCAGGCCGAGGATCGCGGACTGCGGCATGTTCAGGATCGGCGTCGACATCATGGAGCCGAAGACACCGCCGTTGGTGATGGTGAAGGTGCCTCCGGTCATCTCGTCCATGGAGATCTTGCCGTCGCGGCCCTTGGCGGCCAGTTCGCCCAGCGCCTTCTCGATCTCGGCGAAGGACTTCTGGTCGCAGTCGCGCATGACCGGAACCATCAGGCCGTTCGGCGTCGAGACCGCCATGCCGATGTCGTAGTAGTGGTTGTAGACGATCTCGTCGCCGTCGATGCGCGCGTTGACCGCCGGCAGTTCCTGCAGGGCGCCGACCACGGCCTTGGTGAAGAAGGAGGAGAAGCCGAGCTTCACGCCGTGCTTCTTCTCGAAGGCGTCCTTGTACTGGCTGCGCAGGGCCATGACCGCACTCATGTCACACTCGTTGAAGGTGGTGAGCATGGCCGCGGTGTTCTGCGCCTCCTTCAGGCGGCGCGCGATGGTCTGGCGCAGCTTGGGCATGCGCACCCGCTCTTCGCGCTTGCCCCCGGAAGCCTCAGGGGAAGCGCCCGGAGCGCTCGCCGGCGCGGAAGGCGCCTTGGCGGCCGGGGCGGCGGGCGCCGAGGCCGGGGCGGCCAGGGGCTTGGTCTTGCCGTCCAGGAAATTGACCACGTCTTCCTTGGTCAGCCGCCCGTCCTTGCCGGTCGCCGGGATCACCGCCGGGTCGAGATCGTTCTCCTCGACCAGCTTGCGCACGGCCGGGCCCAGGTCACCCACCGCCGCGCCTTCCAGGAAGGCCATGAGGTCGGACTTGGTGATCTTGCCGCCGGTGCGCGGCGCGGCGCCCGGGTCCAGCTTCTTGCTATCCTCGCCGGCGGGGGCGGCTTGCGGCGCTTCGGTCTTGGTCTCGGTCGGGGCCGGAGCCGGGGCCGGGGATTTTTCGGGCGCCTTGGCGGGCGCTTCAGCCTTCGCCGGGGCGGCCGCGCCACCGGCGGGAAACACGCCGAGCAGGGCGCCGACCTCGGCGGTCGCGCCTTCCTCCGCCGCGATGGACTGCAGCGTCCCGGCGGCGGGGGCGTTGACCTCCAGGGTCACCTTGTCGGTTTCCAGCTCGACCAGCGGTTCGTCCGCCGCGGCAGCCTCGCCGGGCTGCTTCAGCCACTTGGCGACCGTCGCTTCGCTGACCGATTCGCCGAGGGTCGGCACCACCACGTCGGTGGCCTGGCCGTTGCCGCCGCCCCCGGAAGGGGCCGGCGCCGCGGCAGGCTTGGCTTCCTCTTTGGCGGCTTCGGCCTTGGGTGCTTCGGCTTTCGGGGTGTCAGCTTTTGGGGCGGGCGCCGTGCCTTCGCCTTCGCCGATGCGGCCCAGCAGCGCGCCGACCTCGACGTTGTCGCCCTCACCCGCGATCACTTCCGACAGGACGCCGGCGGTCGAGGCGTTGACCTCCAGGGTCACCTTGTCGGTTTCCAGTTCGACGACCGGCTCGTCCAGGGCGACAGCCTCACCCGGCTGCTTCAGCCACTGGGCGACCGTCGCCTCGGTGACCGATTCGCCCAGGGTAGGCACCACGATATCAGTTGCCATCACTCTCTCACTCGTTCGGGCTCACCCGGTCGGGCAGCCGATTCCGATCGACAATCGCTGGCCCGGCCGGTCACTCGGCGGCCTGGCCCTTGCTTCCCATTCTGGCCCGCGCCTCGGTCTGTACCTTGCGCGATTCGATGCGGCCCATGCGCTTCTTACCCAGCGTGAGGGCGTCGTCAAGCAGGCTGGCCTGCTCCTCGACGTGGCGCTTGTGGGAACCGGTGGCCGGCGAGGCCGCCGATGGCCGGCCGGCGTAGCGCGGCCGCGGACTCTTGAAGCCAATGTCCTCGGCCACCTCCTCGATGAAGGTGGAGACGAAGGCCCAGGGGCCCATGTTGCGCGGCTCTTCCTGGCACCACACCAGGTCGCAGTGCTTGTAGGCTTCCAGTTCGTGCGCCAGGGCGTCGACCGGGAAGGGATAGAGCTGCTCCATGCGCAGGAAGTGGATGTCGGTGATGCCGCGCTTTTCGCGCTCTTCCAGCAGGTCGTAGTAAACCTTGCCCGAACAGAGCACCACCTGCTTGGCGTCCTTGGGCTCGCTCGGCCGGTTGTCGCAGTAGAGCACCCGGTGGAAGCAGCTGCCCGGCCCGAAGGAGTCCAGGTCGGAGACGCAACGCTTGTGGCGCAGCAGCGACTTCGGCGTGAAGACGATCAGCGGCTTGCGGAACTCGCGGTGCAGCTGCCGGCGCAGCACATGGAAGAAGTTGGCCGGCGTGGTGCAGTTCACCACCTGCAGATTGTCCTCCGCGCAGAGCTGCAGGTAGCGCTCGATCCGGGCCGAGGAGTGCTCCGGCCCCTGCCCTTCATAGCCGTGCGGCAGCAGCATGACCACGCCGGAGAGGCGCAGCCACTTGGATTCACCGGAGGCGATGAACTGATCGATGATGATCTGGGCGCCGTTGGAGAAGTCGCCGAACTGAGCTTCCCATAGCGTCAGGGCGCGCGGCTCCGCCAGGGAGTAGCCGTATTCGAAGCCCAGCACCGCCAGCTCGCTGAGCGGCGAGTCGACGATTTCCAGGCGTGCCTGGTCGTCGCGGATGTGGGCCAGCGGCTTGTAGGTGTCCTCGGTCTTCTGGTCGATCAGCGCGGCATGACGATGGGAGAAGGTGCCACGGTTGCTGTCCTGGCCGGAGAGGCGGATCGGGTGGCCCTCGACCAAGAGGGTGCCGAAGGCCAGTGCCTCGGCCATCGCCCAGTCGATGTCCTTGCCGGTCTCGATCATCTTGCGCTTGGCGTCGAGCTGGCGCTGGATCTTGCGGTTCAGGTTGAAATCGGCCGGCACCTTGGACAGCGCCAGGCCGACTTCCTTCAGCAGCTCCGGCGAGGCCGCCGTCTTGCCGCGGCGCGGATCGAAGCCGCGCGCCACGTCGAGGCCGGACCAGGCGCCCTCCAGCCAGTCGGCCTTGTTGGGCTTGTAGGTCTTGGCGGCCTGGAAGTCCTGCTCCAGGCGGTCGTTCCACTCGGCGAAGAGGCCCTGCACCTCTTCTTCGGTGCAGGTGTTCTCCTCGGCCAGCTTCTCACCGTAGATCTGGCGCACCGTGCGGTGCTTGCCGATCGCCTTGTACATCAGCGGCTGGGTGAAGGCAGGCTCGTCGCCTTCGTTGTGGCCGAAGCGGCGATAGCAGAACATGTCGATGATGACGTCCTTGTGGAACGTCTGGCGGAACTCCGTGGCGATCCGCGCCACGTGGGTCACCGCCTCGGGATCGTCGCCATTCACGTGGAAGATCGGCGCCTGGATGATCTTCGCCACGTCGGAGCAGTAGGGCCCGGAGCGCGAGTTGATCGGGTTGGTGGTGAAGCCGATCTGGTTGTTCACGATGAAATGGATCGTGCCGCCGATGCGGTAGCCCTTCAGCTCCGAAAGGTCGAGGGTCTCGGGCACCAGGCCTTGGCCCGCGAAGGCCGCGTCGCCGTGCATCAGCAGGGCCATGACCTCGCTGCGGTCCTTGTACTTGCCCTGTTCCTGCTTGGCGCGGACCTTGCCGACCACCACCGGGTTCACCGCTTCCAGGTGCGAGGGGTTGGCGGTGAGCGAGAGGTGGATGTTGTTGCCGTCGAACTCGCGGTCGGAGGACGTGCCGAGGTGGTACTTCACGTCGCCCGAGCCGCCGACGTCCTCCGGATGGGCGGCGCCGCCCTCGAACTCCGAGAAGATCGCCGCGAAGGGCTTGCCCATGAAGTTGGCCAGCACGTTGAGGCGCCCGCGGTGGGGCATGCCGATGACCACTTCCTTGAGGCCCAGTTGGCCGCCGCGCTTCAGGATCTGCTCCAGCGCCGGGATCATCGACTCGCCGCCGTCCAGGCCGAAGCGCTTGGTCCCGGTGTATTTCTTGTTGAGGAACTGCTCGAAGCTTTCCGCCGCGGTCAGGCGCTCCAGGATGGCGCGCTTGCCGTTGACGGTGAAGTCGGGCTGGTTGCGGATCGATTCGATGCGTTCCTGGATCCAGGCCTTCTGGGCCGGGTCCTGGATGTGCATGAACTCGACGCCGATGGACCCGCAGTAGGTGTCGCGCACGACCTCCACGATCTTGCGCAGCGTGGCCTTTTCCAGCCCCAGCACGTTGTCGATGAAGATCGGGCGGTCCATGTCCGCATCGGTGAAGCCGTAGCTGCGCGGATCGAGCTCCGGGTGGGGCTCCACTTTCTTCAGGCCGAGGGGATCGAGATTGGCCTCCAGGTGGCCGCGCACGCGGTAGGCGCGGATCAGCATGAGGGCGCGGATCGAATCCAGCGTGGCGGCCCTGACCCCGGCGTCGTCGACATCGGCCCGGGCGGCCCCGGCCGCGACGCGGGCCGCGGGCGCTACCGCCGCAACGGCAGCGGCGGCGCCAGGGGCGCCGCCGTTGATTTTCTCGATGACCGCTTTCGCTTCGTCATCCAGGTCCGCGAAGAAGCTCTTCCACTCCTCATCCAAAGAGTCCGGGTCTTGGATGAACTTATGGTAGAGATCCGCAAGCATCGCCGCCTGGGATTGCGAATAGATCGTCATGGACTTTCCCGGCCTGGGCCGGGCGAACCCGACCCCAGGCCGCCTTCCGCATAAAGCGCTGCTACCCCATGGCTTGCAGCATGGTCGAACCTAGACTGGCCGGTGAATCCGCAACCAGGAAACCGGCCGACTTCAAAGCCTCAATCTTGTCGCCGGCACCGCCCTTGCCGCCGGCGATAATCGCCCCGGCATGGCCCATGCGGCGTCCCGGAGGCGCCGTAACACCGGCGATGAAACCACAGATAGGTTTCTTAACCTTTGACGCCCGGTAAAATTCTGCCGCCTCTTCCTCGGCGGTCCCCCCGATCTCACCGATCATGATGATACCTTCGGTCTTGGGATCGGCAAGGAAGGCGTCGAGGCAATCGATGAAATTCGTGCCGTTCACCGGATCGCCCCCGATGCCCACGCAGGTGGTCTGACCCAGGCCGGCCGCCGTGGTCTGGGCCACGGCCTCATACGTAAGTGTGCCGGAGCGCGACACAACCCCGATCTTGCCGGCCGCGTGGATGTGGCCCGGCATGATGCCGATCTTGCACTCGTCCGGGGTGATGATGCCCGGGCAGTTCGGCCCGATGAGCCGGGAGGGGGCCCCTTCCAGCGCGCGCTTCACCTTCACCATGTCGAGCACGGGAATGCCTTCGGTGATGCAGACGATCAGTTCAACCTCGGCGTCAATAGCCTCCAGAATCGCGTCGCCGGCAAAGGGCGGCGGCACGTAGATAACGCTAGCATTCGCACCGGTCTTTTCAACCGCGTCCGCCACCGTATCGAAAACCGGCAGGTCCAGGTGGGTGGTCCCGCCCTTGCCGGGGGTCACGCCGCCGACCATCTTGGTGCCGTAGGCGATGGCCTGCTCGGAGTGGAAGGTGCCCTGCGCGCCGGTGAAACCCTGGCAGATGACTTTGGTGTTCTTATCGACCATCACAGACATTAGGCAGCCTCCCGCACGGCCTTGACCACCTTTTCGGCGGCGTCGGCCAGATTGTCGGCAGAGATGATCGGCAGGCCCGAGTCGGCCAGGATCTTCTTGCCCAATTCCACATTCGTTCCTTCCAGGCGCACCACCAGGGGCACGCCGATCTCCACCTCGCGGGCGGCAGCCACGACGCCTTCGGCGATCACGTCGCAGCGCATGATGCCGCCGAAGATGTTGACCAGGATGCCCTCCACGTTGGGGTCGGAAAGGATGATCTTGAAAGCCGCGGTCACCCGCTCCTTGGTCGCGCCGCCGCCGACGTCCAGGAAGTTGGCCGGTTCGCTGCCGTAGAGCTTGATGATGTCCATGGTGGCCATGGCGAGGCCGGCGCCGTTGACCATGCAGCCGACCTGGCCGTCGAGCTTGATGTAGTTCAGCTCGTGCTTGGCGGCCTCCAGCTCCATGGCGTCTTCTTCGTCTTCGTCGCGCATCTCGGCCACGTCCTTGTGGCGGAACAGCGCGTTGTCGTCGAAGTTCATCTTGGCGTCGAGGGCGATGACCTCACCCGCACCGGTGATCACCAGCGGGTTGATCTCGACGATCGAGGCGTCGAGGCCGACGAAGGCCTGATACATGGCGGTCATGAACTTCACCGCCGCGCCGACCTGCTTGCCCTCCAGGCCCAGGCCGAAGGCGATCTTGCGGCCGTGGAAGGGCATGAAGCCGATGGCCGGATCGATGACCATCTTCAGGATCTTCTCCGGATGCGCCGCGGCGACCTCTTCGATCTCCATGCCGCCTTCGGTGGAGGCCATGAGGGTGACGCAGCTCGTCGCCCGGTCGATCAGCATGCCGAGGTAGAGCTCGCGCGCGATGTCGCAGCCTTCCTCGATGTAGAGGCGCTTGACCTCTTTGCCCGCCGGGCCGGTCTGCTTGGTCACCAGGGTGTGGCCCAGCATCTTGCCGGCGTTCGACTTGACGTCCTCGACGGACTTCACGACGCGCACGCCGCCCGCACCGTCGGGATCGTCCTGGAAACGCCCGGCGCCTCGGCCCCCGGCATGGATTTGCGATTTCACGACCCAGATGGAGCCGCCCAGATCGCGTGCAGCGCTCTCGGCTTCCTCAGGCGTAAAAGCAACCGCCCCCCGGGGCACTGCTACGCCGTACTTCGCCAACAGGCTCTTGGCCTGATACTCATGGATGTTCATTGACCGTCGCTTCAGTTTGGTTGGTGAAGATCAGGCATACCGGACAGGGCATTCCCAAGTGTTCGTTCGTGTATTTGCGTGAAACCCGCGCCGTCACCTTGGCCATCCTCCGGCGTTGCCGCCGGATCCCTGTCGGGCCGGCGTAACCGCCGGGATCGCTATGTTCGAGCGTTGTCCGGGACCCGCGCTACCTTATCACCCCACACCCTCAGCGCAACCTGGCGAAGACCTTGAAAAGGGCCGTTTTTCGGTCCGAAAATCGGCCCAGTTCTGGGCTTTATTTCAATCCAGTCGCGAAAGACCGCTGGAATCCTAACTACTTCTTCTTCGCTGCTTTCTTACTGGTCTTTTTAGTTGACGACTTCTTCGCGGCGGCCTTTTGAGCTGGCGCGCTCTTCATCATGTCCTTGCAGGTGTCGACCAGCCCGGAGACCGCGCCCACCGACTTGTCGAGCATCTTCTGCTCGGCCTTGCTCAGCTCCAGTTCGACGATGCGCTCCACGCCCTTGGCGCCGATCACCGTCGGCACGCCGACGTAGAGGTTCTTGATGCCGTACTGGCCGGACAGGTGGGCCGCGCAGGGCAGCACCCGCTTTTTGTCCTTCAGGTAGGACTCGGCCATGAGGATGGCCGAGGAGGCCGGCGCGTAGAAGGCCGAGCCGGTCTTCAGCAGACCGACGATCTCGGCGCCGCCGTCGCGGGTGCGCTGCACGATCTCGTCGAGGCGCTTCTTGGTGAGCCAGCCCATCTTGATGAGGTCCGGCAGGGGAACGCCGGCGACGGTGGAATAGCGCACCATCGGCACCATGGTGTCGCCGTGGCCGCCCAGCACGAAGGCGCTGACGTCTTCCACCGAGACGTTCATTTCCTCGGCCAGGAAGTAGCGGAAGCGCGCCGAGTCCAGCACGCCGGCCATGCCCACCACCTTGTGGGCGGGCAGGCCGCTGGCCTGCTGCAGCACCCAGACCATGGCGTCCAGCGGGTTGGTGATGCAGATCACGAAGGCGTTCGGGCAGTTCTTCTTGATGCCCTCGCCCACCGCGTTCATCACCTTGATGTTGATGGCCAGCAGGTCATCGCGGCTCATGCCCGGCTTGCGCGCCACGCCGGCGGTGACGATGACCACGTCCGCGCCCTTGATCGCCGCGTAGCTGCTGGCGCCCGCGAACTTGGCGTCGAAGCCTTCCACCGGGGTCGACTCGGCAAGATCCAGCGCCTTGCCCTGGGGCACGCCGTCGATGATGTCGAAGAGGACGACGTCGCCCAGTTCCTTCAAGCCGGCCAGCAGCGCCAAAGTGCCGCCGATGTTGCCGGCGCCGACCAGCGCGATCTTGTTGCGAGCCATGTTTCTAGTTTCCCCCATCGGTGTGAGCGGTCACGAAATGGAAGCCCTGCAAAAACGGAAGCCCGCAAGAAGGCTCCCGGCAGAACCTTTGGATGCCGTCGCCGTTCTGTTTGCGCTGCGGCATCGTCGCGTTTCCTAGCGCGATTCAGCAGCCGTAGCAAGGCGACAAGGCCGCTAAATCGTTCACAGGGTCATTAGCGTCACGTCATATGCGCCTTGCCGATGTAATCGGCCGAACGCATCTCCTGCAGTCGGCTGACGGTGCGCTGGAATTCCACGGCGCCGTCGCCGCTGGGATAGAGCCGTTCGGGCGGCGCCGCGGCCGAAACGACCAGCTTCACGCGGTGCTCGTAAAGCGCGTCGATGAGCGTCATGAAGCGGCGCGCCTCGTTGCGGTTCTCCGCCGAGAGCGTCGGCACGCCGGACAGCACCAGGGTGTGATACAGCCCGGCGATGGCCAGGTAGTCGCCGGGGCCCAGCGGCTTTTCGCAGAGTTCGGCGAAGGAAAAGCGCGCCACGCCGCGCGCGGCCAGCGGCACGGGGATCTCCCGCCCCTTGTAGATCACGCTGTCGGGCGCGGGCGTGGCGCCCTCGGTCAGCTCGGCAAAAGCCTTGTCGAGCGCCTTGTCGGCGCGCGGGCCGAGCGGCGCGTGGTAGACGGTGATGTCCTTCAGGCGCTGCAGGCGGTAGTCGACGCCGCTGTCCAGCTCCAGCACGTCGAGGCGCTCTTTCACCAGATCGATGAAGGGCTGGAAGCGCTCGCGCTGCAGGCCGCCCTCGTAGAGGCGGTCCGGCGGCCAGTTGGAGGTGGCGACCACCACCACGCCCGCCGCGAAGAGGGTCTCGAAGAGGCGGCCGAGGATCATCGCGTCGGCGATATTGACCACGTGGAACTCGTCGAAGCACAGCAGCCAGGCCTCGTCGGCCAGTGCTTCGGCGATAATCGGCAGGGGGTCGGCTTTGCCCTTGTTGGCCGGGTCCTGGCGCCAGGCGTGCAGGCGCTCCTGCACCTCCTGCATGAAGGCGTGGAAGTGGACCCGGCGCTTCTTCTCCAGGGGCGCGCTGTCGAAGAAGATGTCCATCAGCATCGACTTGCCGGTGCCGACGCTGCCGAAGATGTAGAGCCCCTGGGGCGGTTCCTCGCGGCGCCGCGACAGGCCGAGGCGGGCCTTCCAGCCGCCGCCCCCGCCGGCGGGCTTGTAGCCGCGCAGGGCGTTGTGCAGGGACTGCAGCTTCTCCGCCGCCAGCAGCTGCCCGGCATCGTGGCGCAGCTCGCCCTCGCGGCGCAGCGCGCGGTAGGCCGCCAGCGGCCCTGCCGGCTGTTCGTCGTCTGGTGTCGAGCCCTGCCCCATGGCGCCGTTGTTTACGGCAAAGCCCGCGTTCTGGAAAGCTCCCTTGAGAGCGTTCAGCGCCCGCCCGTCAACGCCCCCCCGTCACTCGCAGCACGGCGCCGTTGGTGAAGGAGGCCTTGTCGCCCAGCAGCCAGAGCACCGCCTCGGCGATCTCCTCCGGCTCGCCGGGCCGGCCCATGGGCGTCTGCGCCGGCATGGTCTCCAGGCGATCCGGCATGCCAGAATCGACGTGCAGATCGGTGCGGATGAGACCCGGCGCCACCGCGTTCACGCGCAGGCCGTCGCGCGCGTTCTCCAGCGCCAGGCCCAGGGTCAGCGTATCGACGGCGCCCTTGGAGGCGGCGTACCAGACGAAGGTGTCGGGACTGCCCAGCGTCGCCGCGCCGGAGGAGATGTTCACGATGGCCCCGCCCTTGCCGCCGTGGCGCTGCGCCATGCGCCTGACCGCCGCCTGGCAGCACCAGATGACGCCCAGCACGTTCAGCTCCATGACGTCGCGCAGCGTTTCATTGGAAACGTCTTCCAGTCTTCCGACGCGCCCGGTGATGCCCGCGTTGTTCACCAACGCCGTCAGCGGCGGCAGTTCCGCATCGACGGTCGTGAAAAGCTTTTCCACGTCCTCTTCGCGCGCGACGTCGGCCTGCACCGCCAGGGCGCGGCCGCCGGCTTCCTCAATCTCGCTGACCACCGCTTCGGCGGCGACGGCGTTGCTGCGGTAATTCACACAGACCGTATAGCCGGCCGCGGCGCCGAGCCGCGCCACCGCGGCACCGATCCCCCGGCCGCCGCCGGTCACAAGTAAAGTCCCCAACATCAAAAACTCTCCCGTTCAGTCACCGGCGGCCTGCGGCACGGGTCCCCGCCGGCGCAACAGCACCAGCAGATTGCCGGCCAGCACCAGGGCAACGCCGAGCAGCGCCGTGGGCGTCCAGACATAGTCTTCCACCACGGTGGAGATGGCCAGGGCCACCAGCGGAAAGAGCACCGTGGCGTAGGCCGCGCGGTCGGCGCCGATGCGCCCCAACAGGGTCAGATAGGCGCCGAAGGCGAGGACCGACCCGCAGAGCGCGAGATAGAACAGCCCGGTCACGTAGGCCAGCGCCGGGTCGAAGACGAAGACCGCGCCGCCGAGCAGCGCCACGGCGTACATCGCCAGCGCGCCGTAGGCCATGCCCCAGGCGTTGCAGGACAGCACCGGCAGCCCGAGCATCTGGGCGCGGGCGGAGGCGATGTTGCCGAGCGAGAAGCAGAACGTGCCGGCCAGCGCCAGCAGCAGGCCGAGGCTGCCGTCGTCGGCCAGATCGAAGCGCCTGATGTCCGGCCAGAACAGCACCATGATGCCGGCGACGCCCAGCGCGGCGGCCAGGAGCGTGCGCGGCGCCGCGCGGCGGCCGAGCAGGATCCGCCCGTTGATGATGTTCAGCACCACCGTCATGGAGAAGATCACCGCCAGCAGCCCGGAGGTCACGAAGGCCGCGGCCTGGTAGAAGAAGTAGAAGTTGAAGGAGAACATGCAGAGGCCCATCACCGCCAGCAGCAGGTGGACGCGGCCCCCGAAGCGCAGGCGCTGACGCGCGGCCAGCGCCCAGAGGAAGACCACGGCCGCGGCGATGGTGAAGCGGTAGGCGACCGACAGCTCCGGCGCCACGGGCCCAACCTGGTATTTTATGGCGATCCAGGTCGTGCCCCAGAACAGCACCGTGGCGCCGTAGAGACCCAGGTTGAACCCCGGCGAGGTGAACGGGGGCGAATTTAGTGGGGGCGAGTTGCGCATGGGCGGCGGGCGCCTTCCGCTGGCGTCTCGGGATCGAGGCGGATTGTGAGGACTGTGGCGGGAAAACCGCCGCCAGCATAGCCCGGCGCCGGAAAGACCGACAAGAAATGCATTGTCTGCCAACAATTTCCGGCGGGGACGGCGGGGGACAGGGACGACTGGCCTTGGCAGCCGGCGGCGCCTCGGTCACCATGCTTGCGTCAGTTCCACCGCAAGGACAGCCATGTCCCTGGTTCTCTATGAACGGCTCTGCGCCGACGACCGGCGGCCCAGCCCCTTTTGCTGGCGCGCGCGCCTGGCCCTCGCCCACAAGGGCCTGACGCCGGAAACCCGCGCGCTGAAGTTCACCGAGGGCGACAAGGTCGCCTTCAGTGGCCAGACCAAGGTGCCGGTGCTGGTGGACGGGGACGCCGTGGTCGCCGACAGCTGGGCCATCGCCTGCCATCTGGAGGACAACTATCCGGACACGCCGAGCCTGTTCGACGGCCCCGGCGGCCGCGCCCTGTCACGGGTGATCAATCACTGGGTGGATCACGGCCTGCAGAAAGCCCTGTCGCCGATCCTGGCGCCCTACGTCCTGGCGGTGGCGCTGCCCGACGACCGCGCCTACTACCGGCAGACGCGGGAGGCGAAGTTCGGCATGACCATGGAGCAGCTGGCGGTGCGCCGCGCGGCGCTGCTGGAAGCGCTCGACCCGGTGCTGGAGCCGCTGCGCCAGCGGCTGGCGGAGACGTCCTTTCTCTGCGGCGAACGCCCGGCCTATGCCGACTACCTTGTCTTCGGGGAATTTCAGTTGGCGCGCTCGGTCTGCGACGTGGATCTGCTCGGCGCCGAGGACACGGCGCTGCGAACCTGGCGGGCGCTCATGCTCGATCTCTTCGGCGGCCTCGCCCGCTCCGTCCCCGCCTTCGAGACGGCGGCCTAGAAAGCCGGACGGAGGCTAGACCGCCGGCTCCTCGGCAAGCTGGACCGGCGCGTTGCGCCAGCCCTCGCCGGAACTCACCAGGCAGGTCGGGCCGCCGGGCACCGTGACGATGATGGTCCAGGAGCCCGAAGGACTGGCCAGCACCTCCAGCAGGCTGCCGGTGGCGGTGACCCCCAGGCTGACCGGCTGCTCTTCGTAACGGGCGGAAAGCCGCTCCAGAAGCGCCTCACGCGCCCCGCAGGTGGAGGGCTGCCCGGAAGCCGCTTGGGCGGCGGCCGGCTGACCGAAGAGAGCCAGCGCGGCGGCCAGGGACAGGAAGGCGGCCGCAGTGCCGCGGCGATAGGTCTGAGTTGCTGTGGTCTTGCGCATGGCTGGCGCCTCCTCTTCCTCGGCTCCGGCGCGGCGGTCCATCGGGATTTTGATGACAGGAAGCCAACACCGGAGCGGTTCGGATGGTTCCGAACATGGCCCCAGTGTGGCGCCGGCGGGGAAGAGGCGCGGTGGGGATTGCCACACCGTCGGCACAGTCGCCGGCGGAAAGAAGGCGCCCGGATCGGCAATTTAGAGGTGGCGGGAGGCGCAACTGCGTCCCTACTCGGCGGCGCCCCTACTCGGCGGCGGCCCCCACCGCGGCGGCAAAGTGCCGTTCCATCTCGCGGCGGCAGGCCACGGTGGCGTCCTCCGCGTCGATGACCACGTCGTCCCAGGTGAGGCACTGCCCCTGCGCCACCGGACGCGCGAGCTTCACGCCCTGCGCCAGGCCGAGCGGCAGAGACCCGGCGGCCAGGGAGTCGGCGGCGGGACTGAGCTTGCCCCAGACCGTGAAGCCGCCCTCGCCGTCCAGGGTTTCGCCGGCCTTGAGGTCGCGCTTGGCGGTCGCCACCACGTCGCCGCGCCAGTCGCGCGCCGTGCCGGTCGGCTGGCCGTGCAGGGCGGCATGGGCGACGGAAATGCCGAGTTCCAGTCCGATCAGGTGATAGGGCTTGTACATGGCCGCGTAGCGCCCGCTGGAATCGGTGGCAAGGCCGTATTCCCGGAAGCAGCGCCTGGCATAGTCCGACGGCGCCTCGAAGACCACATAGACGCCCCAGCGCAGGTCGCGCTCGATGGCCCGGCCGTCGCGCTCCAGGCTGGAGATCACCTCCACCTGGCCCTTGTGCGCCAGCACCCCGCCTTCCCCGCGCGGCTTCAGCACCTCGGCAAGGTCGTCGCAGGACACCGGCGGGAACTCCAGGCCGTCGCGCGTGGGGCTGAGCCCGCAGGCGTTGGCGACGGCGGCCATCTCGATGGCCGACTTGGTGCCGTCCATGAAGGAGTTGAACATCTGCGCGTTCATGCCGCCCTTGGCGGCCTCCTCCGCGGTGATGCCGTAGTGGTCCCAGACGTCGTCGGGGGTCAATTCGTGATAGCTGGGCAGATACTTCGTGCCCTTGCCGGCGGCGATCACCGGAAAGCCGCAGGCCCGGGCCCAGTCGACCATCTCGGCGATAAGCGCCGGCTGGTCGCCGTAGGCGAGGCTGTAGACCAGACCCGCCTTGGCCGCCTCCGCCGCCAGCAGCGGCCCGGCCAGGGCGTCGGCCTCCACGTTCACCATCACCATGTGCTTGCCGTTCCGGCGCGCCGCGCGCGCGTGGCGGATGCCGGCGGGCGGATGGCCGGTGGCGTCGATCACCACCTCGATCTCCGCCGCCGCGAAGATCGCCGCGCTGTCGTCGGTCACCCAGGTGCTGCCGTGCTTCAGCGCATCGCCCAACCCACCGGCCCCGAACTGCTCGTCGGACCAGCCGGTGGTCTTCAGGGACTCGCGGGCCTTTTCGACGTTCAGGTCGGCGATGATCGCGACATGGAACCCGGGGGTGAGCCGCGCCTGGGCCAGGAACATGGACCCGAACTTGCCGGCGCCGATGAGGGCGATGCGGATCGGACGGTTCTCGGCGGCGCGCGCCTGCAGCAGGTGATGGAGGTTCATGGGGGGCCTTCCTCTTCGACTTTCTACTCTGCCGCCTTGCCCGCGGCGGCCAGCTCGCTGAGGCAGTCGTCGGCCAGCGGTTCGATGGGGGTGAAGTCGCGGTGGGCCACCCACTCCGGGCGCTTGAAGCGGCGGATGTGGTTGTCCACGTGGCAGAGGCTCAGATAGACGATGGTGCGGCCCCAAGGGCTGATATTGGGCGGACTGGCGTGCACCAGGTTGGCGTGGAACAGCAGCACCGAGCCCGCCGGGCCGGTCGGCGCGACGATGCCCCCTTCGTCGGCCAGGCGCTTCACCGTCGCGCGGTCCAGCGTCCACAGCGGATAGGAGGTGGTCTCCAGGTCGTGGCCGGCCTGCTGCACACCCTGCTTGTGGCTGCGCGGAATGAACATCAGCGGCCCGTTCACCGCCGAGACCTCGTCCAGGAAGACGGAGATGTTCATGGCCCGCGGCTCCGGCATCTCGTCGTCGCGCGCCCAGGTGCCGTAGTCCTGGTGCCACTGCCAGACCTCGCCGTCGAAGGCCGCCTTGGCGTTGACCTTGTACTGGTGCAGGTAGACGGGGCCATCGAGCAGCTGCATGACCGGCTCCACCAGGCGCGGGTGCAGGCCGAGGCGCCGGAAGGGCTCGCTGTAGGTCTGGGCGGCGAAGGCCGTGCGCGGCACGCCGGAGCTTTCGCGCCAGACCTCCTCGCGGTCCAAGGTGTAGACGCGGGCCGCCTCGTCGCGCAGCAGGGCCGTTTCTTCCGGGGTGAAGACGCTGGGCAGGAAGAGAAAGCCCTCGCGGTCGAACTCTTCCAGTTGCTCGGGGGTCAGTTTCATGGCGGCGTTCCTCCTCTTAGCCTTGCACGGCCTCTTCCGGGCCTCGGCCTTGACGCCTAGCTTTCCGCAGCGGCGGCCGCTTGGCAACTGCGTTTCCGGAATGGAAGACCTTTCCATCCGACATGCGGCCCGCTATCTAGAGAGTCAATCGGACTCAAACAGAAAGAGGCGGAAGATGGACGAGGAAGTCTTCAACATGGAGTTGCGCAAATTCCTGAAGAAGGTCGGCGTGACCTCCCAACGCGAGATCGAGACCGCCGTGCGCGAGGCGCTGGAAAGCGGCAAGCTGAAAGGCTCCGAGACCCTGAAGGTCAAGGCCGTGCTGTCGATCGACGGCCTCGACCTCAGCCACGACATCGACGGCGAGATCAAGCTGGGCTGAGCCCCGGCCTCGTGCTTCGAGACGCTCGCAAGGCTCGCTCCTCAGCATGAGGCCTCTTTTGAGTATCGCCTCATCCTGAGGAGGCTGCGCAGCTGCCGTCTCGAAGGGTGAGGCGCGCTCACCAGAGCGCCGGCTTGCCGATCATCAGGACATAAACGCCGATCAGGCCGGTGAAGCCGACCCAGCCGAGCCGCACCCAGAGGCGGAAGGCGCGCCCGAAAGCCTCGGGCAGCGGCGCGTTTTCACGCAGCGCCGCGGCGGCGAGGCGTTGCATGTCCAGTTGCAGCTTCACCACCACCAGCCAGGCGATCCCCGCCACGGCATACAGCAGATAGCTGACCAGCAGCCAGGGCTCGGCGAAGCCGTAGCCGGCGAGATGGATGAGCCAGAGGCCCGTCGCCGGCTGCAGCACCGCCGTCGGCGTGGTGAAGAGCCAGTCGGCCAGCACCACCTGGCGGGTGATCCGGGCGATGCCGGCAACTTCAGAACTTCGGCACGCCATGTACATGTGGAAGGCCGTGCCCAGGCCGGTGCCGAACAGGAGGAAGGCGCTGAAAATGTGCAGGCCTCTAGCAAGGAGGTAGGCGTCCACTAACGCTCCTCCGCCAGCACCATCTGCACCAGCACCAAGACCAGGATCGGCAGGTTCTTCAGCAGCGGCCCGAAGGGATCGCCCCAAAGATCCGGCGCGATGACCGTGAGCACGGCGGTATAGCCGGCAATCACCGCGAGCTGCAGCAGACCGGTCTGCCGCGGCCGCCAGTTCAAAGCGAGCAGGCCCGCGATGAGCAGGTCCAGCAGCGAGGTGCCCAGCGCCAGGGCCACGCCCAGCGGATATCCTATGCCGGACAGCAGCGGCAGGGCGAAAGACTGCAAGGTCACGAGGCCGAGCAGGCCGGAGGCCAGCCACAGCAGCACCAGAACCCCGCGCACCAGCGGCCGCAGCAGGTAAAGCCGCGCGTGCCAGAGGTCCTGGGTCTGCGCCGGGCGCAGCTGCAGGCGCCGGGCCAGGGTCGCGGGCTGGAAGCCGATGGTCTCCGCGAAGCCGGTCTCCCGCCCCGCGTTGCCGTACTCCATCTGCTCAAGGGAGGTGGTGGACAGCGGCCCGCGCCCGAAGAAATCGCCCAAGCGGCAGAGCAGGCGCACGAAAGACAGCGGGATCGACAGCGGCCGGGCCGCCGGCCGGCCGAGCCAGCCGCGGTACTGCGCGAGGATATCCTTCACGGTCTCGACCTTCGGCCCGACCGGCTCCAGCGTGCGCCGCGCCAGGTCCGCGCGCGTCAGGCTTTCCAGGACCGTCCTGGCCAGGTCTTCCACGTGCAGCGGGCGGAAGACCTGCCGCCCCTCGCCGATCATCGGCGTCACGAAGGGAAAGACTGCCAGGGCGCGCAGCATGGCGGTCCCGCCGTAGGCGCCCTCGCCGTAGATGAGGGAGGGCCGCAGCACGACCCAGTCGAGATCGAGCTTGCGCAGGTGATCGTCGCCGCGCTTCTTGGAAAGCGCGTACTCGGTGCCCGCTTCCTCGTCGGCGCTGATGGCGGAGATCTGGACGATGCGTTTCACCCCCGCCTCCCGGCAGGCATCGAACAGCGCCGCCGGCGCCAGGTGATGGATGGCCTCCATGTCCTGGCCGCGCCCGCCCTGCAGCACCCCGGCGCAGTTGACCACCGCGTCCACGCCGTCGAGACGCGGCAGCCAGGCCGCCGGCGTGGTGTCGCGGTTCATGTCGGCGGCGACAGCCTGGATGTCGGGAAAGCGCACCTTCAACGCGGCGGGATTGCGCACCGCCGCTACGACGTCATGGCCCGCGGCGACGAGCGCGGCGGTCAGATGGGCGCCGATGAAGCCATTGGCGCCGGTCAGCAGAACACGCATGGAAAGGAACCTACCCCCGCGGACAACCCCGCGCAGAGTCTAGCCGCAAACCAATCGCGCCCCAACCAATTCGAAGGGGGCCAACCTATTCGAGGGGGAAACCCCCCTCAGAACGCAATCGGCAGCGTCATGCCCTTCTCCGCCATGACCCGGCGGGCGCGGTCGGGGTAGTCGGTGATGAGGCCGTCGACGCCGAGGTCGATGAGCGAGGCCATGTCGGCGGGATCGTTCACCGTCCAGACGACGACGCGCAGACCGAGCTGCTGCGCCTCCTTCAGGTCCGCCTCGGTGAGGTCGCGGTAGTAGGGCGACCAGACGGCGCCGCCGGCGCGGCTGATCGCCTGAGGCAGCGTCACCTCGGCCCAGTCGATGGCGAGGCCGCCGATCCAGGGCGAGGGCGCCGGGTCGCCGCGCCCGAGGTTGTCGAGCCAGTCCTGCTCCGCCGTCAGGTAGACCGTCGCGATCTCCGGCGCGTCGCGCTGAACGATCTGCAGCGTGCGCCAGTCGAAGGACTGCACCGCCGCGCGCGCCGCGACGCCGGCTTCGCGAATCACCTCGACCAGCGCGCCGGCGATCGCCTCGGGGTCGGCGGAGTCTTCAGGAGAGAGCGGCGAGATCTTGGTCTCGATGTTGTAGCGGACGGCGCCGCCGGAAATCTGCTCGGCGCGGGCCAGGACCTCGGCCAGGGCCGGGATGGCGACGCCGTCCGACCCTTGTTGCTCGGGCCAGCGTCCGGCATAGCGGCTGTCCGGCTTGGCCCGCCCGATATCGTAGGCCGCCAGTTCCGCGGCGGTGAGCGAGAGGATCGCCGGCGGTTCCGCCTCCGCGATCCAGTTGCCCGCGCCGTCGCGGGTGCGCGGCGGCGAGAGGCGGCGGTCGTGATGCACGACGACGACACCGTCCGCGGTCAATACCGTGTCCAGTTCCAGCGTGGTGACGCCCAGCGCCAGGGCCTTCTCGAAAGCCGGCAGGGAGTTCTCCGGCATCAGGCCGCGCGTGCCCCGGTGGCCCTGCAAATCGAAGCCCCTCGTCTCGGCCACGCCCTGCGGCGGCGGCGCGCCGGGGAAGAACACGCTGGCAATGCCGGCGAGCAGCATCAGCAGCGTGAAGCCGATCCAGATGCGCGAGCCGCCGGAAAGCCCCGCTGTCCTTTTCGGGGACTTCGCTTTGGCGATTTCTTCCGGCTCTCGCGTCATAAGGCTCCCGCTATCCCTGTTCCTCCAGCGCCCGGCGCATCCAGGCCCCCATTTGCCGCTCGAGCGGCGCTTCGGCCTTTTCCAGCACCGCCGCCGCGGCGCCGAGCTGCGCCGGGGTCTTATTCTGGCTGAGCTTGGCCTTGGCTTCCAGCCGGCTCACGGGAATGTCAAAGGCAACCAGCCCGCGCTGCATGCCCGTCATGTATTTCTCCGTCAGCCCTTCGGTCGACCAGGACGGCTGGAGGCCCGCTTCCTGCACACCCACCAGACGGTCGAGCAGGGCGCGCACTTCGGCGGGATCGTCGATCACCCGGGGCAGGCCATAGGCGTGCACGGCGACGTAGTTCCAGGTCGGCACGTTGGGCGGCCCCTCCCCGTACCAGGTCGGCGAGATGTAGGCGTGCGGACCCTGGAAGATGACCAGCGCCTCCTGCCCCGCCGCGGCCAGCGTCTTGAAGTCGCGCCACTGCGGATTGGGGCGCGCCATGTGCCCAAGCAGGGTGCCGTTCTCACCGCGATCGGGGTCATAGAGGAACGGCAGGTGCGTGGCCTGCGGCGCACCATCCGCCGCCGTGACCAGCAGGCCGAAGTCGAAGGCCCGCAACACCTCGGCGATGCGCTGAGGGTCGGTCAGGCGAAAGGCCTCGGGAACGTACATGAAGAGTCATCCGTCACTGTGAAGCGGCGGCAGAGCCTAGGCCCGCGCGCGCCGCTCCGAAAGGGCCAGTCTAATCCTGCGCCGGCGGACCACTCGGAGCCGCCGCAGCTTTGGGAGCTCCCGCCACCAGGCGATAGACCAGCAGCGCCGTCAGCGCGTAGACGAAGGTGAGCGCCAGCAGCACGTGCCAGGCGAGCGTGGTCTCACCGCCGGCCTTGGAGGCGACGGCCGGCGCCACGGTGAGCAGCACCAGCGCCAGGAGGGCGCCCCAGGCGCCCGGCAGGAAGCGGTAGATCACCGGCAGCGGCAGGACGAAGAAGATGCCGACGAGGTAGAAGCCCGCCGTCGTCAAGAGTTCCAGCTGTGCAGGATCGACAAAGACGGCGGCGGCCAGCGCATAAGCGACCATGCCGGCGATGCCGGCCAGCGCCAGGGCAAGAGCGGTCCTGAGAGTCATCGCGGCAGAATAGCGATCAGGATTCGACAATGCCACGGCTGCCGCCCGCGACCAGGCGATAGACGATCAGCGCCGTCAGCGCGTAGATGAAGTTCAGCGCCAGCAGCACCGCCCAGGCGGTCGGCGCGCCCAGCGCCAGCTTCACCAGCAGGGCCGGCAGGACGGTCAGCAGCACCAGGGCGGCGACCGCGCCCCAGGCACCGAGGCCGAGGCGGTAGACCAGCGGGATCAGGGCGGCGAAGACGATGCCGAGGCCATAGCGGTTCGGCACCCAGGCCAGCTTCAGCAGCAGCGGATTGACGAAGAGCGCCGCCGCCAGCGCATTGGCGAGAATGCCCGCCGCGCCGGCCAGCAGCACGGCAATGATCGTCCTGAAGAACATGCTCTAGAGATAAAGCGGCGCGGCGGCGAAGGCCAGCGCGCCGGGGAAATGCCTCAGCCCTTGCGCTCGACCATGAGCCTCTTGATCTCGGCGATGGCTTTCGCCGGATTGAGGCTCTTCGGGCAGGTCTTGGTGCAGTTCATGATGGTGTGGCAGCGGTACAGCCGGAAGGGATCTTCCAGCTGGTCGAGGCGCTCGCCGGTCGACTCGTCGCGGCTGTCGGCGATCCAACGGTAGGCCTGCAACAGGATGGCCGGGCCGAGATAGCGGTCGCCGTTCCACCAGTAGCTGGGGCAGGAGGTCGAGCAGGAGAAGCAGAGAATGCACTCCCACAGGCCGTCCAGCCTGGCGCGCTCTTCCGGGCTCTGCAGGCGCTCGCGCTCCGGCGCCGGGGTCTCCGCCTTCAGCCAGGGCTCGATGGAGGCGTACTGCGCGTAGACGTGGGTCAGGTCGGGCACCAGGTCCTTCACCACCGGCATGTGCGGCAGCGGGTAGACCTTCACCTCGCCGTCGACGTCGCTCAGGTACTTGGTGCAGGCCAGGGTGTTGGTGCCGTCGATGTTCATGGCGCAGGAGCCGCAGACGCCCTCGCGGCAGGAGCGGCGGAAGGTCAGCGTCGGGTCGATCTCGTTCTTGATCTTGATGAGCGCGTCCAGGACCATCGGCCCGCAGTCCTCGACGTCGACCTCGAAGGTGTCGACGCGCGGGTTCTCGCCGTCGTCCGGATTCCAGCGGTAGACCCGGAAGGTCTTCGTCTTCTTGGCGGCGTCCGGCTTCGGCCAGGACTTGCCGGCACCGATCTTGGAATTGGCGGGAAGGGCGAACTCGACCATCGGACTCTTTCTCTCGCGGGTTCTCTTCAGTACAGCTCAGTTAGTAGACCCGGGCCTTGGGCGGAAAGGTCTGCACTTCGTTGGTCAGGGTGTTGAGGCTGACCGGACGGTCGCCGAAGGTGACCTTGCCGTCCTCGCCGCACCACGCCAGGGTGTGCTTCATCCAGTTCTGGTCGTCGCGGTCCGGGTAGTCCTCACGGGCATGGGCGCCGCGGCTTTCCGTGCGGTTGCCGGCGGATTCCATCGTCACCTTGGCCTGGAACATCAGGTTGTCGAGCTCCAGCGTTTCGACCAGGTCGGAGTTCCAGATGAGGGTGCGGTCGGTGACCTTCACGTCGCCGCGCTTGGCCCAGGTGGCCTGCAGTTTCTCGACGCCTTCCGAGAGCGACTCACCGGTGCGGAACACGGCGGCGTGGGCCTGCATGGCGCGCTGCATCTCGTCGCGCAGCGCCGCGGTCGGCGTCCCGCCGTCGGCGTGGCGCAGACGGTCGAAGCGGTCCAGCGCCTCGTCGCCGGCGCCGGTCTGCAGCGGCGCCTGCTTTTCGCCCGGGGTGAGGATCTCGGCGCAGCGCTTGGCGGCGGAGCGGCCGAAGACCACGAGGTCGAGCAGCGAGTTGGAGCCCAGGCGGTTGGCGCCGTGCACCGACACGCAGGCCGCCTCGCCGATGGCCATGAGGCCGGGCACCACGGTGTTGGGGTTGCCGTCCTTCTCGGTCACCGCCTCGCCGCTCCACAGGGCGGGAATGCCGCCCATGTTGTAGTGACAGGTCGGGATCACCGGGATCGGCTCCTTGGTCACGTCGACGCCGGCGAAGATGCGCGCCGATTCCGAAATGCCCGGCAGGCGCTGGTGCAGCAGCTCCGGCGAGAGGTGCTCCAGGTGCAGATGGATGTGGTCGTTGTTGGCGCCGACACCGCGGCCGTCGCGGATCTCCATGGTCATGGCGCGGCTCACCACGTCGCGGCTGGCCAGGTCCTTGGCCGAGGGGGCGTAGCGCTCCATGAAGCGCTCGCCCTCGGAGTTGGTGAGGTAACCGCCCTCGCCGCGCGCGCCCTCGGTGATCAGGCAGCCGGCGCCGTAGATCCCCGTCGGATGGAACTGCACAAACTCCATGTCCTGCAGCGGCAGGCCGGCGCGCAGCACCATGGCGTTGCCGTCACCGGTCTGGGTGTGGGCGCCGGTGCAGGAGAAGTAGACGCGGCCGTAACCGCCGGTCGCGATGATCACGGTCTGCGAGCGGAAGCGGTGGATGGTGCCGTCGTCCAGGTTCCAGGCCATGATGCCGCGGCAGCGGCCCTCTTCCATGATCAGGTCGAGGGCGAAGTATTCGATGTAGAACTCGGCGTGCTGGCGCAGGCTCTGCTGGTAGAGCGTGTGCAGCATGGCGTGGCCGGTACGGTCGGCCGCCGCGCAGGTGCGCTGGGCGATGCCCTCGCCGAAGTGAGTGGTCATGCCGCCGAAGGGGCGCTGGTAGATCTTGCCGTCCTCGGTGCGGCTGAACGGCATGCCGTAGTGTTCCAGCTCCAGGATCGCCGGCACCGCCTCGCGCACCATGTATTCGATGGCGTCCTGGTCGCCCAGCCAGTCGGAACCCTTCACCGTGTCGTACATGTGCCAGCGCCAGTCGTCCTCGCCCATGTTGCCGAGCGAGGCGGAGACGCCGCCCTGCGCCGCCACGGTGTGGCTGCGCGTCGGGAAGACCTTGGAGATGCAGGCGGTCTTGAGACCCGCCTCGGCGAGGCCCAGGGTCGCGCGCAGCCCGGCGCCGCCGGCGCCCACCACCACCACGTCGTAGGTGTGATCGATGACTTCGTAGGACTTGGTCATGTGCGGATCTCGACTTTGGGTCTTAAGCGCGGGTGAACAGCAGGGTCAGGACCGACAGCACGGCCGAGAGGCTGAGCACGATGGCCAGCGCCTTGACGACCAGCAGCAGCGCGATCTTGACGCCCTCACTATGGACATAGTCCTCGATCACGACCTGCAAACCCAGGACCGCGTGATAGAAGGTAGCGACGATCAGCAGGATGAGCAGGCCGGAGACCACCGGCGAGGCGATCCAGGCGGCCACCGCCGCGTAATCGGCGCCGATGAAGCTGATCACGGTGCCGCAGAACCAGACCGTCAGCGGAATGAGCGCCAGCGCGGTGAGGCGCTGCGCCCACCAGTGGCCGGTGCCGTCCTTGGCCGAGCCGAGGCCGCGCACGCGGCCGAGGGGGGAGCGCAGGTTGGGTTGCTGGTCCATCGCCTCAGCCCCCTGCCATCATCGCGTAGCCCAGCGCCCAGCAGGCCAGCGTCAGCACCACGGAGGCGCCGACGACCATCCAGCCGCTGCGCGTCGCCGCCTCGATCTCGAAGCCGTAGCCGGCGTCCCACATCAGGTGACGGATGCCGTTGCAGAGGTGATAGAACAGCGCGTAGCTCCAGCCGAAGAGCAGCAGCCGCCCGATGAAGGAGCCAATGAGGCCCTGGGCGGTGTCGAAAGCCTCCGGTCCCGAGGCGGCGGCGACCAGCCAGTAGGTCAGCAGCAGGGTGCCGACCGCCAAAGCGACGCCGGTCAGCCGGTGCAGAATCGACAGGGTCGACGTGATCTGCGGGCGGTAGACCTGCAGGTGCGGCGAGAGGGGCCGGTTGGACGGGGTCATGCGCTAGCTGCCTATGTCTGCCGGGTCTGCTTGAGGCTTCGCGGTGAACTGACGCAGTTTAGGGTCGAAGTCTCAAGAGAATCTTTGTTTAGTTGTTGGCGTGTGATTTAGACCGCAGCGCAACATAAGTCAACGCGAGCCCCCGTCACGCCCAACCGCCAGTGCTGCCGAAACTCTGGCGGCCCCAACCTTTAAGCGACATTCCCTTGTCTTGCCCAGGGCCTTGCCGCGTTGCCGCAGATTCCGCCGCCTCGTCGGCCCTGTCAGCCGGGCTGTGGATAGAGTTGTGGGCAAGATGTGAAGGAATTGTGCAGTTCTCGCGAAACTATACACAAGATTCTCTTCGCCTTCCGTAATTTTATATTGTCGCTCTCTGCAAGTTGGGCGAGCATCTTCTTGCACGTGAAAGCGCCGGAAAACGGCGGGTGCGGCCCTCTCCGAGAGCTTCGGCTCACCGGAGATGCAGCCCGGACGGCCCTGGATCTTCAGGTCCTCGGTCCCGAGGGGAGGCAGCGGTCTCGGGGGAGCTTCGGTTCCCTCCGGCCTTCGGCAGGGCCGGTCTTCGGATCGGTCATCGCGGGAGGCGCAGCGGCCCTCGGGCCGGGAGATCGGCCGGGTGCGGCGGTTCCTTCGGGGATCGCAGCCGCCCGGTAGGGACGGACCAGTCGCGATCCGGGGACGGAGGGCTTCTTCGGAAGTTGTCCGTCCGGCGCCGGAAGCCAGGTTGCCCTGCAGATCCTGGTTTTCGGATGGGAGGTGCCGGTCGTCCTTCGACCCTGCACTTTCCGGCGATGGCCACTTCCCTTCCCCGTGTCGGGGAGCGGCCAGTCCGGGACCGCGCAGCTTCGCAAGAAGCCGCAAGGAAGGTCTCAACGGCCAAGGAAGGCGCCCGCAAGGGTACCAACCAGGCCCGGAAGGCAGCCGCGCCAGCGGCGGTTTTCCGGAGACCTGATGATGGGAGGGGGCTTCGCGCCACCGCCCGTGCGGAGAAGGATCCTTCGGGATCTCAACCGCGCCCCGGAAACGGCTTTGCGCCCCACAGAGGCTCCGCCTCTTCGGGTGTGCTTGGATCGGACGTCGGAAAACGGAAAAGAAGGAAACGAAGGCCCGCCTGGGTGGGTTCGCTCCCTTCGGGGAGGTCAGCGATCTCGCTGCGCATTATCGGTCACGCCAGGCCCGGTATCCGCGCGCGAATGCTGATCAAGAGTTCGCCCGCCGCTGCAATCACGCTGAGCTGGATCCAGCTCTTGAGGCGTCGGGAAGTACCCTGTCTTCCGGGGTACGCCGCAACAGAGGGAAACCTCTGCTGCACCCGGCGCCTCACTCATTACCGCAGCCGATTCGGCGATTCAACTAAATTTTGTGGATGCGATCCGAAATCGCACCAGATGTGGCCCAGATGCGGAAGGGCGAACACTGGATCGCACCCTTCGAGACGCGCCGCGGTGCGGCGCTCCTCAGGGTGAAGATCTCATACCCCCTCATGCTGAGGAGGCGCGGCAGCGCCGTCTCGAAGCATGGGAAGCCGCACCGAAATCAGCGCGGCAGCAGGACCGTGTAGTCGAGGTCGAGGACCACCGCCGGGTCGTAGCGCAGCTTGCCGTCCTCGCCCGCCGCCTTGTAGGGGAAGTCGGCGCAGGCGCGGTCCTTGGTGGCGACCGTGCGCAGGCGCAGGGCGCCGAGATCGCTGCGGCCCGGCAACTCCATCTTGTCGAGCACTTCCGACCAGGCGTAGATCGTGTCGCCGCCGAAGCTCGGCGCCGCGTGACTGCCGGCGTTGATGGCGGCGATCTTCACCGCGTTGCCGAGGCCGTTGAAACTGAGGCCCCGCGCCAGCGAGATGATGTGGCCGCCGTAGACGATGCGCCGGCCGAAGCGGCCCTGGCTTTCGACGTGCTGGTTGAAGTGGACGCGCGCGGTGTTCTGGTACAGCCGCGTGGCGAGCTGGTGCTCGGCCTCTTCGATGGTCATGGCGTCGCCGTGGTCGATCTTCTCGCCCGCTTCGTAGTCGCCCCAGCGGTGGACGCTGCCCGAGGCCTGCGTGTCGAACTTCGAAAAGTCGAGACCTTCCGGCACGACCAGGTCCGCGGCGGCGACGGCCTCCGGCAGCTCGGGCAGCGCCGGCTCCGGTGCCGGCATGGTCTCGTCGCCTTTGCGCACCATGACCCAGCGCGTGTACTCCATCACCGCCTCGCCGCGCTGGTTCACGCCGCGGCTGCGCACGTAGACCACGCCGGTCTTGCCGTTGGAGTTCTCCTTCAGGCCGACGACCTCGCTCTCCGCAGACAGCGTGTCGCCGGGATAGACCGGCGCCAGGAAACGGCCGTTGGCGTAGCCGAGGTTGGCGACGGCGTTCAGCGACACGTCGGGCACCGTCTTGCCGAAGACCACGTGGAAAGCCAGCAGGTCGTCGACCGGCGCGGCGGCCAAGCCGCAAGCCTGCGCGAAGACCTCGGAGGACTGCAGCGCGAAGCGCCCGCCGTAGAGCGCGGTGTAAAGCGCCTGGTCGCCGGCCGTGACGGTGCGCGGCGTGGCGTGCTTCAGCACCTGGCCGAGGCGGAAGTCCTCGAAGAAGTTGCCCCGATTATTCTTGGGATTGTTCTTCGACATTCGATCAGGCCGCCGCTTCCAGTTCTTTGATGGCGTCGGACAGCGCGACGAGACGCTTGGCGTTTTCCACGTGCAGGTTCTCGACCAGCTTGCCGTCGACCACCACCACGCCCTTGCCTTCGGCGGTCGCCTCGGCGTGGGCCGCGATGATCTTGTGCGACCAGTCGATCTCGTTTTGAGAAGGCGCGAAGACCTCGTTGGCCTTGGCGATGGTCTTGGGGTGGATGAGGGTCTTGCCATCGAAGCCCAGGTCCTTGCCCTGGACGCACTGGGCGGCGAAGCCCTCGTCGTCGGAAAGGTCGAGGTGCACGCCGTCGGTGATGGCGATGCCGTAGGCGCGCGCGGCCAGGATGCAGAGGCCGAGGCTGGTCAGCACCGGCAGGCGTTCGGGTGTGTGGGCCGCCTGCAGGTCCTTCACCAGGTCGGAGGTGCCCATGACCAGGCAGCTGATGCGCTGGGAGGCGCCGGCCACTTCCTGGGCGTTCAGCATGCCGAGCGGGGTTTCCATCATGCACTGGATGCCCATCGACTTCGGCGCGCCGGCGGCGTCCATCAGCTTTTCCAGCTCGTGGATCATGGCCGCGGTCTCGACCTTCGGCAGCAGGAGGGCGTCGGCGCCGGAGGTCGCCATGGCCTTCACGTCGTCCTGGCCCCAGGGGCTGTCCAGGGGGTTCACGCGCACCGCGATCTCGCGCTTGCCGTAGCCGCCTTCCTTCAGCGCGGCGACGATCTGATCGCGCGCGGTCTCCTTGGCGTCGGGCGCCACGGCGTCTTCCAGGTCGAGGATCAGGCCGTCGGCCGGCAGGCTGCGGCCCTTTTCCAGGGCGCGGGCGTTGGAGCCGGGCATGTAGAGAACGGAACGGCGCGGACGGGCAGCGGCGGTCATGGCGGGGTCTCCCAGGCAACTTTCTCAGGTGTTGTTCTTCGGCCGCCCGCAAGGCCTTTTCCGCACCTGCGAACGCGGGAGGCGACTATAAACAAAGACCCGCCTGTGGCAAGCTGCCGGGCCGCCAGGGCGCCGTAGACTCGCTAAAATGCCCAGAAAATCGCGAAAAGCGCAGCCATGAACGTGATTTCCATCCAATCCCATGTCGCCTACGGGCATGTCGGCAACTCGGCCGCGGTCTTCGCGCTGCAACGCCTGGGGATCGAGGTCTGGCCGGTCCACACGGTGCAGTTCTCCAATCACACCGGCTACCCGGATTTCCAGGGCCAAGCCTTCGAGGCCGGACATATCGCCGGCCTGATCGACGGGCTGGAAGCGCGCGGGGCGCTGGCGCGCTGCGACGCGCTGCTGACCGGCTACGTCGGCGACCCGGCCCTGGGCCGGGTGATCCTGGAGACCGCCGCCCGCGTTCGTGCCGCCAATCCCAAAGCGGTCTGGACCTGCGATCCGGTGATGGGCGACCACGGCAAGGGCCTCTTCGTGCGCGAGGGCGTGCCCGCCTTCATGACCGGCCAGGCCCTGCCCGCCGCCGACATCCTGACCCCCAATCTCTTCGAGCTGGAGATTCTGACCGGAACCGAGCCGCAAGGCCTGGCAAAGGGCGGCCTGGATGAAGTGCGGGCGGCCGCCGCTTCGCTGCTCGAGCACGGACCTCGGGTGGCGCTGGTCACCAGCCTCGCCGTCGACCACGAAGGCGCCGAGGAGATGGCCATGCTGGCGGTCACGGCGGAAGGCGCCTGGCGCGCCGCCTGCCCGCGTCTGCCCATCGTGCCCAATGGCGCCGGCGACGCGGTGGCCGCCCTCTTCCTCGGCTTCTATCTCAAGACGGGATCGGTGCCGGACGCGCTGGGCAAAGCCGCCTCGGCGATTTTCGAGATCCTACAGACCACCCTCGACTGCGGCGAAGCGGAACTGCAGCTCGTCGCCGCCCAGGATCGCCTGGAGGAACCGCGCCGCCGCTTCACGACGCAGGCACTATAGAGCGCTCCGGTCTTGCGAAGATCGCTGGTGCGGACATAAAATCGCCGCCTCTTCAATGCTGGGAAGCAATCTCTTTTGCCTTCGTAACCGCCGGTCTCATCTGATCCACCGATGAACGCGGCAGCGCCTTTTCCGCGCTGACGAAGTGCAACGCATGAGTTCGCCACGGTGGCGGTTCGAGACCGGTTTGGCACGGCAGGACCGCGACCGGCAACTCAGCCGACCCGCAGCCAGCATTCCTCATCCAGATTCCGTCGTCATACCGCGCCTTCACGGCACCTCGCGACCGCCGTCTTGACGGACTTCCCGATGGGAAGAGAACGCCGGTATGGTCGAAGTCCTTTCTGTTCTTTGGACAATCGTTCCTCAAATTGCCCCCCAGCCCTACGTGAACTGCAGCCGCTGCGGCGAGGCAAGACCCTTCCACAGCAGCCAGAAGTTTCGGTTGAATGCCAACGGCAAGCAGGTCGATGCCTGGCTCATCTACAAATGCACGACCTGCGAAAACACCTGGAAACGACCCGTCCTGGAACGCCGGAACGTCGACCGCGTCGATCCGTCGCTCCTGGAAGCGCTGCGTCGAAACGATCCGGAACTTGCGCGGCGCTTGGCCTACGATATCGGCGGCCTGCAGCACGGGGCCGCAACCGCCGGGTCGTCGGCGGAGGTCGCAGTGGTCAAAGAGACGCTGCTCGAAGCACCTTTGTCAGTGCGTTGGCTGGCGGTTCGCCTCGCCGTTCCGCAGCCTGTCACCTTGCGCCTGGACCAGCTGCTTGCCAGGGAACTCGGCCTGTCGCGGCAGCGTCTTCAGGCTCTGCAGAAACTCGATCGTCTCGTGATCGCGCCGGATGGCCCACGCAGGCTGCGCAGGCCCCTGCGCGACGGCACCTGCGTGACCCTCGATCTGTCGCAGGAATGCGACGGTGCAAGGATTTGCACAGCGGCCTGTGGCCCACCCTAGCTGACAGCTAGCCCGCCGCCTCGGACATCACCCAGTCGCGAAAGGCCCGCACGCGGGGGTCGGCGAGGCGCTCCTTGAGGTAGACCAGATAATAGCCATTGCCGGTGTCAACGCTGAGCTCGAAGGGGCGCACGAGCAGCCCCGCGGCCAGTTCCGCGTCAACGTAGCCCGAATAGCCCAACAGGATGCCTTGCCCCGCGACCGCCGCGGCAACGCCCATGGAATAGTCGACGATGCGCAGCTGCCGACTGGGCTTGATGTTGTCGACTCCGGCCACCGCGAACCACAGGTCCCATTCGTCATAGTCGCTTCGGATCAGGGTCTGCGTGGCCAGCGCCTCGGCAGGAGGCACCCCGGCGATCGCCTGCGCCACGGCGGGCGAGCAGACCGGCGAAACCGCGAACTCCAGGATCGGCTCGACCTCGACACCCTGCCAACGCCCCTGGCCGTGACGCAGCGCCACGTCGGCTTCGCCCGCCTGCAGGTCGGCGACGTCATAGGTGCTGAGAAGCGCCGTGTCGATGTCGGGGTATTGAGCCCGGAAACGGTGGAACCTCGGCATCAGCCAGCGCAGGCCGATCTCCGACGTGAGGCTGATGGTCAGTGGCCGCGAGAGGTCGGGGCCCAGCAGGTCCGACGTTGCCTTGGCCAGGTCGGCAAAAGCCGTCTGTACGGCGCCCTGGTAACCGCGCCCGGCAGCGGTCAGCGAGAGACCTCGCGGCGAGCGCTGCAGCAGGGACAGGCCCAGTTCCTTCTCCAGCCCGCGGATGCGGTGGCTGACCGCGCTGGCGGTGATGCCGAGAGAGTCGGCCGCGGCGGTCAAATTCCCCAGGCGGGCCACGGCCTCGAAAGCCTGCAGGCCCCGGAGAGACGGGAGTTGTCGCACGGTTCCTCCACGACTTGAAGAATTCTCAATAGCCTTCGCAGTCTTCGCGTTTGTAACGCCAAGCAAAAGCCGCCAATTCTAGCCACATGTTTAGAGGATTTTTCAAGAGATTGCGCCGGACGGCGCCGCCTCCGCGACCCCATCACCAGGACAGCCGCGCAACGGGCCTGTCCCGGGGTCTGACGAGGTTGCTGCTGAGCGGCCCAGCGGGCGGCACCGACCCGGTGCTTTGGACGCTGCTGCTCGGGCCCGCGGCAAAATGCCGGACGCCGGCAGCGCCGCCGCCGGGGCAAGAGCGCGGCGACGGCGCCCCCGCCGCCGGTTCACGCCCGGCGGCCGAGGATCAGCTCACCACCTGGCAGCGGCGCCAGGGCACCGCTTCGCCGCCGTCGACGGCCACCAGAAACTCTTCTTCGTTCAACTGACGCAAGTCGATGGTCTG
>JBLWUP010000010.1:0-145248 GCA_048268885.1 Kiloniellaceae bacterium | reverse complement strand
CGGGCCGGCGCGGCGCCGCGGCGGCCACCGGCGCCTCCGGCCTCGGCGCCTGCCTGCGCGAGGGCGCGGACGCCGGCGCCGCCGCCGCCGCCGACTGCGGCTTCACCAAGCCCTCGATCACGGTCCCGACCGCCGACGACCAGGACTTCCTGCCCGGGCGCTGGCTCTGGCTGATCCCCGGCGAGCACGCGCTGGGCCAGAAGGCCAAGCACTTCGTCGACCAGCAGAACGACGTCACCGCCGCCGACCTGAAGCTGGCTCTGCGCGAAGGCTACAGCTCCATCGAGCACGTGAAGCGCTACACCACCACCGGCATGGCGACCGACCAGGGCAAGACCGGCAACGTCAACGCCATCGGCATCGTCGCCGAGACCGTCGGCCGGCACCTGCCGGACGTGGGCGTCACCACCTTCCGCCCGCCCTACACACCGGTCACCTTCGGCGCCTTCGCCGGGCGCGACGTCGACGACCTGCTCGACCCGGTCCGCCGCACGCCCATGCACGCCTGGCACGAGCGCAACGGCGCGCTCTTCGAGGACGTCGGCCAGTGGCGCCGGGCCTGGTACTATCCGCAGGCCGGCGAGGACATGCACGCGGCGGTGAACCGCGAAGTGAAGGCGGTGCGCGACTCCCTCGGCATTCTCGACGCCACCACCCTGGGCAAGATCGACATCCAGGGCCCGGACGCCGCCGAGTTCCTCAACCGCGTCTACACCAATGCCTGGCTGAAGCTCGCCGTCGGCCGCTGCCGCTACGGCCTGATGCTGAAGGAAGACGGCATGGTGATGGACGACGGCGTCACCACGCGCCTGGGCGAACAGCACTACCTGATGACCACCACCAGCGGCAACGCCGCCGCCGTGCTGACACACCTGGAGGACTACCTGCAGACCGAGTGGCCGGACCTGAAGGTCTACCTGACCTCGGTCACCGAGCAGTTCGCCACCATGACCCTCTCCGGCCCCAACGCGCGCAATCTGTTGGCCGAACTGACCGACGCGGACCTCTCGCCCGAAGCGCTGCCGCACATGGGCTACACGCCCGGCAAGGTGGCCGGCGTACCGGCGCGCATCTTCCGCATCTCCTTCACCGGCGAGGTCTCCTTTGAGATCAACGTGCCGGCCTCTTTCGGCATGGCGGTCTGGCAGACCATGATGACGGCGGGCGAGCGCTACGGCATCACGCCCTACGGCACCGAGGCCATGCACGTGCTGCGCGCCGAGAAGGGCTACATCATCGTCGGCCAGGAAACCGACGGCTCGGTGACTCCGCTCGATCTCGACATGGACTGGATCGTCTCCAAGACCAAGGACTTCGTCGGCAAACGCTCTCTCACCCGCGCGGACATGGCCAAGCCCGACCGCAAGCAGCTCGTCGGCCTCTTGACCAAGGACCCGCAGGAGGTGCTGCCGGAGGGCGCGCAGCTGGTCGAGCAGGTGCTGCCCAAGCCGCCCATGCCCATGCTGGGCCACGTGACCTCCAGCTACTACTCGCCGAACTGCGGGCGCTCCATCGCCCTGGCGCTGATCAAGGGCGGCTTGGCCAAGAAGGGCGCGACCATCTTCGCGCCGCTGGCCGACGGCAAGGTGGTGCCCTGCGTCATCGCCGAGAGCCCCGTGTTCTTTGATCCGGAAGGGGAGCGCCTGAAATGATCGAGACCTACCTGCGGCAAGGCGCCCTCGACCACCTGGGCTTGGCCGGGCAGACCAAGGAAACCGCCGGCGATGCGGCCGTGCGCCTCGGCGAGAAGCTGCTGCCCGCCGCCGTCAACCTGCGCGGCGACGCGGGGGACCCCGCCTTCGTCGCGGCGGTCCGCGAGGCGCTGGGTCTCGACCTGCCCACCACCCCCAACACCGTGGCCACCACGGGCGACCTCGCCTTGCTGTGGCTGGGACCGGACGAATGGCTGGCGGTGCAGCACGATGCCGCGCCGGAAGGCGAGGCCCAGCTGGCGGCCAAGCTGCGCACGGCCCTGGGTGAACTCCATGCCGCGGTGACGGAAGTCGGAGAGAACTTGGTCTGCCTCCACGTCGCCGGGGCCAAGGCCCGCGAGGTGATCATGAAGGGCTGCCCGCTGGACCTGCATCCGCGCGCCTTCGGGGGAGTCGGCCATTGCGCCCAGAGCCATCTCTCCAAGACGTCGATCACGCTGCATCAGGTGAGCGACGACGAACGCAAGGGGCCAGGCTTCGACCTCTACACCCGGCGCTCCTTCGCCGATTATTTCTGGCGCTGGCTGGAAGATGCGGCGCAGGAGTACGGCGCCGCCGTCGTCAAGCTCTGACGCGCTAGCGGCAGCCGGCGCAGCGACGCCGGGCTGTAGACCAGCGGCACGATCCCCGGCTCGATGGGGAAACGGTCCGGCTCCACCGACAGGCGGCGGGGAAGAAATCCGCATGAGCCCTTCCCGATTTTCTTCGCGCCGGCCTACATCCGCACTAAGACTAGGGTTCAAGGCTTGAAGATCCGTAGAAGATGCGTTTGTTTTCGGCAGACGCGCTCAACCCAGGCGTGCTATCGATAGGTCACGAACCTAAGCCGCGATTGACAAAAAGCCCCCATGAACCTGGACCATATTTTCCTCTTCGCCACGCCCGAAGAGCCGGAAGCGACGGCCCTCGCGGATCTCGGCCTGGTGGAGAGCTTCCGCCGCGACCATCCCGGCCAGGGCACCGGCAATCTCTGCTACTGCTTCGACAACGCTTATCTGGAACTGCTGCGGCTGACCGACGAGGCCGAGGCCCGCGCCCCCGGCGTGAGCCGCCTGCACCTGGCCGAGCGGGCCCGCTGGCGCGACAGCGGCGCCTGCCCCTTCGGCATCGCGCTGCGCGGAGCCCCCAGCCTGCCCTTTCCGGCCCTGCCCTTTCCAAGCTGGGACTACCGGCCGGCCTATCTGCCGGAGGGCAAGTCGATTCCCATCGCCGTCTTCAGCGACGATGCCGCGCAGCCCCTGGTCTTCCTGTCGCCGGGCGACCGGCGCCCGGATCAGTGGGACGACGGCCGGGCCGGCGCGCGGCAGACGGCCGCCGGTCTGGGGGAGATCTTCGAAATCGAACTGATCCTGCCGCGCGGCACGGCCCCCGCCGGAGAGCTGGGCGCCCTGGCGCGCGAAAACTGGTTCACGGTCACTCAGGGCGGACAGAGCCCGCAGATGATCCTCACGCTGACGCGCGCCAAGGATGCGCCGCTGCGCCTGCTGCTTCCCGACTGCCGCGTTCTTTAGGCGCTGGACGCCTCACGAAAAGGCGTCGGGCATGGCCTCCTTGCGCTCGGTGATGAAGGCCTGGAGAGCCTCTTCAATGGCGGGGTCGAGGGCCGGCGCTTCGTAGCTTGCCAGCATCTTCTTCCACTTGCCGTTGGCCCGCTGATAGGCGTCTTGGCCGCCTTCCGCCTCCCACTGCTCGAAGGAATTGTTGTCGGCGATGCTCGAGCGATAGAAGGCCGTCTCGAAATTGGCGCGGGTATGGGCGCAGCCCAGGAAGTGGCTGCCCGGTCCGACCTCGCGGAGCGCGTCCATGGCCTGGCCGTTCTCGGTCAGGTCGTAGCCGCCACAGAAGGTCTGCATCATGCCGAGCTGGTCGGCGTCGATCATGAATTTCTCGTAGGACGACACCAGGCCGCCTTCCAGCCAACCCGCCGCGTGGAGCACGAAGTTCACGCCGCCCAGCACCGTGGGCATGAGCGTCTGGGTGCTTTCGTGGGCAGCCTGGGCGTCGGGCACCTTGGAGCCGCAGAGCGAGCCACCGGAACGGAAAGGCACGCCGAGGCGCCGCGCCAGGGCGGCCATGCCGTAGAGCACCAGCGCCGGCTCCGGCGTGCCGAAGGTCGGCGCCCCGGACTGCATGGACATGGAAGAGGCGAAGCTGCCCAGCACCGCCGGCGCGCCGGGCCGGATCAGCTGGGTGAAGGCGAGGCCGGCCAGCGCCTCGGCCAGGGTCTGGGTCATCACGCCCGCACAGGTGACCGGCGCCATGGCGCCGGCCAGGATGAAGGGGGTGACGATGCAGGCCTGATTGTGGCGCGCATAGACCTTGAGGGCGCCCAGCATGGTGGCGTCGAAGGTCAGCGGCGAGTTGGCGTTGATCAGGTTGATCATCACCGCGTTGTTCTCGACGAAGTCGTCGCCGAAAACCAGTTTCGCCATGGCCACGGAATCTTCCGCGCGCTCCGGCGCCGTCACCGAGCCCATGAAGGGCATATCGGAGTAGCGCAGATGCGCATAGACCATGTCCAGGTGGCGCTTGTTCACCGGGATGTCGACCGGCTCGCAGACCGTGCCGCCGGAGTGATGCAGCGCCGGATGCATGTAGGCCAGCTTTACGAAATTCTGGAAGTCCTCGATGGTCGCATAGCGCCGTCCGCCTTCGATGTCGCGCACGAAGGGCGGCCCGTAGACCGGCGCAAAGACGGTGGTGTTGCCGCCGATGACGACCGAGCGCTCCGGATTGCGGGCGTGCTGGGTAAAGCTGGCGGGAATGGTTTCGCAGAGCTTGCGGCAGAGGCCGCGCGGGAAGCGCACCCGCTCGCCCTGCACGTCCGCGCCGGCCTGCTTCCACAGCTCCAGCGCCTCGGGGTCCTCGCGGAACTCGATGCCGATCTCCTCCAGCACCGTCTCGGCATTGCGCTCGATCAGGGCGAGGCCTTCTTCGGAAAGGACCTCGTAGGGCGGCACCTGGCGTTCGATGTAGCGGTTCTTGGCCACCGTGCCGCCGCTGCGCAGGGCCCGGCGCGCACCCGCGCCCCCGCTGCCGCGTCCGCGCCGTCCGCGCCGGCCCTCGCCCTCGTCGCCGGTCTCTGAAGCGGGCATATTGCCCTCCGCTTCTGCTGTATTGGGCATGTCCTGGTCCCCACCATGAAGACATATGAAATCAATAGGGAATTATCCGGCTGCGCCCGGCCGCGGCGCTGTCGCGACGGCGACGGCCACCGGTGAATTTGCGGCGCGCCGGGGGCTCCGCCGGCCCCTTGTCCACCTAGGGTTTCCGCCCCTTGGCGCCCGAGGCCGGGAGGGGGCCCTGAAGCGCCTGGCGGTGTGTCGGAGATTCGACAAATGCAGTCGCGAAGGCTGGGAGCGCCGGGGGCCGCTTCGGGAAAGAATAGGCGCCTTGCCGGGGCGGCCCTGCCGCCCCGGCTGTAGCTTCTGATTGGGGGCCGCCCTGCCGCCCCGGCTGTAGCTTCTGATTGGGGGCGGCCCTGCCGCCCCGGTTCCAGCTTGTGAGTGAGGCCGGCCCGAGAGGGGCCCGAGGCCGGCACTTGGTTCTTAGACGGAGACGGTATTAATGGCGCAGTTCCACAAGAGCGCGAACGTCGTGATCATCGGACAGGGCGGCATCGTCGGGGCCTCCGTTGCCCATCACCTGATCGAGCGAGGCTGGGACAACATCATCGGGATCGACAAGTCGGGCATCCCGACCGACATCGGCTCGACCGGTCATGCGTCGGACTTCTGTTTCAACACGATGCACGACCAGATCACGATCTTCACGACCAAGTACAGCATCGACTTCTTCGAAAAGCGCGGCCGCTACGCGCGCATCGGCGGCATCGAGGTCGCCCGCAAGGGCGATGACGAGCGGATGCGCGAACTCGAACGCCGGGTCAGCTCCGGCCGCGCCTTCGGCAACCGGGTCGAAATGATCACGGCCAAGAAGGTGAAGGAGCTGATGCCGCTGGTCGACGAAGACGTCATCCAGGGCGCGCTGTGGGATCCGGATGCGGGCCTGGTGATCCCACGCTCCCAGGTCGTCGCCGGGGAGATGATCCGCGACGCCGAGGAGAGCGGCAAGCTGGAGACCATCGCCAACAACCCCTGCACCGGCCTCGACATCGAGAACGGCCGCATCAAGGGCGTCCACACCAAGCGCGGCTACATCGAGACGCCCCACGTCGTCGTCTGCGCCGGCCTCTGGGGCCGCCTGATCGCGGAGATGGCGGGCGAGGACCTGCCTGTCATGCCGGTCGACCATCCGCTGACCTTCTTCGGGCCCTACAACGAGTTCGCCGGCACCGGCAAGGAGATCGGCTATCCGCTGCTGCGCGACCAGGGCAACTCCGCCTACCTGCGCGACACCGGCGACCCGAAGTCGACCGAGGGCGGCCAGATCGAATGGGGCTATTACGAAGAGAAGAAACCCCGCCTCTGTCATCCGCGCGACCTGCTGGAGAAGGAGCAGGCCCGCCTCTCCCCCTCCCAGCGCGACCTCGAGATGGAGCAGGTCATCGAGCCCATGGAGCGCGCGATGGAACTGACCCCGATCCTCGGGGAGCTCGGCTACAACGAGAAGCACTCCTTCAACGGACTGCTGCAGGTAACCGCCGACGGCGGGCCGTCGATCGGCGAGTCGCCGGACGTGCGCGGCCTGTGGTACGGCGTCTCCGTCTGGATCAAGGACGGCCCGGGCACGGGCAAGCTCATCGCCGACTGGATGACCGACGGCCGGACCGAGATCGACCATCACGCCATCGACTACGCCCGCTACTATCCGATCCAGAAGACGGAAAAGTTCATCTACGACCGCTGCTACGAGACGGCGTTCAAGATCTACAATCCGCCCGTCCACAACCGCGAGCCCTACTCCAAGGGCCGGAACCTGCGGTGCAGCCCCTTCTATCTGCGGGAGAAGGAGCTGGGCGGCTATTTCATGGATATCGCCGGCTGGGAGCGGGCGCACGGCTACGCCGCCAACGAGGAGACGCTGCTGGCCAAGTACGCCGACCGCGTGCCGGAGCGCCTGAACGAGTGGGACAACCGTCACTTCTGGCGGGTTTCCAACGCCGAGCATCTGGAGCTCTCCGAGAATGTCGGCATGATCAACCTATCCCACTTCGCGATCTACGACGTCTCGGGCCGCGACGCGGAACGGCTGATGGAGTACGTCTCCTCCTCCAAGGTCGCGGGCGACACGCCGATCGGCAAGGGCGTCTACACCAACTTCCTAGACGCCGCCGGCGGCGTGCAGGCGGACCTGACCGTGCTGCGCCTGGCCGAAGACCGCTTCCGGGTCATCGACGGCGGCGACGCCGGCAACCGGGACGCCACCTACCTGCGCCGCATGACACAGGACAAGGAGTGGTCGGTCTTCGTCGAGGACCGCACCGATCATTACGGCTGTATCGGCGTCTGGGGCCCGAACGCCCGCGAGAACCTGAAGAAGCTGGCCGACGACCCGGCCGGTCTCGATCCGGAGAACTTCCCCTTCGCGGCCAGCAAGGACTTCACCCTGCGCGGCATTCCGGTGAAGGGCTTCCGCATTTCCTATGTCGGGGAGCAGGGCTGGGAGCTGCACTTCCCGCTCAGCTACGGCCTGGCGCTCTACGATATGTTCCTGGAGATCGGCATCACGCCGATCGGCATCGAGACCTACGCCAACAGCCGCCGTCTCGAAAAGAGCCTGCGGCTGCAGAACGCGGACCTGCTGACCGACTACAACCTGGTCGAGGCCGGTCTCGCCCGTCCGAAGGTCAAGGCCGCCGACTTCCACGGCAAGGCCGCCTACCTGGAACAGCGCGAGCGCCCGCACCAGCCGGCGATGCTCTGCACGCTGACGGTGACGGACAATGTCGACCAGGACGGCGTGGCGCGCTTCATGATGGGCAACTGCCCGATCGTCGATCCCAAAACCAACGAAGTGCTGATCGACTCGCTCGGCCGCCGTTCCTTCACGACCAGCCTGGCCTACGGCCCCTCGGTCGGGAAGAACATCGCGCTCGGCTACCTGCCGCACGACGCCTGCGAGGAGGGCCGTCAGTTCGAGATCGAATACTTCAATCAGAAGTTTCCGGTCCAGGTCGAAGCCGTCGGCATGAAGGCGCTTTACGACCCGACCAACGAGCGGATGAAGTCGTAGCCTGCCCCCTCACCCAGCTTCGCCTAGGCTCGGTGCCCTCGCCAAGGCTGCGCAACCCTCTCCCACACTGGGGAGAGGGAAAGGAGATGCGAGACTGACAAGAGTCCCCTCTCCCCTTGTGGGAGAAGGAGGGGCCCGCGAAGCGGGAGGGTGAGGGGTTCTTGCCCTCCCCTCTTCCAGAGCCTATCGTCCCGCCTCAGCCACCACGAAGGATCATCCCTTACCGATGTCCGACCGCCTGACCGACCTGCTCTCCACCCGCCCCTGGCTGCTGGCCGACGGGGCCACCGGGACCAACTTCTTCGCCATGGGCCTGCAGCACGGCGACGCGCCGGAGCTGTGGAACCTGGAGCGCCCGGACGACGTGGTGAAGCACTACCGCAGCTTCATCGACGCCGGCTCCGACATCATCCTGACCAACACCTTCGGCGGCACCGCCAACCGGCTGAAGCTGCACAAGGCCGATGACCGGGTCTTCGAGATCAACAAGGCCGCCGCCGAGCTGGCCCGCCGCGCCATTGAAGAGAGTGGCCGCGAGGACGTCATCGTCGCCGGCTCCATCGGCCCGACCGGCGACCTCTTCGAGCCGCTGGGGCCGCTGACCATCGAGGCCGGCGCCAAGGCTTTCGAAGCACAGGCGAAGGGGCTGGCCGCCGGCGGCGCCGATCTCGCCTGGATCGAGACCATGTCGTCGATCGACGAGGTGAAGGCCGCCGTGCAGGGCGCGACCGCCGCCGGGCTCCCCTACGTCGTCACCCTCTCCTTCGACACCAACGGGCGCACCATGATGGGCGTGACCCCGGCGCAGCTCGCCCAGCTCGCCCACCAACTGGAGCCGCGGCCCATCGCCTTCGGCGGCAACTGCGGCACCGGCGCCTCGGAGCTCATGGCCGCCCTCTTGAACCTGGAGCGCGCCAAGGACGAAGGCGACGTGCTGGTCGCCAAGAGCAACTGCGGCATCCCGCAGTACGTCGACGGCGAGATCGAATACTCCGGCACGCCGGAACTGATGGCCGACTATGCGCGCCTGGCGCTCGACGCCGGGGTGCGCATCATCGGCGGCTGCTGCGGCACCTCGCCGACGCACATCCGGGCCATGCGCGACGCCCTGGAAAGCCACGAAAAGGGCAGCGCGCCCGAGATGGCTGAAATCGTCGCCAAGCTGGGCGAGATCTCCAAGGGCGCCGAGCAGCAGCAGGGCGCGCCGCTGGGCGAATTGCCCGCCGCCCCTGAACGCCGCCGTCCGGGCGGCCGGCGGTCCGGAGGCCGCCGCGGCCGGGCAGAGCGATAACGGCGATGGCCGCTGGGCTGCCTGACATGAACGCTCCCGAAGTCTTCGCCATCGTTGCCGCCGTGAAGGAAGCCTACGGGTCCCTTGAAGCCCCCGACTTCGCCTTTGTCGAGAAAGCGATGAAGCGGCGGAGCCACGCGCGCCTGCTGGACCGGCTGGAACAATCCTTCGAGGTCCGGGACAGTACCGACGAGAACGAAGATGTCGCCTTCATCTGCCTCGTCAGCAGCGACCTCGAGGACCTCGGCCTGTGGCTGTCCATGGTCGGCCCCTACGCGCTGATCCAGCGGGTCGGGGAAGACCATGTGGAGACGCTGCGCGAACCCTATACCGACGCCGAGACCGAAGTCCTCGCGGTGCTGGCCGAACATCACGTCGCCCTGGTCTCCGACGCGCTGCTGCGCCACCGTATCCGCATGAACCTGCCGGAGGCGGAGGGGGGTAAAGTGACCCTCTATCAGGCCCTGTTCGACAACAGCCAGCCCCTGCCCTGGGGCCAGCAGGCGTGGAACGACGACCCGAGCGATGGGATCCCCAATGGTCCGGACGATGACTAGCCGACACGAACTGCCCGTCATCGACATGGCGCCGCTGTTCCGGCGCGACGACGCGGTAGGGCGGGCAGGAGTCGCCGGAGAGATCGAGAACGCCTGCCGGCGCTACGGCTTCTTCTACGTGAAAGGGCACGGCATCGGCAACGAGCTGCTGGCACGGCTGGACAGCGCCTCCCGGACGTTCTTCGACCTGCCCGAAGAGGTGAAGCTGCGCATCCCGATGTCCCGGGGCGGGCGCGCTTGGCGCGGCTTCTTCCCGCTGGGCGGCGAGCTCACCTCCGGGCGGCCCGACGGCAAGGAGGGGCTCTACTTCGGCACGGAGCTGCCGCCGGACCATCCGCGCGTGAAGGCGGGCTGGCCGCTGCACGGCGCCAACCTCTGGCCCGAGGAGGTGCCGGAGCTGAAGTCCGCCGTGCTGGACTACATGGCGGCGACGACGCGGGCGGCGCACCACCTGCTGGAAGGCGTGGCGCTCTCCCTCGGCCTCGACGACGGCTATTTCCAGGCGCACTACACCGCCGACCCGACGGTGCTGTTCCGCATCTTCCACTACCCGCCCCAAAAACGATTACCTTGGGCCCCACCCGCGACCGACGGCGGGGAGAACTGGGGCGTCGGCGAACACAGCGACTACGGCCTGCTCACCCTGCTGGCGCAGGACAAACACGGCGGCCTGCAGGTGAAGACGCCGGAGGGTTGGATTGCCGCCCCGCCCCTACCCGGCACCCTGGTCTGCAACATCGGCGACATGCTGGATCGCCTGACCGGCGGCTGGTACCTCTCGACGCCCCACCGCGTGCGCAACGACAGCGGCGAAGAGCGGCTCTCCTTCCCCCTCTTCTTCGATCCCGACTTCGCCGCCGAGATGGTGCCGCTGCCTGCCGAGGCGGCGAAGGGCAAAGGGACAAGTGTCGCGCGCTGGGACAACGCCGACCTGCAAGCCTTCACCGGCACCTACGGCGACTACCTGCTGTCCAAGGTGTCGAAGGTCTTTCCGGAATTGGGCGGGGACGTGTTGTAGGCGGCAAAAGCCCCCTCACCCTCCCGCTGACGCGGGCCCCTCCCTCTCCCACGGAGGGGAGAGGGCACCAAAAACAAACCCTCTCCCCTGGTGGGAGAGGGTTGCGAAGTCTTAGTGGGCAAAGCCCGCTTAGACGGAGCTGGGTGAGGGGGAACCCTAGGCCCGCCGCTTGCCCGACAACCCGTCCAGCAGCGCTTCCAGCTCAAGCACGCTTTCCAGCACGTGGTGGGCATGGGACGCCAAATCCTCGTGACCGCCGGTGCCTGTCAGCACGCCGACCAGGAGGCCCGCGCCGGCGGCGCGGCCCATTTCCATGTCGTGATGGCTGTCGCCGACCCCGGCGCCGGCGGCGGGCTCCAGGCCCGTGGCGGCGCAGAAGCCTGTCACCATGCCGGGGCCCGGCTTGGCGCCGTGGCCGCTGTCGAAGCCGGCGACGTAGGCGAAGTGCTCCAGCACGCCGAAGGGCTCCAGGCTGGCGTAGGCGCTGTCCTCGCTGTCGTTGGTGGCGACGCCAAGGGTCAGGCCGCGCCCCTTCAAGGCCGCCACCACGGCCTCCATGCCCGGCACGGCGACGGCCGTCTCGGCGCTGCTGGCCTCGAAGATCGCGGTGATGCGTTCGGTGAGATGGGCCGGATCGACGCCCAGCAATTCGGCCCAGGAACCGGCGATGACGTCGTTGCTGGCGCTGACCAGCAGGGAGTTGGGCACGTGGGTCTCGGTCGCCGGGTCGTAGCCGCCGGCCCGCAGCAGGCGCTCGGCCACCACCGGGTCGCCGCCCGCCGCCTCCAGCGCCGCCAGCTTGTTCAGCGGCGCCCAGGTGGCGTCATAGTCCAGCAGCGTGCCGTCCTTGTCGAAGAGGATGCCCTGAATGGAGGTAGGGGCAATTTTCACAGAGCCGTCTCCGCCGTTTTGTCCGCCACGCTGCTCTGGCGCAGGATGCCGGCGTAGATCTCCTCGTCGCCGCAGACGCCGACCAGGCGGCCGGCCTCCACCAGGGCCACCGGATGGCCGGTCGCCTGGCGCAGCTCGATGGCAACGCGCATGGACATGTCGCAGGGCGCGGTGATCAGCGCCGTCTCCGGCAGGCTGGGGATGTCCATCTCCGGCGTATAGGGCATGAGGCGGCCAAGGTAGCCGTCCAGGGTGACCGAGACCGGCCCGCCGTCGTCGTTCAGCTTCACGCGGATGCGCCCGGCGCGGTCCAGCAGAACCTCGTCGCCTTCCCGCTTCAACTGTTCGACCGGCGTCATGAGGGAACCGCCGCGCAGCACGTTCAGCGGGTTCATGTGGGCGACGAACTCGGCCACGTAGTCGTTGGCGGGCTCCAGCACGATATGCTCCGGTTCGCCGTACTGCACGATGCGGCCCGCCTCCATGATGGCGATGTGGGTGCCCAGCTTCAGGGCCTCGTCGAGGTCGTGGCTGACGAAGATGATGGTCTTCTTCAGGCGCTGCTGCAGTTCCAGCAGTTCATCCTGCAGGTGGTCGCGAATCAGCGGGTCGAGCGCCGAGAAGGGCTCGTCCATCAGCAGGATGTCCGCGTCGGTGGCGAAGGCCCGCGCCAGGCCGACGCGCTGCTGCATGCCGCCGGAAAGCTCGTGGCCGAACTTGTCCTTCCACTGGGAGAGACCGACCAGTTCCAGCTTCTCCTCGACGATGGCTTCGCGCTCGCTCTTGTCCATGCCGCGCAGCTCCAGGCCCAGGCCGACGTTCTCCGCCACCGTGCGCCAGGGCAGCAGGGCGAACTGCTGGAACACCATGGCCACGCGGTTCATGCGCAGGTGCCGGAGCGTTTTGGGATCGCAGGAGGCGACATCCACCATCCCCGCCTCATCGCGCACCAGGACCTTGCCGCGGGTCACCTTGTTGAGGCCGTTGACGGCGCGCAGCAGCGTCGACTTGCCGGAACCGGACAGCCCCATGAGCACGCAGATCTCGCCCTCCTCGATGGTCAGCGAGGCATCGGCCACGCCGACCACGTTGTCGGTCTTCTCCAGGATCTCGTCGCGCCCGGCGCCCTGGTCCAGCAGGCCCAGCGCCTGCTGCGGCTCCTTGCCGAAGATGATGTCGACGTTCTGGAAATCGACCGCCGAGGTTCCCTCACCCGCCATGGCTCACTGCTCCTTCTTCTTCAGGTCGCGCTGCTTGCAGATGCGGTCCAGCAGGATGGCGACGATCACGATGGCGAGGCCGGCCTCGAAGCCGCGCGCGATGTTCACCGTGTTCAAAGCGCGCACCACCGGCTTGCCGAGGCCATCGGCCCCCACCAGGGCGGCGATCACCACCATGGACAGGGAAAGCATGATGCACTGGGTGAGCCCCGCCATGATGGTCGGCATGGCATGCGGCAGTTCCACCTTCCACAGGAGCTGGCTCTTGGTGGCGCCGAAGGCCTCGCCGGCCTCGTAGAGGTTCTTCGGCACCGAGGCGATGCCGAGGTAGGTCAGCCGGATCGGCGCCGGGATGGCGAAGATCACCGTGGAGATCAGGCCCGGCACCACGCCGAGGCCGAAGAGGATCAGCGTCGGGATCAGGTAGACGAAAGTGGGAATGGTCTGCATCAGGTCCAGCACCGGCCGTATGCCGGTATAGAGCCAGGGCCGATGGGCCGCCGCGATCCCGATGGGCACGCCGATGATCATGCAGGTGCCGGTCGCGAAAATCACCAGCGCCAGGGTCTCGATGGTCTCTTCCCAGTAGCCGATGTTCACGATCAGCAGCAGCGAGAGCACGATCCCGATCACCAGCCAGATCGAGCGATGCAGCCAGTAGGCAAAGGCGGCCAGCAGGGCGATCAGAATCAGCCCGGGGACGGCCTGCAGGACGTCGATGAGCCCCTCGATCAGGAAGCCCAGAACGTCGGAGATGAAGTTGAAGAACCAGGCCGCGTGGTCGTTCAGGAAATCGACGAAGGTGCTGATCCAGTCGCCGAGCGGAATCTTGTATTTCTCAAGGAAGTCCATGACCGAATCTCTCCCCCTCATTGCCGGCGGCGGTTCCCCAAAGCAGAACGGCCAGGCCCGCTGGCCTGACCGTTCCTAGCTTACACATACTCGCAACGCGGATTACAGGCCGAGATGGGCCTTCACCGCCGGCAGGCCAGGCTTGCCGTCAAAGGTGGTGACGCCGTCCAGCCAGCCGTCCAGCACGCCCGGGTTGGCCTTCAGCCACTTGGTGGCCGCGTCCTTCTCGTTTTCCCCGTCGTTCAGGATGGCCCCCATGATCGCGCCTTCCATGGGCAGGGAGAACACCAGATTGTCCAACAGCTTGCCGACGTTGGGGCATTCGCTGGTGTAACCCTTGCGCACGTTGGTGTAGACCGTGGCGCCGCCATAGTCCGGGCCGAAGAAGTCGTCGCCGCCGGAGAGGTAGACCAGGTCGAAGTTGTTGTTCATCGGGTGCGGCGCCCAGCCCAGGAAGACGATGTCCTCGTTGCGCTTCGCCGCGCGGCCGACCTGCGCCAGCATGCCCTGCTCGGAGGATTCCACGACCTCGAAGCCCTTCAGGCCGAAGGCGTCCTGGTCGATCATGTCGAGGATCAGGCGGTTGCCGTCGTTGCCCGGCTCGATGCCGTAGATCTTGCCGTCCAGGTCGTCCGAAAACTTGGCGATGTCGGCGAAATCCTTCAGGCCCTTGTCCGCGGTGTATTTCGGCACCGCCAGGGTGTACTTGGCGCCTTCCAGGTTCGCGCCCAGCACTTCGACCGACCCCTCGTCACGATACTTGGCGAGGTCGCCTTCCATGGTCGGCATCCAGTTGCCGAGGAAGATGTCGATGTCGCCGTTCTTCAGGCTGGCGTAGGTCACCGGCACGGAGAGCACCTCGGCTTCCGGCTCGTAGCCCAGGCCGTCCAGCACCACCGAGGTCGCCGCCGTGGTCGCCGTGATGTCGGTCCAGCCGACGTCGGCGAAGCTGACTTCCTTGCAGGCCGCCGGGTCGGCCGCCCAGGCGGTCGATGTGGCGCCGCCGATCACGGCAGCGAAGCTCAACGCGGTCACGGCCGCGCCGAGAGCACCCCGCGCAAAGATGGTCTTGGTCATGTATTGCCTCCTCTTTCCCCAATTCCCTGACTGTTCGACACCGCCGCGGCGTTGCGCCGGGCGGTCGGCCCGGCCTGCCGGCGGGCGCCGGTGCCGGGTTCGATCTTTGGCATAAACGGCTTCGATGGCCGTCATGGAACCGAAGTCGCGAGCCTAAATTTTTTTGATTGAACGTTCAATCAAAATAAAATAACTCTCTACCTGCAGGCTCGGCGCGCCCGGAGCCCGTCCCACGTTGCATACCCACGTCGCAAACGGAGGCCGCGAAACGCATGCCCAAGGTCGGAATGGAAGATCTGCGGCGGCGGCAGTTGATCGCGGCGACCATCACCTCGATCCACGAGCAGGGCTTCGCCAACGCGACCATCTCGCGCATCTCCAAGACCGCGGGGCTGTCCGGCGGCATCGTCGCCCACTACTTCGACGACAAGGCCGGCCTGCTGGCCGCCACCATGCGCTCGCTGGCGCAGGACCTGCTGGCGGAGACGCTGAAGCGCCTCAAGGCCGCCGAGACGCCGGAAGAACGCATCGACGCCATCATCCAGGCGAACTTCTCGACCGGGCAGACCGAACCGGAATCGGTCTCGGCCTGGCTCGCCTTCTGGTCGGAGGCGCGCACCTCCCCCGCCCTCTGGCGCATCCAGAAGATCAACGAACGGCGCCTTTTGAGCAACCTGCGCTACGCCTTCAAGCAGCTGCTGCCGAAGGACGAGGCGCAGATCGCCGCCGCCGGCCTGGCCGCCATGATCGAAGGCCTCTGGCTGCGCTGCGCGCTGTCCAACGGCCCGCTCACCATCGACCAGGCGCGCCTCATCGCCCGCGACTACGTCACCCGCTTTCTTGACCCCCAGCCGACCAATTGAGGACGAGTCACCGCACGTGAAACCCACCCTGCCCGAACAACAGCTCTACATCCACGGCAGCCCCCGCGCCGCCATCAGTGGCCAGCGCTTCGACTGCATCAATCCCGCCAGCGGCGAGACCATCTGCCAGGTGCAGCAGGCCGACGCGGAAGACGTGGAGGCTGCCGTCTCCTCGGCGCGCGAAGGCTTCGCCGTCTGGTCGGCCATGAGCGGCACCGCGCGCGGGCGCGTGCTGCACGAGGCGCAGCGCATCCTGCGGTCGCGCAACCGCGAGCTGGCGGAGCTGGAAGTGCTCGACGCCGGCAAGCCGATCCAGGAGGCCGAGGTGGTCGACGTCATCTCCGGCGCCGACTGCATTGAATACTACGCCGGCCTCGCCGCCAGCCTGCACGGCGAGCACAACGACCTGGGCGGCGATTTCTACTACACCCGGCGCGAGCCGCTGGGCATCTGCGCGGGCATCGGCGCCTGGAACTACCCGCTGCAGATCGCCTGCTGGAAGTCGGCCCCGGCGCTGGCCTGCGGCAACGCCATGATCTTCAAGCCGGCTGAGCTGACGCCGCTCTCGGCGCTGAAGCTGGCGGAGATCTATACCGAGGCCGGCCTGCCCGACGGCGTGTTCAACGTGGTGCAGGGCTTCGCCGCGACCGGCCAGGCGCTGACCCGCCATCCCGGCATCGCCAAGGTGTCGCTGACCGGCGAGGTCGGCACCGGCAAGAAAGTGATGGCCGACGCCGCCCAGAGCCTGAAGCACGTGACCCTGGAGCTGGGCGGCAAGTCCCCGCTCCTCGTCTTCGACGATGCCGATGTGGAGAACGCGGTAAACGGCGCGCTGCTCGCCAACTTCTATACCCAGGGCGAGATCTGCTCCAACGGCACCCGGGTCTTCGTGCAGCGCGGCATCTACGACGCCTTCCTGAAGCGCCTGGTGGAGAAGACCAAGGGCCTGAAGATCGGCGATCCCATGGACCCGGCAACGCAGGTCGGCGCGCTCATCTCCGCCGATCACTGCGAGAAGGTGCTGAACTACATCGACCTCGGCCGCTCCGAGGGCGCGGAGGTCGCCGTCGGGGGCGGCCGCCCCAGCGACCCGACTCTGGCCAAGGGCAACTTCGTCGAACCCACGGTCTTCACCGCCTGCCACGACGACATGGCGGTGGTGCGCGAGGAGATCTTCGGCCCGGTCATGACCGTGCTGGCCTTCGACGAAGAGGATGAAGTGATCCAGCGCGCCAACGCGACGCCCTACGGCCTGGCCGCCGGCGTCTTCACGCGCGACCTGACCCGCGGCCACCGGGTGGTCGCGCGGCTGGAAGCCGGCACCTGCTGGATCAACACTTACAACATCACGCCCATCGAGATGCCCTTCGGCGGCGTGAAGCTCTCCGGCATCGGCCGCGAGAACGGCCGCGCCGCCATCGAGCACTACACCCAGGTCAAGAGCGTCTACGTCGCCATGAACGGCGTCGATTCGCCCTACTAGGAGCGCCTGCCCATGCTTCGAGACGCCCCTTCGGGGCTCCTCAGCATGAGGAAAGAAGTAACGCCTCATCCTGAGGAGCCTTGCGGAAGCAAGGCGTCTCGAAGGACGAGGCCTTCGGCACCCACTACCCGATAGAGTTCCGCCCATGCCTGAGACTCAAAGCTTCGACTACATCATCGTCGGCGCCGGCTCCGCCGGTTGCGTGCTGGCCAGCCGCCTGACCGAGGACGCGGACGTCTCCGTGCTGCTGCTGGAGGCCGGCGGGCGCGACCACTCGATCTTCATCCATATGCCGGCGGCGCTGGCCAAGCCGCTGGCCAACGACAAGTACAACTGGTTCTACAACTCGGAGCCGGAGCCGCACCTGAACAACCGGCGCATGTACTGCCCGCGCGGGCGCGTCATCGGCGGTTCCTCCTCCATCAACGGCATGGCCTACGTGCGCGGCCACGCCCGCGACTACGACCGCTGGGCGCAAGGGGGGCTGCAGGGCTGGGACTACAGCCACGTGCTGCCCTACTTCCGCAAGGCCGAGACCTACGAGCGCGGGCCCGACGACTACCGCGGCGGCGACGGGCCGCTGAACGTCTCCGCCGGCGCCTGCAAGAACCCCCTCTTCCAGGCCTGGATCGAGGCGGGCCGCCAGGCGGGCTACCCGGTCACCCAGGACATGAACGGCTTCCAGCAGGAAGGCTTCGCCCACATGGACATGACCGTCCACCGGGGCCGCCGCTGGAGCGCCGCCGTCGCCTACCTGAAGCCGGCGATGCACCGCCCCAACCTGACCGTCCGGACCCGGGCGCTGACCACCCGCGTGCTGATCGAAAACGGCCGCGCCGTCGGCGTCGAGCTGGCCAAGGGCCGCGAGCGCGTGGAGGTCCGTGCTGAACGCGAGGTGATCCTCTCCGGCGGCGCCATCAACTCGCCGCAGGTGCTGCTGCTCTCCGGCGTCGGCCCGGCCGACGAACTGAAGCAGCAGGGCGTTTCCGTGGTGCATGACCTGCCGGGCGTCGGCAAGAACCTGCAGGACCACCTGGAGATCTACGTGCAGCACGCCTGCACCCAGCCGATCACCCTCTATTCGGCGCTGAAGCCGTGGAATCAGGCGAAGATCGGCTTCGACTGGCTGTTCTTCAGAAAAGGCATCGGCGCCTCCAGCCAGTTCGAGGCTGGCGGTTTCATCCGGTCTCGCGCGGGCGTCGAGCATCCCGACCTGCAGTATCACTTCCTGCCGATCGCCATGAACTACGACGGCAGCCATCCGGCCGGCGGCCACGGCTTCCAGGCCCACGTCGGCCCCATGCGCTCGCAAAGCCGCGGCGAGATCACGCTGAAGTCCGCCGACCCGAAGGAAGCGCCGCGCATCCTCTTCAACTACATGAGCCAGGAGGCCGACCGCCAGGAGTTCCGTGCCTCGGTGCGCCTGACCCGCGAGGTCTTCGCCCAAAAGGCCTTCGATCCCTTCCGCGGCGCCGAGCTGAAGCCCGGTCCCGAGGTCCAGAGCGACGAGGAGATCGACGCCTTCGTGCGCGCGCATGTGGAAAGCGCCTACCACCCGTCGTGCTCCTGCAGGATGGGCAACGACCCCATGGCGGTGGTCGACGGTCAGGGCAAGGTGCACGGCCTGGAGCGCCTGCGCGTCGTCGACGCCTCGATCATGCCCTCCATCGTCAGCGGAAATCTGAACGCCCCTACCATCATGCTGGCGGAAAAGATGGCCGACACCATCCGCGGCCGGGACCCCCTGCCCGCCTCCGACGCCCCGGTGTGGATCGCCCCGCAGTGGGACAGCCAGCAGCGCTAGCGACGCCGCGAAGCTTCCATCAGCTGCTCGAGATAGGCGCGCAGCGGCCGGCCGTCCCAGACCTGCACCTCGATGAAGCGGTCGTATAGTGCCGCGCGCCCGGCCTTGCCCCCGGGGCCCGGCAGGCCGTAGTGCTTCACCACCTGCGTGATCTCGGTCAGGGTGAAGACCTTGCCGTGATAGGGCTGGCGATCCAGCGCGTGCTTGGGCTCCCCGCCCAGCGGCAGGCTCGCCATGCTGTCCGGATAGGTGAAGGTCATGGTCTCCGGCGGCAGGGCGTCCAGCGGCACCACCAGGGAGGCCGGCCGGGCGGGATCCCGCCCGTCGGCGAAATCTCCCAGGAAGAAATAGATCGGATTCCTGAGATGCGGCCTGCCCAGCTTTCGCGTGCGCTCGGCAAGCAGCCAGCGCTCGGTCCGCAGGCGCCTGTCGAAGTAGTCCGGCTTGAGCGCCGCGTGACCCGACGCCCGCATTTTCGTCAGGATTGCTGCGGCCTTGGCGCGCGGCAGGCTGCAGATATTCCGCAACGCCCCCCACGCCGGCTGGTAGTTGTGGGTGATCACCGCCGGCATCTCATGCATGCTGCGATCATAACCGAAGTAAGTTAACAGGCCTACTCACAGCAAAGGAGCTTCCGCATGGCTTACGGATTCAATCCCGCCGGAGTCTGGTCGCCCGGCGCGCGCGCCTTCTCCCAAGGCGTCATCACCGGCGAGGGCGTGACGCTCTACATCACCGGCCAGGTCGCCTGGGACGCGGACAGCCAGGTGGTCGGCGAGGGCGATATCACCGCGCAGACCCACAAAACCTTCCAGAACATCCAGATCATCGTGGAGGCCGCCGGCGGCACGCTGGAGGACCTGGCCACCATGACCATCTATTTCCTGGACCGCGACCACCTGCCGGCGATCCAGGAGGTGCGGCGCCACTACATCAAGACGCCGGGGGCCCCGGCCAGCACCGCCGTCCAGGTTTCCGGCCTGGTGATCCCGGAACTGCTGGTGGAGATCACGCCCGTCGCCTTCATCCCCCACAAGCGCTTCAAGCAACCGGCGAGCTGACGGCCGTCAGGGAGAGTGGCACCGGCCATCGCGTCACCCTACTATCAGGGGCCCCAGCTTGCAGAGGCCCCAGCTTGCGATCGGGCAGCGTGCGTCACGTCACAGCGGGAGGTGAATTGAACCAGCGCACCACGAGACTGACAGCAACGCTTTGCCTCGCCGCAAGCCTTGCCGCCGGCTGCGCCAAGCTGCCCGAACGCCTCTATGACACCGACACGCCGCCCGTGACCTTGACCGGCATCGGGCAGGCCGGGCTTGTCGACCTGCGCGCCGAGTTCCGCACGGTGGCCTGCGGGCGCCTGCCGGCCCGGGGGCCGGCTTGCGAGGACGTCGTGCTGCGCCTCGCCGGGGAAGCGCCGCCGTCGCCCTTGCCAGCCGAGGAGAACCTTACGAAGCGCTTTCGCATCGGCTTCGTGCCCGGCCTCTTCGCCGAGTGCTTCGACCGCTACGCCCGCACCTTCAGCGATGTGCAGAGCGGACTGGAGGCGGAAGGCTTCGTCGCCGCCTACTTTCCGCTCCCCGGACGCGGCAGCGCCGCCGACAATGCCGGTCGGCTGGCCGAGATCCTTGCCGTCCTGCCGGAAGACCCCCGGCCCTTCATCCTCTTCGCCCACTCCAAGGGGCTGATCGATGCTCTGGAAATGCTGCTGCGTCACCCCGGCGCGGCGCAGGGCATCGCCGCCGTCGTCGGCGTCGCCGGCGCCGCCAACGGCAGCCCCCTGGCCGACGATCTCGGCGCGCTCTACCGCGCCGGCGCCAGCGGGTTTCCCTTCATGGACTGCGAGGCCGGGGATGGCCGCGAACTCGACGACCTGGAAAGAGAGCGGCGCCTCGCCTGGTGGCAGGCGCACCGCAACGACATCGAGGTCCCGCTCTATTCGCTGGTCGCGGCGCCGCAACCCGGGAGCATCTCGCCCCTGCTGCGCTTTTCCTACGATCGCCTGGCGCGCATCGAGCCGCGCAACGACGGCAAGCTCATCTGGTACGACCAGATCGCCCCGCGAAGCCACCTGCTCGGCTACGTGAATGCCGACCACTGGACCATCGCCGTGCCGGCCTACCGGGATATTGAAGCGCTCACGGCGCTCTACGAGGACGCCGTGCCGCGCACCGCCTTGCTGCGCGCGGCCATCGAGGTTGTCGCCGCCTCCCTGCCGGGCGGCAGCTAGGCCGAAGCGTTACTCGGCAAACGCCTTCTCGACCACGAAGTCGCCGGGATTGGCGTTGGAGCCCTCGTCAAAGCCGAAGCCTTCGACGAGCTTCTTGGTGTCCTTGAGCATTTCCATGGAGCCGCAGATCATCACGCGGTCCACTTCAGGGTCGAAGGCCGGCACGTCGAGGTCGCTGAACAGCTGGCCGCTCTCGATGAGGGTGGTGATGCGGCCTTTGTGGACGAAGTCCTCGCGGGTCGTGCTGGCGTAGTAGGTCAGCTTCGGCCCGACCATCTCGCCGATCAGGGGGTCGTCCACCAGGGCGTCGACCAGTTCCGCGCCATAGGCGAGGTCGGCGACGTTGCGGCAGGTGTGGGTCAGGATGATCTGGTCGAACTTCTCGTAGGCCTCCGGCTCGCGGATCAGGCTGGCGAAGGGCGCGATGCCGGTGCCGGTCGACAGCATGTAGAGGCGCTTGCCCGGCTTCAGCGCATCGAGCACCAGGGTGCCGGTCGGCTTCTTGCCGAGCAGCACCTTGTCACCGGCCTTCAGGTGCTGCAGCCGCGAGGTCAGCGGGCCGTCCTGCACCTTGATGGAGAAGAAATCGAGGCCGTCATCCCAGGAGGGGCTGGCGACGGAATAGGCGCGCAGCAGCGGCTTGCCGTCGACCATCAGGCCCAGCATGACGAATTCGCCGGAGCGGAAGCGAAAGCTCGCCGGGCGGGACAGGCGGAAGGAAAACAACTCGTCCGTCCAGTGACGCACATCCAGGACGTTTTCTTCGGTCACCGACTTCGGCAGGACGAGACTATCTGACGGCATCAACGCTACTCCTATCTTCCGCTCACATTCACCGCACAAGAAAAGGGCGCCTGCGGGCGCCCGCCACCGCACAAGAAAAGGGCGCCTGCGAGCGCCCGCCACCGCACAAGAAAAAGGCGCCTGCGGGCGCCCGCGCCCTCAAGTGCCTTTCCTCCAATCCCTGCCTGCCAAGCCTATGTATTGTTTTCTAAATTCCCAGCAAGTGATAATCACTCGCAGCTTGGCTTATGGTCTCTATTCTGCGTATTGCGGCGCAAACCGCCAGGGATTTTTGCGCAATCCAGTTATACACTAAACGCAGGGCTAATTTTTAGAAATAACAAATTGAAAATGTGTTTCTATGGATTTTACGCCGCCGCCAGAAGGTCGCGCCCCGCTCCAGGAGAGCCCCGTTTTACTCCTCGATCAAGGCTTCCAGCGTCGGCAGCCGGTCGGCCTCCGCGGCCGGCTTGTCCCAGCGGATGCGATGGATCCGCGGGAAACGCAGCGCGACGCCGGACTTGTGGCGCTTCGACCGCTGCACGGCGTCGAAGGCGACCTCGAAGACCAGGCCCGGCTTCACCGCCCGCACCGGGCCGAAGCGCTCGGTCGTGTTGGCGCGCACCCATTTGTCGAGGCGCAGCAGTTCCTCGTCGGTAAAGCCGAAGTAGGCCTTGCCGACCGGCACCAATTCCTCGCCCGCCGCGCCCTCTCCTTCCCCCTCGCCTTCCCCCTCACCTTGTCGGGCCCGCCAGGCGCCGAAGGTGTAGTCGGAATAGAGCGAGGACCGCTTGCCGTGGCCGCGCTGGGCGTACATCAGCACGGTGTCGAGGGTCAGCGCGTCGCGCTTCCATTTGAACCAGGGTCCCTTCGGCCGCCCGGCCACATAGGGGCTGTCGCCGCGCTTCAGCATGAGGCCCTCGATCGACTTCTCGCGCGCCGAATCCCGCAGCGCGTGCAGCTCTTCCCACTGCGCGAAATCCAGCAGCGGCGAAAGGTCGAGGCGCGCGGGCGCTTCCGCCGCGTGCCAGGCCTCCAGTCTTTCCCGGCGCGCATCGAAAGGCAGCTCGCGCAGGTCATCCTCGCCGTGAAACAGGATGTCGTAGACGCGCAGATGCGCCGGATAGTCCTGCAGCATCTTCGCCGTCACCCGCTTGCGGTTGAGGCGCTGCTGCAGGTCATTGAAAGGCGCGATGTCGCCCTCGCGCGCCACCAGCAGCTCGCCGTCCAGCACCGCGTCGAAGCTCACGGTCTCCATGAGGTCGGGGAAGGCCCCTGAAATCTCGTCGCCGGAGCGTGAGAAGAGCCGCGCCTCCCCACCGCCCGCGGCAAGCTGCACGCGGATACCGTCCCACTTCCACTCGGCCCGGAAGTCGGCCGGGTCGAGCTTCGCCAGCTCCGCCTCGTCCAAAGGGTTGGCCAGCATCAGGGGCCGAAAGGCGCGGCGCAGGTCGATCTGCGGCGCCGCGCCCTCGCCTTGCAGCCAGGCGAAGAGGGCTTCGAAAGGCGGCGTGACGCCGTGCCACACCTCCTCGATCTCCTCCAGGGTCACCTCGCCGAACTGCGCCAGCGCCGTCTTGGCAAGCCGCGCGGAGACGCCGACGCGCAGGCCGCCGGTGATGAGCTTCAGCAGGGCCCAGCGCCCGGTGGCGTCCAGCGAGTCGAGCCAGCCTTCGACCAGGCGCGGCGCCTCGACGCGCCCGGCGCGCGACAGCTGCTCGACCACTTCGGAAAGCTCCGGTGCAGAGTTGGCGCCTGGCTCTTCGTCTTCGGGGGCCGGCCAGATGAGCGCCACCGTCTCCGCCATGTCGCCGACGTAGTCGTAGGACCAGCGGAAGAGTTCGGGGTCGACACGGCTCTCGACCAGGCCGCGGATCATCGCCGGCTTGGCGGCGGCGAAGTCGAGACGCCCGGTCAGCGCCGCCAGGGCCCAGCCGCGGTCCGGGTCCGGCGCCGCTGCGAAGTAGTCGGCCATCAGTTTGAGTTTGGCGTTGCGGCCCGGCGTGAAGGACAGGCGGTCGAGCAGCTCGGCGAAACGCCTCATGCGCCGGCCTCCTCGACGCTGCCCTCCTGCGCGTCTTCGCTGCCCTCATCTCCCCTGCCGATGAGCGCCAGCGCGCGGCCGCGCAGCCCGACGGTCTTGGCGTAGTGGACCAGGGCCTCTTCGCTGCCGTGCGTCACCCAGACCTCCGGCGCGCCCACGTCCTGGATCGTCCGGGTCAGTTCGTCCCAGTCGGCGTGGTCGGAGAGGATGAGCGGCAGTTCGGCGCCGCGCTGGCGGGCGCGGGCGCGCACCCGCATCCAGCCGGAGGCCATGGCAGTCAGCGGATCCGGCAGGCGTCGCGACCAGCGGTCGTTCAGGGCAGAGGGCGGCGCCAGCACGATCTCCCCGGCGAGTTCCCGCTTGGCGGCGCCGGTGGCGGGCTTCAGGTCGCCCAACTCCACGCCGAAACCGCGGTAGAGGTCGCAGAGGCCCTGCAAGGCGCCGTGAATCCAGATGGGCCGGTCGTAGCCGGCTTGGCGCAGCAGCGCGATGATCCGCTGGGCCTTGCCCAGGGCGTAGGCGCCGACCAGGATCGCGCGCTCCGGGAACTGCGTTCGCGCGGTGAGGACCTTGGCGATCTCCGCGCTGTCCGGCGGATGGCGGAAGACGGGCAGCCCGAAGGTCGCCTCGGTGATGAAGACGTCGCAGGGCACGACCTCGAAGGGCGCGCAGGTCGGATCGGGGCGGCGCTTGTAGTCGCCGGAAACCACGACTCGGCAGCCCCGCCATTCCAGCACCGCCTGGGCGCTGCCCAGCACGTGCCCCGCCGGACGGAAGGTGACGCCGACGCCGCCGATCTCGCGCCGTTCACCGTAGGGCAGTTCGTCCAGCGCGCGGCCGGCGTCCTTGCCGTAGCGCTTGCGCATGATCGCCATGGTCTCGGGCGTCGCCAGCACGGCGCGGTTGCCGGGCCGGGCGTGGTCGGCATGGCCATGGGTCACCACCGCGCGGCCGACCGGCCGGTGCGGATCGACGTAGAAGTCACCCGGCTCGCAATAGAGCCCGCGCGCGGTTACCTTAAGCCAGGATTCGGGTTTCACAGATGCCATGGATATGACTGAAGATTTTGTCCTGCACGAACGCCTCGCGGCCGACTGTATCACGCTCGCCGACTGGCCGCTCTGCCGCGTGCTGCTGATGAACGACGCCAGCTATCCCTGGCTGATCCTGGTGCCGCGCCGTGCGGGCCTCAAGGAGTTCCACGAGATGACGGAGGCCGATCTCGCCCAGGCGACGGCGGAGATCTGCGCCGCCTCCCGCGCCCTTCAATCTAGGTTCGCCCCCGACAAGATCAACATCGGCGCCCTGGGCAACATGGTCCCCCAACTCCATATCCATGTCATCGCCCGCTTCAGGGACGACCCGGCCTGGCCCGGCCCGGTCTGGGGCGCCCAGCCCCCCGTCCCCTACGAGTCAGGTGAATTGCAGGCGCGGAGCGAGGCGCTGCAGGCCGCCTTCGCCGAGGCCTGACGCGGCCAGGGAAAGCGTTGGCGTGTCGCAAATGACTTGCAGTCGCAATAACCGGCCGTCATCATGCGCCGAAGATCCAAGACCGGCCCAAGACCCAAGACGGAAGGAGACCCGATGTTCATCGCCATGAACCGTTTCAAGGTGAAGCACGGCCAGGAGGCCGCCTTCGAGGACGTCTGGAAAAACCGCGACACCCATCTGAACGAGGTGCCCGGCTTCCAGTCCTTTGCGCTGCTGAAGGGGCCGGAGCGCGAGGATCACACGCTCTATTCCTCGCACACCGTCTGGGCCTCGCAGTCGGCTTTCGAAGGCTGGACCAAGTCGGAGGCCTTCCGCCTGGCCCACCGCAATGCCGGCGGCAACGGCGACCTCTACCTCTCCCATCCGGAGTTCGAAGGCTTCGAGGTGGTCCAGGAGCTGCTGCCGGAGACGGCCTGAGACGAGGCGGGCGGCGCCTCTGCCGGCGCGCACCTTACGGCAGCATCCGCAGGGCGAAGTAGGACCCGAGCAGCGCGCTGGCGAGCCCCAGGGAAATCACCAGGCCGTCGCGTGTGGTCACGCCGAGCGCCAGCAGCACCACGGTCCCCGCCGGAATCGCCACGGCGAAAGGCAGCAGGGCCAGGGGGAACATCATCACCCCCATGGCGATGCAGACCAAGGCCGTCACATAGTTGACCGGCGGCTCGGCCATGAACTCGAGGCGGGGCCCGACCAGCCGGTTCAAACGCCGCGTCCAGGGCCGCGCCGACTCGATCGACTTGTCGAAGCGCTCGCGGCCCAGGCGGATCCGGCGTAGGGCCGATGGAAACCACGGCTGGTCGACAGGCAACAACATCTGCACCCCGACGAGAATGATCAGGCTGCCGGTGACGATGGACATTCCCGGAATGGCGCCCGTGGGCAACAGGGCGATCAGCGCCGGCACCAGCAGCATCGGGCCGAAGCTGCGCCGCCCGAAAGCATCAAGCAGCTGCTCCAGCGACACTTGCGAGCCGTCGGCGCTCTCGGCGAGGCGGTCGAGAATATCGGGGAGCCGCTGCGGCTCTTTGGTGGTCTCTGCGTTCAACGAGCCTGTCCCCTCCTCTCGCACGGTGAGCCTGCAACTTCTCAACGGATGGTCCTGGGGATGGTTCCAAGGCGCCATCGACCTATCTATCATTGAGCTGTGAGACGACCGAAGAGCCGGGAGGGGGCAATAAAAAAGCTTGTCGCGGGTTTGATCCTGATTTCAGCCGTCGCATTCTCCGGGGCTGCTCCCATGCCGGTCCAGGCGGAAGGTACCGCCGCCAAGAAAGTCGACCTGGAGCTCTGTCTCGCCGTCGACGGCTCCGGCTCGATCCAGGAGGATGAGTTCGCCTTCCAGCGCCTGGCCTACGCCCAGGCGGTCAGCAACCCGCAGGTGGTCGACATCATGATCGGCGGCTATGAGGGCAGCATCGCCATCGCGCTCATGGAATGGGGCGGGCCCGACTCCATGCATCCCATCGTCGACTGGACCCTGATCGCGCAGGCCGAAGATGCGAAAGCTTTTGCCGATGCCGTGGTCGCCGCGCCGCGCCGGGCCTTCGGCTGGAACTCCATCAGCAACGCCATCGCCTTCTGCCAGCAGTGGATGGAAGCCAACGGCTACGACGGCTTCCGCAAGGTGATCGACGTCTCCGGCGACGCCGGCCAGCGCGGCGGCCTGCCGCTGGCCTTCGCGCGCGAGCTGGCGCTGGACGCCGGCATCGTCATCAATGCGCTGGCGCTCAACTACAGGAGCGGCGGCATGACCGGGCCCGGCGGCACGGCGCTGGTCGACCACTTCCGCAACGACGTGATCGGCGGCATGGGCGCCTTCGCCCTCGCCGTCGACAAGGAGGAGGAGTTCGTCGACGCCCTCATCCGCAAGCTGATCCTGGAGATCGCCTGGGCGGAGTAAGGGGCCACGGTCGCCGTATCGTCGCGTCCACATCTATGGTCACCCTCGGGCTCGTCCCGAGGGTCCAGGGGTCACCCGCAGAGCGCCTGCCCTGGATGCTCGGAACAAGTCCGAGCATGACAGTCGTGCGGGTGGCTCACAGATGCGACGGAGGCTTCAGGCGTTGCCGCCGATGTAGCCCTGAAGCTGCTGGATGGTGAATTTCTGCTCGTCGATGATGCTCTTCACCAGATCACCGATGGAGACGATGCCGATCAGCTTGCCCTCCTGGAGCACCGGCATGTGGCGGAACCGCTTGTCGGACATGATGGCCATGCACTCGTCGACCGTCTGCTCCGGCCTCACGAAGATCACGTCGGCACTCATGATGTCGCGCACCGGCGTGTTCGAAGACGACTTTCCTTTCAGGATGACGTTCCGCGCGTAGTCCCGCTCCGTGAAGATACCGACCGGCGCATCGTTCTCCGTCACGATCACCGCACCGACGTTCTGGCTCGCCATCAGTTCGAGAGCCCGCAGCACGGTGTCGTCCGGCCGGACGGTCAAGACGTCGTGCCCCTTCTTATCGAGCACCTGGTTTATCGTTGTCATGGCGCAATCCCCGCAAATCGATGAGCTGGCCCCACTCCCGCATCCCCGCCGGAGGCCGCTCCGGACCTCCGTGAAGACGCTAGCACGAACCGCCGGCCATCGGAAGAAGGGCCGATCGGGCGGAAATCCGCGATAAAGAGGACCCTCGGCGCCCTCATCCGCAAGCTGATCCTGGAGATCACGCGCCTCCACCCCTGGCTGAATGCCGCGCCGCCGCCGAAACGCCGGCCCGAAAATTCGGGAACCGGAACACGCCGGCCCCGTTACCCCCTCAGCCGAGACTGCGGCCAAGAGGAGAAAGTCGACGATGGCGAAGCAGGGTGCAGAAGGCCGCGGGCGGCGCAGCTGGACTCCCAGCGACATTCCGCTGGCCGGGTGGCGCGACATCCTGCTGCGCACCAAGAACGAGGTGGTCCGCGACAACGTCTCCATCGTCGCCGCCGGACTGGCGTTCTACAGCCTGCTGGCGATCTTCCCCGCCATTGCCGCGATGGTCTCGGTCTACGGGCTGCTGGCCGACGCGTCGGAAGTGCAACGCCATTTCACGACCGTCGCCACCGTCATGCCGCCGGCGGCCCAGAACCTCTTGAGCGACCAGATGACCCGCGTGGCCGAAGGCGGCACCGGCGCCCTCAGCCTCGCCGCGCTGGTCAGCCTGGTGATCGCTCTCTGGGGCGCCTCGCGCGGCACCCATGCTTTCATGATCGCCATGAACATCGCCTACAACGAGCGAGAAAAGCGCGGCATTGTGAAGTTGAACCTCATCGCCGTCTTCCTCACCGTCTGCCTGCTGCTGTTCAGCGCGGTGGCGCTGGTCGGCACCGTGGTGGTGCCGGTGATCTTCGGACTGCTCGGCATCGAGGACCGCGAAACCTGGATGATCGCCCTGCTGCGCTGGCCGCTGCTCGCGGTCTTCTTCATGGTCGCCCTGGCGGTGCTCTACCGCATCGCGCCGTCACGCTGCGACCCGAAATGGCGCTGGGTCACGCCGGGCAGCGTCATCGCCGTCGTGCTCTGGATCACCGCCTCCATCGGTTTCTCGCTCTACATGCGCTACTTCAGCAGCTACAACGAGACCTACGGCTCGCTCGGCGCCATCGTCGGCACCCTCATGTGGTTCTGGCTCAGCGCCTTCGTCGTCATCCTCGGCGCCGAGCTGAATTCCGAGACCGAACACCAGACGCGGCGCGACAGCACTACCGGCGCGCCCAAGCCGCTGGGCGAGCGCGGCGCCTACGTCGCCGACACCGTCGGCAAGAAGCCGTGAGCAACGGCTCAAGTCCATACCGGGAGTCGCAGGCAGAGTGTACTTACCCGGGCCACAAACAGGCTGTCGTCCCGGCACTTGATGCCGGGACCCAATGCCCTCTCCGACCGGTGGATGTCGCCCCAAAGAGCCGCGATGCTGCGGCGAACGGACTTGCAGTTTCCCCGACACAACGCCAGGCATCGACGCCGATGGGTCCCGGGGTCAAGCCCCGGGACGACAGCGGGGCGTGTTGTCCAGCGGGGCATGTGGCCTCGGTTTTCTAGCTCGTCACCCTCGGGCTTGCCCCGAGGGTCCAGGGGCAGCAGGCAGAGCGCTTGCCCTGGATGCTCGGAACAAGTCCAAGCATGACAATAGAGAGCCCTCAAATCCGCCCGTCGTAACCGGCGCGGTCGATCACCGCGGCGATGACGGTGAAGGTCTCGGCGCCCAGGGCGTCGTCGAGGGCTTCTTCCAGCTCCGCGCGGTTGGTGACCGTATGACCGATCCCGCCGAAGGCGCGGCCGATGGCGGCGAAGTCGTGGTTGCCGAAATCGACACCGGCGTTTTGCATCTGGCGCTGACGCTGCTTCAGCTCGATGAGCGCCAGGCTGGAATCGACGAAAACCACGACGATGACGCGCGAACCGAGTTCCGCCGCCGTCGAGAGTTCTCCGGCCACCATCAGCAGGCCGCCATCGCCGGTGAAGGCCACCACCGGGCGCTCCGGCTCGGCGAGCTGCGCCCCGATCGCCAGCGGCAGCGCGCAGCCCATGGTGCAGAGCCCCGTCGACTGCAGCAGCGTCTTGGGCTCGTAGGTCCGCCACATCTGCGCCAGGAGAATGCGGTGGGCGCCGGTGTCGCAGGTCGCCACCGTCTCCTTCGGCAGCACCTTGCGGCAGGTGTCGATGACCGCCGCCGGCCCCCAGGCCTCGTCGCGCGGGAAGGCCTCGGCCAGCGCTTGCTTCAGCACCTCAACCTCACCCAGTTCCCAGGTGGTCTGCGACGGCACCCCCTCGCCCAGCGCCTCCAGCGTCTTGCCCGTGTGAGCGATGAAGTTGAGGCCGGCCTGGTGCATGTAGTGGCGGTTGGGCGCGGCGGCGATGTCGATGACGTGCACCGCCTCCGGGTCCCAGACCTCGCGCCAGCCGCTGCGCATCTCGATCGGATCGTAGCCGACACAGAGCACCAGGTCGGCCTGTTTCACCAGGGGCAGCAGCAGGGCGTCGGCCTTGGGCGAGAGCCCCGCCGCGCCGAGGCAGAGCGGATGCTCCTCGGAGACGATGCCCTTGGCCTTGTAGGTGGTGACGAAGGGCACCGAGAAGCTTTCGCAGAAATGGAGGATCGCCTCGCCCGCGTCGTCGGCCAGGGCGTCGAGCCCGACGATCATCACCGGGCGCCGGGCGTCCTCCAGCCACAGCCGCGCGCGGTCCAGGTCATGGCCCGGCGCCGGGACCAGCGGGCTGGCCGGCGGGCGGCGGCGCAGGCGCTGCGGCACGACCGTCTGGTCGGCGACGGAGATCGGCACGTCGATGTGGACCGGACCCGCACGGCTTTCCGTCGCGATGGCGACGGCCTTGTCGGCGATCACGTCGGCGCCCTCGGCGGTCAGGCGGAAGGAAGCCTTGGTGACCGGGCGCAGCACCTGCTGGTGGTCGAGGATCTGGTGGGTGTAGGTCAGCGTCTCGGTTTCGTCGACGCAGCCGGTCAGCACGATCAGCGGCACCCGGTCCTGCTCGGCATTGGCGATGACGTTCACGCCGTTCACCACGCCGGGGCCCACGGTCGCCACCAGGATACCCGGTGCCCCCGTGCGCTGCCACACGCCTTCGGCCATAAAGCCGGCGGCGTTCTCGTGCTTGGCCAGGACGAAGCGGATGCCCGCCGCCTCCAGCGCGTCCACCAGGGTCAGCACCTCGCCCCCCGGCATGCCGAAAGCAAAGCGGCAGCCCGCCTCGTACAACCGCCGCGCCACCAGATCGGCGGCGCGCAACTTATGCCCTGTCATAACTGTCTCCGGTTTATCGCTCGGTCCCACCCCGCGCGCCGAGCTTAGCGCCCGCGCCCCGCCCTTGTCTTGGATTCCGGCAGACCTGGTGTGACCCGAAAGCCCAGCCGGAAAAGTCTGGCCGCCCCCTTCCCGAAAATGCCAATATCACGCGCATTATTCCAAGCCGACAATAAGTGCCGAAATAATAGTCGCCGCCGGCAAGCTCCGGCGATAGTTCGTCGGGAGGAGCTGATGTCTTTAGCCGCATTGCCGATTGTCACGACTGTCTTTTCTTACTTCAGCCCCACGAAGTCGCCTTACTATGCCGTGATTTCCTTCGGCGCGGCCGGGCTCGTGCTGGCCCGCGAGATCAACGAGACAAACTGGCTGATCGTCTTCCTGCCGATCTTCCTGACTCTCCTGGTCTCGACGGTTCTCTCGTTGAGAAGCCGGCCCGAGTTCACCTCCGAGGAATACAACAACCAGCTGAGGTTCGCCCGCAGCTTCGGCATCTCCAGCGCCATTCTCTGCCTCGTCTTTACCGGCCTGGACGTCGAGTCCTTCGATGACGACGGGGAGTTCGTGAACCGCTGGTACTTCTGGTCCGGCTACTTCGTCTCCCTGGCGCAGATCGTCGTCTTCCTGCTCTACATCTTCATCTACCACAACTACAACGCCCGCCAGAGCGGCCGGAACTTCATTCAGATCACCCTGGTCACGGCGTCCTTTCTGATCGGCGCGACCTACACGGTGACGCAGCGCTTCGACCCGGAGCTGCCGCAACACCTGGTGACCCTGCTCGGCCTCTATGCGCTCTGGGCCATCTGCATCGCCTATCTGTCCGTCTATCTCATGCAGAACTTCGAGCTCGTCCAGCCCCAGGACGCCGCCCCCCAGCGCAGCCCGGCGGAGGAGGATAGCGACAGATCCACCAACCTGGCGCCGTCGGAGTAGGCCCGAGACAGGGCGGCACGGGGTCAGCAGTACGTAAGCTTTGCACGGCCCGCGCCGTACCTATGACTGTCACCCTCGGGCTTGACCGGAGGGTCCATGCCGCCGCAGCGCGTGGGATGATCCATGGATGCTCGGGTCAAGTTTATCCACCGAAGCCGAAGCGGCTTCGCGAAGGCGGGCCCGCGCATGACGACCGGGGGAGGGCAAAAGAGAACAAACCGGCATCATCGGCCTTCACCCGCCCGGGCCGCCGGTCTATCTTGGGCCCGTGAGCCAGCCCGCCCTTCTGCCCGAGACGAACCTCTCCACCCTGCCGCCGGTCTTCGCCGCGTGGTTCCGGGCGCGCGGCTGGGAACCGCATCCGCACCAGCTGGAGATGCTGCGCGCGGCGGAGGCCGGGCAATCGGCGCTGCTCATCGCGCCGACCGGCGGCGGCAAGACCCTGGCGGGCTTCCTGCCTTCCCTGGTCGACCTGGCGGCAACCCCCCATGACGGTCTGCACACCCTCTACATCTCGCCGCTGAAGGCCCTGGCGGTGGACATCCACCGCAACCTGACCCAGCCGATCGAGGAGATGGGCCTGGAGATCGCCTGCGAGACGCGCACCGGCGACACCCCGCAGTCGAAGCGCAAGCGCCAGCGCGTCCGGCCGCCGGGCATCCTGATGACCACGCCCGAGTCCCTCGCCCTGCTGCTGTCCTACTACGACGCGCCCCAGGTCTTCGCCGGCCTGAAGTGCGTGGTGATCGACGAGCTGCATGCCTTCGCCGGCACCAAGCGCGGCGACTTGCTGGCCCTCGGCCTCGCCCGGCTGCAGAGCCTCTCTCCCGGCCTGCGCCGGGTCGGCCTCTCGGCCACGGTGCACGATCCGGACTGGCTGGCCGCCTGGCTGTCCCCCAGCGCCGCGCCCCGGGACGTTCGCCGGGTCATCGGCCGCGACGGCGCCGAGGCGGAGGTCGAGATCCTCACCACCCGGGAGTACCTGCCCTGGTCCGGCCACATGGCGGTCCACGCCCTGGCCGAGGTCTACGCCCGGATCAAGACCGCCGGCACCACCCTGGTCTTCGTGAACACCCGCGCCCAGGCGGAGATCGTGTTCCAGGAGCTGTGGCACCTGAACGAGGACGGCCTGCCCATCGCCCTGCACCACGGCAGCCTGGCCGTCGAGCAGCGCCGCAAGGTGGAGGCCGCCATGGCGGCGGGCAAGCTGCGCGCCGTCGTCGCCACGTCGTCCCTCGACCTCGGCATCGACTGGGCCGCCGTCGACCTGGTGGTGCAGATCGGCGCGCCCAAGGGCTCGGCCCGCCTGCTGCAGCGCATCGGCCGCGCCAACCACCAGCTCGACCAGCCGAGCCGCGCCCTGCTGGTGCCGGCCAACCGCTTCGAGGTGCTGGAGTGCCGCGCCGCCCTGGAGGCCGTGCGGGCGCGCTCGCTCGACGGCGACCCGCCGCGCCCCGGCGGACTTGATGTGCTGTCTCAACACATCCTGGGGACGGCCTGCGCCGGGCCCTTCGATGCCGAGGCTCTCTACCGGGAAATCACCTCAGCTTTTCCCTATAAGCTATTGGACCGAAAGACTTTCGACCGCACGCTTGAGTTCGTCGCGACCGGCGGCTACGCGCTGAAGAGCTATCAGCGCTATCGCCGCTTAGGCCTTGATAAGGAAGGCTTTTACCGGGTTACCAACAACGACCACATCAGGCGCTACCGCATGAACGTCGGCACCATCGTCGAGGCCCCCGTCTTAAAGGTGCGTCTGAGGAACGGCCGCGTACTCGGCGAAGTGGAAGAGTATTTCGTGAACGGCCTGCTGCCGGGCGACAGCTTCATCTTCGCCGGGCAGCTGCTGGCCTTCGAGGGGATGCGGGAGAACACCGTGGTGGTGAGCCGCGCCCCCGGGGGCGACCCCAAGGTGCCCGCCTATGCCGGCGGACGCCTGCCGCTTTCCACCCACCTGGCCGAGCGGGTGCGCGGTATCCTGGAAAACCCGGAGGCCGGCCATGACCTGCCCCCCGCGGTGTCCGAATGGCTGCGGATCCAGCGCTGGCGCTCCCAGCTTCCCCCCGCCGACGGCCTGCTGGTGGAGTGCTTCCCGCGCGCCGACAAGGAATTCCTCGTCGCCTACTGCTTCGAGGGGCGCAACGCTCACCAGACCCTGGGCATGCTGCTGACCCGGCGCATGGAGCGGGCCGGGCTCTCCCCCCTCGGCTTCGTCGCCACCGACTACGTCATCGCGGTGTGGAGCCTGAAGGCGGCGCAAGATCTCGACGCCCTCTTCGACGAGGAGATGCTGGGCGACGACCTGGAGGAGTGGATGGCCGAGTCCTCCATGCTCAGGCGCACCTTCCGCAACGTGGCGGTCATCGCCGGCCTCATCGAGGCGCGCTCGCCAGGCCAGGAAAAGTCGGGCCGCCAGGTGACCTTCAATGCCGACCTCATCTACGACGTGCTGAGGAAGCACGAGCCCGACCACATCCTGCTGCAGGCGACCCGCGCCGACGCCGCCGGGGGCCTGACCGACATCGGCCGCCTCGCCGCCATGCTGAAGCGCGTGAAGGGGCGCATCCGCACCCGGCGCCTGGACAAGATCTCGCCGCTCGCCGTGCCGGTGCTGCTGGAGATCGGCAAGGAGCAGGTCTACGGCAGCGGCCTGGACGAGCTGCTGAACGAGGGCGCCCAGGCCCTCATCGACGAGGCGACGGGCGGCATGGAGATCGGCCGCGGCCAGGCGGAGCTGCCGCTATGAGGACGAAAGCGTGAGCGAGACTCTTCACAAGGCTGGACGTTTGCTGGTGAACGGTGTCGAGCTGCAGGCCGACCTCTCCGGCGCGCTCATCTGGCCGGCCCGGCGGCTTGCCGTGGTCGCCGACCTGCACTTCGAGAAAGCGACCGCCTTCGCGCAGCGCGGCCAGTTCCTGCCGCCCTACGACACGGCGGCGACCCTGGACAAGCTGGAGGCGGTGATCGCCCGCCACAAGGTCGAGCGCCTCATCTGCCTCGGCGACTCCTTCCACGACGGCGAGGCTGCCGGGCGCCTCGATCCCGTCCAGGCCGAGCGTCTCCGGGATCTCGTCGCCCGGCTGGAGTGGACCTGGATCGCCGGCAATCACGACCCGGCGCCGCCCGCCGGCCTGGGCGGAACGGTCGCCGAGGAAATCACCGAAGGCGCCCTCACCTTCCGCCACGAGGCCGAGGCGACCTCTCGCGGCGGGGAAGTGTCGGGGCACTACCACCCCAAGGCGGCGGTGCGTGTGCGCGGCAAGCGGGTCAGCGCGCCCTGCTTCATCACCGACGGCCGGCGGCTTATCCTGCCCGCCTTCGGCGCCTTCACCGGCGGCCTCAACGTGCTGGACCCGGCCATCGCCCGGCTCTTCGTCCGCGATTTCAAGGTGACTTTGCTGGGCCGCAGGGGCCTCTTCGACTTTCCCGCGCGCGCCCTGGCCTAACGGACCGTGGCGGCCGCCAAACGACGGCGCTGCAGCCGGATCCCGCCCAAAGTGAGCAGGCCGAGGACGAAAACCAGCCAGCTTGCTGGCTCCGCCACCGTGATCAGCGCTGCGCTGAGAGTGAAGACTTCCAGGCCGCCGACGCTCCAGCTGTTGTAGCTGCCGGTAAAGGCGTTGCGGTAGGCCGCTTGGCCGAACTGGCTGTTGTCACCGTAGGTATGCCCGATATTGGCGTAGCCGCCCGCCAGCGCAGTGTCGATGTAGAGGTCGTGGCCGCCGCCGAAGGTCGGGCCGTAGTTGGCGTGGTTGTAGGTCTGGCGAGGACCGAACTGCTCATACAACAGCGCGTCGGTCAGATTGAACAGAAAGGCTGTCTGGTCCGCCGCGGTGTTCGAGAAATTGTAGGTGCCGCTGGAGTTCCAGCTGAGGGGATTGTAACCGCCGACGATACGGCTGACCCCGTTGTTGATGACCTCGATGAGCGTGAAGGTCGCCCCTTTGCCGTTGGCCGCCGCGTGAAAATCCGCCGCGCTGTCGCCGAGCGACTTCGTGTAGATCTTGGTGAGAGTCAGCTCACCCTGGCCCAGCCAGGTCTCAAGCTGATTGACCTCAGAACCGCCGATCAGCGACGAACCGCCCACGATGGCTCCGGCGAAGGCCGGCGTCGAAGCGACGAAGACCCAAAGACCAAGCAAGAAACCGAACCGCACCTCGTCCCCCCGATACTTCAACCAGACGCCGCATGACGCAGCGAACTTCGCCTTTTGATTTAATTTTGCCGAATCAAAAGGCCTCCTGAGGTCGAAAGATACAATAAAAGAAATTAGCCGCGGATGTATATCCGCTCCGATTGTTTAGGAAGGCGGAGTTGATTCCTGCCCCGGCCGAGACCTCGCGGGGCCGGCGGCGGATGTCGCGCCGAAAGCTCTCCGCCGAAAAGAAGGCGGCCGCCCCCGGAAAGTGCAGGACGGCCGCAAATGGCAGAGGCAACGGGCAGAGGGGAAAAGGAAAGTCGCGGCCGCCCGCGCGATATTTTCAGGTTTGTTACTCAGGGACGACGACGGTATCGACCACATGGATCACACCGTTCGACGCTTCGATCTCTGGCCCGACGACCATGGCCTTTTCGATGCGCACGCCGCCATTCAGGCCATCGATATTCACCGTCTGCCGCGCGAAGGTCATGGCGGTCATTTGCCTGTTGCGGATATCGGCCGACATCACCTTGCCCGGGACCACGTGATAGCTGACGAACTTGTTCAGCTTGTGCCGGTTCTCCGGTCGCAGCAGGTCCTCGACGGTGCCTTCAGGCAGCTTGGCGAAGGCCGCGTCGGTCGGCGCGAAGACCGTGTAGGGAGCGTCGCCCCTCAAGACATCCTCCATCCCGGCGGCCTTCACAGCCGCCAAGAGAGTTTCGAAATTTCCGGCGGAGGCCGCAGTTTCGACAAGATCCGCCGCCTTGGCCGTCACGGACGAGAGCGCCAGAGGCGCGGCGAGAGCGGCGGCAAAGAGAACACGTGAAACGTTCTTCATGGAACTGCCTCCTAGATCAAATCATCTATCGGACACAGCGGAGGGGACTGCCGCGCCCCTCGACCGTCCGCTTGAGTTGCATCTTAAGCCAGCGTCTGCAACCGTCAAGCGATCGCCAGTAGAACGAAAATTTAGTTATTTCCTGTGATCGGCTAGGCCGAGCCCCGCGTATAAATTGCTCAGCGTCACCTGGTCTCCACCGGAACGATGGCCCGGCAAGCGCGGCTCGAAACTCCCTCACGCCTGATTCTTCACCCCTCCGCGTCTGGTTCCGCCAGGATCTGCGCCTTACCGACACCTTGCGGGTTCGGCGGAGACGATTGCGCCGGACGCCTGTCGCCGAAAAGAAAACGGCCGCCCCGAAAGGTGCGGGGCAGCCGTGGAAGCTTGCGGCGACGGACAGGGGGGGAGAGGGAGCCGCCGCCGCGTCAGCAACGTATTATTTCAGGTTCTTATTCAGGTAGTACGACGGTGTCGATCACATGGATCACGCCGTTCGACGCTTCGACGTCGGCCTGGATGACCTTCGCGTCGTCAACGGTGACGCCGTCCTTCATGGCGTCGATGCTGAGTGCCTGCCCTTCGACAGTCTTGGCCTCGACCATCTTGCCGGCAATGTCGGAGGACATCACCTTGCCCGGCACGACGTGGTACGTGAGGATCGCGACCAGCTTGTCCTTGTTCTCCGGCTTCAGCAGGTCCTCGACCGTGCCGGCCGGCAACTTGGCGAAGGCTGCATCGGTCGGCGCGAAAACGGTGAAGGGCCCTTCGCCCTTCAAGGTGTCGACCAGGCCGGCGGCTTTCACCGCGGCGACCAGGGTTTCGAACTGGCCGGCGGAGACGGCCGTATCGACGATGTCGGCGGCCTTGGCGGCGACGGCCGAAAACGCCAGCGGCGCCGCAACGGCGGCAGCGAAGAGAGCGCGGGAAAGACTTTTCATAAGGGAGAGCCTCCTAATTCGTGCGGTCTGTCGGACACAGCGGCAACGACACTGCAGTCGCCTCCACCGTCCGCTTGACCGCCGATCTATGACGCGCCTCCGGGCCGTCAAGCTATTGGCAACAAAAAGAAAAATATATCTGCTTGCGGTGATCGGCTGGCCCGGGACCTGCGTATAATTGGTTTTGTCCCGATAGTGGGTCCGCCAAAACATGATTCGAAAAAGCCGCGCGAAAGTCCTTCATGCCTGATGCCGCCCCCGCCGTCGTGTGGTTCCGCCAGGACCTGCGAACCGCCGACAACCCCGCGCTGAACGCCGCCGTCGATCGCGGCGCGGCCGTTCTGCCGGTCTTCATACTGGACGAGGAGACCGCCGGCGCCTGGCGCGCGGGCGGCGCGTCGCGCTGGTGGCTGCACCACAGCCTCGCCGCCCTTGCCGAGGATCTGAAGAAGCTGGGCGCGCCGCTCTGTCTGCGGCACGGCAGGGCTGAGAAGGTTCTGCCCGCCCTGGTGAAGGAATGCGGTGCCGGCGCGGTGTTCTGGAACCGCTGCTACGAACCTCATGCCGTCGAACGCGACAAGGCCTTGAAGGCTTCCCTGGCGAAGCAGGACATCGAGGTGAAGAGCTTCAACGGCGGTCTGCTGGTCGAGCCCTGGGACCTCACCACCGGGCAGGGCCAGTCTTACAAGGTCTTCACCCCCTTCTGGAAAGCGATGCTCGCCGCCGGTACGCCACCGGCGCCCTTGGCCAGGCCGAAGAAGCTGAAGGGACTGGACGGCATCGGCAGCGACCGCCTGGACGATTGGGACCTCTTGCCGCGCAAGCCGGATTGGGCCGGCGGCCTCAAGCGCGCCTGGACGCCGGGCGAGCGGGGCGCCGCCGCGCGTCTCGCGGATTTCCTGGACGAACAGGCCGGCGGCTACAAGAGCGACCGCGACCGGCCCGACGTCTTCGGCACCTCCCGCCTCTCCCCTCACCTGCATTGGGGCGAAATCTCACCGCGCCAGGTCTGGCGGGCGACGCGTCACGCCATCGACGCCGGCACAGTGGAGGAGAGCTCCGCCATGGCCTTCCTGCGGCAGCTCGGCTGGCGCGACTTCTCCCACAACCTGTTGTTCCACTGGCCGGCGTTTCCCGACAAGTCCTGGCGCGAGGCGTTCGAGTCTTTTCCCTGGCGCGACGACGAGGCGGGATTCGCCGCCTGGTGCCGCGGCCGGACCGGCTACCCCATCGTCGACGCCGGCCTGCGCGAGCTCTGGACCACCGGCTGGATGCACAACCGGGTCCGCATGATCACCGCCTCTTTTCTGATCAAGGATCTGCTGATCCCCTGGCAGCGCGGCGAGGCCTGGTTCTGGGACACCCTGGTAGATGCCGACCTGGCCAACAATGCCGCCGGCTGGCAGTGGGTCGCCGGCTGCGGCGCCGATGCCGCTCCTTACTTCCGCATCTTCAATCCCGTCACCCAGGGCGAGAAGTTCGACCCCAAGGGCGCCTACGTGCGGCAATGGGTGCCGGAGATCGCGGAACTGCCCGACCGCGTGATCCACAAGCCCTGGGAAGCCTCGGAAGAAGAGCTGAAGGCGGCCGGCATCACGCTGGGCGAGACCTACCCCAAGCCCATCGTCGACCACAAGGCGGCGCGGGCCCGCGCCCTCGATGGCTACGAGAAAGTCAAGAAGTCTAACGGGTGATTAAAGCCGTGGGCCCGGGATGTCGAGGGCGTAGGAGGTCAGCTGGTCGGTGATGAAGTCGAAGGCCTCGTCCACGGAATCGGTGCGGAAGAAGAGCTCCAGGTCCTCGGCGTTGATGGTGCCGTAGCGCTCCAAGGCTTCCAGGTTGATCACTTCCGACCAGTAGCGGCTGCCGAACAGAACCACCGGCATGGCCTTGCGGATCTTGCCGGTCTGCACCAGCGTCAGCAGCTCGAAAAACTCGTCCAGCGTGCCGAAGCCGCCGGGCATGACCACCACAGCCTTGGCCAGGTAGGCGAACCAGAACTTGCGCATGAAGAAGTAGTGGAACTCGAAGTTCAGTTCGCGGCTGACGTAGGGATTGTCGATCTGCTCCATCGGCAGCGAGATGTTGAGGCCGATGTTCAGCCCGCGCGCTTCGGAGGCGCCGCGGTTGGCCGCTTCCATGATCCCCGGTCCACCGCCGGAGCAGACCACGAAGCGGCGGTCGTCCTCCTGCAGACTCTTCGACCATTCGGTCAGCCGGCGCGCCAGTTCACGGGTGTCCTCGTAGTAGCGCGACATCTCGAGATTGCGCTGCGCCACCTTCAGGTCGTCGCCCTTGGCCTGCGCGGCTTCCAGGCGACTCTGGGCTTCGTCGCGCGGCAGGATGCGCGCCGAGCCGAAGAAGATGATGGTGTCGTCGATCTTGTAGTGCTTGAAGCGGGCGTTGGGCTCCACGTACTCGGAAAGAATACGCAGCGAGCGCGCCGAAGAACTCTCCAGGAAATCCAGATTGCGGTAGGCCTTGTGGGGGCCCGGATGTCCGACCGGCGTCTCTTCGCGGTCCGTCGCCGGTGCCGATTCCGGCAGATCCTCCGCGCTTTGCGGCCGGCTGTCATCGTTGCGTCGCTGCATCACTCTATACCTTGGGCCTATAACTCAGGATCGAGACACTGAGCGCTTATACCTTACACTTTGTTAACAATACCGATATGCCCCGGCGCCGGAGATCGCCGTAGGCGCAGGACGGCAGATTTCCGTTCCCGCCGATGGGGCGCCTCTCAAGAGCCGCTTCCTATACTCTATACATCGGGGAGCGCAAGCTTGGGACAAGAGGCCCTGAACCTATTGATCCATGGTCCACTTGCGCATGTAGCTGCGGGCGAGGTCACGCCAGCCGATGTTGGTGGTGACACCGTGATTGGCCGCACCGGTGACGAAGAGACCGCCGTCGCTCCACAGCAGCACCCGGCCGCTGCGGTCCGTCTCGGTCTTGCGGTCGAAGTAGCGGGTGTTCTGGATCGCCCGCGCCTCGATGTAGCTGATGCAGATGTCGCCCTCGTAGCGCAGCGTGGTCGCCTGCAGCTGAATCCACACGTGGGCGGCCCGCTGCACCACGATGCCCTGCTCGGCGAGTGGCTGCTTGAAGGAGTCCAGGATCAGGTTGGAGTCGAGCCCGCAGCCTTTGGCCTGATCGCTCAGCGGCGCCACGGACATCTGCACGACGTTCACGTTGGCCAGGGGGCCGCCGATCACCCGGCTCTGCGGCTGCGCGTCGGTCCCGCTTTGCGCCTGGGCCTCGGCCCCGGAAACCAGGGCTGTGGACAGCAGGACGGCGGCGGCGAGGCGGCTGAGCAGCGGCATCATGGAAATCTCCTTCGCGGTGTGGGCGCAGTGTGGGCGCGATGTGGGCGCGGTGTGCGCAAGCGACCGGCGCAGAGTAGGCCATCGGGCACTTCGGTTGAATTCAAAAAGGGGCTCCTCGCCGGCTTCCCCGGCGCGGGCTTGGGACAAATTCCGGCCCGCGGGGGACGCTGCCCGGAGAATCGGGCTAGTCTGGGGCCGGCGAATGTGCCCTGAACAGTGAACCCGGCGCCGCCCGGACGCGACCCACAGCAGGACCACCAGCCCGAAGGAGATCTGCATGCCGACGGCCGAGAACAAGGGGCTGTGCCGGAAACCGGCGAATACCGCCGGTAAGGCCGGAGTCGCCGCCGTTTTGCTGCTCGTCCTGCAGGCCTGCGGGGCACCGCCGCCGCCGCCGCCCGAACTCGGCGGGGTCGCCCCCGCCGGCCCGACGGCCGCCACGCCCGCCCTCAACGGGCGGCTGCAGGCCGACGCCCAGGAATATCCCTGGAGCGTGATCGGCCGGGTCAACCTGGCCGGCCAGGGCTTCTGCAACGGCATCCTCATCGGGCCGCGGCAGGTGCTGACCCAGGCCCGCTGCCTCTATGCCGGACGCGAAGACCGCTGGTTCCGCCCGCAGGAACTGCACTTCGTCGCCGCCTACCAGAAGGACAGCTACCTGGCGGACTCGCCCGTCGCCGACTTCACCGCCGCGCCCGGCTTCAACCCCGCCGGCGGCACCAGCCTGGCCAACCTGACCAGCAATTGGGCGCTGGTCACCTTGCGCGATCCGATCGGGCGGCAGACGGGGTGGCTCGGCCTGCAGTGGGACACCACAGAACTGCAGCGGGCCGCGCAGCAAGGCGATGCCGCGTACCTGCGCGCCGGATACCGCAGCGACTGGCCGCACGTCATCAGCCTGCACTTCGGCTGCGAGGAGCCGCAGAACAGACTTGCCCGCCTCTGCGACCCGACACCGACGGAGCTGGCACTGCCGCCCTTTGTCGCCATCGACGGCGAGCTGCGCGTGCTGGCGGCCTACTACCTGAGGATCCCGCGCCAGAGCGATCCCTTGCCGCGGCTCACCGGATACACCGTCAGCAATTCCCGCTTGGGCCGCGGCCAGGCCCCGATCAGCGGCAACCCGGTCGGCAGGCAGCCGACGGCAACCGTCTCGCGGTTGCTCGAAGCGCTGGGCTACGGCGTCACCGGCGGCGACATCGCCGCCGCGGCCGCCGCCTTCCGGCGCGACCATGGCCTGCCGCCCGGCGATGGCGCCGATCTCGTCCTGCTCACCGCCCTGCTGAACGCGGCCCAGCACGACGGCCGGAGGTAGAGCGCCGGAAAAAAAAGGGGGGCGGCCCGGGAAGGCCGCCCCTCGAGTACTCTCTGGAGGAAAATGCAGCTTGGACGCAAGACCTCTCGCGCCAAGCGGCGGGGGCCAGGTATTGCTCCCGGCCCCATCAGCCAAGGCTGATCTCTTGAAGCGGAACGCCGGGTACCTCACAGCACCCGGCGATCGCGTATAAGCTCCGGCTTACTGCCAGCGCTTGATGATTTCCTCATAGGCGATGGTCTCGCCCTGAGGCTTCTCGTTGGCGAGCTTGGCCTTGGGGCCGTCAGCCTTGCCGAGCCATTCCGAGGCATCCTTTTCCTCGTTCAGGCGCGGGCCGCAGCCGCCGTAGACGTTGGCCGCCTTGTCGGCCGCTTCCATGCGGGACATCACCTGGTCCATCTCGCCGGCGAGACGGTTCATGGCCTCCTGCGGGGTGAAGGCGCCGGAGTTCACATCACCGATCTGCTGCCACCAGAGCTGGGCCAGCTTCGGATAGTCGGGCACGTTCACGCCGGTCGGCGACCACAGCACGCGGTCGGGCGAGCGATAGAACTCGACCAGGCCGCCGAGGTTCGGCGCCCGCTCGGTGAAGCTCTCGTGCCGCACCGAAGAGTCGCGGATGAAGGTCAGGCCAACATGGCTCTTCTTCACGTCCACGGTCTTGGAGACGACGAACTGGGCGTAGAGCCAGGCCGCCTTAGCGCGATCCGTCGGGGTCGACTTCAGGATCGTCCAGGAACCGGCGTCCTGATAGCCGAGCTTCTGGCCCTCTTCCCAGTAGGGGCCATGCGGGCTCGGCGCCATCCGCCACAGCGGCTTGCCGGCGTCGTCGACGGTGTTGTTGCCTTCCGATTTCGGCGCCACCATCGAGGCGGTGAAGGCCGTGTACCAGAAGATCTGCTGGGCCACGTTGCCCTGGCTCAGCGCCGGCAGCGACTGGTAGAAGTCGTAGCTGGCCGCGCCCGGAGGGGCGTACTGGCGCAGCCACTCGTCCCACTTGCGGATGGCGTAGACGGCCGCCGGACCATTGGTGCCGCCACCGCGGGTGACGGAAGCGCCCTGCGGATTGCAGGAGCCCTCTTCCATGCGGATGCCCCACTCGTCGATCGGCACGCCGTTCGGCAGGCCCTTGGAGCCGGCGCCGGCCATGGAAAGCCAGGCGTCGGTCATGCGCCAGCCGAGGTCGGGCGCGCGCTTGCCGTAGTCCATGTGGCCATAGACGCGCACGCCGTCGATCTCCTTCACGTCTTCGGAGAAGAACTGCGCGATGTCCTCGTAGGCCGACCAGTTGACCGGAACGCCAAGGTCATAGCCGTACTTGTCCTTGAAGCGCTTCTGCAGGTCCGGGCGGTCGAACCAGTCCTTGCGGAACCAGTAGAGGTTCGCGAACTGCTGGTCGGGCAGCTGGTAGAGCTTGCCGTCCGGTCCGGTGGTGAAGGACTTGCCCATGAAGTCGTCGATATCGAGACCCGGGTTGGTCACGTCCTTGGCTTCGCCTTCCATCCAGTCGGACAGATTGACGGCCAGCTGCAGGCGCGAGTGGGTGCCGATCAGGTCCGAATCGTTGATGTAGGCATCGTAGAGATTACGCTGCGTCTGCATCTGGGTCTGAACCGCCTGCACCACCTCGCCTTCACCGAGGAGCTGATGGTTCACCTTGATGCCGGTGATCTCCTCGAAGGCCTTGGTCAGGGTCTCGGACTCGTAGGTGTGGGTCGGGATGGTCTCCGACAGCACGTTGATTTCCATGCCCTGAAAGGGCTCGGCCGCCTTGATGAACCATTCCATCTCGGACATCTGCTCACTCTTGGAGAGCACGGATGGCTGGAACTCGCTATCGACCCAGCGCTCGGCGGCTGCCATGTCCGCCTTGGCGGCGCCTGCGCTTGCCACCATGGCAAGCACCGTCGCCGTCGTCAGTAGATACCTTCTCATGCGATATCCTCCCTTTGCGTTTTTTGTTGACGACACTCAAATGCGGCAAAGCGCGCCGCACCTACCTAAAGCCACTAAACGTAACGAAACACCAAAACCGCATAGATCGCGGAAAGCACCAGCGCCCACCACAGCGGCCAGGGAACCACGGCCATCCAAGCGAGATGGATGTAGGCGCTGCCGAGCAGCGAGATGAACAGGCGGTCGCCGCGCGTCGTGTCGAGGCCGAGCACGCCGTGGCGCGGCGCTCCGCCGGGCCGCTTCAGTTCCCAGATCGTCATGCAGACGAGGAACAGCGCGATCACGCCGAAGAACAGCGCCGTCTGCCAGGTCCAAGCCATCCATGAAAGGCCCATGGTCACACCCTCCCCATCGCGAAGCCCTTCGCGATGTAGTTGCGCACGAAATAGATGACGATCGCGCCCGGGATGATGGTCAGCACACCCGCCGCCGCCAGCAGGCCGAGCTCGTAGCCGGAGGTGCTGGCCGTGCGGGTCATCACCGCCGCGATCGGCTTGGCCTCGACGGAGGTCAGCGTCTTGGCGAGCAGCAGCTCGACCCAGGAGAACATGAAGCAGAAGAAGGCCGTCACGCCGATCCCGCTGCCGATCAGCGGCATGAAGATCTTGGTGAAGAAGCGCGGGAAGGAGTAGCCGTCCAGATAGGCCGTCTCGTCGATCTCCCGCGGCACACCTGAAATGAAGCCTTCCAGGATCCACACCGCCAGAGGGATATTGAAGAGGCAATGGGACAGCGCCACCGCGAGGTGCGTGTCGAACAGCCCCATGGCCGAATAGAGCTGCAGGAAGGGCAGCGCGAAGACCGCGGGCGGCGCCATGCGGTTGGTCAGCAGCCAGAAGAACAGGTGCTTGTCACCCAGGAAGCGGTAGCGCGAGAAGGCGTAGGCCGCCGGCAGGGCGAAGGACACCGAGATCACGGTGTTCAGCGCGACGTAGGTGATGGAATTGATGTAACCGTTGTACCACGTCGGGTCGGTCAGGATCTTCACGTAGCTGGCGACGGTGAACTCCGCCGGGAACCACGAGAAGCCGCCCAGGATCTCGTTGGTGGTCTTGAACGACATGTTCAAGAGCCAGTAGACCGGCAACATCAGGAAGATGATGTAGAGCGTCGGCACCAGCCAGCGACGATGCTTCATTTCTTCTCTCCCTGCATGATGATCGTGTAGAACAACCAGCAGACCAGCAGCGTCATCAGGAAGTAGATGATGCTCATCGCCGCGGCGACGCCCAGGTTGAACTCTCCCAGCGCGGCCTTCACCAGATCGATGGACAGCACCGTCGTCGAGTTGCCGGGGCCGCCGCCGGTCAGCACGAAGGGCTCGGTATAGATCATGAAGCTGTCCATGAAGCGCAGCAGCACGGCGATGGTCAGCACGTGCTTCATCTTCGGCAGCTGGATATAGCGGAAGACCGCCCAGCGCGAGGCGCCGTCGATCTGCGCCGCCCGGTAGTAGTTGTCGTCGATCGAGCGCAGGCCGGCATAGGCCAGAAGCACGACCAGCGAGGTCCAATGCCAGACGTCCATCAGGATGACGGTGAACCAAGCCGAGACCGGCTGCTGGGTGTAGTCGAAGGGAATGCCGAGCCAGTTGAGGCCATAGCCCAGGAGGCCGATGTCGGGCAGCGCGTAGATATTCCACATGGCGCCGACCACGTTCCAGGGGATCAGCAGGGGCAGCGCCATGAGCACCAGGCAGACCGAGGACCAGAAGCCGCGGCGCGGCATGGTCAGCGCGATGGCCACGCCAAGGGGAATCTCGATTACCAGGATGGTGCCGGTGAAGAAGAACTGGCGCAGCAGCGAGTCGTGGAACCGCTCCGACGCCAGGACCTCGCGGAACCAGCGCGTGCCCTCGAAGAAGAAGAGGTTGTTGCCGAAAGTATCCTGCACCGAATAGTTCACGACGGTCATCAGCGGCACGATGGCGTTCAGCGCGACGATGACGAGCACCGGCAGCACCATGAACCAGGCCTTGTTGTTGAGCGTCTTTTCCATGGCTCAGCCTCCCCCGCCCGCCTGGGCCCGCACCAGGTGGGAATCCTGGTAGATGTTGATGCGGGCAGGATCGACGACGGCGCTGGCGCCTTCGGGCACCTCGGCGCCCTCCGGCAGCACGGCGTCGAAACTGTGGCCCTCCAGCGAGGCGCGGACGATCTTGAAGCGGCCGATGTCCTCGACCGCGGTGATGGCGATGGGCAGCCCCTGCCCCGCCGGCGCCAGGCGCACAAACTCGGGCCGGATGCCGACCTCGGTGCGGCCGCCGAGCTGAGGGTAGCTGCGGCCCAGGTCGACCTCCCTGCCGCCGAGCTGCAGCTTGCTGCCGGCCACGTCGCAGGGCAGCACGTTCATGCCCGGCGAGCCGATGAAGTAGCCGACGAAGGTGTGCGCCGGCTGGTCGAAGAGCTCCTCCGGGGTGCCGATCTGCACCACCTCGCCCTCGTACATCACCACCACCTTGTCGGCGAAGGTCAGCGCCTCCGTCTGGTCGTGGGTCACGTAGATCATGGTGTGGCCGAAGCGGCGGTGCAGCGCCTTCAACTGGGTGCGCAGCTGCCACTTCATGTGCGGATCGATGACGGTCAGCGGCTCGTCGAAGAGGATCGCGTTCACGTCGTAGCGCACCAGCCCGCGGCCGAGGGAGATCTTCTGCTTTTCGTCGGCGGTCAGGCCCTGGGCCTTGCGGTTGGCCTTGCCGGCCAGGTCCAGCATGTCGAGCGCCGCGGTGACCCGCTCGTCGATTTCCTTCTTGGGCACCCGGCGGTTGGCCAGCGGGAAAGCCAGGTTCTCGGCCACCGTCATGGTGTCGTAGACCACCGGGAACTGGAACACCTGGGCGATGTTGCGCTGTTCCGGCGCCAGCTGGGTCACGTCCTGGTCGTCGAAGAGGATGTTGCCGCGCGAGGGCACCAGCAGGCCGGAGATGATGTTCAGCAGCGTGGTCTTGCCGCAGCCCGAGGGGCCCAGCAGGGCATAGGCGCCGCCGTCCTGCCAGACGTGGTCGATCTCCTTCAGGGCGAAGTCCGCTTCCGTCTTCGGGTTGGGCAGATAGGAGTGGGCGAGCTTGTCGAGCGTGATCTGTGCCATGGGTCAGGTCCTCGCCGTGTAGCCGGTCGGCGCCGCCACCAGCCGTTCCTCGGCGTCGAACACCAGGAAGCCGGCCGGATCGAGGTAGACCGGCACGCGGTCGCCGATTTCCACCCGGTGGACCCCGTGGATCAGCGCCACCCAGCGTGCGCCCGCGTGCTCCACGTGGATGAAGCTCTCCGAGCCGGTGATCTCCGTGGTGGAGACGGACGCCTCGACCTGGATGGCCGCGCGCTGCGGCGGGTGCAGCATCAGGTGATGCGGCCGGATCGCCACCGTGTAGGTGCCGTCGGCCAGGCCCTCGGTGCCGGCGGGCGCGGCGATCGACTTGCCGTCGTAGCTCAGCTGATCACCCGTCTTCTCCATCGGCACCACGTTCAGCGGCGGATCGGAAAAGGTCTGCGCCGTGATCAGATCGGAGGGCCGGCTGTAGACATCGATGGTCGACCCGAACTGGGTCACGCAGCCCTGGGACAGGGTCGCGGTCTTGCCGCCCAGCAGCAAAGCCTCGTGCGGCTCCGTGGTGGCGTAAACGAAGATGGCGCCGCTCTCGCCGAACAGCCGCGGCAGTTCGACCCGCAGTTCCTCGCGCAGCTTGTAGTCGAGATTGGCCAGCGGCTCGTCGAGCAGCACCAGGTCGGCGTCCTTCACCAGGGCACGCGCGATGGCGGTGCGCTGCTGCTGGCCGCCGGAGAGGTTCAACGGCGTGCGCTCCAGGAAGGGCGTCAGTTTCAGCAACTCGGCGGCGCCGCGCACCCTCTTGTCGATGGTCGCGGCATCGACGCGGGCGACCCGCATCGGCGAGGCGATGTTCTCGTAAACCGTCAGCGTCGGATAGTTGATGAACTGCTGATAGACCATGGCGACGCTGCGCTTCTGCACCGGCATCCCCACCACGCTCTTGCCGTCGACCAGCACGTCGCCTTCGCTCGGCCGGTCGAGGCCGGCCATGAGGCGCATCAGGGAGGTCTTGCCGGACAGCGTCGGGCCGAGCAGCACGTTCAGCGAGCCCTTCTCGAGGGTCATGCTGACGTCACGGATGTGATCTTCCGTGCCCACGCGCTTGGTGACGTTCTTCAGTTCCAGGGTCATCAGGCGGTCTCCTGCCGGCCAGCGGGCGCCTTGTGGCGCAACAGCCAGGCCTCCAGGTTCTGTTTCGTCGTCTCCGAGACATGCAGCCCCATCTTCGAGCGCCGCCACAGCAGGTCGTCGGCCGTCTCGACCCATTCCTGCTGCATGAGATAGCGCAGCTCGGCGGCATAGAGACCGTCACCGAGGTGCTCGCCCAGGCCGCCCAGGTTTTCGGCGCCATCCAGCAGACGCTCCGTGCGCGTGCCGTAGGCGCGCAGGTAGCGCCGCGCCAGATCCTCCGCCAGCCAGGGATGGCTCTGCCGGAAGTCCCGCGCATAACTCTCGAAATCGGCCCCGGGAATGTCGCCGCCCGGCAGCGGCGCGCCGGCCGTCCAGGTTCCGCCCAGCGGCCCGAGCGCCTCCTCCAGCTTCGCGAGGGCGTGCTCGGCCAGCTTGCGGAAAGTGGTGATCTTGCCGCCGAAGACGCTGAGCAGCGGCGCCTTGCCGGGCCCGTGGTCGATCTCCAGCACATAGTCGCGGGTCGCCGAGGAGGCGCTTTCCGCCGCGTCGTCGTAGAGCGGCCGCACGCCGGAATAGGTCCAGACCACGTCGGCGGGCGCGATCTTGCGCTTGAAGTAGGCGTTCACCGCATCGCAGAGGTAGGCGACCTCCTCATCGGAGATCTTCACCTGGCCGGGGTCGCCGTTGAAATCGACGTCCGTCGTGCCGATGAGGGTGAAATCGTTCTCGTAGGGAATGGCGAAAACGATGCGCCCGTCCGGGTTCTGGAAGATGTAGGGGAAGCCGTGCTCGAAGAGCTTCGGCACCACGATGTGCGAGCCCTTCACCAGGCGCAGCGACTGCGCCTTGTTCAGCCCGGTGCGCTGCTCGGCGAACTCGGCGGTCCAGGGGCCGGCCGCGTTCACCAGGGCGCGGGCCAGGACCTCGCGCTGGGTGCCGTCGTGCAGGTCGCGCAGCACCACACGCCACAGCCCCTCTTCGCGCCGGGCCGAAACGCATTCGACGCGGGTCAGGACCTCGGCGCCGTGCTCGCGCGCGTCCATGGCGTTCAGCACCACCAGGCGTGAATCCTGCACCCAGCAGTCGGAGTAGGCGAAGGCTTTGCGCAGGTCGGCGTCCAGCGGTTCGCCCGCCGGGTGCCGGCGCAGATCGATGCCCTCGGAGGCCGGCAGCAGCTTGCGCCCGCCCAGGTGATCGTAGAGGAAGAGGCCGAGGCGGATCATCCAGGCGGGCCGGAGGCCCTTGTTGTGCGGCAGGACGAAGCGCAGCGGCCAGATGATATGAGGGGCGGCGCGCAGCAGGACCTCGCGCTCGATCAGGGCCTCGCGGACCAGGCGGAACTCATAGTATTCCAGGTAGCGCAGGCCGCCGTGGATCAGTTTGGTGCTGGCCGAGGAGGTCGCGCTGGCGAGGTCGTTCTTTTCGCAAAGCAACACGGAGAGGCCGCGGCCGGCCGCATCGCGGGCAATTCCGGCACCGTTGATGCCGCCACCCACCACGACGATGTCCAGCACTTCGCCCATAAGCGGTAGCCCGCCTCCCCAATCTTCGCCCGTTTTCCGGGTCGTTCCGGCACCCGTTTCGGGGCCGCACCAGCGCCCTTTTTGGGGCCGTTCCGGCGCCCATTCTGGGGCCGTTCTGGCGCCCATTCTGGGGCCGTTCTGGCGCCCATTCTGGGGCCGTTCCGGCGCCCATTCTGGGGCCGTTCCGGCCCAGGGGCCGGCAATCTCATTGTGCGGGAAGCATAGGCTGCCCCCGCGCGCTTTCGCAATTGGAAATTTTCACAAACGAACATTTTCGAACAGAGCGTTGGAATCTGAAGGCTTTTCGCGCTTAGAAATGGCGAAAATCCGCCGATCTTCACAAAATCCGGCGTCATAAAATGAAAATATTCGAAGATAGGGAGGGCAATCCTTGCCTTCCTGGGCGCCTCTTTGCTGCCTGACCGGCCGCCTTAAGGCGCGATATGCAGCTCCACCTCGGCCGCGGCCAGGATGTCCATCATCGGCTGGGCCGGCGCCCGGTCGGTGAAGACGGCGTCCAGCTGGTCGATGCGGCCCAGGCGCACCATGGCGTTGCGCCCGAACTTGGTGTGGTCCGTGGCCAAAAAAACCCGGCGGGAATTCTTGATGATGGCCTGGGCGGCGCGCACCTCGCGGTAGTCGAAATCCAGCAGGGTGCCGTCCTCGTCGATCCCGGAGATGCCGATGATGCCGAAATCCACCTTGAACTGCTGGATGGTGTCGATGCTGGCCTCGCCGACGATGCCGCGGTCGCGGCTGCGCACCACGCCGCCCGCGACGATGACCTCGAAGTCCGGTTTTCCGGCCAAGATGTTGGCAACGTTGAGATTATTTGTGATGACCCGAAGCCCCTTGTGATCCACCAGGGCCTTGGCCACCTCCTCCGTCGTGGTGCCGATGTTGATGAAAAGCGAGGCGTTGTCGGGAACTTCCGCTGCCAGGATCCGCGCGATGCGGGCCTTTTCCTCCTGGTGCAGCACCTGGCGGGTCTGATAGGCGAGGTTCTCCACGCTGGACGGCAGCCCGGCGCCGCCGTGGTAGCGGCGCAGAAACCCGTGGTCGCACAGCTGGTTGATGTCCCGGCGGATGGTCTGCGGCGTCACGTCGAAATGCTCGGCCAGCGCCTCGATGGCGACGAAACCGCGCTCGCGCACCAGGGCGATGATCTGCTCCTGACGCTGGTTGAGTTCGCTGCGTGCCGCTGCGCTGTCCTGCGGCGCCTCCGCGGACCGTCCGACTGCTGTCATGCGGGTTCCTCCCCTGGGGCGGCAGTATATAAAGGCCCGCTAATTTTCGGAACCGAAAATTACGAACATCGCCCGCCCTTCCCCCGCCTTATGCCTGGCAGGAAGATTTCAGGGCTGAAACCGCCGCCGCCCGGCCTATATAGAAGAAGCGCGTCCGCGCGCCTTCCCTTTGAAAATACGACAGGATCCCGGCGGGTCCCCGGGGGATCCCCGGTCTAAGATAGGATTTCGGACATGGCAGAGGTGGCCTCCCTTGCCCTCAAGCAACCGGAAACCCTGGTTCCCGGCGACTACAGCCTGACCATCGAGCCCAGCGGCAAGCGGGTGAAAGTGGTCTTCAACGGCCAGATCATCGCCAGCAGCAGCCGCGCCCTGGTGCTGAAGGAAACCCGTCTGCCGCCGGTCTACTACCTGCCGCGCGAAGATGTCGCGATGCAGTTCCTGAAGGCGACAGAGCACCACACCTACTGCCCCTTCAAGGGCACCGCCAACTACTGGTCGGTGGCGGTGGGCGATCAGACGGCGGAAAACGCCGCCTGGAGCTACGAGGACCCCATCGAGGACGGCCTCGGCGTGCGCGGCTATATCGCCTTCTACTGGAACAAGGTGGAGGGGTGGTTCGCCAAGGACCAGCCGGTCGAGATCGATCCGGCGGACACGGCCGTCGAGAATGCCAACCCACTGGCAAGCTGGCTGCTGCGCGAGGCCTGGGAGGCCACCTCCTCGGCCGAACTGATCGACCGCTTCGCGCGCCAGCTGGTCGAAGCCGGCTTCGGCATCTCGCGCCTCAACGTCATCATCCCCACCTTGCACCCGCAGCTCGCCAGCAACGCCTTCGTCTGGCGGCGCGGCCACAGCGTCGTCGACGAGCGCGACCTGCCCCACTACGGTATGAAGTCCGAGGCCTACCTGAAAAGCCCCGTGATCCGCATCTTCGACGGCGAGGGTGGCATCCGCCGCCGCCTGGAAGGGCCGAGCCCGCCGCGCGACTTCCCCATCCTGGAAGACCTGCTGGCCGAGGGCGCGACCGACTACGTCGCCATGCCGATGCTCTTTTCCAACGGCAAGATCAACGTGATGAGCCTGTCCAGCGAGCGGCCCGGCGGCTTTACCACGCGGGAGCTGGGCCACATCTACGAGGTCCTGCCGATTCTCAGCCGCCTGCTGGAAGTACACGCCCTGCACCGGACCTCACGCTCGCTGCTGGATACCTACCTCGGCGCCCATACCGGTCAGCGGGTGCTGAACGGGCTGATCAAGCGCGGCGACGGCGAGGACATCCCGGCGGTGATCTGGTACTGCGACCTGCGCGGCTCCACGGCCCTGGCCGACAACCTGCCGCGCGCCGCCTACCTCGACCTCCTGAACCGCTACTTCGAGGCGGTGGCCGGCGCGGTGCTGGACCACGGCGGCGAGGTGCTGAAGTTCATCGGCGACGGCCTGCTCGCCATCTTCCCGATGGAAAAGGCACCGAACGAGGGCGACAGCGGCGAGGTCTACTGCACCAAGGGCGGCCCCGAGGGCAAAGGCAGCCAGTTCTGTGGCAAGAATGCCTGCCACGTGGCGGTCAAGGCGGCCCGCGACGCGGTGAAGCGGATGGCGGCCCTGAACGAGGAACTGGCCGAAGCGGGCAGCGCCCCGCTGGCCTGCGGCATCTCGCTGCATCTGGGCGACGTCACCTACGGCAACGTCGGCGCCGCCAGCCGCCTCGATTTCACGGTGATCGGCCCGGCGACCAACGAGGCCGCGCGCATGGACGGCCTGACCAAGGAGCTGGGCCTCGGCGTGCTGGTCTCCGAGGAGTTCGAGCGCTTCGTCCCCGGCACCCTGGTCTCCGTCGGGCGCCACGCTTTTCGCGGTGTGACGCAGGAGCGGGAAATCTTCACCTTGCCAGAGCTGCTGGAAGCCGCGGCCGAGTAGGGATCAGTCGGGAGCGCGCTGGAAGACCAGCCCCATGCCGCTGAGCTTTGTGGTCTCACCGCTGCCCGTGCGGGCCAGAACCAAGGTCCCGTTGGGGCCGCGGACGATGACGTCCTCGGCACTGACCTGATAGTCGCCGGCCGAGCGCAATCCGAGGAAGTTCAGGATCACCAGCTTCTCGTCGCGGAACTCGAGCAGAGAAGCGTGTTCGCGGTCGACGTAGCGGAAGCCGACGAGGTCCGGGTCGCCGCCGGCCTCCAGCGCCGCCGTGCGCCGCGCCGCCGCCTGCGCCGCCAGGGTTTCGGCGATCGCGCTGCGCCGTTCTTCGAGCGCGGCCAGGTAATCGGCGCGAACCTCCTCGCCCACCTGGTCAAAGCCTTCTTCGCTCACCAGCGTCGCCTCCAGCATCTTGAGGCCATCCTGACTTTCCGGGAGCTCCGCCAGGCCGCGCTCGAACTCCGGCAGGGCTTCCTCGGCGATCTCGGTGAGCCGCGCCCGGCCCGCCTGCAGATAGCCGTTGAAGGCTTCCTCGCCGGCGCGCTTCAGCGGACCGCGCCGGGCCGACAGCAAGTCGCGGCGCAGCTTGTCGAGGCCCTGCAGCGTCTCGGGGTAGCTGGCGAGTTCAGCCCTGGCCGCGGCCAGTTGCCGTTCGGCAAGCACCTGCTGGCGCGCCGCCGCATAGCTCTGCACTTCCGCCAACTGTTCCCGGCTCAGGCCGGCCTTCGCTGAATTGACCACGATCTTGTCGATCAAGGCCAGTTCCGCAGCATCCCCATCGCTGTTCTTCTCCGCCGCGTCGATCAGCTCTTTTGCCCGGGCGAAGATTCCCGCCTGGATCGAGCTGCGCTTGGCGGCCATTTCCTCCAGCAGCGCCTTGCTGGTCTCCTGTCCCAGCAAGGCGGGCAACTGCCGGCCGACTTCCTGTTGCCAGCGATCGAGAAAGCGCAGGCTCTGCGTCGACGTGTTGAGCGCCGCGGTCCTGGCGCGATAGTCCGCGACAATCTCGGCGCGCAGCGCCACATAGCGCTCTTCGATGCGCGGCGCGACCCGCGGGTCGCGCAGGTCGCTACCCTGCTGGCTCAGCCGGAACATGAGGTTGCGGGCTGCCGGACCAACCCGGCGTTGCGCTCTATCGAACTGCTCACGGTTGTTGATGTCGACGGCGCGCAGCATCGCCAGGGTGCGCAACAGCTCATGGGACGCGGGTTCCTCGAGGAGTGCCGCCAGCGCCTCTTCGATCTGCGCGTCGCGTTCATTCTGTTGCGCTTCGCTCCGGGCCTGCGCCTGCGCGGCCTGTTCCCGGCGCCGTTCCGCGTCGCGCGCTTCCCGCTTTGCCTGCCGCTCCGCATCGCGCTCGGCCCGCGCCGCCATCTTCTCCTGCCGCCCCAGCAGGCCGCGCAGGTTGCCCTGGAAGTAGCCGCGCACCGCGTAGAGTACCTGCCGTGCCTCTCTGCGTTTCGCTTTGTCGGCCTGCCCCCCGCACTCGAAAACATGGGCGGCGATTTCCACCGCATCCTCACTGCGCCACTCCAGCACCGGCGCGCCGAACAGCGCTTCGAAGGCCGGTTCCTGGAAGGCGCGTGGCACCCAGCCTCGGTAGCCCTCGATCGGCTGCCAGCGGTCCTTGCCATCGACGCTGGCGGCCCAGGCCTCGAGCGCGGCGCAATCCGGCTTCTTGACCTCCGCCGCCGACGCCGGCCCCGGCTGAAGCACGACGGCTGCAAGAGCGAGGAAGCCAAGACCACGAAGCAACGGAGAGCAAAACTTTGGCGAGCACGACATGACGGTTCTCCCTGTCCGGGCAACTGTGTCCCGCGTTGGCTAAACCGACTTCCCGCGACGACGCACCAGGGCGCCAAGACCCATCAGCCCCAGACTGAGGACGGCAAAGGATCCCGGTTCATCGACGGCGAGCAAGTCGTTGTCGGCAAGCGTCAAGTTGAGCGTCGGCGCGAAGAAGCCTGCATTCTCCTTCGAAGCGAAAACACTGCCGGGCTGGATCTGCAACGACCCGCCGAGAATGAGCGTTATCAGGCCATCGGTGTCGGCATTCACGAAGGAGAGCAGAGCCGCGGTCGAGAAGACCTCCGTCCCCGGCGGCGAGATGCCGCCAAAACCGCCGAGCGGGGTGATCAGGGAAGCATCGAGGCCGCCGCCGCTCTTGGCCGGCGCTGTGTTCCACGTGATACTCGACTCGTCCCAGTCGTTGCCCGCCGCATCGTCGTTCAAGCCAAAGAAGTTCACCGAACCGTAGCCCAATTCGGTGCGCGCAAGCTCCACCTGCACAGCGACGATCGGATCGGAAATGCCGGAGAGGTCGAAGCGCAGGTAGGTGAACTGAGGATCGACGGCCATCTGCCGGGTGACATACAGCAAAGGCTCACTGCCGAAGTTGGTATCGACCGCCCCCATGAGCATGACGGAAGCATCGGCGCCGTCACCATCGGCCGTCGTGACCGGAATCGCTTGCGCCGAGGCGGCGCTCCACAAGGTGACGGCAGTGGCGACCGCCACAACGTGACAGGCCGAGGATAAAACTCTGGCTTTTATCGATTTGTAGGTTTCGCGATATAGTCGCAGACGTTCCGGCATTTTGCACCTCCCCCGAGTCAGCGAAAATTGCTTTGGAAGCAAGCTAGTACCGCTCCCGACGGCCCGTCATACCGCAAATGCGGTACGCCGCCCCTTTGCGCGGCTATCCTTGCCCGGCGCAGGGCGTTACCCTTTCGGTGTCATGACACAGGCGGCTTCCGGCGCGCTGATCGAGCGCATCTACGACGCCATCCTCGAAGAGGACGGCTGGCCGTCATTGGTGAGCGGGTTGGTGACCGCCTTCCACGGTTCACAGGCCGCCCTGCTGAGTCAGGACGACCGCTCCGGCGTCGCCCAGGTGCGGGCCCACCAGGTCGGCGTCACCGAACAGACCGTGCGCGACTACGAGACCTACTACGCGCCGCGCAGTCCGCTGTTCCACTATTTCAAGTCAATGCCGCTCGGCGTTCCCTATACCGATGCGGACTATCCCGACCAGGCGCTCTACCGGAACAGCGAGATCTACAACGATCTCTACCGCCCGCTGGAGGCCGAGCACCTGTTGGGCATCGACCTGGAGCATCGCACCGGCCTTTCGACGTATTTCATCATCCGCCGCGGCGAGGATGCCGGCTTTTTCTCCGCCGCGGAGATCCGCCGCTTTGCTACCTTGGGGCGCCATCTCACCAGGGCCCTGCGGCTCAGCCGTCTGGTGGAGGATGCCGGCGCGGCGGCCCGCACGCTCGACGGTGTGCTTGCCCGCCTGCCGGCGGCGGTGATGCTGAGCGATGCGGATGGCCGGATCACCTATCTGAACGCCCTGGCGGAACACTCGGCAGAGAACCGCGACGGCCTCTGGCTCAGGCACGGCCGCGTGTGTTGCGAACGCCCCGACGACACCACGGCGCTGCACCACCTCATCGCCAAGGCCTGCGGCACCACAACCCCCTCCGGCACCGATGACAGCGGCGGTGTAATACCTGTTCGGCGGCGTTCCACGGCGGTTCCGCTCATGGTCGAGGTGCTGCCCTTGCCCGCCGGTTTGGGTGGCGCGAGCCGGCAGGCCATGCTGCGCATTGTCGACCGCCAGGCCACAGCTCCGGCGGCCGATTCCATCGCCGCGCTGCTCGGTCTGACGCCGGCAGAGGCCGCGGTCACGGCGGCGCTGTGCAACGGTGAAAGCCTGAACGACTACGCCGCCCGCAGGGGACTCTCCCGCCATACGGTGCGCACCCTGCTGCGCAACGCCATGTCCAAGACGGACACCCACCGTCAGGCAGAGCTGGTCAGCCTGGTGCTGTCTTCGGTCTGGCGGCGGGACGACAGCCGTTTCTAGGACGGCACTTCCGTCAGCCGTCCGCTCTTGCAGTCGTAGATGTAGCCGTGCACTGGAATGTTATCGGGCACAAGGGGATGGTTCCGGATGCGCTTTACGTCGGCGCGCACGCTTTCGGCCTGGTCCTTGATGGTCAGCCAGTCGATGTAGTCGCCCTCACGTGACCCCGGACCCTTGCCATGGTCGTGCCAGCCCTTCGCGTCGACACTGGCGGTCTCCAGGCTGGAGGCCAGCAGCCCGCGCATGACCTCGTCGGTGAAGGTCTCCATGCCGCAGTCGGTGTGATGGATGACGAACCATTCGTTGGTGCCGAGCAGCTTGTGCGAGATCACCAGGGAGCGGATGGCGTCGTCGCTCGCCCGGCCGCCGGCGTTGCGGATGACATGGGCATCGCCCTCGGCCAGGCCGGCGTACTTCGCCGGGTCCAGGCGCGCGTCCATGCAGGTCAGGATGGCGAAGCCGCGCCCCGGCGGCATCGGCAGCTTGGCCTTGTCGCCGAAATCGGCCGCATAGGCTTCGTTGGCCGTCAGCACTTCGTCCTTGATCTTGCTCATCGCATTTCCTCCCGATTACTCTTGCTTTCCCTGAAAGCTAGCACGCCCGGAAGAGAGGACGCGGACACGTTCGCTTGAACGGGCTCAGCCGCGGTAGCGGTTCTCCTCTTCGTAGTAGGCGTTGAAGCCGACCACGTCGCGCAGGGTATCCCAGTCGAGCAGGTCTTTCGGGTGCTCGCCCGCCTTGAAGGACGCCAGGGCGTCCTGCATGGCCTTCATGGCGGCGGCTAGCAGGGTCAAAGGATAGGCGGCGAGGCTGTAGCCGACCTCCTGCAGAACGGCCGGCGGCAGGACCGGCGTCTCGCCCTGCTCCACCATGTTGGCCATGCAGGGCTTGTCGGTCGCGGCGCAAAAGGCGCGCATCTCCTCTTCCGACTTCGGCGCCTCCAGGAACAGGATGTCGGCGCCGGCCTCGGCGAAAGCGTCGATGCGCCACAGCGCCTCGTCCATGCCGTCGGTCGCGCGGGCGTCGGTGCGCGCCAGGATCAGGATGTCCTCCCCTTCATCGCGGGCATCGGCGGCGGCACGGATGCGGGCCACGGCCTCGGCGCGGTCGACCACCGCCTTGCCGCGGGTGTGGCCGCAGCGCTTCGGCCAGAGCTGGTCCTCGATCATCACCGAGGCCATGCCCGCCTGGGCGTAGCCCTGGACCGTCCTCTTCACGTTCACCGGGTTGCCGTAGCCGGTATCCCCGTCGCCGATCACCGGGATGGTGGTGGCCGCGCAGATGTTGCGCCCGGTGTCGACGATCTCCCCGTAGGAGATCAGCCCGGTGTCCGGCAAGCCGAGGCGCGCGGCGGAGACGGCAAAGCCGCTCATGAAGGTCACGGGGAAGCCGGCCTGCTCGATAAGCTTGGCCGAGAGCGCGTCGAAACAGCAGGGCATCACCGCCAACTCCGGCTTGGCGAGAAGCGCGCGCAGGGCGGCGGCACGGCTGGGGCGGTTGGTCATGGAACGGTCCTCAGGAAGATCAGAGCTTGAAAGGAATATAGAGCGCGATGTCCGGCAGCAGATAGATCACCAGCACCGAGGTCAGCATGATGACGATGAAAGGCCAGACGCCTTTGACCACCTCGCTCATTTCCGCCTTGCCGACGGCCTGTATGACGAAGAGGTTCAGGCCGACCGGCGGCGTGATCAGCGCGCATTCCACCATGATGACGAAGACGATGCCGAACCAGATGGCATCGATCCCCAGCGGCATCAACGAAGGGTGCAGCACCGGCATCATGATCAGCATCATGGAGAGGGCTTCCAGGAAAAAGCCCATGAACAGCAGCACGACGCAGATGATGACGACGAAAACCCAGGGCTCCGTGATGTTGCTGGAGATCAGGAAGGAGATGTCCTGGGGAATGCGGTAGAGGGTGATCGCCTTGCCGAAGATCTTGGCGCCAGCCAGGATCAGGAAGATGGTCACCGTGGTGCGCATGGCGTCGACCGCGGCTTCCTTGAAACCTTCCCAGTTCAGCGTGCGCAGCACCACCACCGTCAGCAGGAGCGAGAGGGCAAACCCCACGCCCGCCGCCTCGGTCGGCGTGAAGACGCCGAGGTAGAGCCCGAGAATGATAATCCCGGCCAGGGCGATGGTCGGCAGCGCCCGCCAAGTCGCTTTCAGGCGCTCGCCATAGCCGGCGCGCGGCATGGGCTGATAGGCGCCGCCGAAGTGCGCGTAGAGGATGGAAAAGACGATGAAGGCGCCGGCCAGCATCAGGCCCGGGCCGATGCCGGCGAGGAACAGGTCGACGATCGATTCCTCGGTCACCACGCCGTAGACGATCATCGGGATCGACGGCGGAATGAGGATGCCCAGCGTCCCGCCCGCCGCCAGCAGGCCGAGCACGAAACTGCGGTTGTAGCCGCGCTGGCTCATCTCCGGGATCGCCGCCGTCCCGATGGTCGCCGCGGTCGCCACCGAGGAACCGGAGATGGCGGCGAAGATGGCGCAGGACAGCACCGTGGCCACGGCCAGGCCGCCCGGCCAGTGGCCGACCCAGGACTGCACGGCGGCATAGAGGTCGCGCGCGACGCCGCCCTTCAGCAGCACGTTGGACATGAGCAGGAACAACGGCACCGCCAGCAGGATGAAGTTGTCGGCGGTGCTGTACAGCCCTTGCGCCACCATGATCGGCGAGAAGCCGCCGAAGACCAGCAGCAGCGCGCCGAGGCCGGCGAGCGCGAAGGCGATGGGCAGGCCGGTGGCCAGCAGCACCACCAGCGCGAGGAGGATCAGCGCGGCTTCCACTTAGATCTTCCCCATCTCAAAACTCACTGTGGTCTTCGCCGACGGCCGGCGGGTTTTGCGGCAGACGGATCAGCTCGGCCAGGGCCTGCAGCCCCAGCAGGGTGAAGCCCAGCGGGATCGCGATCTCGGTCATCCACTGCGGCACCGACAGCATGGTCGAGGTCGCCCGCCCCTGGCGGATGGAATCCAGCATGATGTCGAGGCCGTAGAAGACCGCCACCACACAGAAGACGAGGATCCAGACCAGCGCGAAGCCGTCGGCGACTCGCCGGCCCAGCGGGCCCAGGCGGTTCACCAGGACGGTGATGGCGATGAGCTGGCGGTGGCGCAGGACATAGGCGGCGGCGATGTAGGTCGCCCAGATCTGGAAGAAGCGCGACATCTCCTCGGCCCAGATGGTGGGCGCCAGGAAGACGTAACGCATGACCACCTCGTAGGTGATCATGGCGCCGACGGCGACGAAGGCCGCGGCGGCCAGCCAACCGAAGGCGTCGTTGAGGCGGTCGATGAGTTTCAGCATGGCGTTCAAGCGGCAAAGCGGCGGCGGCCCTGTCCGGCTGTCCGGGCCACCGCCGCTTCCCCAACTCCTTGAGAGGAAGCTACGCGCTAGTTGCGCAGCTTCTCGGCTTCCATCACCAGCTTGGCGCCGAGGTCGCCGGCCGCGTCCTTGTACTGCTCGATGACCGGCGCGCTGGCGGCGCGCCAGGCATCGATCTCGGCGGCGGTCGGCGTGTAGACGCCCATGCCCTCGGCCTTGGCGGCTTCATAGGCGTCGGATTCGATCTTCGTCATGGTGTCGCGCAGATCGGCCTCCACCTTGCGGGCCGCCGTGGTGAGTATCTCGCGCTGCTCGTCGCTCAGGCCCTGCCAGACGTCGTCGTTGATCAGCACCAGGAACTCCACGTCGGCGTGGTTGGTCACGGTGATGTGGTCCATGACCTGCCACAGCTTGCGCGACTTCACGCCGGAGACACCGGTCATGCCCGCGTCGACCGTGCCGCGCTGGTAGGCGACGAACTGCTCGGACCCGGAGGTCAGCACCGGCGAGCCGCCGACGGCGGTGACGAACTCGCCCAGGGTCTTGCCGAAGACGCGCACCTTCTTGCCCTTGACGTCGTCCGGCGTCTTCAGCGGCGCGTCCTTGCTCAGCATGATGGCGCCGCCGTAGGCCTGCCACCACAAGACGCGGGTGCCGGTCTTGAGGATGGCGTCGTCGAGGGCCGTGCGGATCGGGCTGTCGGGGGCCACGGCCTTACGCACCATGTCCTCGCTGTTGAACATGAAGGGCACGTAGAAAATGTCCACGGCCGGGATCGTGCCGGCGAAGCGGGTGATCGAAGCGACGCCCATCTCGATGGCGCCGGAGCCCACGGCCTGGGGCACTTCCTTGTCCTTGTAGAGCTGCGCCGAGGGATAGATCTCGATCTGCAGGTCGCCGCCGGACTTCTCCTCGACTTCCTTCTCGAAGGCCAGCAGGTTCTGGCCGAGGTGCGACTTGATCGGCAGCTGCAGGGTGATCCGCAGGGTGGTCTCGGCGGACGCGGGCAAAGTGGCGAGGCCGGCCGCCAGGAACGCGGCCGCCGCAAGGGCTTTCTTCATGGTCTTCCTCCCAAAACGGAGGGTGTTGCGGACTTTGCCGCCGGCCCTCCGACCTATTGTTCGTTTGTTTCAATAGCCGCAGCCAGGCACTACGGCAAGGCGACGGGGCTAACTTTAGCGTCCGCGGAAATGAGGTTTCAAGCGTCGGGCGCGTGCCTCCTGCCGCCCCAGGCCGGAAAAGCTGCCGGAAAGCCGGCCGGAAAGCTTGGCTTTACCGCTTCTGCGTCACTATCGTGGGGCGAAACCCCGCTACCGGCCGTGATCTCATGCTGCTCTCCGCCAAACGCTCCCTCCTGCTGCTGCCGCCCGAGGCGCCGTCCGGCGCGGCCGGCGAGAACCTGGGCCTGCTGAAGGCCGCCGCCACACGCCTCAACGTCCCCATGGTCAGCCCGCAGAGCGCCAACTGGCGGGTCGGCCTCGCCATGGGCCGCAACCAATTGGTGGTCGCCGGTCTGCTGGGCGGACCGGAGACGCAGGGCCTGCCGGCGGGCACCACGGTGTTCCAGGTGATCGACTGCCTGCCCGAGGCACAGCGCCCGCCGGAAAGCGACTGGCCGGAGATGGCCGCGACGCCGGTCGCGGCCGAAATGGTGGTCTTCGAATGGCTGGAGCGCGGCGCCACCGACGAATTCCGCGATCTCATCACGCTGATCAAGTAGCACGCGGCCTTCCGCTCTTGGGCCGATGACGGGCGCCCCCTTGATCCTCTATGATCAGACCAAACATGAAGAGGCCCGAGACAAGGAGCGCCGCATGATCGTCGAGCAGATCTGGACCGCCAACGCCTACCGCAACTTCAACTACCTCATCGCCTGCCCGGAAACCGGCGAGGCCATGGCGATCGACCCGCTCGACCACAAGAAGTGCCTGGCGCTGGCCAAGGACAAGGGCTGGGACATCACCCAGATCCTCAACACCCACGAGCACGGCGACCACATCGGCGGCAACAAGGCCATGGTGGCGGCGACCGGCGCGAAGATCCTGGCGCACAAGAACGCCAAGGACCGTATCCCCGGCCTGGACCAGGGCCTCGGCGCCGGCGACGTGGTGAAGATCGGCAAGACCGTGGAGCTGGAAGTTCTGGACACACCGGGCCATACCATGTGCCACGTCTGCCTGCTGTCACACACGGAGCAGCCGGGCCTGTTCTGCGGCGACACCCTGTTCAACGCCGGCGCCGGCAACTGCCACAACGGCGGCCATCCCAACGAGCTCTACCACACCTTCGCCGAGCAGCTCTCCAAGCTGCCGGAGACGACGCAGATCTATCCCGGCCACGACTACATCGTGAACAACCTGAAATTCACCCTGGACCGCGAGCCGGACAACGCCGAGGCCGAATCCCTGCTGGCCAAGGTCGACCATCAGGACGCCGACCACGCGATGATCACCACCCTCGCCGAAGAGAAGAAGGTGAACACCTTCTTCCGCCTGCAGAGCCCGACGGTGATCGCGCGCCTGCGCGAGACTTTCCCGGATCTGCCCGATGAGCCGAGCCCCAAGGACGTCTTCCTGAAGCTGCGCGAGCTGCGCAACAGCTGGTAGGAAGAGGTCTCTTCTTCAACCGTCACCCTCGGGCTCGACCCGAGGGTCCAGGGGCACGCGACTGGGCAGCCGCCCTGGATGCTCGGGACAAGCCCGAGCATGACGAAAGTCTTGGTTGCGAAATCGGTGGCCGCTAGGCGGCATTCTGCCGCGCATAGGCGCAGATCGCGGCGACCAGCTTGTCGAGATTCTGCTGCAGCTCACTGAAGCCGTCCGTCTTCTCGATCTTCTGCTCGTCCATGTAGAGCTTCCGGTTGACCTCCAGCTGCAGGCTGTGGCGGCCTTGCCCCGGGTTGGAGTAGCGGCGCACCAGCTCGACGCCCTTGTAGGGCTCGTTGATCTTCACCTCGTAGCCCATGTCGCGCAGCTGCCCGGCGACGAAAGCCGTGAAGCCCGGCTCGCAGGTGGTGCCGTCGCGGTCGCCCAGCACGAACTCGGCACGCGCCACCGGGCCGTCCTCGCTGGCGGCATTGCCGACCGCCGGCATGGAATGGCAGTTCACGTGCCAGACCTTGCCGAAACGCTGGTGGGTCTCCTCGATCGCCCCGGCCACGGCCTGGTGATAGGGCTTCCAGCAGCGCTCAATGCGGCCGCGCACCTCTTCGACGCTCAGCCGGCGGTCGTAGAGCAGCGTGTCCGGCGGCATGATCCTCCAGATCAGCCCGACCCCCAGTTCCGTCTTGCGGCTCGGCACCAGCGGATCGGGCCAGGGGCCGTCCAGCATGGCGGGATCGAGGTCGATCAAGTCGCGGTTCGGATCGATGTAGATGCGCGGGAACTCGGCGGCGATCAGCGGCGCGCCATGCTTGGGCGCCGAACCGAAGAGTTCGTCGATGAAGGCGTCCTCGGAGCGGCGCAGCACGGCCAAAGGCGCGATGGTGCCGAAGTCCTCGGGATAGGCGGTGCCGCTGTGCGGGCTGTCGAAGACCGCCGGGGCGGGCGCCGCCTGGGGCGCGAGGAAGCGAAGAGAGGCAGGGGAGTCGGTTTTGGTCATGGCCTAAGCATGTACGGCAAGACCGCGAAGCCGTCCAGTGCCATGGCGGTTCCCGCCCCGCCGGGCGCCGATGGTTGCGCGCTTGGCGCATGGAAGCCCTGCGGCATTGGGGGTGTAACGGGGCGGCCCGGCTGACTAGCATGGGTGATGGCTGGGCTTACCGCGCCCGACCTTCCGCCGCCCGCGGTTCCGCCGACCCGACAGTTCCGCCGGCTCCAGTTCCGCCGACCGCAGGTCCGCCCACCGCCAGCCTCGAGAGCGCCGCCCGCCGATGCCGCCCCGCCCCTTTACCATCGAGCCGCAAGCCAACGAGCCGCTGCGGGGCGTCCTCCTGATCATCGCCGCCTTCTGCACCTTCGCCATGCTCGACACCACGGCGAAGTACCTGGTGCAGAGTTATCCGACCGCGCAGGTGGTCTGGGCGCGCTACGTCGGGCACGTGGTATTGGCCGCGGCCATCCTGCTGCCGATCCATGGGCGCAGCCTGCTGGTGACCCACCGCCCGGGGCTGCAGATCATCCGCTCGCTGCTGCTGTTCGGCGCAACCTGCACCAACTTCGCCGCCCTGCAGTACCTGCAGCTCGCCGAGACCATGTCGATCATGTTCTCCGCGCCGCTGATGGTCGCGGTGCTGGCCATCCCGCTGCTGGGCGAGCACATCGGCCCGCGGCGCTGGTCGGCCATCGCCGTCGGCTTCTTCGGCGTGCTGATCGTCATCCGCCCGGGCTTCGGCCTGGTGCACTGGGCCGCCGGACTGTCGCTGCTCTGCGCGCTCTCCGGTGCGCTCTACCAGATCACCACGCGCAAGCTGGCCGGCGTCGACCGCGCGGTGACGACGCAGTTCTACAGCGCCATGATCGGCGCCATCGCCGTGACGCCGCTGGTGCCCTTCTTCTGGCAGACACCGGACCTCCCCGGCCTCCTGCTGATGGTCCTGCTCGGCGCCCTCGGCGGCGTCGGCCACTGGATGCTCATCCTGGCGCACCGCCTCGCCCCGGCGCCCATCCTGGCGCCCTTCCTCTATATCCAGCTCCTGCCGATGATCGTCCTGGGCTATCTTGTCTTCGGCGACTTCCCCGACAGTTGGACGCTCATCGGCGCCGGCGTGGTGCTGTCCAGCGGCCTCTACCTGCTGTACCGCGAGCGCCGGGTGAAGGCGGTTCGCCCGCCGGTCCTACCGCCGGACTGACTCCTCGAGAAAACCGCGTCTACCTCGGCAGTGGAATCTTAGTGCCAACTTGTTCGTAGACATGCAGAATGCGATCTCATTCCAACCGCAGGAAATCCTGAGGCAATGCTGCTGTGGCACAGCCCTGAGACAGAAGCTGACGCCAGTGACTTACACAGCGCGGTGTCGGCAATCTACGCGGGCGACATTGTAGCTCTTCCCACCGATTGCCCGGTTTGCGGAAAAGCTGATTCGTTTCATTTCTACTTCCACCGCTTTTCTGAAGGTCTTCCCCAAGGCGGAGGATGGACTTGGTGCAGCTCTTGCAAAGTCCATGAGCACTGGAGCGGCACCGTCCCGGATTGGTGGCAAAACCCTGGATTTGTCGAATTCGAGAAGTTGGCAGCCGTACCGGAGTATTTGGATAGCCGCGCTGAGGAAATCGACCACCACTGCTCGAACGTCGCATCCAGGTCTCGTTTACACCCTAGTTCTTGAGCACCAAATGCCCTATTCCACCCTGAACAAGCGTCTCGCCGGCGGCGACATCGTGATTCTGGACGGCGCGACCGGCACCGAACTGCAGCGCCGCGGCATCGACATGGACCCCGCCGCCTGGTGTGGCGTGGCCAGCCTCGACAACCAACAGACGCTCGCTGAAATTCATGGCGACTATATCGCCGCCGGCGCCGAGGTGATCACCGCCAACACCTTCGCCTCCTCCCGCGTGGTCCTGAAGCAGGCAGGTCACGGCGACAAGACGGAAGAAATCAACCGCGCCGCCGTGGAAGCCGCCCTGCGCGCCCGCGACGCGGCCGGAGCGAACGACGTGGTGGTGGCGGGCTCGCTGTCGCACATGGTCTATCTGGCCAGCGACAAGGTGGCGGCGCCCACCGAGCTGCCCAGCGAAGAAGAAGCCGCCGAGGCCTTCCACGAGCAGGCGCAGATCCTGAAAGACGCGGGTGCCGAGCTGCTTCTCCTGGAGATGATGTACCACCCAGCGCGCACGCCGAAGGTCGTGGAAGCGGCGCTCGACACCGGCCTGCCGGTGTGGTTCGGCCTCTCCGCCCGGCGCGGCGCGGACGGCCGGCTGCTGAGCTTCTTCCAGGAGGCCGACCTTCCCCTCGCCGAGATCGTGAAACTGATCCCGTCGCGAGGTATCGACGCCGCCGGCTGCATGCACACGGGCGCCGAGATTACCGGCGCGGCGCTCACGGAGATCCGCAAGCGCTTCAAAGGGCCGCTCTCCGCCTATCCGGACAGCGGCTACTTCGAGATGCCGGACTGGCAGTTCCAGGACGTCATTGCGCCGGAACGCCTGCAGCGCTTCTTTCTGGACTGGCTGGACCAGGGCGCCCAGGTCATCGGCGGCTGCTGCGGCCTGACGGCGGCGCACATCCGAGCCGCGGTGCGGGCCCGCGACCGTTACCAGAACGCGCTGTAGCGAAGCAGCTTAGCGACTGCCTGCGGGCGCAAGGCTCCCCCCTCACCCTCCCGCTTCACGGGCCCCTCCCTCTCCCACCAAGGGAGAGGAGCTTCGCGGCAGCCCCAATTCCCCCTCCCTCTCCCCTCGTGGGAGAGGGTTGCGCAGGCTTGGAGAGTGAAGCGAACCTAGCCGAAGCTGGGTGAGGGGGAGAGCCCGCTACAGCGTTACGCCGCCGTCGACGATCATCGCCGTGCCGGTGGTGTAGGCGGCGCCGTCGCCGGCCAGGTAGACCGCCATGGCGGCGATCTCCTCCGCCTTCCCGAGACGGCCGATGGGCTGACGGGCGATGAAAGCCTTGCGCGCGGCCACCGGGTCGTCGAAGGCGTTGATCCGCTCGTCCAGCGAGGGGGATTCGATGGTGCCGGGGCAGATGCAGTTGCAGCGGAGGCCCTGCTGGATGAAGTCCGCCGCCACCGACTTGGTGAGTCCGATGACCGCCGCCTTGCTGGCGCCGTAGACGCAGCGGTTCGGCAGGCCGCGCAGCGAGGAGGCCACCGACGCCATGTTGACGATCGAGCCGCCGCCGGTCTCCAGCATCGCCGGCAGGAAGGCGCGGATCATCCGGTACATCGACTTCACGTTGAGGTCGAAGGAGAAATCCCAGTCTTCCTCCGGACAGTCGAGGATGGTGCCGTTGTGCACGAAGCCGGCGACGTTGCACAGCACGTCGAGCGGCGGCAGTTCCGCCGCCAGGGAGTTCACCGCCTGGGCGTTCATCACGTCGAGGCGCCGCACGGAAATGCCCGGCGTCCCGGACAGTTCTTCCAGGCGGTCGAGGTTGATGTCGGTGGCCGTGACTTCAGCGCCCTCCGCCGCGAAAGCCAGCGCCGTGGCGCGGCCGATGCCCTGCGCCGCCGCCGTCACCAGCGCGGTTTTGCCCGCCAGGCTGTCCCCCATCGTTCTCTACTCCCTTAGTGCGAATGACGGGGGATGCTCTTGACCACCTGGTGGTAGTTCACCGCCGGTTCCAGGCAGCCGCCGCTGGCGAGCTGGCCGACCGCGCCGCGGTAAATTTCCTGCCAGGGCGTCTGGTGCTCCAGCGCCGGTGGCGTGTAGGCCTTCCAGCGCGCCGCGATCTCTTCCTCGCTGACCAGAAGGTCGACGCGGCGCGCGTTGAGATCGATGCGCACCTGGTCGCCGCTCTGCAGGATCGCCAAGCCCGAGCCCGCCGCAGATTCCGGCGAGGCGTTGAGGATCGACGGGCTGCCGGAGGTACCGCTCTGGCGGCCGTCGCCGATGGTCGGCAGCTCGTAGATGCCCGCCTTGATGAGGGAGTCGGGCGGCTGCATGTTCACCACTTCCGCCGAGCCGGGATAGCCAATCGGCCCGCAGCCGCGCACGAAGAGCAGACAGGTATCGTCGATCTCCAGCGCGGGATCGTTGATGCGGTGGTGGTAGTCCTCCGGTCCCTCGAAGACGATGGCACGGCCCTCGAAGACGTTCTCCCGGCCGGGCTCCGAAAGATAGCGCTTGCGGAAACCCGGAGAGATCACCGAGGTCTTCATGATGGCGGCGTCGAACAGATTGCCGCCCAGCACCACGAAGCCGGCCTCCTCCATCATCGGATCGTCGTAGGCGCGAATCACGTCGCGGTCGCCGGCCTCGGTCTTGCTGTGCAGGTCGCCCATGGTCTTGCCGGCGACGGTCATGGCGCCGGTGTTGATCTTCCCGGCGCGGATTAGCTCGCCCATCACCGCCGGCAGGCCGCCGGCGCGGTGATAGCCCTCGGCCAGATGCTCGCCGGCCGGCTGGACGTTCACCAGCAGCGGAATGTCGTGGCCGAAGGTCTGCCAGTCCTCGATCACCAGATCGACACCCATGTGGCGCGCGATGGCGTTGATGTGGATCGGGCAGTTGGTGGAGCCGCCGATGGCCGAGTTCACGACGATGGCGTTCTCGAAGGCCTCGCGCGTCATGATCTTCGACGGGGTCAGTTCTTCCCACACCATCTCGACAATGCGCCGGCCGGTCTCGTAGGCCATCTGGCCGCGCTCGCGGTAGGGCGCAGGAATCGAGGCGGAGCCCGGCAGCATCATGCCGAGGGCTTCGGCCAGGGAGTTCATGGACGAGGCCGTGCCCATGGTGTTGCAGTGGCCGGCGCTGGGCGCCGCCGCCGCCGCCATGGAGAGGAACTCGTCGTAGTCGATCTCGCCGGCGGCATAGAGGCGCCGCCCTTCCCACACCACGGTGCCGGAGCCGACCAGCTTGCCGTCCCAATGCCCGTCGAGCATCGGCCCGCCGTTGATGGCGATGGCCGGCAGGTCGACGGTGGCCGCCGCCATGAGGCAGGCCGGCGTGGTCTTGTCGCAGCCGGTGGTGAGGATCACCCCGTCGATGGGATAGCCGTGCAGAATCTCAACCAGGCCGAGATAGGCCAGGTTGCGGTCCAGCGCCGCGGTGGGGCGGCGGCCGGTTTCCTGGATCGGGTGCACGGGAAATTCGAAGGCGACGCCGCCGGCATCGCGGATGCCATCGCGCATGCGCCGGGACAGGTCGAGGTGGATGCGGTTGCAGGGGGACAGATCGCTGCCGGTCTGGGCGATGCCGATGATCGGCTTGCCGGAAACCAGTTCCTCCTGGGTCAGCCCGTAGTTGAGATAGCGCTCCAGGTAGAGCGCGGTCATGCTGGGGTTCTCAGGGTCGTTGAACCAGCTCTGACTGCGCAGGCGCCGGTCCATATTGGCGATCTTCACGGGCGTTTCCTCCAGTTTTTATATCGGCGCCGCGCCGGCGGGGTGATCCCGCGCCCTGCCCTGCTTCAGCCCCGCTTGGCCTCACGCGCGACAACCGCGCGCCAGGCAATCTCCTGAAACTCCAACCGCGCGGCGCCCGGACGGAAGATCCGCTCAGGACTTCCCGGCCAGGTCGCGCGGCCTGACGAATTCCACCAGTTCCGCCGGCTTCCGCTCCAGGCTGTCCCAGGCCGCGACCCGAAAGCGCGCCAGGGCAGCGGTCGGAAACTTCTCCGCCAGACGTTGCGCCGTAGGACCCTGGTCCGATCCGCTTAGCATCAGCGCCAGACGCTCCAGGCCCGGGTTGTGGGCGATGAGCAGAACCCGCTCATACTCTGGGGTCTGGCGGCCCAGAACGGCCAGCATCCGGCTCGGCGGCGCCAGATAGAGTGACTTCAAATAACTGATTTGAGGCTCCGATGCTAGCGCTGTCAACACCAGCTTCAGAGTTTCCACGGCCCGCCGGGCGGTCGAACAGAGCACGAGGTCGGGCTCCAGGCCGTGGTCATGCAGGTATTGCCCCATGAGCGGCGCCGCCCGGCGCCCCCTGGGCGCCAGCGGGCGGTCGAAATCGTCCTGGCCGGCATCCTTCCAGTCGGATTTCGCGTGGCGCAGCAGCAGCAGTTCCGGCATTTTTCGCCTTTCTAATCAAATCGTCGGCGTCCCGGCACACGAGCGGCGGGACAAAGAAGCTTGCACCATGAGCCGGTTATTCGCGAAGCTAGGCATTAGACAAGAATAGCGGGCGCCGTCGACCGGTTTCTATCTTCATGGGCGCCGGCGCCAGAGGAACGACAGGGGAACGAGGCGTTCTGCCAAAGGGGTCACCGAGCCCAATGCTGGTACAAGCGCCCCGAACAATCGGCATGATGGCTGCAGCCGGGACCGAACCCGGCGCAGGGCGTTACACGGATAAGCGGGCAGACAGGCGGATGACGGCCGGAACTTCGGCACCTACGGAAACCGAGCTCAAGCTGCGGGGCGATCCGGAAACCCTGCAACGGCTTTGGCAGTCCCTGCCGCTGACGGGCTCCGGCGGGGCCGAGCCGAAGATCAAAGACCTCGAGAACGTCTACTACGACACCGCCGACCTGCGCCTGCGCAAGCGGGGCCTTGCCTTCCGCATCCGCCGCGACGGCACCCGATTCATCCAGACGGTGAAGACGGGAGACACCGCAGCCGGCGCCGTGCTGAGCCGCGGCGAGTGGGAAGGCGAAGTGCCTTCGCTGGAGCCGCAGCCCGATATCGTCGACGATCCGCAGATCCGCGCCGCCCTGGGCCTCATCCTGCCCGGCGAGCTGCGCCCTGTCTTCACCACCCGCGTCCACCGCGAGGTGATGGAGGTGAACGGCACCGACTCCCTCGGCCGCCTGAAGGTCATCGAGGCGGCCTTCGACCGCGGCGAGATCGAAGCCGCCGGCGCCAGGGAACCCTTGGCCGAGATCGAGCTGGAACTGCTGGAAGGACCGCCGCGCGCCCTCTTCGACCTCGCCCTCGCGCTGCAGGATGTCGCCCCGACACAGATCGAAACGCGCAGTAAGTCGGCGCGCGGCTACGCGCTGGCCACCGGCCGCAAGCCGACGTGGCATCGCGCCGAAGCGGTGGAGTTGACGGCGAAGATGCGCGTCGACGACGCCCTGACGGCGATCCTGGAGGCCTGCCTGCGGCACTGGACCGCCAACGAACTGGCCGCCCTGGACGGCGGCGACCCGGAAGGCGTGCACCAGCTGCGCGTCGGCCTCCGACGCTTCCGCTCGGCGCTCTCGGTCTTCGGTGACCTGCTGCCGCCGGAGCAGTTGGACTGGCTGAAGACCGAGGCCAAATGGGCGCTCCACTCTCTGGGCCCGGCACGCAACTGGGATGTCTTCCAGTCCGACCTGCTGGTGCCGCTGGAGGCCTATCGCCCGGACGATCCGGGGCTGGCCGCGTTGCGCGCCGCCGCGCGGGAAGAGCAGGCCACCGCCTACCAAGCAGTGCGCGAAGCCCTTTCGGAACCGCGCTACACCCGCTTCCTGCTGCGCCTCGGCGGCTGGCTGGAAGACCGCGCCTGGCATTGCGCCGAGCTGACCGCGGAACAGGACGTCGCCCTGAACCAGCCCCTTCTCGGCCTCGCCGACCAGTTGCTGGCCAAGCGCCACCGCCAGGTGCTGAAGCGCGGCAAGGGCTTCAAGCAGCTGCCGAGCGCCGAGCGGCACGAACTGCGCATCGCGGTAAAAAAACTGCGCTACACCACCGAGTTTTTCCGCGACCTCTATCCGGCGAAGCGCGCCAAGCCCTATCTGGCGGCACTGCGCGATCTGCAGGAGAGTCTCGGCCACCTGAACGACGTGGCGGTCGCCGAACACCTGCTGGCCGAGCTGACGCAGAGTTCGGGCCGCGGCAAGACCGGCGCGCGGCTGCAACAGGCGGCCGGCCGGATGATCGGGTGGTACGACCGCGCGCTGCTCGACTTCGAGCCGGACATGCGCCACACCTGGAAGTCCTTCGCCGCCAGCACGCCGTTCTGGGAAAGCCCCAAGAAGAAGAAAGCCTGAGATGATCACCGTTCTCGTCGCCAACACCAAGGGCGGCTGTGGCAAGACCACGGTCGCCACGCACCTTGCCGCCGCCTTCGCCAACGCCGGCCTGCGCGCCGCCTTGGCCGATGCCGACAAGCAGGGCAGCAGCCTCGGCTGGCTGAAAGGCCGCCCTGACACGGCGGCGCCGATCCAGGCCGTCGACTGGCGCGACGGGCCGGGAAAGACGCCGAAGCAGGTCGACCGCCTGATCATCGATGCGCCCGCGGGCATGAAGATGAAAAAGATCGAGGAGCTGCTGCGCCTCGCCGACGTCATCGTCGTGCCGGTGCTGCCCTCGGGCTTCGACGAACCGGTGACCGGCGAGTTCCTGAAGCAGCTGGAAGCCTTGAAGCCGATCCGCAAGAGCAAGACCGCCGTCGCCATTCTGCGTAACCGCGTGCAGACCGGCACCCGCATGGCGGCGAAGCTCGACAAGTTCATGCTGGGCGTCGGCCACACCGGTGTCGGGCGCCTGCGCCACCGGCTTGTCTACGCCGACGTGGCCGGGCGCGGCCTCAGCGTCTTCGACCTGACCGGGAAACAGCACGAAGACCTGCGCGAAGACTGGGCGCCGCTGCTGCGCTATGTCGAGAACAGCGACCCAGCTATGCCCTTCAGCGCCGCCGGCGAGTAAGCGCCGCTTCCTGCCCGGCTATTCTCCCGCCCGGGCCATGGCGATCTTGTCGCGGAAGGACGCGACGCGGGGCGCCACCTCCGCCGGGCCGTCGCCGGGCTTGTAGAGGCTGCCGCCCAGGCCGAAGCCCCGCACCCCCGCCTGCCAATAGGGCAGAATTTTTTCCGGCGTGATCGACCCCACCGCCAGGATCGGCAGGTCCGGCGGGAAAACCGCCTTCATGGCCTTCACCACCTCCGGCGGGCTGCCCTCGGCGGGAAACAGCTTCAGCGCATCGGCCCCGGCGCGCGCGAGGCGCAGCCCCTCACTCGGCGTGGCGAAACCCGGCACGCAGATCAGCTGCTGCACCTTGCAGGCCGCCACCACCTCGGGCTCGGCGTTGGGCGTCACCACCAGCCGCCCGCCGGCGGAGGCGACGCGGCCGACGTCCTCGGGATCCAGGACCGTGCCGGCGCCGATCAGCGCCTCGCCGCCGCAAGCCTTGGCCAGCGCCGCGATGCTGTCCAGCGGATCCGGCGAGTTCAGCGGGACCTCGATCATGGTGATGCCGGCCCCGACCAGCGCCTCGCCGATGGCCACCACTTCGTCCAGCTTCACGCCGCGCAGGATCGCCACCAAGGGCAGGCCGTCGAGCCAGGGTTTCAGTCCGTCCATGTCTCAGCCCTCCGATGCCATCAGCTGTTGCGCCAGCGCGAAGAGCCCCGCCGCGACCGCGTCGGTTTCCAGCACCACCACCTGGTGGCCGAGCTTGGTCAGCGCCGCCTCGTAGAGCGCCGACAGCGCCGGCGCGCCGAGCAGGAACACCTCGGCCTGGCTGTCGGTGACGGCGGCGGCCAGTTCGTCGCCGATGAGCAGGCCGGAGAGGTAGCTGCGCACCTCGCCTTCCGGCAGGTCACCGGCCAGCACCCGGCTGCGCGCCGAGAACAGGCGGTTCAGCAGCCCGCCCTCGCGGCCCAGGCTCACGCCTTCCAGGAACCAGCGGTCGGCGTTCACCGCGCCCTTGGTCATCAGGCGGCCGAGGATGGAATGGCCCTGCAGCAGGTCATAGACCTCGCCGGTCATATAGGTGCCGAAGCCCTGGATGGCGCCGTCGGCCACGCGGACCCATTTGCTGTGGGTGCCGGGCAGGCAGACCAGGCCGCTCCCCTTCGGCAGCCGGGCCAGCGCGCCGAGGACCTGGGTTTCCTCGCCGCGCATGACGTCGGGCTGGGCCGGGCGGGCTTCGTCCAGCAGGCCGGGCACGATCCAGGCCTCACCCTCGCCCCAGTCGACGCGTTCCAGCCCGGCGGCGATGTCGGCCAGACCCGCCGGACAGTCCACATAGGGGATCTCGCGCCAGCCCTGGCGGCTGCCGATCATCCCGCTCATGATCACCAGCGCGTCGGGGTTCCGTTTCAGCCAGTCCCCGATTTCGGCCAGCAGCGCCGCGGCGAAGTCGCCGCCACGGACCCGCAGGATGCCGCCAGCCGTTTCCTGGCGATCCACAATCTCACCCTTCCCGTCCAGCAGATAGGCGCGGAACGAAGAGGTGCCCCAATCAACCGCAATGACAGACCGGCTCACAGGTAGTCCTCGATGTAGTTTTCGACGATGGCGTCCAGGCTGGCGTCCCGCGGCAGGCCGATCTTCGTGGCCCGCTCGTAGGAAGCGTCCTTGGGCCAGCCGTCACAGATTTCCTGGATGAAGGGATCGGGCTCGAAGACGATCTCGCCCAGGTGGCGGTCCGCGGCGACGCGTTGAAGGGCGTCGATCAGATCGCGCACCGTGACCGTGAAGCTCGGCAGGCTGACCGCCCGGTCGTCGCCCAGGGCCGCCCCCTCCACCTCGTGCAGGGCGACAAGGCCGCCGACGATGGAGCGGTAACCGAGCAGCGGCATGACCGTGTCCTCGGACACCGGGATCTTGCAGGTCTCACCGTTCAGTGGTTCGCGGAACAGACCGCTGACGAAGCTGGAGGCGGCCGCGTTGGGTTTGCCCGGGCGCACGATGACCGTTGGCAGACGCGCCGAGCGCCCGTCGAAGAAACCCTTGCGGGTGTAGTCGTTGACCAGCAGCTCGCAGATCGCCTTGGTGGCGCCGTAAGTGGTCTGCGGGGTCTGCTTGGCGTGATCGCCGACGACCGGCGCCATGCCCGCGCCGCCGAAGACCGCAATGGAGCTGGCGAAGACCAGCCGCGGCGGGCCGGCCTCCTTCCTGGCCCCTGAACCGCCCCGGGCGCGGCAAGCCTCGAAGACGTTCAGACCGCCGGTCAGGTTCACCCGCATGGCCAGGTCGAAGTCCTTCTCGCCGCCGCCGCTGACCACGGAGGCCAGGTGAAAGATCGAGATGTCGTCGCGGTCGACCAGCGCCGCGACCTGTGCCGGATCGGAGATGTCGCCGCTGCGGATCTCCACCCGCTCGTCCGCCCAGGCGGGGCGCTGCGCCGGCGCCGCGACGTCGAACAGCAGCAGTGCGTCGATGGGCTCCTGCGCGCCGCTGGGACCGGTCAGCACACCGCGCTGCAGCAAAGCCTGGCCCAGACGCTGCCCGATGAACCCGGCACCGCCGGTAATCACGACTTTCAAAGCCATCCTCCCTCAGTTCCGTCTTCCCCGTCCCGTCCCATTTAGCGGGACTTTGTTGCGGGATTCCACCCTGCGCCACGACCTTTCGCAGGATGCCGGCCGCCCCATCGCAGGCTGCCGCCGACGGCCGTGTCTCGCGATTGGACAATGTGCCAGCTTGGCGCTGCGGCACTTGTTTGCTATTGATGGATAGCGCTATCCAAGCAAACTTGATAGCGCTTTAAACAACAACCGCCCGCAGCCGCGCGGAGGGAACTCCCGCGGGTGACGAGCGTGTCTTGCCCCGGGGCGTTCAAGCAGCTGGAGAATACTGTGAAGCCGGAACTCGTAATGGTCGGCCCGATGATGCCGCATGTCATGGAAGCGCTGGACGGCGATTTCACGGTCCACCGCCTCTGGGAGGCCCCCGACAGGCAGGCGCTCCTCGCCCAGGTGGCGGACCAGGTGCGCGCCATCGCCACCAGCGGTCATCTGGGCGCCGACGCGGCCATGATCGACGCCCTGCCGAAGCTGGAGATCATCAGCTGCTACGGCGTCGGCGTCGACGCCATCGACCTGGCCCACGCCGCCAAACGCAAGGTCATCGTGACCAACACGCCCGACGTGCTGAACGACGACGTCGCCAACATGGCCATCGCGCTGCTGCTCGCCACCTCTCGGGAAATCTGCAACGCCGACCGCTATGTGCGCGAGGGCAAGTGGCTGAACGGCGCCATGCACCTGACCCGCGCCATCCGCGGACGCCGCCTCGGCATCCTGGGCCTCGGGCGCATCGGCAAGGATATCGGCCGCAAGGCGGAGGTCTTCGGCATGGAGATCGCCTATCACGGCCGGCGCAAGCAGGACGGCGTCTCCTATCGCTACTACGACGACCTGGTGGAAATGGCGCGGGACAGCGACTTCCTGGTCGCGATCTGTCCCGGCGGCCCGGCCACCGACAAGATCGTCAACCGCCCGGTGCTCGACGCGCTCGGCCCGGAAGGCACCTTCATCAACGTGGCGCGCGGCTCGGTGGTCGACGAACCCGCCCTGGTCGCCGCCCTCCAGGAAGGCACCCTGGGCGGCGCGGGCCTCGACGTCTTCGCCGAGGAACCCAAGGTGCCGGAGGTCCTGTTCGAGATGGAACAGGTGGTGCTGCAGCCGCACGCGGCCAGCGCCACCCACGAAACGCGCCGCGCCATGGGCGACCTGGTGGTCGACAATCTGCGCGCGCACTTTGCCGGCAAGCCGGCCCTGACCCCGGTCTGAGCGGCGGCCCCCGCGAAGACGACCCCGAATTGCCATCCCCCGAGAGGAAAACGCCATGAAGTTGCTGCGCTATGGAGCCGGAGGCCGGGAAAAACCCGGCGCCCTCGACCGCAAGGGCATCCTGCGCGATCTGTCCAGCCACGTCGCCGACCTGGCAGGGTCGGCTCTGCTGCCCGAATCGCTGGAGAAATTGAAGTCCATCGACCTGGAAAGCCAGCCCGCGGTCGACGGTTCGCCGCGCCTGGGCCCCTGCGTCGGCAATATCGGGAAGTTCATCGCCATCGGCCTGAACTACGCCGACCATGCCGCGGAATCCGGCGTCGACGTCCCGAAGGAGCCGGTCATCTTCACCAAGGCGACCAGCAGCATCTGCGGGCCGAACGACAACGTGGTGATCCCGCGCGACTCGAAGAAATGCGACTGGGAAGTTGAGCTGGCCTGCGTCATTGGCACGCCGGGCAAGTACATCGACGAAGCCGACGCCCTGTCCCATGTCGCCGGGTACTGCATCGTCAACGACGTCTCCGAGCGCGGCTTCCAGCTGGAGGGTACCGGCCAGTGGGTGAAGGGCAAGAGCGCCGACACCTTCGGCCCCGTCGGCCCCTGGCTGGTCACCACCGACGAGGTGCCGGACCCGCAGAACCTGCGCCTCTGGCTGGAGGTCAACGGCCACCGCTACCAGGACGGCAGCACCCGGACCATGGTCTTCACCATGGCGCACCTGATCAGCTACGTCAGCCGCTTCATGAGCCTGCAGAGCGGCGACATCATCACCACCGGCACCCCGCCGGGCGTCGGCATGGGCCAGACCCCGCCGACCTACCTGAAGCCGGGCGACAGCATGACGCTCAGCATCGACGGCCTCGGCGAGCAGCGCCAGCACGTCGTCGCCGCCGACTGATGGCGAAACAGGAACGACAAGAACAAGGAGGCTCCCTCGTGAGCAGCAAGAAGCAGCGTGTCGGATTCATCGGCGTCGGCCTCATGGGCCACGGCATGGCCAAGAACATCGTCGAGAAGGGCTACCCTCTGTCGATCATGGGCCACCGCAACCGCAAGCCGGTGACCGACCTGGTGAAGCGCGGCGCCAAGGAGGCCAAGAGCCCCGCAGAGATGGCGAAGAACAGCGACGTCATCTTCCTCTGCGTCACTTCCTCGGTGCAGGTGGAAGACCTGATCCGCCGCAAGGACGGCATCAAGGCCGGCGCTCATAAGGGCCTGATCATCGTCGACTGCTCGACCGCCGATCCCACCTCCACCATCGAGCTGGCCGAGGAACTGGCGCCGCTGGGCGTGCGCCTGATCGACGCGCCGCTCGGCCGTTCGCCCAAGGAGGCCGAGGAAGGGCTGCTGAACACCTTCGTCGGCGCCGATCCCAAGACCCTGAAGGAGGTCCTCCCGCTCATCGAGACCTGGGCCGAGAACATCATCCACGTCGGCCCGCTCGGCGCCGGGCACAAGATGAAGCTGGTGAACAACTTCGTCGCCATGAGCTACGTGGCGATCTACGCCGAGGCCTTCACCACCGCCAAGAAGACCGGCGTGCCGCTGGACAAGTTCCACGAGGTCATCTCCGCCGGCGGCCTCAACAGCGGCATGTTCCAGAACGTCTGCAAATGGGTGATCGGGGGCGACCCCAAGGCGCATGAGTTCACCATCGCGAACTGCGACAAGGACGTGCGCTACTACAACCAGCTGGCGGATTCGGAGAAGCTGACCACGGTGGTCGCCAGCGCGGTGAAGCAGAGCTACGCCATGGCCATGGCGATGGGCCGCGGCGGCGACAACATGCCGATGCTGGCCGACGCCGTCGCCAACTTCAACGGCCTGACGATCCAGCCGGAAAGCCTGCGCACCGGCAAAAAACCCGCGAAGAAAAAAGCGGCAAAGAAAAAAGTGAAAAAGAAAAAGTAGCGCCTGCCCCTTCACCCTTCGAGACGGGCCTTGCGGCCCTCCTCAGGGTGAGGCTCCCTTTGCGCATCGACCTCATGCTGAGGAGCGCAGCGTCTCGAAGCACGAGGTCGATCGGCAACACGGCTCCTGCCGCTGCCCTACCCGCCGAACTGACCGGCGGGCAGGCCCTTCACGCCGGGATCGAGTTCGAAGAGGCCGCCGGCCAGCGGCTGCTCTTCCCGTTCTTGCGCCGACAGGCCGATCGCGGCCGAAGTGACGAACAGCCGGTCCAGTTCCGGCCCCCCGAAGGCGACGCTGGTGACCTGCGAGACCGGCATTTCGATGACCCGCTCGACCTGACCGTCCGGCGTGAAGCGGGTGATCCGCCAGCCGCCCCAGTGTGCCACCCAAAGGTGCCCCTCGGCATCGCAGGTCATGCCGTCGGGATAGCCGTCGCCTTCCGGGATCGTCACGAAGACCCGCTTGTTCTTCAGCTTGCCGCCGTTCGACACGTCGAAGGCGTAGATCGTGCCCTCGAAGGTGTCGGTGTGGTAGAGCGTCGCCTCGTCAGGGCTGAACGCCGGGCCGTTGGTGACCACGTAGCCCTTGTCGACGCGGTGCCAGTCGAGGTCCGGATCGAGGCGGTAGAGACTGCCGCGCGCCTCGCGCTCGTTGTCGTCCATGGTGCCGGCCCAGATACGGCCGGCGGCGTCGGCCTTGGCGTCGTTGAAGCGGTTGTCCGGATAGTCGGGCTCGGGATGGCCGATGACCTCGGGCGTCATGGTGCCCGGTGTCAGAAAGGCGAAGCCACGGTCCTTGAACCCGGCCACCAGGCCTTCGCCGTTGGCCCGCTCGATCACCCAGCCGAGAGGTTCGGGCATGGCCCAGGAAGTCTTGTCGCCGTCTTCCAGGCGGTAGCGGTGCAGGGCCGGCGCCTTGATGTCGACCCAATAGAGCGCAGCTTCGCGCGGCGACCACAGCGGCCCCTCTCCCAGGGTCGCGCCCGCCGCCCAAAGGCACTGCACTTCCGACATCCGCTCACTCCCTCGCGGTTCTTGCTGGAGCGCAGAGTAAGGGTTTTGGTCTGGCGGCAAAACCATCAAATAGCGCCGGCCGGACGTCGCAGGACACAGGGTTGCCGAGGTGACATAGGACAAGGCCTTGCAATGCAAATAAGATGCTTTCGCGCCGACGCGCACGATCGGCCGTTGCGGCAGGAGCGAAGACGACACGATGAGCTCACAACCGGCAGAAAACCGAGCCTCGCCACATCGCCGGGTGACGATCTCCGACGGCCTTGCCGAAGCCGGGATAGCGCCGTCCGGCGGCTGCATCACCGCTTTCCGCTGGCGCGGCGAGAGGGGCGAGATCGACTGGCTGCGCCCGGCCCCGGCCAGCGGCGAGACGCCTCCGACGGACACGGCCTGCTTTCCGCTGGTGCCCTACTCCAACCGTATCCGCGAGGGGCGGTTTTCCTACGAAGGGCGCGACTATCGCCTGGCCCGGAACTTCGGCGAATCGTCGCACAGCATCCACGGCCACGGCTGGCAGCTGCCTTGGCAGATTTCCGCGCGTCATGACGACAGCCTCACCCTTGCCTACACACACGACGACGACGACTGGCCCTCCGCCTACCGCGCCGAACAGCGTTTCAGCCTCGCGGACGGCGTGCTGACCGTCGAGCTCGCCCTCACCAACACGGGCGCGCGCGCCATGCCTGCCGGACTTGGCCTGCATCCGTATTTTCCGCGCACGCCGCAGTGCCGCCTGACCGCGGCCGTCGAAGGCATGTGGAAAACCGATGACGAGGTCATGCCCACCGCGTTGATCAAGGCGGATTTGAGTGGCGGCCTGCGGCCGGAAGAGACCGCGCTCGACAACTGCTTCACCGGGTTTGCCGGCAAGGCGGTGATCGACTGGCCGGAACGCCACGCCAGCCTGACCCTGGACGCCGACCCGGCGCTGGCCTTCCTGGTCGTCTACACACCGCCGGGCGAGAACTTCTTCTGCGTAGAACCGGTGAGCCACAGCACCGATGCCGTCAACCTGGCGGCGCAGCGCGGCGATACCGGCCTTGAGATCCTGCAGCCGGGCGAGCATTTCGCCGCCCGCGTCCGCTTCGTGCCGCAACTGGACGGCGCCCTGTGAAATCGCCTCCCGGAAGTTCCGGCGCCGGTTCGGGAGGAAGCGCGGGCCTGAGCCGCCCGGTGAACCAGCCGAACTATCTGCTCGGTCCCTGGCTCGTCGTTCTCATGGGCTGCGAGCTGCTGGTGCTCTACGCCGAGAGCGCCGTCGTCGATCTTGCCTCGCACATTCTGCTGTTGGGGGTGCCGGTCATCGGCCTGCGGCGCCTTCGGCTGCGCGAAGCCTACCTGCTCGGCCTCTGCGCTGCTCTTCTGGTCCTGGCCTGGCTCTATGAACCGGACCCGCAAACGCTGGTCCTGCGCGCCCTCGACCGGGCCGGCTTTCTCGCCGCCTTCATCCTGCTGATGGGCCTGTTGCGCGAAGGCGGCATCACCTCGCCCGCGGTTCTGCAATGCGGCACCTACGTGACCCAGCAGCCGCCGCAGTGGCGCTTCCTCGCCGTCTTCATGGGCAGCCATTTTTTCTCCGTGCTCATCAATCTCGGCTCGCTGAGTCTGCTGGCGCCGATCATCCAGCGCGGCGTGCGCGGCGACCACCGCCAGCGCGAAGACCTGGACGAGATCGCCCTGCTGCGCGAACGCCGTCAGCTCACCGCCCTGCTGCGCGGCTTCGCCTGGTTCCTGCTGTGGGCGCCGACGGCGGTCACCCAGGCAATCCTGCCGACCCTCATTCCGGGGGTCGATCCCGGGCGCGTGTTGCTCATTGGCGGGCTGCTCGCCGTGCTCATGCTGGCGGTGAGCTGGGGCGAGGACACCCTGCGCTGGTGGCCCCTGCGCCGTCGGCTGCGCGCCAGCGGCAAGCTGCCGCAACGAGAAAAACTCTCGTTGCCGCGCAGCGCGCTGCTGCGCCTCGGCGCGGTCAGCGCCCTGCTGTTCGGCCTGACCCTGCTGTTCACTTTCTGGGGCAACGTCCTGCTGGTCGCCGGCGTCATGCTGGCCGCGCCCCTGGTGCTGCTGGTCTGGGTCTTCCTGCAGCAGCCGAACGCGGAAAGCGGAGCGCGCCTGGCGGGCACTTTGCGCCGCCTGGGGGAAGTGACCGCGTTCGGCCTGCCGTCCTTCGTCCGCGAGGCCGTCTCGCTCGGCGCCGCCGGCTTCATCGGCACGGTCGCCGCAGCGCTGGTCCCCGCCGACCAGGTCGCCTCCGCCCTCTCGGTCGAGCAGATGCCGGGCTGGATCTTCCTTTCCCTGCTGTCGCTCTTCGTCTGGCTCTGCGGCCTGGTCGCGCTCAGCCCGATCACCACGGCCGTCTTCCTCGGCAGCCTAGTGACCGAGCTCGGCGCCGTCCCCGCCGAGCCGACCCTGATCGTGCTGGCCATCGCCGCCGGCACCGCCATCTGCACCCTCGGCGCGCCCTTCGCTTCCGGCACCCTGATGCTGGCGCGGGCCTCGGGCTACAGTGGCGTCGATCTCACCTGGCGGTGGAATTTGGCTTATACCCTGGCTTCCATGGCGGTTTTGGCCGCCGTCTACGCGGCCCTGACGTCAGGCGTTTTCCTGTAGGCCCATATTTCATATAGAATGGCCCCGGAAGCTGCGGAATTGGTTCGCCAATTGGTGCAGGAAACCAGAAGGTCATCTTCCTCGAAGGGGCAACATGCCGGGAAACGCGTTGCAGTTCTGCCTGACTGAAACGGAACCCCGCCGACGCGCGGAGTCCGCCGCCTGTTGTGCCGCTTTGCTCAAGAGCCGGCGGCCAGGCTAGAACTCACCCATGATCTCACCCGAATTCATCGCGCCCTTTCAAATGGGCGTTCTCTTCCTGCTGATCGTGGTGGCCTTGGCGATCTTCGCCACCGAAGCCCTGTCGATCGAACTGACCGCACTGGCCGTCATCTCCGTGCTGCTGGTGTTCTTCCACTTTTTCCCGCTCATCGGCCCGGACGGCGAAGACAAGCTGGACCTGCGGCACCTCTTCTCAGGCTTCGCCAATCCCGCACTGATCGCCGTCCTCGCGCTGCTCGTCCTCGGCGAGGGGCTGACGCGCACCGGCGTGCTGGACGAAGCCGCCAATACCGTCATCCAGTTCACCCGGCAGAACCGCGCTTGCGCCGTGGCCCTGATGCTGGTGGTGGTCATGGCCTTCAGCGCCGTGCTGAACAACATCCCCGTGGTGGTGCTCTTCATTCCCATCATGCAGGCGCTGACACGGCGCTTCCGGCAGTCACCCAGCCGCTACATGATGCTGCTCAGCTATGCCTCGGTACTGGGCGGGATGACCACGCTGATCGGCTCTTCCACCAACCTGCTGGTGTCGCTGGAACTGGACGATCTCGGTGAAAAACCCTTCGGCTTCTTCGATTTCACCGTGCCCGGGCTGGTGCTGGCGGGCGTCGGCATGCTCTATCTGTTCTTCGTCGCGCCGCGCCTGCTGCCCGACCGGGCGCCGATGGGCGGCGTGGTCGAGGAACGCACCCGCCACTTCGTCGCGCAGATCTCCGTCACGCAAGGCTCGCGCCTGGTCGGGCTGAAGCCGGTCGGCGGCATCTTTCCGGACCTCAAGGACGTCACGGTCCTGATGATCCAGCGCGGCGAACGCGCCATGGTGCCGCCCTTCGAGGAACTGACCCTGGAAGTCGGCGACCTGATCATCCTCGCCGCCACCCGTCAGGCCTTGGGCGCGCTGGCCAAGGGCGAGCCAGAACTGCTGCACCCGGAACTGATGGCCGACGCCTTCCGCGGCCCCGAAGAGAATCACGACGGCGAGACCCAGCCGCACCGTCCGCCCTGGACGGTGAGCGGGCAGGTCGAGGCCGAGGTGATGGTCCGCCCGGAATCGGAGATCGTCGGCCGCACGCTGGAGGAAATCGGCTTCCGCTACAAGCATCACTGTGTGGTGCTGGGGGTCGAACGGCGCAGCCGCATGCTGCGCGAGCGCATCACGCGCATCCCGCTCAAGGACGGCGACGTGCTGCTGATCCAGGGCCGTCCGGAGGATGTCGACCGGCTGCGCGGGGAGCGCAGTGTGGTGCTGATGGAATGGTCCCGCCAACAGCTGGTGACGCCGCAGTACCAGCGCATGGCCGCCGCCATCTTCCTCGCGGTCATCACCGCCTCCGCCAGCGGCGTGGTGCCGATCGCCATCGCCGCCTTCTGCGGCGCCGCCGCCATGATCGCCTCCGGCATTCTCTCCGTCGGCGACGCGGTGCGGGTGCTCGACCGCAAGATCGTCCTGACTATCGCCATGGCGCTGGCCTTGGGCTCGGCGATGCAGGAGACCGGCGGCGCCACCTTCCTGGCGGAACAGCTGATGGTGGTCATGGCCGGCGCCTCGCCGGGTCAGGTGCTTTCCGGATTTTTCCTGCTGCTGGCGCTGCTCTCCAACCTCCTCAGCACCAAGGCGACGGCGGTGCTCTTCACCCCCATCGCCGTCGACCTCGCCCGCGTCCTCGGGTTGCCGGTGGAGCCTTTCGCGGTGGCGGTGATCTTCGCCTCCAACTGCTCCTTCGCCTCGCCCATCGGCTACCAGACCAACCTGGTGGTGATGACACCGGGCAACTATCGTTTCATGGACTTCGTGCGCGTCGGCGTGCCGCTGATCCTGCTGGTGTGGCTCGCCTTCACTCTGTTCGCCCCGTGGTACTACGGCCTGCCGCTGTAACCAGCGGGTCCGGCGGCGCGAAGAGATCCTGACCGATGACGAAGGGCTCCTCGGAGCCGATGCTCAGCGCGCGCGGCGGCACCGCCGCGTAGCCCAGCTCCCGGAGCTGCTGCGGGTCGAGCACCAGCAGATAGCGGCCATAGGGAATGCGATCGAAGAAGTAGTAGCCGTCGTAGGCCGTCACGGTCTCCGCAACCAGGCGCCCCGCCGCATCGCGCAGGGACACCCGCAGGCCGCCGCCCGGCCGCAAGGCACCGCCGCCGGTGCTGCCGACCACCACCGTCCCGTCCACCTCACCGGTCTCGATGACCGGAAAGAGCAGCCTGGTGGTGGTGCCGGGGCGGGTGACCACCTGGACGGGCGGACGTGCCGAGGCCCAGAAGGGATCTTCCAGCGTCGCTTCGTTCAAGCCGATCTCGGTGGCGCGATAGGGCTCCAAGCCGACGATGAAACTGTTGCCGCTTTCGTCGGTTCGCGCATCGCGCGGCAGCCGCGGCCCGGAGAAACCGGCGCCCTCCACCACCTGTTCGCCGGGATCGAAGTTGCCGTCGTTGTCGCTGTCGAGGAAGGCCTGCGCACTGACCGCGCCGTAACGCGCGAAGGGGCGCGCCCGTACCGCAATGCTGTCGCGCCCCGGGTCATGCCCGAAGCTGAAGGAAAGGCCGAGGCGGGCGTTGTACTGCCCGTCGGTATCGCCATCGACATTGAGGCCCAGGGCAAAATGCTCGAACTGGTAGTTGAGGCCGACGGTGGCGCTGGTCGTCTCCCGCTCTCCACTGTTGTGGCGGAGGCCGAAGCGGGCGCCGAAGTCGTCGTCGATGCGCCAGTCCGCGCTGAGGACCACCTGGTCGAAGGCCGGCGCCGGCGCGACGTCGACGCCGATCTCGCCGCGCAGGCGGAAATCGCCGAGCAGGGTGCCGACCAGCAGGCGCGCCTCGCTCTGCGTATCCCTGTCGCTGTAGAGGCGGGTCGTCGACGAAAGCGCGAAGTTGAAGGGCCGGGCCACCGCGGAGACGCGGCCGAAGGCACTGGTCTGCCACTCCCCTTCCTCCGCCACTTCATGGGAGAGGGTGGCAGAGAGGGGCTGATGACCCAAGCCGATGTCCGGCAGGTGGCCGTTCGCCCGGAGAGAAGTGCGGCTGCGCAGGTGGCCGGAAACCGACGCGTTGTCGCTCTGCTCGGAATGGAAATCCTCGAAGAAGCTCTGCTCGCCGAAGAAGGACCAGTCGCCGACCCGTGTCTGCAGCCGCCCGCCGAGCGCCAGGCCGCCGTTGTCGGACAGCGCGGCGTCGATCTGTCCCAGCATCCCGAAGAACGAGCCCTGCAGATTGGCGTTTCCATAGTGCCGGCGCTGGCCGTCCACCGACAGGCTGGCCAGCCCGGCGCCGAGCGACAGCGTCTCATTGATGCCGTGCTCGGCCTGCAGGACGAAGCGGTTTTCACCGTCGTCGGGCTGACTCGGCGTCGAGTCGTCGATGTCAATGAGATCGCGGTTGCGCTGGTTGAACGCGACGCGGAAGTCGGTGCGCCCTGGCTCGGCGAAGTCCGGCGTCACGAAATAGCTCTCCACCCGCTCCCGGGTCTGCCCCTGCGGGCCGTAGAAGACCAAGCGGAACTCGTTGAGGCCGGCGAGGGTTGGCAGGTTGGCGAACTCGTAGCGGCCGTTGCCGACGTCGCTATCGGTCTGGAAGTCGATCAACTCGCCGTTCCGGTAGGCTTCGACTTCCCAGCCGACCGGCAGTTCGCCCCGCAGGGTGACACGGTTGGTCTGCTCCAGCCGGTCCAGGTCGTAGGTGGAGATCTCGACGCCGCGCCCGACCGTATTCTCCGCCACCAGCGGCAGGTCGGGTGTCGTCACGTCACCCAGCGCATACTCGCGGACATCCAGCGGCCCGAGCAGACCGCCCTCCAGCGCGCGGCGGCCCAGGCGCACCCGAAAATTCGGCACCGTCTGGTCACTGTCGGCGACCGCCGTCATCTCGCCATCGAGCCCCCCGACGATACCGGCCACCGTCGTCGTCAAACGCCCGCGGCTGTGCGTCTCCTTGGGGCGGTGACGGGCGGAGACTTCGATGCTGGTGTCGACAAAGGGCCAATCGAACCATCGCTCTTCCGGCTCGACCCGCTCCAGGCCCTGGCCGTCCGCGGCCGGCCGCAGAAGACGGCGGCGCTCTTCACGGGCGATGCGCTGCTGCAGGGGAAGCGGCTCAAGGGCGACCACGTCAATGGCGAGATCGCCGAAGCGCAGATCCAAGGCGATTGGGAACCAATGCTCCAGTTCCTTCAGCGAAACATAGATGTCGTCGGGATGGCGCTCCAGCATCGCGATGTCGACCGTCGTCGTCCGCCCGGCAACCTCGACCTCCTGCCCCGCGAGGTCGAGACGAAAGGTCCGGTCGTCGTTGAGGAACCACCCTTCGGCGATGCCTCTTGCGGGGTCGACGGCAATGGGGAACTCAAGCAGCTCGGCAAGCGCCCCCAGGGGCGCGAAGGCCTCTTCCCCGTCATAGAAGACGATGAGGCCCTCGCTCAGCACATAGCGGTCGAGCCTCAGGCCGAAGACGTAGACCTCGTCGTCCGGGCGCTCCGACCAGTCGGTTTCGGCGGCGCCCGCCACACAAGGCAGCAGGGCCGCCGCCAGCAGGCCGGCGGCGCAGAGTCGGTTCCGGGAAACGGGGCGGCGCAAGGGTCGGAACCCGCGCGATCAGTGGCTCTTGGCTCAGCCCTGCCGCGTCACCTCAACTGCAACCGACCGCTGGCGATCGAGGCGCCACCCCTGTCCGCGCGCTCTCGGTACTCGACGCGCAGGTCGCGCCCGGCGCCCTGGCCCAGTTTTTCAGGGTCGAGCGGCATGACGATATCCCGGTGCGGCGTCGAGAGATAGACCGCGACATTGTTGAGGCGGCCCACTTCCTCTTCGCCGATCAGTGCCACGAGATCACCGCGCAGCGACTTCTTGCCGTCGCGGGCGATCCGCACAGCGACGCCCGGCTTTCCGTCGCCGGTGCGTGTCGGGGTCAGGTCCGTCAGCCGGCCCTCCGCGCTCAGGCGGCCGTGGCGGACGATCACCGGCACGGTGATGCCGAAGACCGTCCGGATCTGCAGGGAGAGACCGCTGCCGCTCTGAACTTGCGCCGCCGTCGCTTCCGCGCTGGGGACCTGCTGAAACAACAGATGGGAGCGGTACTCCCCTTCCTGCAGGTTGGCCGGGCGGCGGTAGAGAATGCGCACGGTTTGCGGCTTGCCGGGTTCCAGCGTGATCTGGCGCGGCGCGTAGCGGAACAGGGCCCCTGCGAAGCCTTCGCCCTCCGCGGGCGTTTCCGTGCGGTGCAGGTTGCCCTGCCCGTCCATGCGGTAGTTGACGATGGAGACCCGGTAGGTCTCGGTCTCCGTGCCGCGGTTCGCCAAGGTCAGAACCCGGCTGCGTTGCGTGCTGTCCAGTTCCACGAGCTGCGGCGTGACGACCAGGCCGCCCGCCGCCAGCGCCGGCACGGTGCCGACAAGCACGGCAAAGAAGAAGGCAGCTGCCGCCAGGCCCCACCCCGGCAGCGACCGCGCGCTGCCGCGGCCATAGCAAAGAATGCGTTGCATGATTTCCCCCAATCCAAACAACGACGGGCCGGCCTTCCCCCCGGACGACCGACCCGCCTCTAAGCAACCATCACAGATCGGCGGCTCAGTAGTTCACGGTCACCGTATAGGTGCCCGAGTAGGCGCCGGAGGCCTGAGCGGCATTCACCACCAGGTCGCCGCCAACGTTGAAGGTCAGGTCACCGGCACCGTCCGTGGTCGGCGTACCGCCCGCGTCGTGGGTGAAGTTGTTCAGCGTCATGGCCGTGCCCGGACCGGTCAGCGAACCGGCGGTGAAACTGATCGTCACCGCGGTGCTGGTGTCACCGGAAGCCGTGAAGGTGCCCGCCGCCGGCGAACCGGAGAAGGTGTAGCCGGCCGGGCCGGTCACCGCGCCGGCGGTGGAGATCGTCACCGTGCCGCCCGAACCGTCGACAGCGACCGTACCGAAGTCCATCGCGGTATCTTCGGTGATGGAGATTGCCTGCTGGATCTGGGCCGAGGCGTTACCGGTCTGATCGGTCGCGAATGCAACCGACGCGCTGGCGGCAAGCCCCACGCCGGCAAAGCCGGCAGCCACGAATTTCGTCATATATTTCATAGATCAATCCTCTTCCTATATGGATTGTTTATTCTCGACTGGCATAGAACCCCCAACCACCGAGTCGAATTGTGCAGGCATTTAGTCAAATCAGATTTAATCATTGGTTAAACGGCATATCTGTATTGCCTGTCGCCTCTCTTTAGACTCTCTCTACTTGAATTATTATTATGGTATGGGATAATATTGCTATTCAATATTGATACCTTTGCGGGAAATGCGATTTCCGCGACATTTTAAGCGTGTGGTCTGGGCACTATACCCATTCAATTTTTTGGATTGCGGCTAACGCCCTGCTTTAATTCGATTATATTTTCTTAGCGTTTTCGACTAGATGCGGTTGAGAACCCGGGAAATATCCCTCGGACGCCACGGTGCCAGGGTCACACGCGGGCAAATACGCCTCCGGGAGGCATGCCGAAGTGGCTAGGTCGGGTGAAGAGCCGCCTTAGGCGCCGGCGCTGCGGTCGGGGGTGACGGCGTCGAGCAATTCCCCGACTTCCTGGCGCGCATGCTCCAGGCTGGCAAGGCTGCCCTGGGGAACCTCCGCCGGGGCGAGATCGAAGAGCGTCAGACCGCGGAAGAAAAGGCCACGAAAGACCACCCGTTCGGAAAATCCCGGCTGCAGGCGGAAACCGATCCTGTCAGAGAGGACCGACAGCAACTTGGCCATCTCCCGCGCGTTGCGGGTATCGAGGTGGCCGATACGGTTGCGCGCCACGATCCAATCCACGGCGGTCTCTCCGGCGCGCTCGCGGCGCTCCCGCTCCTGCCAGATCAATTGGGAGAAGGGGCTGGGCGCCCGCACCTCGCGGCGCTCCACATCGATGTCCGCCAGCGCGTCGACATCGATGAAGCTGTCGTTGATCGGCGTGACCAACACGTCGGCGACGCTGTAGGCCAGCGGCGCCAGGCGGCTGGCGTAGCCGGGCGTATCCACCACCACCACGTCATGATCGGCCAACTCCGCCAAGGCGGCTGAAAATCTGGCCCGCTCTTCCGCCGTGGCCGTGGCCGCCTGCTTCGAGTCCGCCTCGACCGTCTCGAGCCGTTCATAGCGGGGCACCACCAAGGCGGCATCACGCTGTTCCGCTGCCGCGGTGCGGTTCGCGAGGAATCGCGAAAGGGTCGCCTGGCGTCCGTCCAGATCGATGCAGGCAACCTTGTGCCCGCGCTGCGCCAATCCCATGGCCAGATGGATGGCGGTCGTCGACTTGCCCGTGCCGCCCTTCTCGTTGCCGACCACGACGACGCGGCCCGGGCGTGGGCCCGGCGAGGCCTGAGGCGGCACCAGCTCGGGCGCGGCGGCCCCCAAGGCGGTGGCAATATCCGCCACCGCGGCGCGCGCCGCGTCGCTCGCCTGCCCATCGGCAAGGGCGACGACCTGGCTGACCCGCAGCAGGAGCTCCACCGCCGCCGGGTCTCCCGACAACTTCGCAAGGCTGGCCAGCGCCGCACGCTGCGCGCTGGGCCCCTCGGTCCGCAGCCGGTCCAGGCTGCGCTGGAACGCTTGAACCGCCTGGTCCAGGTGCGAGTTTGTCTGGTCGTTCAGTTCTTCGAGGATCTGATCGACGGTGGCGCGCCGCGCGAGGCTGACGGCAGGATCGGCAGACGCAATCACCGCCGCGGCAGTGACGCAGCCCTTCATCAGCGGTGGCCGGCGCGACCAGCTGTTGGCGCGCAGGACACTGCCGGCAAGCTTATCCAAGAAGGCCAATCGCTTCCCCCCGAAAGCAGCTTCACCACCCTCCCGCCAGCGACCGACCCGATGGGCCTCTCAACCAGCAGAAGTATTAGGGCGAATCCTCCTTAGCCGGGAGTATAGCCTGAGATTGCCGTGCCGTTAACCGCTATGGCCAGGCAAGGCCCGAAAACCGGTTCAGTCCGCCAGCGCTTCCCGGGGCACTTCCGGGGGCGTGCAGTCCTCCAAGCCGCGGAAGCTGCAAAGGCGATAGCGGATCAGCACCACATAGGACTTCAAATAGCGGTTCACATCGGCCCAGCTTTTGAAAGAGCCGCCATCGAAGCTGCCCTGACCGAAGTGGCGGTCCACCGTCGCGCCTAGCACCTCGCCGGTCACCGCGTCCGTCCACTCCGCCTCCACCAACAGATCGGCGCCCGGCTGGATCGGGCTGGCCAGGGCATCGATCACCACTTCGTTCTCGGGATCGACGCGCGCCACCATGGCAACGGTGTCCAGCCCCACCTCGTCACGCGTCGCCGGCAGCACCGCGAACTGCACACGCACGGTGCCGCGCTGCGGCTCCAGAGCCAGCAGGAAGTCCTTCCCCAGTTCCCGCGCCATGAGAACATGGAAATTGTTCATCAGCGTCTGGCGGTCGGCGGGAGAGATTCTGCGCGGCGCCTCCAGCGGCAGGAAATACATGATCGGGTCGATCATGATCTTGTCGTAGCTGGCGTTGTGGGCCTTCTCGCTGACGTAGACGAGATCGGGGGCGAAGTCGCCCTGCCCCGCCCGCAGCTCGGCTTGGACCTTTTCCGACAGGATCGCCGAGGTCTCCCGCTGCGCGCCGCCTTCCATGGCGGCACAGGCGGCAAGCAGAACCAGCAGACCGCTAGCGATGAAAGGGCGCAGCATCGACTCCTCCTTCGTCATGGTGACGCCAAGATGCGGTGCGGGGCGCAGGCTGGCAATGCAAATATCCCTGGCGCCCCGCTTCGGAAAATCGCCGGCCGATTGAACCTTGTCGGCGGGCAATCCGACAAACCCGGTAATGGGGCCCGGCAAAGAAGGGCGCGCCATCCGGCGGGCCCTTGTGACAACCGGGAATTGTCAGGGGTAGCAGCATGCGGCCGACGGCCATCCTCTGTGCCGGCTTCTTGGGCGCAGGCTTTCTTTACTTCGCGGATCAGGGTGCGAGAGCCACGAGCGGTCTCGATCTGGCGGAGCTGATCATCGCGGCCTATGACGCAGCGGGGCTGCAGCTGGTGATCTCTCTCAGCACCATCACCGCGCTTTCGCTGCTCTTCTTTCTGATGCTCGGCACGCTGCTGGAGTCCTGGCTGCGCATGGCCCGGGCGCGCTACGGCGGCTTGCGGCCCTGCAGCTACCTCGGCGAGACGCTGAAGGGACGGCGCTACTACGCCGATGAGTCCGTCGCCCCGCCCCACTGCTTCTCGGTGCCCATGGCAATTGGCGGCGCCATTACCCAACAGAGCTTTCGCCATCTCTTTCGCCGCTATCTGCTCGACTTCGACGGCCAACGCCTGGAAAGCGGCCAAAGCGGCCTGAGACCGGCCGTCTCTGCATTGATGGCCAAGCCTGCCATCCTCTGGCTGCTGTATGTCGGCGGCGGCCTCGGGGTCCTGCCGCTGCTCCTGTTCGAAATCCTGCCGATGCCGGAGCACCGCATCGGCGCGCTCTTCGTCGCCTTCGATCTGCCCTATGTGAAGGACGTCCTGGGGGCAGCCCTGCCGGGCCTCTCCGCCGGCCTGGTGGGCATGCTGCTGCTGGGGCTACTCGCTGCCCGGCGCCGCGCTCGCCTGACCGACGCCTTCGAACCCGCCTTGCCCTGCCCCACGCCGGCGCCGCGGGTCCAGAGCGGCCAGATTCTGGAAGGCCGGATCATCGAGCGCCTGCCCCTCGACAGCACCATGCGCGACGGCCGTCAGGTCGGCTACAGCCTGTGGATCGAAGACCCCTTCGAACTGCCGGTGGTCCTCGGCTTTCTGCTGCGCCAGGACTCGCTCTGTCCGCTCTACAAGCAGATGGAGCGCGCCGCCTCCTGCCACCAGAAGGTCAGGGTACGGGTCGATCCCTGCGGAAGGATCGAACCGCTGGCCGACGACGCCTGTCCGGCGCTGCACGGCGATGATCCGCACAGAGGAGAGAAGGTGGCCTGAACCGGCGAAAACCCGCGCTTTGCAGGGCTTTCCGGGGCTTTTCCGGTCAATCCAATTTAAAGAAAACCTTGGTATCTTGACCGCGCTGGCCTAAGTCCTAGGCTAGCATTTGGACGCCAGCGCATCCCCCGAGGCCAAGAACCAGCATGACCGGGCGCACCGCCACCGAAGACAACCGTGACGTCAGCGCCCGTCGCCGCCTGGCCTGGGCCTGGACGGCCGCCGGTTACGCCTTCTTCGGGGTCGGTCTGGTCGGCACGGTTCTGCCGGTCTTGCCGACCACTATCTTCTGGATCGCCGCTGCCGGCTGCTTCGCCAAGGGCTGTCCGGCCATGGCGCGCAAGATCTTCGCCTGGCCTGGGATCGGCCCGGCGGTGGAAGCCTTCCTCAGCTACGGAGTGATCGGCCGCAGGGCCAAGATCAGCGCCTTGATCGGCATGGCCGCGGCGGTGGCCATCGTCCTGCTTTCGCCCCTGTCGCTCGCCACCATGCTGGTCACCGCCGCGGTCATCGCCGGGGCGGCGCTCTATGTCGTAACGCGCCCGGAACACCTGCCGGAAAGCGCCGCGTCCCAAGCCGACTGACGGCCTGCCGGCACCCCTCCGCTTTTCTCTCGACCGGTCCTGTCCTCACGTCCCGCCGCCATTGGTATGACGAGCGATCCAATCGGCCTCTGCATCCCACCATATTCCTACTACCTGAGGTGCGTTAAACCCGCTAGGCTCGACGCATAACAACAAAGAAGTGGGAGGAAAGTTGATATGCGAAAAGCATTACCCCTTGTATCGCTTGCGGCTCTGCTGGTGGCCACCCCGGCCCTGGCACAGAGCAACCTGGAGAAGCTCGGCGCCTTCAAAACCACCGGCGTGACCGAGTTCGAGGTCATCGAGCAAAGCGGCGCCTACGCTGACGGCATCCGCGAAAACCTGAAGCGGGTCAACCTGCCCTCGGGCTTCAACATCGAACTCTACGCCGTCGTACCGGACGCGCGCCACATGGCGGTCGGTCCGCAGGGCATCGTGACCTTCGTCGGCACCCGCAAGACCAAGGCCTGGTCGGTCACCGACCGCAACAAGGATCGTGTCGCCGACGAAGTGAAGAGCTTCGCGCCGTCGATCGATTTCTCGATCCCGAACGGCCCCTGCTTCTCCGAAGACGGTTTCCTCTACATCGCCGAGCAGAACCGCGTGCTGGTCTATCCGGCCGCCGAGTTCTTCTACGAAAGCCCCGATGTCGCGGCCTTCGAAGTGGTGGCGCAGGGCAAGCTGATTCCGCCCGAGGAAGAAAGCTACAACCACACGGCACGCGTCTGCACCATCGGTCCGGACGACAAGCTCTACATCACCCTCGGCCAGCCGTTCAACGTCTTCGCGCCGGAGAAGATGGACCTCTACACCGAGGCCGGTATCGGCGGCATCGTCCGCATGAACCGCGACGGCACCAACCGCGAGGTCTACACCTACGGTGTGCGCAACTCGGTCGGCCTCGACTTCAACCCGGCCAACGGCGAACTGTGGTTCACCGACAACCAGGTCGACGGCATGGGTGACGACATCCCGCCGGGCGAGCTGAACCGCCAGACCGCCAAGGGCCAGCACTTCGGCTTCCCCTGGTACGGCGGCGGTGATACCCGCACCAACGAGTACGCCGATTCCGAGCCGCCGGCCGACGTGGTCTTCCCGGCGGTCAACATGGTGGCCCACGCCGCCGACCTCGGCATGCACTTCTACGAAGGCAAGCAGTTCCCGGCGAAATACAAGGGCGGCATCTTCTCGGCGCAGCACGGTTCCTGGAACCGCACCACGCCGGTGGGCGCCCGCGTGATGTTCACCCCGGTGAACGAGGACGGTTCGGCCGGCGAGACCGAGGTCTTCGCCGATGGCTGGATCGACGACAACGGCGAATACCTGGGCCGGCCCGTCGACGTGGTCGAACTGCGTGACGGCTCCATCCTGGTCTCCGACGACCTCGCCGGCGCCATCTACCGTATCTCCTACGGCAACTAAGCCGGGAGACTGCACATTGCGGCGGCCGGGTCGACCACCCGGTCGCCGTTCCTGCATCTACGGGAAGAGTTCCACGAAATGACTGTCATGAAGACCCCGTTTCTCCTGCTCGGCCTCGCCGCCATGACAGCGGCCAGCCTGCCCACCGCCGCCGAGGCCGCCGACGCCGCCGCCGGGCGCAAGAAGGCCCGTCAGTGCCAGACCTGCCACGGTATCGACGGCATCGCCAAGATCCCGATCGCCCCGCACATCGCCGGCGAGAACCAGATCTATCTGGAGACCCAGCTGAAAGCCTTCCGCTCCGGCAAGCGGGAACACGAGATCATGTCGGTGATCGCCAAGAACCTCAGCGACGAGGATATTTCCGACCTCTCGGCCTGGTACGCCTCCGTCAAGATCACCGCGACCATGCCGGAGTGACGCTTCGTCAGAATCTGCCCGGAAAAAGAGACGGCATGCGGCGCTGAAATAAACGCCGCATGCCGTCCGGCAGCCGGGATCCCGGGGGCTGAGTCCGGCCGCGTGTAGATCGCGCCCTATTGGGCGCCCCTTACAAGACGTCCCCTACTGGGCGCCCAGGGTCACACCCGCCGGCGGCGCCGCCTCCAGGCTGGCGTCGGCGACATTGCGGATCAGCGGCCAGTTGTTCTCCGCCCCCTTGATGAAGCCGGGCACGTTCCCCTTCCAGCGCGACTGAACGTCCTTGTTGAGGTTCAGGTAGAGCTTGTCGTCGACAATGGCCCAGGCCTGGGGATCGCCGTCGAACTTGCGGCCCATGGCGGTGCCGAAGGCGCAGTAGCCGCCGTACTGTGGGGCGTACTTGGCCGGGTTCGCGGCGAAGGCATCGCGGTGCCCGGCACTGGCGAAGCGATAGGTCGCCCCGCCATGCTGGGCCGTGTAGCTGTCGTTGCCGGGCACCGGCTTGCCTTCGGTGAAGTAAGCGACCACGTCATAGCCGTGGACAGCATAGCCTTCGACGATGTTGACTTCCTCGGCGGCGGACACGACCTCTGTCAGGGTCGGCAGCATGGCGCCGGCCAGGGACAGCGACAGCAAAGCGCCACGAAGGGTTGCATTGAGTTTGGACATAGCGGTTCACTCCGAACTGGTTCTTTCATTGAGTCGGTCGGGGGCTTGCGCCCCTTGAGGTAAAGCTAGTCAGAGGTGTTTGATCTTTTGTCCGAAGAACCACGCCGTTCGTCCGAAAGCGCAGAGCCCTTCCCCTGGCTGCACCACCGCAGCCTCAGCGCCAGCGTGTTCTTTTCCGGCTCGCTCTGCGGCGGCGCCGACTATGCGGGCGACGGCACTCACGGCCACCTTCATCTCGTGCAGCGCGGGCCGGTCGTGCTCCACGCCACCGGCGGCCCGCCGCGGCGCATCGAGCGGCCGAGCCTCATTCTCTTCGCGCGCCCTCAGGACCACCGCCTGGAAGCCGACGAGGCCGCAGGCGCGGATCTCGTCTGCGCGCAACTGTCCTTCGAGGGTCCCGAGGCCGACCTGCTGCTGCTGGGCCTGCCGGAGCCGCTGATCATCGCGCTGGATGAACTGGACGGGCTGGCGCCCGTGCTGAACCGCCTCTTCGAGGAAGCCTTCGCCAAGGCCTTCGGTCAGCGGGCCGCCGTCGACCTGTTGATCGAGCTGCTGATGGTCATGCTGCTGCGGCATTGCATCACCAGGGGACTGACGGAGTCCGGTCTGCTGGCCGGCCTCTCCGACCCGAAGCTGGCGCGGGCGCTTGCCGCGATGCATCGCGCGCCCGAAGCGGCGCTGAATATCGAGCGCCTGGCCGAGATCGCCGGCATGTCGCGTTCGACCTTCGCCGCGGCCTTCAAGGCGCGGATCGGCGTGGCGCCCGGCGATTACCTGACCACCCTGCGCATGGCCGCCGCCCGGCAGGCCCTGCTGGCCGGCCGTCCGCTGAAGGCCGTGGCGGCCGCGACCGGCTACAAGAGCCCCACGGCCCTGGCCCGCGCCTTCCAGCGCCAGTTCGGCTGCGGTCCCCGGGAATGGCTGGCGCGGCAGGACCACAGCGGGGAAAACGCCTAGCCCCTCCCCGCAAGAGCGCAGAATTCCGGGCTTTTTCACCTACCACGCAAGAGATTCGCTTCCTGATCATCCGGCGGTAAAATGCGCCCATGTTCGGTTCCTGGCGAAATTCCCTCCCGGCGGCCCTGGGGGCCTTCCTCCTGCTGTTCAGCGCCCCCGCGGCGGCGCTGGACCAGGCCGCGGTGGAGGAGCTGGAGACCCTGCTGCGCGACCTGGGATTCGATCCGGGGACGGTCGACGGCGTGGTCGACGACGACACCCTCGCCGCGATCCGCCGCTACCAGGACTTTGCCCTGCTGACCGGCGAGCCGGCGCCCAGCGAGAAGCTGCTGAACGAACTGCGCGGCGTCGCCGCCGCCTTCGCGGCCTTGAACAGCGGCGGCCAGAAGCCGGCGGGGGCGCCCGCGACGCAGATTCCCGATCTCGGCGCCGGCCCGGGCGAGCCGCCTGCGCCGGAGCCCGTCGCCGAAAAAGTCGTGGTGCCCCCCCCGCCGGCGCCGCCCAAGCTGAAGCCGCTCGATGCCGCCCCGGCGCCGGAAGACCCAGCCGTCCCGGAAGACCAAGTGGCCGCGCGGCCGCCGCCCGCAATCCCCCCAGCCGAGGCCGCGCCCCCCGAGGACGCGCCCCCCGAGGCCGTGCCAGCGGCGGAAAGCGATGCCGAGCCCGTCGACGAGACGCAGGCGCGGATCGACGCCGAACTGGCGCCCTACCGCCAGAACCTGGAGGACGGCAGCCTGACGCGCGAGGCGCTGGCCCGGCGGTTCAACGACGAAGGGCGGCAAGCCCTGCAACAGGCCGACTACGGCCGCGCGGTCCTGAAGTTCTCGGTGGCGGTCCATCTGGACCCCAACTTCGCCGGCGCCTATTCCAACCGCGGCACGGCCCATCAGCGCCAAGATGAGACGGAGCTGGCGGCGCAGGATTTCGAAAAAGCCAAGGAATTGGGGTTCGGCGGCTTCCGCCTGCGCGAGGGCAAGAACCCCTTCAACTGACGGACGCCAGGACAGCGGCAACCCAAACAGCGGCAACCCAAACAGCGGCGACTAAGACAGCGACTCCGGTACTTTCCGGGCGGCCGTCTCGCCCGCCTTGCGGGTGCGGTAGTGGAAGTCTTCCGTCTCCCGGCCGGACTCCGCCGTCGCCAGAGCCTGCATGGCGTCATGCACGGGAGATTTGGCGCAGGCCGGATCGACGTTGCCCGCCTCGCCGGTCAAGGCGAAGGCCTGGCAGCGGCAGCCGCCCCAATCGATCTCCTTGCGCTCACAGGAGCGGCAGGGCTCCGGCATCCAGTCGGTGCCGCGGTAGGCCTTGAAGGCTTCCGAGTTCTCCCAGATGTCGCGCAGGCTCTTCTCGCTCACGCGGTCGAAGGTCAGGCTGGTGATGGACTCCGCCGCGTGGCAGGGCAGCACCTTGCCCGCCGGCGAGATGTTGAGGAACTGCCGTCCCCAGCCGCCCATGCAGGACTTCGGACGCCGCGCGTAGTAGTCCGGCACCACGTAGTCGATCACCATGATGCCCTTCAGGCGCTCGCGCGCGGCCTCGACGATCTCCGTCGCGCGTTCCAACTGCGCGCGCGTCGGCATGAGGGAGGAACGGTTCAGATAGGCCCAGCCGTAGTACTGCACATGGGCGATTTCGACCCGCTGGGCGGCGAGCGTCTCGGCCAGCGCCAGCATGTCTTCCAGATGCTCCAGGTTCTGACGGTGCACCACCATGTTCAGCGTCAGCGGCAGGCCGATCTCCTTGACCCTGCGCGCGCAGTCCAGCTTCTTCTCGAAGCCGCCGCGGTAGTTGCCGATGCGGTCGCAGCCCGCCGCCTCGCTGTCCTGGAAGCTGAGCTGCACATGGTCGAGCCCCGCTTCCGCCAGGGCGGCGAGGCGTTCCTTGCTCAGCAGCACGCCGGCGGTGATGAGATTGGTGTAGAGGCCCTCGGCGGCGGACGCGGCGACCAACTCCTCCAGGTCGCGCCGCGCCGTGGGCTCGCCGCCGGAGAAATGGATCTGCAGGACGCCGAGGTCGGCGGCCTCCTTGATGACCGCCTTCCACTGCGCGGTATCGAGCTCGGCGCTGCTCGCCTCCAGCGCCAGCGGGTTGGAGCAGTAAGGGCATTGCAACGGACAGCGGTGGGTCAGCTCCGCCAGAATCGCCAGGGGAAAGCCAAGTTCCGTCATGCCGCGAGTATCCGCTTGTCGGCGAGGTCCTGCAGCAGCGCGCCCACGTCCTTCAGGATGACGTCGCGCGGCGCCGAGAAGGTGTCCGCCAGGTCGGTCACGATCTCCGCCACCGACGCCTTGCCGTCGCAGCGCTTGACGATCTCCAGCGCGATGTTGTCGAGCACGAACAGCCGCTCCGGCGCCAGGATGACCCATTGGTCGCGCTGCTTGTCGAAGCGCAGCTTGACCCCGACCGGCAGGCCCGGCACGGAAGTCTCGGTGATGGTGACCCGCTCGTTCACCGCAGGTGCCTCCTTTACAGATCCAACTCCGTCACCGGGACACAACCCTCCGGCACGAAGGCGCCGGGCGGGATATGGCCGGGCGCGACATAGGCATGATAGAGCGCATCGAGCTGCGCCCAAAGCACATCGGTCTTGAAACGCACCGCCGCGAGCACCTGTTCCTGCTGCTCGCGGCTGCGCGCCTCGCGCAGCACGTAGCCCAGGCCGAACTTCACGTCCTTGGGGGCCTCGTCGAGGCGGCGCTTGAAGTAGGCGATGGTCCGCTCGTTGGCGAAGTCGTAGTGCTCCAGCAGGCCGGCGATGCGCTCCTGATGGATCTTCGGTGCGAAGAGCTCGGTCAGCGAGGAGGCGATCGCCTCCAGCAGCGATTTCTCGCGCACGAAACGCACGTAGGCCTCCACGGCGAAGCGCGTGGCCGGCAGCATGCCGGCGCCGGAGACCACATAGGCGCGGTCCAGGCCGACGCCCTCGGCCAGCACCAGCCAGCGCTCGATGCCGCCCTCGTTGCCTTCCCGGCCGTCGTGATCCTCGATGCGCTTGCGCCACTCGCGGCGCAGCTCCAGGTCTTCCATGCGCGACAGCAAGGCCGCGTCCTTCAGCGGAATGTGGCTCTGATAGCAGTAGCGGTTCAGCACCCAGGCCTGCACCTGGCCGTGGTTGCACTTGCCGCCGTGCAGCAGCTTGTGGAAGGGGTGCAGGGAGTGATAGCGCTCGGCGCCGATCTGGCGGATGCGCTCCTCGAATTCGCCCTGCGGCAGCAGGCGCCCGAAAGGCGGCGCAGTCACGGACGCCGGGGCGGGGGCGGCGGCGGGGGCCGCAGCAGAAGTTGCCGCGGAAGTGGTTGCGGGGGTCATAACTTGATCTCCATGCCGTCGTAGGCGACTTCCCAGCCCGCCGCTTCGACGGCGGCGCGTTCGGCCGAGTCGGACAGCAGGATGGGGTTGGTGTTGTTGATGTGGATGAAGACTTTGCGGGCCACCGGGCTGTCGGCGAAGGTCGCAAGGGTCCCCTCGGGGCCCGAGAGGCTCATATGACCCATGCGCCGGCCGGTCTTCACCCCGGCGCGCTGAACCTGCATCTCGTCGTCCTGCCACAGGGTGCCGTCGAACATCATCAGGTCGGCGCCTTCCATCTCCGCTTCCAGGGCCGGCGAGGGCGCGGCGCAGGCCGGCACATAGAGGAAGCGGCGCCGGCCGCTGCCGTTGGCGCCCGCCGTGTTCTCGATACGCAGGGCGATGGTGTCCTCTTCCACGGTGCCGAAATTGCCGCTGCCGGCCTTCTCGTCTTCCAGATAGAGCGCCACCTTGCCGGGGATGGCGAAGGGCGTGATGGCGAGGCCGAGGCCCTCCCCCTCCTTGGTCTCGGGCTCGAAGGTCTCGCCCAGATGCAGACGGCGGCGGTCGACGAACTTGGGGTTCAGCACGTTGAAGATGGTGTTGTTCTCCAGCACCGAGAGCACCCGCCCGGTGGCGTAGACCGCCAGCGGATGGCTTTCGCGCAGAGTCAGCAGGCCCGCCACGTGATCGACGTCGCCGTTGGTCAGCACCACCGCGCGGATCGGGCTGTGGCGCACGCCGTCGCGCGGATGCAGGGGCCGGTTGTCGTTGATTTGCTGGCGCAGATCGGGCGAGGCGTTCAGCAGCACCCAGTTCTCGCCGTCCGCCGAAACGGCGACCGACGACTGGCTGGAGGCGCGCGCCTGCGGATCGCCGCGCCGCGCCCGCTGCGAGGCTTCGTTATTGCTGTTCCACTGTGGAAAGCCGCCGCCGGCGGCGGCTCCGAGGACCAAGACCTGTAACACTGCACTCCCCCCCCGGGCCGAATTACCGGGACGCTCCGCCTTCGGCCGGTCCGCCGGACCGCCGCAAGCGCAGCTGGAAGCCACGGGCGCGAAAATGAAAAGGCCGGGCGTTCCGCCGAACGAGGTCCGACAGCAATCCCGGCCTATCGATACATTCCCCTAGGGGGAAGGATCACAGATCCGCGCAGGCGTAGCTGTTGATTTCCATGCCGACGGAGATCTCGATAACTTTAGGGGTTGTCCAGCTCATACTTTCCTCCTCTGGGAATGTGACCTTTCGGCCTTCTTTTCCGACCTCTCGCGTGATGCCTCGCCGGGGCGAGGACTGCCGATGACCCTGGTCTCCTGAGCATCGTGAGGGCATGTTAGCGAACCGCCCTGAGACCGCCCACAATACTAAAGTCGCATAGACCCACTCCGGGCATCGCAAGCAAAGCGCCATTGGTTCCAGCGACTTGGCAGTCAGTTTTTAATTATTTCAATACTTTGTTAGGGCGTAAGAGACCCCGCGCCGGCTGCCGGAAAGGCAACACTCGGTGGAATGCGGCCCTGACAAAAAAACCCCCTGGATAGGTAGTTCCACCTATTGATAGGGAAAGCCCCCCAAACGCCGCCGCCCGCCGGGTGGAATCGGCTGGATTCCGGCGAGTCTAAGCATCCTCGTTAACCAAGAATGAAGTGTCTCTCTCTACAAAAGGAATACCATCGGTCGATTTGCAGGCTGGTTTATGCCCTTCGGTTTCCCTTCGCTCCCGCAAGCGCGCGAGCTCCTGAACTGCCGGCTGTGCCGGCGGGTCATGCTGCTCGTCTGCCTGAGCATCCTGGCGGTGGAGGTGGCGTTCCTGCCGCCCTCTTACCTGAAACGCCAGGGTGAGCTGCGCGAACATCAGGAAATGGTGGTTCTGCTCACCACCAAGTCGGCGCTGGGCTGGTACGAGCAGCACACGCCGCGGGAGATGCTGGCGCACACCTGGAACATCTTCGAGAACGTCGCCGTCGCCGGGATCGCGGTCTACGCCGAGAACGGCATCCTGCTGGCGAACCGTGGCCTCAACCCCGATCTCAAGCCGCAGCGCGATGCGACCGAACGCGCCCTCGCCCGCAACGAGGACCCGACTCTCCGGCGTTTCTCGGACAATGGCGACTACGAGATCCTCTGGCCGCCCGAGGTCAGCGGCCTGCCCTTTACCGTCGTGGCGCGGCTCAACACCGACGGCATCACCGCCGAGCTGAATGCCTACATGCTGCGCGTCGGCGGCCTCATCCTCATACTCTCCCTCGCGGTCTCCATGGCCACCGGCGCGGTCATCGGCCGCAGCGTGCTGTCGCCGATCCTGGAGATCCACAAGAACCTGACCGCGGCGCACAACGACCCGACGAACGCCGAACGCTACAAGATCGACATCAAGGCGAAGGACGAGATCGGCGAGACGGTCACGGCCCTGAACGCGCTGCTCGAACGCTTGTCCGCGATCCGCCGAAGCCATGTCTATGAGCGCGAGAAACGCTTCCAGGACTTCGTCGCCTCCAGTTCCGACTGGTTCTGGGAAATGGACGAGAACCTGCGCTTCTGCTTCTTCTCCGACCGCTATACCGATGTCACCGGCGTCGCCGAGAACGCGCTGATGGGCAAGACGCGCGAGGAAACCGGCATCCCCGGGGTCGACCCCGACATCTGGGAGCAGCACCTGCGCGACCTGCACGCCCACCGCCCCTTCCGCAATTTCATTCATCCGCGCCGGCGCCCCACCGGCGAGACCGTCTGGCTGTCGATCAACGGCACCCCCTGGTTCGACGAAGAAGGCGATTTCCGCGGCTATCGCGGCACCGGGCGCGACATCACCGACCAGATGGCCACCCAGGAGGCGCTGCGCACGGCCAAGGAGGAGGCCGAGGCGGCGAACCGCACAAAGTCTGAATTCCTGGCCAACATCAGCCACGAGCTGCGCACGCCGCTAAACGCCATCATCGGTTTTTCCGAGATCATGCTGGCCAGCAAACCGGCGGAAGGCGCCAACCCCCGCCACCGCGGCTATCTGGAAGACATCCACAATTCCGGCCAGCATCTGCTGTCGCTGATCAACGACATCCTCGACCTCTCCAAGATCGAGGCCGGCGCCGACGAGCTGGACGAGGAGGCCGTGAACGCCGCCGATCTGGCACGGGCGGTGCTGCGCGTCGTGCGCCAGCGCGCCGAGACCTCCGGCGTCGCCATCGAGTGGAGCGGCGCCATGAATCTCCCGCTGCTCTATGCCGACGAACGCAAGATGAAGCAGGCCTTGCTGAACCTCATGACCAACGCGATCAAGTTCACGCCCTCCGGCGGCAAGGTGCGGCTCACCGTGAACTGCACCGCGGAGGGCGAGTTCGTTTTCGAAGTGGCCGACAACGGCATCGGCATGGCCTCGGAGGACATCCCCACGGCCCTGCGTCAGTTCGGCCAGATCGACAGCGCCTTGAACCGAAAGTACGAAGGCACCGGGCTGGGCCTGCCCTTGACCCGGGCTCTGGTCGAGCTGCACAGCGGCAGGCTGGAGGTCGACAGTGCGCTGGGCGAAGGCACCCGCGTGGCGATCCACCTGCCGGTCGAGCGAACGGTCATGGACGACGCGGACCGCAGGAACAGCGCCCTCCCCTGAGCGCTCCCGTTCCCTGAACGCCCCCGTCTCCTGAACGCCCCGACTCTTGAATGCCCCGACTCTTGAATGCCTAAGGGAAGACGCCGATCAAGCGGCCCCAGAGGTAGTGCAGCGGCGAAAGAATCAGCACCCCCAACAGCACGAAGCGGACCATCAGCCGCATGGCCCGGCCCAGGGGCACGCCCAGGAAGGTCAGGCCCACCAGAACCGGCGGCGCCTGGTAGGGAAAGGCGAAGATCACGAAGGCCGGCACCTGCGCCAGCATGACCGCGTCCAGCGGCCAGCCCAGGGTCTGCGAGATGGAGCCGACCAGGGGCGTGAAGACCGCCGGGATGGCCGGCAAGGTGGTGAACATGGCCAGCAGCATGGCGCTGCCCTGCAGGACCGCGTACTTGGCGGCGTCCGGCAGGCCCTCGAAAGGCACCACGGCGGCGATCTGCCCCCACAGCAGATCTCCCATCCCGCTGTGGCTGACCACGCCGCCCAGGCCGATCGAGCCGGCGGCGAAGAACCACGGCCCGAAGTTCAGCTTGCCGATCGACTGCGGTGGCAGCAGGCCGACGCCGGGCAGCAGGCTGAACACCGCCGCCGCCAAGCCGATCCAGGCCGAGGAGATGCCGTGCAGGCTGTCGGTGGTCCAGAAAGCCAGGGTGACCGCCAGCAGAAATCCGATCTTCACCTGGTCCCGGGTCCAGGGCGCAGGCCGCACCGCGGGCAGCGCGATCCGCGCCTCGCCGGGAAAGAGGCGCAGCACCAGTAGCGGGATCAGCACAAAGGCGCCAAGGCCCATGACCGGGAAGTTCAGCAGCAGGTATTCGCCGTAGGTCAGGGTGCGCCCGTAGATCGCCTCGGCGGCGCCCATCAGCACCAGGTTGGGCACGTTGGAGGTAAGGATGGTGAAGGCCGGCAGCACGGTGCCCAGGACCGCGCCGATGAAGAGCCCATGGCGCCGCGGGTCATCCTCCGCCAGCCCCAGGCGGTCCGCCAAGGCACGCACCAGCGGCGTAAAGAGCAGCACCCGCCCCATGGCCGAAGGGATGAGGAAGGACAGCATGAGGCCCGTGGCGGAGACCAGCCAGACCAGGGCCGGGTAGGACTTGAGGCGTCCGAGGAGCCGGTCGAAGAGCGCATGGCCCATGTCGTGCCGGCCGATGGCCTCACTCAGCACCATGCCGGCGAAGACCAGCCACACCGCCTTGGACTCGAAGCCCGCCAGCACCACATGGTCCGGCGCCAGGCCGGTCAGCAGCAGCGCCACGAAGAACACCAGGGCGGTCAACTCCGCCGGGATCGCCAGCGTCGCCCAGAGGAAAGCGGTCAGCACCGCCAAGATGCCGGTAGACAGCAGCGGCGCCGCGCCGAGGACGACGGAGGCCAGAAACACCGCGCCGAGGGCGGCGGCAATCACTCTACTGATGGACTTCGGCACGGAATCCGGCTTGCGGGCTAAACGATTGACGTGGCGCCGATCCTAGCCGCCATGCCGCAGCGGGCCTAGCGCTGATCGTGCAAGGCTGGGTCCCGCCCGGCGGCGCCCCGGCACCTCACCGATGAGAAGAGCGCCACCCTCGGAAAGGTTTTCGACCGTCAGACTGACGGTTTCCGACTTGCAGATCACCTGGGCCGGCCGGTCGAACCGGTAGCGCGGCTTGCGTCGGCGGCCGACCTCCTTAGTGGAGGTGCGCACGACGCGGATCAGCACCTCACGCAGCCGGTCGATGCTGTTGGACACGTCGGACGAAAGGCCGTCCACGCTTCCGGCGGGGGCGCCGGTGCTGGCGGCCTCCTCCGACACACGGGCGATGCTCTCCGCCACTTCCTTCGCCGCCGCCGAGGTCTGGTTCACATCGCTGAGCGTCACAGAACGCTGGATCTTATATCGGAAACAACATTGGCAGACTTCAGCCAGCCGGTCATGTTCGACCGGTTAGAGATCCAGCTGAATTGGAATATTTACCTAGAATTCGGAACCGGGCCTCCGGTGCCTGGATCGGTCGAACCACAGTCGTTAGACTGCCGCCAAACGACCGTGAGCGAGGCGAAGATGATCAAGGGGCTTCACCACAACGCCTACCGCTGCCGGGATTCCGAGGAAACGCGAAGCTTCTACGAGGACTTCCTCGGTCTGCCGCTGGCCAAGACGCTGGAGATCGGAACCACCAAGACCGGGCGCGAGACGCAGGCGCTGCACACCTTCTACCGGCTCGACGACGGCTCCTACCTCGCCTTCTTCGAGGTGCCTGGTCAGGCCTTCGACTTCAAGCCGCAGCACGATTACGACCTGCACATCGCCCTGGAAGTTTCACCGGAAGCGCTGCACGACATGCTGGCGCGCGGCAAGGCCGCCGGCATCGAGACCCGCGGTCCCGCGGATCACGCCTTCATCGACTCCATCTACTTCCGTGACCCCAACGGCTACGTCATCGAGCTGACGGCCAAGCGTCCGCAGCACGACACCATGATGGATCCGGCCACCAACGGCGCCCACGAGAAACTCGCCGCCTGGCAGGCCTCCAAGGCAAAGGTGGCGGAGTAACGCCCGCCAGCGGCTCGGTCTTGTGCATTTGGTCACATCCCGCACACCGGCTTCCGCGCTAGTTTGGCCTTTCTTCGACACCGCGAGCACCGAGGGGGAGACATGGCGGACGGCGGCGGCAAGGACTACGCCCTGGGGCGGCTGGTCCTCGACTACATCAAGGCATTCCTCTGGCCGGTGGTGGCGATCATCGTGGTGCTGATCTATCAGGACGACGTGCGCCAGATCCTGGCGGAGCGCGAAGTCGACATCTTTGGTCTGCGCATCGGCGAAAAGGTCGAGCAGATCGAGTCCCAGGCCATGGCGGAAATCGAGGATCTGCGGCTCCTGCTGGAGGCCCAGCAGGCCCAGATGGAGTCCGGGGCGGACTCCGGGGTGGGCGCCGGGGCAGACGACGGGGCGGCACCGCAGTTGCGCGAGGACATCGCCACCAAGCTCAACAGCCTGGAGAGCAATCTGTCGCGCGAGATCGCCCAGGTCCAGGTCGAACAGCAGGCCCTGCAGGCCGCGCCCCCGGCGCGGCGCCAGGCGGCGGCAGAGGCGGAAGGCAGCCGCGCCACCCGGGCGGCCGCCGCCGAACGGGCCGGCTTCGAGGCCTTGATCGACCGCGATATCGAGGCCGCCATCGCCGCCTTCGAAGTCGCCCGCGACATCTGGCCGGACTATCACAACGTATCGGAGATCGGCCGCGCCCTGAGCGAGCTGGAAGACCGCTTGGCCGATCCGGACAGCGATGCCTGGCCGCGCCTCTATCGCGAGATCATCACGCGGTATTCCTGGGGCCTGCCGGAAGACATCCGGGCAGAGATCCGCAAAGGCGCCGCCAAGGCCTATTGAGCGGCGCCTCTTGACGGATCACGCCGTCAGGATCCGCGCTGCCAATACCGCAGGTCCCGGCAGGCCTCGACGAAGCTGCGGGCATGCTGCTTCTTCGCGAGACGGATGACGCCGGCGTCGCCATCGGTCTTCACCCCCTGCCCGTCGAGCAGCGGCTCTGCCGCCGCCGAGTAGGCGATGAACTTCTGGTGCGCGAAGGCATCGGTGATGAAATCGCGCGCGGGCGGCAGTTCGGCCAGCTTTGCCGCGCCCGCCTCGTCGGTCAGGACCACGACGGCGTCGAATACCACCGAGGGGCCGCCGTCGACCTTCTCGTCCGCTTCGACCCAGCTGCCGTCGCTGGCTTCGACGCCGCCGATATGCGGCGCGACGATCGCCAGCTCGGCGCCTTCCTTCTTCAGCGCCTTCCTCAAGGCATCCAGCAGCCCGGCATCGACGCCGTCGGTCACCAGCGCGCCCACCTTGCGGCCGGCAAAGCTCTCCGGCGGGTTGCGCAGGATGCTGAGCGCCGGCGATTCCTTCAGATCCGTCTTGGTCGGCCGCGCCGCCGGGGCCGCCTTGGGCAGCTTGTCGAGGCGCAGTCCCTCGGCCACCGCCTTGGCCAGATCCTTGTCGACGTTCAGCAGGTGGGCGACCATGCGGGCGCGGATCTCCGGCATCTCCACCTTGCTGAGCTCGAAGACGAAGGCGGAGACGATGTGCTCTTTTTCCGTATCCGTCTGGCTGAAGTAGAACTGCCGCGCCTGGCTGTAGTGGTCGGCGAAGGTTTCGGAGCGCACGCGCTGCTTCGCGCCGCGCTCCTCCGCGGGGAAGGAAGTGAAACCCTTTTTCGGGTTCTCACGCGGCCCGCCTTCCGCGCCGCCCCAGGAATTCGGCTCGTAGTTCGCCCGGCCCGTCGGGTTGGAAAACGCCATGTGGCCGTCCTGCTGGAAGTGATGGAAGGGACACTTCGGCGCGTTGACCGGCAGGTGCGTGAAGTTCGGGCCGCCCAGGCGCTTCAGCTGGGTGTCCAGGTAGGAGAAGTTGCGCCCCTGCAGCAGCGGATCGTTGGTGAAATCGACCCCCGGCACGATGTTCTGGGTGCAGAAGGCGACCTGCTCGGTCTCGGCGAAGAAGTTGTCGACACAGCGGTCCAGCACCAGGCGGCCGACGATCCGCACCGGCACCTCCTCCTCCGGGATGATCTTGGTCGGGTCCAGGATGTCGAAGTCGAAGCGGTCGGCGAAAGCGTCATCGAAGAGCTGCATGCCCAGCTCCCACTCCGGATAGTCGCCGGCCTTGATGGCGTTCCACATGTCGCGGCGGTGGAAGTCCGGGTCGGCGCCGTTGATCTTCAGCGCCTCGTCCCAGACCACCGACTGCATGCCCTGCTTGGGCTTCCAGTGGAACTTCACGTAGGTCGACTTGCCCTTGGCGTTGACCAGCCGGAAGGTGTGCACGCCGAAGCCCTCCATGAAGCGCAGCGAGCGCGGAATGGTCCGGTCGGACATGATCCACAACGCCATGTTCATGGCTTCCGGCGTCAGGGAGATGAAGTCCCAGAAATTGTCGTGCGCTGTCTGGGCCTGCGGGAAGCCACGGTCGGGCTCCTGCTTGGCCGAATGGATCAGGTCGGGGAACTTGATGGCGTCCTGGATGAAAAAGACCGGGATGTTGTTGCCGACGATGTCCCAGTTGCCTTCCTGGGTGTAGAGCTTCACCGCGAAGCCGCGCACGTCGCGCGCCAGGTCGGCCGAGCCCTTGTTGCCGGCCACCGTGGAAAAGCGCACGAAAGCCGGCGTCTTTTCGCCGGCGCGCTGGAAGAGATCGGCCTTGGTGATGTCGGACAGCGGCTTGTAGGTCTCGAAGTAGCCGTGAGCGCCGAAGCCGCGGGCATGCACCACCCGCTCGGGAATGCGTTCATGGTCGAAGTGGAAGATTTTTTCGCGGAAGTGAAAATCCTCAAGGGCCGTCGGACCGCGCTCGCCGACTTTCAGGCTGTTCTGGTCGTCGGCGACCGGCACGCCCTGCTGGGTGGTCAGGGTCTCGACGTCGCCGCCGGCAGTCTGGTGCGTCTCGCCACCGCTGCCCCGCGTGACCTTCTGATCACCATACTGCACTGTTTTCGCGCCGGCTTTCGTCGCGGATTTCCTTGCCGCCATCTTGGCTCCTCCATTCCTGCATTTGCGCTGACCGTCTTTCCGGCGCCTTGCCGGGACTCGCGAAGTTCAACGTCGGCTTGCAGCGAAGGTTCCGCGCGGACAAAGAACCGCGGCAAGTTTTCCTGGCCCCCTATTTGCTTGACGGCGTGACGGCGTGACGGCGCCCCTTGCCCGGGCGACGCCGCGGCACAACCTCAATCAGGTATCGCAATGGAATAGACGAAACCGCGAGGGTCCTATGCCGCTCAACGACCGACAGACGCAACTCTGCGACCGCAACACCACCGACTTCTCCGACCTCAAGGCCGTGGCGTTCAATTGCACCTTGAAGAGAGAGGCGAAGGAATCACATACGCGCCTGCTGCTCTCGGTCGTCGAGGAGATCATGGACCGCAACGGCGTCGCGGTGGATCACGTCCATATGGCGGCGCAGCAGGTCGCCTATGGCGTCTATCCCGACATGACCGAGCACGGCTGGGACCGCGACGACTGGCCGAAGCTGTGGGAGAAGGTGAAGGCGGCCGACATCCTGGTCATCGGCACGCCGATCTGGCTGGGCGAGGAAAGCTCCGTCTGCCGCGTCCTCATCGAGCGGCTCTACGGCATGTCCGGCGAGTTGAACGACAAGGGCCAGAGCCTGTTCTACGGCAAGACCGGCGGCGCCGTGATCACCGGCAACGAGGACGGCATCAAGCACTGCGCCATGACGATTCACTACGCGCTGCAGCACCTGGGCTGCACCATCCCGCCCCAGGCCGACTGCGGCTGGATCGGCGAGGCCGGCCCCGGCCCCTCCTACGGCGACAAGCCCGAGGAGGATGGCCCGGAGAAAGACGGCGGGAGCCCCGCCGGTTTCAACAACGACTTCACCCAGCGCAACACCACCATCATGACCTGGAACCTGCTGCACATGGCGCGCCTGCTGAAGGACGCCGGCGGCCTGCCCAACCACGGCAACGACCGCAAGGCCTGGGACGCCGGCTGCCGCTTCGACTACGAGAACCCGGATTACCGGGTGTGATGAAAAAAGGCCCCGGCGCGGCAACGCCGGGGCCTGCTCTCAGGCAATCGTAGTGCAAGAAATCACGCAGGCGTCTGCGGGCGCATGTCGTCCTTGCTGATGCCGGCCACGGCGACCGGCTTCTTCATGGCGTCGCGGCGGAAGGGCTCGCCCAGTTCCTGGTTCAGCAGCACCTCGATGAAGGTGGTCACGCCGTCGTCCTGCGCCTTGCAGGCGGTGGCGAGCGCTTCGGTCAGCTCTTCCTGGGTCTTCACGGTGACGCCCTTCAGGCCGCAGCCTTCGGCGACCTTGGCGTAGCTCAGGTGCGGGTCGAGCTCGGTGCCGACGAAGTTGTCGTCGTACCACAGCGTCGTGTTGCGCTTCTCCGCGCCCCACTGGTAGTTGCGGAAGATCACCATGGTGATGGCCGGCCACTCCTCGCGGCCGACGGAGGACATCTCGTTCATGGAGATGCCGAAGGCGCCGTCGCCGGCGAAGCCCACCACCGGGACATCGGGGCAGCCGATCTTGGCGCCGATGATCGAGGGGAAGCCGTAGCCGCAGGGCCCGAAGAGGCCCGGGGCCAGGTACTTGCGGCCTTCCTCGAAGGTCGGATAGGCGTTGCCGATGGCGCAGTTGTTGCCGATGTCGGAGGAGATGATGGCGTTCTTCGGCAGGCCCGACTGAATCGCCCGCCAGGCCTGGCGCGGCGACATGCGGTCGGCGTCGCGCTGACGGGCGCGCTCGTTCCAGGTGGTGCCGGGATCGTCGTCCTCGTGGTCCATGGAGGACAGCGCCTGCAGCCAGGCCGACTTGGTCTGGTGGATGAGGGCCTTGCGCTCCTCACGGCCGGCGTTGCCGGCCTCGGGCGAAAGCTGCTCCAGGATCTGCTCGGCGACCAGCTTGGCGTCGCCCTGGATGCCGACGGAGACCTTCTTGGTCAGGCCAATGCGGTCGGCGTTGATGTCAACCTGGATGATGGCCGCGTCCTTCGGCCAGTAGTCGATGCCGTAGCCCGGCAGCGTCGAGAAGGGATTGAGCCGGGTGCCCAGCGCCAGCACCACGTCGGCCTTGGCGATCAGTTCCATGGCCGCTTTGGAGCCGTTGTAGCCCAGCGGGCCGGCCGACAGCGGGTGCGAGCCCGGGAAGGCGTCGTTGTGCTGGTAGCCGCAGCACACCGGCGCGTCGAGGCGCTCGGCCAGGGCCTGGGAGGCCGGGATGGCGCCGCCGATGACCACGCCGGCGCCGTTCAGGATCACCGGGAACTTGGCTTCGGAGAGCAGCCTGGCGGCCTCGGCGATGGCGCGCTTGCCGCCGGCCGGACGCTCGATGCGCACGATCTGCGGCAGCTCGATGTCGATCACCTGGGTCCAGTAGTCGCGCGGCACGTTGATCTGCGCGGGGGCCGAGCCGCGCCAGGCCTTCTCGATCACCCGGTTCAGCACCTCGGCGATGCGCGAGGCGTCGCGCACCTCTTCCTGGTAGCAGACCATCTCGCGGAACATCGGCATCTGGTCGACTTCCTGGAAGCCGCCCTGGCCGATGGTCTTGTTGGCGGCCTGCGGGGTCACCAGCAGCATCGGCGTGTGGTTCCAGTAGGCGGTCTTCACGGCGGTCACGAAACCGGTGACGCCCGGGCCGTTCTGGGCGATGGCCATGGCCATCTTGCCGGTGGTGCGGGTGTAGCCGTCACAGATCAGGCCGCCGTTGGTCTCATGCGCCACGTCCCAGAAGGTGATCCCGGCCGCCGGAAAGAGGTCGGAAATCGGCATGAAAGCCGAACCGATGATCCCGAAGCCATGCTCGATGCCGTGCATCTGCAGGACTTTCACAAAGGCTTCCTCGGTCGTCATTTTCATTGGTTGAGATTCCTCTTCCCTGGGATTACGTCGCGCGGGCAAGGGCAAGCGCCGCTGCGAAAAAGCTGCCCATGGTATAGGGCAAGCGCTGGCCCCATCCCAAGAGCCAGATGGGCCGCCCCTATGGAGCCAAGAAAGCCCATTTGACGCAATAATGATAATGAAATTTCCCGAACGTTGAGAAATCTGGCCCGCGACCAGGCCGGAGTACCGGCCCTGGCCGGCTCTTTTCCGGCTGTCACAAAACTGACGGCAAGCCTGGCTAGGCTCCACGCCGAACGCGGCCATCCGGCCGAACAATCGGGCCACCACCGAGCAGCCAGGGAACAACCTCTTTGACACGCGACATCGACGCTCTGCGCCACGAGATCGACAGCCTGGAAGCGGCGGTGCGCCGCGAGGGCGATGACCGTGCCGCGGCCTGGCAGGCTTGCATCGAGCGGCCCGACTTTGCCGAGAGCGCCCGCAATCTCGCGCACTATCTGGCCCTGCGCCGCCGCGACCTGCGTCCGCTGCAGCGCCCGCTGATGCACCTTGGCCTGTCGTCGCTGGGCCGGCTGGAGAGCCGCGTGCTGCCGGGGCTGGGCGCCGTAAAATCGGCACTCGCCGCCCTGGCGGGACGGCCCGCCGAAGTCGGCACCTCGGCACAGCAGTTCTTTGCCGGCGAGGAACGCCTGGCCGAACGGACAGAGGAGATTTTCGGCCCCTCCAGTCCGGCGCGGCCGGTGCGCCTTCTGGTGACCTGCCCGACGGCGGCCGCAGACGACCCCGCCTTCATGCGGGACCTGGCCGCGCACGGCGTGGAAGCGGTGCGCATCAACTGCGCCCATGACGACGCCGAGGCCTGGCGGCGCATGATCGACAACGCCCGCGCCGCCGAACGCGCCACTGGGCGCCGCCTGAAGATCATGATGGACCTGGCAGGCCCCAAGATCCGCACCGGCGCGGTCGCCACGCCCAAGCATGAAAAACGGATCCGCCGGGGCGAGCGCTTCGCGGTGGTGCCGCCCGGCGGCCTTGACCGCCTCGAAGACCTGCACACACGCTTTGCCATCGAATGCACCCTGCCCCAGGCTCTGGCGGCGGCGCGGCCCGGCCATCGCCTCTATGTCGACGACGGAAAGATCGCCGCCGAGGTGGAGGATGCCGAAGACTGGGGCCTGCTCGCCCGCGTGACGGCGGCGGAGGACAAGGGCGTACGCCTGAAGCCCGAAAAGGGCCTGAACTTCCCCGACAGCGACCTGCGGGTCGCCGCGCTGACCGAAAAGGACCTGCAGGATCTCGACTTCGTCGCCGCCCAGGCCGACGGCATCGGCTTTTCCTTCGTGCAGTCGGCGGACGACGTCGAGATGCTGCAGCAGGCGCTCGCCGAGCGCCGACCCGGCGACTGGCGCAAGCTCTCCCTGATCCTGAAGATCGAAACGCCGCGCGCGGTGAAAAATCTGCCCGACATTCTGGTGCAGGCGGCGGGGCGTCAGCCGACGGCGGTCATGATCGCGCGCGGCGACCTGGCCGTGGAAATCGGCTTCGCGCGTCTGGCTGAAATGCAGGAGGAGATCCTGTGGATCGGCGAGGCCGCCCAGCTGCCGGTCATCTGGGCGACCCAGGTGCTGGAACACCTGATCAAGAAGGGGCGCCCCTCGCGCGGCGAAATGACCGATGCCGCCATGGCCGCACGCGCCGAATGCGTGATGCTGAACAAAGGCCCCTACCTGCTGGAGGCCATCACCGAGTTGGATACCCTGCTCGACCGCATGGAAAAGAACCAGCACAAGAAAACGCCGCAATTGCGCCGCCTGCAGAGCTGGTAGAGGTAGAGCTCCCCGCGCTAAACTTATGATTATATTGACGGTATCCTTAAGCATCTTATCCGTCGGGAGGATTAGGAGTCCAAGACCGGGGTGATCTTGTCTAAGCTCTCCAGAGAGGAGCGATGCCATGTCGAACCAGGCTGAACCGGGACAGACCGCCCCCAAGCGGACCACGCCTTCGCCGCCGAAGGCTTCCAGACGGCGACGCCTCGCGACCAGGCTGGGCATCGGCGCGGGGGCCCTGCTTGTCCTCTTCGTCCTGGTCGTCTTCGTGCTGCCCACGCCGCTGGCGCGCTATGTCATCGAGTCCCAACTCGAGGACCTCGGCATCCAGCATGACGGCATCGACACGGTCGACATCGACTTGTGGAACAGCGAGGTCCGTGCCGGGCCGGTGACCTTCCGCTCCGGCGAGGCGCAGGACGGCCAGATCGGCGAGACCGGCTTCGACTACAGTTTCGGCGAGCTCTTCGAGGGGCACGCCTTCGTACAGACCTTCTACCTGCGCGGCGTCGACATCTATGTCGCCCGCCTGGAGAACGGCGCTATCGAGATCAACGGCATCAACCTGCAGGATCTGGCGGCGTCCGACGCGGAGAGCGCGGCGCCGGAAGAGGAAGAAGAGGAAGGCGCCGGCTTCGGCTACGGCGGCGAGAGCTTCGAGTTCTCCGACAGCCGCTTGGTCTTCGAGGATTTGAGCGGCGGCACTCTGACCATGGAACTCGACCGCCTGACCCTCGAGCGCCTGCGCAGCTGGACGCCCGAGGAACCCACCTCCTTCACCTTCGAAGGGCGGCTGAACGAGATCGAGATCTCCCTCGACGGCACTATTGTCCCTCTGGGCGACCCGCTGGAGTTCACGCTCAACAGCCGGACCAAGGGCATTACCCTCGACCGTGTCGCCCGCTTCATCGGACCGACGGGCCTGGCGCGCCAGAGCGGCAGCGTCGATTCCGAGGTCAGCTACGACTACGAAATCCACCGCGACGGCCGCGTCGCGGGCACAGTCGACGGCAGCTACCGTTTCAATGGCTTCGACGTGGCGACGGAGACGGGCGAGACCGTCTCCCTCGACGAGGCCATCTTGAAGGTTGACCTCATCCAGGAACTGCGGCCCGACGGCAGCGCCAGCGCCAGAGGCCAGTTGAACCTCACCGGCGGCCGGCTGCTGTTCTCCAACCAGCCGGGCGATGCGCTGGAGGTCGGCGCCCTGGAGTTCACCCTAGACAGCCTGGACCTGGAAAAAGGCGCCGAAAAGCGCGAGCGCCTGTGGCAAGCGGTCGAAGCGGCGGAGGCCTCCGCTTCGGAGGCCGCCCCCAGCATCGTCGAGCTGCTGATCGGCTGGGCGCGGAAGTTGGGGCAGGATGCCTTGCTGCACCATCTGTCGCTCGACGCACAGCCGGCTGTCACCTTGCAGGAGGTGCTGCTGCGCACCGCGGCGCGCGACGGGCAGCCGAGCCAGGAACTCCGTTTCGACGAGGCAAGCCTGCGCCTGGGAGACGTCGCCAGCGAAGCCTTCAACGCCGGCTGGCGCGCGAAGGGCGCCCTCGACACGGTGATCTCCGGCCTGCGCGTCGCCTTGCAGGACGGCAGCGCCGAGGCAACGCTTGCGGCCTTGCGCGTCGACTCCCAGGCCATCGACTTCAACGTCACCAGGCAGGAGACGAAACTCGTTTTCGACCTGGCGGTGGGCCTGGAAAAGCTCGCCGCCAAGGACGGCCGGGGCGGCGCGCTCGACCTCAGCCGGCTCAGCCTCGCGACAGACGGCTTCGAGATCGGCGAAACCGCGGAGCGCGAAGACGCCAGCGGACCGGTGGCCCTGGGGCTCGAGGGCCTGGCGGCGACGCTGACAGGGGAAGACGGCGACCTGGCGCTGCGCGGCGAGAGCCTGGCGCTGAACCTCTCGCCCCTCACCCTGGCTGGAAAGCAGGGCGAAGCGGGCCGGGTCACCGGCAGCCTGGAGCTGAAGGGCCTTTCCCTGGAGCGTGACGGCGAGACACCCCTCACCTTCTCGCTCGCCGAGACGCGCAGCGAGCTGCAGGACATCAGCGTCGCGCCGCTGGACGCACAGGCGGTAGTCGAGGGCGGCCTCGCCACGAGCCTCTCCGGGATCGCGCTGACGGCCGGCAAGGACACGGAAGCCGTCTCCCTTTCCCTTGAGACCCTCGAGAACCAGGTGACCGGGCTGCGCGCCGCCGGTTTCGACAGCGAGACGCCCAGCGTCACCCTCGCCAACGAGACCGGCCTTTCTGGCCTGACCGCGCGGCTGCCGCTGCCCGGCGGCGAGAGCGTGGAAGCGACGGTGGCCTCCCTGCAGGCGCCCCTGTCGGAACTGGGCTACTCGGAAGGCAACGTTCTGGCGAAGGGCGCCGTCGAAGTCTCGGGCATCGCCGCGCGGACCGGAGGCGAAGCGGCGCAGACCTTGGACCTCGCAAGCCTCTCGATTGCCGGCCTCGACGGCGACAGCGCCCAAGGCGTGGCGGTCGAACGCATCGCGCTGGGCCGGCTGGACGCCAAGCTCGCGCTTCCCCTGCCCGGCCGGGCCGCCGCGGCGACCACCGAAACGGCCGACGCAACGCCGGCGCCCGCGGAGACCGGGACACAGCCCGAGGCCGGAACCGAGCCCGCGGCGACGGAGAGCGGGGCGGCTGGCCCGCCCCGCTTCGACCGGCAATTCAAGCTGGGCGAGTTCACCCTGGCGCCGGGCTCGACCGTCGAGATCACCGACCGAAGCGTGGAGCCCCCGCTGCAGGCGAGCGTCACGCTGGAGGAACTGAAGGCCGGCCCCATCGACACCGCCGCGCCGGAGACCCACACCGACCTGGCCCTCGCGCTCTCGGTCAACGAGGCCTCCAAGATCCGCCTGCAGGGCTGGGCCGCGCCCTTGAAGGCCAAGCCGGATTTCGAGCTGACCTCCGACGTGGAGGGTCTGGCCCTGCCCGTCCTTTCCTCCTACGCGGCCAAGGCGACCGGCATGAACATCGAAAGCGGCGACCTCTTCGCCGGTATCACCGCCAAGTCCGCGGCAGGCGACCTGGACGGCGCAATCGATCTCAAGATCGACGACCTCTTCGTCACCCCGCTCGACGACGAGCAGGCGGAGAAGCTGAAAGCGGACATCGGCCTTCCGGTCGGCTTCGCGGTCTCCATCCTGAAGGACTCCGAAGGCGTCATCGCCTTCAACCTGCCGCTGGGCGGCACGGTCGAGGCCCCGGAGGTCGACTACAGCGAGGCCGTCGACAAGGCGATCTCCGGCGCTATGGCCTCGGTCTTCCCGACCAATTGGTTCGGGCCCGACGGCAATACCTTCGAGATGCAGCCCGCGCCCTTCGCGCCCGGCACCGCCGAGCTGACGGCCGCCGGCATGGAGGTCGCCGACCAGATGGGCGACATCTTCGCCAACAAGCCGGGCATCAGCATCCGCGCTTGCGGCCGGGCCGGACGCGCCGACCTGGTGGCCCTGCGCGGCGGTGACCCGGAGGACCTGCCGGAGCTGTCCGACGACACGGTCGTTCCTGCCGGGGCGCCGGCCGACCGCGACAGCTCTGAAGCCGAGGTTCCCGCCGAAGCGGTCGCGGCCCTGCAGCCCCCCGACAAAGGCATCGCGCCGGCAATGGACGTCGCCGCCCCCAGCGACCAGGAAGTCGAGGCCCTGTTGGGCCTCGCCACGGAACGCGGCACCGCCGTGCGCAAGTACCTGGAGGCCAAGTACGGCATCGCGCCGGATCAGATCCCGGAATGCCGCACCGCCTACAGCATCGAGGATGGCAAGCCGCCCCGGGCCGAGTTCCAGTTCTAGGTCCTGCACGTCAACCGCACGCGAACGGGTGCCCCCTTGCAAAAGAGAGGGGCCCGCTTGGCGGCGGCCGCAGCCTCGGGCAAAATCGGAGTAAGCCGGCGCGGCGGCCAGCGCCGCGGGCAGGAAAGCAACGGAGAGGGATATGAGGACAACCATCAGCGGGCGCCGGACCAGGGGCGCCAAACTCGGGCTAGGTCTCGTGCTGGCGGGCAGCCTCTTGGCGGCGGTCCAGGCGCAGGCGCAGGAGCCGGCGGCCAACGACGGCACCAACGGCACCTACTGGATGCAGAACTCGGTCGAGTACAAGGCCAACACCATGGCGCTCTACGCCCTGGCGAAGACGCGCCTGAACCAGGCGCTGGCCAATCCGAAGTGGACCGCCGCGCTGGAACAGGGCGCGGACTACGAGAAAAAACCGGTGGCGGTGATCCTCGACGTCGACGAGACCGTGCTGGACAACTCTCCCTACCAGGCCTGGATCGTCGAGAACGGCCAGCACTACAGCTCCAAGACCTGGGCGCCCTTCGTCCACAGCGAAACCTCGCGCGCCATCCCCGGCAGCCTCGACTTCATCAACTACGCCCACGCCCGCGGCGTCGCGGTGTTCTACGTCTCCAACCGCAAGGCCCCGGAAGAGGCGCCGACGCGGAACAACCTGACCAAGCTCGGCTATCCCATCGGCGACCAGGACGACCGGGTGCTGCTGCGCGGCGAGAAAGAGGAATGGGGCTCCGACAAGGGCAACCGACGCGCCGTGGTCGCCGAGAACTACCGCATCGTGCTGCTGATCGGCGACAACCTCGGCGACTTCGTCGACAACGTCGACGTCTCCCGCGAGGAGCGCATGAAGCTCTACCAGGACAACGCCGCGCGCTGGGGCCACGACTGGATCATGCTGCCCAACCCCAGCTACGGCTCCTGGGAAGGCGCCTCCTTCGGCTTCAACTGGGGCGCCCCGGCGGAAGAAAAACGCCAGATGAAATTCGACATCATGGACGACTGGAAGCCGGCACAATAGCCGGAGGATAGCGGCGAAACCAAACGCGGGGGCCGGCGCGAGATGCGCCGGTCGCTCACGGCCTGTCGCCACGTCCTGGCACCACAGCTTGGCGCCACGGCCAAGTTTTTATCCCCTTGGAGCTGAACCCGGCGGGCCTGCCCGGGCACCCGCCAGGGGCTGCCTCGACCAGCAGTGACTTCCCCCATCGCCCATCGATCACGCCGACCTTCCTCGCGACAGATAGGGGTTCTGCCCCCACCCTGTATCCTTGCGAATTGCGGGCGTAGATAAATTTCTCGCTAAGGAGGTAGCTCCGATTTTCCTAAACAAAGTTTCCGGAATTGCTGTTGAATTGTCAGCGTGACTTCAACAGCCGTCATCCTGTCGAAGCCTCACCACAAAAAAATATTTCTTTTCATATGGTTAATACTAGACGACAGAGATTGACACGTTCACTCGGATGCAAAAAGAGGGACCGATAGGACCTTGTTCCACGGGCGTCGTCCTCAAAAACAATAATCCGCCCGCGATCGCCTATCCGGCCCCGTCAATCGGGGGTAGATGCCGTGATCAATACAAGCAGCGGTACCGCGCAAAGCATCGCAACGGAACATGCTCTGGATAAGATCCGCACCGCCTGGCTGGAACGCCTCGGCGGCTGGGGGCTGGAAAGCACCGCCGCGCCCCATTGGGAAGGCGTCTGGCGCCAGCTGATCGAAACGGCGCTCGGCCGGCCGGACCCACCCGAAATTCCCGAAGAGATTATCGGCAGCGTTCAGCGGGAGCTGATCGAAGACGTCCAGAGCGCCGACTACACCATTGCCGACCTGTTCAGCGAGATGTCGAGCCTCAAGGAAGCGATTGCAGAGCTTGCCTCGAGCGGTGACCCGGCAATCGATGGTTCCTCGCGCTCACCGGAGCGCCTGCTGATCGGCTTGCTGGACCGTCTTTTCACAGGATGCCTGAAAGAAACGTCGCTTATCCATGAGCTGGTCGTCGAAGGCTCGGCCCGCGGATACTGCCACGTGGATTCGGAAGGACGGATCATTTCGGCCAACGCCTCGATGAACCGTCTTCTCGACGTGGACGATTGCCGCGGCTTCTACCTGCCGAAATATTTCGGCCAGGAAGAAGGCTTTGTCGCCGATGCGCTGTGCACCCCACAGGCCGCTGCGCCGGTCCTGCGCCGCATGGAGGTCACGCTCGACGGCGGCCGGGAGATCCCGGTGACGGCGGAATTCGGCCAGATCAGCGTCGGGAAGCACAACTACGGCGCCTATGCCATCCTGGTCGACGTCACGTCCCTCATTGAAGCGGAATACCGCGCTTACGACGCCTCGGAGCTCGGCATCCTGAAGTTCGACCTCGATCACTGCGTCACCTTCGCGAACAAGACCGCCATCAGGCTGTTCGGCAGGCCCGCAGCGGCACTTCTCGGAACATCCGTCTTCAAGCTGTTCCCGGAGGCCGATAGCCAGAGCAAAATCAAGGAGCAGCTCAAGGACCGCGAGCAGGGAAAGGGCGGCACCTACTCACTTCACTACCGCAGGAAAAGCGACGGCAAGACCCTCAAGTTGAGGATCAACGCCATGCCTCAATACGACAACCTGGGAAACAGGAGCGGCGTCTTCGTCGTCTGCGAGGATATCTCGAAAGCGGAAAAAGCCCGGGAAATCCAGAACCTCATTCAGGAACACGAAAAGGCGCATAAGCTCTTCGACGGCCTCTTCGAGCAACTGAAATCGGTCATCGACTTTGATTTCGCCACCATCGCCGTCTACAGCACCGACATGTCCGTCGCGCGGGTGACCCATTTTCACCCCCGGCCGCAACCATTGTGGCCGACGCTCTGGTTCCCCGTCTCTCCCGAAATGCGGGCCTGGATAGAAGGCCGCACCGAGGGCACCTACTATCAGCCCGACATTTCCACTTTCATCGACACGCAGCCGGGAACCGAAGAGATCGCCGTGGATCCAACGGTGAAGCGGCTTGTGAAAGAAGGCTACAAGGCCTTCATCTGCTACCCGATCTGGGAAGCCGGCCGCGTCGCCGCCGTAATGACCTTGCTGAGCTTCCAGAAGGACTTCTACGACGCCGGTCACGAGAAACTTTTGAAAGAGCTGCCGATCGATCGCGTCATCCGCACCGGCCTCGCCTACGTCGACCGGGCGACCTACCGCTTCCTGCACAACCTCAACAAACAGATCAGCGCCCAGACCGACACCAAGGGTGTGGCGGAACTCCTCGTCAAGGAACTGGCGAACTTCTATGGCTGGCAGAACGTCTCGATCTTCAAGGTCAACCGCCTGCGCCAGACATTCGAACTGCTCGCGCAGGAGCGAGGCGCCATAGAAGGCTTCCTTCTGTCAGGGAACCACCAACAACCCTTGCACAAGGGAATCCTCGGCAAAGTGCTGGAGCGGGGTAAGCCAATCAACGTGCCGGACACCAGGGCCCGCAAGGGCGATGCCGCCGCCTACGTGGCGAGCAACCCCCGGGCCCGATCGGAATGCTGTCTGCCTGTCCGGATTTTGGGCGACACCGTCTGGCTCCTCAATCTGGAGGACGCCCGCCTCAACGCTTTCAGCAGCGAAGACCTCAAGGCGCTGCAACGGATCATCGAAGATATCGAGACGACCTTGGAGACCACCTTCAGGGGCATCATCCTGGACGAAATCTTCAAAGTCGCCTCGGATGGCATCGTCATCACCGACGCGGAAGACCGCATCCGGCGCGCGAACCCTCCGGCGCGTGCGCTTCTCAAGCTCGACCGTGAAGGGAACGACTCACGGAAACTGACCGACTTCTTCGTCGACGAGGAAATGCGTCATGTCCTGTCCAAGGGAAAGCAGATCGCGCCCAGCCGGGCAGAACTAAAGACGGCGGAAGGATCGCGCGTGTCGGCCCTGGTCAGCGGCAGCGTGCTGCCTGAAGAGTACGGCCGGCGGGTGATTTTTCTGAAGGAGATGGAGGCCATCGAATGGCGCCGGGACTCGCGCGCCATTTCCACGGCTCTCAGCGAAATCATGGCGCAGACCCGCACCCCCTTGTCGGTCGCCGCCACGCTCCTCAACCGGGCAACGCGGTCGATCTCGGACGAGGCCGGCCGCCTGCTGGTGGAACAGGCCATCCACCAGATCAGCCGGGCCGAAGTGGCCTACGACCGGATCACCCTGTGCGGCGACAGTGAGGCCGAACAGAAAAGAGCGAGCCTGCCGCTGGACCGCCTGATTCAGAAGTCGCTGAACGACCTGGGCGTGAAAGTCTCGCGCGAGGTGGACCTGGCGATCGACGATGGACTGCCGCGGGTTCACGGCGATGCCTACGAAATCACCTTCGTCATCGAATCCATCTTGAGCTACCTCCTGCGCAACAAGCCTCTGGACGAGCGAATCAGGGTTCATGCCGGCCCGGCGGACGGCAGCATAGAGCTGACCTTGGCCGCGGAAACCGGCCAGGCCGTCGAGGCGGAGCCGCTGGATTCCTGGCAGGAGTCGGAGCAACAGGTTCGCGCCGAGGTCGCCCTCGGCGAGACCGCCATCAAGCGGTTCATCGTCGAACACCACAAGGGCCGCTACGAACGGAGCAAATCCGCAAGTGGCGAAGAGAACTTCACCATCCAGCTTGCCGCAGAAAGTTGAGGGTGTCGAAGAACGGGAGAGGATCATGTTGAAGCGCATCCTGCTGGCGACGTCCGATCCGGACATCGGCGACCTGATGTTTCAGTATCTCGAGGACGCCGCGGAGGACTTCGATCCGACGCTCGTGAACAACGCCAAGAGCTTACAGAAGAAGCTGTCGGTGGTCCGCTGGGAAAACTACGACCTCCTGATCATCGACAACGACATCTACCACGACCGCCAGTCTCCCGCGCCTCACGACACTTCGGTCGGGCTCGAAATTCTGCGCGAACTCAAGGAGCGGGAAGTCCCGCTGCCGAGCATTCTGCTGGCCGGCGACGTCTCATCCGGCAGCTTCGGCGAACTGCTGCAGGAGACCCAGCGGCTGCACAACTGCGAGCTCGTGGTAAAGAGGGGCAACCTGGATGAGGCGGTGGCGGTCGCGATCGGCCGGCTCCAGGCGCTCGGGCCGAAACGTGCCGGCGAGCGCTCCAACACTGCGCCCGAGTACCAGGCGGAGATCGAGATCAACATCGCCGACCAGGTGCGCCAGGAGTATCACTTCCGCTACCGGACCTCCAACGCGATGGTCAACTCCCCGCCCAAGACCCTCTCGGTCCGCTGGAACATCCTGGAAGAACTCTGCGACGAGAGCCGGACTCTGCGCACTATGGATCAGGGCTGGGAAAGCACCATGAAGGGGATCGGCCGCCGCCTGATCGACGAGTTGGGGCGCAGCCCCGAGTTCTTCAAGGACTTCTACCGCATCCAGAGTCCGGAAAACGACCTCGACAACCTCTTTATCCGCTTCTCGGTGTCCCGCCACACCTACGACGTGGCCTGCGAGGCACTGTATGAGGATGAGGGCGGCTTCCTCATGCTGCGGGCACCGGTCACCCGGAAGGTCGATGCCAACCAGTACCGCATTCCTCTGTTCCAGGAGGGCCAAGCGCCCACGGAGCCGATCAACATTCTGTTCATCGAATCGGATGTCAGCGGCCTGGTGCCGGCGTTGAAGCGCGGTTTCGAGAAGCTGCACAACATCCAGCGCGAGCGTACTTTTTTCGAGAACATCCGCGACGCCGCCAACGGCAAGGCGCCGAAGGTGCCGATCGGGCAGATCTGCATCGTTCGGCCCGAAGGCCAGGCGGAGGACTTCGAGGTCACCGTCATGAAATATCTTACCGGACAGACCGAGGACCCCGAGATTCCCACGGCCTTCCACATCGTGCATTTCGCCGGCCATTCGTTCTTCGACGCGGAGTCGAAGAACGATCCAGGCGGCCTGATTTTCCCCGGCGAATATCCGAAGGTCGTCCGCATCCGCCAGTTCGCCCAGTGGCTGGACAAGGCGGACACGCGGCTCGCCTATCTCAGCAGTTGCCGCAGTTCCGACTCCGAAGTGGCCTTCGAACTGGCGCGCGAAGGCGTGCCCACGGTCATCGGCTTCCGCTGGGACGTGGAAGATGACCTCGCCGCCGAGCATGCCGAAGCCTTTTACGGCGAGCTGCTCTACGACCACCCGGTTCCGGAGCAGGCCTTCCTCTGCGCGCGCCGGGCAATGAACGCCCGCTGTCAGGAGAACCGCATCTGGGCGGCCTCGACGATGATCCACCAGGTTCAGAACTAGCCGGAGCAGTCATGGCCAACGGAATCTTGGATGCCTTGTTCAAGCGTCAGGCCGTGCCGAGCTTCCACGGCCGTGTGCCGGCCGCGCAAGTCCTGCACGACGGCCACGAAGAATCCGCCTTTGAGCCCGAAGAAAGCTATCTGACCCTGCGGCTTTCCTCCATGTACCTGCGCAACGCCAGAGTGCTGTGGCGGGAGTTCATCCCTTTCAGCGTCGTCGTTACCGATGTCGTCTTCGACGGCGCCCAGCGCAGCCTGCCCTTCGTGGTCGGCAACGATCTCGTGAAGAAGGTCATCGACTCGCCTTTGGGCAGCGGTTCGATCGAACCGCTCAACGTCACGGTCGCCGGTCCCCTGCCCTATCTCGGCAGCAGCGTCGGCGTCTTCGTCGGCCTGTTCAGCGCAACGGCCAACGACATGTCGCGCGGGCTCTTCGATACCGTGGGCGAGCTCGCCACGCTCAGCGGGCAGGGCCAGCTTTCCTCCTTCCTCAAGGTCGCCGAGGTCGTGCGCAACGGCGTCTACCGGATTTTCGACATGAAGGAGGTGGAGTTCCGCTTCGGGCGCCGCGACGAGCTCGATCCTCGCTCCACGTCGCGCAACCGGCTGCAGAGCGGCTATCTCGCCTTCGTCAACAAGCCTGCCCGAGAAATGAATGAAAACTTGCTGTGGGTCGACAACTCCATCCTGAAGCTGGGGCGCGACCGGCAGGCACTGGCGCCTTGCGAGGACGACCACTGCCTGCTGGCCATCGAGCACAGCAGCGAGCGCGGGCATTTCGCCGACCTCGAGTTCACCGCCACCTGGAAGACCATGCAGCGCCTCATCTGGGAGGGCCAGGTCGAGAAGGCCGAGCTCTTCCTGCTGCCCGAGCTGGGAAAGTCGATCGTCCAGTCTCCGGACCTCACCCAGCGCGACAAGACGGCGGCGCTCGCGCTCTACAAGCTGAAGATGGAGGCCGAGATCGAGCGCTACGGCGAGATGATCGGCGGCGGCAAGAAAGGCAAGGTCACCCGCGGCGCCAGGGACCTTGGCGACGGGCTCGGGATGGCGCCGATGCTGCAGAAGGCCGCCTATGTCGCCGATCAATCGCCGGGAAGCCGCGATGCCTCGCGCCTGCTGCGCGACCTGGCGGATCAGGGTGCCGCCGTCTTGCAGCTCGATCGCCAGCCGGAGGGGCCGAGCGACCCCGACGCCGGCCTGGACGCCCAACTCGCCGCGGTCCGCCGGCTACAGCCGGGCACTCCCGGCACCTCGGGCCAGCTCTACGACGCCCTGATCGCCGACCTCATGGACACCTACTCCCGCTAAGCCCGGCTCGAAGGGCTCCAAACGCCAACAAGGCCCCGGCGCCAGAACGCCAAGGCCTTGTTTTCATTGGTAGCGGGAGAGGGACTTGAACCCCCGACACGCAGATTATGATACCCGCACGGTTCTCCAAGCCTGCGTCCGCCCTGCGCTTCAGTCCGCGTGGCCGCCTTCCGCATGGGCGGCCTGCCCCTCGATCGCCTGATGCGCCCCTTCGGCGTAGAGGACGAAGCCGAGTTCCGCCTCCACCCTCTCGCGGGCCGCTGCGACCTCTTCATGGCTCGCAGGTTCCCGCGGCAGGTCCGACGCCGCCAGACTCTGCTGGAGCCGCTCCGAGACCTGGTGCTCGACTGCGCCTGCCAGCAATTCCACCAGTGCATCGGCATTGCCACTCTCCAGGGCACGTTCCGCCGCCGGAATCACCGGGCCGAAATCCTGGCCCGCCGGCTTCAGTCCGGTGTAAGGCGCGCCCTCGCCTTGTCTGTGCAGTCGAACCACGGTCTCCTGGAAATAGCGGTCGGCCAGATGCCGGGCCTCAACGTCCTTGACGCGGACCCTGCGGGCTTCCTCGAAGGCCGCGATGACTTCGCTTTCGGCAGCGGCGGGGACGTAGGGCAACACGGCGTTTACGTTGCCCGACTCCAAGGCGCCGAGCGCGGTGGTGGCGACGGGTCCGTCCACCGTGTCGCAGTGGGCCTGGGCGCTCAACGGCATCAGCAGCAGCCCCCAAAACAGGGCCAAAGCGTACAGTTTCCTCTTCATGATCTCTCTCCATGCGGCTGTGGTCTTCAAGCAGCTCATGCGCGACAATGGCGCGAGGGAGGCCGGGCGTCTGCGACCTAAGTCGCACAGCCTGCGATTTTTCCGCCTTCGGAGCTCCGGGATGCTTATCGAGAGTCTTTCGCAAGTACCTTATTTCAGCGCTTGCGACGATGCCGCCCTGGCCGAGGTCGCCGCCGCCGCACAGCTTCGCGCTGTCCGGGCCGGCGAGCATATCGTCACCGAGGGCGAGACCTGCCGCGGCCTCTATGTAGTGATCGAAGGCCGGGTGAAGGTAGTGAAGGTCTCGGCCGAGGGGCGCGAGCAGGTCCTCCTGATCCTCGGCCCCGGGCGCACCTTCAACGATGTGCCCGTGTTCGACGGCGGCGCCAATCCGGCCAACGTCGAGGCCCTCGAAGACGGTGCCATCGCCCTCGTCCCGGGCGCCGCGATGCACACGCTGATGGAACGTCACCCGGTCATCGCCGCCGCCGCACTGCGGGTACTCGCATCACGCCTGCGAACCATGACGCTGATGGTGGAGAGCCTGGCGTTCCGGGATGTCACGGCCCGCGTCGCCGGCCTGATCCGCGCCTGCGCGGCCGGGGAGCAGCCTTTGGTGGAAGGCGTCCCGCACGCCTGCGCGCACATCACCCAGCAGGAGTTGGCCGCGCTCACCGGCAGCGTGCGGGAGGTCGTGCAACGCGCGCTCAAGGCCCTGGAAAGCGCCGGCGCCATCCGCCTCGGGCGCGCCCGCATCGATGTGCTCAATCCCGATGTCCTGGAGGACTGGGCCGCCGGCAAATCCTGATGGCGAACGGCGGCATGCGGCTCCACCGCCACCGACAGCCCGCCGGCCGCACGCCGGAACCCTGGGCGCGGAACGAAAAAGGCCTTGCCGCTGTCGCGCCAAGGCCTTGTTTTCATTGGTAGCGGGAGAGGGACTTGAACCCCCGACACGCGGATTATGATTCCGCTGCTCTAACCAGCTGAGCTACCCCGCCATAGGGTGTGGCGGGGATATATGGCCTCGGCCCCAGCCCTGTCAAGCCGAAGGTGGCCAGCCCGGCCCGGAAACGGCAGAAATTCGCGGAAATTGGGGCTTGGGGAGCCCGTCCCCTGCCCCGATCAAAGGGGAGGGAATGCGGTGGCCGGCCGCTCCTGCCTGCCCCGCCAGCCCCGCCGGCCGCGCCCGGCCTAGTGGTTCCGATTAACCAATCGTGCTAGGCTTCCCACCACGAGCCGCGAAACACCATCGGTGAAGGGGGGACCTTCCGATGTCTGGTATCGCCGATACCGGCGCCGCGACAGGCGCCGAGGACCCCGCAGGAAAGCGCCGTTTCCCCGACCGGAAGTTCCAGGTCACCCTGATCAAGCCGTCGCACTACGACAAGGACGGCTACGTCATCCAGTGGTGGAAGGCCTGGATCCCGTCCAACTCCCTGGCCGCGCTCTACGGCCTGGCGCTGGATGCCGAGGCCCGCAAGGCCCTGGGGCCGGACGTCGAGATCGAGATCGACGCCTACGACGAGATGAACATCGTCCTGCCCTTCAAGGACATCATCGCCCGCCACAAGGCGGCCGAAGTGGACGGAACCGGCTCCGGCGGGCTCGTCTGTCTGGTCGGCGTGCAGTCGAACCAGTACCCCCGCGCCCTTTCCATCGCGCGGCGCTTCCGCGAGGCCGGGCTGCAGGTCGCCATCGGCGGCTTCCACGTCAGCGGCTGCCTCTCCATGCTGCCCGGCGTCCATGAGAGCCTGCAGGAGGCCCTCGACATGGGCTGCTCGCTCTTCGCCGGGGAGGCCGAGGAACACCTGGACCGGGTGTTGACCGACGCCCTGAACGGCACCCTTGAGCCGGTCTACAACACCATGGCCCAACTGCCGGACCTGCAGGGCGCCGTCACACCCTTCCTGCCGGAGAAGCTGGTGCGCCGCTACGACGGCGTGCTCAGCAGCTTCGACGCCGGGCGCGGCTGTCCCTTCCAGTGCTCCTTCTGCACCATCATCAACGTGCAGGGCCGCAAGTCGCGTTACCGCAGCGCCGACGACATCGAAAAGCTGATCCGCGCCAACTACGCCCAGGGCGTGACTCACTACTTCATCACCGACGACAACTTCGCCCGCAACAAAAACTGGGAAGCCATCTTCGACCGCATGGCCGAGCTGCGCGCCGAAGGCATCGACATCCGCTTCCTCATCCAGGTGGACGTGCTGGCGCACAAGATCCCGAACTTCATCGAGAAGGCCAAGAAGGCCGGCTGCAAGCAGGCCTTCATCGGGTTGGAGAGCATCAACCCGGAAAACCTGAAGGAGATGAAGAAGAACCAGAACAAGATCACCGAATACCGCACCATGTTCCAGCAGTGGCGCGCGCAGCAGGTGGTGACCTACGCCGGCTTCATCATGGGCCTGCCCAACGACACGCCGGAGACCATCAAGCGCGACATCGAGATCATCCAGCGCGAGATCCCGGTCGATGTGCTGGAGATCACCATCCTGACGCCCCTGCCCGGCTCCGAGGACCATAAGAACCTCTACACCCGGGGTGTCTGGATGGACCCGGACCTCAACAAGTACGACCTGGAGTGCGTCACCTTCGAACATCCCCGGATGTCGCGCGAGGAACTGCAGCAGGCCTACTGGGACGCCTGGGACCACTACTACACCCTGGAGCACGCCGAGACGTTGATGCGCCGCGCGGTCGCCGACGGCATCAAGCCGGTGCGCATCTGGCAGAACCTGCTGCAGATCTATGGCGCCATGGGCTACGAGCGCGTGCATCCGCAGCAGTGCGGCTACTTCCGCCGCCGCGTGCGCGCCGAGCGCCGCCCGGAGCTGCCGCGCGAGAACGCGCTCATCTTCTTTCCCAAAAACATCGCCCGCGCGCTGCGCAACTACGCGGGCATGGGCCTCTATGCCTGGCGGCTGCACCGCCTGCGCCGGCGCGTCGAAAAAGACCCTGCGGCCAAGGACTACATGGACGAGGCCCTGACCCCGGTGCTCGACCACGGCGAGGACGAGGAACTGGAGATGTACCACCTGACCCAGGCCGCCGAGGCCGCCGTCGCCAAGGCGAAAGCGGAGGCCGAAGCCCGCGAGCGCCACCAGGCCAAACGGGCCGCCAGCGCGGCGGAGTAAACCGCCCCCTCACCCTCCCACCCAAGAGACCTTGGGCGGGCCCCTCCCTCTCCCGCGAGGGGAGAGGGAAATCCCTTCACGTCCAGAAACCGTATTCCTCTCCCCTGGTGGGAGAGGGTTGTGCAGGCTTGGCGAGTGGAACGAGCCTAGCCGAAGCTGGGTGAGGGGGAACGGCGTCGGCAGAGCAAAGAACGCTGCGAGCCTCAGTCCCCCAGCATCGCCGCGAGCTTCATCGCCACGCCGGTGGAGCCGCTGACCTTCAGCTTGCCGGTCATGTAGGCCAGCGTCGGGTCCAGGGTGCCGGAGAGCAGCTTGCCCATGTCGTCGAGGGAAAGGCGCAGCACGGTGTCGGCCTCCGCCTCGCCGGCCTCGGAAGCCGCGGGCACGCCGATCTCCGCCGGGGTGACGGTGCCGTCCCACAGCAAAACGCCATCGTCGCCGAGATCGAACATCACGCGGTAGCCCAGCGGCGGGTTCACCGCCGCCTGGGATTTCAACTGGTCAGTGAGGGAGTCGAGAGACATGACCGGCGGCTTCCTCCGGAGACATGCCCGGTCGAACACCTAAGTGGAATTCGGCCGGGTCCAGTTATCGCGCCCTGCGCCTGGGCGGCGGGACGGATTTCATAGCATAAAGCGGCCCCTTCCCGCGAGCCGTCAGGCGGTCCGCTGCCCGGTCCACTTGCGGAATTCCCTTACCGGACGCGCTCAGCGGGTCCACCTGGGGCGAGCTCCTTTTGCGCACATTAGACGAATTGACGAGAGCCATAGCCTTGACGACTATGCGAAAAAGGCAAGCTTCCTTGAGAGAAGCGCCCTTACCCACAGGTCATTTCCAAAGCATCCGTTTCCCGTCCGGCTTCCCCCTCCGTTCATTGGGGCCGGACGCCACAATGAATTCAAAAAACACGGATTTGGGAGGCATCACATGGTCAGTCTCAAGGTCAACGGCGTCGAGCAGAGCTTCGACGGCGATCCCAGCACGCCGCTGCTCTGGTACCTGCGCGACGAGCTAAGCCTCAACGGCACGAAGTACGGCTGCGGCACGGGCCTCTGCGGGTCCTGCACGGTGCACCTCGACGGCAAGGCCGTACGCGGCTGCCTCGCCACGGTGGGCGAGGCGGAAGGCGCCGAGGTCACCACCATCGAGGGCCTCTCGCCCGACGGCAGCCATCCGGTCCAGGCCGCCTGGCGCGACGCCAACGTGCCGCAGTGCGGCTTCTGCCAGTCCGGCCAGATCATGCAGGCCTCGGCGCTGCTGGCGGAGAACCCCAACCCCAGCGACGCAGAGATCCTCGCCGGCATGCGCGGCAACATCTGCCGCTGCGGCTGCTACCAGCGGATCGTCAACGCCGTCCGACTCGCCGCCACGGGAGCTTGAAGCCATGCTTGCCTATCTTGACCCCCGCAAGTCCGCCGCCCCGCAAACGCAGGCCGGCCGCACCATCATCGAAAACGTCAGCCGCCGCGGCTTCCTGAAAGGCAGCGTCGGCCTCGTCGTCGCCCTGCAGTTCCTGCCCGCCGGAAAGGCCGAAGCCTTCGAGCCCTACCCCCACGGGGGCGAGTCCATGCCCAACGGCGTGGTCAACGACCCCCACATCTTCGTCGCCATCGATCCGGACGGCACGGTGACCATCGTCGCCCATCGCTCCGAGATGGGCACCGGCTCGCGCACCTCCATCCCCATGGTCATCGCCGACGAGATGGAAGCCGACTGGGACCGTGTGAGGATCGTCCAGGCCGAGGGCGACGAGAAGAAGTACGGCAACCAGGACACCGACGGCTCGCGCAGCCTGCGCCACCATATCCAGCCGGCCCGCGACATCGGCGCCGCGGTGCGCCGCATGCTGGAGGAAGCCGCCGCCAAGCAGTGGAACGCCGACGTGAACGACGTCGAGGCCATCGGCCACGAGGTGGTGCACAAGAGCCTCGGCCTGCGCCTCGGCTACGGCGACCTCGCCGAAGCGGCCATGGGCCTGCCGACACCGCCGCGCGAAAGCCTGCGCCACAAGGACGAGAAGGAATTCCGCTACATCGGCAAGGGCGCCGTGCAGATCTACGACCTGCACGACATCACCACCGGCAAGGCGGTCTACGGCGCGGACGTGATGCTGCCCGGCATGAAGACCGCGGTCATCGCCCGCCCGCCGGTGGTCGGCGGCAAGGTGAAATCCTTCGACGCCACGGCGGCGCTGGCCGTGCCCGGCGTCGAGCAGGTGATGGAGGTACCCGGCAGCGGCCTGGGCGCCAAGTTCAAGCCGCTGGGCGGCGTGGCGGTGGTCGCCCGCACCACCTGGGCCGCGATCCAGGGCCGAGACGCGCTGGAGATCGCGTGGGACGACGGCCCGCAGGGCAGCGCCAGCACGGCCGAGCAGGAGCAGGCGCTGCGCGCCTCCGCCAATGCCCCCGGAGCCCCGGTGCGCAACCAGGGCGATGCCGAAGCCGCGCTGGCCGGCGCGGCGCGGGTCTTCAGCCGCGAGTACTACCAGGCCCACATGGCCCATGCGCCCATGGAGCCGCCGGCGGCGGTCGCCTCGGTGGCGGACGGCAAGTGCGAGGTCTGGGCCTGCCTGCAGAGCCCTTACGGCGCCCGCCTCGACATCGCCGACTTCCTCGGGATGAAAGAGGACGACGTGAAGGTGAACGTCACGCTGCTGGGCGGCGGCTTCGGGCGCAAGTCGAAGTGCGACTTCGCCATCGAGGCGGCCTACCTGTCGCGTGAGATCGGCGCCCCGGTGCGCGTGCAGTGGACGCGCGAGGACGACATCCGGCACAGCTTCTACCACACCACCTCGGTGGAGAAGATCGACATCGGGCTCGATGCCGACGACAAGCCCGTCGCCTGGCGTCACCGCAGCGCGGCGACCTCCTTCCTCTCCACCTTCGCGCCGGACGAGGGCGTGCAGCATCCGGTGGAGATCGGCATGGGGCTGGAGGATCTGCCCTACGACCTGCCGAACGTCCGCGCCGAGCAGTGCAAGGCCTACGCCCACACCCGGGTCGGCTGGTACCGCTCGGTCTCCAACATTCCGCGGGCCTTCGCCGTGCAGTCGATCACGGCGGAGCTGGCTGCGGAACTGGGCCGCGACCAGAAGGACTTCCTGCTGGAAATGATCGGCGCGCCGCGCCAGCTGGACTGGCAGACCGCCGGGCTGCCGCAGGAGTTCTGGAACAATGGCGAGCCCTACGAGCACTTCCCCTTCGACACCGGGCGGCTGCGCAGCGTCATCGAGTTGGCCGCCGCCAAGGCCGGCTGGGGCCGCGAACTGCCGGCCGGCGAAGCCTTGGGCATTGCCGCGCACCGCAGCTTCGTCAGCTACATCGCGACCGTGGTGCGCGCCAAGGTCGACGGCGAGGGGAACCTCAGCGTGCCGGAGGTGCACGTGGCGATCGACTGCGGCTTCGTCGCCAATCCGGAGCGGGTGCGCTCACAGCTGCAGGGCGCCTGCGTCTACGGCATGACGGCGGCGCTCTACAGCGGCATCACGCTGGAAAACGGCGCGGTGCAGGAGAGCAACTTCCACGACTACGAGATGGTGCGCGCCAGCAACTTCCCGGAAGTCGTCCACGCCCACATCGTGGCGCATCCCTTCTCGGTGCACGCGACGGGCGTCGGCGAACCGGCGGTGCCGCCTTTCCTGCCGGCGCTGGCCAACGCCATCTTCAACGCCTCGGGCAAGCGCATCCGCGACCTGCCGATCGGCGCGCAGTTGAGGGCATAGAAGCAAACCGAGACACCCGGCGGGAGGTCAACTTCCGCCGGGTTTTCTTTTTTTGCGAGAAAGAGTAAGCGCTGGCGCCGTTCAGGCGGCGAGACGGCTTTCCGCCGCGGCGATCCAGCCGCCGCCCAGGACCCGGCTGCCGTCATAGCATACCGCGGCCTGGCCCGGCGAGACGCCGAACTGGGGATCATCCAAGACCACTTCCGCACTGCCGTTCAGTCGGGCAAAGAGCGTCGCCGCCGCCGGCGCGCTGACCGAGCGCAGCTTGACCTGGACGCGGCGGCCTTCCAGCGGAATCTCGCCCGCCTCCAGCCAGTTGAGGTCGCGCAGGATGACGCGGTCGCGCGCCAGCGCCGACTTCGGGCCGACGATGACGCGCCGCGCCTCCGGCTCCAGGCGCACGACGAACAGCGGCTCCGCTTCGCCGCCGACGCCGAGGCCGCGGCGCTGGCCAATGGTGTAATGGATGATGCCCTCGTGGCGCCCCATGACGCGCCCGTCGAGGTGCACGATGTCGCCGGGGTCGGCGGCGCCGGGGCGCAGCTTCTGCACGACGTCCGCGTAGGAACCCTGGGGCACGAAGCAGATGTCCTGGCTGTCGGGCTTGTCGGCGACGACGAGGCCGAAGCGCTCGGCCTCTTCGCGCACCTTGTCCTTCTCCAGGCCGCCCAGCGGGAAGCGCAGGAAGTCGAGCTGTTCGCGCGTCGTGGCGAAGAGGAAATAGCTCTGGTCGCGCTTCGGGTCGACGGCGCGGTGCAGTTCCGCCCCGCCCGCGCCCACCTGGCGCTGAACGTAGTGGCCGGTGGCGAGACAGTCGGCGCCCAGGTCGCGGGCCGTGGCCAGCAGGTCGCGGAACTTGACCGTCTGGTTGCAGCTGACGCAGGGGATCGGCGTCTCGCCGCGCAGGTAGCTGTCGGCGAAGTCCTCGATCACCGACTCGCGAAAGCGGCTCTCGTAGTCCAGCACGTAGTGTGGGATGCCCAGGCGCTCGGCCACCTGGCGGGCGTCGTAGATGTCCTGGCCGGCGCAGCAGGCGCCCTTCTTGGCCAGGGCCATGCCGTGGTCGTAGAGCTGCAGGGTGATGCCCACCACATCGTAGCCCTGGGCGTGCAGCAGCGCTGCCGTGACCGAGGAATCCACCCCGCCCGACATGGCCACCACCACGCGGGTCTCCCCCGCCGGCTTGGCGATGCCTAATGAGTTCGTGGGCTCTGACGCGTTCATAAGGCCGGAATATAGGGGGCCGCCGGGAGCGCGCAAGGCCAAGCGGACTCCGAGCTTCACAGGACATTGAGAAAAATGTAGTGACAGATATTGTTTTTTGTCATTCAATGGGCATATTGAAACCTCACCGGGGGCTTTTCCCCGGAAAACTGCCATTTCCCCCCAAATCTGGAGCTCACGCAGATGCAAAACGTGAAACTCGGCACCCAAGGCCCCCTGATTTCCCGCGCCGGCCTCGGCTGCATGGCCATGTCCGGCATGTACGGCCCGTCCGACCGTGAGGAGGGGATCGCCACCATCCATGCCGCCCTGGAGGCCGGCGTCACCCTGCTGGACACCGGCGACTTCTACGGCATGGGCCACAACGAACTGCTGATCGGCGAGGCTCTGAAGCAGCGCGACGGCGACAACGCCCTGGTCAGCGTGAAGTTCGGCGCCCTGCGCGACCCGGCGGGCGGCTGGTCCGGCTACGATTCCCGCCCAGCGGCGGTGAAGAACTTCCTCACCTACTCCCTGCAGCGCCTGGGGCGCGACCACATCGACATCTACCGCCCGTCGCGCCTGGACCCCGCCGTGCCCATCGAGGACACCATCGGCGCCATCGCCGAGATGGTGGAGGCCGGCTACGTGCGCTACATCGGCCTTTCCGAGGTCGGGCCGGAGACCATCCGGCGGGCCGCGGCGGTCCATCCGATCAGCGACCTGCAGATCGAATACTCGCTGCTGTCGCGCGGCATCGAGCAGGAGATCCTGCCGCTCTGCCGCGAGCTGGGCATTTCCGTCACCGCCTACGGCGTGCTGTCCCGCGGCCTCCTGAGCGGCAACTGGCAGGGCCCGAAGGGCGCCCGCGACTTCCGCGCCTTCAGCCCCCGCTTCCAGGACGGCAACCTGGAACGCAACCTCGCCCTGGTCGAGGCGCTGCGCGAAGTCGCCTGGGAGCGCAGCGCCACCCCGGCGCAGGTCGCCACCGCCTGGGTCCTGGCCCAGGGCGACGATATCGTGCCGCTGATCGGTGCCCGCAACCGGCGCCGGTTCAAGGAATCGCTGGAAGCCCTTGACCTGACGCTGAGGGCGGACGACCTTGCCGCCATCGAACGGGCGGTGCCCAAGGACGCGGCGGCAGGCGAACGCTACCCCGCCCCCCAGATGGCCATGCTCGACAGCGAAAGGTCGGCAAGCGCCTAGAGCAGGAACATGAGCGGCAGATGAACGAGTCGGTCCTGACAACAGAGCAGATTCTCGACGCGGCGGAGCAGGTGCTCCGCCGCTACGGGCCCGGCAAGACCACGGTGGTCGACGTCGCCCGCGCGCTCGACGTCAGCCATGGCTCCATCTACCGCCACTTTCCCAGCAAGGCCGCCCTGCGCGACGCGGTGGCCGCGCGCTGGCTGCACCGCGTCTCCAAACCGCTGCGGGCCATCGCCGAGGAAGACAGCCCGGCGCCGCCGCGTCTGCGCCGCTGGTTCGACGCCCTCCTCGCGATCAAGCGGTCGAAGATCCTGGACGACCCGGAGCTCTTCGCCACCTACCACGGCATGATCATGGACGCCCGCGAGGCGGTCGAGGCGCATGTCGAGGAGCTGGTGGCGCAGGTCGCGGAAATCATCGCCGACGGGGTCAAGCGCGGCGAGTTCACCGTCGCCGATCCGCGGCGCACGGCGGAGGCGCTGTTCCAGGCGACCACCCGCTTCCACAACCCCATGCACGCCCCAGAATGGCGCGACCCGAACATCGACCGCGACTTCGATGCGCTCTGGTCGTTGGTGACCCAGGGGCTCGAGGCCGCCCAGCCCGCCAAGGCGGAACGCTAGCCGGCCTTCAGAATTTCGATCAGCCGGTCCAGGGGCTGTGGCCGGCGGCCCAGGTCGAAGGCCACGGTGAAGTGTCCCTGGCGCCGCAGGAAGAGGTTCGCCGGCGGCACGCCCCAGCGCCGGGCCAAGGCCAGCCCCCCCGCGAAAGGCGTCAGGTCGTCGGCTTCGCCCAGGGCCATGACGATCCTGTCGGGCGCCATGGCCGGCGCGCCGCGCGGCTCCATCAGCGGCAGGTAGCGGTCGATGTCGGCCACGCTCCAGCCCTTTTCCTGCAGCTTCTGCGGCAGGCCGATGGCCGCGGCCAAGCTGCCCTGGAAGGCGACGTCGTGCAGGCTGCCGCTGCAGGCGACGAGCACCAGGGCATCGGGACGCAGATCCTGCGGCCAGTCCGTCGCCGCCACCGCCGTCAGCTGGCTGGTCAGGGCGCCCAGGCTGCCCCCGCCGAGGGCGACGTTTCCACTGCCCTGCCCCCCGTTTTGCCTGCGCGCCCAGTCGACGTAGACCGGGACCTCGGCGCCCCAGGCGGCAAACAGCCGAAGAAACCCGAGCGGCCCCTGCGCCATGGCCGGCTCGCCGCCGAAGGTGCCGGCCAGCCGCCGCCGGCCATGCCAGGGGCCTTCCGGCCGGATCACGCGCAGGCCCTTCAGCGCCAGCGTCGGCACGATGTCGATGCTGTCCATCGACTCGCTCCAATGCTCGCTCTCCATGCAGATACCGTGCAGGGAGATCAGCGTCGGCGGATTCTCCACGCCCTCGGGCTCGTAGACCTGGGCCCAGGCGGTGTCGCCCGGCAAGCCCGGCGAGGGAAAGCGGATCCAGCACTGCCGCCCGAAGGGGCCGGAGACCCAGTGCGACTGCTCGACCGCCGGCAGGCCCCCGGGGCCGGAGGGGTGTTTGATACAGGTGCCGCCGTCGCCGCTCAACGAGTCCGGGCTCGGCATGTCTTCGGGGGCCGGCAGGTCCCAGCGGACCGACGGCGTCTGCTTGCGGATGCAGAGGAAGTACCGCCGGGCGGCCATGAGGTTGTGCGCGGCCTTGCGGCGGGCCCTCTCCGCCGCCACCAGTTCGGCGGCGGGCGGCGCCTCGTCGGCGAAGAAGAGATCGTGCCAGTGGGCATCGGCCCCGGCGTGGACCCGCGCCAGTTCCTGCGTGCGGGCCAGGGCGCGCTTCAGGCGCCAGCCGCAGAGGCCGCCGGGAAAGCCGTCCAGGCCGAGCGCGGCGGCAAAGGCCTGCGCGTCCTCGCCACTCTCCAGGGCGGCGGCCCAGGCGCGCGAAAGCGGAAAGAACCAGTGGGGCACCAGCTTGACCGCCAGGCGGTCGTACCAGGGCCGCATGACCAGCGCGCCCAGCGGGTCCCAGCGCAGCGGCGAGGGAAAGGGCGACGTCAGGCGGGCGGCCGTGGCCGGAGTGCCCGTGGCAGGGGTGGTGGCGGAAGCGGAATCGTTCGGCGTCATCGCGCGCGAGAATAGCCTTTGTGCGCTGTTTGCACAGGGCTTTTGCTCACCCCTGCCGCCCCGCCGGCTCACCTCTTAGCTCACGGGTTAGCTCACGGGGAGTTTACGACCGCCGCGGCGGAGGATCGCTAGACTGGCGCCTCGCCCTGCAACGCCAGGTTACAACGATAAGCATCGGAGACGCTTCATGTTCCCCCGCCTGATGATCGCCCCCCTGCTCAGCCTGTTCCTCCTGCTGCCGCTGCTGGCGGTCCTGGCTGCCGCTCCCGCCCAGTCCGCCATGATGGAAATGCCCGGCTGGAAGGTCATGAAGACCCCGCACAGCTACGCCGACCTGGTCGCCCGGCTGGAGAAGGCCATCGCCGACAACAAGATGGGCCTGGTCGCGCGGGCCAGCGCCACGGTGGGCGCCAAGAAGATGCTGAACAAGGACATTCCCGGCAACGCGGTCATCGGCGTCTACCGCCCCGACTTCGCCGTGCGCATGCTGGAGGCCAGCGTCGCCGCCGGCATCGAGGCGCCGATCCGCTTCTACGTCACCGAGAACGCCGACCGCACCGCCGACCTCAGCTACAAGACGCCGAGCCACGTCTTCGCCCCCTACGACGATGGCGGCCAGGCTCTGAAGGACATGGCGGCGGAACTGGACGGCATCTTCGCCGAGATCGCGGCGGACGCCGTCGGCGGCTGAGGACTTCCTTTGGCGGCGCCGTTTCAAAGGCCCGTCACGCATTTGGAACCGCCGAAGCCCCCCGCACGTTCCCCATCAAAGCAACGGCCGTTCGTACCGAGCGGCAAGACTGCACGATGGAGGAATGCAACGATGGTCTTTCGAAATATTGCGGCTGGAGCCGCCCTCACCTTGCTGGCCACCCCGGCTTGGGCCGACTGTCAGCAGGAAATCGATACCCTGGATCAGTCTGTTGTCGCCGCCGAGACCGGCGCGGCAACGGGGAGCGGGTCCCTGCCCGCCACCGAGCACCAGCAAGACGTGCTCTCGAGCGGTCAGGAATCCTCGGAGGCGCCGCCAATGGAGACGGCCGCCGGGGCGACCGGCGATGTGGAGGCGACCTCGAAGCACCAGCGTCAGGTCATCGGACAGCTCGATGAGGAGACCAGATCCCAGGCCGCCGCCCTGCTGGGCGAGGCACAGGAAATGGCTCAGGCGGGCAACGAGGAGGCCTGCCTCGACAAGATCACCGAAGTAAAAGAACTGATCGGCACCAACTGAATGGGCAGGAAGCGGGCGCGGGCTGCGCGAGTCCGTCGCGCCCGCCCGCAACAGGCCTGAGCCCCCGACGCAACCCATCGACGACCTCGACTCTTTGTGGCCCAATAGGGCTCCCTGTTCCCATGTTGTCGGTGCCATGACGTTATATGGCTGAGCTCGGCGTCTACGCGGGCCTGTTCCTCATCGCCTTCCTGGCAGCGACCGTCCTTCCGGCCCAGTCGGAGGCCGGCCTGGCAGGGCTTCTGCTGTCGGGCGAGTATTCTGCGGTCCTGCTGGTGCTGGTGGCGAGCCTCGGCAATACCCTGGGTGCCGTCGTCAACTGGGGGCTGGGGCGCGGGATCGAGCGGTTCAGCGAGCGCCCCTGGTTTCCGGTGAAGCCGGCACAGCTGGAACGCGCGTCGCGCTGGTATCGCCGCTATGGCAAGTGGAGCCTGCTGCTGAGTTGGGCGCCCTTCGTCGGCGACCCGCTGACCGTCGCCGCCGGTGTGCTGCGCGAGCCCTTCGGCACCTTCCTGCTGCTGGTCGCCGTCGCCAAGACCGGCCGCTATCTCGCGGTCGCCGCCCTCACGATGGGCTGAATTTGTCTGTCAAGCAGCTGCGCCGCCAGGGTGGCCAGCCGACCGGTGAAGAAGACGCCTTTCGCGGAACCAGACGCCCGCCAAGAGATTGACCTCCTGAAGCCCCGGCGCAGGGGCCTTCGCCGCCAGAGTGAGGAGGAAAGCCGTGAGCTATGCCAGATTCGGCGCCATGATCGCCACCTCAGCCCTCGTTATGCTGGGTCTGATGTACCTAAACAGCTACGAGATCGACCACGTCTGGTTCAGCCAGACGCGAACCTGGATGGCCGTGGTCATGGGCGCGACGATGGCGGTCGTCATGTTGTCGTTCATGTTCAAGATGTACGACAACAAGCTTGCCAATGCGGCGATAATCTTCGCCAGCGTGCTCGCTTTCGCCGGCGCGCTTTGGCTGGTCCGCAGCCAGGAGACGGTCGATGACGTCTCCTACATGAAAGCAATGATACCGCACCACTCGATCGCCATTTTGACCAGCAAGCGTGCTCAAATCAGGGACCCCAGGGTCCGCGAACTGGCCGACGAGATTATTCAGGCGCAGGTCAAGGAGATCGCCGAGATGGAACGTCTGATCGAGGATATCGAGGCCAACGGCGTCAACAGCCAGGTTTCCGCGCGCTAGCACCCCACACCGCGCCCGGGGACCGCTACCAGGGAGAGGTCGGAGGGGGATAGAGGCTGGGATTCACCCCAGCATCGAGTTCACTTCCTTGGGCAGCTCGACGACCAGGCCGTCGAGCTCCTCGGACATGACGATCTGACAGCCCAGGCGCGAGGTCGGCTTGAGCCCGAAAGCGAGGTCGAGCATGTCCTCCTCGTCCTCGGAGGGCTCGCTCAGCTTGGCGTACCATTCGGGATCGACGATGACGTGACAGGTGGCGCAGGCGAGCGAGCCTTCGCAGGCCCCTTCGATGTCCACATCGAAACGATGGGCGATCTCCATCACCGAGAGCCCGACGGGGGCATCGACTTCCTTATGGTTCCCGTCCTTCTCGATGAACGTCAACTTCGGCATGAACTACGGCTCCTAACTCATCGTCTCGTCGAACTTTTTCGGCCTCCGCCTACTCCCGCCTACTCCGCGGCGGCGCTGCCCTCGGCGCGCAGGCGCGTCACCTCGGTCACCAGGTCCTCGACCGCCCGGTCGATCTCCGCTTCGCTGTTGAAGCGGCCGATGCCGAGCCGGATCGAGCTGCGCGCCCGCCCCTCCGGCAGGCCCAGCGCCTGCAGCACGTAGGACGGCTCCACCGCCGTCGAGGTGCAGGCCGACCCGGAGGAGACCGCCAGGCGGGTCAGCGCCTTGATCAGCGCCTCGGCGTCCACCCCCTCGAAGGCGAGGTTGAGATTGCCGGCGATCCGCCGCGTCGCATGGCCGTTCAGCGTCACGCCCTGAAGGCGGCTTGTAATGCCCTCCAGCAGGCGGGTCTTCAAGGCCGAAATGCGGGCCTCTTCCTCGGCCATCTCCGCGGCGGCGATCTCCGCGGCCTGCCCGAGGCCGACGCAGAGCGGGGTCGGCAGGGTGCCGGAGCGCAGACCCCGCTCCTGCCCGCCGCCGTCGATCATGGCCTCCAGGCGCACCCGGGGGCGGCGTCGCACGTAGAGCGCGCCGACGCCCTTGGGGCCGTAGAACTTGTGGCCGGAGACGCTCAGCAGGTCGATGCCCAGCGCGGCGACATCCAGCGCGATCTTGCCCACCGCCTGGGCGGCGTCGCAGTGGAAATAGGCGCCTTTGGCGTGGCAGATCTCGGCGATCTCGGCCAGCGGCTGGATGACGCCGATCTCGTTGTTCACCGCCATGACGGAGACCACGGCGGTCTCCTCCGTCACCGTCTCGGCCAGCAGGTCGAGGTCCAGCAGGCCGTCGCCGCCCACCGGCAGGATGTCGACCCGGTGGCCCTCCCGCTCCATATGGCGGGCGCTCTCCAGCACGCATTTGTGCTCGGTCGCCAGGGTGACCACGTGGGGGCGCTTCGCGCGGTGGAAGCGGGCGGCGCCCTTGATCGCCAGGTTGTTGGACTCGGTGGCGCCGGAGGTGAAGATCACCTCGCGCGGCGTGGCGCCGATGAGGCCGGCAAGCTGCCCGCGCGCCTTCTCCACCGCCTCCTCCGCGTCCCAGCCGAAGGCGTGGTGGGTGGAATGGGGATTGCCGAAGCGTTCGGTAAAGAAGGGCAGCATGGCCTCGACCACGCGCGGGTCGGTCGCCGTGGTCGCCTGGTTGTCCAGGTAGACACCCGGGGGGCGCCGGTTCGCTCCCTTGGGGTTCGCTCCCTTGGAGTTCGGCTTGCTGCTGTCCTTATCCGTCATCGTCCGTCCTCAAGCCGCCCGGCTGCGCCGGTAGAGATCGCCCCAGGCGGCCAGCAGCTGGTGGATGTCCTCGGCCCTGCTGGCCCAGCCCAGCGACACGCGGATGGCCCCGCCGGCTTCCTCGGGCGCCACGCCCATGGCGCTCAGCACATGGGAGGGCTGCACCTTGCCGGAGGAGCAGGCGGCACCGGAACTGACCGCCACCCCGGCCAGGTCCAAGGCCATGAGCTGGGTTTCAGCCGGCAGGCCCGCCACGGCGACGCAGGAGGTATTGGGCAGGCGCGGCGCAGCGCTACCAAACACCTTAAGATCATCCGCCAAGCTTTTGATTTCACGCTCAAAACGATTGCGTAACTCAACCAGCTTCTTAAGCCTGGGCAAATCCTCAAGTGCCGTCTCAGCCGCCGCGCCGAAACCCGCGATCCCCGCCAGATTTTCAGTTCCCGCACGACGCCGGCGCTCCTGCCCGCCGCCGCGCTGCACGGCCGCCAGCGGCAGGTCGGGCCGCGCCAGCAGGGCGCCCACGCCCGGTGGCCCGCCCAGCTTGTGAGCGGAGAGCGTGACCAGGTCGGCCCCCAGCGCCGTCATGTCCAAGGGGATTTTGCCGGCGGCCTGCACCGCATCGCAGTGGAGCCAGGCGCCGGCCGCCCGGGCCAGGTCGGCGACCTGCGCGACGGGCTGGATGACGCCGGTTTCGTTGTTGGCCAGCATGACCGACACCAGGGTGCCTTCGGGGGCGTCCTGCAGAGCCGCCGCCAGGGCGTCGAGGTCGATGAGGCCCTCGGCGGTGAGCCCGACCTGCGCTGCTTCCGGCACCGCCTGGAGCACCGAATCATGCTCCCCGGCGGACACCAGGATGCGGGCCGCGGGCAGGCCCCTGAGGGCCAGGTTGTTGGCTTCGGTGCCGCCGGAGGTGAAGGTGACCCAGGAGGGATCCACCCCGGCCAGGGCCGCCACCCGGGCTCTCGCCTCCTCGATCAGCCGGCGGGCGCGGCGGCCCGGGCCATGCACCGAGGACGCATTGCCCGGCACGGCCAGCGCCGCCGTCATGGCGTCGAGCGCTTCAGGCCGGATCGGCGCCGTGGCGTTGTAGTCGAGATAGGCGGTCATATCGGCACGAAGGCGGGCGGGCGGGCGCGGCCGGCACTAGCCGGCGGCGCGGCAGGGGTTGTTGTCGCCGGAGGTGCCGTCACCACCTTCGCTCCCTCTTGCCTGATTGCTTGAATCCTGGCCGCCCGATACCGGACCGCCGGCCCCCTGGCCACTGGCCCCCTGACCACTCGCGGGGGGCGCGCAGGGGCCGACGCCGCTGGTGCCGAGGATGCGGCGCGAGATCACGTCGTCCACCGTGACGGAGCTGAGGTAGAGGTAGATCTGGTTGCCGAGCTCTTCCCAGAGGTCGTGGGTCTGGCAGCGGCTCTGATTGCCGCGGCAGCCGAGCGGCTGGCCCGGCATGCAGCGGGTGGCCCGGATCGGCTCGTCGACGGCGAGGATGATGTCGGAGATGCGGGTCTCTTGCGGCGTATGGGCCAGCAGGTAGCCGCCGCCGGGCCCGCGCACGGAGCGCACCAGCCCGCCGCGCCGCAGCTTGGCGAAGAGCTGCTCCAGGTAGGACAGGGAAATCTCCTGGCGCTCGGCGATGTCGGCCAGCGCGACCGGACGGCCCTCGGCATAGCTGGCAAGGTCGCAGAGCGCCATCACGGCGTAGCGTCCCTTGGTACTTAACTTCACCTCTGATACTCCCCTCTTTGGCCCGCGTTGGCGCGCGCCGACCGCTTTCCGCTCAGCATTTGCCTTCGGGCTGCTTGGCGTCGGCCACCTCGCGGTCGTCTCCTTCGACCGCCAGGCCCGTGCCGGCGGCGGCGTCGCCGGAGTGGGACTCCAACTCGTTCACGCGGGCGCGCAGGCTGTGCACCTCGTCGAGCAGCCCGTCGAGCGCCCGGGCGATGGGATCGGGAATGTTGCCGGTCGGCGTGCCGTAGGCGACGAAAGGCGCCTTTTCCGTATCCGACGTCCGGTTGGTCTGCACCGCCCGGCCGGGAATGCCGACGATGGTGGCGCCTTCCGGCACCTCCTTGGTGACCACCGCGTTGGCGCCGATGCGCGCGCAGCTGCCGACGGTGAAGGGCCCCAGGATCTGGGCGCCGGAGCCGACGATCACGTTGTCCATCAAGGTCGGGTGGCGCTTCACGTTGCGCTGGCTGTCGCTGTCGACGCTGGGCGAGGTACCGCCCAGGGTGACGCCCTGATAGAGGGTCACGTCATCGCCGATTTCCGCGGTTTCGCCGATCACCACGCCCATGCCGTGGTCGATGAAAAAGCGCTCGCCGATGGTCGCGCCGGGGTGGATCTCGATCCCGGTGAGAACCCGGCCGACAGCCGAAATCCAGCGTCCCAGCAGGAACCAGCCGCGCCGCCAGCAGGCATTGGCCAGGCGGTAAAGCATAACGGCCTGGAAACCGGGGTAGCAAAGCACTACTTCTAGGCGGGATCGGGCCGCCGGATCACGCTGCATGGTGGCATCGATTTCGGCCTGTAGAGACTTGAACATCGCTTCGCTCATCGTGCTATTATCGCCGCCTTTTGTCGCCCCAGGCGCTCTTGGGCGCAGATGATGCGCTTTCAGGACCGCCGGCGACTAGAGCTTGAGATATAGTAAGTCAGAGTAAAATGGTCAAGTTTCCGGCCGGCCAGAAAAGACCGGAAAACTAACGAGATGCGATCAACGGACTGAGCGTCCCAACGGAACGCCTGAGAAAGGCGCAGGGACATGTGGCCGCGCCGCCGCCTTGACGGACGGGCGCCTGGGCCCGCCAAAGCGCCCAACCGGCCGCCCGATCGCAGCTCCAAGAAGAGATAGGAATAAAGGGTCTATGCCTGACGTGATCTTCAATGGGCCGGAAGGCCGTCTTGAAGGACGCTACCAGCACAGCAAGCGGCCCAACGCGCCGATTGCCCTCATGCTGCACCCCCACCCCCAATACGGCGGCACGATGAACAACAAGGTCGTCTACACCTTGTTCCATGCCTTCGTGCGCCAGGGCTTTTCCGTCCTGCGCTTCAATTTCCGCGGCGTGGGGCGCTCCCAGGGCGCCTTCGACCGCGGCGAGGGGGAGCTTTCGGATGCGGCGGCGGCACTGGACTGGCTGCAGACCTATAACGAAAACGCCGAAGGCTGCTGGATCGCCGGGTTCTCCTTCGGCGCCTGGATCGGTATGCAGCTGCTGATGCGCCGGCCGGAGATCAGCGGCTTCATCTCGGTGGCGCCGCCGGCCAACATGCACGACTTCAGTTTCCTGGCGCCCTGCCCCTCTTCGGGCCTTATCCTGCAGGGCGACAAGGACGAAGTGGTCCCCGAACCCTCGGTGAAGAAGCTGGTCGACAAGCTGTCGTCGCAGCGCGGCATCGCCATCGACTACCGCGTGGTCCAGGGGGCCGGGCACTTCTTCCAGGACGAGATGGAAGTGCTGAGCGGTCACGTGGACGACTACCTGGCCAAGGCCCTGGCGGAAGACAGCAGCAAGACCGCCGCGGGCTGATCTGCCGCGCCTTCCGCGGACATTCTTTTCAGCAAGCGGGCTTTCAGGATGCGGGCTTAAGGCGGCCTAGGCCGCCGCGCCTTCGGGCGCCCTGTGCAGTTCCCCGCCGCTGGCCGGCCGGCTGACGCCGGTCGTCGTCGGCAGCGTCAGCGGCAGCCCTTCCAGCGAACGCAGGGCCAGATAGGCGAAGGCCTGCGCCTCCATGGCGTCCCCCTGCCAGCCCACCGCCTCGACCGGTTCCACCGGCGCCCCGACCCGCGCGGCCAGCATGGCCATGAGAACGGGATTGTGGCGCCCCCCGCCGGTGATCAGCCAGCGCTCGACCGGCGCCGGGAAATGCTCGGCGGCCTTCGCGATGGTCGCCGCGGTGAAGGCGGTCAGCGTGGCCGCCCCGTCCTCCAGCGACAGCCCCTGGGCCGGCGCCGCGGAAAAGTCGTCGCGATCGAGGGACTTGGGCGGCTTACGGTCGAAATAGGGATTGTCCAGCAGGCGGGCCAGCAGCGCCTCGTCGACCTGCCCGGCCCGCGCCAGGGCCCCGTCGCGGTCCAGCGGATCGCCGCCGTGCTGCTCCACCCAGTCGTTGATCAACGCATTGCCGGGCCCGGTATCGAAGGCCAGCA
>JBLWUP010000009.1:0-161310 GCA_048268885.1 Kiloniellaceae bacterium | reverse complement strand
ACAAGGTGGAGGCCGAGGGCCAGGAGGCCATCAACGCCGCGCGCAACGTGCTGGACGACCGCATCATCGCCCTGGAGCTGAAGAAGGCCCTGATCGAGGTGATGCCGGAAGTCATGGCGGCCTCCATGAAGGCGGTCGAGAAGATCAAGGACATCCGCGTCATCGACTTCGGCCAGGGCATGGCCGGCGGCGCGGGCCTGATGCCCAACCTGAGCGCCCCGAACGGCGGCAACGGAAGCCATGCCGGCAACGGCAGCGGTATCGGCGGCAGTGGTACGGGGGGCAGCCTGCCCGACAACATCGGGCAGTCGCTGCTGAACTACCGCATGCAGGCGCCGATGGTGGACGAGCTGCTGACCGACCTGGGCTTCAACGCCAAGGAAAACCCGAACAACATGCTGTACCGCCTGTCGCAGAGCATCGGCGACGGCCAGCCGCAGGAAGACACCGCGGCCGAGGCGGGCCGGGGCAAGCCGAAGCCCCCGACCGCGAGCGCCACGCCGCCTGCCGGCGGGGGCCAAGGCGGCAATGGCGGCGCCGGGGCCGATGGCGAGGGAACGGCCTAGCCCACCACTCCTTTCCTACCATCACTCCTTCCCTAAAAGACGAAGGCCCGCCGAACGGCGGGCCTTCTGCTTTCGTGAGCCCAGTCGCAGTCATGAGCCCAATTGTGGTCATGAACCCGGTCGTGGTCAGTCGACGGTGCCCGCCGCGCCCGCAGCGGCGCCGCCACCGGCACCGCCCGGATCACGGCCACGGCCGCCGTCACGGTCGGGCGCGTCCCGGTCGCGGCCGTCATCGCCGTCCCGCTGGCTCTCGGCCGCCGTGGTATCGGCCTGGCGGCGGATCTCCTCGTCGCTGCAGCTCACGCTGACCCGGTCGAAGGTCGAGACGATTTCGTTCGGCGTCACGATCTTCACGCGGAAGCTCTGGTCCCGCAGGCCCTTGGAGGGATCTTCCGCCGGCGCGTCACCGAAGACGCGCTCGAAGAAGCCCGGGTCGCTTTCCGCCTCGGCCTGCGCCTCGGCGGCCGGGCGGGTCGGATCGCTGAACTTCACCCGCATCGGGTCGTCTTCGCCTTCCTCGGTCTTCGCCAGTTCCACCCTGTGCGCGACACGCGCGCCGAACAGACCGTCGTCCAGGGTGCCGGTGCGAGCCTTGAAGACCTGCGAGACACGGCCGTCCAGGGTTTCGATCTGGTAGGACAAGGTTCCCGGCGACTGAGCGCCGAGATTGATCTGCAGCATGAAGGACCGCGGGCAGGAACCGGCCATGTTCACCGGCACCACCGTCAGGCTGGCCGTGGTCGCGGCGAAGACGTCGCTGCGCGCGGCCAGCTGGGCGGCCATCTGATCGACCAGGCCCGAGGCGCCGGCCTCCGCGGTCCCCTGAGCGGCCAAGGACGCGCCCGCCAAACCGAGCGCCAGCGCCGAGACCTGCAGGCCCCTGCAAAGGCCGCTGGAAATTCGTTGGGTAAACATCTGAACTCTCCACTTTCCCCTATGAAGTCGTTGCTCATAGGTCGTGGAGAGTCCGGAACAGGTTCAGATTGGGATTATTATCCCTTACTCTGCCATTAAGCCTCTGAAAAGTATGGCCTTACGGCAGGTAGCGGGCCTTCAGGTGGGCCTCGAAAATCTTGGGATCGAGCGGCTTGCCGGTGGCTTTTTCCAGGATCTGCTCGAAGCCGGCCGAGGAGGCCTGGGCGTGGACGTGCTCGGCGAGCCAGCCCATCAGCGGCGCGAAGTCGCCCTTGCCGAGGGCTTCCGGGATCTCCGGACGCGCCTGCTTGGCCGCGGCGAAAAGCTGGGCCGCGGTCATGGCCCCCAGGGTATAGGTCGGGAAGTAGCCCCAGGCGCCGTCGTACCAGTGGATGTCCTGCAGGCAGCCCAGGCGGTCCTCCGGCGGGGTGACGCCCAGCAGTTCCTGCATGCCCTTGTTCCATTCGGACGGCAGGGCCTCCAGCTCCATTTCGCCGGCGATCAGCGCCTTTTCCAGGCGGTAGCGCAGGATGACGTGGGCCGGGTAGGTCACCTCGTCGGCATCGACGCGGATGAAGTCCGGTTCCACCTTGTTGTAATGGCGCAGCAGATTGTCGGCCTGCCAGGCCGGGCCGCTGCCGCCGAAGGCCTCGCGCGCCAGCGGCGTCAGGAAATCGACGAACTCGCGGCTGCGGCAGGCCTGCATCTCGACCATGAGGGACTGGCTCTCGTGCATCGCCATGCCGCGCGCCTCGCCCACCGGCTGCAGGCGCCACTCCGACGGCAGGCCGCGTTCGTACATCGCATGGCCGGTCTCGTGCAGCACGCCCATGAGGGCGATCATGAAGTCGTCCTCGTTGTAGCGGGTGGTGATGCGCACGTCGTCGGGCACGCCGCCGCAGAAGGGATGCGCCGAAACGTCGAGGCGGCCGTGCTGGAAGTCGAAGCCGACGGCGGCCATGAGCTTGCGGGCCAGGGCTTCCTGCTTTTCGAGGGGGAACGGCCCTTCCAGGGGCAGCGCCGCCGGCTGCTTGGCCTGACGGTCCAGCACGTCCTGCAGGAAGCCGGGCAGGAAATCGGCCAGATCAGCGAAGACCGCGTCGATGCGTTCCGACTTGCCGCCGGGCTCGTACTCGTCCAGCAGCGCGTCGTAGAGCGAGCAGCCGAGGCGCTCGGCCTTGGCGGAGGCCGCCTGGCGGGTCAGGTTCAGCACCTCCTTCATGGCCGGCAGCACGGCGGCGAAGTCGGACTTCGGCCGCGCCTCACGCCAGATCATCTCGCAGCGCTTGCAGGCCTTGGAGAGCGCCTCGACCAGGTCGCTTTCCAGGGCCGTGGCGTGCAGCCAGCGCCGCCGCATCTCCGAGAGGTTCGCCTGGGTCCAGGCGTCCAACCCCTTGGTCTCCGCCGAGGCCTTGTCGAAGAGCTCGTCCAGGTTGGGGTCGGTCAGGATCTCGTGGCAGACCACGCTGAGGGTCGCCAGCTGCTCGGTCCGCGCCTCGGCGCCGCCGGCCGGCATCATCGCCGACATGTCCCAGCCCAGCATGCCCGCCGCCTCCTGCAGGGCGTGCAGGCGCTTGAATTTCTTGGAGAGTTCTTCGTAAGCGGTCATCAGAGGTCCTTCCTGACATAGCCCAGCGGCACGCACTTTAGGTGGCACGCCAGCGGGTCCGCATCAAGATGTCACCGCGCTCAGCCCTTGGAGGCCTCGTCTTCGCGGCGGTAGTGGAAGAGGAAGTAGATCACCAGCAGGATGACGGCGAAGGAGTACCAAGTGATGGCGTATTCCAGGTGGTCGTTCTTCAGCTGGATGCGGGTCTGGCCGCCGACCGGCAGGCCGCCGGGCACATCGCTGGCCACGGCGTCGGCGTAGACCTCTTCGATGATCGGGCCGTCGACGCCCTCGGCCATGACCGGCAGGTCGAGCCAGAAGTAGAAGCGGTCCGCCGGGTCGTTGGGCGGCTTGGCGAAGTCGAAGCCTTTCCAGCCGTCGGTGCGCAGCAGGGCGTCGATCTCGATCTCGCCCGCGATCTGCCCCGCCAGGCGGGTCGCCGGATCGCGCTTGTCCTCCGGCACCCAGCCGCGATTGACGAGAATCGTGCGTCCATCCTGCAGGCGGAAGGGCGTCACCACGGCGATCCCCACCCGGCCGCTTTCGGTGCGGGCGCCGAGGTAGAACTCCTGGTCGTGCAGGAACTCCCCCTTCAAGGTCACGCGGGTGAACTCAATGCCTTCGGGATCGGGAAAGCTGGCCGGCAGCGCCATGCCCGGCGGCTGCGAGCGCTCGTGGCGCAGGGCGATCTGCTCTTCTTTCCAGTAGAGGCGCTGCACCTGCCAGCTGCCGAGCGCGAGCAGGATGACCAGCGCCGGGATGGTGAAGACGGTGGCCCAGAGGGTCGGCCGGAAGCGCCGCTTGCCGCTGCCACCATAACTCTCGGGAGCACTCATTTGTCGTCTTCGCTGTAGTCCACGGTGCCGCTGTCGCTGGCGTGGTGGCGGAACTGCTGGGCCACTAGGAAGCCCTTCATCGGCCGCAGCAGTGCCAGGGCGACGACCACCACCGGCAGGGGCCAGAGCACGATGTGGACCCACCACGGCGGCTCGAAGGAGAACTCCACCCAGAACACCAGGGGCATGAAGATGGCGCCGAGAAAGAAGATAACAAAGACCGCCGGGCCGTCGCCGGCGTCTTGCTTGCGCAGATCCAGACCGCAGACGTCGCAGCGGTCGGCGATGGTCAGAATACCGGAGAACAGCTTGCCCTTGCCGCAGCGCGGGCAGCGGCAGGCGAGGCCGGTCCAGATCGCGGAAGGGGGCTCCGGCGGCAGATCAGGACCGCCGCTCTGATGGGAATGGGGCGCCGTCAAGACGGCGCCCCTTCAAGTCCATCCGCGGGGCATAGGGCGCCGCGGGCTGCGGTGGTGGTCCGGCGGGTGATCAGTTGCCTCCCCACCAGTAGACGCAGATGAAGAGGAAGAGCCACACCACGTCGACGAAGTGCCAGTACCAGGCGGCGGCCTCGAAGCCGAAGTGATGGTCCGGCTTGAAGTGGCCGGCGTAGGCCCGGAAGAGGCAGACGATCAGGAAGATCGTGCCGACGATGACGTGGAAGCCGTGGAAGCCCGTCGCCATGTAGAAGGTCGAGGCGTAGATCCCGTCGGTGAAGCCGAAGGCCGCGTGGCTGTACTCGTAGGCCTGGACACCGGTGAACAGCAGGCCCAGCAGGACGGTCAGCGCCAGGCCCTGCAGCAGGCCGCTGCGGTCGCCGTGGATCAGGGCGTGGTGCGCCCAGGTCACCGTGCAGCCCGAGAGCAGCAGGATCATGGTGTTGAGCAGCGGCAGGTGGAAGGCGTCGAAGACCTCGGTGCCCACCGGCGGCCAGACGCCGCCCGTGGCCTCGGTCCGCGCCACCTGCTTCAGCTCGCCCGGGAACAGGCTGGCGTCGAAGAAGGCCCAGAAGAAGGCGGCGAAGAACATCACCTCGGAGGCGATGAAGAGGATCATGCCGTAGCGCAGGCCCAGCTGCACCACCTTGGTGTGATGCCCCTGGTGCACGGCTTCCTTGATGACGTCGCGCCACCACATGAACATGGTCAGCAGCACGAGGCCGAGGCCGACCGGCAGCAGCCAGGCGGTGACGTCGTGCATGTACAGCACCATGCCGGTGGCCAGCACGCCGCCCGAAATCGCGCCCATAAGAGGCCAGGGGCTGGGGTCCACCAGGTGGTAAGGATGGTTCGGTTGGTCGTGGCCTGCGCTCATGGTCATTCCCCGCTCTAATGCGCCGTTTGGCTTCGGCTGGCCCCTTCGCGTTCCCCCAAGCGAATGGAGGGGGGCCTCTTGTCAATTCCCACTGCCTGCGGGGGCTCCTGCCCCTTCAGGCGATTGCTCATGTGGCGCCCGCTGTCCGGGCGCCGAAACTCAGTTCACCGCCGTTCCCTCGCCTGCCGCCTTCGCCTTGGGAACCGCCAGTTGGCCGAGCTGCTGCTGGGCCTCCAGTTCTTGCTGCGCGTCCTCGTCGACGAAGAAGGTGTAGGACAGGGTGATGGTGCGCACTTCCTGCAGGTTCGGATCCTGCTCGATCGCCGGATCGACGAAGAAGCTGACCGGCATGTCGGCCTCACCGCCCCCGGCGAGCTGCTGCTCGGTGAAGCAGAAGCACTGCACCTTGTTGAAATAGGGCCCGGCCTTCAGCGGCGTCACGTTGAAGGTCGCCGTGCCGACGGTGGTGCGCGCCGAGAGGTTGCGGGCATGGAACAGCGCCAGGCCGGCCTCGCCCACCTTCAGGGTCATCTCGCGCTGCACCGGCTGGAAAGCCCAGGGCAGGTGCGGGTCGACGTCGCTGTTGAAGCGCACGGTGATGACCCGCTCGCCGGTCTGCTCCGGCAGGGCGTCGGCCACCTGGGTGGTGCCGCCGTAGCCGGTGACCTGACAGAACAGCTGATACAGCGGCACCGAGGCATAGGCCGCGCCGACCATGCCGGCGACGATGCCGATCAGGGCCACGCCGAGACGCTTGTTCGCCTTCGCGCGCTTGTCCGGATCTCTCTGCTGCACCATGCGTTCAGCCTCCGCTCATGCGGATGATGGAGACGAAATAGACCACGACGACAAAAGCCATCAGGGCGAGGAAAAGCGCCCAGTTCTTTTTGCGCTGGCGCTGCTGGCGGTCCTTGTCGTCGTCACCGGCCATAAACATCAGCCTACCAGTCCGAAGAGACCGCCGGCGCCGGCCACGCCATCGATCTGGGCCATCAGGCCGGGCGCCCGGTCGATGATCAGCAGGGTAAAGAGGACGAAGAGATAGAGGATCGAATAGCCGAAAAGCTGGCGCGCCGCGCGGTCGCTGGCCTCGCGCTGCACGGCCAGCGCCAGCAGCACGAAGAACACGCCCATCACGGCCGCCACCGCGCCGTAGACCACGCCGGCGGTGCCCAGGAAGGCGGGCACCACGCCGAGCGGCGCCAGCAGCAGGCTGTAGCCGAGGATCTGGCGCTTGGTCGCCGCCACGCCGGCAACGACCGGCAGCATCGGGACATTGGCCTTGGCGTAGTCGATACGCCGGTACAGCGCCAGCGCCCAGAAGTGCGGCGGCGTCCAGAAGAAGATCAGGGCGAAAAGCACGAAGGAATGCAGGTCCACGCCCCCGGTCACCGCCGCCCAGCCGATCATCGGCGGGAAGGCGCCGGCGGCGCCGCCGATCACGATGTTCTGCGGCGTGCGGCGCTTCAGCCAGATGGTGTAGACGAAGACGTAGAAGGCATTGGCCAGCGCCAGCAGGCCCGCCGCCACCCAGTTCACCGCCATGCCCATGAGCATGATCGAGAACAGGCTGAGCACGACGCCGAAGGCCAGCGCCTCCTGCGGAGCCATCTTGCCGCGCGGCAGCGGGCGCCCGCGGGTGCGGTCCATGATCGCGTCGATGTCGCGCTCGTACCACATGTTGATGGCGCCGGCCGCGCCGGCGTTCACCGCGATGCAGAGCACGGCCACGGCCGCGAGGAAGGGGTGCAGCTCACCGGGCGCCGCATAGAGCCCGGCAAAGCCGCTGAACACCACCAGGCTCATGACCCGCGGCTTCAGCAGCGCCAGATAGTCGGAGACCTGACCGGCGCCGCGGCGCGCGGCCCCGGCGGTCTCGCCGGAAAAATCCGCGCCCTCGGCACCCAGTTCAACCGAACCTAGTCGAAGCGAAAGGTCACTCACTCAGTTTTCCTTCCTGCTTGCTCAGCGAAGCTCCACCTTGCGTTCCCACCACGAGGGTAGGACGCCTCAGTGGTGGCTGCCCCCGCTGATCTGCGGCAGGTCGTTGAAGGTGTGGAACGGCGGCGGCGAGGACACGGTCCACTCCAGCGTCGTGGCGCCTTCACCCCAGTAGTTGTCCGCCGTCACACGGCGTCCCGCCACCAGGACGTAGAGCGTCATGACCACGAAGAACACCGTCGCCGCGAGGGCGATGTAGGCGCCGTAGGAGGACACCGCATTCCAGCCGGCGAAAGCGTCGGGATAGTCGATGTAGCGGCGCGGCATGCCCGAGAGCCCCAGGAAGTGCTGCGGGAAGAAGGTCAGGTTCACGCCGACGAAGGTGACCCAGAAGTGCAGCTTGCCGGCCCACTCCGGATACTCGCGGCCGCTCATCTTGCCGAACCAGTAGTAGAAGGCGGCGAAGATACCGAACACGGCGCCGAGGCTCAGCACGTAGTGGAAGTGCGCCACCACGTAGTAGGTGTCGTGCATGGCGATATCCATGCCCGCGTTGGCCAGCACCACGCCGGTCACGCCGCCGACGGTGAACAGGAAGATGAAGCCCAGCGCCCAGACCATCGGCGTGGTGAAGCGGATCGAGCCGCCCCACATGGTCGCGATCCAGGAGAAGATCTTCACGCCGGTCGGCACCGCGATGACCATGGTCGCCGCCGTGAAATAGGCCTTGGTGTCGACGTCCAGGCCCACGGCGTACATGTGGTGCGCCCAGACGATGAAGCCGACGAAGCCGATCGACACCATGGCGTAGGCCATGCCCAGGTAGCCGAAGACCGGCTTGCGCGAGAAGGTCGACACGATGTGGCTGATGATGCCGAAGGCCGGCAGGATCATGATGTAGACCTCGGGGTGGCCGAAGAACCAGAACAGATGCTGGAACAGAATCGGGTCACCGCCGCCGGCGGCATCGAAGAAGTGGGTGCCGAAGTTGCGGTCGGTCAGCAACATGGTGATGGCACCGCCCAGCACCGGCAGCGAGAGCAGCAGCAGGAAGGCGGTGATCAGGATCGACCAGACGAAGAGCGGCATCTTGTGCAGCGTCATGCCCGGCGCGCGCATGTTGAAGATCGTGGTGATGAAGTTGACGGCGCCGAGGATCGACGAGGCGCCGGCAAGGTGCAGCGCGAAGATCGCCATGTCCACCGACATGCCGCCGTGACCGAGCGGCCCCGAGAGCGGCGGATAGACCGTCCAGCCGGTGCCCGCGCCGACGTCCACCACGGCCGAACCCAGCAGCAGCAGGAAGGCCGGGATGATCAGCCAGAAGGAGATGTTGTTCATCCGCGGGAAGGCCATGTCCGGCGCGCCGATCATCAGCGGCACGAACCAGTTGCCGAAGCCGCCGATCAGGGCCGGCATGACCACGAAGAACACCATGATCAGGCCGTGCGCCGTGATGATGACGTTCCACAGCTGGCCGTTCGGCTCGCCGTCCGCGAGCAGGTACTGCACGCCGGGATCCTGCAGCTCCATGCGCATGATCAGCGAGAAGAAGCCGCCGATGAGGCCGGCAACGATGGCGAAAAGCAGGTAGAGGGTGCCGATGTCCTTGTGGTTGGTCGAGCAGAACCAACGCAGGAAGAAACCCGGCTTGTGATCGTGATGCGCGTGCGCTTCGCTGCTGTGAGCCATTTTCGTCTCTTCCCTCACTCGGATTTCGTGACGGCGGCGGAAGCCGCGGCGACCTTGACGGTCTCTTCTGTTTTTTCAGGTTCGCCCGCAGGTTCGTCGACACGGGCAAACTCTTCCTTCGCCCGCTCGGTCCAGGCCGCGAACTCGGCCTTGCTGACCATCTTGATCATGATCGGCATGAAGGCGTGGCCGGTGCCGCACAGCTCCGAGCACTGGCCGTAGAAGGTCTGGCCGGCGTACTCGGCCGGGACATAGGTCCAGGTCTCGTTGTTGCGGCCCGGCACGGCGTCCAGCTTGATGCCGAACTGCGGCATGGCGAAGTTGTGCAGCACGTCGCTGGCGGTCACCAGGAAGCGGATGTTGGTGTCGACCGGCAGGACCAGCGCGTTGTCGGCGGTCAGCAGGCGCGGCTGGCCGGGCTCCAGGTCCTCGTCGGCAACGATGTAGGCGTCGAAGGTGAAGTTGCCGTGGTCGGGGTACTCGTAGGACCAGTACCACTGGCGGCCGATGGCCTTCACCGTGATGTCGGCGGACTGCACCTGGTCGGCGAAATACAGCAGGCGGAAGGAGGGGAAAGCCAGGCCGATGAGGATCAGCACCGGGATCACCGTCCAGGCCAGCTCCAGCGTCACGTTGTGCGTGGTCCTCGACGGGTTGGGATTGCGCTTCTCGGAGAAGCGGAACATCACCCAGAGCATCAGCAGCAACACGAAGACCGTGATCACCGTGATGACGACCAGCAGAATGTTGTGGAAGCTGTGGATGCGTTCCATGACCGGCGTCACGGCATCCTGCAGGCCCAACTGGTAGTTCTCGGCGGTAGCGACCGCCTTACCCGCCATGGAGGGGCCAAGCGTGAACAAAAAGGCGGCGGCAAGGACGCCGAGCCGGCTTAGGAATGTCATAGCTGCATTTCCCATCTTTCCTGCAAATCCTGACGACCGCCCCCTCTCTCGTTGAGCGCTTCAGCGCTTCGTCCCCATGGAGGCGAGTCGGCACCAGGGCGAGCGAAAACTATACCAAGGCTCTTACCTTCACAAGACCGCGCAAGGCGGCTGCCTGCAACGGATTCCGCTCCTCCTAGGCGTACTTATGATAGATCATCGGCGGCGGACTTTGGGGTCGTGAGACGCCGGGTGCGACCGAATGACGCAACCCGGCCGATCTTGAAATCGGCCCCGGCGGGCATTTCCCCCGCACGGCGCGAAACCTGGGGGTTCAATCCTTTGTGCCGTCTTCCCGCTCCAGATGACGGCGCAGCCGGTGCAGGCCGAACCAGATCAGCACCGCGAGGATGGGAATCGACGCGCCGGTGGCCAGTTCGGGGCTGACCGGCAGGCCGGCCGCCTTGGCGCCCTTGGCCAGGTAGCCGACCAGGCTGGCCACGTAGTAGGTAATGGCCGCGATCGACAGCCCTTCGACGGTCTGCTGCAGGCGCAGCTGCAGGCGGGCGCGCCGGTTCATCGACTCCAGCAGGTCGCGGTTCTGCGCCTCGAGTTGGATGTCGACGCGGGTGCGCAGCAGCTGGCTGGCCCGCGCCACCCGCCGCGACAGCGCCTCCAGGCGCTCGGACACCGCCTCGCAGGTGCGCATGGCCGGCGCCAGGCGGCGGTCGATGAACTCGCCGATGGTCTGCAGCCCCTCGACGCGCTGCTCGCGCAGTTCCTCGACGCGGCGCAGCACCAGGGCGTAGTAGGCGCGCGCCGCGCTGAAGCGGTAGTTCGTGGCCGCGGCCACGTCCTCGATCTCCGAGGACAGCTCGATCATCTCGTCGAGCAGCTTGCGCTCCGCGCCCATGCCCTCGATCTCGGTCAGCCGGCCGGTGATCCCGGTCAGGCGGTCGCCGATCGCGGCCAGCCCGGCGCTGTGGCGCTTGGCCGCCGGGAAGGCCAGCAGCGCGGTCATGCGGTAGGTCTCGATCTCCAGCAGGCGCTGGACCAGGCGGCCGGCCTGGCGCGGCTTGAGGAAGTTGTCGCGCAGCAGAATGCGCCCGAAACCGTCGTCTTTGACGCGGAAATCCATCCACAGCGCCGCCGCGCCGCCCGAAACCAGGCTGCCGACGATGCTGTCGTGGCCGAAAAGCTCCTGCAGCGCCGTCGGATCGGGCTCCGGCGTGTCCTTGGCCAGCAGGTCCAGGTGGACGCCGACCAGCACGTCGCCGGGCAGCCCCGCGATCCAGTCCTGCGGCACCAGGTCGAGCGCGCGCCCGGCGAAGGGACCGTCGCTGAAGGGGCCGTTGAGGAAGAAGGTGTAGGTCGAGAACTCGGTATGACGCTCCCACTTCAGGCGGAAGGTGCCGAGATCGGCGATGAAATGGTTGGTGTTCTCCGGCGGTCCGGCGACCCCGCGGCTCTGGCAGAGGTCGGTGACGTGCTGGCGCTCGCGCCGCGCCGCGCCCTCGCCCGACAGCAGCGCCAGGTGGCTGACCCGTTCCGGCGCCTGCAGGGTGGCGAAGGGGCGCGAATGCACCTCCTCATGCAGCGCTCCGCGCAGGGGATGGTCCCGCAGCCCCTCGATCATGACGATATCTCTTCCCCTCTCGGCCTTCTCGGCCCTCTTGTGCCCTGCGTTCGGGCGGCAAGGATGTTAATCTGGCCCCGCCGCCCCATATTAAGGCAATCTAGCCCCTATACCGACACCATAGCAGAGCGCCCGCGACCCGCGTGACCCGCGGCACGGACTTGGAGGCCACTTCATGACACACCTCGCCGACACCGACGAGCTTTTCTACGCAAGAGCCGGTCTCGACCGCAACCGCCTGGAAACCCTTGTGAACGACGCCATGACCGGCGCCGATGACGGTGAGCTGTTCCTGGAATACCGCCAGTCCGAGGCCCTGGCCTTCGACGACGGGCGCCTCAAGTCAGCCTCCTTCGACACCATGCAGGGCTTCGGCCTGCGCGCCATCGCCGGCGAGGCCGCCGGCTATGCCCACGCCAGCGAGCTGTCGGAAGCCGCCATCGCCCGCGCCGCCGAGACCGTGAAGGCGGTGCAGGCCGGCCATTCCGGCGTCATGGCCGAGGGGCCCGCGGGCACCAACCGCATTCTCTACGGCGACGAGAACCCGATCGGCGCCGTGCCCTTCGAGGCCAAGGTGAAGCTGCTGGCGGAGATCGACGCCTACGCCCGCGCCAAGGACCCGCGGGTGAAGCAGGTCAGCGCCGCGCTGGCCGGCGAGTGGCAGGCGGTGCAGATCCTGCGCGCCGGCGGCGAACGCGCCGCGGATATCCGGCCCCTGGTCCGTCTCAACGTCTCGGTGGTGGTCGGCGAAGGCGACCGCATGGAAGCCGGCGGACACGGCGGCGGCGGGCGCATCGCCTACGAAACCCTGCTCGACCCGGCGCACTGGCAGGCCGGCGTCGACGAGGCCCTGCGCCAGGCCCTGGTGAACCTGGAATCCGTCGACACCCCGGCCGGCGAGATGCCGGTGGTCCTGGGCGCCGGCTGGCCCGGCATCCTGCTGCACGAGGCCGTCGGCCACGGCCTGGAAGGCGACTTCAACCGCAAGAAGACCTCGGCCTTCTCCGGCCTGCTGGGCGAGCGCGTCGCCTCGCCGGGCGTGACCGTGCTGGACGACGGCACCATGGCCGACCGCCGCGGCTCGCTGACCATCGACGACGAGGGCACGCCGAGCCAAGCCACGGTGCTGATCGAGGACGGCATCCTGCGCGGCTACATGCAGGACCGCCAGAACGCGCGCCTCATGGGCATGCAGCCCACCGGCAACGGCCGGCGCCAGAGCTACGCCCACATCCCCATGCCGCGCATGACCAACACGGTGATGCAGTCGGGCGATGCCGACCCGCAGGAAATTCTCTCCTCGGTGAAGAAGGGCCTCTACGCCGTCAACTTCGGCGGCGGCCAGGTCGACATCACCTCCGGCAAGTTCGTGTTCTCCTGCACCGAGGCCTACCTCATCGAGGACGGCAAGATCGGCGCGCCGGTGAAGGGCGCAACCCTGATCGGCAACGGCCCGGACGTGATGACCAAGGTGAAGATGATCGGCAACGACATGAAGCTGGACGACGGCATCGGCACCTGCGGCAAGGAAGGCCAGGGCGTGCCGGTCGGCGTCGGCCAGCCGACCATGCTGATCGACGCCATTACCGTGGGCGGGACGGCGGCCTGACCGCCGCCCGGCGACGGAAGTACGGCGGCACAAAAGCGTGCCGCCGCGGATGTGAAGCAGCCTGAACGGCCGGCTTCGGGCAGGGTAATTGGGGGACGTTGCAGTTCCGGTCGGGCTGCCTTGCATTCTTGTATCCATCAAGAAAACAGCGAGGCAGACGTCATGACCTTCAAAGAAGAGTGTCAGCAGCCAGTCAGAGTAGAGGTCGCGCGCCGCGACTTCCTGAGGACCTCCGGGATCGGCCTGACCGGCGCCGCCCTCGGGGCCGGCGCGCTGGGCGCGGCACGGCCGGCGGCGGCGCAGACCCCGATCGGCGAGAAATGGTGGCCGTCGCGCTGGGGCGCGGACGACCAGGCCGGCGCCTCCAACATGATGGGGCCGGAAAAGACCCTGGAAGCCACCCGGCTGATCAAGACCGGCAAGGTGCACAGCCTGGGCCACGTCTACGAACCGGAAATGCCCCTCTTCGGCCAGCGGGTCTTCGGCCTGCGCACGCCGGGCATGCCGACCGGCGGCATCTTCGGCGACAACAAGATCCTGTGGAACGACGAGTTCCTCGCCACCGAAATCGGCCAGGTCGGCACCCAGTTCGACGGCCTGGGCCACATCGGCGTCGAAACCGGCGCCGCCGGCAACCAGGCCGAACAGCGGCTCTACAACGGCGTCTGATGGCCGAGGCCGCCTCGCCCTACGGCCTGAAAAAGCTCGGCGTCGAGAACGTGAAGCCCTTTTTCACCCCCGGCCTGCTGATCGACGTCATGGGCCTGAAGGGCGGGATGCTTGACGCCGGCACCGAGGTCAGCGTGGCCGACCTGGAAGCGGCGCTCGACCGCCAGGGTCTCTCTGCCGACGCGCTCACCCCCGGCGATGCGGTCTTCATCCGCACCGGCTGGGGCCTTCTGTGGAAGGAAGACAACGCCCGCTTCAACAGCGGCGAGCCGGGCATCGGCCTGGAGGCCGCCCGCTGGCTGGCGGCCAAGCAGGTCTGCCTGGTCGGCGCCGACTGCTGGGGCGTCGAAGTGGTGCCCAATCCCGATTCCAAGCAGGTGTTCCCGGCGCACCAGGAACTGCTGGTGCGCAACGGCATCTACCTGCATGAGAACCTGAATTTCGAAGGCCTGGCGGCAGACTCCGCCTGGCAGTTCGCCTACGTCTTCGCCCCCTTGCCGATCAAGGGTGCGACCGGCTCCCCCGGCAATCCGCTGGCGGTGACCTGAGCCGCAAGGACGATCCGCGCTCCGGCGGCCAGATTCGGCCGGCAGGACCAGATTTCCGGGCGAACTTAACCTCTGTTAAGGCCTGGGGAACCTGTCGCTGCGATGATGGCTGCCGGAGCGACGCGGGATCCGCCGCCTCGCTGCCTGGCCCCCTCTTCCGGCAGGATGCGACCTTCGGTGAAACATATCCTCTCCACAGCGTTCGCCGTCGCGCTGCTGCTCGTCCCGGCGGCTTCCATCGCGGCAGAAACCGCCGAGAGCGCCAAGACCGCGGGACGCACGCCGCCGCGCATCATCTATGGAGAGAGCCAGGGCACGACCTTCGAGTTCGGCGAACTGCGCGTGCCGCGCCGCACCAACGCCGGGAACCGGCAGGCCTACTTCGGCAGCGGCGAGGACTACAGCTCGGCCCTCGCCGGACTGCAGGACCGCTTGCAGAGCATGACCGCCCGCAGCCGCCTGGAATCCCTGCCGCTGTCGCCGGCCCAGGAAGCCGCGAAAAGCGGGATGGCGCCCGCCCTCATGCGCGCCCTCACCCGGGCCAAGCAGGCCCGGCAGGACGCCGACGCGGCAGATTAAGCCATTCTCGGCGGCTAACGTTTGCGCAGATAGAGCATGAGTCCGAGCACGCCGGCGGTGGCGATCAGTGCCGGCACGATGGCCATCATCGCGGCGTAGCTGATACTGGCCAGGCTGCCCGGGGCCGGATGGCCGGCCATGAAGGCGAGCAGGAAGAGCAGGTAGGCGGTCAAGGCCAGCTTGCGGCCCCATTCCCAGAGCCAGCGCCGGTCCTCGGGTTCCATGGGCATCGGGTAGGCACCTTTCCTGCTGCATTTCCCGGGTGGGGGACGTCTTCGCGCCAGAGTTTAGCGCCCGCGCCCGCCCGCTGCAAAACGCCAGTCGTCCGGCCGACCTGGGGCCTCCGCCTCCTTTGCGACTCCGCGCGCGCCCCTGTGAATCCGGCCCGGCTGAACCCATATAGAGGTCAGACCGCGTAACTCCCAAGGACCCCTACCTGGTGAGAGAAACGACGGGAGCCCCAAGATGTCGACAAAGCGCCTGACCACCACGCCGCTGTTGCCCGGCCTCGCCGGCCTGCTGCTGCTCGCCGCGGCGGGAACCACCGCCGGAGGGACGGTCGCCGTGGCGCAGTCCTGCACCACCATCGGATCCTCGACCTTCTGCGGCGCGCGCGGATCGCACAACACCGTCGGCAATACGGTCATCTTCAACAATGGGCCCGCCGGACAGCGCATCGGCAACTACACGGTGACCGGCACGCCGCCGCGCACCCAGCTGCTGCGCGGCACCGAATCCCGGGGCCTGGCCGCGCCGCGCACCTTCAGCGGCGTCGGCACCTCCAAGCCGCTTGGCGGCGACCTCTACGAAGCCCGCATCGCCGCCCTGCGCGCCGAGATCCTGGCCATCGAGGCCCAGCACCAGCTGGACCAGCTAAACCTGACCCCGGCGCAGAAAGCGGCCAAAACGACCATGTCGCCGGCCCTGGTCCGCGCCCTGAGGCTGGCCCAGGAGGCGCGCGAGAAGGCCGCTAGCGGAGAAGCGCCCGAGGCCGACTGATGCGGCGCGGAAACCGTCCGACCTTAACCGAAGGCTGGTCCCGGGGCGGGGCGCTCAACCTCGGGCAGCAAAAATTGGCTGAGCACATATAAACACTTGTTCATCCAAGACCTGCCGGGAGAGACTAGTCTAAACGGCAGGGCCGATTTCTGCCGGGAGCCGCCGAGCGGCGCCCCAGCCGGCTTGCCCGCGACATGAGCAGAGGATCTGAAAACGCCGCCCGTGGACGCGCCGACCACCCATCCTTCCTCCGATGCGCAGCCCGTCTTCGAGCGCATCGCCATCGGAGAAATCCAGCCGGAGTCCTATCAGGAGATCCTGGGCCACTGGTGCGACCAGCGGGGCGGGCGCGCCTTTCCCCTGCGCCAGCAGATCGACCCCTTCGTGGTGCCCACGCTGGCCGCCAACATCATCCTCTTCGAAGTGCAGGACGGCAGGCTCATCTACCGTGTGCTCGGCGAAAGGGTCATCACGGCGCTGAAGACCGACATCCGGGGCAAGAGCCCGAAGGAGGCCTTCGGCGACACGCCCTATATCCGCATGATCGAGCAGCAGCTTCTGGCCTGCGCGGCCAGGGGCATACCGATCTATTCCTGCCACGACTTCCGGCTGGAAGACCCCGGCTACGGCAGCCAGAGCCGCAAGGCCTGGCGCATCGCCCTGCCCTACGGCGACGACGGCTGCGTCTCCCGCCTGCTCTGCTATCAGCAGTTCAGCACGGCGATCGAGTTCGACTACCGCCAGGACATCAACTACGAAAAGCTGCTGCCCCAGACGGTCTTCGAGATCCAGGTCTAGCCCGGGGGCCGGGTCCTAGAGCAGATCAGGGTCGGCTGGAATCGCCGAAGGCGATCCACCAACCCTGTGAATCTGCTCTATGTATTAGAAATAGATCGGATTCACACGTTGAGACAGAACCACTTGGTGGTTCTGTCTCAACGTGATCCGATTTAGTAGGCGCACTCGGTGAAGATGGGGTCGATGGATTCCCGCCAGCGGCCGTGGAAGTCGTCGAGCAGGTATTCGGCGGGCGACTTCTCGCGCTCGACGCGGCTGCGCAGCAGGGAGAGGAAGTGGCTCTCGTCGTCGCCCTGGCCGTCCAGGCGGCGGCGCGCCTTGAGACCCTGGGCGGCGATCTCCACCGCCTGATGGGCCACCGCGTTCAACGTCTTGCCGCGGAAGGGCGTGTGCAGGGCCTGCTTCGGCACCTCGTCGCGCAGGTACTGGTGTTCTTCCAGGGTCCAATCCTTCACCAGGTCCCAGGCCGCGTCCAGCGCCGTTTGATCGTAGAGCAGGCCGACCCAAAGCGCCGGCAGGGCGCAGAGCGACTTCCAGGGGCCGCCGTCGGCGCCGCGCATCTCGAGAAACTTCTTCAGCCGCACTTCGGGGAAAAGGGTCGAGAGATGGTCCGCCCAATCGCCCATCTTCGGCTTCTCGCCCGGCAGCGCCGGCAGCTTGCCCTCCAGGAAGTCGCGGAACGACTGCCCGGAGGCGTCGATGTACTTGCCGTCGCGGTAGACGAAGTACATCGGCACGTCGAGCACGTGGTCGACATAGCGCTCGAACCCCATGCCGTCCTCGAAGACGAAAGGCAGGATGCCGCAGCGGTCGGGGTCCGTGTCGGTCCAGATGTGGCTGCGGAAACTGAGGAAGCCGTTGGGCCGGCCCTCGGTGAAGGGCGAATTGGCGAACAGCGCGGTCGCCACCGGCTGCAGCGCCAGGCCGACGCGGAACTTCTTCACCATGTCGGCTTCCGACTGGAAGTCCAGGTTCACCTGCACGGTGCAGGTCCGCAGCATCATGTCGAGGCCGAGGCTGCCCATCTTGGGCATGTAGTCGCCCATGATCTTGTAGCGGCCCTTGGGCATCCAGGGGATGTCCGCGCGGGTCCACTTGGGCTGAAAGCCCAGGCCCATGGCGGCCACGTTCATCGGCCCGGCGACCTGGCGGATCTGGTCGAGGTGGGTGTGCACCTCGCTGCAGGTATCGTGGATCGACTTCAGGGGCGCGCCGGACAGTTCGACCTGGCCGCCCGGCTCCAGGGACACGCTGGCGCCGTTCTTGGCCAGGGCGATGACGTTCTCGCCCTCCATGACCGGCGCCCAGCCGAAGCGCTGCAGGCCCTCGAGCAGCGCGCGGATGCCGCGCTCGCCCCCGTAGGGCAGCGGGCGAAAATCGTCCAGGGAGAAGCAGAATTTCTCGTGCTCGGTGCCGATACGCCAGTCTTCGGGCGCTTTGCAGCCTTCCTCCAGGTAGGCAATGAGCTGTGCTTTGTCGGTCAGGGTATCACCCTGGCTTTGCGGAGGAGCGGACATGCCTTGATCCCCTTGTCCTGGAATCCAGCCCGATGCGTTCCGGTTCCCTTTCGAACCGCCCGATCGAACGTTTTATTGTGAATGATTTCGGCGTCCGCCCCCCGGGCGCCTGGTGGTTCGTATTCCTAGTTGCGGTCGGATGCGGCGGCCCTCTTGGCGGAACCTGCTGCATTGGAACTACAAGGGGAGCCCGAAGGCACCCTTCAAGTCTATTCGGCCATTAGGCCTAAATGCCGTCGGGCCGAACAGGCCAAAATGCCAACGGGCCAAAGCTTTCAGCGCTCCGGCGCGGGAAACCCCGCCAGAGCCGCCGGCGGCCGCCGCGCCCCGTCCCCGAGGATCGCCTGCCAGCAGGCGATGGCCGTCAGGGCCGCGGTATCGGCCCGGAGAATCCGGGGCCCGAGCCCGACCGGCGTAACAAAGGGCAGTTTGCGAAGGGCGTCAAGTTCACTCTCGGCAAAGCCGCCCTCCGGGCCGGTCATGACGGCCCAGGGCCCGATTGCGCCACCGGGGCCATCCCCTACCTCCGCGCGAATCCGCTGCAGGGCCTCGGCGATGGGTTTCGCCTCGCCCCACTCGGCGCAGACCAGAAGGCGCCGCCCGGCCGGCCAGTCGTCGAGCAGCTTGCCGAAGCTCACCGTTTCGCGCACTTCCGGGACCGTCAGGCGCTCGCACTGCTCGGCGGCCTCCCGGGCGTTGGCGGCCAGGCGCTCCTCGTTGACCCGGCTGACCGCGGTGAAGCGGGTCATCACCGGCTGCAGGACAGAGCAGCCGAGTTCCGTCGCCTTTTCCGCGATGAAGTCGATGCGCGCCCGCTTGATCGGCGCGAAGACCAGCCAGAGATCCGGCTCCGGCTGCGGCGCGCGGCGCTGCTCCAGCACCTGCAGCGAGCACCAGCCCTTGCCGAGCCCCTCGATCTCGGCCAGCCATTCGCCGTCGCGCCCGTTGAACACGGCCAGGCGCGCGCCCGTGCCGAGCCGCAGCACCGAGCGCAGGAAGTGCGACTGGCCGTGGTCCAGCCCCAGCGTCCGCGCCGCCGCCAGGGTGTCGTCTACGTAAAGCCGGGTCGCCGCTTTGGCTGCTGTCGTCATAGCGACTTCCGTGCCGTCTTCGCGTTCATTCGGCATTCCTCGCCTGTCTACCCCGGCACCGGCGGCGCAGTCTTCTACAGTCGTCACCCTCGGGCTTGTCCCGAGGGTCCAGGGCGGGCGCACGAGCATACGGCCCCTGGATCCCGGCGCGCGCTCGCTACCGCTCGCTTGGCCGGGATGACCGCTTGAGGGCACGAGAGAGCTATGCGTGCATACCAGCGGCGCGACGCACGGCTTTCTCCCGCTCCGATTCGCCGGTAAAGATTAGGGGATGAACAACATGTCTTCCAGTTCGAGGGCCTCTTCCGATTCGGGGGCCGGTTCGGGGGCCAGCGATATCCGCGCCGACCACTGGGTGCTGCGCCTCGCCCCGGCGGCGGCGCGACCCTACCTGCGCCTGGCCCGCCTCGATCGGCCGATCGGCACCTGGCTGCTGCTGCTGCCGGGCTGGTGGGCCATCGCCCTGGGCGATGCCGCGTTCAACGCGGGCCCTTCCTGGTGGCTCTACCTCTATTTCGGGGTCGGCGCGATCCTGATGCGCGGCGCCGGCTGCACGGTGAACGACATCCTGGACCGCGACATCGACGGCAAGGTCGCGCGCACCGCCACCCGCCCGATCCCCTCGGGCGAGGTCAGCCTGCTGCAGGCCGCGGTCTTCCTGCTGGCGCTGCTGCTGGTCTCCTTCGCCATCCTGGCGCAGATGAACGGGCTGACCATCGCCCTGGGCTGCGCCTCGCTGCTGCTGGTCTTTCCCTATCCGCTGATGAAGCGCATCACCTACTGGCCGCAGGCCTGGCTCGGGCTCACCTTCAATTGGGGCGCGCTGATCGGCTGGACCGCGGCCACCGGGGTCTTCGGCTGGCCGCCGGTATTGCTCTATATCGGCGGCATCGCCTGGACGCTGGGCTACGACACCATCTACGCCCACCAGGACAAGGAAGACGACGCCCTGATCGGCGTGAAGTCCCTGGCGCTGCGGCTCGGCGCGGGCAGCAAGCCCTGGCTCGGCGGCTTCTTCGCCGTGGCGCTGGCGCTGTTCGGCGCCGCCGGCTGGATGGCGGACCTGCTGTGGCCCTTCTGGATCGGCCTCGCCGCCACCGGCGCACAGTTCGCCTGGCAGGTCATCGACGTCGACCTGAATGCCCCCTTCAACTGCCTTGCCAAGTTCAAGTCCAACCGCGTCGCCGGCTGGCTGCTGCTGGCGGGCATCCTGGCCGGCTCTCCCTGGCTCGGCCTCGCCGGATGACCGGCGTCCTCAGCCAGGATCCGGAAGCCTTCATTCGCGCCAACACCCGCCTGGAAGCACCGCCGCTGGTGCCGGAGGTGCAGCTCTACCTCGCCAGCGAGGTCGTGCCGCTGTGGGAGGCGACCGAAACCGAGCTGGCCGAGAAAGGTCTGCCGCCGCCCTTCTGGGCCTTCGCCTGGGCCGGCGGGCAGGCCCTGTCGCGCTACCTGCTGGACCACCCAAAGGTGGTGCGCGGCAAGCGAGTGCTGGACTTCGCCGCCGGCTCCGGCCTGCAGGGCATCGCCGCCAGGCTGGCCGGCGCCGCCACGGTCGAGGCGGTCGACATCGACGCCTTCGCCTGCGCGGCCTGCCGCCTGAACGCCGCGGCCAACGCGGTGGAGATCACGGTCAAGGAAGCGGACATCGTCGGCAGTGACAATCCCGGATGGGATGTCGTTCTGGCCGGCGACATCTGCTACGAGGGCCCGGCCGCCGCCCGCATCACCGCCTGGCTGCGGCGCCTGGCGGCCCCGGGGGATTCGGGCGACTGCCTGGTGCTGATGGGCGATCCGGGGCGCACCTACCTGCCGAAACAGGGCCTGGAGCGGATCATCGCCTACGGCGTGAAGACCAGCCGCGAGCTGGAGGACAGCGACCTGCGCAATGCCGTGGTCTGGAAGGTCGGGCCCGAGAGCGAAGCGGAAGGCTAAGCGCCCGGCTCATTCCGAAAGAATGCGCCGCCGCTCCTCGTACTCTTCCTTGTCGATCTCGCCGCGCGCGAAGCGATCCTTCAGCACGTCGAGCGGGTCCATCCGGCCCGGCGACAGGGCCGCATGGGCGCCGCCGGCAACCCAGCGGACGGCGAGGACCACCACAATCACCACGGCGGCCAGAAACACGATCATCATCAGCGGCCCCAGGAACATACCGCCCCAGCCACCGTCCCATCCGTGGTGGTGCATGTAAGGCTCATAGTCCTGTGCTGCAGCTGTCGAAGTGACGAAAAGCGCCGATACGCCCGCCATCAGACTGAAAGTATTGCTCATGGCCTGCTCCTTTCTTCCGGGGAAACCCGGAGGGTGAAACAATCGCCCATCTGAAGGTACGGGCACCACTATTCCGCCGCCTGCCGGGCCAGCACCTTCAGGTAGGCGATGATGTCGCAGTCGTTCTGCCGGTCGGTCAAGCCGTGAGTCCGGAGAAATTCACAGACGTCGCCGTGGCTGGTCTCGCCCCCGCCGGGATAGAGATGGGTGGCGAGATCCGTCGCGCCGTGACACGACAGGCAATGCTCGCCGAAGAGACCGCGCCCGACGGCGGGATCGCCCCGCAGCCCGGGGATGTCGAGCGCGACCGGTCCCGTGTCCGGCACCGCCGGCAGGCGCGGAGCCCGCACCGCCGGCGCTGCTGCCGGATCGTAGGGGCGCAGCAGCGAGAAGGCCCCGCGCAGGTCGCCCGCCTGGAAGCCCCCCGCCTCGTCCTCGGGGTAGACCTCCGCGATCTTCGCCGCCACGTCGGGCGGCAGGTCGCTGCCGTGACAGGTGAGACAGGCGTCCAGTGTCGGGATGGCCCGCATGTAGTGGACGTAGGTCTTGCCGTCCTGTTCCACCAGCCGGACGGTCTCCATCTCCTCGAAGGACTGACCGGCCAGGCTGCGGGTCAGGTAGCCGAGCAGCACGCCGCGTTCCAGATCGGTGGGGTGGTTGGCGGGATTGCGCGCCTTCAGGGCCGGACGGCGGATCTGCCAGCCGGTCTCGGCGGAAATCTCCGCCGCCATTTCGGGCGCGAGGTGGCGGCAGACGGCGGTGGCCTCGGCGGGTCCGACCTCCCGCATCGAGGTCTGGAGCTGCTGCATCATCACCTGGCGCAGCTGCTGGATGGCGCCCCGCGCCGACTCCGCCTCCTGCGTCAGGTCCTGCGCCAGCGCAGCGGTATCAGGGCAAAGCAGAAGGGCCAGGACGCAACAAAGCCTCGACAGCATCAGCAATCTCCATCATACGCCCGCCTTTCGCGGCGGGACGGCCGGCCCTTGGCTTGGAGATTAGGCGGGCCGGCGCCCGCCTGCCTTGAGGTGCGTCAAGAACCGCCCAGGCTGCAGAGCAGGCGGGCGGGCCCGTAGTGGGCCACCACCGGCTCCTGGGTCTGGTCGTTGTCGGTGTAGAGCACGACGGCCTTCACGTGGTCCTGAGGCAGGCTGCCGAAGGCGGCCTGGTAGTCGGCCACCAGGTCGCGCCGCTCGCTCTGCCAGGTCAGCGGGCTCTCCAGGCCGGACTGCACCACGATGCTGCGCAGCACGCCCGGCCAGGCGGGCGAGTCGATGATGGTTTCCTCCGGGACCGCCTGGATGGTCCAGAGGTAGCGCAGCGTCGGCACCGGCGGCGGCGCGCCGGGGCGCGGCCCCTCCCCCTGCCAGGGATCGCCGAACATCACCAGGATCGCCGCGGCGCCGTCGTCCAGGCCGCGCTCGTAGGGATTGGCCCCCTCCTGCAGCTTCTCGACCCGCCAGTCCCACTCCAGGTAAGGGCAGGTCTCGGCATCGAAGTCGACCGGCAGGGCGAGGCCGCTCGCCGAGCGGCGGCCCTCCGCGCGGATCGACAGGCGGTCCTGGAAGGAATCGAGCCGGTAGTCGGTCTGCCGCGTCTCGCCGTCCTGGGCCAGCGGCATGACGGTCCAGGCCTGCCGGATCGCCAGCGCCGGATCGAACAGCGTGTCCGGCCGGTCGAAGCTACCTTCGCGCGCCAGCTCCGGCTGCGCGGCACAGCCCGCATGAAGGGTGATGAGAAGCGCGGCGCAGGCACCGCGAAGAAGGCGTGTGATCATGCGCGCACTATAGACGCGCGCAGCCGCACCTCGCCAGGGCCTGCAGGCTCAATCCAGCAGCAGGCGGCAATTGTCGCGGACGCAGGCGGCGAGCGCCGCCCTGGTCGCCGCGTCCATGACACCGTCGCTGCGCCCCGGCGCATAGCCCTTGGCGATCAGGGCGTCCTGATAGCGGGCGACCCGTTCCGCGCCCCCCAGCTTCGCCGCACGCGCGAATGCCGCCTGGGCCGGCTCTGTCTGCCGCAACCCCATCAGCGCGTGCGCCCGGGTGTCGTGCGCGGCACTTTGGGTTGGGGCGAGAGCGAGAACCCTGTCGGTCAACGCCTGCGCGGTGACATAGTCGCCCCGCAGCAGATAGTCCCAGGCGTAGTTGTTCAGGATGAGGGCGTTGTCGGGATCGCGGTCAAGAGCGGCCTCGAAATCCCGCACCGCGAGATCGTGCCGCCGCTGGGTGCTAAGGACATTGGCGCGATTGGCGTAAGCCATGGCGTAATCGGGGGACAGGCGGATGGCTTCGGAGAAGTCCGCCAGGGCTTCGGAGTCGCGGCCGGTTCGCGCGTAGATCACGCCACGATGGTCGAGCGCCTCCGCCTTCAGCCCATAGGACTGCGTGCGGGCGATGACCTCCGTGCAGGCCTGGAAGGCGTCCCGCCAGGCATCGGCCTGCCAGGGGGCGCGGCAGCGCTCGAGCTCGGCCTCAAGGCCGTCGAAGGGCCGCGCGAAGCAGCCGGCGAGGCCGGCGAGCAGAAGAACTGAAAAAAGGAGTCTGGGCATGCGGCTCTCCGTGAATCCGGAGCGGCAGAGCCCGGCGAATGACTGCCGCCTGAAGAGGCCGCACTATATCAACCGTGGGTGGGGGAAGCAGCCCACTAATCCGGCGAAAAAGATTTATCGGACGATCAGCTCGAATCCGGGGACCGACCAGGGCACGGCGCTGTGCTGCAGGGCCTCGACCAGACGGCGGCGCTGGGCCACGTCCTTGATGTTGGAAAGGATCATGGCGTTGAAGTCGAGCTCCGGGTGGTGCGCCCGGTGCAGCACGGCCAGCGCGTCTTCCTGGCCGACGGCCCGGTGCACGCGGGCCTCGGCCGGCACCGCCGCCAGGGCCAGCGGCGCTTCCGGCTTGTCCGGATCGCCGAGGCAGCCGTGCACCGAGAGGTAGACATAGGCCTCCTCCAGCGCCGGGCCCTCCGCGACCTGCAGGGACAGCCCGCCGACCCGTCCGTAGCCGTAGTTGCCGGCCCCGATCTCGGTCTCGTGCATGCGCTCGACCTGCGGCTCGGTCAGCCAGGTGACGTAGACCTCCACTTGGGTGCCGGGCGCCTCGTGCAGCGTCGCCGAGACCGAGCCGTAGCGGGTCATATGCGCGGAAAACACCACGTCGTGGTCGGCCAGGCGCGCCCGGGTGACCGGGATGGACGAGGCCGCCCCGGCCAGGTGGCCGAACTTGCGGTGCATCTGTTCCGGCGCCCGATTGGAGCCGTGCGCGATCACCGGCACCCGCCCGGCGGTCAGCGCCGGGTCCAGGGGGCCGCTGAGCGGCGTCGCCTCGCCGTCGCAGTAGAGATAGGAGCCGCCGGGCGCAGCATAGGGATAGCCCTTTGCCAGCCGCAGCAACGCATCATCTGATTCGGGAAGGGCCCAGGGCACGGCAAAAGCCGTCAGTTGCTGAAACGGTGCACCGGGTCAGTCGGTGCAGGGTGGCGGCGCGTCTTGGTCGATGCGCTCGATCCGGTAGCGGGTCGTGCACTCATCGACGGTCTGCCAGGCATGCTTGGCCCACTCCTGCTTCGCCGCTTCGTAATCGGCAAAAGGGCCGAACCACTCCTCATCGCCACCGACGGCTTCGCTAAAGTGCGTATCTTTGTATTCGCCGCCGACTACGTAGTACTGAATCATTAAATCCACGCCTCTCAACTTGAAAGCGTCTGTCGTCCGTCTTCCGCCCTGCAGCCGAATCTGCGCAAATCGGGCGAAGACCCCTACAAGCATAGGGAAAAGTTGAACGCAATGTATAGTGCCAAACTGGCATTTCAAGTTGGTTAATCTGGTCTGCCTCCGATGTGTCCTGAGCGTCATTTTCTTGCCCGAAAGGGCCATCCCGCGGCAATAAAGCCAGCACTTTCCCGCGGCCCTCAACACAGGATAGATTAACGGCCGCTGGCTTGTACCACTCCGATAGCCGTATCGGACTCAATTCGCCCCAGTGGGAACGAGCCGCGGGCGCTAGATCTTAGGGGCCGATCCTGAAGGGGGACCCGACGCAGATGGATTTCGAAATTTCCGGCTTCAGCGTTCTGGTGATCGCCATCGTCATCCTGGCGGTGATCATCGTCACCATGAGCGTCAAGACGGTGCCGCAGGGCTATGAGTACACGATCGAACGCTTCGGCCGCTACACCAAGACCCTCTCCCCCGGCCTGGGCATGATCTTCCCCATCGTCGACCGCATCGGCGCCAAACTGAACATGATGGAGACCGTGCTGGACGTGCCCCAGCAGGAGGTCATCACCCGCGACAACGCCCTGGTGCAGGTCGACGGCGTGGTCTTCTTCCAGGTCCTGGACGCCGCCGCCGCGGCCTACGAGGTGCGCGACCTGCAGCGCGCGATCCTGAACCTGACCATGACCAACATCCGCACGGTCTTGGGCTCTATGGACCTGGATGAGATGCTGTCGCGGCGCGACGACATCAACACCCGCCTGCTGCATGTGGTCGACGACGCGACCGGGCCCTGGGGCATCAAGGTGACGCGCATCGAGATCCTGGACATCACCCCGCCGGCCGACCTGGTCGAATCCATGGGCCGCCAGATGAAGGCCGAGCGCGACAAGCGCGCCACCGTGCTGGTCGCCGAGGGCGACCGCCAGGCCGCGGTGCTGCGCGCCGAGGGCGAGAAGCAGGCCCAGATCCTCTCCGCCGAGGGCCGCCGCGAGGCCGCCTTCCGCGACGCCGAGGCGCGCGAGCGCGAGGCCGAAGCGGAGGCGAAAGCCACCACCATGGTCTCGGAGGCCATCTCCCGCGGCGACGTCAACGCCGTGAACTACTTCGTGGCGCAGCGCTATGTCGACGCGCTCGGCAAGTTCGCCGACTCGAACAACCAGAAAACCTTCTTCCTGCCGCTGGAGGCCACCAGCCTGATCGGCGCCGTCGGCGGCATCGCCGAGATCGCCCGCGACGCCATGCAGCAGCGCGCGGCCGCCCGCCCGGCCGGACCCTGGGGAAGCGCACCGGAGGGCAGTGGCGCCGGGAACACCCGCGCCGGGAACGCCCGTCCCGGGAACAACGACGGGGAGACCCAGGGCTGATGATCAGCTTCGAACAGATCGAATTCTGGAACTGGTGGGTCGTCGCCGTCTTCCTGATCGGCCTCGAGATTTTCGCCCCCGGCGCCGTTTTCCTGTGGATGGGCATCTCCGCCGCCATCGTCGGCTTCGTGCTCATGGCGTTTCCGGAGATGACCTGGCAGATCCAGTTGCTCATCTTCGCCGTGCTCTCCCTGCTGTCGATCGTGGTGTGGCGCTTCTTCCTGCGCGACCGCTTCCCGGCGCCGGTTCCCAAGCGCCTGCTGAACCGCCGCGGCGCCAGCTACGTCGGCCGTACCTTCACGCTGAAGGAGCCCATCGTCGACGGCAACGGCCTGCTGCACGTGGACGACTCGCGCTGGAAGGTGGAGGGCGAGGACCTGCCCGCCGGCGCCAAGGTGAAGGTCACCGGCATCGAGGGCACCGTGCTGAAGGTCGAGCGCGTCTGATGCCCTTTGCCTCCCTGCGTGACTTCATCGACCGCCTGGAGCGGGCCGGGCGGCTGAAGCGCGTCACCGCGCCGGTCTCGCCGGAGCTGGAGATGACCGAGATCCAGACCCGCCTGCTGGCCGAGGGCGGCCCGGCGGTCTTGTTCGAGAACGTCGTCACCGCCGACGGCCGCAAGGCGGAGATGCCGGTGCTGGTGAACCTCTTCGGCACCGTCGAACGGGTCGCCTGGGGCATGGACCGCGAGCCCCATCAGCTGCGCGAGGTGGGCGAAACCCTGGCCTTTCTGCGCCAGCCGGAGCCGCCGGGCAGCCTGCGCGAGGCCTGGGACCACCTGCCGCTGCTGAAGACCGTCATGGCCATGAAGCCGAAGAGCGTCGGCAGCGGCCCCTGCCAGGAAGTGGTGCTGACCGGCGACGACATCGACCTTGCCCGCCTGCCGGTGCAGACCTGCTGGCCCGGCGAGCCGGCGCCGCTGATCACCTGGCCGCTGGTGGTGACGCAGGGGCCGAACCCCGGCGGCGACAGGACCGACGACTTCAACCTGGGCATCTACCGCATGCAGGTGACCGGGCGCGACACCACCATCATGCGCTGGCTGAAACACCGCGGCGGCGCGCAGCACCACCGCCGCTGGAAGGCGGAGAAGTCGGCGCCGCTGCCCGTGGCCGCCGTCATCGGCGCCGATCCCGGCACCATCCTGGCCGCCGGGGCCCCCGTGCCCGACACGCTTTCCGAATACCACTTCGCCGGCCTGCTGCGCGGCAGCAAGGTGGAGCTGGTCGACTGCAAGACCCAGCCGCTGAAGGTGCCGGCCGAGGCCGAGATCGTCATCGAGGGCGAGGTCTCCCTGGACGAGACCGCTGAGGAAGGCCCCTACGGCGACCACACCGGCTACTACAACGCCGTCGAGCGCTTCCCGGTCTTCAAGGTGACCGCGATCACCATGCGGCGCGACCCGATCTACCTCTCCACCTTCACCGGGCGGCCGCCGGACGAGCCCTCGGTGCTGGGCGAAGGCCTGAACGAGGTCTTCATCCCGCTCCTCCAGCAGCAGTTCCCGGAGATCACCGACTTCTGGCTGCCGCCGGAAGGCTGCAGCTACCGCATCGCCGTGGTCTCCATGAAGAAGGCCTACCCCGGCCACGCCAAGCGGGTGATGCTGGGCGTCTGGTCCTACCTGCGCCAGTTCATGTACACCAAGTGGGTCATCGTGGTGGACGACACGGTGGACGCGCGGGACTGGAAGGACGTCATGTGGGCCGTCTCCACCAAGATGGACCCGGCGCGCGACATCACCGTGATCGAGAACACGCCCATCGACTACCTGGACTTCGCTTCCCCGGAAGACGGTCTCGGCTCCAAGATCGGCCTGGACGCCACCGACAAGTGGCCGCCGGAGACCAAGCGCGAATGGGGCCGGGAGATCCGCATGGACCAGGCGGTCATCGACCGCATCGACCGCCTGTGGCCGGAGCTCGGCCTGCCCGGCAGCGGCAAGTCGATCTGGAAGTAAAATCCCGCAACAAGTGCGCCGCCCGGAAGTAAATCGACCAACAGTCGCCCTTGCTGAAACAATTAACAACATAACGCCGGCTGGAATAAATCGCCCTTTGCGCTAGACTGTCTGCTGCGAAGGTTATTTCTGTCGCCGCACTTTCGCCGCCAACCGCCCGTGAGGGCGGCGCCTTTGTAGTAACGAAGAAGCGGCATGACACCTGTGACCAGCTCCCTCTCCAGCACCTCCAGTGCGCCTTTGCTCGCGCTGCGCTCACCCGTCAACCTCTTCGGCTTCGACTACTGGAAGCGGCAGCGCGGCAGCCGCAGCATGCCGTCTCGCCGGGACATCGACCCGGCGGAGATCACCAAGATCCTGCCGCACGTGTTCCTGCTGGACGTCCAGCAATCCCCGCTCGATTTCCGCTACCGCCTCATCGGCACCAAGATGGACGAGCACATGACCCAGCGCTACACCGGCCAGTGGATGAGCGAGATCCCGCATCAGGCGCCGCCCAGCCGCATCTGGGCCAACTGCCGGCGGGTGGTGGTCGAGCGCCTGCCGCTCAGCGGCGACACACCCTACGTCGGCCGGAACAAGGAGTTCCTCACCACCGAGGACCTCATCATGCCGCTCAGCGACGACGGCGAGACGGTGGATATGCTCTTCGTCACGGTCGGCTTCGTCTAGAAACGGAGATCACAAGCCGACACCCCGGCGCAGCGTCCGGGCGTTGGCGCGCAGTTTGCCCGCGAGGTCGCGGCCCGGTGACAGCGGCCTTTCGTCCTGACGGGACACCGCGCCGCGCGGCAGATTCTCAGGTTCAAACTCGTAGATCTGCGCGGCCACCTCGCCGATGCCCTCGTAGCTTTCCACGTGTTCGCGCGGCGTGAACCCGGCAGGCAGGCGGCACGCCGCGCCCGCCGCCTCGGTGATCATCAGATAGCGGTCCAGGTGGAGGCTGCTCTTCAGCAGGCGGTGCACGGCGATCACCGGCAGACCGCTCAGTTCCTGGAACTCGCCCAGGTGATAGCGCAGGACCGGCCCGCGGTGGACGACGATCTTCAGGTCCAGGTCGCCGATATGCCGGCAGGCGTTGCAGGGGCAGAGATTGGAAGCCTCCAACTCCTTGCGCCTGGCATAGAAGGCAGCCAGCAGATCGACCAAGGTCGCGCCCAACTCGCCGCCCGGCGGCCCGGCCGCTTGCGGCGCCTCGGCATAGAAGAGGATGGCATCGCCTTCGATCTTGGAGAGCGCCAGCCGCGGCGCGCCGCAGCGCATGAGGGTCTCCAACAGCTCTGAGATGATGTGCTGAGCGTGGCCGAGGGAAAAGCGGTTGAGGCTGAGGTACTGGGTATAGCCGCTGATGTCCGGCATGATCAGGAAGGTGTCCCGCTCGGCCTCCTCGGCCTCCGCGGCCGGCCGTGCCGCCGGCTGCCTCGGCGTCCAGGACGGCAGGGTTGCGGGACGCTCGGCGACCCTGCCGCGGAAGAAGAGAAAGGCCAGCAGGGCCAGGAGCGCCAGCAGCAGCAGCAGCACCAGGACCACGACAGCCATCATGCCCGGGAAATGCATCGGCCCCACTAGGTCCTGTCCTCATAAATTGTCGTGGCCGCGCCGCTGGCGAATTTATGAGGACAGGACCTGACCGCCTCCCGGTCGCGAGGCCGGCCCGCGCGCGCCCGCCGGGGCTTGCGCCGAAGAGAACTTGTCCGAAGAATCCTACCCATTTGCCGCCATTTCACAGCTTCCCGCGACGGGAAGGTCAACCGCGACGACAGCGCGGGACCGCCAAAATCCTTGACCGCCTCCCTCCCCGCACCTACTTTTCAGGCGTTATGACGATCTTTCACGGACTCCTGTCGCTACGACTTACTGCCCCGGCCGCCTGAAGTGCGCGCCGGGTAAAGCCGTCGTCCGACATCCCCAGTCCCTGAAAGAGGTTCGCTCCGATGAGCGACAGTCCGCGAAAAACCCCAGAATACTGCGCTTTCTGCCCTTCTCAGCCGTTCCACGCCTGCCTGAACCGGGCCCCCGGTGCTTTTGGGCCGCCTGGTTGCCTGCGACTTAGCCGCGGCCGCTGCGCCTCGTTGGCGCCGCAGCGGCTGTAGCCTGGCCACACCCCAGCATTCACACCGCGAAAATCATCAGACAGCAGCCCGGCGGCGGCAGAGCCCTCAGAAGAGGCGCCGCCCCGCCCGGCGAGAAGGAAACGGAACCATGAGCAACCCCTCCACCACGCCGTCCGGTCCCCAGCGACCCCGGGCCAATCCGGCCGAGAAGTACACCGCCTTCAAGCCCATCGACCTGCCCGACCGCCAGTGGCCGGGCAGGGTCATCACCGAGCCGCCGGTGTGGTGCTCGGTCGACCTGCGCGACGGCAACCAGGCCCTGATCGAGCCGATGGACGGCGCGCGCAAGCGGCGCATGTTCAAGCTGCTGGTCGAGATGGGCTTCAAGGAGATCGAAGTCGGTTTCCCCTCGGCCTCGCAGACAGATTTCGACTTCGTGCGCGAGCTGATCGAAAAGGACATGATCCCCGACGACGTCACCATCCAGGTGCTGACCCAGTCGCGCGACCACCTGATCGACCGCACCTTCGAGGCCATCCAGGGCGCCCGCCGGGTCATCGTCCACCTCTACAACTCGACCTCCACCCTGCAGCGCCGGGTGGTCTTCGGCCTCGACCAGCCGGGCATCGTCGACATCGCGGTGAAGGGCGCCGAGCGCGTGCGCGACCTGGCCACCCGGATGGAAAGCGAGAGCGACACCGAGGTGCTCTTCCAGTACTCACCGGAGAGCTTCACCGGCACCGAGATGGACTTCGCCAAGGAGATCTGCGAGGCGGTGATGGACGTCTGGCAGCCGACGCCGGAGAAGAAGACCATCCTGAACCTGCCGGCCACGGTGGAGATGTCGACGCCGAACATCTACGCCGACCAGATCGAGTGGTTCCACCGCAACATCAAGGACCGTGACTCCATCGTGCTGTCGCTGCATCCGCACAACGACCGCGGCACCGGCGTCGCGGCGGCGGAGCTGGGCGTCATGGCCGGGGCCGACCGCATCGAGGGCACGCTGTTCGGCAACGGCGAGCGCACCGGCAACGTCGACGTGGTCACCCTGGGCCTGAACCTCTTCACCCAGGGCATCGATCCGGGCATCGACTTCTCCGACATCGACAAGGTCCGCGAGACCGCCGAGTACTGCAACCAGCTGCCGGTGCCCGAGCGGCACCCTTACGCCGGCGACCTGGTCTTCACCGCCTTCTCCGGCTCCCACCAGGACGCCATCAAGAAGGGCATGGCGGCCATGAAGCAGAGCAATTCCGGCCTCTGGGAAGTGCCCTACCTGCCGATCGACCCGCGCGACGTGGGGCGTTCCTACGAAGCGGTGGTGCGCATCAACAGCCAGTCCGGCAAGGGCGGCATCGCCTACATCCTGCACAGCGAGTACGGCCTGGAGCTGCCGCGCAAGCTGCAGGTCTCCTTCACCCAGAAGGTGCAGGAGCAGGCCGACACCAGCGGCAAGGAGATCACCCCGAAGCAGATCTGGGATCTCTTCGAGCAGACCTACCTGGCGCCGCGCCTGCCCTATGCCTTCATCGAGCACCGCTCGGTGCCCGACACCCACGCCTCGGAAATGCGCCAGCTGACCGCGGTGATCGAGGAGAACGGCGCGCGCCGCGAAATCCAGGGCAGCGGCAACGGCCCCATCGCCGCCTTCGTCGACGCCCTGCGCAAGGACTGCGGCATCGACATCAAGGTGCACGACTACCACGAGCACGCCGTGGGCGCGGGCGCCGACGCCAAGGCCGTCGCCTACGTCGAGGCGGAAGCCGCCGACGGCACGGTCTATTGGGGCGTCGGCCAGCATCCCAACATCGTGGTGGCCTGCCTGCAGGCCGTGGTCAGCGCCGCCAACCAGATGGTCGCGGCCGAGCCGCAGAGTTCCGGCCAGGCGGCCTGAGCTTCCGGGTCCCACCCTCCTGCCTCCGCCGAAGCGCAGCCGCTTCGGCTACGCGCAGGCAGGTCGAGACGCGCTCCATCGGAGCGCTCCTCAGGGTGAGGCTTAGCTCAGTCCTCATGCTGAGGAGCCCCGCAGGGGCGTCTCGAAGCATGGGCCGCCTAACCCCAATTTGCCGCCAAGTCAGCGAAGGGCCGGGAGCGTTGCGTTCCCGGCCCTTTTCGCGGCTCTTCGACCGGACGCTGAAACAAACCGCAGCATTTTGTTACTTCGCGCCCGATTCCGTCGCGGGTACACCTCTCAGGCAGGGGTGGCCCGTTGGGGGAGGCTGAAATGCGTGAGGTTGCCGCGATGAGTTCCGGTCGATACCTGCGCCCGGCGAAAGCCGAGGAATGCGGCACGCTGTCCGCCCTGGCGCTGCGCTCCAAAGCCTACTGGGGCTACGACCCCCGCTTCATCCAGGCCTGCCGCGACGAACTGGCGGTCTCCCCCGCCGGCATCGCCGCCGGCCGCGTCATGGTGCTGGTCGAGGAGGACACGCCGCTCGGCTTCTACGCGCTCGATCCCGGCGAGCGGCGCGACGAGGCGGAGATCAGCCTGCTGTTCGTCGAACCCGCCGTCATCGGCCGCGGCATCGGCCGGGCGCTGTGGGACCATGCCGTGGCCAGGGCCCGCGCCCAGGGCCTCAGGCGACTGAAGGTGCTGAGCGACCCCTTCGCCCTCGGCTTCTACCGCGCCGTCGGGGCGACGCTGTCCGGCAAAATGCGTTCCGCCGTGCGCGCGCCCGACGGCAGCGAGCGCTGCCTGCCGGTGCTGCACTACGAACTCTAGAGCAGATCAGGATCGGCTGGAATCGCCGAAGGCGATCCACCAACCCTGTGAATCCGATCTAGAGTTCCTCCTTCACCTGCGCATAGGCCAGCACGGTGAACAGGATCGTTCCGCCCAACACATTGCCGACGAACGCCGGCAGCAGGAATCCCAACAGGGTCTGCACGATGCCGATCTCGCCGCTGAGCAGCAGAAGGAAGGCCTCCGCCGAACCGGCGATCACGTGGGCGAAGTCGCCGATCGCAATCAAATAGGTGACGGCCAGGATGACCCAGAACTCACTGCCTTTGGCGCTGGGCATCATCCACACCATGGCGGCGACCAGAAAGCCCGCCGGCACCGCGTGCCACAGCATCTCCATGGGACTCTTGGCCATCAGGTGATGCGCGATCTCGAACAGGCCGGCGAGCTGATCGGCGGTGAAGAGGCCGACGAGGACCGCCGAGAGGGCGAACAGCATCGTGCCGGCCATGTTCGCCACGAAGACGACGCCCCAAAGGCGCCCCGTCAGCCAGAAGTTGCGCGCGGTGCGCGCCTTTGCCAAGGGCAGGACGGCGGTGATCGTGTTTTCGGTGAAGAGCTGCAGGCGGCCGAGCACCACGATCAGGAAGCCGAAGCAGTAGCCGAAGTTCTCGACCAGCGGGCGCCAGGGCGCATCCGGGAGGTGGCTGTGCAGAATGCCTTCCGCCACGACCGAGAAGGATATCCCCAGGCCGGCGGCGACACCGGACCACCAGAGGGAGTCGAGCGGCCGCCGCAGCTCCTCCTCGCCCTCGGCGCGGATGATCTCGTAGACCAGCGGCGCGCGAAGCTTCTGGCGCTCCTCGACGTCCTCCATTTCCTCTGGGGACACGCCGTCACCTCGTTCCGAGGTCTTCGTCTCGGCTTGCATCGTCTTGGGTTTTCTCCTGATTGGACCCCCTGCGCCGTCCATCCCGGCACCGTGCCAAGCGCACGCCGCCTCGACAATGAACGCTTTCGCGGCAAAAGGGTTCCCGGCCGGCGCGGGCCGAATTTGGCCGCCCGGTGGGTGCGCCGCCGGGGAATAGCCCCTATATTCCCTGGCAAGCACAAGCCCGCGTCCCCTTCCCGTCCCCCGAGAGAGGCCTTATGACCGCATTGGACGATCCGCTTTCCCTGCTCGGCGACCTCACCGCCAAGGCCAAGAAGGCCGGCGCCGACGCCGCCGACGCCGTGCATTTCAGCTCCACCGGCCTGTCCCACGCCCAGCGCCTGGGCGCGCCGGAGCGCCTGGAGCGCGAGGAGAGCCACGACGTCGGCCTGCGCGTGCTGCTGGGCAAGCGCCAGGCCATCGTTTCCTCCACCCACCTGGCCCAGGACAGCCTGGACGAGCTGGTCGAGCGGGCGCTGGCCATGGCGAAGGTGGTGCCGGAAGACCCCTACTGCGGCCTGGCCGAGGCGGAGCAGCTGGCCACCTCGGTCCCCGATCTCGATATCCTCGATACCGAGGAGCCGGCGCCCGAGGTGCTGATCGAACGCGCCCGCGCCTGCGAGGAGGCCGCCCGCAGCATCACCGGCATCACCAATTCCGAAGGTGCCGAGGCGAGCTGGAGCCGCATCGACATCGCGCTGGTCACCTCCAACGGCTTCGCCCAGGGCTACGCCCGCTCCGGCCATTCGGTCGGCGTCTCGGTGATCGCCGGCGAGGGCCTGGGCATGGAAAGCGACTACGAGTTCGCCTCCGCCGTCTACGGCCGGGAACTGGAAGACGCCGCCGAGGTGGGACGGCGCGCCGGCGAGCGCGCGGTCCAGCGCCTCGGCGCCAAGAAGCCGCCGACCCGGCGCCTGCCCCTTGTCTTCGATCCGCGGGTGTCCAACTCCATGCTGCGCCACCTGGCCGGCGCCATCTCCGGCCCCGCCATCGCGCGCGGCACCTCCTTCCTGAAAGACAAGCTGAACAACCAGATCTTCGCCGCGGGCATCACCATCGTCGACGACCCGCACCGCCCGCACGGCCTGGCCTCGAAGCCCTTCGACGGCGAGGGGCTGGCGAACCGGCGGCTCAACATCGTCGACCAGGGCCGCCTCACCACCTGGATCCTGGACCTGAGCTCGGCCCGGCAGCTCGGCCTCCAGTCGACCGGCCATGCGGCGCGCGGCACCTCCAGCCCGCCCTCGCCCAGCACCTCCAACCTCTACATGGAGCCGGGCGAGCTCTCGCCCGCCGAACTCATGGCCGACATCGAGGACGGCTTCTACGTCACCGGCATGATGGGCATGGGCATCAACGGGGTGACCGGCGACTACTCGCGCGGCGCTTCCGGCTTCCGCATCGAAAAGGGCGAACTGACGACCCCGATCAGCGAAGCCACGGTGGCCGGCAACCTGAAGGACATGTTCCTCAACATGACGCCGGCCAACGACCTGGTCTTCAAATACGGCGCCAATGCCCCGACCCTGCGCATCGACGGCATGATGCTGGCCGGGAACTGAGCCGCTGTCTTTTTATCCGGATACAATTGACTTTCTATTTTTACCCGGATAAAACCTCGGAAACCTGAGTTTCCGAGGAGATCCCCATGTCGGACACGCCTGCCTTCACCGCCTTCGAGGGCCACCAGCGCCTCGCCCAAGGTGACCTCGCCGAGGTGACCCTGGCCGTGAAAGCGGCCGAGGAGCATGGCTGCGACGCCCCGCTGCTGGTCTTTGAGGACACGACCGGGCGGGTGGTCGACGTGGACACCCGCGGGGACGCCGCCGAGATCCTCGCCCGCCGGCCCCCGCAGGCAGAAGCGGCCCCGCGCGGCCGGGGCCGGCCCAAACTGGGCGTGGTGGCCCGCGAAGTGACCTTGCTGCCGCGCCACTGGGAGTGGCTGAACCGCCAACCGGGCGGCGCCTCCGCGGCGCTGCGCAAGCTGGTCGAGACCGCCCGCCGCCACGACAAGGACAACCACGTGGCGGCGCGCGACGCGGCCTACCGTTTCATATCGGCCCTGGCCGGGGACCTGCCGGGCTTCGAGGAAGCAGCGCGCGCGCTCTTCGCCGGACAGCGCGAAGGCTTCAGCAGTCTGATCGACCGCTGGCCGGCCGACGTCCGCGATCACTGCCGCCGCATGACCGCGCGCGCCTTCCCTGAGACGGCGCCCTAAACGGAAAATTTGGCTCGCAGAGGGCCCCGCCGCCACCGCCGGGCCTTAACGGACTCTTCGCAGATAGGGCGCAAGATACGACCAACTGATCGGGGCTTCGGGCCTGCGACATCCCGTCGGCTGTCCGGCCGGCCAATTACTATTGTAAATTGCAAACAAGAATCTATTGTAGCCCGTCGGTTGTCGGGCGGACGTCATCACTGCGGGCAAACCAGTCAAGTCGAATGAATTCTGACCTACTCGCGCCAGGGCTGATTTCAGGGCCTACCGCAGGGGAAATCCTCGCGGGTCGCGATACCATGGAATTCCAGAAGCTGATCGGCAATGCCAACGCCAGGCGGCTTTTCGACTATTGGTCTCGCCTGCTCAAGGAGCACGGTCTGGCGATGAAACAGGCCTTCGACCCGACCGAGGTTCCGGCCCTGCTGTCCAACATCTACATCGAGGAATGGGATCCCGCGGAGCGGCAGAGCCGCATGCGCCTCATGGGCGAAGGATTGAAGGCCAAATGGAACGAAGATGTCGTCGGCCAGCGCACCGACGACCACGTCAAGGGCGAGGCCAACGCCTTGTGGAAGCGTTCCGACCAGGTCGTCTACTTCGAACAGCGCCCGACGGTCCTGGCCTACGACATGGCGTATAAAAACCGGCGGCACTGCACCCTGATCGACCTCGCCCTGCCGATGGAAGACCGACAGGCGAACAAGTTTGCCATCGGCTACATCTGGGAACTGGCGTAGCGGGAGCCCGGCGGCTCAAGGCCCCGTCGGCTCAAGACCCCAGCAGTTCAAGACAGGGCCGGCGGCAAGTGCAGGGCCACGGCCTGCGCATCGACATTCTCCACGGCGGGATAGCGGCGCATGACCTCGGGGTCATGCCCGGGCACGATATGGTCTTCACTGTCGGCCAGCTGTTCAAGGGTCCGGTAACCTTCCAGCATGGCGCCGACGTCAACGACGATGGGAAAGGGGTCGCGCCGGCGGATGTTGGCGTAGTAATGCGTCGCATCCGAGGCCAGCACCACATGGCCCCGCGCCGTGCGCACGCGCACCGCCTGCAGCCCCTTGGTATGACCGCCGATGCGGTGGAGCGTCACCCCGGGGGCGATCTCCGATTCGCCCTCGTGGAAGACGACGCGCCCGGCATAGACCCGGCGGACCATGGCGACGACGTCTTCGACGTCATAGGCATGGCGCAGCATGTCGTGGCACATCAGCCGGCCGGTCGCATAGGCGATCTCCGCGTCCTGCAGATGAAAGCGCGCCTGGGGGAAGTCCTGCAGATTGCCGGCGTGGTCGTAGTGCAGGTGGGTGATGACGACATCGGCCACCGCCGCGCAGTCGACGTCCAGCGCGGCCAGGGCTTCGGCCGGCGCTTGCAGCAGAGTGCGACCCCGCTGCCGGGCCGCCTCCGCGCCGAAGCCCGTGTCCACCACGATGGCGCGGCCCTCGCCCCGGATCAACCAGACGAAGTAGTCCATCGACAGCGGGCCGTCATGAGGATCGGGCGAGATGAAGTTTTCCTGCGGCTGCCGCTGGACGGTCGCGTAGCGCAGGGCAAAGACCTCGTAGCAGCAGGGCGTGCCGTCCTGCGTCATGGCGCGTCCTTGTCGGCGGCCTGCAGTCCGGCGAGATAACGATAGATCTCCGTATGGTCCGCGCCGGCGCCGAGCGTCGCGTCGGCCTCGGCCCAAAGGCCCTCGCAGGCCTCCGCCAGCGGCGCGGCGATGGCGGCGTGACGGGCGATCTCGGCAGCGGTGTGCAGGTCCTTGGCCATGAGGCCCAGGGAGAAGCCCGAGGCGAAGTCGCCGGAGAGCACCTGCTGCTTCATTTTCTTGTCGGTGCTGTTGTTGCGCCCGGTAGAGGCGTTCAGCACGTCGACGATCACCTCCGGATCCAGCCCGAAACGCTGCCCCACGAGGATCGCCTCGGCCGCGGCGACGAGGCCCGCCGCCGAGACGTAGTTGTTGAGCGCCTTCATCGCGTGGCCGGAGCCGAGCGGTCCGGTCGCGAAGACCGCCGCGCCCATGGCCGAGAGCAGCGGCCGGACGCGCGCGACGGTGTCGGCCTCGCCGCCGGCCATGATCGCCAGGGAACCGTCTAGGGCACGCTTCACGCCGCCGGAGACCGGCGCGTCCACCACGGGATAGCCGTCCGGCTGCAGCACCGCCGCCAGAGACCGCGTATCGACGGGGGAAGACGAGCTCATGTCGATGAAGATGGTGCCGGGCTCGGCCGCCGCCACGACGCCGATTTCATCTCCCGCGCCCAAGAGGACGCCGCGGACAATCTTGCCGTCGGGCAGCATGGTGATCACCGCCGCGACGTCGTGGCAGGCCGCCGCGGCGCTTTCCACCGCGGCGGTCCCGGTCACCGCCTCGAAGTTCGCCCGCGCCGCCGGCGCCGCGTCGAAGGCCTTCACGGTGAAGCCTGCCCGCAGCAGTTGGTGCGCCATGGGGATGCCCATCTGGCCCAGGCCGATGAAACCGATGGCGACAGGAGGCACAAGCGCCCCACCGGCGCCGCTAGACTGACTCAACGATGCATCTCCCCGGCCAAGAACTCTGGAGGCCTTCCCTGCGGCGCGGCGCCTTTCGTGGACGGCGCCTATCGTGGACGGCGCCTTTCGTTCTCCGGGTCGGTGTCGGAACAAACCCGGCCGCGCCCGATTGCTTGCGAACGATCCTAGAGCAGATCAGGGTTGGATGGAATCGCCGAAGGCGATCCAGCAACCCTGTGAATCTGCTCTATGTATTAGGAATAGATCGGATTCACACGTTTAGACAGAACCACTTGGTGGTTCTGTCTAAACATAATCCGATCTAGTATGGCCCGCGCGGCCTTGTCAGAAAAAATCAGCCGGAGAAGGCGCTCTGCATCGCAGCCGGCGGCGGGGAAGAAGGCCGGCGTGAAGGCGGAAAGCCGCAGCCGCAGGGAAGGACCACCGAAAGCGGTGCCAAACGGCTGCGCTGCCTTTCTGTCGAAGAGGCGGTAGCGGCTAGCGGTCCTTGGTCGGCTTTCCCGGCTTGCCGCCGCCGGCCTCCGGGAAGACCCAGAGGCCGAGCAGCATGATCCCGGCGATCGCGCCGACGATCCACGCCAGGCGCTGCTGTCCCCCTTGCACCTCCATCCAGGCGATCAGGGCCGCCAGCACCGCCACGATGAGCGAAAGCAGGATCTTGTAAGGGAGCGGCATGATCTCGCCTCCATCTCAGCTGGTTTGCGTCTCAGGTGGTTTGCGTGCCCGGCGGAATCGACGCCGGGACCCGCGGCGTACGGGACACCTTGCGCATGTCGGTCTTCACGTACTTGGTGCTGTAGCCGTTGAACAGATGGCCCAACAAGCCGCGATTGAGGTCCGACGTACCGAACAGCCAGTCAGCGATGGGGAAGGTCAGGTTCATGTTCCGCTCCATCATGATCGACTGATTGTGATGGGCGGTGTGGTGACGGCGCAGGGTGTTCACGAACGGCATGTTGCGCACGAAGAAATTGTCTTCCACGTGGCAGCAGAAGTGCATGAATTCGTACAGCAGGTACATGCCCGTCGTCGTGCAGATGAACAGCCAGCCGACGTTGGCGCTGATCAGCCAGGACAGCACGACCACGCCGGGCATCGACATGAGGATGAAGACCACCAGCGCGTAGGGCGGAAAGAAGGTGACGCGCCAGTCGTGCTCGCCGGCGAAGCGCATTTCCTCTTCCGTAAAGAACTGGTGGTGCTGCAGCGTGTGGCGCTGATAGACGGCGCGCAGGCCCGGCAGCCGGATCGGCCGGTGCATGACGTACTTGTGCAGCGCCCATTCGAAGATGTTGCAGGCCAGGAAGGTGATCGGAACGATCATCCACTCCCACCACTGCACATTGGAAATGTGCGCGACGTAATACCACAAGGCCAGCCCGCCGATCGCATAGATGATGGCGACGTGCAGGAAGCCGTTGTACCAGCCGTCGATGCGCGAGCGGTAGACCTCGCGGTAGCTGTGCTGGCGCGGCGTCATCGGGCTGCTGCTGATTTCCTTCGGCATCGTCTTCCTCCAGAAGGCTGCGAAGGCCAGAGGGGACATCAAGGTGCGTCCAGACTGGCCCTCTTCTGTGATATATCAGTTATAGATCAGATTGCGGTAAGGGGCAAGCCCCCGGCCGAATCCTCAGGAACCTGCGGCTTTCCGGGCCTCCTGCTGCTGCAGGGCGAAGATCGAGCTGTAGCCCCCGCTCCAGTCCGGCGGCAGGCGGAAGCGCCCGGGCTCGTGGTGGGCGAAGGCCGCCGGAACGCCGCGCACCACCGCCTGCTCGTAACGCGATTTCAGCGGCTGGGCGGTGTAGGGCAAGGCGTCGGCGGCGCTGAGCACGTAAAGCAGCAGCGGGCGCGGGCTGTCGGAGCGGTTGGGCTTGGAGCCGTGCACCGTGCGATAGTTGTGCACGGTGACGGCGCCGGCCGCGCCGTCGAAGACGCGCGGCGCCACGCCGGCGACCTTGGCGCCGTCGTCGGCCGACATCTCGCCGCGCCACTCCCCGGCGGCGTCATAGTGATTGTAGACCTCGCCCTTGTGGCTGCCGGGAATGATCTCCAGCGGCCCCTGCGCCAGGCTGCAGTCGTCGAGGTAGACTCCCATGGTCAGCACCGCATGATTGGTGTGCGGGAAGAAGGGCGCGTCCTGATGCCAGCGGACTTCCGTTCCGCCGCGCGGCGATTTGAAGTTCAGCTTCGCCTGGTAGAACTTCACGTCCGGTCCCAGCAGATCGACCGCCAGGTCGCCGAGCGGCCCTTCGCTCAGCAATTCCCAGAAAACGGGGTCCTGGTCGCAAGGGCTGGAGATGCGGCGCAGGCGGGGATTGTCCGGACGGTGGCCGGGCTCCAGGTCGAAGACGGCGTCGGACTGCGTCAGCCCGGCGCTTTCCTTCTGCAGGCGCGCGACCGCCGCGCGGCAGCGCCCGAGCCAGGTCCGGTCGACGAGGTCCGGCACGACGATGCCGCCCTCGTCGAAGTATCTCTGACGATCCGCCGCCGACAGCAGGCGGGGCGCCTGGGCGCAAATCTCCTCTGGCGTCATGATGTCTTCTCCTTAGCGGAACCCGAGGATCTGCTGCGGCAGCCACAAGGCGGTCTGCGGAAAGGCCGCAACGATCCCCAAGGTGATGATCTGGATGGCGATGAAGGGCAAGACGCCCTTGTACATCTGGCGCAGCGTGATGTCCGCCGGCGCGACGCCGCGCAGATAGAAGATCGCCGGCGCCATCGGCGGTGTCAGGTAGCTGGTCTGGATCATCACCAGCAGCAGCATGCAGAACCATACAGGGTCGAAACCGCCCTGCAGGATGAACGGCATGAACAGCGGCACGAAGATCAGCAGGATCGAGATCCATTCCAGGAAGAATCCGGCGATGAACACCAGCCCCAGGAAGATGGCCACCAGGCCCCAGGGCCCGATATCGACGCCGTTGATCATGGCGCGCATGATGCCCATGCCGCCGGCACCGACGAAGACGCCGGTGAACAGGCTGCCGGCCAGCAGGATGAACATGATCATCGAGGTGACCACGATGGTCTTGACCAGTGCCTCCCAAAAGGCCTTCAGCGTGAAGCGGCCATAGACGATGGTCAGCACGAAGGCTCCGGCCGCACCGATGGCCGCGGCCTCGGTCGGCGCCGCCCAACCGAGCATGATCGACCCCAGCACGGCGAAGATCATGAACAACGGCGGCAGCAGCGCCTTCAGGGTGAGGACGATCTTCTCGCCCAGCGGCATGTCGTCCGCTTCATCGCGGGCCCTCGGGCCCGCCTCCGGCTTCACCAGGCAGAGGCCGATGATGTAGAGGATGTAGAGGCCGGAGAGGATGAGCCCCGGGAAGATCATGCCGACCATCAGATCGCCGATCGACACGTTGGCGATCGGCCCCAGCACCACCACCACGACGGAGGGGGGAATGATCGTCCCCAGCGATCCGCCGGCGCAGATCGTCCCGGAGATCAGCGAGTTCGAGTAGGAGTATTTCATCATCGCCGGGATCGCGAGCAGGCCGACGACGGTTTCCGTCGCGCCGATCACCCCGGTCGAGGCGGCGAAGATGATGCACATGATCACGGTGCCCACCGCCAGGCCGCCGGGAAGGCGCCGGGTCCAGAGATGGACCGCGCTGAACAACTGCTCGGCGATGCCGGAGCGCTCCAGCATCGAGCCCATGAAAACGAAGAGCGGCACCGCCGCCAGCACGAAGTTGGAGGCGACGGCCTCGATCTTCTGGGTGAACTGGAAGAAGGCGGCGTCGCCAAAGGTGATCATGCCGAAGACGAAAGCCACGCCGAGCAGCGAAAAGGCGACGGGAAAGCCAAGAAAGATCAGCACAAAGAGCGCGGGAAACATTAACAGCGCGGTCACAGCGACGTCCCCTCTTCGGCAGGTTCAGGGCGCCGCAAGGTGCCGATACATTTCAGGATTTCCGCAAAGACCTGCAGGGTGAGCAACAGAAAGCTGGCCGCGATGATCATGCGCAGCGGCCAGATCGGCGGGTTCCAGGCGGACTGTCCGGTGGTTTCGCCGGACATGTAGGCCTCGCCGGCGTAGTCCGCGAGACGCAGGAAGATGAGCGTCAGCGCCGGCAGGGTCAGGGCGGTATAGAGGAGCAGGTCGATCATGGCCTGCTTGCGGGCGCTGAGCTGGCCGTAGATCAGGTCGATGCGGACGTGCGCCTGCTTCTTCAAGGTGAGGGCGCCCCCGAGCAGGAAATGGATTCCCATCAGGGTGTAGCCCAGCTCGAAGGCCCAGATGGTCGGCGCCCCGAAGACATAGCGGGCGAAGACTTCGTAGCACGTGGCCAGCACCAGCGGGATGACCACCAGGGCCGCGAGACCGCCGATACTCTCGGTGAGCAACTCGATAACTGCGATGATTCGGCGCAAAACCCTCTCCCGGGAAAGCCCCCGACGGCAGGGCGCCGCCGGGGGTCACGCAAGGGACGTTCAGGAGATCGGATTACTCGCCGCGGATCTTGACCGTGCGGTAGCGGTTCGCCCCGGTCCACAGATCGGCGAAGTCCTTCTGGTCATCGAGAACCCGCTTGAACCAGGCGTTCTCCGCGGCCTTTGTCTCGGCCCAGGCGAGACCGGCCTCGCGCGCGGCGTACTGGACTTCCGGATCGAGCTCGACGATCTCGTTGCCCTGCTCGCGGAAGAAAGCGAGCGCCTTGGCGTCTTCCTGCCCGATGGTCAGCCAGGAATTGATGGTCGTCATGAAGGCCGCATCGCGGACGATCTGCTGGTCCTCTTCGGAAAGCGAGGCCCAGGAGTCCTTGTTGATGACCAGCTCGAAAGGCGCGGTGGGCTGGTGAATGCCGGGAATGATCACGTATTTGGTGACCCGGTGGAAACCCGGGCTGATGTTTTCCCACAGCGTGCCCCATTCCGTCGCGTCGATGGCGCCGCGCTCCAGCGCGGTGTAGACGTCGCCGCCGGGCATGGTGACCGGCGCCGCGCCCATGCCGCGCGAAATCTCCAGCCAGGCACCGGCGGTGCGCAGCTTCAGGCCCTTCAGGTCCTCCAGGGAGCGCACGGGCTTGCGCGAATGCAGGAAGACCTCGGCGGTACGGATGAACAGCGGCATGGAGACAAGATTGAACTTCTCCATGCGCCACTCGGCCTGCAGCTCGGCGCCGCCGGCGCGGTACAGCCAGTGGAGCATCTTCTCGGTGTCGAAGGAGCCGGCAAAGCCGCCGAACAGCACCGCGGTGGGATCGGCGCCCCAGTCGTAGCCGATCCAGGTGTGTCCCATGTCGGCGACGCCGTTCTTCACCGTCTCGGAAACCTTGAGCCCCGGCCCGAGCGTGCCGGCGGGAAAGACCTCGATGCTGATGCGGCCTTCCGACATCTCGTTCACCTTGTCGGCGAAGGCCTTGGCGCCGATGTCCATCAGCGGCCCGCCGCCCCAGCCCGTGGCCATCTGGAAGCTGTGGCTCTCCTTCTCGGCTGCGAAGCCCGGTGCGGCAAAGGCCAGCGCCGCGGCAAGTGCCGCGGCCGTGGCCGTGGCCGCTTTCATCGTCATCTGTTTCACTGGTGTTCCTCCCATGTTCGATTTTTCGCTTCTTGCTTTGACTTATTGCGAGTCCAGGGAGCGGACGGCGGCCTGGACATCCTCTTGCGTCATTTCCCAGTCGTTGTCGAAGTTGGCAACGATGGCCGCCATGAAGGGGCCCGAAAGCCGCAGGGCGGTTTCCTGGTCCGTGGCGTCCGCCAGGATCGCGAGCGCCAGCTGCTGCGGCTCCGCGCCCTCGAAACTCCACTCGAAGCCGTTCTTGGAATAGGTCTTGAGATCGAAGCGGGGATCCAGAGGCGCCCCGTCGACCCTGACGTCGAGACCGTCGAAGGCCCGCGTGCCGCTGTAGTGCTTCATGGTCAGATCTGCCGCCGCTGTTCGACCAGGCCGAGAAAGCGCTCGTATTCCGCGTCATTGACCGTGTAGCTGTGGTCGTCGTCGGGGAAGCTGCCGGCCTTCACGTCCTGGACGTAGCTGGAGAGCCCCGCCACCGCGACTTCGGTCAGGTTGGCGTAGCGCTTGGTGAACTTCGGCTTGAAGTCGGTGAAGACCCCCAGCAGGTCGTAGGACAGCAGGATCTGGCCGTCGGTGCCCGCGCCGGCGCCGATGCCGATGGTCGGGATTTCGAGCTGCTGCGAGATCACCGCGGCGATCTTCGCCGGCACGGCCTCGAATTCCAGCATGAAGCAGCCGGCGTCCTGGATCGCGAGAGCGTCTTCCAAAATCTTCATCGCCGCCTCGGCGGTTTTCCCCTGCAGGCGAAAGCCGCCGAACATGGCGATGGTGTGCGGCGTGAGGCCGATATGCGAGGCGGTGGGGATGCCCGCGTCGACCAGCGCCTTCAGAATGTGGGCCTGGGACTTGCCGCCCTGCGGCTTCACCGCGTCGCAGTCCGCGTCCTGCATGAAGCGGGAGGCGTTGGCCAGCGCCACCTCGACCGTGTGATAGCTCTGGTAGGGCATGCAGCCCAGCACGAAGGTGTTCGGGGCGCCGCGCCGCACCGCCTGGGCGTGCAGCACCATCATGTCCATGGTCGCCGGGATGGTGCTCTTGTGGCCGTGGGCGATCATGGCCAGGCTGTCGCCCACGACGCAGACGTCCACGCCGGCCGCCTCCGCCCACTGCGCAGAGGTGTAGTCGGGCACAGATGTGTAGACCATCTTCTCGCCCGTCTTCTTCGAATCGCGAATTTCAGTGATCGTCCGCTTCTTGCGTTCCACGCCGGCGGTCCTCCCAGTCCCCTTTGGTCCATCGATCTTTCGTCGACTTGTGATATATCAATAAAAGATCATATGTCGGCTAGTTGTCAAGCGACGGAGCTTAGGGCAAGTTACGAGGCACACTCCGAAGTCGAACCGGCCCTGCCAAAAACCCGGACCTGCCGAAGAACAGGAAGCAAATGATAAGCGGCCTCCCCCCCTCCCTGACCGACAAGGCCTACGCGGAACTCGAGGAAAGAATCGTCACCCTGGCCCTGCCGCCCGGGCAGGTGCTCTCGGAGAACGCGCTCGCCGCTTCGCTCGGCATCGGCAGAACGCCGATTCGCGAAGCCCTGCAGCGGCTCGCCCGCGAGGGGCTGATCGTCATCCTGCCGCGGCGCGGCGTCATGGTGTCGGAGATCAACGTGCGCAGTCAGCTGGAGCTGCTGCGCGTACGCCGCGAACTGGAACGCCTGATGGCGCAGCTGGCCGCGAAGCGCGCCAATGCCGAGGAACGCGTCCAGTTCCAGAGCATCGCGGACGGCATGAACGACTGCGCCGGCAAGGACGACGACGTCGGCTTCATGCGCCTGGACCGCGACCTCAACCTGCTGATCTCGCGCGCCTGCCGCAACGAGTACGCCCAGCGCGCCATGGGCCTGACCCACGGCCTGTCGCGGCGTTTCTGGTATATGCACTACAAGGAAGTGCTGGACCTGCCGCGCTGCGCCAAGCTGCACGCGGAACTGGCGGCGGCGATCGCCAAAGGCGAGGAGCAGAAGGCGATGGATGCCTCGAACGCGCTGCTCGACTACATCGAATCCTTCACCCGCGCGGCCCTGGACGCCCCGGTTTCGGTGGCCTGAAGCCCTCTACCGAAGCGCTGTCGGTCCCGCGGGCCTAGCCTGCGGTGACCATGCTTCCCGCCGTGACCATGCGCAGGGCATCGGGAAGCGCGGAGATGCGCACCGGCAGATGGGCGATGATGTCGCCGTCGGCCTGCAGCGGCGCGCCGGGATCGCCCTCGATGCGGATGTCGCGGCCGGTGACGATGCGGAAGCGGTCGTCCTGGCGCAGCCGGCCGTGCTGCAACGCCAGGGCATAGCGCAGGATGCTGCGGGTATCGCCGTAGCGGAAGAGGCAGACGTGCAGCAGCGGGTCTTCCAGCCGGGCCTCCGGCGCCAGCAGGTAGCGCCCGCCATAGAAACGCGCGTTGCTGACCACCACGGAGGCCGCCTCGTAGGCGCGCCCGTCCACCGTCACCGAGAGCGGCGGCGGTTTCCTCAAGCTCATCTGGTAGAGCCCCTGCAGCACGTAGGCGCCCTTGCCGAGGAGGCGCTTCACCCGCAGGTCGATCCCGGCGACGACGCGGGCGTCGAAGCCCGCCCCCGCCATGAGGGAGAAGACCCGGCCCTCGCCGTCGGGCGCGCTGGCGCGGCCAAGGGAGACGCTGCGGACCGGGCCGCGGGCGATGACCCGGGCGATGTGCGCCGGGACCAGGTCGAGGCCCAGTTCGGCCGCCAGCACGTTGGCGGTCCCCAGCGGCAGTACCGCCAGGGGCGGCGCGACGTGGTTCAAGCCCATCAGGCCGTTCACCACCTCGTTGATGGTGCCGTCGCCGCCCGCGGCGACCACCAGGTCGTAGGCGGCGGGGTCGGCGTCCCGGGCCAGCGCGGCGGCGTCGCCGGGTCCGCTGGTCGGGCGCACGTCCATGGGACAGCCCAGATCGGCCAGGGCCGCGAGCACGGCTTCGAAGCGCTGGCGGCGGCTGCCTCCGGCGGTCGGGTTGTAGATGACCAGCAGGCGCCGCGGGGCGCCCTCGTTTTCGGGCGAATCGACCATGAATCGCGCGATCATACTGCCTTGTCCCGCCAAATCTATCCCTAGCGCCCCGAAATCCCCGCCGGACGCCGCTTTTCTGCCGCCCTTAGGCGGCTTTCCGGGGACTTTCCGGCGGCGTTTGGCCGCGTGACGCCGCGCCCGGCGTCATGGTAAACTGCCGCCCTCATCAACGGCTGACGGAGCCTTGCGAGGGCTCCCCCGGACAATTTGTCGGACAAACGTAAATCTTCCAAAAAGAAGGTGGATCTGCGCGACGAGCACACCAAGGTGCTGGTCCGCCGGCTGGTTCGCGACTATGTCGCCGAGCACAAGGGACGCATCGTCCTGGCGCTGCTCGGCATGGGCATCGTCGCCGCGACCACCGCCGGCTTCACCCAGCTGATCAAGCCGGTGGTGAACGAGATCTTCATCGCCCAGCGCTCGGAACTGCTCTACCCCATCGCCATCGCCACGGTCGCGGTCTTCACCCTGCGCGGCTTCGCCGCCTACAGCCAAGCCGTGCTGATGAGCTACGTCGGCCACAAGGTGGTTGCGCGCATCCAGCAGCAGCTGTTCGACAAGCTGATCGGCGCCGACCTGGCGTTCTTCCACCACAATTCGCCGGGCACGCTGATCTCGCACTTCATCAACGACGTGAACCTGCTGCGCAACATGGCCTCCAGCACCCTGACGGCCATCGGCAAGGACAGCCTGACGGCGCTCTTCCTGATCGGGGTGATGTTCGCCGAGGACTGGCTGCTGGCGGTGATCACCACGGTGATCCTGCCGCTGGCGATCCTGCCCTCGGTGCGCATCGGGCGCTCCATGCGCAAGGTCTCCGGCAAAAACCAGGAACAGGTCGGCCGCCTGACCACTCTGCTGGACGAGGCCTTCCAGGGCATCCGCCACGTGAAGGCCTACGTCATGGAGCGCTATGAGTCCAAGCGCGCCGACGAGGCCATCGAGGAAGTCTTCCAACTGAACCAGAAGTCGGCGCGGGTCAGCAACATCGTCCATCCGGTGATGGAGGCGCTCGGCGGCTTCGCCATCGCCGCCGTCATCCTGTACGGCGGCAGCGAGGTGATCACCGGCGAGCGCGATGCCGGCTCGCTCTTCACCTTCATCTTCGCCCTGCTGCTGGCCTACGAGCCCTTGAAGCGGCTGAGCAAGCTGAACGCCATGCTGCAGAACGGCCTGGCTGCTGCGCAGCGGATCTTCGCGCTGCTCGACATGCCGCCGCACATCAGTGACGCCCCCAACGCCAAGGCGCTGACCATCGACATCGGCGAGGTGCGCTTCAACGAGGTGCATTTCTCCTACGACGGCGACAAGGCGGCGCTGCACGGGGTCAGCCTGGAAGCGCCGGGCGGCAAGACCGTGGCCCTGGTCGGCCCCTCGGGCGCCGGCAAGTCGACCATCCTGAACCTCATCCCCCGCTTCTACGATCCGGAGGCCGGCAGCGTCACCATCGACGGCCAGGATCTGCGGGCGGTGACGCTCGATTCCCTGCGCCACGCCATCGCCCTGGTCAGCCAGGAGATCCTGCTGTTCGACGATACGGTGCGCGCCAACATCGCCTACGGCCGCCCCGGCGCCAGCGAGGCGGAGATCGAGGAAGCCGCCCGCATGGCCGGGGCCCATGACTTCATCAGCGGCTTCACCGAGGGTTACGACACCCAGGTCGGCCCGCGCGGCAGCAACCTTTCCGGCGGCCAGCGCCAGCGCATCGCCATCGCCCGCGCCATGCTGAAGGACGCGCCGATCCTGCTGCTCGACGAGGCGACCTCGGCCCTGGACAGCGAGTCGGAGCGCCATGTGCAGCGCGCCCTGGGCGAGCTGATGAAGGGACGCACCACCTTCGTCATCGCCCACCGCCTCTCCACGGTCGTCGACGCCGACCTGATCTACGTCATCGAGGACGGCCAGATCATCGAGCGCGGCAACCACGCCGAGCTGCTCGCCCGCGGCGGCCACTACGCGCGGCTCTACGCCATGCAGTTCGCCGAGCAGGAAAGCGGCGCGCCCTCCCCGGACAGGCCCAAAGACATCCGAGTCCAGGCCTGACGGGCCGCCCTGAGCGAGCAGCTTCGTTGAGACTCCTCTCCACATGGATCAAGTCGGAACCGGCGCAGAAGCTCTTTGGCGCCGCAGTCGCCGCGCTCATGTGGCTGTTCCACCTGACGGTGCGCTGGGAGCGGCGCATCGACCCCGCGACCCAGGCCCTGCTCGACGCCGACAAGCCGATGATCCTCTGCATGTGGCACGGCCGCATGTTCTTCCTGTCCGGCGGCTGGCCGAAACCGCCGCGCAAGCTGGGCGTCCTGGCGTCGGCCCACCGTGACGGCCAGCTGATCGCCCGCGGCGCCAAGGCCTTCGGCTACGAGACCGTGCTGGGCTCCAGCCGGCGCGGCGGCGCCACGGCCCTGCGTGGCATGAGCCGCCTGCTGGACGGCGGCATCTCCGTGGTGATCACGCCGGACGGGCCCAAGGGCCCGCGCATGCGCTGCAAGGCCGGCGCGGTGAAGGCGGCGCAGATGACCGGCGCGCCCCTGGTGGCGCTGACCGGCAGCGCGCGGCCGCGCAAGGTCTTCGCCACCTGGGACCGTTTCTGCCTGCCGCTGCCCTTCGCCCGCGCGGTCATGCACTTCGGCCCGCCGATCGCGGTGCCGCGCGAGGCCGATGCCGACACCCTGGAGCGTTGCCGCCGGGCCATTGAGGACAGCCTCAACGCCCTGACCAACGACGCCGAGCGCGCCCTGAACCAGGAACCGACCGAAGCCGCCCCGGAAGAAAGCCCGGGAGAGTCCGGACAGAGTCATGCGAGCGCCTGACTTCTGGCGAGAGGACGGCCTGGCGGCGCGGCTGCTGAGCCCCGCCGGCGCCGCCTATCACCTGGCGGGCGTGGTGCGCCGCGCCCTGACCACCCCCTGGCAGGCCCCGGTGCCGGTGATCTGCGTCGGCACCCTGGTTGCCGGCGGCGCCGGCAAGACGCCGGTGGCGCTCGCCCTGCTCGACATCCTGCGCGAGCGCGGCCTGAAGCCCGCCGCCCTGACGCGTGGCTACGGCGGCGCGGCGGCCGGGCCGCTGCGCGTGGTGCCGGGCGAACACGACGCCGCCGCCGTCGGCGATGAAGCGCTGCTGCTGGCGGCCGCCGCCCCGACCTGGGTGGCGCGCGATCGGGTCGCCGGCGCCAAGGCGGCAGCCGCCGCCGACGGGAATGGGAACGCGGACGTCATCGTCATGGACGACGGCTTTCAGAACCCCCGCCTGAAAAAGAATCTTTCGCTGCTGGTCATCGACGCCGGTTACGGCCTCGGCAACCGCCGGGTCATGCCGGCGGGCCCCTTGCGTGAGACCGCCGCCGGTGGCTTCGCCCGCGCCGACGCCGTGGTGTTGGTCGGTGAAGGCTATATCGGCGAAACCGAAAAGAACCTGATCGGACGGCTGCCGGTGCTGAAGGCGCGCCTGCAGCCGCGCGACAGCAGCCTCGCGGGCCGGAAGGTCTTCGCCTTCGCGGGCATCGGCCGCCCGGAAAAATTCTTCGAGACCCTGCGCGGCCTCGGCGCCGAGCTGGCCGGGACGGAGTCTTTCGCCGACCACCAGCCCTACACGGCGGCAACCCTGGAGCGCCTGCGCGCCGCCGCCAAGGCCGCCGGGGCGCAGCTCGTCACCACCGCCAAGGATGCGGCGCGCCTGGGCCCCGCGCTGACCCCGGACATCGCCGTGCTTGACGTGGCGCTGGCCTGGGAGGACAAGGACGCCCTGCTCCGCCTGTTGGAGCGCCTGCCCCTGCCAGCCCCCCTGCCAGCCGGAAGGACCAACGGGAAATGACGTCCTGGGCCCACAAGCACCGTCCCTGGCGCAAGGCCCTGCGCTCGATCCGCCACGCGGCCGAAGGGCTGCTGCAGTTCCTGCTGCTCGGCATCTTCTGGATTCTGCCGGTCGACTGGGCCTCCAACCTCGGCGGCTGGCTGACCCGCCAGATCGGCACCCGCCTGGCGGTCAGCCGCCGCGCCATCAAGCACCTGCGCATCGCCTTTCCCGACATGCCGGAGGAGGAGTGCCAGCGCATCGTCGCGGGCATGTGGGACAACCTCGGTCGGCTGGTGGCCGAATACCCGCACCTCGGCGCCATCGCCGACCCCAAGTCGGGGCGCGTCGAGGTGCTGCATGCCGAGCGCATGGTCGGCGTGCAGCAGGGCGGGCGGCCCTTCATCGGCTTCTCAGCCCATATGGCGAACTTCGAGCTGATGCCGATCGTCGCCTATAACCACGGCCTGAACCTCACCGTGGTGTCGCGCCCGGTGAACAATCCGATCATCCAGCGCATCCTGCTCTACTTCCGCCAGCGCCCGACGGGCGACTGGGGCGCCGTGCCCAAAGGCATCGAGGGCGGACGCCAGGCAGTCAAACTGCTGGATCAGGGCCTCAACCTCGGCGCCCTGGTCGACCAGCGCACCAGCCAGGGCGTCGCCCTGCCGCTGTTCGGCCAGCCCGCGCGTACTACCCTGGGCATCGCCAAGCTGGCGATCGACAAGGACCTGCCGATCGTGCCGGTGCACCTGGAACGCCTGGGTGGCGCGCGCTTCCGCATCACCCTGGAGGAACCGGTCGCGCGCCCGCACCTGGGCGACCGCCAGGAAGAGGCCAAGGCGATGATGACCGAAGTGAATCGCATCATCGAACGCTGGGTCCGCGAACGCCCGCAGGACTGGCTGTGGCTGCACCGCCGCTGGGACCGGCCTTAGAGCGCCCCAACATGCTTCGAGACGCTCGCTAACGCTCGCTCCTCAGCATGAGGATAGAGGGAGCCTCACCCTGAGGAGCGGCCGGTAAGGCCGCGTCTCGAAGGGCGAGGCGGGCCGCCTACTCCGCTTTCGGCATCGGGGGCACCAGCAGGGTCGGGTCGATGCGCTCTTTGTGCCAGTTCATGCGCCAGTCGAGGTGCGGGCCGGTGACGCGGCCGGACTTGCCCATCAAGGCCACCACATCGCCCTGCTTCACGTGCTGGCCTTCGGTCACCAGGATCTCCTCCAGATGCAGGAAGGTCGAGCTGAGGCCGTGGCCGTGATCCATGATCAGGGTGGCGCCGGAGAAGTACATATCGGGGTGCGCCAGAGTCACCACGGCGTCGGCCGGCGCCTTCACCGGCGTGCCGACCGGCCCGGCCACGTCTACGCCGTAGTGCGGCTGGCGTGGCTCGCCGTTCAGGATGCGCTGGGAGCCGTAGACGCCGGAGATCGGGCCGATCGCCGGCCAGATGAAGCCGCTGTCGAAGTCGGTCTCCGGCCGGTCGGCGGTGCGTGCCTGGGCCGCCGCCGCGGCGTCGGCGCGGATGCGCGCCAGCACCTCCTCCGGCGGAGACACGTAGTCCTTCTTGATCCCATCGATGCGCTGGATCTTGTAGTCGCGCTGCGTGACCTGCAGTTCGCGGGTCTCCACCGTGCCGTCCGGCGCGGTCACCGTCAGGGTCGCGCTCGGCGCCGCGTCGCGGCCGAAGCCGAAAACGAAGCGCCCGTCGGGCGTCATGCGCAGGGCCTCGCCGTTCAGGCTGGCGCTGGCGCCGGGCACCGACTGGCCGAAGATCAGCCCGCCCTGCGTGAACTCGCCCTTCAGCGTCACCTCCATCGCCTCGGCGCGGAGGGCGATGCAGCACAGCAGAGCGGCGGAGAGGAAGCGGATCATAGCGCCAATCATAACAGCGAGCCTTGCGGGTCGTCCGAGGATGTCTTTTTCTTCCGCACGGCCGGCTTCGTGGCCGGCTTGGGTGCGGGTGCCGCCGGCGCCGGCGTCGACGACACCGGCTGGTCGCTGCCGCCGGTGGCCGCCGCGCGGCCGCTGGCAAACTCCAGCTCCAGCGCCAGGCCCGGCGTCACATCATCGGGTTTGGTGATGGCGCCCTGCGGCCCGCGCACCACGGCATAGCCGCGTTGCAGCACCTTCTTGTAGGACACGCTCTCTAACACCCGGTTAAGGCCGTCGACCTCCTGGCGCCGCTCGGTCAGCAGGCGCGGGCGCAGGTAGTCGATCCGCGCCGCCGGGCCGGTCAGCTGCTCGGCCTTCACCGCCAGCAGCTGGCGCGGATGCGGCAGGCCGGCGTGCAGGCGGTCGAGACGCGACTGCCAGTCCCTTAGCAGGGCGTTCCAGGCCCCTTTCAGGCGCTCGGCGCGGTCGTCCAGGCGCTGGCTCATGTCCTCCAGCAGGCGCTTGGGATCGACCAGGCCGCGGCCCAGGCCGTCCAGCCGCTCGCGGCGCTCCGCCACCAGCCGCGTGGCGGCGGCCAGCAGGCGGCGGTCCAGCTCGCCGGTCTGGATCAGCAGCTCACGGCGCACCGGCACCGCCATCTCGGCGGCGGCGGTGGGCGTCGGCGCGCGGCGGTCGGAGGCGAAGTCGATGAGGGTGGTATCGGTCTCGTGGCCGACAGCGGAGATCAGCGGGATCTGCGATTCGGCGGCGGCGCGCACCACGACCTCCTCGTTGAAGGCCCAGAGATCCTCCAGGGAGCCGCCGCCGCGCGCGACGATCAGCAGGTCCGGCCGCGGCAGGGCGCCGCCTTGCGTCGGAAAGGCGTTGAAGCCGCGGATCGCCGCCGCCACCTGCTCGGCCGCGCCCTCGCCCTGCACCAGCACCGGCCAGACCAGCACCCGGCGCGGGAAGCGGTCGGCCAGGCGGTGCAGGATGTCGCGGATCACCGCGCCGGTCGGCGAGGTGACCACGCCGATAACCTCCGGCAGAAAAGGCAGCGCGCGCTTGCGCGCCTCGTCGAAGAGGCCCTCCTCGGCCAGCTTGCGGCGCCGGTCCTCCAGCAGCTTCAGCAGGGCGCCCTCGCCGGCCAGCTCCAGCGAATCGATGACGATCTGGTACTTGGAGCGGCCCGGATAGCTGGTGATGCGCCCGCTGGCGATGACCTCCATGCCGTCTTCCGGCTTCAGCGACAGCTTGCCGGCGGTGCCGCGCCAGCACACCGCGTCCAGCACCGCGTTCTCGTCCTTCAACGCCATGTAGAGATGGCCGGAGGCGGCGCGCTTGAAGCCGGAAATCTCGCCGCGCACGCGCACCCGCTCGAAGGTGCCCTCGAGGGTGCGTTTGACCGCCTGGGAAATCTCGGAAACCGAGAATTCCGGTACGTTTCCTGGCGCCTTTCCGGCGAGGCCGCCCCCGCCGGGGCCCGATTCTGGATAAAAATCGCTCATGGTCCCTGCCCGCTATGCTACAAGAGCGCCGCCGTGCAGACCATGGCGCAGAGAGCGATTTCTTGAGGATAATGGGGGCGACATGAAGGTTTTGGTTGTGGGCGGCGGCGGACGCGAGCACGCGCTCTGCTGGACCATCGCGGCCTCTCCCCTCTGTCACAAGCTGTACTGCGCGCCGGGCAACGCCGGCATCGCCGAGGAGGCCGAGTGCCTGCCCCTCGCCGCCGAGGATATCGACGGCCTGATCGCCTTCGTGCAGAAGGAAGCCATCGACTACGTCGTCGTCGGCCCGGAGGCGCCGCTGGTGCTGGGCTTGGTCGACCGCCTGGACGCGATCGGCGTGAAGGCCTTCGGACCCAGCGCCGCCGCGGCGCAGCTGGAAGGCTCCAAGGGTTTCACCAAGGACCTCTGCGCCAAGTACGACATCCCCACCGCCGCCTACGGCCGCTTCACCGAGGCCGCCGCCGCCAAGGCCTACGTGCGCGAACAGGGCGCGCCCATCGTGGTGAAGGCCGACGGCCTGGCCGCCGGCAAGGGCGTCACCGTGGCCATGACCGAGGACGAGGCCCTGGCCGCCATCGACGAGGCCATGGCTGGTGGCGCCTTCGGCGAGGCCGGCGCCGAGCTGGTCATCGAGGCTTTCCTGCAGGGCGAGGAAGCCAGCTTCTTCGCCCTGGTCGACGGCGAGACGGCCCTGCCCCTTGCCACGGCCCAGGATCATAAGCGCGCCTACGACGGTGACGAGGGGCCCAACACCGGCGGCATGGGCGCCTACTCCCCGGCGCCGGTGATGACCCAGGACCTGATCGACCAGACCATGGCGCGGATTATCCTGCCGACGGTCGCGGCCATGAAGGCCGAGGGCATGCCCTACAAGGGCGTGCTCTACGCCGGGCTGATGATCACCGACAAGGGGCCGGAGCTGATCGAGTACAACGTGCGCTTCGGCGATCCCGAGTGCCAGGTGGTGCTGATGCGCCTGATGTCGGACCTGCTGCCCGCGCTCATCGCCAGCAGCGACGGCATGCTCGCCAACTTCGACCTGCGCTGGTACGCGGAAGCCGCGCTGACCGTGGTCATGGCCGCCAAGGGCTATCCCGGCGCCTACGAGAAAGGCTCGGTGATCGGCAGCCTGGATACGGCGCCCGGCAACGGCGACGACGTGAAGATCTTCCACGCCGGAACCAAACTGGGCCCGGAAGGCGAGATCCTGGCCAACGGCGGACGCGTTCTGAACGTCACCGCCATGGCACCCAGCATCAAGGAGGCCCAGGAACGGGCCTATGCCGCGGTCGACAAGATCGACTGGCCGGACGGCTTCTGCCGCCGCGACATCGGCTGGCGCGCGATCGGTCGTGAAAAGGCCGGGCGCGGCTAGGCTTCCGATGAGCGCGGGCCGCGACGTTCCCGTCCTGACCACCGAGCGCCTGGTCCTGCGCGGCCACCGCAAGGACGACTTCGAAGACTGCGCCGCCCTGTGGGGCGACCCGGCGGTCGTCCGCTACATCAGCGGCAAAGCCTCGACATCGTCGGAAAGCTGGGCGCGCCTGCTGAACTACGCCGGCCACTGGGCGCTGCTCGGCTTCGGCTTCTGGGCGGTGGAAGAACGCGGCAGCGGCCGCTACGTCGGCGAGGTCGGCCTGGCCGACTTCAAGCGCGACATCGAGCCCGGCTTCGAGGGCACGCCGGAGGCCGGCTGGGTGCTGGCGCCCTGGTCCCACGGCAAGGGCTACGCCACCGAAGCGGTCGAGGCCGCCCTCACCTGGGGCGGAAAGGAACTCGGCATGACCCGCTGCATCTGCATGATCGACCCCGCGCACAAGGCCTCGCAGCGCGTCGCCGAGAAGTGCGGCTTCAAGGTCTTCGCCGAGACGACGTTCAAGGGCTCCCCGGTGCTCCTGCTGGAACGGGTGACTTAGAAAAGCCCCTCACCCTCCCGCTGCGCGGGCCCCTCCCTCTCCCACGGAGGGGAGAGGGGTTCATTCGCCGCCTCAAACATCTATCCCTCTCCCCTGGTGGGAGAGGGTTGTGAAGTCTTAGCGGGCATAGCCCGCTTAGACGGAGCTGGGTGAGGGGGAAACGCCGCCTAGGAAATCAGGTCGGCGATGTAGGTCGGCAGGGCGAAGGCGCCGAGGTGGACCGCCGGATTGTAATAGCGCGTCGCGATGCCCGCTTCTTTGTAGCGCTGTTCCAGCGTTTCCAGGCTCACCTGGCGCTTGGCCGGATCGTCCGTGCCCCAGCCGAAGGCCATGGGCCCGCCGGCGTAGGTCGGCACGGTCGCCAGGTAGCAGGCGGCATCGGCGAAGAGCGCCTTGAAGGCGCGCATGGTGTTGGTGAGTTCGCCGCCCTGCAGGAAGGGCACGCCGTTCTGCGTGACGAGAATGCCGCCGGGCGCCAGACAGGTCTTGGCCTTGCCGTAGAAGGTGTCGGTGAACAGCACTTCGCCCGGCCCCACCGGATCGGTGGAATCGACGATGGCGACGTCATAGCGCTCTTCACACTTGGCCACGAAGTCCGCGCCGTCGGCGATCACCAGGTCGAGGCGCGGATCGTCGTAGGCATCCCGGCAGATCGACGGCAGATACTGCTTGGAGAAGTCGATCACCCCGGCGTCGATTTCGACCTGCGTCACCTTTTCGACGCCCGGGTGCTTCAGCACCTCTTCCAGCATGCCGCCGTCGCCGCCGCCGACGATCAGCACCTTCCTGGCCGCGCCGTGGGCGAAGAGCGGCAGATGGGCGAGCATCTCGTGATAGATGAACTCGTCCTTCTCCGTGGTCTGCACCACGCTGTCCAGGGTCAGCACGCGGCCGAAGGTCTCGTTCTCGAAGACAACGAGACGCTGGTGTTCCGTCTCGCTGTCGTAGAGAACCTTGTCGGCCTTGAGGCCCAGTTGGAAGTCGGCGTGGAGCTGTTCGACGCGCCAGCGGCTCACAGGCCGCGGCCCCGCCGGTGCTCCTCGACACCCACATGGCTCGGCTTGAAGCGCTGGCGCAGCACCTCCACCGCCAATTCGGGCTTGGCCGCGCCGCACATGAAGATGTCGAGCGCCGCGTAGCCGGATTCCGGCCAGGAGTGAATCGAGATGTGCGATTCCGCCAGCACCGCCACGCCGGAGATTCCGTCGTTCGGCGTGAAGTGATGCAGGTGGATGTGCAGCAGCGTGGCCTCGGCGGCCTCCACGCACTCGCGCAGCGTCTCTTCGACGTAGGCGAGGTCGTTGATCCCCTCGGCGCCCCACAAATCGACGATCAGGTGTGTGCCCGCATAGCGCTCACCGTCGCGCTCGATGAAAAAATCCTTCCGCTCCTCTCCCTCTGCGGGGGTCGGGGCGGTGATGTCTTGTTCTTCCGTTTTGGAGGCGCTTGGGTTTTCATCCAAGTCGATCCCCAGTTGGAAGAGGGCGTGTGCTTGTGCCATCGGTCCTCCAGCGCAACCAGTAGATTGACCCAGTAAAACTGAGGCGCGGGTTTTCGAAGTTTTGGCCCGCCAATGCAAGTGAATTTTTGGACCTGCCTCGGTTTTTTCAAGGGCGCGGTGCCTGTGACCAGCCTGAAGCCTGAGGGTTAAGCCGGCGTTAACCTTGTGCCATGAGGCCCCACACTTGCCATCGCGCCGGCGATCGCCTATCACATCCCGGTTCGTAGGGGAGTAGCCGCCTCGATTTCACAGCCGCGACCTGCGGCCTGTGATCTACGGGGGCCCGTATCAACAGACTTGGCCGCGGAACATCGCGTTTCGGGCCATGGTGCGGGCAGATCCTTCGGGTTTGGCGAGACCTATGACGTTCCGCGGGGCAGCAGGAGCCGGCCCGCGCGGCGCGTCATAGTGTGTCGGCGGCTCCGGAGAGATCAAAAAACAATGTCCGAAATCCTCGTCATCTTCACCACCGTTTTCCTGGCGGAACTGGGCGACAAGACCCAGCTCGCGACCATTCTCTTCGCCGCCGAGCGCGAGACCTCGCCGCTGATGGTCTTCCTCGCCGCCGCCGCCGCGCTGGTGCTGTCGACGGCCCTGGCGGTGGCCCTGGGCCTCGCCGCCGAGCGCTATCTGACCATGCTGCCGCTGAAGCTGCTGGCCGGACTCGGCTTCGTCGTCATCGGCCTCTGGACCGTCTGGGATCATTTCCAGGTCGCCCCGGCGGCCTAGCGGTACCGCCGACTCTCCACTGTCGTCCCGGGGCTTGACCCCGGGACCCATTGGCGTCGGCGGGCGGCGAGGCCTCGCGGGCTTACATCGATGAAACGGCCAGGGCATTGGGTCCCGGCAACAAGTACCGGGACGACAGCCGTGACTGCGGGAAGGACGAAAGCGACCTTTCCGCTATCTTAGCGCGTTGAGGTTCAACTCGGCCTTGTCGCCCAGCCAGAGCGCATGGTCGCGGTGGTCGGGCAGGTCGTCGCCGGTCTCCGGGTGCAGAAAGACCGTCAGGCCGCCGCGGTTCAGCGCCAGCCAGGGCACCAGCTCGGCGAAGAGATCGGGCGCGAAGGCGATCTGGTAGCTCCACTGCGGGTGCGGGCCCACCGGGCGGTCGTGCCAGCGCCCCAAGCGCACGTCGAAGCGCGCCTCGATGGCCGCGCGCAGCGCCTCGGCCGCCGGCTTGGTCTCGGCGTCGTAGTAGACGTGGGCGTGATAGCCGGTGATGGAGCTGGTGTCTTTCGGCGTCATACCCACCTCATTCCTTGCCTGCCGTCGCTTTTCATATAGGGCGTCAGCGCCGCGCCTGAAAGAATCCCTGCAGCAGCGCCCCACAGGCCTGCTCCTGCACGCCGCCGACCACCTCCGGGCGGTGGTGGCAGCTGCGCTGCTCGAAGATGCGCGGCCCGTGGTCGACGCCGCCGCCCTTGGGGTCGTAGGCGCCGAAGACCAGGCGGCGCAGGCGCGCGAAGGTGATGGCCTGGGCGCACATCGGGCAGGGCTCCAGCGTCACGTAGAGATCGGTCCCGGTCAGGCGCTTGAGACCCAGGCCGCCGGCGGCGGCGCGGATGGCCAGCATCTCCGCATGGGCCGTGGGATCGGCGTCACGCTCCACCCGGTTGTGGGCCCGGGCCAGGATGTCGCCGCTGGCGGCGTCGACCAGCACGGCGCCGACGGGCACTTCGCCCGCTTCGGCGGCCAGCCTGGCCTCCGCCAGGGCCTCGGCCATATAGTCGGGTTTCACCATGTCGCTAGGGGCCCGATCTTTAGGGATTTGGTCATGGCGCGAGAGCCTGCCCGCCGCAAAGGGGCCGGTCAAGCGGGCCGGTCTTGAAAGCGAATTGCTTTAGGTCAATGTTCAAGGCTCCGCCGGGGGCCTAAGCTTCCGGTCAAGCGGAGTGGCGGGCCTCAGGCCGCAGAGCGTTGCTGAGGGCCGCGGAGCGTTACCAAGGAGTGAGAGCGATGGCAGGAACAAAAACGGTCGATGCGGAAGCAGAGACGGTCCCCCTCGAGGTCGACCCGGCGACGGTCGCCTTCCTGATCGCCAAGGCGCGCGCCTACGACGCCAAGGTCGCCCCCGCCGACCGGGACACCGTTTCGCTGCCCGGCGAGGACGAGGACCACGACGCGCTGGAGGACTACGGCGACGATCCGGTCGCCATGGAGATCAAAGAGGTCATCGAGGACCTGAACGACGACGCGCAGGCCGAACTGGTGGCCATGACCTGGGTCGGGCGGACCGATTTCTCCGCGGAGGAATGGCAGGACGCGATCGAAGCCGCGGTCGAGCGCAAGTCCGGCCCGACGGCGGACTACCTGCTCGGCATGCCGCTGCTGGGCGACCTGATGGAAGAGGGCTTCGTGGCCCTGGGCTATTCCCTCGAGGACTACGAAGTCCCCGTTTAGGCTCCGGACAGCCCCCCTATAGGCCCCGGATAGCCCCCAAATCGCCTGCGCATTCGCCGGTTGTGGCGGGCCCCGGCGACGCCTAGATTGCGCCGATGGCAAAGCAAAACGGCGGCGCAGCGACCCGGTCCACCCCTGTGGTCGGAATCTCCCTGGATTCCGAGCAAGCCGGCGGCTGGTCGAACTATCCCTGGTATGCCGTGCGGCAGAACTACAGCGACGCCGTGCGAGAGGCCGGCGGCCTGCCGGTGCTGCTGCCGCACGAACCGGCGCAGGCCGAGGCCTATCTGGAGCACATCGACGCCCTGCTCATCACCGGCGGCGCCTTCGACCTGGACCCGGCCCTGTTTGGCGCGAACACGCGCCACGAGACCGTGCGCACCAAGGACCGCCGCACCGCTTTCGAAGCGGCGGCGGCGCGCGGCGCGCTGGCGCGAAACATGCCGCTGCTCGGCATCTGCGGCGGCCAGCAGCTGCTGAACGTGGTGCTGGGCGGCACCCTGATCCAGCACATCCCCGACGAGGTGGAGAACGCCCTGGCCCACGAGCAGCCGAACCCGCGCCACGAGCCCGGCCACGCCGTGGCCGTGACCGCCGACAGCCTACTGCACGGCATCTGCCGGAGCGATGAGATGGCGGTGAATTCAGCACATCATCAGGCGGTGAAGGAGGTCGGCCCCGGCGTGACGGTGAACGCCGTGGCGCCGGACGGCGTGATCGAAGGCATCGAAGCCGGCGGCTACCGCTTCTGCCTCGGCGTGCAGTGGCACCCGGAGTACTTGATCGGCGCCGGCGACAGCGCCATCTTCCGCGCCTTCGTCGCCAGCGCCACGTAAGACCAGCGCCACGTAAGACACGTATCTTGGGGAACCAGACCATGGCCGACATCCAACCGGGCGCCAAAATTCAGGGCGGCGAACGCATCGCCAAGGTCATCGCCCGCGCCGGGCTCTGCTCGCGGCGCGACGCCGAGGCCTGGATCACCGCCGGGCGGGTTTCCGTCGACGGCAAGGTGCTGACCAGCCCTGCCGCGGTGGTGACCGGCGCCAGCCGCATCGAGGTGGACGGCGAGGCGCTGCCCGCCGCCGAGCCGCCGCGCCTGTTCTGCTACCACAAGCCGCGCGGCGAGATCACCACGGCCCGCGACCCCCAGGGCCGCGCCACGGTGTTCGACAAGCTGCCCACGGGGCTGCCGCGCCTGCAGGCGGTCGGCCGTCTCGACATCAACTCCGAGGGCCTGCTGCTGCTGACCAACGACGGCGGCCTGAAGCGCCAACTGGAACTGCCCTCCAGCGGCTGGCAGCGCCGCTACCGCGTGCGTGCCATGGGCCACGTCCATCCGGACCGCCTGGCGGCGCTGGCCAAGGGCATCACCGTCGACGGCGTCGATTACGGGCCGGTGGAGGCGAGCCTCGACCGCCAGTCCGGCGCCAACGCCTGGCTGACCTTCGGCCTGCGCGAGGGCAAGAACCGCGAGGTGCGCAAGATCTGCGCCCACCTGGGCCTGCACGTGAACCGCCTGATCCGCATCGCCTACGGCCCCTTCAAGCTCGGCAAGCTGCCCAAGCGGGCGCTGGAGGAGATCGAGCCCAAGCGCCTGCGCCAGGCCCTCGGCCTGGAGGACCCGGAGAAGAAGAAAAAGGGCAAGGGCTACGCCAAGGCCAAGCCGAAACCCAACCGGCCGGGCTCCAAACGCGGCTTCAAGCACGTCCGCGAGGCGGAGGAGCAGCGCGAGAAGCGCCAGCGGCGCAGCGGCCTGGCGGCGGCCGCCGCGGCGCGGAAGGCCGCGGCCGAGAAGGCCGCCGCGAAGAAGACGGCCCCTAAAAAGACAGCGGCGAAAAAGACGGCGGCGAAAAAAACCGCCGCCCCGCGGCCCTTCGCCAAGAAACCGGCGGGCAAGAAACCGGCCGCAAAGAAGGCCGGCGCGAAGAGCACCGGCTTCAAGAGAACCGGCGCCAAAAAACCGGATGCCCGGAAACCCGACATGAAGTCGGCCGGCCCGAAGAAAACGGGACCGAAGAAGGCCGGCCCCCGCCGCACGACCAAGAAATCCAGCGGACCGAAGAAGCATGCGCATCGTCGCCGGCCGTCATAGGGGCCGCAGCCTGAAGACTCCCGACGATCTCGCCGTACGGCCCACCGCGGACCGCACGCGCGAGGCGCTGTTCAACATCCTGACCAGCGGCAAGTTGGCGGACGAAGGCCAGCAGCGCCTGCCCGGCGCGCGCGTGCTGGACGCCTTCGCCGGCACCGGCGCGTTGGGCCTGGAGGCGCTGTCGCGCGGCGCCGCGCACGCCGTCTTCATGGAGAACTACGCGCCGGCCATCGAGATCTGCCGCGCCAACATCAGGAATCTGGGTGAGGACGAACGGGCGCAGCTGCTGGCCTGCGACGTGCTGCACCCGCGCCCGGCGCCTGCCCCTTGCGATCTCGTCTTCCTCGACCCGCCCTACAACCAGGGTTTCGCCGAGAAAGCGGTCGTCAGCCTGCTGAAAGCCGGCTGGATCGCGCCCGGCGCCCTGGTCTCCGTCGAGCTGATGAAGAACGAGCCCTTCGAGGTGCCCGAGGGTTTCGCCGAACTCGACGCCCGCACCTACGGCAAGGCTAAGCTGGTCTTCCTGCAGTACGAAGGCTAGGCCGCTTCGTCCGGGCCATCACCCTAGCCCTCCCCAACAAGGGGGAGGGGATTGTCCTTCAGGACGGCGCCGCAATGCCCCTTCCCCCTCGACGGGGGAAGGATGGGTAGGGGGTGGGGCCGCCAGACTCGATCTTTCCGATACGGCCTCAGCGCCGCCCGAAGAGCTTTTCGATGTCGGCGAGCTTCAGTTCGACGTAGGTGGGGCGGCCGTGGTTGCACTGGCCGCTGTGGGGCGTCGCCTCCATCTGGCGCAGCAGGGCGTTCATTTCATCGGAGTTGAGCCGGCGCCCGGCGCGCACCGAGCCGTGACAGGCCATGGTGCCGCAGACGTGCTCCAGCCTTTCCCTCAGCGCCAGGGCCTCGCCCAGCTCGGCCAGTTCGTCGGCGAGATCGCGGATGAGGCCCGCCACGTCCACTTCGCCCAGCAGTGCCGGCACCTCGCGCACTACCACCGCGCCGGGGCCGAAGGCCTCGACCACCAGGCCCAGTTCCTCCAGCTCGTCCGCGCGCTCGGCGACGCGCGATGCGGCGCTTTCCTCCAGCTCCACCACCTCGGGCAGCAGCAGCATCTGGCGGCGCACGCCGCTCTCGCCGAGTTGCTGTTTCATGCGCTCGTAGACCAGGCGCTCGTGGGCGGCGTGCTGGTCGACGATGACGATACCGTCGGACGTCTGCGCCACCACGTAGGTACCGTGCAGCTGGGCGCGGGCGGCGCCCAGGGGATACTGATCGCTTGGATAGCTCTCAAGCTCCGGCGCGCCGGCCTCGCGGGCGACTGCCTGCGCGGCGGCGGCGACGGCCGCCGGCGCCGCGTCGAGCCCGGGCAGATGGCCGGAGTCCTGCGCCTGGCCCCAGGTCTGGTGCAGCGGCGCGTTGTAGGCGGCGGTCGCCTCGGCGAGACCGCGCGGCAGGGTCGCCGCCCCCGTGCCCAGACCGGGCCCGCCCCAGCCGGTCTGCCCCCAGCCGCCCGGCGGCGGCGAAGAACTGCCGGGGCGCAGCGCGCCCAGCGCCGTGTCCGATACGGTGGTCGAGGCGCGATGGCCGGCCTGGGCCAGGGCGTGCCGCGTGGCGGAAACGATCAAGCCGCGCACCAGCCCCGGATCGCGGAAGCGCACCTCCGCCTTGGCCGGGTGCACGTTCACGTCGACCTGCTCCGGCGGCAGCTCCACGAACAAGGCCACCAGGGGATGCCGGTCGCGCGCCAGGAAATCCTGGTAGGCGCCGCGGATGGCGCCGTAGAGCAGCTTGTCGCGCACCGGACGACCGTTCACGAAGAGGTACTGGTGCTGCGCGTTGCCGCGGTTCAGGGTCGGCAGGCCGACGTAGCCGGTGAGCCGGATGCCCTCGCGCAGCGCATCGATGGGCAGGGCGTTGTCGGCGAAGTCGCGGCCCATGAGCGCGGAGAGACGCTTCAGCCGCCCCTCGAAGAGCTCGCCCTCGGCCGGGGCGAGGCCGATCAACTTGCGCTCGCCGTCGGAGAGGGTAAAGCCCACCTCCGGGTGCGCCATGGCCAGGCGGTTCACCGTGTCCTGGGCGTGGGAAACCTCGGTGCGCGCGGTCTTCAGGAACTTGAGGCGCGCCGGCGTCGCGAAGAAAAGGTCGCGCACCTCCACCCGGGTGCCCTTGGGGTGGGCGGCGGGGGCCGGCTGGCCGAGCTTGCCGCCCTCGACGCTCAGCGCCCAGGCCTCCCCGGCCTCCGCCGGGCGGCTGGTCACGGTGAGCCGCGCCCCCGCGCCGATGGAGGGCAGCGCCTCGCCGCGGAAGCCGAGCGAGGCGATGTGCACCAGGTCGTCGTCGGGCAGCTTGGAGGTGGCGTGGCGCTCCACCGCCAGGGTCAGTTCGTCGGGGGTCATGCCGCAGCCGTCGTCGGTGACGGCGATGAGCGCCCGCCCGCCGTCTCGCAGCACCACGTCGATGTGGCGCGCCCCGGCGTCCAGGGCGTTCTCCACCAGCTCCTTCACGGCGGCCGCCGGGCGCTCCACGACCTCGCCGGCGGCGATCTGGTTCACCAGGGTTTCCGGCAGGCGGCGAATCGGCATGGAAGCGGGAGACTCCGAGGGGGTTCACAGAAACCGAAGCCTAGCAGACCCGCCGGAGTCGCCGAAAGCCGCCTGCGCGCGTTGCGGGGCCGGTGGCTCAAGCCACCGCGTAGACCCAGATGGCGGTGGCTTAAGCCACCGCGTAGATAAGGCCGGCGGCGACCACCGCCACCGCGACCACGGTGATGGACCACAGCTGCCAGCCGGTCATGCGGCGGAAGCTGAAGGCCTTGCGGGTGAATTTATCGGGTTCGGGTTCGCGTGCCATGTCCTCCTCCTTGGTTGCTGAGGGGCCTTTCGCACTTGATGGAGCAACGTGGGGCGTGGCCGCGAGGTTCCGAGAATCCCCGGAAATAGGGCTGTGTTCCTTGCAGCCGGGGCCAGCTGCTATAGTGAGTGGCGCGCCGTTTTGCTCTTGAAGGCCCGAAGCCCCCGCGAGACCCCATGATCAACCACATCGACCACGTCGTCCTCACCGTCCGCGATCTCGAGCGGGCCGTCGCCTTCTATGTCCGCGTCCTGAAGATGGAGGCGGAGACCTTCGCCGGCGGGCGCCGGGCGCTGAAGTTCGGCACTCAGAAGATCAACCTGCAGACCCTGGGGATGGAGACCCGCAACCACGCCACCATCGGCTCGGGCGACCTCTGCCTCATCACCGACTGGCCCGCGAAGAAGGTCGTCGCCCATCTCTGGGCCGAGGAAGTGCAGATCGTCGAGGGACCGGTCGAGAAGACCGGCGCCCAGGGGCCCATGACCTCGGTCTACTTCAACGACCCCGACGGCAACCTCATCGAGGTCGCCAGCTATCCCTGAGCTATGGGGCTCTCGCCGCTAACTGCGCTGGATCGCTGCCCTGCGTGCTCCCGCCTGCGCGAAGCCGAAGCGGCTTCGCTTCGGCGAAGGCAGGTCAAGACGCGCCTACGGCGCTCCTCAGCATGAGGGCTGTTCTTTGTGCCATGCACCAACGATCGCCTCATCCTGAGGAGCCCGGCCGGGCGTCCGCCCGGACGGGCGTCTCGAAGGACGCAGGATGGTGATGCAGCCGTCCCTCAAGTTCCGCCGGCAGGGGCTTCCTGGGTAGCGGTGATGCCCTCGGGGGCGCCGACCACCACGACGGTGAGCTCTTCCGGCTGATAGACCCGCTGGGCGACGCGCTTGGCCGCGTCCAGGGTCACCGCCTCGATGTATCCGTTGCGCTTTTCCAGGTAGTCGATGCCGAGGTCTTCCATCTGCATGCCGACCAGCATGCCGGCGATGTTGTCGGAGCTGGAGAAGCGCAGGGGGAAGGAGCCGGTCAGGTAGCGCTTGGCGTCGGCCAGTTCCTCGGCGCTCGGGCCGTCCTCGGCCATGCGCGCCCATTCCTGGCGGATGAGGTCGAGCGACTCGCCGACGCGGGCGTTCTGGGTCGCGGTGCCGCCGACCAGCATGGACCCGTGGTCGAGCGGGGCCAAGTAGGCGTAGACCGAATAGGCCAGGCCGCGCTTCTCGCGCACCTCCTCCACCAGGCGCGAGGAGAAACCCCCGCCGCCCAGGATGTAGTTCACCACGTAGGCCGTGTAGTAGTCCGGGTCGTCGCGCTGGATGCCGCCGTGGCCGAGGGCCACCACTGACTGCGGGATCGGCTTGTCGATGACCACCACCGCGCCGGGATTGCCCACTTGGGCCTGAGGCACCGCGAAGGGCGCGGCTTTTTCCGGCAGCGTGCCGAAGGTTTCGTCGAGCGTCTTGCCGAGTTCCGCCGGCGTGATGTCGCCGACCACGCCGACGAACAACTTGTCGCGGCCGAAGCGCTGCTGCACGAAGCCGCGCAGGTCCGCGACGGTCAGGCCGGCGATGCTGGCCTCGGTGCCGTTGGTCGGGCGCGCGTAGGGATGGTCGCCGAACATCAGGCGGCGCAGGGTGCGCCCGGCGATCGACTGCGGGTCCTCGGACTCGCGCGACAGGCGGGCGATGATCTGGCTGCGCAGGCGTTCCACCGGCTCGGCATCGAAGCGCGGCTCGGTCAGCGCCAGGCGCAGCAGCTCGAAGGCGCGGTCGCGGTTCTCGGTCAGGGTCTCCAGCGAACCGCTGAAGCTGTCGAGCCCGGCCTCGAAACGCAGGCTGATGGACAGGTTGTCGAGCTCGCCCTGGAAGGACTGGGAATCGAGCGGCCCGGCGCCCTCGTCGATCAGGGTCGAGACCATGTAGGCGAGGCCTTCCTTGCCCAGGGGGTCGAGCGCGGCGCCCCCCTGGAAGCCCAGTTCCAGCGCGATGATCGGGTTGGTGTGGTCCTCGACCAGCCAGGCCTCGATGCCGCCGGGAGAGACCACGCGCTGCACCTCCACGGCGCGCGCCTGGGCGGCGGCGAGAGCGACGGTCAGCGCCATCGCGCAGGCGACCATCAGCGCGGTCACCGGGCGGCTCAGCCCCCGGCTGCTCGGGATTCGCATCAAGACGATCCTTTCCTTGAGAACTTCAGCCTCAACCTGTGTGTCGTTCTTTGCCAGTCAACTTGGCCAGTCAACTTGGCCGGTCAACTCAGCTCGTCGGCTTGGGCAGCAGATAACTGGTGACCGACTGCTCTTCGCGCAGCACGTCCTTCATGGCGCGGTTCACGTCCTCGGCGGTGACCTCGGCGATGCGCGCCGGCCAGGCCTCGACCTGCTCCAGGGTGCCGCCGGTGGTCAGCGCCGCGCCGATCACCCGCGGCGCCGTCGAGAGGTTGTCACGCGCGAAGACCGCGCCGGCGACCAGACGCTTCTTGGCGGCGGTCACCTCTTCCTCGGTCACGCCGTTTTCCAGCAGCTCGGCGATCTGGGCGCGCAGGGCCTCTTCCAGCGGCGCCACCTCGCCGCCGGGCCGCGGCGCGACGTAGAAGGTGAAGGTCGAGTAGTCGTAATTGGTCGCGTTGTAGCCCGCCCCGGCGGAGCCGGCGATGCCCTGCTCCACGACCAGCCGGCTGTAGAGCCGCGCCGTGGCGCCGCCGCCGATGACCTCCGAGAGCACCTGCAGGGCGTAGGGGTCATTGTTTTCCGCCTGGCGGTAGCTCGGCGCCAGATAGCTCACCGAGATCTGCGGCTGGCGCACCCGCGGGCTTTCCAGGCGCACCTCGCGCTCGGCATTCTGCGGCGGCTCGACGACACGCTGGCGCTCCGGCACGTCCTTCGCCGGGATCACGCCGTAGTACTTCTCGGCCAGGTCGCGCACCTGCACGGGGTCCACGTCGCCGGCGACGATCAGGATCGCGTTGTTGGGCGCGTACCACTTGTCGTAGAAGGCCACCGCCGCCTCGGTCGAGAGCTGCTCGATCTCGTGATCCCAGCCGATGATGGGAATGCGGTAGGGATGGTTGAGGAACTGCACCGCGCGGCTCATCTCGCCCAGCTGGGTGCCCGGCTCGTTGTCGACGCGGCTGCGCCGCTCCTCACGCACCACCTCGCGCTCCGGCAGCACCACGTCGTCGGTGAGCGACAGGTTTGCCATGCGGTCGGCTTCGTTCTTCATCATGATTTCCAGGCGGTCGGCGGCGACCGTCTGGTAATAGGCGGTGTAGTCCCAGGAGGTGAAGGCGTTCTCGCGCCCGCCGTTGGCGGCGATGATCTCAGAGAACTCACCCGGCGCCAGGTTCTCCGTGCCCTTGAACATCAGGTGTTCCAGGAAGTGGGCAAGGCCCGACTCGCCGGCCTGCTCGTCGGCCGCGCCGACCCGGTACCAGACGGAGTGGTAGACGATGGGCGCGCGGTGGTTTTCCACCACGACGACCTGAAGTCCGTTATCCAGGGTAAAGCTGACGGGATCGAAGACCTTCGCCCAGGCCCTTTCCGCGGGGCCGGCAAAAGCCGTCAGGAAAGCGGCCAGGAGCAGGCCGAGCGGCGCAACCAATCGGGCAGAACGGCGGAAAACTGCCATTTATGGGACCTCCCTCTAGCGTTGCAGGGCGTCCCTGCCGCTAAACCAGAATGATTCTATTGAGCCTCTATATGGCACGAAACCGGACGCCCGCAAGCGGACGCCCGGTCGCATTATGGTGAACAATCGTTAATGTCCGGTCATCGGACCGGCACGCGGAAGCGGAAAAAAGACGCGCAGGCTTAGAAAATGCCTTCCAGCGGCGCCTTGCGGCGGCGTTCGATCTGCGGCGTCGCGCCGGTCGTGGCCGGCTGGCCGAGAGCGGCGTTTTCCTGCAGGCGGCGCGTTTCCGCCAGCGGATCGACCACGGTGCCGGACGGCGGAATGTCGTTCCAGAACACCAGGCGGTCGACGAAGTAGTCCGACTCTTCGTTGATCTGCTTGGTTTCGCGGTCAACGACCTGGCGGATGTTCGGGTCGGCCTGCTGCGCGCCGGCGGCGGCGAGCAGGGCCTGCTCGCCCACGGTCACGCGCCGGGGCGCGGCATTGGCGGTCTGGGGCGCGTTCGCGCTGTTGCGGAACACGGCGCGTTCGGCCTGCTGCGCGGGGGTGCCGACCTGCGGGCGCGGCGCGCCGGGCTCCGGCGGGCGCAACTGGAAGTCGGGCGGCACCGTCAGCGGCGCGCGCGAGACGACGCGGAATTCATCGGGCGACTGCTTGGTCATGCCGAGGCTTTCCTGGAATCCGCCGCAGGCGGAGAGCCCCAGCGCCACGCCAGCAAGCGCGAGAAGTCTGAATGTCATGCGACCTTCCATTTTTGACTACCTCCCTATCCCCGGCCCTCTTTTACTCTTCCTGACCGGCGGGAACAAGCCGTCCGCGACGGGGGCGCGGCGCGGCGCGGCCTGCAAAGCAAGCTAATCGCCCGCCTTGCCACCCCCCTTGCCACCCCGGCTTCTGTCTGGGCGGCCCGGCTGGAACAGGCCGTCGGCGACGATCAGGACGACCCCGACAACAATGCCGCTGTCGGCCACGTTGAAGGCCGGCCAGTGCCAGCCGGCGAGGTGGAAATCCAGGAAATCCACCACACCCGGCAGGTGCAGCCGGTCGATGGCGTTGCCCAGCGCGCCGCCGACCACCAGGCCGACGGCCCAGGGCAGCAGGCCCACCGCGCTGGTCTTGGCCTGCTCGCGCCTCAGCCAGACCAGCAGGCCCGCGGCGACGATGATGTTGAGGGCGACCAGCACATAGGGCTGCCAGGCCGCGCCGCCCTGGAACAGGCCGAAACTGACGCCGGTGTTGTAGGTCAGCACCAGGTTGAAGAAGCCGGTCACCTCGATGACGCGCGGCGGCTGCATGACCAGGGTCATGATGATCCACTTGCTCAGCTGATCGAGCAGCAGGACCGCCGTCGCGAGAAAGAGGGAGCGTTGCATCGGGGCCGCGAAACCGCCTACTGCGCCGCCGCGCCCAGGTGCTGCACCGCATCGGCGCAGCGCCCGCAGGTCTGCGGCGCCTCGGCCACCTTGCCGACCTCCGGCAGGACCTTCCAGCAGCGTTCGCACTTCTCGCCCTCGGCCAGGCCGGCCACCACCGCCACGCCGGCGACTTCCGGCAGGCGGAAGGCGTCATCGGGCGCCGCCTGATCGGTCAGCGAGATGGCGGAGGTGATGGCGATGTCGGCGAGATCGACGGCGGCCACGGCCTCCATCAGCTCCGGCCGCTCGATGTGCACCACCGGACGGGCCTGCAGGCTGGAGCCGATATTCTTGGCGGCGCGCTCCAATTCCAGGGCGCCGGTCACCACGCGGCGCACTTCGCGCACCTTGGCCCACTTGCCGGCCAGGGCCTCGTCGCGCCACTCTGCCGGCACCTCCGGGAAGGTGCGCAGATGCACCGAGGCTTCCTTGCCGCTGCCGCGCGTCCACCAGGCCTCCTCCGCGGTGAAGCAGAGGATCGGCGCCAGCCAGGCGGTGAGGCAGGAGAAGACCTCGTCCAGCACCGTGCGGCAGGCGCGCCGGCGCAGCGCGTCCGGCCGGTCGCAGTACAGCACGTCCTTGCGCACATCGAAGTAGAAGGCCGAGAGGTCGATGGCGCAGAAATTGTAGACCGCCTGGTAAAGGGCGTGGAAATCGAAGTCCTCGACGTTCTTGCGGACCTGCGCGTCCAGCTCGGCCAGACGGTGCAGCACCCAGCGCTCCAGCTCCGGCATCTCCTTGGGGTCGACCCGCTCGGCCTCGCTGAAGCCGTCGAGGTTGCCCAGCAGGTAACGCAGGGTGTTGCGCAGGCGCCGGTAGGCGTCGCTCTGGTGCTTCAGGATCTCCGGGCCGAACCGCAGGTCCTCCTCGTAGTTCGAGGCGACGACCCAGAGGCGCAGGATGTCGGCGCCCTGGGTGCCCACCACGTCCTGGGGCGACAGCGCATTGCCCTTGGACTTGGACATCTTCTCCTTGCCCTGCTCCTCCAGGATGAAGCCGTGGGTCAGCACGGCGTCATAGGGCGCGCGCCCGCGCGTGCCCGAGGATTCCAGCAGGGAGGAGTGGAACCAGCCGCGGTGCTGGTCGGAGCCTTCCAGGTAGAGATCGGCCGGCCACTTCAGCTCCGGCCGCGCCTCCAGCACGAAGGCGTGGGTCGAGCCGGAATCGAACCAGACCTCGACCACGTCGGTGACCTGCTCGTAGTCCTCGGCCTTGTAGTCGTTGCCGAGGAAGCGCTGCGGGTCGCTGGAGAACCAGGCGTCGCCGCCCTCTTCCTCGAAGGCCGCGGCGACACGGTCGATGACGCCCTGGTCGCGCAGGGGTTCGCCCGACTTCTTCTCGACGAAGATCGGCAGCGGCACGCCCCAGAGGCGCTGGCGCGAGATGCACCAGTCCGGGCGCTGCTCGATCATGGAGCGCAGCCGGTTGCGCCCGGTCGCGGGCACGAAGCGCGTGTCGTCGATGGACTTCAGCGCCTTCTTGCGCAGATCGTTCGTCTCCATGGAGATGAACCACTGCGAGGTGTTGCGGAAGATCAGCGGCGCCTTGGACCGCCAGGAATGCGGATAGCTGTGCTTCAGCTTGCCCTTGGTCACCAGGCGCCCGGCCTCGACCAGATACTTGATGACCTTGCCGTTGGCGTCGCCCGGCTTGCCGTCGGCGTCGTAGACCACCGCGCCGGCCAGCAGCGGCACGTGGTCGTAGAAGTAGCCGGCGCCGTCCACCGTCTGCGGGATCTCGATGCCGTACTTCAGGCCCAGCGCCCAGTCGTCCGCGCCGTGGCCCGGCGCGATGTGCACGAAGCCGGTGCCCTGCTCGGTGGTGACAAAGTCGCCGGCCAGCAGCGGCACGTCGAAATCGTAGCCGCCCGCGGCGGCCGCGAAGCCGTGCCAGGGGTGGCCGCAGACCGTGCCCGCCAGGTCGCCGACACTGCCCAGTTCGCGCCAGGCCTCGATCTTGGCGTCGGCCTTCACCTGCTCGGCCAAGTCCCTGGCCAGCACCATCTTCTCGCCGACCTGGGCGGCGCTGCCTTCGGCCACCGCGTCGACCTGCCACACGCCGTACGCGATCTCCTCGCCGAAGCCGATGGCCCGGTTGCCGGGGATGGTCCAGGGCGTCGTCGTCCAGATGACGACGCTGGCGCCGTCCAGCAGCGGATCCGAAGCCTTCAGCACCGGAAAACGCACCCAGATGGTCGTCGAGGTGTGGTCGTGGTACTCGACCTCGGCATCGGCCAGGGCGGTCTTCTCCACCACCGACCAGAGCACCGGGCGCGAGCCCTTGTAGATGCCGCCGTTCATCAGGAACTTGCCGATCTCGCGCACGATCTGCGCCTCGGCGTCGAACGACATGGTGGTGTAGGGGCGTTCCCAGTTGCCGACCACGCCCAGGCGCTTGAACTCCTCGGTCTGGATCTTCACCCAGTTCTCGGCGAAGTCGCGGCATTCCTTGCGAAACTCCAGCACCGGCACCGCGTCCTTGTCCTTGCCCGCGGCGCGGTACTGCTCCTCGATCTTCCACTCGATGGGCAGGCCGTGACAGTCCCAGCCGGGCACGTAGTGCGCGTCCTTGCCGAGCATCTGGTGGGCGCGGTTGATCAGGTCCTTCAGGATCTTGTTCAGCGCGTGGCCGATGTGCAGGTGGCCGTTGGCGTAGGGCGGGCCGTCGTGGAGGATGAACTTCTCACGGCCCTCGGAGGCCTCGCGCAGCCGGGCGAAGAGGTCCAGCTCGTTCCAGCGCGCCAGGGTCTCCGGCTCGCGCTGGGCCAGGCCGCCGCGCATCGGAAAGTCGGTCTTCGGCAGGAAGACGGTGGATCTGTAGTCGACGCTCATGGCGTGATTCTTCTCAACTGGGCGTAGGTCTTCTGAACCGGGTCTGGATCAACCCATACCGGCGCGGGCCAGGATTTCACGGGCCTGGCCGCAATCGAGGGCGATTTGTGCCTTTAAAGCGTCGAGGCCGTCAAACTTCTTTTCCGGACGGATGAAGTCCATCAGGTGCACGCGCAGGGTCTCGCCGTAGAGGTCGCCGGAGAAATCGAAGAGGTGAACCTCCAGGCGCACCCCCTCCCCGCCCACCGTCGGGCGGCGGCCCAGATTGGCGACCCCGTGGTGCCAGCGGGTCTCCTCGCCGTGCTCGACGCCGGGATCGCGCCCGGCCAGGACGGCATAGACGCCCAGCGCCGGGCAGAGGAACTCGCCGAGGCCGATGTTGGCGGTGGCGAAGCCGATGGTGCGGCCGCGCTGGTCGCCTTCCTCCACCCGGCCCTCGATCTCCCAGGGCCGGCCCAGCAGCTCGGCGGCCTTGGCCGGGCGGCCGGCGCGCAGATGATCGCGGATGATGGAGGAGGAATAGACCTCGCCGTCGCCGGTCATCACCGGATCGACGGCGGTGACGCCGAAGCCGCGCTTGGCGCCCATGGATTTCAGCAGCGCCACGTTACCGGCGCGCTTGTGGCCGAAGCAGAAGTCCCAGCCGACCACCACGTGGCGGGCCGCCAGGTCGCCGACCAGGATTTCCTCGACGAAGGTTTCCGCGGGCTTCAGGGCGAAGTCGCGGTCGAAGTGCTGCACGAAAAGGTGGTCGACGCCGGCTTCCTGCAGGGCATGGGCCTTGGCGCGCAGGGAGGTCAGGCGAAAGGGCGGCTGGTCCGGCAGGAAGACCGAGCGCGGATGCGGCTCGAAGGTCAGCACCGCCATGGGCGCGCCCAGCTCGTCGGCCTGCCGGCGCGCATCGGCCAGCAGCAGCTGGTGACCGCGGTGCACGCCGTCGAAATTGCCGATGACCACCACCGCGCCGCGGGCGGCGCTGGGCAGGTCCTGGGTATGCCGGAAGATAGCCATTTGACCGGCTGGTCTGACGCCTTAGCTCCGGACTGTCAACGCAAAGAAGCCCCGGGGGGCAAGGCGGGGCGGCGTCTCTGGCGAAGCGCCCCCCTGGCGAAGCGCCCTGGGAGGCCGGCGCCTTACTCGGCGGCCGCTTCGGGCTGGCCCAGCACCTCGGCGCGGCTGTGGACCATCAACATGGCCTCGCCTTCCAGCACCACGGTGTCGCCGACGCAGCAGACGGTGTCGAAGACCACCCGCTTCTTCTCCGCCTGGATTTCCTTCACCGTGACCCGCGCCTCCACCGTGTCGCCGACCTTGACCGGCGCCTTGAAGCGCAGATCCTGGCGCAGGTAGATGCAGCCGGGCCCCGGCAGGCGGGTGCCGAAGACCGTGGAAATGAAGCTGGCGGAGAGCATGCCGTGGGCGATGCGCCCGGCGAACATGGTCTGTTGCGCGAAGCTTTCGTCGAGGTGGACCGGATTGGTGTCGCCGGAAATCCCGGCGAACATGGTGATATCGGCCTCGCTCACCGTCTTCGCGAAGACCGCCGTCATCCCCACCGTCAGATCCTCGATGAAGTAACCGTGCTTTTCCTTCATCTGATCGATACTCTCTGCCATGGCAATTATGTTGCGATTAAATTGCTAATCGCGAAACTTTATTTTCGCTCACATTAGGCGAAAGCAATTCTCTTCGCAAGTGCGATTTCGCGACTGCGAAGAGCCTGAAGAATCGCACTTTTCGGTAAATATTGGCTTACGTGTGTCCCGGCCGCTGCGGCGCCGCGGCGGCGGCTCCGGCGCCGTCAGGGTGCGCTGCGAAGAGCCGCCTGGGGCGTCGCGGCGCTCAACGCCGGCGCAGGCGCGGGCCGGCCATGGCCGCGAGGTCGCGGTCCATCTGGTCGCGGATGGCATCGACCGGCAGGGTCGCGGTCGGCGCCGCATGCGGTACAGCGCGAAGACCCCGATGGCGGCGTGCACCGCGCCGATGCAGACGAAGAAGCCGTCGCTGCCCATCGCGCCCATCAGCAGGGATACCGCGATCGGCCCGAAAACCGCGCCGGCGCCGCCCACCATCATCAGCGTACCGCTGGCCGAGACCATCTGCTTGGGAGTCAGGTAGTCGTTGGTGTGCGCGATGCACAGCGAGTACATCGGCAGGCTCATCCCGCCGACCAGGAACATCATCGCGTAGAGACCCAGCGGCTCGGTCCGGGCGGCCAGGCCGGCGAGCACCGCCGCCGCGGCGGCGGCGAAGGTGACGGCGGTCAGGACCCGGCGCCGGTCCAGCTTGTCCGAGAGACGCCCGATCGGCCATTGGAAGGCCATGCCGCCGACAATGCTGGCGCTGACGAAAACGGCGATCTGCGGCACGCTGAGGCCGACGGCGCTGCCGTAGACCGGCGACATGGCGTAGACCGCCGCGTTGGCCATGCCGGTCCCCAGCGCCCCGATCATGCCGAGCGGCGAGGTGCGGTAGAGGGCCTGCAGGCCGAGCGGTTCCGGCGCCTCGAAGTCCGGCGCCGGGGCCACCGAGACCGAGATCGGCACCAGCGCCAGGGACACCAGGGCGGACGCCAGCACGAAAAGCACGTAGCTGTTCGGGTCGGCCACATTCAGCAGGTACTGGCTGGCCGCCATGCCGCCCAGCAGCACCACCATGTAGACCGACAGCAGGGTCCCGCGGGTCTCGTTGGTGGCGCGGTCGTTGAGCCAGGATTCGGCGACGACGTAGAGGCCGGCGTAGCAGAAGCCGGTGACCATGCGCATGGCGCCCCAGGCCCAGGGATCGACGAAGACCGCATAGACGAGAGCCGCGGTCGAGGCCGTCGAGGCGAGCGCGGCGAAGGTGCGGACATGCCCGACGTTGCCCACCACTTTCGGCGTCACCACCGCGCCGGCCAGCAGACCGACATAGTAGGCGGCCATGATCAGGCCCGTCGTTTCGGTGGTGAAGGACTCAGCGCCGGCGCGGATGCCGAGCAGCGAGTTCTGCAGGCCGTTGCCGAGCATCAGCATGCCCAGCCCGATGAAGAGCGCCCAAGCGGATTTGATCGCAACCAGCATTCAAGAAAACCCGTGTCCTAAACCCGCGCCCGACATCTGCGGCCCGAAACCCACGGCCCCAAACCCGCAGCCCCAAACCCGCAGCCCCAAACCCGCAGCCTGGGGGGTCTTGACCCGAAAGCCCTGGCCCGCCGCCGCACAAGCCCCGCTTATGCAATGGCGGCGCCGGGCCTGCTTGCGGATTTGCGCCGCCGATCCGGCGCGAACTGACTGAAATTGGAATGACTTATGCCTTGGCCAAGGCTTTCAGCGAGGCCTCCTGGGCCGGGGCCAGCCCGACGAGCAGTTCCGTCCCCGCCTCCACCACCGGCCGCTTGATGAGCGTGGGATGGCGCGCCAGCAGCGCGGCGGCCCGCAGCGCGTCGAGATCGGCTTTCTCCGCCTCCGCCAGGCCGCGCCAGGTCGTGCTGCGGCGATTGAGCAGCGCTTCCCAGCCCAGCGTCTCCATCCAGACCGCCAGGCGGTCGGCCGGCAGGCCGTCGGCCCGCAGATCATGAAAGCGATAAGCCGCGCCGCCGGCCGCCAGCAGCTTCACCGCCTTGCGGCAGGTATCGCAGTTCTTCAAGCCGTAGATCACAATCATGGTGCACTCACTCGCGCTGGTCTCATGATGAGCGGGGAACCGGCCCCTCCGGTCACCGGGGCTCCGCCTCTCTCTTGCACGCCCCTATAGCCAATGCCGCCGCGCCGCGTCGAGCCCTCTTGCGCCCATCGCGGAGCGCGAGGGCTCGCATAGGAGCCGTTGCGCCGCCGTCCCCCTCCGCCCGGAACAGTTGACAGGGTGGGGGATTGGGTACTTCTCTTGAGACATGCAGGCGTCCCCGACCAGTTCAGCCGCGAAGGCATCCTCGCGCGACGGCTCCCTCGCCGGGAAAGTCGTTGCTTTGCTTGAGGACGACGAGCTGGTCCGCCGGGCGACGGAACGCATGCTGCGACGCTTCGGCGCAGAGGTCGTTCCCGGGGCCAGCAGTCGCGAAGTGCTGGCCGCGTTGGCCAGCCGGAACTTAACCCCCAGTTGCGTGATCGCCGACTATTGGCTGAGCCGCGAGGAAGACGGCCTGACCGCCGCCGCCGCGGTCCGGGAGGCCGCCGGCAGCGCCATCCAGGGCCTGATCGTGACCGGCGACCTGTCCCAGGAAGTCGCCGACGATGTGGCGAGGGCAGGGTTTCTTCTCCTACGCAAACCCGTGAACGTCGATTCGTTCATTAGCGCCCTTCTGAGGGAAAATTAGTCAAAGCGGTTGGTTTTCTAGCTTGTACCGAACAACTTGACGAAAAAAACAACTCCCGGATGTAAATACCTGGGACTGAATTCGTAGACGGGGGCCGGTTCGCAACGGCTGAGACACTAAAACCGGTCGGTAAGGTCTTGTCCAACCGCAGGATGCACTCGTTTTGTAGTTGAAATGGCAGCGAAAATTCGGAATATACATAGCGTACCGAGACGCCAGTTGATTTGCTTATTCCGCTAAATCTGACCATTGTTTGGGTCACTACGGAATTTCGCAGGAACCGCGGGGGGAGCGGAAACCGGCGCAGGTACCCATCGAAAGCGGCTCCGAGAGTGGGCCGGAAGCGCAACGAATTTCAGGGTTCTCTAAACTATGAAAGTCCTCTACGCCGACGATCACTGGATTACACGTAGTGCCGCCAGGCATCTGATTGACCGGTTGGAGCGCGGGAGCGAGCTGCTCGAAGCGGCGGACTTTCGCCAGGCGTTGGAGATTGCCTCCGGTAACCCGGATCTCGATCTGATCCTTCTGGATCTGCTCATGCCCGGCATGAAGCGGTTCGAGGGTCTTCGCGCAATGCGCGAGTGTCTGCCGCAGGTGCCGGTGGTCGTCATGTCGGCCATCGAAGACCGCGAAGAGATCCTGCGCTGCATCGAAGCCGGCGCCATGGGCTACATTCCCAAGTCGGCCCAGAGCGACGAAATCGAGTCTGCCCTGCAGACCGTGCTCGCCGGCGGCGTCGCCTTTCCGCGCCGTCTGCTGGAGCAGCGCAACCCGTCGAAAAAATCGCCGGTCTACGCCTTCGGCAGCGAGAAGTCGCTGGAAGACGTCGCCAACGCGCTCACCAAGCGTCAGCTGCAGGTCTACAAGCACCTCGGCCAGGGCATGTCGAATGCGCAGGTCGCGGAGTCCCTCGGCCTTTCCGAACACACCGTTCGGGTGCACGTCTCGGCCATCGTGAAGCGGCTCAACCTCGACAGCCGCACCCAGGCCGCCATCAGCGCCGCCGCGCAGGTGCGCGCGCTGGAAGAGGCCGAAGCCGCCAACTTCTGACGGCCGCTTTCAATCTGTCTTTCTAACGGGCTTTCTAACGGGCCGGCGCCGCGATGCAGCGCCGGCCTTTTTCATGCCCGGAACTTTTGCGGGGCCCAGGCCCGCGATGCCTCAGGCCCGTGATGCCTCAGCCCCTGACGCTCAGGACCGTGAAAGGGCGTAGTGGCACAGGGAGCGCAGGAAGGCCAACTTCACAGGGCGCACCAGGCTGTGCCCCGCGCCACTCTCCGGCGGCGGCGCCTCGGCCGCCTCCGCCGCCCCGGGATCGGCGATGAGAATGACGGCGGGCGCGCTGCCGCTCTGGCGCAGCAACTCCCAGCCCCGCGCCGTCTCGAAGGTCTTCCGGTCCGCGATGATCAGATCCGGTGCCTCGGCAAGGGCGGCCGCCAAACGGGGGACCGGCACCACCTTCGCGTCGGCGCCCCAGTCCTGCAGCCGGGCCTCTAACTCGCCCGCCTCCGCCCCCGCCAGCAGCAGCACGCCCGCGCCGGCCAAGGGATTGCCGAGGGGATCGGGGAGCGGCTCCGAAGCGTCCGCGGCGCCGCTCACGGACTGCCGGCCGATTGCCTGCGCCGCCGCGCCCGGGGCGGCCAGCGGCAGGGAGAGGGCAAAGCACGACCCCTTGCCGAGCTTCGAGACAACCGTCAGATCGTCGCCAGCGAACTCGGCGAGGCGCTTGGCGTAGGCCAAGCCGAGGCCGAGGCCGCGTTCGCGCGGCCTCACTTCGTTCTCGAGGCGGAAGAATGGGTCGAAGAGACGCCCCTGCGCCTCCTCCTCGACGCCGAGCCCGGTGTCCCAAACCTCCACGCGCAGCCGGCGGCCGACCCGCCGGCACCCGAGCAGGATCTTGCCGTCGCGGGTGAACTTCGCGGCGTTGTCCAGCAGCAGGGCGAGCAACCGGCGCAGCACCGCAGGATCGGCCCGCACCACCGCGCGGCAGCAGACGACCCGGAAGTCCAGCCCGAGGTGAGCGAAGTGCGGCAGAAACTCGTCGCGCAGGCGGGCGAAGACCGGTTGCAGGGGCACGTCCTGCATCTGCAGGCGCAGCATCCCCTCCTCCGCCTTTTCGAGGTCCGCCAGGGAGTCGAGCCAGGCATTCGACAGATCCAGCGCATAGCGCATGTCGTCGACGATCGCCTCCCGGTCGCGTCCGTCGACGGCCTGCCGCAGCTCGCCGATCAGCAGACTGAGGGCGTTCAGCGGCTGCCGCAGCTGGTGTTGTGCCGCGAGGAAATAACTGCCTTTGCGCGGCTTGTCCGCCCGGTCCAAAGAGCACTCCCGATATCAAACCACATCGCCCGGCAAGCATAGCCGAACGGCGGCGGGAAGGAACGAAGAAATACCTAAAATACAACTAAAAGGCGTAGTGCTTTCAGGCCGCCAGCCCGCCTCATGAATCGCCTTCAGGCTGGGTGGTGCCGGCGGCCGGCTGGTTGCGGCTCAAATGGTCGCCGCCGTCGAGACCGATCATCTGGCCGGTGACCGAGGGGGCGGCGATGAGGAAGCGCAAAGCGGCGCAGATCTCTTCCAGGGTGGCGCCTTCGCCGAGCGGCAGGGCGGCGCGGCGCGCTTCGAAGTCGGCGTCGCTTTGCCCACGCGAGGGCAGCGTGGGGCCGGGCCCGATGGCGTTGACCCGGATGCGCGGCGCCAGCGCCTGGGCCAGGGTGCGGGTCAGCGTCCAGAGCCCCGTCTTGGAGAGGGTATAGCTGAGATACCCCGGCGAGAGGTTCCAGACACGGGTGTCGAGCAGGTTGACGACGAGGCCGCGGGCCGGCGCCGGCAGCGCCTGCGCGAAATGCTGGGTCAGCACGAAGGGCGCGCGCAGGTTGGTATCGAGGTGGGCATCCCAGCTGGCCCGGTCGCAGGTCTCGTGATCGTCGAACTCGAAGACCGAGGCGTTGTTCACCAGCAGCCCGAGCGGCCCGAAGGCCTCGCCGGCTTCCGCGACCAGGCGCGCCAGCGCCGTCTCGTCGCACAGGTCGGCCTTGAAGGTCCGCGCGCGGCCGCCCGCCGCGGCGATCTCCGCGCAGAGCTCCCGCGCCGCGCCTTCGGAAGCATGATAGTGCACGGCCACCGCCCAGCCCTCGGCCGCCAGGTCGCGCGCCATGGCCGCGCCGATACGCCGGGCGGCACCGGTGACCAGCGCCGCGCGCGGCAACTCGCCGGCCGGCGGCGGGGCCGGCGCCTGCGATGGAAGAGGCTCACTCTCTGTGGAGGTCATGCGGAGGTCATAAAGCGGCGGGTCACCAAGCCAAGGCGGGAATCCAGTCGGGATCCGCAGCTTAGCAAAGCGGCCCCCGGCTGCAATCGGCCGCTTGGCCAAGACGTGGCACGTCCGCCCTCACGTTGGGGTCAGGTCTTGCGTGAGACAGAAATGCTTGGAGGGACTCTGCGCCGCTGCAGGTTTCAGTGGTGCCCCTGGCCTGACTCGAACAGGCACTCCCTTGCGGGAAACAGATTTTGAGTCTGTCGCGTCTACCAATTCCGCCACAGGGGCCCCGAAGGGGAAGCGGCCGCGGGGCGGAGAGCTCCCGCCGCCCGGCCGGAGCGCATCATAGCCGGGGCCGCGCGCTTGGCAACCGGTGACTTTTGCGCGAGCGGCGGTTTGCGGAGCTGCCCCGAGCCCGCCGCCGAAGCGCGGGAAACCGCCGCTTCGCCGCCACCGCGCCGCGATATCATGAGGGCTTGACGGTTGCACTTCCGTCGACCTCACACGCTTTTCTATGGCACTGCTTTGTCAGACACGTTTAAATGTAACGTGCATATGCCACGTTCAGGACGTGACGTTCGGTCAAATCTGTCCTTTTTGCCTAGGGCAACCTGAATGGAACGGACGCTATTAGGAGGCGGCGTCGAACGTGGCACGTGGAGGCTAGGTAGGGCATGGAGTGGGGAACTGTAATGGTGGATGGGCGTGTGGGCCTCACCCCCGCGCCGTAAAGGGAAGAACCTGGCATCGCGACTGCGGGACATTCGTCTGGGTCCCGCCGGTTTGCCTTCACCGGGCACGAGAGGCGTCTCTCAAGGAACAGGGTTCGGAGATCGCGGACAGGGCGTGGAATCGCCGCCGGATTTCTCAGCATTGCGATGGTTGCAGGACGTAGGAAGGGTCTCCCCTGCTTTGTCTTGGAGTGGCCGTTGTGATGACGAATGATCATGATTTCGATCGAGAAGAAATCACCCACCGTAACGTCAAGGCCGTGGTGAAGTGGTTCAATGCGACCAAGGGCTTTGGCTTCGTCCAGTTGAGCGAGGGCGCACCCGACGCCTTCCTGCATATTTCCGTGGTGGAACGCTACGGCAATCGCGAGCTTTACGAAGGCTCCAGCATCGTCTGTGACCTGATGCAGGGCCGCAAAGGCCTGCAGGTGGCGGAGATCCATGCCGTCGAGGCCGGTGCGGCACCGGAGCCGGGCGCCGGCGCCCCGGGTGGCCAGGGCGCCACCGAAACCGTCGAAGGCACCGTCAAGTTCTTCAATGTGGAAAAGGGCTTCGGCTTCGTTATTCCCGACGACGGCGGCAAGGACGTCTTCGTGTCCGGCCGCACGCTGGAGCGCTTCGGCCTGCCGGCGCTGCAGCCGAACCAGCGCGTGCGCCTGCAGACCCGCATGGGACAGAAGGGGCCGATGGCCGAACACGTCGAGCTGATCTCGTGAGCTGATCTAGCAAGCTGATCCGGCGCGGCTGCGCCGCCTTCGCTTGGCGAGGCGGCCACATGAAGCCGCCTCGTGAGAGCCGCTTACTCAGGGGACCTGCTGGGCGGCTGCCCCGGCCGGCGGGGCTCTACTGCAGGCGGCTTCCTTCTTCCTCTTCCTCCTCGGCAAGTTCCGGCGGCGGCACGTGGCAGGGGCCGGCCTGGTGATGCACCAGCTTCCAGGTATCGTCCTCGCGCACGAAGACATTGGTCGCCGCCAGCAGGTTCTCGCCGATCTCCTCATAGCAGGTGACGAAGGCCACATCGCCGTAGCGGCGCGCCCTGGCGGCACGGCAGGTCACGGTCAGGGCATCGGGATTGTCGAAGATCGCCTGCCAGCTCTTCATCACCTGGTCGCGCCCGCTCAAGGAGGGCCAGCCGGGATGCGTGCAGGCCACCGGAACCTCGCGGGCCCAGATCCCGTCCATGGCGTCGGGATCCTTCATCTGAAAGGCGAAATAGAAGGCCTCGTTGGCAAAGAGGATGTCTGCGTGCTCCTGCATAGGCCTCACGGTCGACGGGTAGCGGCGAAGCCCGAGCGTAGCACGATCCCTGGGCGGTTGCCCGCGTCAACTAGCCCTGCTAAAGGAGTCCGTCACCTGTTCCGGCGGCCTGCCGGGGCGGAGAAAATCCGGCCGGAAAGCATCAGAAAGGTCTGATCGGGCGTGCTGCGGCGACTCTATGATTGGACCATGGACCTGGCCGCGCGGCCCTATGCGCTCTGGGCCCTGGCGCTCATCTCCTTCGTCGAATCCTCCATCTTTCCCATTCCGCCGGACGTGCTGCTGATCCCGATGATCCTGGCCGCGCGCGAGCGCGCCTGGCTGATCGCCGCGGTCTGCACCGTCGCCTCCGTCCTCGGCGGCATCGCCGGCTACGCCATCGGCGCCTTGCTGTTCGACACCGTCGGGCTGCCGATCGTCGAGTTCTACGGCTACCTCGACCGCTTCCAGGAATTCCAGGCGGGCTATGAAGCGTGGGGCGCCTGGATCGTCGCCGGCGCCGGCTTCACGCCCTTCCCCTACAAGGTGATCACCATCACCTCCGGCGTCATGGACCTGGATTTCGGTGTCTTCATGGTCGCCTCCGTCGTCTCGCGCGGCGCCCGCTTCTTCCTGCTGGCGGCCCTGCTGTGGTACTTCGGCCCGCCGATCCGCAGCTTCATCGAGCGCTATCTGCCGCAGCTCACCATCCTGTTCTTCCTGCTGCTCTTCGGCGGCTTCGTCGCCCTGCGCTATCTGCTGTAACGCTTCCTGAAAAGAGACCGCACCGCCATGCACCCTCTTCTCCGCGACCCCCGCACCCTGCCGGCGCTGCTGGCCGCCGCCTGCCTCGGCGCGCTGGGCACCGCGCTGGCCTCGCAGTACTGGGGCGGCCTCAATCCCTGCGTGCTGTGCATCTACCAGCGCTACGCCTACGGCGCCGCCCTGGCCTTCGCCGTCCTCGCCTTCCTGCTGGCGGGCCGGCCCGGGGGCCGGCGGCTTATGCTGGCCGGCGCCGGCCTCTCCTTCGCCGGCGGCAGCGCCCTCGCCGTTTTTCACGTCGGGGTCGAGCAGAAGTGGTGGCGCGGCACGGCCGAGTGCCATGCCCCGGCCCTGCCGGAGAACGCCACCGTCGAGCAGCTGCGCGAGATCCTGCTGAACCAGGCCTTCGCGCCTTGCGACAAGGTGCCCTGGGAGCTGTTCGGCATCTCCATGGCCGGCTTCAACATCCTGGCCTGCGCCGTCCTGGCCGCGCTATCCTTCTGGGGAGCCTTTTCCGCGAAGAAGGGAGCCTGACCATGACGGATACCCCGCAAGGCAACCCCCAGGGCGGCCCGAAAAACGGCGACACCGGGCGCGACCACCTGCCTGGCGACCTGGAGCCCGGAGAGCGCCTGGCCCGCATGATCCGCGTCGACCACGCCGGCGAGTACGGCGCCCGGCGCATTTACGAGGGCCAGCTGGCCGTGCTGGGCAAGAGCGCCTGCGCGCCGACCCTCAAGCACATGCACGAGCAGGAGCTGCACCACCTGCAGACCTTCGAGAAGCTGATGGTGGACAACCGGGTGCGCCCCACCGCGCTGCAGCCGGTCTGGCACATCGCCGGTTTTGCCCTGGGCGCGGCCACGGCGATGATGGGGGAAAAAGCCGCCATGGCCTGCACCGTCGCCGTCGAGGAAGTCATCGACGAACACTATGCCGGCCAGCAGGCGCAGCTCGGCGACGATCAGGCGGATCTGAAGGACACCATCGAAACCTTCCGCCAGGAAGAACTCGAACACCGCGACATCGGCCTGGACCACGGCGCCGAGGAGACACCGGGCTACGAGTTGCTGACCGGGGCGGTGAAGGCCGGCTCGCGCCTGGCCATCTGGCTGTCGGAACGCTTCTAGACCGACCACAGACACCTATGCGTGTCGTGCTGATCCTGCTGGGCGCTGTGATCTCTTTTGGCGCGCTGCTGTTCTGGCTCAGCCTGAATGGCTTGGCGCGCGAAGGGTTGCCGAACGACGCTGAATTTTCGATCGACTGGCTGAGCGAGTATGCGCTGATCTACTTCTGGCTACCCTTCCTGGCCGGCGGCGCCTTTGCCGCCATGGCCGGAAAGCCGCGCAAGAAGCCATAGCAGGCTTCGGCCCCTCAGGACTCCAGTTCGCTGTCCCAGTAAAGAAAATCCCGCCAACTTTCGTGGAGAAAATTTGGCGGGAAACAGCGGCCGTTCTCTTGCAGCTGGTAGGTGGATGGCTCCTCCACCGGCCTCATGAGGCGCATGCCGGACTCGCCCAGCATTCGGTTCCCTTTCGCCAAATTGCACTCCTGGCAGGCGGTCACCACGTTGTGCCAGGAGGTGCGCCCGCCGCGTGAGCGCGGGATGATGTGGTCGAAGGTCAGGTCCTCCGCCGGCAGGTCGTCGCCGCAGTATTGGCATTCGAAGCTGTCGCGCAGGAAGACGTTGAATCGGGTGAAAGCGGGCCGGCGGTCCAGGCTGACATACTGCTTCAGCGAAATCACGCTGGGCAGTTTCATCTCGAAGCTGGGCGAGCGCACCACCTCGTCGTATTCGGAGACGATGTTCACGCGGTCGAGGAAGACCGCCTTGATGGAATCCTGCCAGGACCATAGCGACAAGGGGAAGTAACTCAACGGACGGAAGTCAGCGTTGAGGACGAGCGCCGGATAGGTTTGCGCAGCACCGGTCATGTCCGGTCCATCCTTCCTCTGCCCTATACTCCAGCATCACCCATGTCTGGGGTGCCAGGCCCTTGGACACGCTATAAATACTAAAAGCCGCCGCCGCATACAAGATATTGGGATTCGCCGCGCGGCAAACTTCATCGAAGCGTCATCCGCGCCCTGAGCGCCGCGGCAAGACGGGGAGGATCTTGCGGGCGTGCATCCTCCCCTCTCCCCCGAACGGGGCTGCGACAGTCCGTCCATAGGTATAATTACCCAACTATTTCACAGCTGCCGCGGGTCATCGTCGTCTCGACCCTGATCTCCGCCGAAACCGAGCGCCTGCGCAGCGCGGTCGAGAGCATCCTCGCCGCCATGCGGACCGCCTGACGGCAGCCGGCAGAATTCGGGTAACGGCGGCCTGGAGCAACCCGCGTCCAGGAGGACGCGGACAGGTTGCTCTCATCTTCTAAGATAGATCAATCCTCGGTCAGGTGATTCCACCTGACCGAGGATTGATCTAGGCGCCGCCGTTACCGCCCGGCGTGGCCTTGTCGAACCAGGCGCGCAGGCGGCGGATCACCGCCTTGGCGATGTCACGCACCCGTGGCGATCCGCTGGCGAGAACCAGCAGGCCGACGGGAATCATCCAGAAGCCGAGCACCGGCAGGATCCCGAAGACACCCCCGACGATCAGCAGCAGCCCCACCGCCCAGCGCAGCGGCGCCCAGGCCGTCAGTGCCCAGTTGTAAAGAGGGTTCGGCTTTTTCATCGCGCTGGGATTGCGCCTCCGCTGCTGCGCTTAACCGCGCGGCGCCTCGTCGGTCTGCGCCATGGTTTCCGGGAAGAGATGCTGCACCAGGGCGGTGGCGCAGAGCTGCAGCCCTTCCTGGTCGATGCCGTGCTGCAGGCCGGGGCGGCTATAGGCGGCGATGGGCACGCCGTTCAGGTCCAGCGCCTCCTGCGCCGCGGGCATGGCCTCGAAAGGCACCACCGGGTCGGCATCGCCGTGCACCAGCAGCACCGGCGGGCGGCTGACGATCTCGTCACCCAGGAGCTCCGGCGCCAGCAAAGCGCCGGAGAAACCGACCACCACGGCGCAGGCCTTGGGCCGGCGCAGCATGGTGTGCAGCGCCGTCATGGTGCCCTGGGAAAAGCCGACCAGGGCCAGGCGGTCGTCGCTGAGGCCGTATTTCGCCAGCTCGGCGTCGAGGAAGGCGTTGAGCAGCGGCGCGGCTTCGCGCACCCCCGCGAGCATCACATCGGGGTCCCGCTCCTGCAGGCTGAACCATTGGCGCCCCATGGGCGCCATGTCGCAGGGATAGGGCGCGTGGGGTGAGACGAAGGCAGTGTCCGGCAGCAGCGGCGCCAGCAGCGGGGCCAGCGAGATGAGATCGTCGCCGTCGGCGCCCAGGCCGTGCAGGAAGACCACCAGGGCCCGCGGCTGGCCGGCGGTGTCGTGCCGCGGCCCCTCTAGTTGCATCACTTCGCTCACTGCTGACCAATCCTTCCGTCTCGGGAAACTCAAAATTTGGGAAATTCTAACTGGGGAAAATCTAAGCCGATTTTTTCACACCCCGCCCCAAAGCCACACCCGGGTGGCGGTAGAGGTGCCAGAGGAAGCGCGCCGCCGCGCTGCGGTGGGGCCGCCAGGCCTCGCCCAGGGCCGTCATGACCTTGGCGTCGGGCCGGGCCTCCAGCTTCTTCAGGTGTTGTGCGGCAACGCAAAGTGCAAGGTCGCCGACCGGCAGGACGTCGGGGCGGCGCAGCGCGAAGAGCAGGTAGATCTCCGCCGTCCACTGGCCGATGCCCTTCACGCGGGTCAGGGCCGCGATGGCTTCCGCATCCTCCAGCCCGGCCAGGCCGTCGATGTCGAGGGCGCCGCTGGCGATCTCCTCGGCGAGAATGCGCCCGTAGCGCATCTTCGGGCGGCTGAGCCCCACGGCCTTGAGGTCGTCCTCGCTGGCCTTGAGGAACTGTTCGGGTGTCAGGGGATCGATCCGCGCCTCCAGGCGCTGGATGATGGCGCCGGCCGACTGTACCGAGACCTGCTGTCCGGCGATCATGCGGATCAGGCCGGCGAAGCCGGGCGCGCTGCCGCGCACCGGCGGCAGGCCGCAGCGCCCGTAGGCTTCCGCGATGTCGGCATCCATTTCCGCCAGGGCCTCCATGGCCGGGCGCAGCCGCTCGTCCGGCAAGGGTGCCTGATCTTGCTTTTGGACTTCCTCTTGGAGAATTTCCTTTTGGATCATCGCTGGACTTTAACGCGGGACTAGCTTAGGGCCAATCGCATGTCGAGCGCAGAAGTCACCCGTTTCGCCCCCTCGCCCAGCGGCTATCTTCACCTGGGCCACGCCTATGCCGCCCTCTTCGCCGCACGGCTGTCCGGCGCGCGGGCCAAGGGGGGGCGCTTCCTGCTGCGCATCGAGGATATCGACCTGGCCCGCGTCCGGCCCGAGTACGAGGCGGCGATCTTCGAGGATCTCGCCTGGCTGGGCCTGACCTGGGAAACGCCTCTGCGCCGCCAGTCCGACTGCCTCGCCGACTACGCCGCCGCGCTCGCCCGGCTGGAGGCGCGCGGCCTGGTCTATTCCTGCTTTTGCACCCGCAAGGAGATCGCCGCCGAGATCGCCCGCGCCGGCGCCGCACCGCACGGCCCGGCCGAAGGCGTCTACCCCGGCACCTGCCGCCGGCTGAGCCGGGATGAACAGGACAGCCGCAAGAACACCGGCGAGGCCTTTGCTTTGCGCCTCGACATGGACCGCGCCCTCGCCGAAGCCGAGGCGAAGCACGGCGGGCCGCTGAGCTGGGTCGACCGCGCCCGCGGCACGCAGCGCTGCGATCCGCGCCCGCAGGGCGACGTGGTGCTGGCCCGCAAGGAGGTCGCCACCAGCTACCACCTCAGCGTCGTGGTGGACGACGCGGCCCAGGGCGTTACTCTGGTGACCCGCGGCGAAGACCTGTTCGACGCCAGCCACGTCCATCGCCTGCTGCAACAGCTGCTGCACCTGCCCGTGCCCGACTACCACCACCACCGTCTGATCACCGACGAGACCGGCGAGCGCCTGGCCAAGCGCAGCGACGCGCTGTCCATCCGCGCCCTGCGGGAGGCCGGGCACAGTGCGGACGACGTGATCCATATGACGGGAATCGAGGAAGAGCCGGTGCCGTGACCGGCCCGGCAGCGGCAGCAGGGCGGCGCGGTTCGCCGGATCGCCGGCGATTTATTCGAAGACCTAGATCGGATCACGTTTAGACAGAACCACCAGGTGGTTTTGTCTAAACGCGTGAATCCGATCTATTTCTAATACATAGAGCAGATTCACAGGGTTGGTGGATCGCCTTCGGCGATTCCAGCCGACCCTGATCTGCTCTAGCTCTCCGCGGTCTGTTCCACCTTGTCGTCGCCGGCGAGCTGCGCCAGTTCGGCGGCGGCTTCCTGCAGCACGGGCACGTGGGTCATGGCCTCTTCCAGGTTCATGCGCATGACCGGGGCGTGCACCGCCAGGGCGGCGAAGAAGCGCCCGCCCGCATCGGTGACCGGCACGGCGACGGCGACCATGCCCTCCAGGAATTCCTCGTTGTCGGTGCCGACGCCGGATTTGCGGATGGACTCCAGGGCGGCGTTCAAGGCCTCGATGTCGGTGAAGGAGTTGGGGGTGCGCGGCTCCAGCGTCACGCTGCGCAGCAGCGCCGCGCGCGGCGCCGGCGCCAGGCTGCTGAGGAACAGCTTGCCCGCCGCCGTGCAGTGCAGCGGCACCCGCGTGCCGACCGGCAGCTGCAGGCGCAGCGGCCACTCCGCCTCGACACGGTCGAGGTAGACCATCTCGCCGTCCTTGGGGATCGAGAGATTGCAGGTCTCGCCGATTTTCCGGGCCGCGGCGGAGAGAATGGCGTGGCGCGCCGTCGCCAGGCTGGAGCCCCCGATCAGGTTGCGCGCCAGGCTCAAGAGGCGCGGGCCGGCGACCAGGCCGCGCCCGCCAAACTCCTTGCGCAGATAGCCGTCGCTCTCCAGGGTCGCGCAGATGCGGTAGGCCGTGGCCTTGGGCAGGCCGCTCAGCTCGGTGATTTCTTGGACCGAGGCGGGCCGGTCCATGCGCGCCACCAGCTCGAGGAGCTGCAGCACGCGGGCCGACCGCGATTTCGCCGCTTGCGGCTTCGACAAGGTTACAGCTCCTCCCACATGGACCTTTTGCTACACCCCTGCCGCGAACTTCGCAACACCGCCTCCTCCCTCTACTGCAGCTGGTACACGCCGGCGCCCTTGTTCACCAGGAGGAGGGTGGAGAGCTCCGGGATGAAGGCGATGAGCAGCCAGGCGGCGATCAGCGCGCCCAGGTAGGGCATGGTGTACTTCAGCAGCCGGAAGTAGGGGATGCCGGTGATGCCGCTGGCCACGTAGAGGTTGAGGCCGTAGGGCGGCGTGATGAAGCCGATGGCGTCGCCGACCAGGAAAATGACCGCGAAGTGGATCGGATCGACGCCGATGCTGGCCGCGATGGGGGCGAGGATCGGCGCCAGGATGATGGTGTTGGGCAGGGATTCCAGCACCGTGCCGGCGACCAACACGATCGCCATGCAGGCGAAGAGCACGGCGTAGTAGCCGCCCAGGGCGCCCAGCATCTCGGTCACGAAGGCGTCGGCGCCGAGCAGCGAGAGGATCTGCTGCATCACCACCGAAACCGCGATGAGCGGCGCCAGCAGGCCGGTGATCTGGCCGGAGCGCATGATGATCGCCGGCAGCTCCTTGAGGCTGAAGCCGGGAATGATCAACCGTGCGAGAACGCCCGCGTCGTCCGGCAGGGCGCCCGGCGTGTCGCCGGGCCGGCTGTGGTGCAGCCGCCGGGCGAAGGGATACATGACCAGGCCGGCGATCATGCAGAAGCCCGCGGTCACGCCCGCCGCCTCGGTCGGCGAGAAGGCGCCGCTGTAGATGCCCCAGATCACCAGCAGGATGGCGAAGAAGCCGAGCCAGGCCCCCAGCGCGGTCTTCAGGCTGCGCAGCAGCCGGAACTGGATCAGATGGCCCCAGCCGTTGCGGTGGCAGACGATCCAGCAGGCCGCCTGCATGGCGATCACCATGAGGCAGCCGGGAATGAGGCCGCCGATGAAGAGGTCGCTGATCGACAGGTTCATTAGGAACCCGTAGACGATGAAGATGATCGACGGCGGGATGATGATGCCCACGGTGCCGCCGGCCGCGGCGGTCGCCGCCGCGAAAGTCGGCTCGTAGCCGCCCTTGGTCATCTCCGGATGCATGATCGAGCCGATGGTGGCCGTGGTCGCCGAGTTGGAGCCGGAGATCGCGGCGAACATGCCGCAGGCGCCCAGCGAGGCCATGGCGAGGCCGCCGCGCAGCCAGCCCAGCACCGAGTAGGCGAAATCGGACAGCCGCTTGGCGATGCCGGCGGACTTGATGAGGTCGCCGGTCATGATGAACAGCGGCAGCGCCAGCAGGCCGAAGAAGTTCAGCCCCTCGTAGAGCGTGACGCCAATGTTGGCCAGGGTGAAGTCGATGACCAGGCTGACGCCCACCACCCAGTAGCCGATGACCAGGAAGATCGGCACCCCCAGGGCAAACAGCAGGGTGACGCCGAACGAGATGAGAATGATCCAGAGTCCGTCCATGGCGCCCTCCTCAGTCCCCGAAGATGTTGGTTTTGAGGTTGAAGGGCTCGCCGCGGCGGAACAGCTTCAAGTCGTGCCAGAGATTCTGCAGCACGCGGATCACCAGGACGCTCCAGGCGAAGGGCGTGGCCATGTAGAACCACCACTGCATGACGTCGTCGGTGCCCTGCACGATGGCGAAGTTGTCGTAGGACAGCCAGACCTGCTCGGCGGTGTAGAGAATGACGATCGCCGCGAAGGTGATCCACAGCAGCGCGTCGAGACAGAGGCAGAGGAACTGCCCGGCATAGGGCAGGCGCAGCCGCAGCTCGTCGAAACGCAGGTGCGCGCGGATCTTCACGTTGTAGGCGCAGCCCAGCCAGACGATCCACAGGAAGAGGTAGACCGGCACCGTCGTGCTCCAGGCGGCCTGCTCGTTGAACAGGAAGCGCCGGATCACCTCGACGAAAATGATCCCCGCCATGACCACGTAGCAGACGAGGATAATGATTTTCTCGACGTTCGCGTCGAGCCACCGCAAGACCGCCATGATCCTCTCGTCGGAATCCCCTGATTCCAAATTGGGCGAGCGATAAAGAAAGGTGATTCGGGCCCGGCCAGGGCCCGAATCAAGTCTACGGCATTGTTCGTTGCCGGGAGAGGGCCGGCGAAGGAAGGGAAAGCCTGTCCTCCCCCGACGGTACGAAGCCCATGCCGTCTATCGGACCTAAGCCTTCCACCAACGCCGCGGTTCGACGTTCTCCGGCAGAGTGTCCTTCGGGATCTCGCGGGCGATGTCGTAGATGTACTTGTAGGTGTCCATCCCGCCGGCCCAGCCGTTGAGGCGCTCGCGCCACTGTTCCCAGGCCGCCGGCTGGAATTCCGGCGAGCACATCTCCTCGGCTTCGCGCTTGGCCTCGTCCGACAGCATCGACACCCGGGTGTTGTTCTTGGCGAAGATGGTGCCCGGCATCTGCGGGTCGGAGAAGCCGACGGTCTTGATCAGGGCCGCCTCGTTGGCCGCCTGCACGTGGACCTGGGTCAGGTAAGCCGATTCGCGCACCGCGTCCTGCAGTCCGCTGCCCAGCTTGTCGAAGACCTTGGTGCTCATGGCTGTGTGCTCGGTGCCGCAGAAGAACTCCAGGTTCACCACCTGGGAGACCACCGGCGACATGTTGGCGTAGGCCACGGCGGAGGCCCAGGTCTCGGCGCCGTCGATGAGGCCCTGCTTCAGGCCGTCGAGGGTCTCTTCCCAGGCGATCGGCGTCGGGTTCAGGTTCATCAGCTCCATGGCGATGCGGCCGAGCTGCGTGCCGGTCACGCGGTTCTTGGTGCCGGCCAGGTCGCCGACCTTGGTGACCAGCGGCTTGTCTTTCCACTTCAGGCCCAGCTGGATGCCGCGCAGCTCCGCGTGGCTGAACAGGAATTCCAGGTTGTGACGCTGGCGCAGCGGCTCGCGCAGCACCTTCTCGCTGCCCGGGTGGTAGAGGAAGTGGTACTGCGCCGCGCGGCTCGGGAACATGTAGGCGTAGTCGAGCACGTTCAGATAAGGCGCGCCGCCGGCCGAATTCTGGGTCGAGGCGGCGAAGATGTCGACGATGCCCTGCTGCGTCTTCTTCACGCAGTTGAGCTGGCCGCAGATCTGGTTGCTGCCGATAAACTCGATGCGGATGGCGCCGTCGGTGCGCTCCTCCAGGTCGGCGGCGAACTGCAGGCAGCCGGCGCGCTCGATCAGCAGGTTGCGCTCGTTGAAGCCCGCCGCGCCGAATTTCAGCGTGAACTTCGGTTCGGTCTTGAAGCGCTTTTCGTAGGTCGAATTGGCGGCCTCGGCCAGGCGCGCGGTCGAGATCAGACCGGTCATGGAGCCGGCCGCCAGCAAGGTGGACGAAATGCCGTACTGCTTGGTCAGGCGCAGCAGGTCACGGCGCGATACGTGCTTCAGTTTGTTGCTAAGCATGGTTCCTCCCATTTCCCCGGGGGCGTTGCCCTCGGCCGCAATTTACTTGCGTCATTTCTCATTTAACGAGACTTATAGTTTCATTATTGCGATTGCGTCGAGAGAACGCAAGCGTTATGTAATATTCGTGCCTCGCAAGAGGCAGGAAGGTTCGAAAGTTATGTCGAGGTGGAGAAGCGTTTCGTGAGTGCGCCCGTGACCGCGGAGGATCAGATCGCACCTGCATCCCCCACAACGGCGCCGGCCCCGGGATCGGCGCAAGGCAACGAGTCCGCCGCCGGCACGGGCAGCTACGACTACATCGTCGTCGGCGGCGGTTCGGCGGGCTGCGTGCTGGCCAACCGTCTCTCCGCCGACGCCTCGAAGCGGGTGCTGCTGCTGGAAGCCGGCGGCCGCGACTGGAACCCCTGGATTCACGTGCCCGTCGGCTACTTCAAGACCCTGCACAATCCGAACACCGACTGGTGCTACAAGACCGAGCCGGACAAGGGCCTGAACGGGCGGCGGATCGACTGGCCGCGCGGCAAGGTGCTGGGCGGGTCCTCCTCGATCAACGGCCTGCTCTACATCCGCGGCCAGAAAGAGGACTACGACCACTGGCGCCAGCTCGGCAACACGGGCTGGGCCTTCGACGACGTCCTGCCCTACTTCATCCGCTCCGAGGATCAGGAGCGCGGCGCCGACGACTACCACGGCGCGGGCGGCCCGCTGGCCGTCTCCAACATGCGCATCCGCCGCGAACTCTGCGACAAGTTCATCGAAGCGGCCGGCGAGCTCGGCATTCCGCGGCGCGACGACTTCAACGGCGCGGAGCAGGAAGGCGCCGGCTATTTCCAGCTGACCGCGCGCAACGGCCGGCGTTGCAGCACAGCGGTCGGCTACCTGAACCCGGCGCGCGGCCGCGACAACCTGGAGATCGTCACCCACGCCCAGACCGAGCGGGTGCTGTTCCAGGGCCGCCGCGCCGTCGGCGTCGCCTACCGCCGCAAGGGCGGGCTGCGCGAGGCGCGCTGCCGCGGCGAGGTGATCCTTTCCGCCGGCGCCATCGGCTCGCCGCAGATCCTGCTGCTGTCGGGCGTCGGGCCCGGGGCGCAGCTTCAGGGCTTCGACATCCCGGTGGTGCACGACCTGCCCGGCGTCGGGCGCAACCTGCAGGACCACCTGCAGGTGCGCATGGTGTTCAAGACCAAGGTCCCGATCACCATGAACGACCAGGTGCACAATCCTTTCAAGAAGATGCTGATGGGTCTGGACTACATCTTTTTCCGCCGCGGCCCGCTCAGCATGGGCGCCAGCCAGGTCTGCGTCTTCGCAAAGACCGCGCCGGAAGTGGCGACGCCGGACATCCAGTTCCACCTGCAGCCGTTAAGCGCCGATAAACCCGGCGAAGGCCTGCACCGCTTCTCCGCCTTCACCTCCTCGACCTGCCAGCTGCGCCCGGAAAGCCGCGGCGTCATCGAGCTGCGCAGCCCCTTCGCCCAGGACTATCCGGCGATCCATCCCAACTACCTGGCGACGACCAAGGACCAGCAGACCACGGTCGCCGGCATGCGCCTGTCCCGCGCCTTCGCCGCCACCGACACCCTGGCGCCGCTGATCGAGAGCGAGATGACGCCGGGCGCGCAGGCGCAGAGTGACGCGGAGCTGCTGGACGCCGCGCGCAACATCAGCCAGACGATCTACCACCCCACCAGCACCTGCAAGATGGGCCGCGACGAAACGGCGGTGGTGGACGAGCGCCTGCGGGTGCATGGGCTAGAGGGCCTGCGCGTGGTCGACGCCTCGGTCATGCCGGCCATCGTCTCCGGCAACACCAACGCGCCCACCATCATGATCGCCGAGAAAGCCAGCGACATGATCCTGGCGGACGCCCGCGAGACAAGGCTGGCGGCGCGGGCGTAGGCACAGCCCCCTCACCCTCCCGCTTCGCGGGCCCCTCCCTCTCCCACCAGGGGAGAGGGCCAAGAAACAAACCCTCTCCCCCGGCGGGAGAGGGTTGCGCAGCCTTAGCGAGATCGAAGATCGCGCTTAGGCGAAGCTGGGTGAGGGGGAGCCCCTCTCCCCTACTCCGAGAAACGCCCCTGCAGGCCCTCGACGACGGCCTGGTAGGCGGGCTCGTCGTCCGGCGAGAGAACGCCGTGGCGCAGGGCGAAGTCGAGGTTCACCAGGGCGACGTTGAACTTGAAATCGTCGCTGTCGCGGAGACGCTCCAGCACCTTTTCCAGGGGCCAGAGGAAGAATTCCTCCACCTCGTCGTCGTTGGGACGCGGCTGGAAGTTCTCCGGCAGTTCCAGGTCGTAGATGAACAGCACGTCGTTGCGCTGGCCCTCCGCGCGGGCGCAGAGATAGCGCAGCGCCCCCACCGGCCTGGCCAGCCGGGCGAGGTCCTCCGGCACGCTGGCCTCCTCCCCCGCTTCCTTCACGACGTTCTCCATGAGGCTCAGGCCGTAGGGCTGGCCGCCGGCCACCAGGTGGTCCAGCTTGCCAGGCGCCAGCGCCTTGTGCGCCGCGCGCTTGCCGACCCAGAGGTGCGGCCCCTCCGGCGTCGCCACGTAGCCGTTCACGTGGATGCCGTAGGCCGGCAGGCCGAACAGCGGCACGGCGGCGCGCTCCATCTTGAACAGCGCCGCCTCGCCCCAGCGGCGGGAAATGCCGTAGTCCTCGCCGCGCCACTTGGGGATATCGCCTTCCGTGTGCAGCTTCCACAGCACGTCCTTCAGCACGGCCGAGCGCGATTCGAAATCGCCATAGCGCGCCGGCAGCACCACGGCGCGGCCGGAAACGTCGAAGGTTTCGGGAAAATCCTTCAAGCGCTCCGCAAAGTCGCGCGCCACCCAGCCGAGCGGCCCGCCCGCCGCGTGGTGGCCTTCGCCTTCGAGGATAAAGGGGCGGTAATTTTCCGCCTGCCAGACATGGCAGGTTTTGATGCGGTCAAGATAGCTCATGGCGCGGAGACTAAGACTTTCAGTCAGACCCGACCACAGCTTTCACAAGCTGCCATGCGCTTTCCTCCCTGCAGCTCCCAGGCGGGCCGGCGCCTTGGTCAATGTCGCCTTCAAACCGGCAATAACTCTTTTTTGTCGAGCCAGTTCAGCACCGCTCATACCTTCCGCCGCCTTCTCAGCCTGTCTGAGCTTGCGTCGTTGATCTCGAAACCATTTTGCATTGACCCGGCGCTCGGTCTCAACGACACCATGAGCCAGCCGCCGCAGCACGTCTTCGCCCCACTGTCCCATGGCGAAGTTGGCAATCATCGCAACCAGCCTCACGTTGTCTCGCATATAGCCCTTGCTGGAGTCGATTCGGTCCAAGCTTGGTTCGAAGGGGGTCTTCACAAAGGAATGGTGATGAGTCTCGTCGGAGAATGCTATGCCGCTGACAGCGCAGCGCCCCTGCTGTTCCCGCCAAAGCTCCTGAAGGAAATCAAGATCAATGTCGATGTCGAACGGGCGCAGGCTAGCGCGCCGCCGCGTTCGGCGGAGAATTGCTCGCAGCCTGGCTTCAGAATCCAAAGACATTCTCCAAAACTAAGTACTGCGCCGCGCGATGGCCACGGGTTTCGCCTGCCGTCGCCTCGCGGGGTGCCCAGACGGAAAGAAACCCGCTATAGCTGCCCGCGCGACTTCGTTGGAGAAAGACCGGATGGACAGGACCGAGCTGAGCTGGCGTGCGGAGGAGGCCTGCATGGCCGCCTGGCCGGCGCCGCGTGAACTGCTGCTGGAAGGCTGGCTGCTGCGCGCGGCGGGCGGCACGGTGCGCCGACCCAATTCGGTGAACCCTCTCCGCGGCGGCGCCCGCGATCCCGGCGCGATCCTGCCTGTCGCCGAGGCGGTCTACGGCGCGCTCGGCCAGACACCGCTGTTCCGCGTCCTGTCGATCACCGACGGCATGGACGAGGTCCTGGCACGCCACGGCTACGCCGCCGAAGGCGAGACCGCGACGCTCTACGGCGACATCGCCGGCTTCGCGATTCCACACGACAATCCCGCCGATCTTTCCGCAGAACCGGACGCGGACTGGCTCGAAGCGCGCGCCCGGCTCAGCGACGCGGACGACGCGGAATCTCGGATCTTCGCGGCCATGCTGGACAGCATTCTCGTGCCGAAGGTCTTCGCCGCGTCGCGCGCGGAGGGAAAGGTCGCCGCCGTCGCCTACGGAACCCTCTGCAACGGCCTAGCGGTGGTGGAGTCCGTCGTCACCGACCAGGCGAAGCGCCGGCAGGGACACGGGCGCCGGGCCGTCGGGCGCCTGCTGCAATGGGCGAAGGACCAAGGCGCCACCGCCGCCTGCCTGCAGGTCGTCGCCGACAACGCCGCGGCGGTCGGCCTCTACCGCTCGCTCGGCTTCACGACCGAACTGCACCGCTACCACTACAGGCGAAAGCACTGACGGTGGTTAAGTCTCACTCCGCCGTTTCGTAGATGCGCGCGCCGCTGGAATAGGCGACCACGAGCACTGCCGTCTGCGCGCCGCTGTTGCGGGTCTGGTGGATGGCGCCGACGGGAATCAGCAGCGTCTCGCCCGCGGCCAAGGGCACCCAGTCGTCGCCGCGGCGCTGCTCGACCCGGCCTTCCAGCAGATGCACGGCCTCGCTGCAGTCGGGATGGCGGTGCGCTTCCGAGGTGACGCCGGGCGCCACGGTCATGCGGGCAAGGCTGAGCCCCGCGTCGGGCGTGATAGCGTCTTCCATCAGCCACTGCATGGTGACTCCCTCTGTTGCGGTGGTGGCCGACATCCGGTTCATGGCAAGGTTCCTTTGCTGCGCGGCGGCACAAGGTAGGGCGCAGCCCCGAAAAAAGCCAAGGGCGAAAAGCCGGCGCCGGCCGCCGCCAGACCTTGCCGGACGCCCAGACCTTGCCGGACGCCCAGACCTTGCCGGACGCAGTCTCAGACGCTGCGGAGTCCGCCGGACTTGCGGCGCTCGCGTGCGCTGGGATGCACCGAGGGGCGGAAGGGCACCTCAACCACCTCAGCGGCGACCGGCTGGCCGGAGGCTTCGGTGAGGGACTCCGGCACCTCGACCCAATAGCGGCGGCCCGGGTCCACGCCGTCGGCGGGCACATAGGCCAGCGCGATGTTGGCCTCCAGCTCCGGCGAGTACCACGGCGAGGTGACATAGCCGACCCGCTCGTTTTCTTCGTCCTGCACCAGCCAGAAGTCGCTGGCGTAGTCGGTGATCGGCAGCCCGCCCATCTTCAGGCCCACCAGCATGAGGCGGAAGGGCGAGCGCCCGGCGGCGATCTCGTCACGCTGGCGTTCCAGCGCGGCCCGGCCGATGTAGTCGGCCTCCTTGTGGCGCGGCACCTGGTAGTCGAGGTTGACCTGGAAGGGCGAGGTCTCGGCGTCCATGTCCTGGCCCCAGGAGAGAATGCCGGCGGCGATGCGGCGATGGAGCGCCGGGGCGATCACCCGCAGGCCATAGCGCGCGCCCTGGCCGCGGATCGCGTACCACACCTGCTCGGCATTGAGGCTGGCGTCACGCACATAGACCTCGTAGCCCTTCTCGCCGCTAAAACCGGTCTGGCTGACCACCACGGAACAGCCGTCGAGCTCGGCCTCCATGAGGCCGTAGTACGGCAGCTCCGAGACCGCGGAGCCGAAAAGGTCGACCATAAGCTGCTCGGAGAGCGGCCCCTGCACCTGCAGCGGCGCCACGTCGATCTCGGCAATGTCGACGTCGAAGCGGCGACCTAGGTTGATGCCTTCAAGCCAGAGCTGCACGTCGGAGTCCGAAATAGAAAACCAGAACTCGTCCTCCGCCAGACGCAGCAGCACCGGGTCGTTGACGATGCCGCCCTTCTCGTTGCAGAGGATGCAGTACTTGCCGTGGCCCGGCGCGATCTTGGTGGCGTCGCGGGTGATGGCGAAGTTCACGAAGGCCTCTGCATCGGCCCCCTTGACGCGGATCTGGCGCTCGACCGCGACGTTCCAGAGGGTGACGCGGTTGACCAGCGCCTGGTACTCGGCCATGGCGCCGCCGTCTTCCGGCCGCGTGTAGCCGCGCGGATGGTACATGCGGTTGTAGACCGTCGCCCGCCAGCAGCCGGCCTCCACGGAGAGATGCCAGAAGGGCGACTTGCGCACCCGCGTCGAGATCAGCATCTGCACCTCCGCGGAGCCGGACTGGCGCAGGTTGACCGGCACGCGGCGGTCCGACTGGTCGATGCTGGGCACGTTGGGGTGAACTATGTAGCCGTCTTGATCGCGTTTCTGGACCATGGCGTTTCCTCCAGCCGCTTCCACCTCCCCCGAGGGCGCGTATCGTACGCTACGGGGCTAACGCATGGTGAAGGCCACGGTTCCTGCGCCAAGGCCACCCGGGAAACGGTTCCGAGGCGGTCTCGGGAAGTCCCGGAAGGGCTGGCGGCTATCGGCCGACGTGCTTTTGGCCCACGTGCTTTTGGCCCACGTCCTTTTGGGACGTCAGCACCGCCTCAACCTGGAAGGTCTGGCGCAGGCAGCGGGCGATGTAGTCGCCGGTCGCCACGTCCAGGCCGTCGACCTGCACGTCGATGGCCAAGTCGCGCCCCTGCCCGGGGCGTTTCGGGCCCGTCACGTCACTGTGCCAGCGGGTCGGCACCAGGCCACGCTTGGCGAAGAGCTCCAGCACGCGGGGCATGACCCCGGGCTCGGCCTCGGCGAGGATGGAAAAGCAGTAGACGGTCTCGGCGGCCTGCGCGGGCGCCGGGGCGGACAAGACAGAACTTCGATCGGAAAGAGAAGGATGAGCGGCCATGGCTTGGCCCTCCTGTACGGACATCACCTGAAGACGAAACGCGGAACTCCCGACTACCCTTTGGGCGCCGGGTCCGTAATTCGCACGATGATGGCGGACAGAAGCTCTATGCTCATAACGGGGAGATGAAACGCCCTGGCGGCGGAAATGTCAACCGCAGCAGGCGTTAACCAACAGCTCCCGCTTGCTTCGTCACCCTCGGACTTGTTCCGAGGGTCCAGGGGCAACACCCCGCTGGCTGCCCTGGATGCTCGGAACAAGTCCGAGCATGACAGAGTCTGGGGCCCCACCCCCACCCTAGCCCTCCCCCATCGAGGGGGAGGGGTCTCTTAAAGGGCGGCGGCGCCACGAGTCATTCCCTCCCCCCTTGTGGGGGAGGGCTAGGGTGGGGGGTCAGCCCTCCCACACCAGGCGCCGCTGGCGCAGCATGGTTTCCTCGAAGGCGCCCTGGTAGTGCGCCGCCTTGCCGGCGAAGTCCATGAAGGAGGCGTGGATCTTCCGGGTCAGGTCGTCGGTCTCGCCGATCTCCGCCACCACTTCCATGGTGATCTTGCCGAGGCGGGCGATGATCTCGTCGGAGTAGGTCCGCAGCTCCACGTCGTAGTCGTCGACCAGCGGCTTGAAGGCCTGGATGTTGTGGTAGGTGAAATCGGTCGAGGTGTCCTGCGCGGTGGCCGCGGCGGCGTAGCGCACGATGGCCTGCAGGTCGCCCGGCAGAGCCTCGAACTTCGCCTTGTTCACGGAGATCTCCAGCCCCGGTCCGGGCTCGTGGAAGGCCGGCACGTAGTAGTACTTGGCGACCTTCTGCAGGCCGAAGGCCACGTCGTTCCAGGGGCCGATCCACTCCGCCGCGTCGATGGCGCCGGACTGCATGGCCGGCAGGATCTCGCCCGGCGGCAGCAGCACGACCGAGGACCCCGCGCGGCGCATGACCTCGCCGCCCAGGCCGGCCATGCGGATCTTCAGGCCCTGCAGGTCATCCCAGGTCTTGATCTCGCGGGTGAACCAGCCGCCGGCCTGCGTGCAGCTCGACCCGGCATAGAAAGGCTGGATGCCGAAGGGGGCGTAGGCCTCCTCCCACAGTTCCTGGCCGCCGCCGTAGGTCAGCCAGGCCGGCAGCTCGATGGCGTTGAGGCCGAAGGGCAGCGTGGTGAAGTAGTTGAAGGCGGTGGACTTGCCGACCCAGTAGTAGGGCGTGCCGTGCAGCAAGTCGGCGCTGCCGCTCTGCACCGCGTCGAAGCTCTCGAAGGGCGGCACCAGCTCACCGGCGGCGAAGAGCTTGATCACCAGGCGCCCGCCGCTCATCTCGTTGACCCGCTGGACGAAGCGCTCGGCGTTCACGCCGACGCCCGGCGCGCCCTTGGGCCAGGGCATCACCATGTTCCACTCGGTGCGCTCCTGGGCGATGGCCGGCGCGGCCAGGGTGCTGGCGGCAGCGGCGGCGGTGCCGGCAGCGAGCCCGGCGCCCTTCACGAAGTCACGGCGTTTCATACTGGATCTCCTCCCAAAAAAGGTCGGGGCGTCCTCTTTTCGGGCGCCCCGCCTGACTGATTTGGCCGGGAGATTAGCCTCCCCCGCCGGAGAATGCTACGGGCGGCGAATCGCACGAAAGCGATATATACCCGCTGTCGTCCCGGGGCTTGACCCCGGGACCCAATGCCGCCGGCAAGCGGTGAGCCTCTCCAGGAAGGTCAGCGCGGCGGAAAAGGCAATGGGCCCCGGCATCAAGTGCCGGGACGACAGTGATGAAGGAGCAAGAACGCCTTAAGCCGCTTCCTGGGTGGCGCGGTCGACGATATCGACGATGTCGGCGAGGATGGCCGTCAGGTCGTAGTCCTTGGGGGTGTAGACCGCGGCGACGCCGGCCTTCTTCATCGCCGCCGAATCCTCCGGCGGGATGATGCCGCCGGCGACCAGGGGCACGCGGGTCAGGCCCGCCTTCGCCATGCGCTCCAGCACCTCGCCCACCAGGGCGACGTGGGAGCCGGAAAGGATGGAGAGGCCGATGACGTGGACGCCCTCCTCCAGGGCCGCGCCGACGATCTGCGCCGGGGTGAGCCTGATCCCTTCGTAGACCACCTCGAAGCCGGCGTCGCGGGCGCGCACGGCGATCTGCTCGGCCCCGTTGGAGTGGCCGTCCAGGCCGGGCTTGCCGACCAGCATCTTCAGCCGCCGGCCGAGCCGCCGCGACACCGCCTCGACCCGCTCGCGCACCGGGGCCAGGGCGTCTTCCTCGGCCTGGGAGTGCGCCGCCGCTGAGCCGCCGACGCCGGTCGGCGCGCGGTATTCGCCGAAGACGCGGCGCAGCACCTCGCCCCACTCGCCGGTGGTAACCCCGGCATGGGCGCAGGCGATGGAGGGCTCCATGATGTTGCCGCCGTCCTTGGCCGCGGCCTCCAGATCGGCGAGCGCCTTGTCGGCGGCGCCCTGGTCGCGCGCCGCGCGCCAGGCCTTGAGGTTTTCGATCTGCCCCGCCTCCGCCTGGGCATCGGGAGCCATGAAGCCGCCGTCACCGCCCTGGGTCAGCGGCGAGGGCTCGCTGTCCTGGTAGGCGTTCACGCCGACCACCGTTTGTTCGCCGGTCTCGATGGCCTCCAGGCGCTTGGCGGCGCTCTCCACCAGGCGCTCCTTCATGTAGGCGTTCTCCACCGCGGCGATGGCCCCGCCCATGTCGTCGAGGCGGGCCAGTTCGTCGCGCGCCTCGGCCTTCAGGTCCGCGACCTTGGCGGCGATGACCGTCGAACCGCTGAAGATGTCGTCGTACTCCAGCAGGTCGGTCTCGAAGGCGAGGATCTGCTGCAGGCGCAGCGACCACTGCTGGTCCCAGGGCCGCGGCAGGCCCAGCGCCTCGTTCCAGGCGGGCAGCTGCACGGCGCGGGCGCGGGCATCCTTGGACAGGGTGACGGCCAGCGCCTCCAGCAGGATGCGGTAGACGTTGTTCTCCGGCTGCTGCTCGGTGAGGCCCAGGGAGTTCACCTGCACGCCGTAGCGGAAGCGGCGGTACTTCTCCTCCTCGATGCCGTAGCGCTCGCGGCAGATCTCGTCCCACAACTCGGTGAAGGCGCGCATCTTGCACAGCTCGGTGACGAAGCGCAGGCCGGCGTTCACGAAGAAGGAGATCCGCCCGACCACGCGCGGGAAGTCCTCCGGCGGCACCTGGCCGCTGTCCCGCACGGAATCCAGCACCGCGACGGCCGTCGCCAGGGCGTAGGCCAGTTCCTGCACCGGCGTCGCCCCGGCCTCCTGCAGGTGATAGGAGCAGACGTTGGTCGGGTTCCACTTCGGCACCTCGCGGTAGGTAAAGGCGATCACGTCGGTGATCAGCCGGAGCGAGGGCTGCGGCGGGAAGATGTAGGTCCCGCGCGAGAGATATTCCTTGATGATGTCGTTCTGCACCGTGCCGGTCAGCTGGTCGCGCGCCGCGCCCTGCTTTTCCGCGCAGGCGATGTAGAGCGCCAGCAGCCAGGGCGCCGTGGCGTTGATGGTCATGGAGGTGTTCATCTTGTCGAGCGGAATGCCGTCGAAGAGCTTCTCCATGTCGCCCAGGTGGCTGACCGGCACGCCGACCTTGCCGACCTCGCCTTTCGCCAGGGCGTGGTCGGAATCGTAGCCGGTCTGGGTCGGCAGGTCGAAGGCGACCGAAAGGCCGGTCTGCCCGCGCGCCAGGTTCTTGCGGTAGAGCGCGTTGGAGGCCTCGGCGGTGGAGTGGCCCGCGTAGGTGCGGATCAGCCAGGGCTTGTCTCTCTGACCCGGCCCGGCCTGACCCATCCTGGCCGGAGCCGCCCCGGCGCTCTTGCTGTCCGTCGTGTCGCTCATCGCCGTCTCACCGCACCTAATCTCTTGAGCTCTTGCGCCCTGGAAGGATAGCCCGTTTCAGCGTGCTGCGGCGCACCAAAAGTGCCCGGAGCCAACCGATTTCAGGTTATCATATTTCGCCCACCCGCCGAAACCGACAGATAATTGCGAAAAAATCCCTCTGGACGTAAAAAACAATGTCATTGTGCATTGCAAAAAAGCCGGTGAGCGTCTATGAGTCAAGAAAAATACGGCGCTGCACCCAGGGTTTTCCTAGGGGATTTCCAGCGGACATCGGCGGTTTTCCGCGGATTCCCGGCCCCGGCAATGAGCAGCTGCGAAGGGATTTGGCAGAGGCGGCCCCGGCGGAGGCTGGACGCCGTTCAGAAACTGGAGGGTTTGAGATATGGCCGAAGTGCTCGCAGGGTCGGCTGAAGGCAGCGAAACCGAAGCGCCGGAGCGTCCGGTGAAGGACCTCTACGACGTCGGTGAGATCCCGCCGCTGGGCCATGTGCCGAGCAAGATGCACGCCTGGGTGATCCGCCGGGAACGCCACGGCGAGCCCGAGCAGGCCATGCTGCAGGAGGTCGTCGACACCCCTGCCCTGGACAGCCACGACGTCCTGGTCATGGTGATGGCCGCGGGCGTGAACTACAACGGCGTCTGGGCCGGTCTGGGCGTGCCGATCTCCCCCTTCGACGTGCACAAGGCGCCCTATCACATCGCCGGGTCCGACGCGACGGGCATCGTCTGGGCCGTCGGCTCCAAGGTGAAGCGCTGGAAGGTCGGCGACGAGGTCGTGGTGCACTGTAACCAGGACGACGGCGACGACGAGGAGTGCAACGGCGGCGACCCGATGTTCTCCACCTCGCAGCGCATCTGGGGCTACGAGACGCCCGACGGCTCCTTCGCCCAGTTCGCCCGCGTGCAGGACCGCCAGCTCATGGCGCGCCCGCGCCACCTGACCTGGGAAGAAAGCGGCTGCTACACCCTGACGCTGGCGACGGCCTACCGCATGCTGTTCGGCCACCGCCCGCACATCCTGCGGCCGGGCCACAACGTGCTGGTCTGGGGCGCCTCCGGCGGCCTCGGCTCCATGGCCATCCAGCTGATCGCGACGGCCGGCGCCAACGCCATCGGCGTGATCTCCGACGAGGACAAGCGCGACTTCGTCATGTCGCTGGGCGCCAAGGGCGTCGTCAACCGCAAGGACTTCGATTGCTGGGGCCAGTTGCCCCCCGTCAACGGCGAGGGCTTCGGCGACTACATGCGCCGGGTGCGCGAGTTCGGCAAGGCGATCTGGCAGTACACCGGCAAGGGCAACGACGTCGACTTCGTCTTCGAGCATCCCGGCGAGCAGACCTTCCCGGTCAGCTGCATGGTGGTGAAGCGCGGCGGCATGGTCGTGTTCTGCGCCGGCACCACCGGCTACAACCTGACCTTCGACGCGCGCTTCGTGTGGATGCGCCAGAAGCGTATCCAGGGCAGCCACTTCGCCAACCTGATGCAGGCCAGCCAGGCCAACAACCTGATGGTCGAGCGCCGCATCGACCCCTGCATGTCGGAGGTCTTCGCCTGGCGCGACATTCCCCGCGCCCACACCAAGATGATGAAAAACCAGCACCGCCCCGGCAACATGGCCGTGCTGGTCCAGGCAAAGCGCCCGGGGCTGCGCACCCTGGAAGACGCGGCCGCCGAGGACTGAGGCGGGCAAAGGGAACAGGACCATGGCGCTCGCCTGTCTGGCAGCGGAGGCGGACCACGCCGGCGACAAGCTCGCCCGGCAGGGCTACGCCCTGATCGACGGCTCCGCGGTGGATCTCGCCGCAGCCGCCGCGGATTTCGACCGCCTGCAGGGGAACTCCGGCGTGCCCCTGCAGCTTGCGCCGGATCACCCCCTGGTCGCCGCGCTGCTGAACCAGGAAAGCGTGCGCGAGCTGATCCGCGAAGCGGTCGGCCCCAAGGCGGTGGTGGTCCAGGGCGTCGCCCTCGACCAGCAGGGCCATGCCAGCTGGTTCGTCCCCTGGCACCAGGCGGGCAACGGCCCCGCGGCGGCGAACAGCCTGATCCTGCGTTGGCATCTGGACCTCATCGGCCCGGCCGACGGCGGCCTGCGGGTGCTGCCCGGCAGCCACGCCAGGGGCCGCCTGAGCGCCGACGAGATAGACGGTCTCGCGACAGAGATTCCGGCGGTCGAGCTGGCCGTTTCCGCCGGCACGGTGGTGGCGTTGAAGCCCCTGCTGGTGCAGGGCGCGCGCCGCCGCACCACCCGGGGCCACCGCCGCATCCTGCAGGTCGAGCTGTCGCGCAGCTGATAAGATCAAGACAAGAGACGTAGAGAGTTAGAGAGATGACCGCCGTGCAAGCCGAAGCCCGGACCGAAAGCCTGATCCTGCCCGACCTGCTGGCGACCTGCGCCGAGGCGCTGGCCGCCGCCGAGAACTTCGGCGCCGCCGCGCGTTCCGCCGTGGCCGCCCTGGTTGCCCCGGGGGGCAAGGTTGACGCCACGCTGCTGGAGCGCGAGCAGTTCGCCGCCCACGGCTATGCCTGGCTGGCCACCTACGTCGCCGCCCTGCGCGAGATGCTGCACTGGGCCGAGCGCCTGGACGCCGCCGGGCAGCTCGGCGAGCTGGAACAGCTCATGCTGCAGGCCGCCTACGGCGAATACCTGAACCAGCTGGCCGGCGGCATTGCCCTCAGCCAGGTGGAGGTGCTGCGCCCGGCCGACCTGGGGCTCAGCGACGACGACGTCGCGGCGCTGCAGACGCCGCCCGTGAAGAAGCTCATGGCCGAGGGCAACGGCAACGCCCTGCGCATGCGCATCGCGCAGTATCTGGCCGAGGGCAAGTTCGGCGAGGCGGGCCTGGCCGACGAGACGCTGGAGATGATCCGCGACCAGTTCCACAAGGTCGCCGAGGATCACAAGGAAGACGCCCACGAATGGCACCTGAAGGACGAGCTGATCCCGCTGGAGGTGGTGGAACAGCTCGCCGGGCTCGGCGTCTTCGGCCTGACGGTGCCGGAGGACTTCGGCGGCTCGGGCCTCGGCAAGCTCGCCATGTGCGTGGTGACGGAAGAACTCTCGCGCGGCTACATCGGCCTCGGCTCGCTCGGCACCCGCTCGGAGATCGCCGCCGAACTGATCCGCCTGGGCGGCACCCCGGCGCAGCAGGAGAAGTGGCTGCCGCTCATCGCCTCCGGCGAGATCCTGCCGACCGCCGTCTTCACCGAGCCCAACACCGGCTCCGACCTCGGCAGCCTGCGCACCCGCGCCGTGCGGGACGGCGACAGCTACAAGGTGACCGGCAACAAAACCTGGATCACCCACGCGTCGCGCAGCGACCTCATGACCCTGCTGGCGCGCAGCGACGCCGACGAGGCCGGCTACCGAGGGCTTTCCATGTTCCTGGCGGAGAAGCCGCGCGGCACCGAGGCCGACCCCTTCCCCGCCGACGGCATGACCGGCGGCGAGATCAAGGTGCTGGGCTACCGCGGCATGAAGGAATACGAGCTGGGCTTCGACGGTTTTGAAGTCAAAGCCGAGAACCTGCTGGGCGGCGTCGAGGGCCAGGGCTTCAAGCAGCTCATGGCGACCTTCGAGTCCGCGCGCATCCAGACCGCCGCGCGTGCCGTCGGCGTGGCGCAGTCGGCCCTGGAACTGGGCCTGGAATATGCTGAGGAAAGAAAGCAATTCGGCAAGGCGATCATCGCCTTCCCGCGCGTCGCCGGCAAGCTGGCCTGGATGGCGGTGGAGACCATGGTCGCCCGCCAGCTCACCTACTTCGCCGCGCGCGAGAAGGACTCGGAGCGGCGCTGCGACATCGAGGCCGGCATGGCCAAGCTGCTGGGCGCCCGCGTCGCCTGGGCCAACGCCGACAACGCCCTGCAGGTGCACGGCGGCAACGGCTACGCCGAGGAGTACAAGATCTCCCGCGTGCTCTGCGACGCGCGCATTCTCAACATCTTCGAAGGTGCCGCCGAGATCCAGGCGCAGGTGATTGCGCGGGGCCTGCTGTCGGGCCGGAACTAGGCCGCGGTATTTCTGCCGCCATAGGATCGGCGAATCCTTTCAAGCATCCCCCGTGCCTGCCGCGCACAATGCCGTCGTCCCGGCACTTGATGCCGGGACCCATTGCCGTTGCTGCCCGGCGGAGCCGTTCGGCCATCGACGTCCAATAGCCAATGAGTCGTGCGACGGCGATGGCATTGGGTCCCGGGGTCAAGCCCCGGGACGACATCTGCGTCTGACCTGCACCGCTTTGTCCGCGCCGGTCTTCAATCGGGCGTCATGAAGTAGAAGAAGTCCTGCAGCAGCCGGTCGAAACCGACCCCGACAAGGCGCACGGCGACGAAACTCGCCAGCACGACCAGGGCCCCGATGAAGGCATAGCTGGCCGCCGCGGCGCCCTTGTCGTCGTGGGCGAAGCGGTGCAGCGCCTCCAACTTCAGCACGCCGAGGATCAGAGCATCCCACATGGCCCGATCCCTCCTTTCTTCCGCATGCCATCAGCCTGCGCCCCCTAGCCTTAGGGTTTAGTGAAGCGGATGTGGAATCTCTGTGGCAGCGGACGTCGGAGCGTCCGGAGGTTGCGGCGTCATACACGGAAGGGTTGCCGTCCGGCGGCAAGCGGCCAGGCGCGCGCTTCGGCCAGGCCCACGCTTCGTAGCGGCAAGGACTGCCGTCAGAGCCTTCGGCGACGAAGGCTCTGCAGCGTTCCGGCGCCGCTGTCCGCTTGCGCGGTCTCAGCCGACCCAGAGGGCGTTGGCGACCGAGACGAGCAGCTGTTCGAGGGTGGTGCCGGCGATGCTCAGCGCGGTGATGCCCGCGACCGAGACCAGGGCCGCGATCAGCCCGTATTCGATGCCGGCGGCGGCTTCTTCGTCGCCGCCCAGCCAGGTAAGAGCATCCAACATTTCCTACTCCGCCTTCTGTTCTTCCTGACCTCCAAGCCTGACGGTTCAGGTTTAGGATTTTGTGAACAATCTCGCCCATTCGAGCCGGATTCCTGGGGGATTCCCGATGCATTCAGGGTGCATTCCCAGCGCATTCCCAGAGCATTCAGGGCGAAAGCCAAAGGAATTCAGTCGGGTCGCGTGGAGCGGAAAGAGGCGGCGCCTAGTGCAGGGGCTTGCCCACCGGGGCATCGGCGAAGAGCAGCTTGAAGAAGGTGCGCAGCAGCAGCACCTGCTGGGCCAGCACCGGCGGATCGTTCAGCGCCTTGGACAGCACGATGCCGCCTTCCATCACCGCCATCACCATGTCGGCCAGGGCTTCCAGCTCGACCGCTTCGCGCGGCGGATGACGGCGGGCGATGGCCTCGAGAATCTTGTGGAAGCGGTTTCGCCAGCCCATCACCGCGGCGCGGTTCAGGTCGCGCACCGCCTTGTCGAACAGCCGCTCCTGGTAGCAGTAGGTGGCGACGACGCAGCCGGGATGGCCCGCCGGCAGGTCGGCGACCAAACCGGCGAAGCCTTCGAGACCCTGGAGGAAGGCCTCCAGCGGGTCGTTCGCCGGATCCTCCGCCGGGCCGAAGAGCTTGCCGAGGATGACCTCGTCCTGGTCGATGTAGCGCTGCAGCAGGGCCCGGGCCAGCTCGTTCTTGTCCTTGAAATGGTAGAAGAAGCCGCCCTTGGTGATCTCCGCCTCGGCGATCAGCTCGTCGATGGAGGTGGCGCCGAAGCCCTTCTGCAGCACCGCTGTCTCGGCGATCTGCAGGATGCGTTCGCGCGTGCGCGCGCCCTTGCCCATGGCTTCCCCCTGTCCCGGAGGGCGCCGCCGCCCCCAAATTTCCCAGACCTCCCCAAAAGAATCCCAAAAACCTGACCATGAGTCCACTAGAGTGCCCGGGCCGCTTAAACGACATTCCGCGCCAACAAGCGCCTGCCGCAGAAGGAACGTCGCAGAATGAAGCTGAAGCGCATGAACACTACCGAAATCCGCTACCGCCAGGCCACGCCGGCCGACGCCGCCGCGCTGGCCGAACTGATCAACTTCGCCGGGGAAGGCCTGCCGCTTTACCTCTGGGAGCGCATGGCCGAGCCGGGCGAGAGCGCCTGGGACGTCGGCCGCCGCCGCGCCCAACGCGAGACCGGCGCCTTCTCCTACCGCAACGCCGTGGTCGCCGAGCGCGGCGGCCGGATCGTCGCCGGCCTGGTCACCTACCGCGTGGCCGAAGAGCCCGAGGTCATCGACGCCGAGACGCCGGGCATCTTCGTCCCCCTGCTGGAACTGGAAAACATGGCGCCGGGCAGCTGGTACGTGAACGTGCTGGCCGTCTACCCGCTGCACCGCGGGCGCGGCCTGGGCGGCCAGCTGCTGGAGATCGCCGCCGGGCAGGCGCGCGAGGACGGCAGCCGGGGCGAAAGCATCATCGTCTCCGACGCCAACACGGGCGCCCGCCGCCTCTACGAGCGGGTCGGCTACCGCTATGTCGACCAGCGCCCCATGGTGAAGGGCGACTGGCAGAACCCCGGCGAAAACTGGGTGCTGCTGGTGAAGTAAGGCACCTCAGTACCTGATTTTGGCGACGGCACGCAGCTCGTCGGCCGTCGCCGCCGGGAAGCCAAAGAACTCCAGGTAGGCGGGGATCATCTCGAACAGCATGTCGGTGCCGACCTGGGTCTCGCAGCCCCGGTCCCGCGCGGCGGCGAGGAAGGGCGTCACCTCGCGGCTGAGGACCACTTCGCCGACGAAGCTGGCGGGGTCGAGGCGTTCGGTCTCCAGCGGCAGTGGGTCGCCCGGCTTCATTCCCAGCGGCGTGGCGTTGGCCACAATATCGCAGCCCGCCGGATCACGGCTGCCGGTGACGACTTCGAGCTGCGGGTAGTGGCGCTTCAGGCGCGCGGCCAGGGCCTCGGCGGTGTCGTCCTTCACGTCGAAAAGAACGAGCGCCGCCGCGCCGGCCCGCGCCAGGGAGGCCGCGATGGACGAGCCGACCCCGCCGCAGCCGACCACCAGGGCGCGGGCACCGGCGACGCGGCGGCCCCCGCGCAGCACGCCGCGCAGGAAGCCTTCGCCGTCGGACATGTCGGCCAGCAGGCTGCCGTCGGGCCGCTTGAGCACGCCGTTGCAGGCGCCGGGGATGCGGGCGGTGGGCGAGATCTCATCCACCAGGGAGAGGGTGGCCCCCTTGTGCGGCATGGTGACGAGGGCGCCGTGGAAGTTGGCGAGCCGGGTCAGGGCCCGCAGCACCTGGGGGATAGGCCTCGGCCTGGACGCCCAGGGGGCATCACCACGGCGTTGAGGCCGATCTTCTCGAAGTAGGAATTGTAGATCATCGGCGCCTTGAAGCTCTCCGTCGGATAGCCGAGGTGCGCGATGAGCAGGGTATGGCCCTCGATCATGCGGGCGAGAAACCGCCCGAAAGCGGGCAGCGTCACAAGCTGCCCGTCGTGAACCGCCCGTCTTGCGTCGAAGAACCCTCTCGCAAGAGACCGCCTAATTCTTCACCGCTTCGTCCGTCCCGCCGTCCATCACCTCCTTGCGCGCCTCCAGGGATTTCATGCTGCCCTGGTAGGCGATGTAGTACTTGAAGATGTTGCTGACGTAGCGCACCGGCTCGCGGCCGACCTCCTTGGCCACCACGTGCTCGACATTGTTGAACCAGAGATTGGGATCGTAGCCCTGGGCCGCCGCCTTCTCGCGCAGCCGGGCGATACGGTTGGGCCCGGCGTTATAGGAGGCCAGGGCGAAGAGGCCGCGGTTCAGCGCGTCCAGTTCCTCGGGATGCATGTAGTGGTCGAGCATGAAGCGCATGTACTTCGCGCCGGCGTGGACGTTGTTCTCCATCTTGTCGATGTTCTTGATGCCGACGTTGGGGTCGGCCGCCGTCGTCGGCAGCACCTGCATGATGCCGACCGCGCCGGCCTTGGACTTCACGCTCTGGTCCAGGCCGGATTCCTGGTAGCCCTGGGCGATCAGCAGCAGCCAGTCGAAATCGTAGTCGCCGGCATATTCCTGGAACACCGGGGCGGTCTTGTGGAAGCGGTCGAGCCCGTCTTCGGACAGCGCCTTGTCGACCCACTTGGTGGTGCCGAAATAGCGCTTGATCAGGACATTGCCGAGCTGCGTGCCTTTCTTGGCGGACTTCACGAAGTCGTTCACCGCGGCGGCCAGTTGCGGGGAGTCCTTGCGGAACACCCAGGCGATCTCGCCCCCCTCGCGCAGCGGCACGGCCTCGTGAATCTGCAGGTTGTCCATGACATCGATCCAGAAGCCGACTTGGTGGCGGTCGACCAGCACCGCCGGAATCATCTCGGCGTGGACCATCTCAAGCAGGTCCTCGTCGTCGAGCAGTTCGTTGGCCAGGCGGATGTCCACGGGGTCCTTGCCGGCGGCCGCCAGGCGTTGGTTCAGCGCGAGCAGGCTTTCGTGGTAGCTGCTCGACTCGCGGACATGGATCTCTCTGCCCGACAGGTCGTCCTCGCTCTCGATCGGCGGCGTGGACTTGGGCGTGACGACGACCTCGCTGACATCGCTGTAGAACGGGTCACCGAAGTCGACCAGTTCCCGCCGTCCCTCGGTGATCGTCAGATTGCCCGCGGCGATGTCGCCGTAGCCCTCCGCCACCCCGGCAACGAGACGGTCGAAGGGTGTCGGAATGATCGCCACCTCGACCCGCAGAGCCTTGGTCTTGAATTTCTTGTTGAGCTGCTTTTCGAACTCGCGCGACAGCTCGTAGGTGATGCCGCGCTGGGTCGCCCCGTCGAGGAAATAGAACGTCTTGCTGTAGGGCACCAGCATGCGGACGACGCGACGTTCGACCATGCCGTCCAGGTCGCCGGTCCAGGCCTGGGACAGAGCCGGCGGCAGGGTCTGCGCGCTTGCGGGCGCCGCCCCCAGCGGCACGCCGGCGGCAAGCAACAGCAGGAAACGGGCCAGAACACGCATAGGCTTCCTCCGGCAATATCCTGAAGACCTAAACAACTTAGCAGACAACTAATCATTTTGATAAGTCGCTTCTTGGGCCCGGGATTTGGGCTGTACTTCGGGCCCGCAAGCTGTCTTTGCTTGGGTTCGGAGCGACAAAAACCGAGGTCCCGCCCCATGCTTGCCGTCAACCCGGAACTCTTCGCCGGCTACATCCTGGCCGTGATCGTGCTGATCCTCATGCCCGGCCCCATCGTCACCCTGGTGATCGCCAACTCCCTGGCCTATGGCCAGCGCACGGGCCTGGCCACGGTCGCCGGGGCGAGCAGCGGCAACGCGGTATTGGTCGCCGCCGGGGCCCTGGGCCTCACCACCCTGCTGGCGCTGGCCGCCGACCTGTTCGACGTGTTGCGCTGGGCGGGCGTCGCCTATCTGGTCTATTTGGGGCTGAAGCAGTGGCGCGAGGTCTTCCGCGCCGGCGCCATGCCGGCCATGCCGCCGATGCGCTCGCATAAAGGCGTGTTCTGGCAGGGCGTCGTGGTCGCCCTCACCAACCCCAAGACCATCTTCTTCTATGCCGCCTTCTTCCCGCAGTTCGTCGATCCGGCCCTGGCGGTCGGCCCGCAGCTGCTGGCCATGTCGATCGCCATGATCGTGATCGCCACCTCGCTGGACAGCACCTACGCTTTGCTGGCCGGGCGTGTGCGCGGGCTCTTCGCCTCGGCGCGGGCCAACCGGGTGCGCCACGGCATTACCGGCACCCTGCTGCTCGGCACCGGCCTGGGCCTCGCCCTCGCCCGGCGTTAAAAAGGCGCTGACGCGGCGATGTGCCGCGACGCTACGGCACAGGAAACCGTCGGAAATTTGCTGGCCTCGCCCGGCAGGTCAGGTTTAAGGTCGCCGCCATGAAAACGTTCTTCTTCGTCCTCATGCTGATCGCCATGTTCATCACGCTGGGCGTGCTGGCGACCGGCATCATCGGCATGGCCCGCGGCGGCGAGTTCAACGCCAAATACGGCAACAAGCTGATGCGCGCCCGCGTCATCGCCCAGGGCTGCGCCATCGCGCTCTTCGCGCTCGCCGTGCTGTTCGGCAGCCAGGACTGAGCCTTTAAGCTCGGCAGAGGGGGCCGGCGCCATGGTCAAGCTCACGCGCATCTACACCAAGGGCGGCGACAAGGGTAAGACCGCGCTGAGCAGCGGCCAGCGCGTGGTCAAGCACCACCCGCGCGTCGCCGCCTACGGCACGGTGGACGAGACCAACGCGGCGGTCGGCCTCGCCCGGCTGCACACCGGGGCCCAGGCCGGGCCCCTGGCCGATCCGGACGCCGACGGCATTTTGTCGCGGGTGCAGAACGACCTCTTCGACCTGGGCGCCGACCTGGCCACGCCAGATGCGGACAACCCTGAGTTCCCCCCCTTGCGCATGGTGCCCGAGCAGACCGAGCGCCTGGAGGCGGAGATCGACCGGCTGAACGCCGAACTGGCGCCGCTCAATTCCTTCGTGCTGCCCGGCGGCAGCCCGGCCGCCGCCCACCTGCATCTGGCCCGCACCCTGGCGCGCCGCGCCGAGCGCGAAATCACCGCGCTGGCCGAGAGCGAGACCATCAATCCCGAGGCCGTGCGCTACATCAACCGCCTCTCCGACCTGTTCTTCGTCATGAGCCGCTACCTGAACGATAAAGGCGCCGGTGACGTGCTCTGGGAACCGGGCGCGACCCGGGGAGGCTCTGGGGGCGCAAACCGGCAGAAATCCTAGGCATATGGCGGGTCTGGTGGCGTTGACACTCTACTACCATGCTCCTATTGTGCGGCTGCGAGATAGGCAGCAAGTATTTCCGTATGTCTGTCGTCCGCGGATCCGGCGCAACAATCTTGCGCGGGATCGGGCGGCGGATTCTTTGACATCTTCAAGACAAAGGGTGGTCGCAGGGTTGCGATGAAGGTTCTCGTACCGATCAAGCGCGTCATCGACGCCAACGTGAAGGTCCGCGTGAAGGCGGACAACACGGGAGTGGAAACGGCCAACGTGAAGATGGCCATGAATCCTTTCTGCGAAATCGCCGTCGAGGAGGCCGTGCGCCTGAAAGAGGCCGGCACCGCCAGCGAGGTGATCGTCGTCTCCGCCGGCGCCGCCCAGGCCCAGGAGACCCTGCGCACCGGCCTGGCCATGGGCGCCGACCGCGGCATCCTGATCCAGTGCGACAGCGACCCGGAGCCGCTGGCCGTGGCCAAGCTGCTGAAGGCCGTGGTCGAGAAGGAGGGCCCGGAGCTGGTCATCCTGGGCAAGCAGGCCGTCGACAACGACAACAACCAGACGGGCCAGATGCTGGCCGCGCTGCTCGGCTGGCCGCAGGGCACCTTCATCTCCAAGATCGAGAAGGCCGACGGCGGCTTCGCCATCACCCGCGAGGTGGACGGCGGCCTAGAGAAGCTGGAGTTGAAGACGCCGGCGGTGGTCACCACCGACCTGCGCCTGAACGAGCCACGTTACGCTTCGCTGCCCAACATCATGAAGGCGAAGAAGAAGCCGATCGACACGCTGACCCCGGCGGACCTGGGCGTCGACGTCAGCCCGCGCCTCACCGTGGTCTCGGTCACCGAGCCGCCGGCGCGCCAGGCGGGCGTCAAGGTCGCCTCCGTCGCCGAACTGGTCGATAAACTGCGTAACGAAGCGAAGGTGATCTGATGTCCACGCTGATCGTCGCCGAGCACGACAACGCGGAGCTGAAGCCCGCCACGCTCAACGCCGTCACCGCCGCCGGCCAGCTGCCCGGCGAAACCCATATCCTGATCGCCGGCTCCGGCTGCGACGCCGCCGCCGAAGCGGCCGCCAAGATCGCCGGCGTGGACAAGGTCCTGAAGGCCGACGACGCGGCCCTGGACCACGCCATCGCCGAGAACGTCGCCCCGCTGGTCGCCAAGCTGGCCGCGAACTACAGCCACGTGATCGCCGCCGCCACCACGTCGGGCAAGAACGTCCTGCCGCGCGCCGCCGCGCTGCTCGACGTGCAGCAGATCTCCGACATCTCGGCCATCGAGGGTGAGGACACCTTCGTGCGTCCGATCTATGCCGGCAACGCCCTGGCCACCGTGAAGACGAGCGACGCCATCAAGGTGCTGACCATCCGCGCCACCGCCTTCGACGCGGCCGCGGCCGAGGGCGGCAGCGCCGCCGTCGAGGCGGTCGAGAGCACCGGCGACACGGGCCTCGCCGCCTTCAAGGGCCAGGAGCTGACCAAGTCGGAGCGTCCCGAGCTGACCACCGCCGGCATCGTGATCTCCGGCGGCCGCGGCATGCAGAACGGCGAGAACTTCGCCATGCTGGAGCGGGTCGCCGACAAGCTGAACGCCGCGGTCGGCGCCTCGCGCGCCGCCGTCGACGCCGGCTACGTGCCCAACGACTACCAGGTCGGCCAGACCGGCAAGGTGGTGGCCCCCGATCTCTACATCGCGGTCGGCATTTCCGGCGCCATCCAGCATCTGGCGGGCATGAAGGACTCCAAGGTCATCGTCGCCATCAACAAGGACGAGGAGGCGCCGATTTTCCAGGTCGCCGACTACGGCCTGGTGGCGGACCTCTTCGACGCGGTTCCCGAATTGGAAAAGGAGCTGGGCTGACGTCGTGGGGACGGCGGCCTGACCGCTTCATAAAAACAAAGGTATCTTGAACCTCATGGCAGATCAGGACGCGCCCGCCGCGGGCTTCAGCGACATCAAGTCCATCGGCGTCATCGGCGCCGGCCAGATGGGCACCGGCATCGCGCACGTCTGCGCCCTGGCGGGCTACGACGTGAAGCTGTCCGACCTCTCGGCGGAATCGGCGGCCAAGGCGCCCGGCGTCATCGCCAAGAACATGGACCGCCAGGTCCGGCGCGGGAAGATCACCGAGGCCGACAAGGCCGCCGCCCTGGACCGCATCTCCACCGGCACCGGCCTGGAGATGTTCGCCGACAGCGACATCGTCATCGAGGCGGCGACCGAGAACGAAGAGGCCAAGCGGACCATCTTCAAGGCGCTCTGCCCGGTCCTGAAGCCCACCGCGCTGATCTGCTCCAACACCTCCTCGATCTCCATCACGCGTCTCGCCTCGGTCACCGACCGGCCGGAGAAGTTCATGGGGATGCACTTCATGAACCCGGTGCCGCTGATGCAGCTGGTCGAGCTGATCCGCGGCATCGCGACCGACGAACCGACCGTCGAGACGGTGCGCCAGCTTTCCGAGAAGCTCGGCAAGACCACCGCCCCGGCGGAGGACTTCCCGGCCTTCATCGTGAACCGCATCCTGCTGCCGATGATCAACGAGGCGGTCTACACCCTCTACGAGGGCGTCGGCTCGGTGAAGTCCATCGACACCGCCATGAAGCTGGGCGCCAACCACCCGATGGGTCCGCTGGAGCTGGCCGACTTCATCGGCCTCGACACCTGCCTGTCGATCATGCACGTGCTCTACGACGGCCTGGCCGACAGCAAGTACCGGCCCTGCCCGCTGCTGGTGAAGTATGTCGAGGCCGGCTGGATCGGCAAGAAGGCCGGGCGCGGTTTCTACGACTACTCCACCGACGAGCCCGTCCCGACGCGCTGAGCCCACCTGGTCCAGCCCACAGAACCGGCTGTCGTCCCGGCACTTGGTGCCGGGACCCATTGCCCTGTCCGCTGAACCGGTCTAGAGCAGATCAGGGTCGGATGGAATCGCCGAAGGCGATCCACCAACCCTGTGAATCTGCTCTATATATTACAAATAGATCGGATTCACACGTTTAGACAGAACCACTTGGTGGTTCTGTCTAAACGTGATCCGATCTAGGGCATCGCCCCCTTGCTGACCTCGATGGGTCCCGGGGACAAGCCCCGGGACGACAGAGGTGTGTACGGCGACAGCCGGATTAGCGCCGCACGTATTCGCTGGCCGCTTCAGCGGCGGATATATTCAAACGTCTCGCCTTCGGCGCCTTCGTACTTCACCTTCAGCAGTTCGCCCGAAGGGCCGTACCAGAGGTCGCGGTCGACCTCGCCGGTCAGCTTCACGTGCTCGGCCTGGATCGCGGCGCCCTTGGCCTCGATGGTCTCCCAGCCCAGCTGGTCGCTGCGCACCCGGTAGCTCGCGTCGCGCGCCGGGGACAGCAGCTTGCCAGCGGCGAGGCGGTCCTTGCTCCACAGGCTGTCGACCGCGAGCGGCCCTTTCAGCTCCTCCTCGGTGCCATTGACCGTGCGGCTGTAGAAGCCCGCCTTGCGCACGATGGAGATCTCGAACTCCTCGCCGTCGTCGTTGGTCATGCCGGCCAGGGATTCCAGCTCGCCGTCGCGCCAGCGCTCCACCCGCTTGTGCTCGTAGTGGAACAGGGTGAAGAAGGCGAAACTCACCTCCATGTCGGTCGCCACGGAGACCTTCAGCGTGTCGTCCAGGCGCTCGAAGTCCAGGCGATGCTCGCCGATCTTGTCGCCGTCGCGCAGCACGTCGAAGACCATCGACTCCTGCGGCACCTCCCGGACCGCCTCCTGGGCGGACACTTGGGCGTCGAGCGGTTGCGGCAGGAAGGCCGCCAGCACCGGCAGCAGCATCAGCGCCGCAAGCTGCCGGAGCTGCCCGAAACCGACGCCCGGGGAACGGACGCCCGGGAAGAAGACACTTGGGGAACGGAAGCAAGCAGGTCGATAGGGCATGACCGGAACCTCCTCTCTCCACTCGGGGGACTGGCCACCGGGGTCACGGGCCACCCGGGGAACTGGCCACCTGGGGAACTGGCCACCTGGGGAACTGGATCGTTCGCTGACCCACTATTTTCGCCAGAGCGGCCTCGAACTACAAGCCTGCCGTGCAATCACAGGACTATATTCTACTTTTTCAACCGGAAGTGGGCTCCACGCGCGTCTCCCGCGGGGCCTCCTGGCGCAGGTAGTGGCGCATGAACGCGATGGCTTCCGGGGAATCCCATTCCGCCGGCCCGACCAGCCCGGCCACCACCTGGCCGTTGCGGTCGATGACGAAGCTGGTCGGCAGGCCCTTCAGGGCAAAGATCCGGGCCAGCTTGCCCTTGGGGTCCAGGTAGACCGGCAGCCGCTGCAGGTCGAGGCGGCCCAGGAACGGCGCGACGACGCTGGACCCACCGCGGTCCTGGGAAATTGCCAGCACCGCGAAGCCCTCGTCCTCCAGGGCCGTATGCAGGCGCTCCAGGCTGGGCATCTCGCGCACGCAGGGCGCGCACCAGGTGGCCCAGAAGTTCACCAGCACCACCTGCCCCCGGAAATCGTCCAGGGTGACTTCCGGCCCGTGCAGGGCCTGGAAAGCCTCGCTCGGCGCTGGTACCGGCGGGTCCGAGAAGGTAAAGTTCTCCGCAAACGGGCCCTCTGGGGCCGGGGGCGCGCCACTGCCAGCCGCGATCAGCTCTTGGGACGACACCGCCTGGGCCAAAGCCGGGGGAGCCGAGAGGGCAAGGGCCAGCGCGGCGAGCCCGGCGGCCGCGAGGGTTTTTCTTATGACCCCCGCGTTAGTGATCCCGGCGTTGGTGATCCCGACGTTAGTGAGCATGGACGCGAAAGCCTCCTGAAGGCAGATGAACGCAAAGACAACACAGGCAACTGCCGACCAAGACACCGCGGACGCCGACACCGCCGGTGCGAACAGCATGTGGGGCGGGCGCTTCGCCGCCGGTCCGGCCGAGGTGATGGAGCAGATCAACGCCTCCATCGGCTTCGACAAGCGACTCTACGCCCAGGACATCGCCGGGTCCAAGGCGCACTGCGCCATGCTGGTCCACCAGCGCATCATCAGCCAGGAGGATGGCGCGGCCATCCTGGGCGGTCTAGACACGATTCTGTCAGAGATCGAGGCCGGGCAGTTCACCTTCAAGACCAGCCTGGAAGACATCCACATGAACGTGGAGGCGCGCCTCAGCGAGTTGATCGGCGAGCCCGCCGGGCGCCTGCACACCGCGCGCTCGCGCAACGACCAGGTCGCCACCGACGTGCGGCTGTGGACCCGCGACGCCGTCGACCGGCTGGAGGCCGCCCTGCGCGACCTGCAGGCGGCGCTGATCGACCAGGCCGAGGCCGAGGCCGACACGGTGATGCCCGGCTACACCCATCTGCAGGCGGCGCAGCCGGTGACCTTCGGGCACCACATGCTGGCCTATGTGGAGATGCTGGGCCGCGACCGCGGGCGGCTGCAGGACTGCCGCCAGCGCATGAACGAGTCGCCCCTGGGCGCCGCCGCCCTGGCCGGCACCTCCTTCGACATCGACCGCCACGCCACGGCCAGCGCCCTGGGCTTCGACCGCCCCATGGCCAACTCCATGGATGCCGTCTCCGACCGCGACTACGTGCTGGAGTTCCTCTCCGCCGGGGCCATCCTGGCCCTGCACCTGTCGCGCCTGTCGGAGGAGATCGTGCTGTGGTGCTCCGCCGGCTTTCGCTTCGTGGAGCTGTCCGACGCCTTCACCACCGGCAGCTCGATCATGCCGCAGAAGCGCAATCCCGACGCCGCCGAGCTGATCCGCGGCAAGGCGGGACGGGTGATCGGCGCGCTGACCAGCCTGCTGGTGGTCATGAAGGGCCTGCCGATGACCTACGGCAAGGACATGCAGGAGGACAAGGAGCCCCTGTTCGACGCCGCCGAGACGCTGCAGCTCTGCGTCACCGCCATGACCGGCATGATCGCCGACATGAAGGCGAACCGGGCCGCGCTGAAGGCGGCCACGGCGCACGGCTTCCTCACCGCCACCGACCTGGCCGACTGGCTGGTGCGCGTGCTCGGCATGCCGTTCCGCCAGGCCCACCACGTTACCGGCAGCATCGTGAAGCTGGCCGAGGAGCGCGGCTGCGGCCTGGAGGACCTGCCGCTGGCCGAAATGCAGGTCGTCGAGGCGGGCATCACCGAGGACGTGTTCTCCGTGCTCTCCGTCGAAAACGCGGCGGCGAGCCGCCTCAGCACCGGCGGCACCGCGCCGGAACGGGTGCGCGAAGCCGTCGCCGCCGCCAAGGAGCGTTTCCTATGACCCCCTATCCCCTGCCTGCCGTGAAGCCCCTGCGAGCCGTGCTGGCGGCGGCCCTCGCCGCCGGCCTGGTCTTCGGCCTTTCGGCCTGCGGCAAGAAAGGGTCGCCCAAACCGCCGGCCGGGCAGGAGAGCGAGTACAACTACCCGCAGGCCTATCCGGCACCGGATACCGTGGTCCCCGACACCAGCGACGAGCCGGCCTCCGGCACCAACCCTTTTTCGATCTTCGTCGACAGCGACAGGCGCACCAAGACGACGACCTATTGAACGCTCCGCCGCCGGCCTGCGCCACCGGCGCGGCCCGAAGAGCGGCCCGAGGAACAATCCGATGAGCAGTCATTTCTTTTCCTACCGTGACGGGCGGCTGCACGCCTCCGAGGTGGCGCTCGACGCGCTGGCCGCGGAAGTCGGCACGCCCTTCTACTGCTATTCCGCCGATGCGCTGGAGCACGGCTACCGCTTCTTCGCCGAGGCCCTGTCGGGCCTGCCGGCGACCATCTGCTTTGCCCTGAAGGCCAATTCCAACCAGGCGGTGATCCGCACCTTCGCGGCCCTGGGCGCCGGCGCCGACGTGGTGTCGGAGGGCGAGTTGCGCCGGGCCATCGCCGCCGGGGTGCCGGCGGAGAAGATCGTCTTCGCCGGCGTCGGCAAGACCGGCCGGGAACTCGCCGCCGGGCTCGACGCCGGGATCATGCAGTTCAACGTGGAATCGCTGTCGGAGCTGAAGCTGCTGTCGCAGGTCGCGCGCGAGCGCGGCGTCACCGCGCCGGTGGCCCTGCGGGTCAATCCCGACGTCGACGCCGGCACCCTGGACAAGATCACCACCGGGCGCGCCGACACCAAGTTCGGCATCGACGCCACGGCGGCGCGCGACTTCCTGCTCGCCAACCGGGACATCCCGGGGATCCGCGTCGAAGGCCTGGCGGTGCACATCGGCTCGCAGCTGACCGACGTGGCGCCCTACCGGCTGGCCTTCGAACGGCTGATCGCGCTCTACAAGGAGCTGCAGGCCGCCGGCCTGCCGCTGAAGCGCCTCGATTTCGGCGGCGGCATCGGCATCGACTACAAGCACCGGGTGCCGGGACTGGACCCCGCCGACCGCGCCGACCATGCGGTGGACCAGGCCGAGGCGCGGGTCAGCGCCTATGCCGCCATGGTGCGCGAGCTGGTCGCCGGTCCGGATGGGCCCCTCGACGCCGAGCTGCTGTTCGAACCGGGGCGCCTGCTGGTCGGCAACGCCGGCATCCTGGTGACCCGCGTCATCTACGTGAAGGACAACGGCCCGCGCCGCTTCGTCATCGTCGACGCGGCGATGAACGACCTGATCCGCCCCTCGCTCTATGAAGCCTGGCACGAGATCATTCCTGTGCAAGCGGCGCCCGCCGGCGCCGGCCTGCGGCCGGTCGACATCGTCGGGCCGATCTGCGAATCGACCGACACCTTCGCCAAGCAGCGCCCCATGCCGCCCCTCGGCGAAGGCGACCTGCTGGCCTTCTCCTCGGCCGGCGCTTACAGCTTTGTGATGGCGTCTACTTACAATTCCCGGCCGCTACCGCCGGAAATCATGGTCCGCGGCGATCGTCATGCGTTAGTGCGCCCGCGCATGGACTATGACACAATGATCGGAAGGGACTGCTTACCGGACTGGCTGGAGGGACAGGATCCCGACGATGCCAAGTCCGCAGAACGCCTCTCCGGGGAAAGGCGCGGTGCGGCCTGAAAGTACTGTCTGACCGCTGCGGACTGGGTTTACGGGGACAGTGACCTAGTTCCGCTACAGGGGGGAAGTGAAAGACCGTTTGCGGCCTTCCAGGGGCAAGGGCCGCCGGCGCCTGAACTGAGGACAGGAAGTGCGCATGAGCGACGAGCGCAAGACCGATACCCAGCGCAACACGGGGACCCAGGGCAACAGGGGCACCCAGGGCACGGGGCCCGATCGTTCGGCCGGTCAGAGTCAGGCCGACCCCAAACGGGTGCTCGCGCGCTTCGGCCTGCTGCTGACCCTGGCGCGCGGCGCCGTCGCCTGGGAGACCATCTGGCCGGCGGTCTGGCCGCTGCTCGGCGTAGCCGGGATTTTCCTCGCCCTCGCCTTCTCCGGAATTTTGCCGGGCCTGCCCGGCTGGCTGCACAGCTTTGCTCTGGCGGCCTTCGCCGCCGCCTTCGTCGCCGCGCTGGTCTGGGCCCTCCGCCGCATCACCCTGCCCGACGAGCAGGCCGGCAAGCGCCGCCTGGAGCGCGACAGCGAACTCGACCACCGCCCGCTCACCGCCCTGGAAGACCGCATGGCCACGGGCGGCGGCGACGCCGAGGCCCAGGCCCTGTGGCGCGCCCACCAGCGGCGCGTGATCGCCCGCCTCAGCGGCCTGCGGGTCCGCCTGCCGCGCCCCGGCATGGCCGCCTTCGACCCCTGGGCCCTGCGCGGGCTGGTGGTCCTGCTGGTCCTGGTCGGCTTCGCCGCCTCGGAAGGCAATGTCACCGCGCGCCTCGCCTCGGCCGTGACGCCCAGCTTCACCCGCACCACGCAGCTGCCGCCCAGCCTGGACGCCTGGATCAACCCGCCGGCCTATACCGGCATGGCGCCGATATACCTGGAAGCCCACATCGGCGCCGGCGAGACGCCGGCGCAGACCCCGGAGCAGACGGGGGCGGCCTCCGCGCCGCGCGAGGCCCTGCGCATCCCGGCCGGCAGCGTGCTGCTGGCCCAGGTGCAGGGCGGCGGCGCGGCCCCCAGCCTGCGGATCGCCGGCGCGGAGAAGCCCTTCGAGAACTTCGCCCACGAGGCCTACCGCCTGGAACACAGCCTGACGGACGGCGACCAGCTGGCCATCGTGCAGGACGGCCGCACCCTGGCCGACTGGCCGCTGGAGCTGGTGCCGGACAGCCCGCCGGAAATCGCCTTCCAGTCCGCACCCGCGCGCACCGAACGCTCGGCCCTGCGCATCACCTACGAGGCCAAGGACGACTACGGCCTGGCCGACGTCACGGCGGTCGTCCGCCGCCTCGACCAACCCGACGCGCCGCCCATGGAACTGGACCTGGTCCTGCCGGGCAGCGCCCCGAAGGTGAGCGAGGCCTCGACCTACCACGACCTGACGCCGCACCCCTGGGCCGGCCTGGCCGTCGAGATCGAACTGGTGGCCAAGGACCAGCCGGGACAGGAAGGGCGCAGCGAGAAACTGCGCACGGTGATCCCCGAGCGCATCTTCAACCACCCGGTGGCCCGCGCCCTGGTGGAGCTGCGCAAGGAGCTGACTCTCAACCCAGACCGCCGCCTGCCGGTGATGCAGGCGCTGAGCGGCATTTCCGAGCATCCGGAGCATTTCTATCACGACATCGTCGTGGCCCTGGCGCTGCGCTCGGCCGAGCGGCGGCTGATCTACGATCCCTCCAGCAAGGCGATCGAAGAGATCCAGCAGCTGCTGTGGGACACCGCCCTGCGCATCGAGGACGGCGAGCTGGCCATTGCCGAGCGGGAGCTGCGCGAAGCGCAGGAAGCCCTGATGGAGGCCCTGGAGCGGGACGCGCCCGACGAGGAGATCGAGCGCCTGATCGACGAGCTGCAGCAGGCGCTGAACAACTTCCTCGACGAGATGATCGAGCAGATGCGCGAGCAGATGGCGCAGGACTCCATGCAGATGGAGAACCAGGAGCTGCCGCCGAACAGCCAGCTGCTGAACCGCCAGGACCTGCAGGAGATGCTGGAACGCGCACGCGAGCTGGCCCGCTCCGGCGCCAAGGACGCCGCGCGTGACCTGCTGGCCCAGCTGCGCAACATGCTGGAGAACCTGCAGGCCAACCCCTACGCCCAGCAGATGAACCAGGACATGCAGGAAGCCTCGAAGATGATGCGCGACCTGGAGCAGATGATGCGCGAGCAGCAGGAACTGCTGGACCGCAGCTTCGAGCGCTCGCAGCAGGGGCAGCAGAACCAGCAGGGTCAACAGGGCCAGCAGGGGCAGGGACAGCCCCAGCCGGGCGGCCAAAACCAGATGGATGCCCAGCGCCAGGAGCAGCTGCGCCGCCAGCTGGGCGAACTGATGCGCCAGCTCGGCGATGCCTTGGGCGAAATCCCGCGTCCCCTGGGCCGGGCGGAGCGCGAGATGCGCGACGCGCGTGACGCCCTGGGCAACGAGCAGCCGGGCCAGGCCGTGCCCTCGCAGACCCGTTCCCTGGATCAGCTGCAGCAGGGCATGCAGGCGACGCTCGACCAGTTCATGGAGAAGTTCGCCCCCGGTGAGGGCCAGGGCGAAGGCCAGGTCGGCGCCCGTCCGGGCGGCACCCAGCGCGATCCCCTGGGCCGCGAGACCCAGGGCCCGGGCCAGGGCCAGGTGAGCCGCGAAGGCGTGCAGATCCCCGACCAGATGGAACTGCGCCGCACCCGCGAGATCGTCGACGAGCTACGCCGGCGCCGCGGCGAACGCAGCCGCCCGCCGCTCGAGCTCGACTACCTCGACCGGCTGCTGGATCAGTTCTGAGAATGAAAAAGGGCGACTCCGCAACGGAGTCGCCCGGCTGCTCGATGAGCGAAAATCGTCTGGACCGCCCGTGGCCTAACCGCCAGTGGCCGGATCCTCAGTAGACGCAACCTCAGTGGCAGGTCATTTCCTCGGCGCTCAGCGCCGCCTCGGCGGCCTCGCAGATCTCCTGCAGCGTGAAGGGCTTGGTGATGACCTCGCAGATCAGTTCCTCGAGGTTGTGTGCCCGCTGCCGTTCGGCCGAGTAGCCGGTCATAAGCAGCACCGGCAGCGCGGGAAAGTCCTTGGCCACCTTCAGCGCCAGGCCGATGCCGTCGAGGCTGGGCATGACGATATCGGTGATCAGCAGATCGAAGCTGTCGCGATCGAGCGCTTCCAGCGCCCGCACGCCGTCCTCCACCGAGGTGACCTTGTGGCCCCGGTGCACCAGGGCGCGGCTGACAAAGCTCTGAACGGCGGTGTCGTCTTCGGCAACCAGGATTCGCGCCATGATATCTCCGTCTTCTGCGGACATTGATCTTGAGAACGGTCCCGCAGAGCGCACCCGGAAACCGCGGCTTAGCGCCGTGGAATCGGCGCAGTGTGCGGCCCGTTCCCTGCCGTTCAAACTGCCATCGGCGTGGTTAAACAACGCTTAATGCGGCCTAAGAGGGCTGTGCATAAAGAACCGCGCCCGCCGGGTCGCGGGCGCGGCGGGAAGGCCCCCGGAGGGGCCCCAAAGGCAGGGAATCAATGCGCGGCTTCGACGATGGAGATGTTCAGGTCGCGGGCGCCTTCGGGCGGGTTCTTGGTCTCGGTCTCGAAGGCCACGGCCCCGCCGGCGTCCAGTTCGCTCTGCGGCGCCTCGAAGGTCCATTCCGTGAGGATCTCACCGGCTTCGTTGGTCAGCTGGGCCCGCAGCGCCGGCACCTCCTGCTTGCGGTCGGAGAGGTTGGCGACCACACCGCGCACGGTGATCACCGTGTCGCCTTCCACCACGTCGCGGTCCAGGCTCACATCGCTCAGTTGGAAGACCGGCCCCGGCGGCTCCACCGGCACGCCGATCAGCGCGTAGACATCGGCCAGCTGCGGGAACTTCTCGACGATCTGCTGGCGCTCGAACCAGCCGCCGGCGACCACGCCGCCGACGAACAGCAACAGCAGAATCCACCCGACCAGGGCCCCCCGGCTCTTTTTCTTCGGCGGCGGTGCCGCACGGCGGCGCGGCGGCGGAGGCGGTGCCTCGGCCACGGCCGCGCGCGGGTCGTTTTCCGGCATCTGGTGCCAGCAATTCCCGCATTTGCCGCAACGGACGATTCGCCCGTCGTAGCCGAGTTGTTCCTGATCGACCTCAAAGCGGCCTTCACAGGCAGGACAAGAAACAATCATGGACGACTTCTGCCCTCCAGGGAGATGTCACGCTAACCTTATATGAGTGAGGTATAGGCAAAGCAAGGCATGAGCAGGACCCTTTACGGGACTGACTTGCCTATGCCATTTTCGATTCGAGCTTCCGGAAAAGGGAAAATGCACCTTGGTACGCTTCGAGGACGTCGTGCTGCGCTATGGAAACGGGCCGGAAATCCTGAAGCGAATCTCCCTGCAGTTCGATCCGGGATCCTACCATTTCCTGGTCGGCGCCAGCGGCGCCGGCAAGTCCTCGCTGCTGCGCATGATGTACCTCGCCCAGCACCCGACCGCCGGCCGAGTCGCCCTTTTCGGGCGCGACGTGGCCGGCCTGTCGCGGCGCGAAACGGCGCTGATGCGCCGGCGAATCGGGGTGGTGTTCCAGGATTTCCGCCTGCTCGACCACCTGACGGCGCGCGAAAACGTGGCCCTGCCCCTGCGCATCAGCGGCCAGGCCGCCAGTCGAGGCGACAAGGAGCGCAGCGACAAGGACGTGGACGAACTGCTGACCTGGGTCGGCCTGGCCGACCACATGGACGCCCTGCCGCCGACGCTGTCGGGCGGCCAGAAACAGCGTGTCGCCATCGCCCGGGCGGTGATCGGGCGGCCCAGCCTGCTGCTGGCCGACGAGCCCACCGGCAACCTGGACGACCGCATGGCGGTGCGCCTGCTCTATCTTTTCGAGGAATTGAACAAGATCGGCACGACCGTGGTGATCGCCACCCATAACGAATCGCTGGTGCAGCGCTTCCGCCACCCGATCACCCGCTTGAGTGACGGCGAGGCGGTGGATCTGGCCGCCGGCGCGCCAGCGACTCCGCAGGCAGGCAATGGCTAGTCCGCGCAAAGCCAGAGGGCGTCCCCGCCCGCCGGTTCCCCTCGACCGCGACGCTTCCGGCCGCTACCTGCCGCTGCTGGTCGCCATCATGGTCTATCTGGCGGCCCTGGCGCTGGCCGGCGCCCTGGCCATGAACAAGCTGGCCGAGCGCTGGGACAGCGGCCTGGCCGGGGCCCTGACGCTGCAGATCCCGGCGGAGACCGAGGCGGCCCGGGACGGACCGCAGCTCACCGCCCTGGTGGAGGCGCTCGGCGCCAGCCCCGGCGTCCTGCTGGTCGAACCCATGGACCCGCAGGAAATGACCGCCCTGCTGGAGCCCTGGCTGGGCGAGGCCGTGGTGGCCGGCGACCTGCCGCTGCCGCGCCTCGTCGCCGTGACCATCGACACCGCAAATCCGCCCGACCTGGCGGGGCTGCGGGCCCGGGTGGCGGAACTGGCGCCGGGCAGCCTGGTCGACGACCACCAGCGCTGGCTGGCGCGCCTGCTGGACCTGGCCCAGGCGGTGGAGGTCATGGCCGGCGTGGTGGTGCTGCTGGTGGTCCTGGCGGCCTGCATCATGGTGGCCTTCGTCACCCGCATGGGCCTGGCCGCGCACGACCAGGCCATCGAGCTGCTGCACCTGATCGGCGCGCAGGACTCCTACGTCGCCCGGCAATTCCAGAGCCATGCCCTCAGCCTCGGCCTGCGCGGCGGGCTGCTCGGCTTTCTCTGCGCCCTGCCGACGCTCTACCTGGCGCGCTTCCTGCTGCAGCGCATCGACAGCGGCTTGCTGCCCGAATTGAGCCTGCGCCCCTATGAATGGTCGCTGCTGATCCTGCTGCCGGTCGCCGCGGCGCTGGTCACCATGCTGACCGCCCGCTTCACCGTGTTGCGCACCCTGGCGCGCATGCCCTAGAAAGCGAGCGATGCAGTTGCGAAGCCTGAGACAGGACAAAGCCAAGGCGGCCGGCCGCGGCTGGCGCCGCATGAGGCGCCTTGCCGTGCTCTCCGTCCTGCTGGTCCTCGCCTACGGTCTCGGCTTCCTGTGGTTCGCCGCCCAGATGCCGACCCAACGGGAAAGCGACGCGCGCGCCACCGACGCCATCGTGGTGCTGACCGGCGGCAGCGACCGCCTGGGCGTCGCCCTCGACCTGCTGAGCGCGGACAAGGGCCAGAAGCTCTTCGTCTCCGGCGTCTACCGCGGCGTCGACGTGCGCCAGCTGCTGGATCTGTCGCAGCATTCGCCGGAGGATCTGTCGTGCTGCGTGGTGCTGGGCTACGAGGCCGACAACACCCGCGGCAACGCCGTCGAAACTGCGGCCTGGATGGAGGAACAGGGCTTCACCTCCCTGCGGCTGGTCACCGCGACCTATCACATGCCGCGCTCGCTGCTGGAATTCCGCCGCCTCATGCCGGACATCGAGATCGTGCCCCACCCGGTCTTCCCGGAGCACTTCAAGAGCGAGAACTGGTGGCTCTGGCCCGGCAGCAGCAGCCTGCTCATCACCGAATACACGAAATACCTGGTCGCCCAGGTGCGCGGCCTCTTCGACCCCTTCCTCGACCGCCTCGCCCTCATGTTCGGATGACGAGGCCGGCATGAAGAGGGACACATGACCGGGCTCCGCTCCCTGCTGTTCAACTTCTTCTTCTACGGCTGGACCGCGCTTTGCGTGACCGTGGGCCTGCCGCTGCTGCTCGGCCCGCGCCTCGGCATCTATTACCTGGGGCGTGTCTGGGCGCATCCCATCATCGCTGCCCTCGCGCTGCTCTGCGGCCTGAAGTACCAGGTGCGCGGCCGCGAGAACCTGCCGGAGGGCGCGGTTTTGATCGCCGCCAAGCACCAGTCGGCCTGGGACACGATCATCTTCTCGATCCTGCTGTGGGACCACAGCTTCGTGCTGAAGCAGGAACTGACCCGTATCCCGCTGTTCGGCCTCTACCTGATCCGTGCCGGGCTGATCCCGGTCGACCGCAAAGGCGGCGCCACGGCGCTGAAGAAGATGGTGGCCGCCGCCAAGCAGGTCGTGGCGCAAGGCCGCCCCATCGTGATCTTTCCCGAAGGCACCCGGGTGGCGCCCGAGCAGCACCGCCCCTACCACCCCGGCGTGGCGGCGCTCTACGGCCAGCTGGCGGTCCCGGTGGTGCCCGTGGCACTCAACTCCGGGGTGTTCTGGCGGCGCAACAGCTTCTGGAAACGGCCCGGCACCATCACCCTGGAATTCCTGCCGCCGATCGAGCCCGGCCTGCCGCGCAAGGCCTTCCTGGCCCGCCTGGAAGAGGCCATCGAAGGGCGCAGCCGGGCGCTGCTGGAACCGCCCCCCGGGCCGTCCGCTGGGCCGCCCGCTGGCCCGTCCGTGGGGCCGGGACTCGAGTCGGCTGCTCAAAGCGGGACGGAACGCAAGGCCCCCGCGAAAAAATAGCTGTGTGCAAAGTTGTGGACAGCTTACGCCGCAGACGCGAATTGGCCGAAGTCTCTCTTGCCAAGGCAGAATCCCCCGGCGGCCCGGAACGGTGAAACGAAGCAGGAACAGCGGCTTGACCGCCGTCCGGCCCGGACCTATCGTCAGGCTTGTATTTCCGCCAGATATTGAAGCCTCCGCCGCCCCTGGCGGCGGGCGAAAGGCCCCGAAATGACCAAGTTGCCGGCTCTGTCCCAGGAAATCTGGGACATGAAATACCGCCTGAAGACCGCCTCGGGCGAGCCTGTGGACAAAACCATCGCCGACAGCTGGCGCCGGATCGCGGGGGCGCTGGCCGCCGCCGAGGCTGACGCGAAAACCCGCAAGGCCGTGGAATCTCAATTCGTTACGGCCCTGCAGGATTTCCGCTTCCTGCCCGCCGGGCGCATCCAGGCCGGGGCGGGGACCGAGCGCAGCGTCACCCTGTTCAACTGCTTCGTCATGGGGGCCATCCCCGACGACATGGCCGGCATCTTCCAGCACCTGAAGGAAGCGGCCCTGACGATGCAGCAGGGCGGCGGCATCGGTTACGACTTCTCCACCCTGCGCCCCAAAGGCGCGGTGGTCCACGGCATCGGCGCCGACGCCTCCGGCCCCTTGAGCTTCATGGACGTCTGGGACGCCATGTGCCGCACCATCATGTCCGCCGGCTCGCGGCGCGGCGCGATGATGGCGACCCTGGCCTGCGACCACCCGGACATCGAGGCCTTCGTCACCGCCAAGCAGGAGCCCGGGCGGCTCAGGATGTTCAATCTGTCGGTGCTGGTCAGCGACGCCTTCATGCAGGCGGTGCGCGAGGACCAGCCCTGGGAGCTGGTCTTCGGCGGCACGGTCTACCGCACGGTGCAGGCGCGCGACCTGTGGAACAAGATCATGCAGGCGACCTACGCCGCCGCCGAGCCGGGCGTGATCTTCATCGACCGCATCAACCAGCGCAACAACCTGCACTACTGCGAGACCATCCGCGCCACCAACCCCTGCGGCGAGCAGCCGCTGCCGCCCTACGGCGCCTGCCTGCTCGGCTCGGTCAACCTGGCGGCCCTCGTGCTCAATCCCTTCGAGGCCGACGCGGCGCTCGACATGGAGGCCCTGGCGGAACTGGTGCCGACGGCGGTGCGCATGCTCGACAACGCCATCGACGTCTCGCGCTTTCCCCTGGAGGCGCAGCGCCAGGAAGCCTCGGCCAAGCGCCGCATCGGCCTGGGCATCACCGGGCTGGCCGACGCGCTTATCTGCTGCGGCCTGCGCTACGGCAGCGCCGAGGCGGTGAAGACGACGGAGCGCTGGCTCGCCGCCCTGCGCCGCCACGCCTACCTCGCCTCCGTGGAACTGGCCAAGGAGAAAGGCCCCTTCCCGCTCTACGACCGCGACGCCTATCTGGCCGGCGAGACCATCCAGGAGCTGGACCAGGAGGTGCGCGACGCCATCGCTCAGCACGGCATCCGCAACGCGCTGGTGACCTCCGTGGCCCCGACCGGCACCATCTCGCTGCTGGCCGACAACATATCCTCCGGCCTGGAGCCGGTCTTCAGCTTCGTCTACAAGCGCCGCATCCTGCAGCCCGGCGGCGGCCACCGCGAGGAGGAGGTCAGCGACTACGCCTACCGCCTGTTCCGCCGCCTGAAGGGCGAGGACACACCCCTGCCCCCGGCCTTCGTCAACGCCCAGACCCTGGAGCCGGCGGCCCACGTGGTGATGCAGGCCGCGGTGCAGCGCTACATCGACAGCTCGGTCTCCAAGACCATCAACCTGCCCGCCAGCATCTCCTTTGACGCCTTCAAGGACGTCTACCAGCAGGCCTACGACCTGGGCTGCAAGGGCTGCACCACCTACCGGCCCAACGAGATCACCGGCGCGGTGCTCTCGGCCGGCGCGGAGCCGCCCGCGACCGATACGGCAAGCACCGAAGTGGTGCCCGCCGCGCCCGCGGCACCGGCGGCGCAGATGCCGGGGGCCGACGTGGTCTACATGACCGCACCCCTGGCCCGCCCGGAAGTGCTGCCCGGACGCTCCTACAAGCTGCGCTGGCCGGAGAGCGACCACGCCATCTACATCACCCTCAACGACGTCGTCGAAGAGGGAAGCGGCAAAGAATCGCGCCGCCGGCCCTTCGAGATTTTCATCAACTCCAAGAACATGGAGCACTACGCCTGGACCGTGGCGCTGACGCGCATGATCTCCGCCGTGTTCCGGCGCGGCGGCGACGTCTCCTTCGTGGTCGATGAGCTGAAGGCGGTCTTCGATCCGCGCGGCGGCGCCTGGATGGAGGGCCGCTACGTGCCTTCGCTGCTGGCCGCCATCGGCGGCGTCATCGAGCGCCACATGATCGACATCGGCTTCCTGCAGGCGAAGGAAACGCCCGAGGGCGCTGAACAAAAGGCGGTGGTGAATCTCGGCGGCCCCGAAAACGGCACCCGCTTCGCCCAGTGCCCCAAGTGCGGCGGCGCCAGCCTGATCCGCCAGGAAGGCTGCGACCTCTGCACCAGCTGCGGCTATTCCAAGTGCGGGTGAGGCGCTGAGCGGCCACCGTCTTCTCACATGTCATGCTCGGGCTTGTCCCGAGCATCCAGGGCAAGCGTTGAACATTTGCGCCTGGACCCTCGGAACAAGTCCGAGGGTGACGGCATCAGACTAAAGAGGAAGAGAACACATGACGGATCAACTTCGAGGCAAGGCCGCCATCGTCACCGGGGCCAGCAAGGGCATCGGCGCCGCGACCGCCGAGGAACTGGCGCAGCAGGGCGTCGCCGTGGTGCTGGCCGCGCGCAGCGAAGGCGCCATCAAGGAGGTCGCCGCCAAGATCCAAGAAGCCGGCGGCAAGGCCAGCGCCATTGCCTGCAACGTCGCGAACTACGACGACGTCGCCGCGGCGGTCGAGCTCTGCAATTCGAAGTACGGCAGCGTCGATATCCTGGTGAACAACGCCGGCGTCATCGACCCCATCGCACGGCTGGGCGATTCGGACCCCGAGGGCTGGGGCCAGGCCATCGACATCAACGTGAAGGGCGTCTACCACGGCCTGCGCGCGGTGCTGCCGATCATGGAAGCGCAAGGGGCCGGCGTCATCGTGAACGTGAGCTCCGGCGCCGCGACCTCGGCGCTGGAGGGCTGGAGCCACTATTGCTCCTCGAAGGCGGCCGTGCTGATGCTCACCAAATGTGTGCACAAGGAATGCGCCGACAAGGGTATCCGTGTGGTGGGCATGAGCCCCGGCACCGTCGCCACGGACATGCAGGTCGCGATCAAGGGGTCCGGCATCAATCCCGTCAGTCAGCTGGATTTCTCTGTCCATATTCCCCCGGAGTGGCCGGCCAAGGCCATCGCCTGGCTGTGCACCGAAGACGCCCGGGAGTACGACGGCGGCGACTTCTCGCTGAAGACCGAGGAAGGCCGCCGCAAGGTGGGGCTGGTGGCCTAAGGGCGCCATCGGCGCATCCTCCGAGACGCCGGCTGCGCCGGCTCCTCAGGATGAGGACCTAAACGCGCACCTCATCCTGAGGAGGGCTGAAAGCCCGTCTCGAAGGATGTGCCGCCGCTCTATTCAGCAGCTTGCCGCACCGCCGGCTTCGCCAGCAGCTTCTTGCCGAGCAGCCAATCCAGCGACACGGCACCGGCGCCCTTCACGACGAGATAGACCAGCAGGAAGACCCAGAGCGCGCGCTGGTCGAGGATCGCCGCGTCGGGCAGGCGGTCGAACCAGGCGCCGATGGTCTTGGCGTCGACGCCGTGGAAGGCGATGTCGACATAGCTCTGCACCAGGGTGAAGCCGATCATGCCGAGCGCCGCCAGCCGCGTGAAGAGTCCCAGCACGATGAGCAGCGGCAGGATGAACTCGGCGTAGGTGCCGGCGATGACGATGAGGTCGTAGGGGAAGAAGGGCACCTGCGAGGCGTCGTAGCCGTAGGCTTCCACCACGCTGGGCAGGATCTGGAAGTAGGCGTTGTCGCCGATCGAGAAGAAGCCGGTGATACCCTCGCCCACCTTGGTGCCGGCCGAGTTGAGATAATAGACCAGCAGCACGGCGGCGAAGAGGAAGCGCGCCAGAAGGCCGAGGAACCAGCCGTCGAGCTTCGCCTCCGCGAGGCCGAAGACGTGGGCGTGCAGGCGGCCGGCCCGCGAGATCAATTGAGTGGTCATGGGACGTCAATACCTGTTGATGACTCTGAATGAGCGGGCTCGAGCGCAACCACGGCGCCGAGCTGAAAAAGCCCCTGAAGGTGCTGGGCGAGATCGAAATCGGAATGGGCCACCGTCGCCTGCGCGGCGGCGTCGCCCAGGGAACGGCCCGCCGCCAGGCAGGCCATGAAATCGTGGCCGCCGGCCGGCAGCAGCCGGACGTCGACGGCGAGCATGGGTCGCAGCACCGCGACCTCCTCGCCGCGCGTCATGTCGACCTCGGCATCGGGGTTCGCACCGCCGGTCACCGCCCAAAGCGAGGCCACGGGATAGCGCGAGCGCAGCAGGCGCAGGGAGGGATGCAGCGTGAAGCGCGTCGCCGCCAGCGCGTCCTCAGGGATCGCCGCCAGGCGGTCGATGCCCAGCGGTTCCGCATCGGCGGCGTGGTAGGCGTTGACCCTTGCCCATTCCAGACGCGCCACGTCGCCGAGGTAGGGCACCCCGGCGGCCGGCGGAAAGCCGTCGAGGAACGCGCCGAAGCTTTCGCCGTAGAGCAGCAGCACCGGCGAACGCGGCGGCTCCCGGCGGATGTAGGTCTTGGCCGCGGCCTTGAAGAAGTCGGTGCCGACCAGACGCTGCACCACCGGGAAGCTGGCCTCCAAGGCCTCGATCAGGCTGACCATCATGTTGTTGCGGTACACGTCGAAGCGTCGGCTTTGCGGCAGCTTCACCTGGCGTTGCAGGCCTGCCGGTGCCGGCCGGGAGGGATCGGTCAGGGCCGCGGCGAAGTCCGCCTGCAGGTCAGCCAGCCTCGGCATGTGCCATCCCCTGCGCCGCCATCAGGCGCTCGGCGGTGCGCGCCTCGCCGAAGAGTTCCCGCCAGACCGGCACGTCGTTGTCCCATTCGATGAGGGTCGGCTTCAGCCCGGCGCGGGCGATGGTCCTGGCGTAGAGGGTCCAGACCTTGTCATCGACCGGGCGGTCGTGGGCGTCGATCAGCAGGGGCCGGCCGGCGTCGTCGCGGTCGCGGGCATGGCCCGCCAGATGGATCTCGCCCACCGCCGCCAGGGGAAAGGCGTCGAGGTAGGCCTCCGCGCTGTAGCCTTGGTTGGTGGCGGAAACGAGCACGTTGTTCACGTCGAGCAGCAGGCCGCAGCCGCTGCGCAGGGAGACGGCCTGCAGGAAATCCAGCTCGCTCATCTCGCTGGTTTCGAAGGCGACGTAGGTGGAGGGGTTTTCCAGCAGGATGCGCCGGCCCAGCACTTCCTGAACCCGGTCGATGTGGTCGCAGACCCGCGCCACGGCTTCACCGGTATAGGGCACCGGCAGCAGGTCGTTGAAGAAAACGTCGTTGTGGGTCGACCAGGCGAGGTGTTCGCTGACCAGGCCCGGCTCATAGCGCGCGTTCAGCGCCTGGAGGCGCGCCAGATGCGCCTCGTCGAGCGGGCGGGCGGCGCCGATCGACAGGCCGACGCCGTGCAGCGAAACCGGGTAGTCGCGGCGGATGGCCTCCAGATAGTGATGCGGCGGCCCGCCGGCGCCCATGTAGTTCTCGGCATGGACCTCGAACCAGCCGACGTCGGGCCGTTCGCCGAGGATGGCGTCGTAGTGCTGTGCCTTCAGGCCAACGCCGGCCCGCGCCGGAATGTCTGCCGAAATCGCCATGGTGATTGTCCCTGCCTTAATGAGCGAACGGCCTCGCCCTGCGAGACGGCGCTGGCGCGCCTCCTCAGGACGAGGCCATTCCCAAACCTCATCCTGAGGAGCCGCCGAAGGCGGCGTCTCGAAGGATGAGCAGCCGCACGGCCGTTACGCCGGCAGGTCGCGCTCCAGCGCCTCGAGCGAGCCCTTGCGGTCGCCGGGCAGCTCGTACTCCGCCTGGGCTTCCTCGACACCGTACTTGGCGCAGTCGCCAGCGGGGACCAGCTTCCAGGCATTGCCCTGGTAGTCGACGGTCGAAGTGCCGGCGCAGGTGGTGCCGGGGCCGGCGGCGCAGTCGTTCTGGCCGGCCATCGAAATGCCGTAGCACTTTTCCTTGGCCTGCGCGGACGCCGGGGTCACCTGGGCCGTGGCGGAGACCGCCAGGGCCACCGCACCGGCAATCATCGCCGCGCTCATCACTTTGGTCTTGTCAGTCATTTAAGGACTCTCCTAGTCAGCTCTCAATGCAGTCAATCGTATCGGACCTTGCTCGCCCGGAACGCGAATCAGTTGGTCAGCGCCTTCGGCTTCAGCGGCGCCTCGACCGAGTAGGTGCCGTTGTTGTCGGCGATGGCCTTCCAGCTCTTGGTCGACGCCGGGGCCGCTTCCTTGGATTCCCAGTTGTTCTCGGACTTCACCAGGAAGCCGTCGATGTCCTTCTCCCAGAAGCCCACCACCGTGGGGGTGATGTTGAGATAAAGCTTGCCGTCGAGGATGCGCCACAGGTTGGGATTGCCCGGCACCTTGCCGCCCTGGGCAACACCGTAGGCGCAGTGGCCGTCATAGGCCGGGGCGTATTTCTCCGGGTCGGCCAGGAATTTCTCGCGGTTGGCTTCGGAGGCGAAGGCCCACTTGGCGCCGTTGTACTCGGTGGTGATGCTTGCCTTGCCGGGAACCGCTTCCGGCTGTTTCTCGCCGACCGGGTTCTGATTGAGTTCGAAGAAGGCGACGGGATCGTAGCCGCTGACCGCATAGCCGGTTTCGTCGACGTACTGCTCGCCGGCCTGGGCCGCGCCAAGCGTCAAGACCGACAGGGCCGACGCCAGAAGGAGTTTGCGCATCATTGGGGGAACCTCACATCTCCTGTTGCATGTACCCATTTGCTGGGCGCAGACCGCTGCCTGCTGCGTTAGAGATATTTGGCCGCCCCGGGCCCGATCAAATCACGTCACTACACGAGAATGTGACGGCTCAAGACCGCGGTTTTCCGCCGAAATCGACGGCGGTGGTATTGGCCCCGCAGAGCAGCACGGCCACCCTTTCGCCGGCTTCGGGCCGGTACTTGCCGGACAGCAGTGCCGCCATGGCCGCCGCGCCGCCCGGCTCGGTCACCACCCGCAGGGTCTCCCAGAGCGCCTGCTGGGCGGCGCGGATGTCGTCGTCGCTGACCAGCACGGAGCGCTCAACGTGGGCCTTGGCGAGGGGGAACATGAGCTGCCCGACCTGTTTGGGCGCCAGGGAGTCGGCGGCGATGCCCTCGGCCTCGGCGTCCACCGGCCGGCCCGCCGCCAGGGCCTTGAAGAGCGTCGGCGCGCCTTCCGGCTCCACCGCCACCACCTTGATGCGCCCGGCGAACCAGGCGGCGATGCCGCCGATCAACCCGCCCCCGCCGGTCGCGACCAGCAGGGTGTCCGTCTCCGGCAGCTGGGCTTCGATCTCCAGCCCGACGCTGCCCTGGCCGAGCAGGGTTTCCGGCTGGTCGAAGGCATGAACCGGCAGGGCGCCGGCCTCGGCCACGAATTTCTCGCTGGCCGCCAGGGCATCGGCGTAGCGCTCGCCACCCACCACCAGTTTCGCGCCGTAGCGCTCGATGCGCTCGGCCTTGGCCGGAGAGGTGACGCTGGGCAGGAAGATGGTCGCGGGGATCTTGAGCTTCATGGCGGCGTAAGCCACGGCGGCGCCGTGATTGCCGCCGGAAGCCGCCACCACCCCCGCCGCCGGCACCTTGCGGGTCAGCAGATTGGCGAAGGCGCCGCGCGCCTTGAAGGAGCCCGAATGCTGCAGGAACTCCAGCTTCAGGTCGAGCGGATGCGGCTCCAGATCGAAATCCGGCCCGGAGAAGTCAGCGAGATCGGCGGCCAGCACGGGCGTGCGCCGGATGTAGGGCCGGATCAGCTTTTCCGTTTCGGCGATGGCCTCGCGGGTTACCGGTTTCATAGCTTCTCCTCGCGGCGGCGCATCACTTCTTTCAGCAGGCTTTCCAGCCCGCGGTCCTTCAGGCCGAGGGCGCGCAGGTGATGCACCGTGTTTTCCAGGTATTCCTCGCAGGGGCCGCGGTTGCCCCGACCCTGCAGGATCAGCGCCACCATGTCGTCGTGGGGCAGGCGCCCGGCGTACTGGCGGTGACCGCGGTCGACCACGAAGGTGATGGCGGAAACCGCCCCCTCCGCGGTCTCGGCGCGGCGCCAGGTGGGGTGATAGACGCCGGTCACCATCTCGCGCTCGTAGAGGTAGTCCAGCACCTCCTCGCCTTCCGCCGCCGGCACGCGGAACACCATGCCGTGGCAGGAGCCGCCGCGGTCGAGGCCCAGCACCAGGCCCGGCACCTGCGGCGTGCCGCGGTAGCGGTGCGAATAGACGCAGAAGCTGCGGTGCAGGCCGCGCAGCCGGGCAGGCCGCACTTCCAGGTGCGGAAAGCCGGGGTGCCACATCAGCGAGCCGTAGCCGAAAACCCAGAAGTCCTCGCCGGCCGGCAGGGCCAGACGGCGCGCCGCCAGCTCCTCTGCCGAGAGGTGTTCCAGTTTGTCGAGGTTCGGCTGCTTGGGGGGTGTCATTCCGACCGCTGGCAATAAGGGATGGACCGTATGTTAGAGGGCGAGCCCGCTGATGCAAGCCGGGGCGAAGCGAGCCGGGGGCCTGAATTGCCGGCGGCAGGAAATGAAGGCTGCAAGCGGGGGGCGCGCCTCTTATCATGCCGGCCATGACCCGCTACCGTCTCGCCATCGCCGCCAGCTTCCTGCTGCTGTTCCTGGCCGCCGCCCTGGTCGGTTCCTGGCTCTGGGCGCGCCAGGCGCTGGAAGGCGGCATCGCCAAGTGGCGCGCCGAGCAGATCGAGCGCGGCTACGACGTCGCCTACGACGGCCCGGAGTTCGGCGGCTTCCCCTTCGCGCTCTCGGTCACCTTCCGCGAGCCGCGGGTGACCACGCCCCAGGGCCTCACCTGGCAGGGGCCGCCGGTCTACGGCGAGGCGAAGGTCTGGGCCCCCTTCACCATCGACCTGCGCTTCCCCGGCCTGCACCGCCTGCGGCTGCCCCAGGACCTCGAGAGCAAAGAGGCCGACGTCGCCGCCGAGGACGCCAGCGGGCGCGTGGTGCTGTACAGCGACGGCAAGGTGGACAGCGCCGCGGTGGACCTGGGCGGCCTGCAGGTGAGCGGCGACGGCATCGAGCCGGTGAGCCTGCAGCGCCTGACCGCCCGCCTCGGCCCCCTGCGTCCCGGCAACATAGAGGCCGGCGGCGAGACGCTGGAAGAGGTCGACCTAGTCGGCGAGGCGCTTTTCGTGGAGCTGCCGCCGGGGCGCGGCGGCCTGCTGGGCGACTCGGTGGCGCGGCTTTCCTTCGATTCGACCCTGGTCGGCGGCATCCCGCCCGGCAAGCCGGCGCAGGCGCTGCCGGCCTGGCGCGACCGCGGCGGCCGCTGGAGCTTTCATCGCCTGGCCGCCCTCTGGGGACCGCTGGACCTGAAGGCCGATGGCCGCCTGGAACTGGACGAGGCCCTGCGCCCCGCAGGCCTGTTCGACGCCCAAATGAAGGGGGCCGGTCAGATCATCAAGCGGCTGATCGATACCGGCAAGATCAAGCCGGAGGCGGCCCTGGCGGCTCAGCTGGCGCTGGCGGCCATGGGACGGCCGGACGCGGCGACGGGGGAAACGGTGCTGGAGGCGCCGATCACTCTTCGTCAGGGTCTGCTGTACCTGGGGCCGATCCCGCTATTCCCAGTCGCTCCGGTTCTCTAGCGTCGAAAGTACCGGCCTGGTGGGCATCGATGACGCCGCTGCGGATCTCGCGGGTGCGGCGGAACAGGCCTTCCAGCGTCTCGCCCTCGCCCCAGCGGATCGCCCGCTGCAGCGCCGTCAGATCCTCGGAGAAGCGCTGCAGCATCTCCAGCACCGCCTCGCGGTTGTTGAGGAAGACATCGCGCCACATCACCGGGTCGGAACCGGCGATGCGGGTGAAGTCGCGGAAGCCGCCGGCGGAGAACTTCACGACCTCGGCGCGCTCGCTTTCCTCCAGGTCGACGGCCGTGCCGACGATGGTGTAGGCGATGAGGTGGGGCAGGTGCGAGGTGATGGCCAGCACCTTGTCGTGGTGGCCGGCATCCATCAGGGCGACGGTGGAGCCGCAGCGTTCCCAGAAGGCCTTCAGCTTCTCCAGGACCGGCTCGGGCGTGCCGGGCACCGGGGTCAGGATGCACCAGCGCTGCTCGAAGAGGTCGCCGAAACCGGCTTCCGGGCCGGAATGCTCGGTGCCGGCGATGGGATGGCCGGGAATGAACTCCACCCCTTCGGGCAGGTAGGGCCCGATGTCGCGGATCACCGCCTGCTTCACCGAGCCGACGTCGGTGACGATGGTGCCCTCGGCCAGATGCGGGCCGGCGGCCTTGGCCACCGCCTCGTTGGCGCCCACCGGCACGCAGAAGATCACCAGCTCGGCGTCCTTCACGGCATCGGCCGGGTCGGCGTGGACGGAATCGGCAAAGCCGAGGATGTCGATGACTTCGCGGGTCTCGTCCCGGCGCGAGTAGGCGCTGATGTGGCTGGCCAGGCCGCGCTCGCGGATCGCCCAGGCCAGCGACGACCCGATCAGGCCGGCGCCGAGCAGGGCCACCTTCTTGAACATCACGTTCTGCGCCGGCGCGGTCATGACATCACCTCGGCCAGCGCCGCCGCGGTGACGCGCATTTCCTCTTCGGTGCCGATGGTCACGCGCAGGCAGTCGGGCAGGCCATAGCCCGCCATGCCGCGCAGCAGGATGCCCTGGCGCTTCATCTCCGCCAGCACCGCCTCGGCCTGGGCCGTGCCGCCCGGAAAACGCAGCAGCACGAAGTTGCCGACGCTGGGCAGGACCTCGATGCCGGCCTGGGCCGCGGCGTCGCTGAACCAGGCCAGCCACTTTTCGTTGTGCGCGATGGAGCGGGCGACGTGATCACGATCGCGCACCGCCGCCGTTCCCGCCGCCTGGGCCGCCTGGCTGACGTTGAAGGGGCCGCGCACGCGGTTCAGCACGTCGACCACCGCCGGCGGGCAGTAGGCCCAGCCCAGGCGCAGCGCCGCGAGGCCATGGATCTTCGAGAAGGTGCGCAGCATGACCACGTTGTCCGAGGCCTCGACCAGGTCCGCCCCCTGCGGATAGTCAGGCGCCGAGACGTATTCGGCATAGGCCATGTCGACGACCAGCAGCACGTCGTCGGGCAGGCCCTTGTGCAGGCGGCGCAGCGCCGCCTCGGAAATGTAACTGCCGGTGGGGTTGTTCGGATTGGCGATGAAGACCAGGCGCGTGCGCTCGGTCACCCGCGCCAGCAGCCCGTCCACATCGGTGGTGAGATTGGCCTCCGGCGCCGCCACCGGCGTCGCCCCCGCGGTCTTGGCGGAGATCGGGTACATGAGGAAGCCGTGCTCGCTGTACAGCACCTCGTCGCCCGGCCCGGCGTAGGCGCGCACGAGCAGCCCGATCAGCTCGTCGGAGCCGGCGCCGCAGACGAGGCGGTCCATTTCCAGCGACTCCGCCTCGGCGAGGGCCTGGCGCAGTTCCCTGGCGGCGCCATCGGGATAGCGGTGCAGCTGGCCCTTCTCCGCCTCGTAGGCGGCTATGGCCTGGGCGCTGGGGCCCAGCGGATTTTCGTTGGAGGCCAGGCGGATGACGCGGTTGGCGCCGGCCGCCTTGGACTCGCCGCCCACGTAGGGCGCGACGTCCATGATGCCGGGGCGGGGCTTCAGGCTCATGAGACTTCTCGCGGCGCGGTCGCCAGGTCGGCGGCGGTCAGCGGCACGGCGAAGCTGCCCACCGACCAGGCGTGCTTCACGCTCTCGGCTTCCGCGAGCAGCGCCTCGATGCGCGGATCCTCGGCGGCGAGGAAACCCTCGACCTCCACCAGGTGCAGGGTGCGGTCGGGCGAGTCCACCCAGGCCTGGATGTTGCAGACCTGGAAGCCCGCCTCCGACAGCAGGGTCTTCAGCGCGCCGCGCGAAACCGCCTCGTCCAGTTCGACGATCATGTAGCCATGGTCGTCGCCGCTCTCCTCCGGCTCGGCCAGCGAGACCACCACCCCCTGGGGGCTGTCGCCGCGCCAGCCGTCCAGCGGCGCGAAGGGTAGGCGGGCGATGATCTTCGGCGTCGCCTTGCCGTGGCGCGCCAGCTTGGGCCACCAGGGCGTCCCGCGGTCGGCCTCCGGCAAGGGCAGCACGCCGATGTTGGCCTTGCCGCCGGAAACCGCGCGCAGCACGCCCATCTCGGACTCGAAACGGGTGATCGGGGTCAGCGACCCGAAGTGTTCGCGCGCCAGGCCATAAAGATCGGGCCCTTTCTCCGGTGCGAAGGCGGCCGCGGCGAAAGGACCCTGCAAACGGGTGAAGACCGAGACGATCTCCCGCCAGATCCGCGCGATGACCGGCTTGGGAAAAGCGCCCTCGTGGCGCGCCACCAGCCGGCGCAGGACGCGGGCCTCGCGCCCCGGGCGCATGAAGACGGCGTTGTTGCCTTTGGCCAAGCCGATCTGACGCGCGAGCTCAGTGCGGCGCATGAGCAAGTCGTGGATGGAATTGTCGATCTCGTCGATCTGGCGACGCAAATCGTCCAGGGATGGTGTTTGGTCAGACATCTGGCCCCGATACCTGCAGCCAAGGCGGGCCTACTGATAGTCGCTGAACCGCGTAAAATCAAAGAAAACCTGAGGTCCTGCCACGACTCCGGCGGGAGCCTGCCATGGCCAAGAAAGCGTTGACAGGCAGGGCTTTGGCTCCCTAGCTAAAGAGCGCAGGGCGCCCCTGCCCCCGACCCCCGGAATTGCCCTGGCGGCACGCGCCGCGCGTGAAGGCGGAGCAATTAAGGGTTGAGCCCGGGCCGGCACGCCCGAAAGCCCCCGCAGCCGCGCCGCGGCGTAAGGATTTGACCTATGGTGATGGACCACCCGCGGACGCAGAGTCCCAGCACGGTGGCGGGCAACCCGCAACAGGCGGTTGAGGGTTCCGCTGGCGGCCTGACCATGGAGTTCGGCCGCGACACGCCCTTGATGCTGGACTGCGGCGTCGCCCTGGGCCCCTTCACCCTGGCCTACCAGACCTACGGCAGCCTCAACGCCGACAGGTCCAACGCCATCCTGGTCTGCCACGCCCTGACCGGCGACCAGCACATGGCCAGCACCCATCCGGTGACCGGCAAGGCGGGCTGGTGGAGCCAGATCGTCGGTCCCGGCCTGCCGCTGGATACCGACCGCTATTTCCTGATCTGCGTGAACGTGCTGGGCGGCTGCATGGGCTCGACCGGCCCGAAGTCGATCAACCCGGCGAGCGGCGAGCCCTGGGCGCTGGATTTCCCGGTCATCACCATCGCCGACATGGTGCGCGCCCAGAAGCTGCTGATCGACCACCTGGGCATCGACCAGCTGTTCTGCGTTCTCGGCGGCTCCATGGGCGGCATGCAGGTGCTGGAGTGGGCGGCCAAGTACCCGGACAAGGTCTTCGCCGCCGTCCCCATCGCCACGGCGGCGCGCCACACCGCCCAGAACATCGCCTTCCACGAGGTCGGGCGCCAGGCCATCATGGCCGACCTGGACTGGTGCGGCGGGCGCTATCTGTCCGAGGGCAAGAACCCGGACCGCGGCCTGGCCGTGGCGCGCATGACGGCGCACATCACCTACCTGTCGGAGCCGGCGCTGCACCGCAAGTTCGGCCGCCGTCTGCAGGACCGCAACAACCTGACCTTCGGCTTCGAGGCCGACTTCCAGGTGGAGAGCTACCTGCGCCACCAGGGCGCCGCCTTCGTGCAGCGCTTCGACGCCAATTCCTACCTCTACATCACCCGGGCGATGGACTACTTCGACCTGGCCCTGGAACACGGCGGCAAGCTGGCCAACGCCTTCCGCAATTCCCCGGTGCGCTTCTGCGTCGTCTCCTTCACCAGCGACTGGCTGTTCCCGACCTCGGAAAACCGCGACATCGTCCACGCGCTGAACGCCGTGGCCGCCGACGTCAGCTTCGTGGAGATCGAAAGCGACGCCGGCCACGACGCCTTCCTGCTGGACGAGCCGGAGTTTCGCGACACCCTGGCCGGCTTCATCGCCGGCTGCGCCGAGCATCGGGGCCTGACCTGATGAGCCCGCTCGACAATCCCCAGCGGCCAGGTGGCCATCAGGGGGGCCATCAGGGGGGCCAGGCATCGCCGCTGCGCACCGACCTGCAGCTCATCGCCGACATGGTGACGCCGGGCAGCCGGGTGCTGGACATCGGCTGCAGCGACGGCGCGCTGCTGGAATACCTGGCGCGGGAACGCGGCGTCACCGCCCGCGGCATGGAGCTATCGCAGAAGAACGTGAACGCCAGCGTGGCGCGCGGCCTCTCGGTGATCCAGGGCGACGCCGACACCGACCTGGGGGAATACCCCACGGGCGCCTTCGACTACGCGATCCTGAGCCTCACCCTGCAGGCGACCCGCGATCCGCGGCAGGTGGTCGAGCAGATGGTGCGCATCGGGCGCCACGCCATCGTCTCCTTCCCCAACTTCGGCCACTGGCGGGTGCGCCTGCAACTGGCCCTGCGCGGCCGCATGCCGGTGACCGACGCCCTCTCCGAGCCCTGGTACGAGACGCCCAACATCCACCTCTGCACGGTGAGGGACTTCCTCGCCCTCTGCGCGGACTGCGGCATCGACATCGAGGAAGCCCTGGTGCTGAACGGCCGCGCGCACCACGCCGGCCTGAAGACCCCGCGCTTCGCCAACTTCTTCGGCGAAAAGGCGATCTTCCGGCTGAAGAAGGACTAGTCGTTGTCGGCGAGGTCGCGGTGCAGCCGTCCGGCGGCCTGCGGCAGGGAAACCACCACTGGGCGGGAGAATTTCTTGCGCTTGGCCGGGGTCATGGTGCCGGCGTAGAGCTGCTTGCCCGATTCGATCATCACCACGCCGGCAAAGGTCGGGAAGAAACGCGCCCCCATGCGCTCCCACGCCGGGGCGGAGCGCAGGAAGGTGAAGTTGGCGATCGGCGGCACGTAGAGCGCCCGCTCGGTCCGGTTGGGAATGAACATGTTGTCGCGCAGGACTCGGGAGAGCTGGGCCCCGCTGTAGGGGTGGCCCCAGCCCAGCGGCGTGCGGTCGGAGCGCGCCCAGATGCCGCGCCGGTTGGGCACGACGACCAGGAGCCGGCCGTCGCCGGTCAGCACGCGCCAGATCTCGCGCAGCAGGCCGCGCAGGGACTCGGTGTTCTCCAGGCCGTGCACCAGCAGCACCCGGTCGACCGAGTAGTCGGGCAGCGGCAGCTCGGTCTCCTCGACCAGGCTGACCAGTCCCGGGCCTTCCGGCGGCCAGTGCATGACGCCCTGGGACGCGGGCATGAAGGCGAGCACCCGCTCGGCCTCGCTGCGGAACTGCCGCATATAGGGGGTGGCGAAGCCCAGGCCCAGCAGGCTCTGGCCGGTCAGGTCCGGCCAGACGGAGCGCACCGCGCGGCGCACCATATGGCGCGCCACCTGGCCGCGCCGGGATTCGTAGAATTCCCGCAGATCGACAACGTCATGCCACATGGTGCGAAGAGCCTAGCACATCGGTGGTAGAGGCCGCGACAGGCTGATCTTCTATGGTAAACGGAAGCTTAACGAGAGAGGAACGGCAAGCCAGGAGGCCCCATGACTGCAGCGACCGACGCCCCAGGAGAGGCGGGCGAGATCATCCGCGCCCTGGGCCTGCAGCCGCACCCGGAGGGCGGCCACTACCGCGAGACCTTCCGGGACAAGGTGACGCTGGGGCCCGCCGAAGCCGAAGGCGGCGAGGCGCCGCGCGGCGCCTCCACGGCGATCTACTACCTGCTGCAGGCCGGCGAGGTCTCGCACTGGCACCGGGTCGATGCGGCGGAAATCTGGCACTGGTACGCCGGCGCGCCGCTGGAGCTGACGGTCTCCCCCGACGGCAAGGCGGCCGAGACCCTGGTGCTGGGGACGGATATCTCCGCCGGCCAGCGCCCGCAGGGCGTGGTGCCGGCGCACGCCTGGCAAGGGGCCAGGAGCCTCGGCGCCTGGACCCTGGTCGGCTGCACCGTGGCGCCGGCCTTCCGCTTCGAGGGCTTCGAGATGGCCCCGCCGGGCTGGCAGCCGATGAGCCTGCGCGGCCGGCGCTAGAGCAGATCAGGGTCGGCTGGAATCGCCGAAGGCGATCCACCAACCCTGATCTGCTCTATGTATTAGAAACAGATCGGATTCACACGTTTAGACGGAACCACCAAGTGGTTCCGTCTAAACGTGATCCGATCTAAGGCCTTTTCGCCGGCGGCGCCGCGACCAGCAGGCCGGCCCCGGTAATCAGGACCATCCCGCAGACCGTCGGCAAATCGGGCTCTTCCGAAAACAGCACAAAGCCCCAGATGGCCGCCGCGACCAGATAGGTGTAGTCGAAGGTGGCGATGATCGACGGCGCGGCGATCTGGTAGGCGCGGGCGACGCCGACGGAATAGGCCGCCAGCAGCGCGCCCAGGAAGGCCATCAGGCCCCAGTCCGACAGCCCCATGGGGGTCCAGCCGCCGAGCAGGAAGGGAAAGGCCGCCGCCGTCGCGGCGTCGAGATCAAGGCCGGCAAGCCCTCCCGTGGCGAGGAGCCCGGTCAGAAGAAAGGCGATATTGAGGCCGAGCGAGAGGGTGAGCGGCGTCTCGTCGCGGCACTTGCTGCGGGTCAGCACCATCGCCAGCGCGTAGCAGGCGGCGGCCAGGAGGGGCAGCAGCGTGAACCACGAGAAGGCCTCGTCGCCGGGCCTCAGGATGGCGACCACGCCGAGGAAGCCCAGCAGGACGCCGCCCCACTGCCGCGCGGTCACCCTCTCGCCGATCATCACCGCGGAGAGCAGCGCGGTGATGATCGGGTTGGTGTAGACGGCAACCGCCGCCACGGAGAGATCGAGCACGGGAAGCGACGCGTAGAAGGCGAGCCAGGTGAGCACCAGCAGCCCGCTGCGCAGGACGACCCAGGGTCCGGCCCGCGGTTTGAGGCCGCCGGCCCGCGCGTGCAGCAGCGCGGCCAGCAGCGGAATGGCGAAGAGCGAGCGCGTGGCGAAGACCTGCCAGACCGTCAGCTCGTCGCTGAGAAGCTTCACCATGGCATCGGCGAAAGCCATCGTCGGCACCGACATCAAGATGAAGCCGATCCCGGCCGCGGTCCGGCCGGGCCGCGCCGCGTCCCTCAGCGCCATGAGCCGGACCTCGCCCGACATCCCCGAAGGTCCGGTCGGGGACTGCCGGCAGGGCGCGCCGTCATACCACCCCGATGCTGAACGTCTGCTGCATGGCGAGGCATTTGCGCACGCCGGGGCGGCGGCGCAGCTCTTCACAGGCCGCCGCCACCGCGGGGCAGAGCGCCGGCAGGTCGCCGATCGGCTCGAACCAGGTCGACAGCATCAGCATGTAGAGGTCGGCGAGGCTGAAAGCCGCCCCCAGGTGGTAAGGCCCGCCGGCCGACAAGTACGTCTCCACCGGCCGCCAGACCGCCGCCAGATCGTCGGCCGCCTGGTCCCGGATGCCCTCGGCGTGTTCGGGATTACGGCTAAAGCGCTCGGGGTAGTAGTAGCGCTTGTAGGCCACCTGCACGGTATTCGTCAGATAGAACAGCGCGCGCAGGAAAAGCCCGCGCGCCGGATCGCCGGGTGCCGGCGCCAGCCCTGCGGCGGGATGGCGCTCCGCAAGGTAGAGGCTGATCGCGGCGGATTCGGTGAGCAGCTGCCCCTCCGGCAGCCGCAGAACGGGCAGCGTCCCGACCGGGTTCATGGCGAGGAAGGCGTCGCTGCGATGCTCACCGCGTGTCAGGTCGACCTCGACGATCTCGTAGGGCAGGCCGATTTCCTCCAGCACCATCTGGGGCGCCAGACAGGCCGTCCCCGAGGCCCAGAAAAGCTCGTAGCCCCTGTTAAGCGCAGACGGGTCGGTCGCAGGGGGGGCGGTCGCAGTGGAGGCCATCGCAAGGGGCCCCTTCGCAGGCGGTTGAAGCCGGGCCCCTCATGCTAGCGGAATCGGACTATTTAGATAGATATTGAAGATTCATCACTTTATTGAATAAATTCGAACAATGTTGCGTATCCCGATCAGCGGCATCGAGGTCTTCCTGGCCATCGTCCGGGAAGGGTCGCTGCGCGCGGCGGCCCGCGCACTGGGGGTCGGCGCGCCCGCCGTCAGCCACCAGCTGAAGGCCCTGGAACGCCGCATCGGGGTCGACCTGCTGGTGCGCACGACCCGCTCCGTGGAGCTGACCGACGCGGGGCGCACCCTGCTGGCCGGCGCCGCTCCCGCCCTTCAGGAACTGCAGGGCGCCCTCGAAAGCACCCGCGCGGCCGGCAGGTCAACCAGCGGCACCTTGCGCCTGACCCTGCCGAACAGCGCCTACCGGATCATCATCGCCCCGCTGCTCACCGCCTTTCAGGCGCGCCATGGCGACGTCCGTCTGGATTTCTCCATGAACGAAAGCCTGGTCGACATCGTCAAGGAGGGCTTCCACGCGGGCATCCGCCTGGGCGACCGGCTGAGCGCGGGCATGGTGGCCCTGCGGCTGACCGGGCCGCTCACGCCCTGCCTTTTCGCGGCACCGTCCTATCTGGAAGCCTTCGGCCGGCCGGCGCACCCCGTCGACCTGCTGAATCACAACTGCGTCCGCTACAAGTACATCACCGCCAACCGCCTGCACGACTGGCAGTTCGTGGAAGACGGACAGAGCAAGACGGTCGACGCCCCGACGCACCTGATCATCGACGACATGGAAACGCTGCGGCTGGCGGTGCGCGACGGCCAGGGCATCGGCTGGTCTCTCAAGGCCGTGCTGGAAGAGGACCTGCGCGCCGGCACCGTGGAAACCGTGCTCGATGCCTACATGCCGGACCTGCCGCCCTACTATCTCTACTACTCCGAACAGAACCGGCACGTGGAGCTGCTGCGGCTCCTCATCGATTTCCTGATTGAGCATCGCGACGCTCTCGCTGCCGGTTCACGCTAGCGGCGCCTTGCGCGCCCGGCGCCGCAGCATCTCCTTCGAGGCCAGCACCGCGCCGGCGACGATGAGTAGGCAGGCGAGGCCGACCTGCCAGGTCGCCTCGGCCTGGCCGAAAGCGATGAGGATGAGGGTCGAGAGCAGCGGCGCGGCGTAGGCGAGCGCGCCCAGCACCTGGATGTTGCCGTGCTTGGTGCCGTAGTCCCAGACGAAGAAGGCGGCCCCCACCGGCCCGAGCCCGAGGCCCAGCACCGCCAGCCACTGCAGGCCCTGGGGCGTCACCGTGGTCTCCAGCGCCAGGTGGCAGATGAGAGCGAGCAGCGCCACGGCGCCGCAGAAGCCGCCCACCACCTCCGTCGGCACCGCGCCGAAGCGGCGGTTGGCCACCGAGTAGCTCGACCAGGTGAGCGCGCAGGCCGCCGCGGCGAGATAACCGAGGGAGTAGCGCGTGTCGAAGGCGATCTCGCCGCCCTTGGTCACCAGCAGGCCCGCCCCGACCAGGCCCATGGCGGCCCCGGCCAGATGAAACCAGCGCAGCCGCTCCCCCGGCAGCAGCGCCGAGAACACCACGATGAGCAGCGGCCAGAGATAGGCGATGAGGCTGGCGTCGACCGCCGGCGCGTTGCCGAGGGCGACGAAGTAGAAGAAGTGGTAGCCGAAGAGGCCGCCGACCCCCAGCGCCCAGACCGCCGGCGCCTGGCGCCAGGCGGCGAAGGCGCGCCGCCCCCGCCTCACCAGCACGGCGAGGCTGACCGCGAAGGCCACGGCGAAGGTCATGGCCAGCAGCTGAAAGGGGGGAATGCCTGCCGCCCCGGTGGTGAACAGCGCCAGCAGCGCCCAGAGCAGCACGGCAATGCCGCCGATGAGGGTGGCCCGGACGCGGTGCGCGCCGGCTTCGCTTGGTACAGCCGTCATGCCGTGGGGATAGCCGTCCGGCCCTGTGCTGGCAAGCGACGCATTGTTTCGATCCGGCAACACACAGAAACACCGCTGTCGTCCCGGGGCTTGACCCCGGGACCCATTGGCGTCGGCGAGCGGCGACTCCCTGGCAAAAACGGAAACGCTCATCCACGGCAATGGATCCCGGCAACAAGTGCCGGGACGACAATGGCCTGTGTGGAATGAGCGTGTGGCAGGTGGCGCCGGGCTTCGTTAGACTCTCAGAAATGCCGGAAGGAGTGGCCATGAGCATACGCACCGCCGCTTGCGCCTGCGGACAGCTGCGCATCGCCTGTACGGGAGAACCGCAGAGGGTCTCGGTCTGCCACTGTCTGGATTGCCAGCGGCGGACCGGCAGCGCCTTCGGCGTCGCCGCCTTCTTCCGGCGCGACGCGGTCAAGGCCGAGGGACGCGAAACCACCTGCCGGCGCACAGCCGATAGCGGGCGCGGCCTCACCTTTCACTTCTGCCCCGACTGCGGCGGCACCGTGTTCTGGGAACCGGACTTCCGCCCGGACTCCGTCGCGGTGGCGGTCGGCGCCTTCGCGGACCCGTCCTTCCCCGCGCCGGAGAAAGCGGTCTTCGAAGAACGCGCCCACCCCTGGGCGAAGATTTCAGTCTGAGCCACCACGGTATTGTCATCCCGGGACTTGTTCCCGGGATCCATTGCCCTGACCGCCTCAACACTCTTCCCCCAGGAATCGCCGAACGCCGACGCCAATGGGTCCCGGGAACAAGTCCCGGGACGACAGCGGAGGGATACACACGCGCGATGCGACGGCTCGTCGATCAGGAAGGGCGGCGCTTCTCCACCGCGAGCGCGATGATGCGCTCGGTTTCCTTCCACAAGCCGTAGGGCGCGAGGTCGGCCGGGTCGGCCCAGGTCACCTCGGCGGCGTCGTGGCCGGCGACCGCCTCCCCCGCCCGCCACTCGGCCAGCAGGTCGACCAGGGTGTAGTGGTATTGCACCGCGCCGTGGTCGTCGCGGGTGATGGAGTCCACCACGTCGATCAGCGGGCCGACCGCCACATCGAGGCCGGCTTCCTCGGCCACCTCGCGGCGCGCCGCCGCCTCGATGCGCTCGCCGAGGCGCTGGCGGCCGCCGGGCAGCGACCAGTCACCTTCGCGCGGCGGCTTGCCGCGGCGGATCAGCAGCACGTGGTCGTCCTTGAACACCACGACGCCGACGCCGATCAGCGGCCGGTTGGGATAGTCGTTCATGAAGCGATCTAGTCCGCTTCGCCGAAGGCCACGGCGCGCAGGCGTTCGTCGACCGGTACGCGGTAGCCGTTGACCAGGCGGTTGGTCTCGTTGGCCATGCCGACCACCGCCAGCAGTTCGTGCAACATCTCGTCGGTCATGCCTTTCTGGATGGCGCCGGCGGTGTGGGAGGTGATGCAGTATTCGCAGTTGTTGGTGACACTGACCGCGACGTAGATCAGCTCCTTGGTCAGCGGGTCCAGGGCGCCCGGCGCCATGATCTGCTTCACGCTCTCCCAGGTGCGCTTCAGGGTCGCCGGGTCCTGGGCCAGCGCCTTCCAGAAGTTGTTCACCCAGTCGGACTTGCGGGTCGCCATGATGTCGTCGTAGACGGCGCGCACCTCTTCCGAAGCATCTTCGTATTCGATCAGTTGCCCCAGGGGCATGATGGTTCCTCCTCGTTCTTCGGACGCGCGCGGGTCAGTCCAGATAGCGGAAGCTGTCCGCTCCGTCAAAGTGGCGCAGGGGAATGCCGGCGACGTCCTGCGGGTCGAGCAGGCGGGTGTTCACCGCCATGCGCGTGTCGGGCTTGGGGTCGAGGCCCAGCCAGTGAGTCGTACAGCCGCAAGTGCGGCAGCGATGGAAGGCCAGCATCCGGTCGCCCCAGATGTATGTTTCGGTCGCATCCGCCTCACCTTCGAAGCGCACCTCCGACTCGTCGAAGTAGCCCCATAACGTGCCGAGACGCCGGCAGACCGAACAGTTGCATTCGTTGCGCCACTCCGGCGGCCGCGCCAGTTCAAAGGCGACGGCGCCGCAGTGACAGGACCCGCGAAGCATGATTCCTCCTCCGTCTAGTCTCTCTCTGGGGCCTTCAACAGCCAGCGGAAGGCGCGGCGCAACTCGCCCGCGCCGTCGCGATCGTACCAGCGTCCGTGGGCGATGATAACGCGCTCGGGCCGCCAGGCGATCATGGTCTCGACGGCCCGGCGCAATTCCCGGCGCCGCCCCTTGAAGGTCAAGCGCATGTCACGCGGCATCTGGCCGTCGGGGTCCTGAATGCCGGCAAGACGGGTCAGCCAGCGCAGAACGACGCCGAGTTTGGCCGGCTCGAAGTTCTCGATCAGGTCGGTCAGCACCAGGGTGCGGCTGGCCCGATGGAAAAACGCGACCTCGGTCATGTAGCTGCCGGCCACGGGCAGCGTGGCGACCTCGGCATCCCAAGGATAACCCTCGGCCGCATCCAGCTCACGCGCCGGAAAGTCGATGCGTCCGCCCGCCTGCTCGCGGATGCGCGGCGCCAGATAGACCTCGGCCGCCGGAAAGGCCCGGTGCCAGTCCGGCACCCACCAGTAATGAATGCGGTTCGGCGCGACGATCCAGCACGGCCGCCCCAGCGCCTCGATCCCGGCCCGCAGGGCCGGACTCAGCTCGGTCGGCGAATGAACGAACAGGGCGTTCTCGCCCAACCGAATGACCGTCATGCGCGTGGGAAAGCGAATCTTCAGCCAGCCGAAGCCGAAACGGATCGTCGGGCCGTCGACGATCCAGACATTCTCGGCGACCGGCTTCAGGGTGCCCAGCGGCGGATAGCTGGCGGGATCGTGGCGGGACATCGGCGCTAGTCGTCCAGCGTCAGGCGCCCATGGTAGCGCACCAGCAGGCCGACCAGCGGCAGGGCGACGGAGACGTTGAAGTGATAGCGCCCGGCCTGCGCGGTCTCGTCGCCGACGACGCTGGGCCAGAGGAAGCGCGGCAGGGGAATGCCGAGAAAGCGCGCGCCCCTCAGCGCGAAGCTGAGGCCCTGGCCGCTGGGGCGCGGGTCGATGACGAAGCGGGCGGGGCCGAAGCGCTCGAAGAGCAGGCCGGGCCGCCCCGGCACCTGCCCCTGGACCGAGGTCATGCGGTGACCGCCGAAGTCACGCGACCAGCGCTCCAGACCGCCCTCCGCCTCGACCACGACGCGCAGGGGCACCCCCTCGCCCGCCGGCGGGAACCCGAAGAGGCCGGCCAGGAAGCGCGCCAGGGGATTGCCGCCGCGCTGGACGCTGCAGAAGCCGCCGGCCACCACGCGGCTGGGGTTGTCGTGCAGCGCCTTGACCGGCAGCGGCAGGCGCTCGAAGGCCGCGCCGAGCACACGGCGATAGAGCGCCCGGGGTGCGGCGGCGTCGCTCATTCGGGTCCACTCATTCGGGCCCGCTCATTCCGGAAAACGCCGCTTCAGCGCCGGGTCGGGCAGCATGCAGCTGTCATAGCGTCCGAAGATATTGTAGCGGTTTTGCGCCAGGCGGTCGTAGGCCCAGTCCCGCCAGCCCCGCGGCAGAAAGCGGATCGCCGCGCCCCAGGACCAGGGCGCCTTCAGCGCGCGGGCGACCCGGATCACCCCATCGGATTTCAGGTAGCCGCGCCCGCCGTCCAGGACCACGAAGCTGTTGTTGCCGTCCAGCGGCTGGCCGAGCGCCGCCAGCACCCGCTGACCCAGCCGCGACTGCACGGGCGCGAAGCAGAAGTCCGGCGCGCGCTCATGGGCCAGGACAAAGCGCACCCCGCCGCTGCACAGCACGCAGACACCGTCGAAGACCACGAGTCTTGCCGGGACGTCCCCGGCGGGTGAGGACAAAGCGGGCGGCAGGGGATCTCCGCTGGCCGCCGCGCCCGTCACGTCACTTCTCTCCCGGTCCGACCTGCCTCAGGTCATGTACTGGCCGCCGTTGGCGGTCAGCGTCGCGCCGGTAATGAAGCCCGCATCCTCGCCGGCCAGGAAGACCACGCAGCGCGCGATCTCCTCCGGCTCGCCGAGACGGCCGACCGGGATCAGCGGCAGGATCTTGGTGTTAAGCACCTCTTCCGGCACCGCGCGCACCATCTCGGTGCCGATGTAGCCCGGCGCGATGGCGTTCACGGTGATGCCCTTGGCGGCGCTTTCCTGGGCCACCGCCTTGGTGAAGCCGAAGACGCCCGCCTTGGCGGCGGAGTAGTTGGCCTGGCCGAACTGGCCCTTCTGGCCGTTGATCGAGGAGATCGAGATGATGCGGCCGTAGCTGCGCGAGCGCATGCCCTCGATGACGTTGCGCGTCATGTTGAACAGCGAGTCGAGATTGGTGGAGATGACCGCGCGCCAGTGTTCCACGCTCATGCGGTGCAGGGTGCCGTCGCGGGTGATGCCGGCATTGTTGACCAGCACGTCGACCGGGCCGAGGTCGGCTTCGACCTTGGCGATGCCGTCCTTGCAGGCGTCGAAATCGCCGACGTCCCACTTGAAGACGTGAATGCCGGTGTCGGCCTTGAACTTGTTGGCCGCCTCGTCGTTGCCGCCGTAGGTGGCGGCCACCGTAAAGCCGGCATCCTTCAATGCCATGGAAATCGCCGCACCGATCCCCCGGGTTCCCCCCGTCACCAGAGCCACGCGCGCCATCTTCTAGCCTCCCCGTTTGACTGTTCACTGCCGTCTAGAACGACGGTCTGGTTTCCACATCTAATCAAATCACGGAACACCCACACCGCCAACCGCTGCACCGCTGCCCAAGTGCAAAAAACTGACTTTTCGCCCAGCGGCGCGGCCGGACCGCGCCGCGGGCAGAAAGCAAAACGGCCCGCCCTTTTGGAGGCGGGCCGCTCTCAGCGCCATGAATAACGCAACACGGCGGGCTGTCCCAGCGTCACGTCGCCGCGCGGCGCCGCCGGGCGCCCTTACCTCTTAATCGCGCCTCTGATCGCTCGTCTCAGTCCCGCTCGACACACATGGCGATGCCCATGCCGCCGCCAATGCACAGCGTCGCGAGGCCCTTCTTGGCGTCGCGCTTGGCCATTTCGTGCAGCAGGGTGACCAGCACCCGGGCGCCGGAAGCGCCGATCGGGTGGCCCAGGGCGATGGCACCGCCGTTCACGTTCACCTTCGCCGGGTCCCAGCCCATGTCCTTGTTCACCGCCAGGGCCTGCGCGGCGAAGGCTTCGTTGGCCTCCACCAGGTCCAGGTCGTCGGCCGACCAGCCGGCCTTTTCCAGGGCGCGGCGGCTGGAGGGGATGGGGCCGGTGCCCATGATCGCCGGATCGACGCCGCAGGTCGCCCAGGAGACGATGCGGGCCAGCGGCGTGACGCCACGCTCGGCGGCATCCTCGCCGGACATCAGCACCACCGCGGCGGCGCCGTCGTTGATGCCGCTGGCGTTGCCGGCGGTCACCGAGCCTTCCTTGTCGAAGGCCGGACGCAGGCTGGCGAGGCTTTCCGCCGTCACGCCGTGGCGCGGGTACTCGTCGGTATCGACCACGGTATCGCCCTTGCGGGTCTTGATGGTGACGGGGACGATCTCGTCGTTGAAGCGGCCGGCTTTCTGCGCGGCTTCCGCCTTGTTCTGCGAGGCGGCGGCGAAGGCGTCCTGCTCGTCGCGGGTGATCTGCCACTGCTTGGCGACATTCTCCGCGGTGTTGCCCATGTGGTAGCCGTTGAAGGCATCCCAGAGGCCGTCCTTGATCATGGAGTCGACCATCTTGAGGTCGCCCATCTTCTGGCCGTTGCGCAGATGCGCGACGTGCGGCGACTGGCTCATGCTCTCCTGGCCGCCGCAGACGACGACCTTGGAATCACCGACCTGCACGGCCTGAGAGCCGATCGCCACGGCGCGCAGCCCGGAGCCGCAGAGCTGGTTGATCTGATAGGCGGTCTTTTCGTAAGGAATACCCGCCTCGACCGCGGCCTGGCGGGCCGGGTTCTGGCCGGCGCCGGCGGTGAGGATCTGGCCCAGGATGGCCTCATCGACCTCGCTCGCCTCGACCTTGGCGCGCTTCATCGCCTCCTTGATGGCGACGGCGCCCAGATAGGACGCCGGGACGGAGGACAAAGTCCCGCTGAAGGAGCCCACGGGGGTACGGGCAGCACCTGCGATTACGACATCGGTCATCTTCGGAATCTCCCTTGTGGCGGACGAGAAGCGCCGCTTTTGAACGCGGCAAGCCGCATCTAAGCGCGCCGGCGCCGCCCTGCGGCGCCAGGCGCTCATTCGTTAATCTCAACCCTGATATAAGAACAGACGCCCCGCCGGTGCAAGCCGTGCCTGGGGTCACTACGATGACAAAGCTTTAATCGGCCCGCTCTTCAATCGGTCCGGTCTTTTTGCGTCCTGCTCCGCTTCTGCGCCTTGACCCAGGTCAACAGGGGCCGCCACACCGACTTCTCCGCCTGGAAGCTGACCACCATGCCGATGTGTCCGGCCGGCGGTGAGAGACGCTCGGCCCCGGGGATCGCCTCTGCCAGGGCCGCGGCGGAGGCCGGCGGCACGATGCGGTCCTGGGCGGGAATGACGCAGAGCGTCGCCAGCCCGAGACGCGAGGGATCGATCACCGAGCCGGCGAGGCGCCAGCGCCCCTCGGCGGTCGCGTTCTCGCCGTACCACTGGCCCAGGCATTCGCGGGCCACCGGGGCGGCCAGCGGCACGCCGTCGTTCAGCCAGTCCTCGAGAGCGACGAAGTCGCGCGCCTTGGCGCTGTCGGGATCGAGCCGCCCGAAACGGAGGAACTTGCGCACCACAAGCTGGGGATCGAGGCTGGCGAAGAGGCCCTGCAGCAGATCGACCGGCATCTCGCCCGTGGCGTCGAGCAGCGGCGCCACCAGCGGCAGGGCGGCGGCGGCCATGCGGCTGTGCGGCGCGTTCTCGGCATGGAAATCCCAAGGCGTCGCCAGCAGGACGAGGCCGGAGAGATCGTTCTGGCGGCGCAGCGCCAGGCCCAGCGCCAGCAGGCCGCCCATGCAATAGCCCAGCACCAGCGGCGGTGCCGCCTCTTCCGCCCGCACCGCATCGAGCGCGCGCTCCAGGCGTCCGGCGACATAGTCCGTCAGGGTGAAGCCGCGCTCTTCGGCGCCGGGCCGGCCCCAGTCCATCAGCAGCGGGCGCACGCCCTGGCGGGCGAGCCAGCGCAGCAGCGAGCGCTCGGCGGTGAGATCCAGCACGTAGGCCCGGTTGATCAGCGAGGGCACCACCAGAATGGTGGGGCCGCCTGACTTGGCCTCCGGACCCGACTTGGCCTCCGGAATCGCCCCGTAGTCGAGCAGGCGGCAGGATCCTTCCTGCCAGATCACCGGCGGGTCGGCGAGGTCGCGGCGGTAGGGATGGTGACGATAGGCCTCCAGCCCTTCGGCCAGGGCCGCCAGACGCCCGGTCACCTCGGCGTCTACCGCAACGGCGAAGTCGCCGGGATCAGTCCCGTTTAGGTTTTCCCTTAGCGCGGCCGCGCGATCGGCCAGTTCCCCCTTCCAGGGTCCCTTCCAATGACCGGATCCGCTGCTCCAGAGCGGCAAGGCGCTCCTCGAGGCCGCCCAGGTCATCCCCGCCGCCATCAGATGCAGCGGCAGCGGGCGGGGCCCCAGACGATGTGCCTGCGGGGGCCGCTTGCCCGCCGTTGTGCTTTCCGCCTGCTGGCTCTCCCCCTGATGGCTCGCCATGGGTCTCCTGTCCGTGAAACTTCGTCATGCCGGGCTGGGCCGCGGCCATCAGCGAGGTCATGGCGGCGGGCCAGGCCGACCACATGGCCGGCAGGCCGGCGGCGCCGACGCCCATGGCGGCCATGACCTTCTGCAGGGATTCGGCGAACTCCGGATCGGCGGCCAGGGCCGTCATCTGGTCCTGCCAGAGGTCGACATAGCGCCGCGCCATCTCCTCGAGGTTGTCGGGGAGATCGTCCGGGAGATCGTCCGGCGCGGGTCCCGCCCCCTCTTCCTGCTCGTTCTTCGGCATCCCTTCGCCCCGCCGTCCCTGCTTGCGCGCCAGTATAGCGTTTGCCCCCGGACCCTGGCCAGCGGCCCCGGAAACCGCAGCTTCGGGGAAGTGGTCCGAACTCCGGGCCAAAGCCCCCGGGCGCGGCCCGAGACTAGACGTTGACAGTGCGTGACGCGGCGCAGCAATATCGTCTTAGCACATGCGGTAATCAATTCCGGCAGACCCAGGCCTGAGGCGGGCCGGCAGAACAAGCAAAGCAGGCCACCCGCGGCGCCTCGACAATCGCGCCGGCGCGGATACCGCAAGGAAACACGTATTCGCAGAGCTCACGTCAGGGCAGCCCTCCGGCCATTCGGGAGGCGGAATGAAAAATGCGAAGCACGGGAAAGGCATTGGAACTTGGCTGGCACCGAAAAAAGCAGCAAGAAGCAGGGTGACGGCAACGGCCCGATCACCATCAAGAAATACGCGAACCGCCGCCTCTACAACACCGCGACCAGCAGCTACGTCACCCTGGACCACCTTTGTCAGATGGTGCAGGACGATGTCGACTTCGTGGTCTACGACGCCAAGAGCGGCGAAGACATCACGCGCTCGGTGCTGACCCAGATCATCGTCGAAGAGGAATCGAAGGGGCAGAACCTGCTGCCCATCACCTTCCTGCGGCAGCTGATCTCCTTTTACGGCGATTCCATGCAGTGGATGGTGCCGCAGTACCTGGAGCACATGATGGGGGCTTTCTCCCAGAACCAGGACCGCATGCGCCAGTCGATGCAGGAAACCTTCGGCGGGATGTTCCCCTTCGGGAACCTGGAGGAGATGAGCAAGCAGAACATGGCGCTCTTCGAGAGCGCGATGCGCATGTTCTCGCCTTTCGGGGCGCAGGACGGCGAGGGCGCGGGCGGCGAAGCGGCGGCCAAGCCCGCCGGCGAGACCGCCCAGGGCGGCGGCGCCAAGGAAGGCGCCAAGGAATCCCTCGACGCCTTGAAGTCACAGATCGATCAGCTGCAAAAGCAGATCGACACCCTGAACAAGGACAAGCCCTGACACCAGGGACCAGTCCTGGCTACGGGGACAGTTTCGGATCAGAAGCTGAAACCGGCGGGATCGAGCCGGCTGGCGCGGCGGCCTCAGTCGCCGCCGGCGGCCCCGGCCGCGACCGTCGCGAGCATGGATAGCGGACGCTCGCCGGCGCCCTGCAGGTGGCCGTCGACCTCCGGACGGCCGAAGTAGTAGCCCTGCAGCAGGTCGATGCCGGCGCCCTGGAGAAAGTCGGCGTCCTCACGCGTTTCCACGCATTCGGCGACGGTCGAGACGCCCAGCGCGTGCGCCAGGGCCAGCAGATTGTGGATGAAGATCTGGTTCTCGGTGTCGGTCGTGATATCGCGCACGAAGGAGCCGTCGATCTTCACCACGTCGACCGTCAGGGCCTTCAGGTGATGGAAGGTGGTAAAGCCCGAGCCGAAATCGTCCAGTGCCACCTTGCAGCCCAGGGCCCGGAGCGCCGAGACGAAGCGCGAGGTCTCGTCGATGTCCTGCAGGGCCGCGGTTTCGGTGATTTCCACGATGAGGCGCTTGGCGATGTCGCGGCGTTCCTTCAGGCGCGCGACCAGGCCGCGGAACCAGGAGCGCTCGGTTGCCGTGAGCCCTGAGATGTTGATCGCCAGGGAGACGTGGGGATTGTCCTCCAGCTCGCGAATCGCCAGGTCGCGCACCCGGTTGTCGATGGAGCGCATGAGGCCGAGCTGCTCGATGGCCGGCACGAAACGCGCCGCCGGCACCAGCTCGCCCGCGCAGTCGTACATGCGCACCAGGCATTCGTAGTAGCTGACTTCATGGCTGTTCGCGTCCACCACCGGTTGGTGGGCCAGGACGATCCGGTCTTCCTTCAGCGCGAGCTGCACCTCTTCGCCGATGTCCATGCTGGCGCGGTAGCCCTGGCGCTGCTCCTCGGAAAGCGCGAAGAAGCGCAGACAGTCGCGGCCGGCGGACTTGGCCTGCTGCATCGCGCTCTCGGCCTTGGTCATGGCATCGACGGCGGTCTTGCTTTCGGTCGGGAAGGCGACCGCGCCGATCGAGACCGTGACGTGCATCTTGTCGGCGCCGACCGTGATGGGTTGCTCGCGCATGGACTGCAGCACGCGCTCGGCGGCGACCTGCGCCGTCTCTTCGGAACAGGCGCTCAGGATGGCGGCGAAGAAGTCGCCGCCCGGCCGGCCGATCACGTCGGCGGCGCGCAGATAGTTGTCGAGACGCCGGCCCAGCTCGATGAGGACCGCGTTGCCGGCCTCGTAGCCGTAGCCGGTGTTGATGCGGTCCAGATGGTCGACGCCGATCACCATGTAGACGCCGGACTGGCCGAAACGCAGCGACTGGGCCAGGCCGTGCTCCAAGGCTTCGCGCAGGCGCACCTTGTTGAAGTGGCCGGTCAGGTCGTCGAAATTGGCGAGGTATTCGAGGCGCTCTTCCTGCTGCTTGCGCAGGGTGACCAGGCGGATGATGCCGGACATGCGCGCCGGCGTGCCGGCCGGCGAGTACTCCACGGCGCCACGGTCGTGCAGCCACTGGAACTCGCCCTGCCGGCTGCGCAGGCGGAACTCGCAGTCGTATTCCATACTGCCCGCGAAGTGGTCGGAGAGCGCGCGGCGGCGGCGCGGCACGTCTTCGGGATTGATGCGCGCCTGCATCTCCTCGCCGCTGCGCGGCACCGCCTTGCCGTCGGCATCGAACAGGGAGGAGATGTCGCCGGTGAAGACGATTTCGTCGGTCGCCAGATCCCATTCGTAAACCACGTCGCCCGACGCCCGGATCGCCGCCTCCAGACGCGACAGCGCCTGCAGACAGTCTTCCTTGGCCATGGCTTTGGTGACGTTGGCTTTGGTCACGGCTCAACTCTCCTACCTGAAGTCGGACCTCAAATGAGGCCCCAGCCGACCGAGGTATCACCTGATACCTCAACAGTTCGAATGTGACAGTCGGCGCTTAATGAACGGTGAAATACTGGAGGCTGAACCTTGCCAAGCCAACAACATCTATGGTGTACGTTTCCTGAATTGTTGCAATTGGTGTAAAACGTGAGAATACATGATTAAAATTATTGGTTAATTTGTAAACCATATTAGAATCAATGCTTGATGAATTTTTCACAACATGCATCTATTGTGGGTACCACAACTAGAAAACCGCGGATCCTTCAGGCATGACCGCTGTTCCAAGGCTTCAGCTTCTCCCGCCTCCCGGCTCAACGCCGGGCGCCACGGCTGTCGCCGTGCCGGGACAGGACGAGCCGCGGGTGCAGCCGGTGGTGCCGGCGAAGGCCGCCCAGCGCGGCCGCCAGGGGTTCCAGCAGGCCGCCATCGACGCCACCATCGACAGGCGCCAGGCACGGCAGCAGCTGGCCAACGAAGGCCGGAGCGGGCAGGCCCGCATCGGCCGCGACGGCGGGCAGGATCAGAAGAGTTCGGCCGCGGTCCGCAGCGAGGCGACCGGCGGCAATCTGATCAACTTCTCCCGCCTGACCTCCATGCCGTTCATGGTGCAGGTGCTGGGCCAGCAGGCCGGCGGCGGGCGCAGCCAGGCGCCGACGCCGGAAACCAGTCTTTCCGGCCACCGCGACGCCGCTCTGCTGGGCAGCGACATCTACCGCAAAGCCGGCGGCGAGCCGGAAATCCTGCCCGACGACGCGACCTTCGTGCGGCTGGCCGTTTAGATCCTGAAAAGCTTCGGCCTGTGAAGAGGTTCAGCGGCCCTTGGGCAGCTGAGCGGCCTCGGGCTGTACGCGCGCCGGCGGAGGGGCCCGGTGCTCGGCCTGCTGGGGCTCCTCGCGCGGCATCTTGTGGGAGTACTCAGGATTGGACTTCGAGGAGTGGGGCGCGGAGACGAAGCCGCAGAGCAGCGGCACGTTGA
>JBLWUP010000008.1:0-163164 GCA_048268885.1 Kiloniellaceae bacterium | reverse complement strand
CGTCGCCTTCATCTCGACAAGCACTTCGCCTTCCTTCGGACCCTCCAGCTGTACCGTCGTCACTTCCAGCGGTTTGCCCGCCTCGAATGCCACCGCAGCGCGCACGTCCATAACCAACCTCTCCTCGACTCTTGCATCTCTATCCGGGGCGGCCGGTGTCCGGCCGATCCCTTTGTTTTTACGAGAAATGCGGTGCGGCGCTCCATAGTCCTAAAGTACGCCCTCGCGCCACGCAGCCGCGCTTTGGGGGGCGCCAGCGGCCTCTTGTGCGCACCTCCGCTGAGTCTTGCCGCGCCGCAGGCCGCCGGTGTTGCGGGACGAACCTTCAGCCGCGGGTTGACTCGGCGGCCGCCGGGTCGGGCACCGGAGCGCGTCCGAGCCCGGCGAGCACCAAGCCGACCCCGCCCGGCGGCTATGCAAAACGAGTTATCGCTTTGCCTATAGCACTTTAGGCCTATTTGGCTGCCCCGAGGCTTGATTGATAATCGCTCTCAGCATCTCCCAAACAACAGCCGGCACGAGACCGCAGCGGGAGATCGGGAGGACACTTGTTCAGCAGATTTCTTGCCACCGCCGGTTTCATCCTGGCGACGCTCGCGGTGCCTCTGGAGGCTGTCTCGGCCGCCCAGGGTTTCGACGTCCCCATCGTGTTCCTGTCCCGCGCGGAGGAGCCGCGGCTGCCGCTGTCCTTCGTCGATCCGGTGGTCGAGGACCCCGGCGTCTGGGGCGCGCGCCTGGCGATCAAGGACAACCAGACCACCGGCAGTTTTCTAGGCCACAAGTACGAGCTGATCGAGGAGGTGATCGCCGCCAACGCCGACATCGGCGCGGCCTTTGCCGGCCATGTCGCCGCCGGCCGCCACATCTTCATCGCCGATCTGGCGCGCGAGGATCTGCTGGCCATCGCCAATCATCCCGACGCCAAGAGCACCCTGATCTTCAACGGGCGCGTCGGCGACGACGACCTGCGCGTGAAAACCTGCTTTCCCCAGGTCTTCCACACCGCGCTCAGCCGCGCCATGCGTGCCGACGCCCTGATCCAATTCCTGGTCTGGAAGAAATGGACGGAGCTGTTCCTGCTCGCCGGCTCGACCGAAGGCGACCAGGCCTATGGCGCAGCCCTGAAGCGCGCGATCAGGAAGTTCGGCGCCGAGCTCGTCGCGGAGGAAAGCTACGCCTACGATCCCATCGCCCGGCGCACCGACAGCGGCCACATCCAGGTGCAGCGCCAGATGCCGCTGGCGACCCAGGGTGCCGGCGACGACTACGACGTGCTGCTGGCCGTCGACGAGAACGAGATCTTCGGCGAATACCTGCCCTACAACACCTTCGCGCCGCGCCCGGTCGCCGGGACCCACGGCCTGGTGCCGAGTTCCTGGCACCGCGTGCAGGAGCAATGGGGCTCGACCCAGTTCCAGCGCCGCTTCACCAAGATCGCCGGACGCTGGATGGAGGAGCGCGACTACGGCGCCTGGCTCGGCGTCCGCTCGATCGGCGAGGCCGTGACCCGCACCGGCAGTCCCGACACCGCGGCGCTGCGCGCCTACCTGCGCGGCCCCGACTTCGCGCTCGGCGGCTTCAAGGGTGTCGGGCTTTCCTTCCGGCCCTGGAACCAGCAGATGCGCCAGCCGGTCCTCTTGGTGAACAAGCGGGTGCTGGTCTCGGCGTCGCCGCAGCCGGGCTTCCTGCACCAGCGCACGCCCCTCGACAGCCTGGGCTACGACCAGCCCGAGACCGACTGCGCCCTGGAATAGCGACCGCGCCATGATGAAAACGGGAGACAGCGACTTATGACAAACCGATTGAGGCGACCCCTGGCGGTCTTGGGTCTTGCCGCCTTGCCCTTTGCGCTCCCCGCGGAAGCCATGACCATTTACGTCTCCAACGAAAAGGGCAACTCCATCACCGTGATCGACGGCGACAGCCTGGAGGTCACCCATACGGTGGAGGTCGGCAACCGGCCGCGCGGCATCGCCCTCTCCAAGGACCACCGCTATCTCTATATCTGCGCCAGCGACGACGACCACATCGAGGTCCTCGACACCGAGAGCCTGGAACTGGTGGGCACCCTGCCCTCCGGCCCCGACCCGGAACTCATGGTGATCTCCCCCGACGGCAAGCGGCTGTATGTCGCCAACGAGGACGACAACCTGGTGACGGTGATCAACCTGGAAAACGGCACGCCGCTCGCCGAGATACCGGTCGGCGTGGAACCGGAGGGCATGGGCGTCAGCCCGGACGGCAAGGTCATCGTCAACACCTCCGAGACCACCAACATGGCGCACTTCATCGATGCCGAGACCTTCCAGATCACCGGCAACGTGCTGGTCGACCAGCGGCCACGCTTCGCCGAGTTCACCGCGGACGGCAAAGAGGTCTGGGTCTCCTCGGAGATCGGCGGCACGGTCAGCGTCATCGACGCCGCCAGCCTGGAAATCAAGACCAAGATCAGCTTCTCGGTGCCGGGCCTGCAGCCGGAGGCGATCCAGCCGGTCGGCGTGCGCATCCTGAGCGACCGCAGCAAAGCCTTCGTCGCCCTGGGGCCGGCCAACCGCGTCGCCATCGTCGATGCCCAGACCTACGAGGTGGAGGACTATGTGCTGGTCGGCCAGCGGGTCTGGCAGCTGGCGCTGACCCCCGACGAAAAACAGCTGTTCTCCTCCAACGGCATCAGCAACGACATCTCCCTGATCGACGTGAAGCGCGGCAAGGCCCGTAAGTCTATCCCGACCGGCAGCTACCCCTGGGGCATCGCCATCAAGCCCTGAGCCTCTTTTCCTTTTTCGGAGACGACAAGAAATGTTGAAGACCACCGGCTTTCGCTCTTTCCGCCTCGCCGCGCTCGGCGCGATCTTCTTGGGTGCTGTCGGCGCGGCCGCCGTCTGCCCCGGCGAGGGCCGGGCGGCAGGTTACCTCGCGACCAAGCCGATCGAACTCGAGGAACTGGTGCTGGGCACCAATCCCATCGGTTTCGATGTCTCGGTAAAGGAGTACAATCTGGAGACCGGCCAAGCTTACAGCCTGCTGATCAAGTCTTCCGGCTACCAGGAATACGCCATCGTGGCGCCGGAGTTCTTCGACTTCATCTGGCTGCGCAAGGTCGAGGCCGGCGGCTTGGAGATCAAGGCCAACTCGATCTACGAGCTGGAGTTCGAGGACGAAGGGGAAGCCGAGATCTTCTTCGTCCCGATCCGCCCCGGCACCTACGAGCTCTATGCCCGGGGCCTGAAGGAAAAAGGCACCTCGGTCACGATCAACGTAAAGTGAGATAGCATTGCGGGCACATCTTCTCATCTGCTTGGCGGTCCTGGCAGCGGCAATCCCGGCAGGTTCCCGGGCCGCCACCTCGGAGGACCCGGACTGGCCCTGCATCCAGCGCCTGGTGCCGCGCATCAGCGCCGTGCAGGTCTGGGCCGGCCCCGAGCCCGATCCGGCGATGTGGCAGGGTGACTTGGATGTCGCCCGTCTCGCCTCCAAGCTGGCCGCCCGGCGCACGCCGCTGAACGAGACCGAGAAGCTGGTCGAGGACTTCGCCGACGCGCAGCCCGCCGACGCCCTGAACAACAAGCTGACTGCGCTGTTCGGCCGCACCCTGCAGATCATCAATCGGGACCGTGCCTCGATCATCGCCGGCATCAAACGCTTCGCGAAACGCCAGCGCCAGCTCGCCGAGCGCATCCGCGAGACCCGCGCCACCCTGAAGGACGCCGGCGACGAAGCCTCGGGCGGCAACGAAGCCTCGGGCGGCGACGACCTGCGCGAGACCCTGGCCTGGGATCTGCGGATCTTCGACGAGCGCGAAAAATCGATGACCTATCTCTGCGAGCAGCCGGTTCTGCTCGAACAGCGCGCCTTCGCCTTGGGGCGCACCATCTATTTCTTTGTGGAGGATTGACCATGATGCAAGCAACGAACCGGGCTTGGCGGCGCCTCCTCTTGCCGCTGGCGGCCGTGGCCCTGCTGCCGGCTTTGCTGGTAGTGGGCACGGGCGGCAGCGCCGAGGCGGCATCCGCCAATGTGGACGGCCTGGTCCCGGGCTCGGCCGCCGAAGGGATCTACGGCTCCACCCACCTCGCCAAAATGCCGGACGATGCCGAGCTGGTCTACGACTACCGCTTCGAGGGCACGGCGATGGAGAAGCCTTTCCGCGACGACGTGCTGCTGGACTTCCATCGCCAGAGCGCCAATCAGGCGGGCGAGACGAACGGCTTCGACGTGGAGATGACGATTTTCCCGCAGACCCGCAAGCAGACCGTCGGGCCCCTCACCGCGACCACCTACAATCCCATCCTGCTGGTCTTCTTCCAGCGTGACGTGACCCACATGAGCAACGGCACCGGCGGCAGCCAGCACTACTTCCGCAACGTCATTCGCCAGGTCATGCAGGACCCGAAAGGCGCCAGCATCAAGGACGTCACCGTCGACCTGAACGGCCAGCAGGTCGCCGCCCGGGAAATCAGCTTCCGGCCTTTCATGGGAGACAACCACCGGGCACAGCTGCGCGGCTTCGCCGACAAGACCTACCGGGTCATCGTTTCCGACGAGGTGCCCGGCGGCGTCTATGAAGTGCAGTCGGAAACGCCCGACGAGAAGACCGGCGGCGTGCTGCTGCGGGAGACCTACCGCTTCCGGGAAATCCGGCAATGAGACGCCTGCTGACCGCCCTGACCTTGGTGGCCACGGCCTGCACGGCAGTGCTGCTGCCGGCGGGCACGGGCCGCGCCAACGACTATCCCACCGAGGTGGTCGCCGACTACGTCCTGGCCTGCATGGCCGCCAACAACAATACCGCCCAGGCGCTGCGCCAGTGCGCCTGCTCCATTGACGTGGTGGCCTCGCTGCTCAGCTACCAGGACTACTCCATGGCCGAGACCGTCCTGCGCATGCGCCAGGTGCGCGGCGGCGGGGAAAAAATGGCTCTGTTCCGCGAAACACCCTTCGCCAAGCAGACCATCGACCGCCTGCGCCGGGCCCAGGTCGAGGCCGAGGTGCGCTGCTTCCTCTAGCGCCTCCAAGAGCCTGAGCCAGCGCCTTTGCTGCAGTGCAAAATCGGCAGGGAGGAAAGCCGCTGGCAGCGGGCGCAGTTGTGCTAGGCTCTAGCCAATTCAACGGTCGCGCAGACGGCCCGAAGAACCAGAAGACACAGGGAAGAACCAGCCGAGGGACGGGCCCATGGCAGTACTGACAACCGACGCCAGCGCGCCGGCGGATCACCCCAGCGGCGGCGCCCGCCCGGCGATCGCGCGGGCCTGGTCCGCGGCGCGCAATCCCGCCCGGGTCATCGAGGAACTGAGCGCCGGCATAACCGACTGCGATCCGGCGCTGATCACCGTCTTCGTATCCTCCAACCTGCCTTACGAGGACATCGTCATTCCCCTTTCCCAGGCCTTTCCGGGGGTGCCCCTGGTGGGCTGCACCACCGCCGGTAGCCTGACCTGCGAAAGCTACGAAGCCGACGGCTCCATCGCCATCGCCTTCGACCGCGCCGCCTTCAGCTTCGAGACCTGCCTGCTGACCAACCTGCGCGACTTCTCGATGGCGCAGGGCGGCGAAGCCATCGAGGCCGCCTATTTCCGCCTGCTGCGCAAGCTGGAGCCGGAACGCGAAAACTTCTTCGCCATGCTGCTGGTCGACGGCCTGTCGCGGCGCGAGGAGGAGATCGCCGCCAGCACCTACGCGGCACTGGACGAGGTACCGATCTTCGGCGCCTCGGCCGGCGACAACCTGAACTTCGACACCACGCAGATCTTCTTCAACGGCGAAGTGCTGGAGGATTCCGCCCTGGTCGTGATCGGCGCATCGAGCCGCCAGATGGAGGTCTTCAAGTTCGAGCACTTCCGCCCGACCGAGCAGAAGATCGTGGTGACCTCCGCCGACCCGGAGCGGCGCATCGTGTGGTCGCTGAACGCCGAGCGGGCCGACGAGGAGTACGCCCGCCTGATCGGCGTGGCGCCGGAAGACCTGACGCCGGAGGTCTTCGCCGCCAATCCCCTGCTGGTGCGTATCGGCGGTGAGTACCACGTGCGCGCCATCCAGCAGGCCGACAGCGAGGGGGCGCTGCACTTCTACTGCGCCATCGACGAAGGCATCGTCCTCACCCTGGCCCATCCGGAGGACATGCGCGACAACCTGGTGCAGAACATGGAGCGCATCACCGAACGCATCGGCAAGCTGGACACCGTGCTGTGCTTCGACTGCATCCTGCGCCGCCTGGAAGCCGAGCGCCTGGGCCTGAAGAACGATCTGCTGCCGATCTTCGGGCGCTACAACATGATCGGCTTCAACACCTACGGCGAACAGTACCGCTTCCTGCACTTGAGCCAGACCCTGACCGGCCTGGCCATCGGGGCCGCTCCATGACGGCTTCCCGCCTTGCCGCGCCGCCGGCAAATTTATCGCCGCAGGAACTGGAAGCGCGCATCGTCGAACTGGAGCGCGAGAACGCCAAGCTGAAGACCGTGCGCGACGCGCTGATCCGCCAGGTCGACCGCAGCCACGACTTCACCGGCAACGCCTACAAGCTGTTCCAGTCGGTCGCCGAGCTGGAGACCAGCGTCGAAAAGCGCATCCAGCGCCTGGCCCGCGCCATGAGCGAGGCCAAGATCGCCCGCCAGCAGCTGCAACAGGCCATCGACGCCATCGGCGAGGGCTTCATCCTCTACGACAGCAACGACCGCATCGTGCTGTGCAATCGCAAGTACCGCGACTTCTTCCCGGTTCTGGAAGACCTGCTGAAGCCGGGCAGCCACTTCGACGATATCGTGCGCGCGGCGGCGGAGAGCGGCCTGGTCGTGGAAGCCGTGACCGATCCCGAGGCCTGGATCACCTCGCGCAAGGAATACCACCGCCGCAAGAGCTGCCAGTTCCAGCAGCTGCTGAGCGACGGCCGCTGGATCCAGTTCAGCGAGCGCGCCACCAACGACGGCGGCAAGGTGACCGTGGTGACGGACATCACCCACTTCCGCCGCCTGGAGGAGACCCGGCGCCTGACCAAGGTGGCCGAGCAGTCCGGCCTGCTGGCGACCACCGTGGCGAACATCGCCCAGGGTGTCGTCGTCTTCGATCCGGACCTGAAGCTTGTGGCCTGGAATTCCCAGGCCGCCATGCTGCTGAACCTGCCTTATGCCGGCATGCATTCCGGCATGAGCCTCAAGCATCTCGCCCGCCAGGTCTCGCGTTATGGCGCCGAGGTGCCGAAGGAACGCCGCCGCGAAGCCTACGAGTGGATCCGCAACGTCAAGAAGCGCTACCCCCTGCGCGTCGAGCTCGCCTACCGCGGCAGCCGCTTCGTCGCCGCCAACTTCCGCACCATGCCCGACGACAGCTTCGTCGTGACCATGACCGACATCTCGGCGCAGATCAAAGCCGCCAAGCTGCTGGAGCAGAGCAAGGAGGAACTGGAAAAGCGCGTCGACGAACGCACCCTGGAACTGCGGCGCCTGAACGAAATTCTGCAGGACGAAGTGCACCGTCACGAACAGACCGCCGCCGACCTGGAACGCGCCCGCAAGGAAGCCGAGGACGCCAACCTGGGCAAGACCCGCTTCCTGGCGGCGGCCAGCCACGACCTGCTGCAGCCGCTGAACGCCGCCCGCTTGTATCTCTCCGCCCTGGAAGCCTCACCGCTGGTCGACCCCGGCGCGCGCGGGCTGCTCGACAACATCGCCAAGGCCTTCCAGTCGACCGAAGCGCTGCTCAGCACCCTGCTGGACATCTCCAAAATGGACGCCGGCGGTTATCGCCCGCGCCTGACCGCGGTCAACGTCGGCGAACTCTTCGAGACGCTGGAGGCCGAGTTCGGGGCGCTTGCGCGGCAGAAGAAGTTGCGCCTGCACCGGGTGAGCTGCTCCGCCTTCGTGCGCTCCGACGCGCAGCTGCTGCGCCGCATCGTCCAGAACCTGCTGTCCAATGCACTGAAGTACACCGACAAGGGCCACATCCTGCTCGGCGCCCGGCGGCGCGGCGACAAACTGTCCATCGAGATTCACGACAACGGCCCCGGCATCGCCGCCGAGAACCACCAGGCGATCTTCGAGGAGTTCAAGCGTGCCGCCCCGGCCGGTACCCAGACCACCGGCCTCGGGCTCGGCCTCGCCATCGTCAAGCGCGCCGCCGACCTGCTGGGCCATCAGGTGGGCCTCCAGTCGCACGTCGGCCGCGGGTCCTGCTTCTATCTGACGGTGCCGCTGCTGCCCGAGGGCCAGGGCGAGGATGCCGGGAACAGCTTCTACGAGCCGCCCCAGGCCGTCGAAGGCGCGCCCCTGCCGAACGCGAACGCCGTTCCGCTGTCCGATGGTCCGCTTTTCGTGCTGGAGAACGACAAGGGCGTGGCGGACGCCATGACCACGCTGTTCGACTACTGGAGCCTGGCCAGCATTACGGCGCCGTCCTATCCGGCCCTGCTGGAGGTGATGCAGCACCACCCCGTCACGCCGCGCGCGATCATCGCCGACCTGCACCTGGACGGCGGCATCGACGGGATCGACGCCATCATCCTGCTGCGTGAACGCCTGGGCCGAAACGTGCCCGGCATCCTGGTCACCGCCGACCAGTCACGCGAGATCAAGGAGCGGGCGAAGTCGAAGGGCATCGAGTATTTCTCGAAACCCATGAAGCCGGCCCAGCTACGCGCCTACCTCACTCACCTGTCCATGGCGACGAGTTCGGCTTCTATTCCCGGTGCCGCCCCCGAAGGTTGAGAGAGCGCGCCCCTCTGGGCGAGCAGCACGGCCTGCATCCGCGAGGACACTTCCAGCTTCTTCAGAATGGCCGAGACATGGGCCTTCACCGTGGACTCGCTGATCGAGAGCTCATAGGCGATCTGCTTGTTCAGCAGGCCTTCGCCCAACAGGCGCAGGACCGTGGTCTGCTGGGGCGTCAAAGTGCCGATCACCCGTGAGACCTGGTCGATCTCCGCCAGCTCTTCGGGGGCGCAGGGCGTGTCGGGGGTGCCGAACACGGTGTTCCCCGCCAGAACTTCCCGCACCGCCGCCACGATCTCAGCGGCGCTCGCCTTTTTGTTCACGAAGCCCAGCGCGCCATAGCTGCGCGCCATCTGCACCAGCCGGGCATCCTCCAACCCGGAAAGCACCATGATCGGGATCTTCGGGGCTTCCTTACGCAGTTGAAGCAGTCCCTGAAACCCTTCCACATCGGGCAGTCTCAGGTCCAGCAGCACCAAGTCTATGTCTTCAAGCTGTCGGACGGTTTCCAGAGCCTGTGCCGCCGAATGGGCCTGCATCATATCGCAGGGCTCGAACACCGATTGCAGCATGCCTTCCAGCGCCGAACACACCAACGGGTGGTCGTCGACAATCAAGATGCGCATCGCGTCACCTTCCTCCCTTACACGGCTTCGTTCTTTTCGTGCCGCTTTCTTACTTATCCACAGCATAGGGGGCCCGGTGGGCTGCGTGCAATTCACAATTGCAAAAAAGACCGCCCGGCCGGCTCCCTGACAGGGGCCGCCAACCGCGTGACGCAGCGCAAGCCACGGTTGCTTCGGTTGAGTGCCAGTCCTGCGCCGATAGCCTGGCAACCCTTGCGCCGGCAGGCGAGGGCCAATTTCCGGGCTCGGCTCCGGCGGCGGCCCCGGCGAAATGCTGATTTGGCTGGACGGCCATGCAGAAATCGCCGCTGTTCTGCACCCCTCCGCCCTGTTCAGGCGCCCGGAGCCGCACCAGATTTAAGCGGTCGGGCCCCCAGCGTGGCGGGCCCAGCTTGAAGGCACTCTCCCCATGTACAAGTCACCCCTGTACAAGCCTTTGTGCACCGCCGCCTTGGCCGGTGCTCTGTGCCTCGGCGGCGCGCTGACGGCGTCCGCCGCCGAGTCCGTCATCGAGATGCAGGCGATCCGCGACAAGGGGCCCGGGCCGGTCATCGGCACGGTCCATGCCGCGGACGCCGGCGACGGCCTCGTCCTGGAGTTCGACCTGAGCGACCTGCCGCCGGGCCCCAATCGCCTGTACCTGCATGATGCCGGCGACTGCGCCCTGCCGCGCGGCGAACTGCTGTCCAGCGCCCCGTTGGCGGTGGTCAATGTGGACATCAACGAAGACGGCGCCGAACCGCTGAAGAAGACGGTCGTCGTGCCGGGCACGACCCTGGCCGAGATGTCGCAAAAGGCCCTGGTGATCTACCGGGGTGGGCAGTCGGCGGATCTGGGCCCGGAACAGACCGGTCTCAAACGCCTGGTCGCCTGCGGGATCGTCCGCTAGGCCGCCAAGGGACGGTGCTGGGCGAAGCCCGGCGCCGTCCCGCCCCGGCCGCCGATCTGCTGCCGCCGTCCTGCTGCCTGCGGGAGGCAGCGGCCCTCCGGCCGGATAACAAATTGTTTCGCAATATTACAGGCCTTTTGGGGGTCGCCACCGGCGCAGGAGCCGCCAGCCGGGCTGCCGAATCTTGTCCGAGTTCCCAGGCAGACCCGCCAAAGCCCAGGGTTTCTCGGCAAATCGGCGCCGCTTGCGGCAAACCCGGCCGCCGCCGCCGCAGGGCATCTCTGTTTCGCGCGCTGAGTCTTTCGCGACGGTGTCAGGTTCCAGTCAGCCGGGCGTGTCACCTCATAGATTGATCATCCGGGGCTTCTGTCGTAAATCACAAGACTATAGTGAATACGACGAATCGCCCGCTTTGTGGCAGTTTCGCGCCAAATCGGGAAGGTTCGCCAAAGCCGCTAGGGGGTTGGACGGCTGTCTTGCTGCTACGCCAGCATTCCCTTTGACGACTTCAAAGATTGACGCGAGTGTAAGAAAACGGCAAAGGAAGCAGAACTGTGGCAAATTCCACTATACAATCCTGTGGATTTTGCCGAACCGAGACGCGACATGGCAGTGATGGTCAACGCCGCGATGGTCAAGCCGCCGCAGCTTCACTGTAACCCGGCACGCCGAAGGGGCCGTGCCGCACAGTCAGACGTTTCATACAGTAGCAATTGTACCCGGCAGCACAATCGAGAGATCACAAAGGGAAGCTAGGGAATCATTAATGCCAAGTGTTACGGCATCTACCAGCAGCAACCTGTCATTCCGCATCGCAGAATTTGAAACACTAGTCGACGGATTGGATTACGCCGCAAAAGGCGAGACCGGGTGCAATTTCTTCTCCCCGCGGGGCGAACTGCAAATAGCGATGACCTATCGCGAGATCCGCGACCGGGCAGTCGCGCTTGCGCAGCGTCTCGACCGCCTCGGGCTTGAGCGCGGGGCCCGGGCGGCCCTGGTCGCCGAGACCTCTCCGGACTTCCTGATCTTCTTCTACGCCTGCCAGTATGCGGGCCTGATTCCGGTGCCCCTGCCGCTGACCATCAATCTCGGCGGTCACGAGGCCTATGTGGGCCGCCTGCGCAACATGATCGGCCGGGCCGGGGCGGAGATCGCCGTCGGCCCCGCGGAGATGCTGCACTACCTGAAAGAGGCGGCGCACGGCCTCAAGATGGTCGGCACGCCGGAGGACTTCTACGCGCTGCCCGCCAAAGGCGGCGACCTGCGCCCCTTCGCCAGCAACGAGGCCTGCTACATCCAGTACTCCTCCGGCAGCACCAGCCTGCCGCGCGGCGTTTTCGTGTCCCAGCGTTCCATCATCAGCAACGCCCGCGGCATCGGTCAGCATGGACTGCAGCTGCGCCCCGGCGACCGCGCCACCTCCTGGCTGCCGCTCTATCACGACATGGGCCTGGTCGGTTTCTGCCTGACGCCGATGCTGAGCCAGATCACCCTCGACTACCTGGCGACCAAGAGTTTCGCCCTGCGCCCGCTGACCTGGCTGAAGCTGATCTCGCAGCACGGCGGCACCATCTCCTTCAGCCCGACCTTCGGCTACGATCTCTGCGCCACGCGCGGCCTGAACGGCTCGGCCCAGACCATCGACCTGTCGCACTGGCGGGTGGCCGGCATCGGCGGCGAGATGGTGCGCGCCGAATCCCTGGAGCGCTTTGCCGAGACCTTCGCCGTGACCGGCTTCTCGCCGAAAGCTTTCCTGCCCAGTTACGGCTTGGCGGAATCCACGCTGGCCGTCGCCTTCGCGCCGCTCGATGAGGGCGTGGAAGTGGACCGCATCGACCAGGAGCACTACACCCACACCGGCAACGTCTCGCCCGTGAACGGCAAGCTCAACGGCAGGGCCAGCCGCGCCGCGCGCTCCTTCGTGATCTGCGGCAATCCCCTGCCCGGCCACGAGGTCGAGGTGCGCAGCGAGACAAACGCACGCCTGTCGGACCACATCGTCGGGCGGATCGTGGTCCGCGGCCCCAGCGTGATGGAAGGCTACTACAACGACCCGGCGGCCACCGCGGCGGTGACCACCGAGGACGGCTGGCTGGACACCGGCGACCTGGGCTACATGATCGACGGCCGCCTGGTGGTGACCGGCCGGCGCAAGGACCTGGTGATCCTCAACGGCCTCAACATCTGGCCGCAGGACGTGGAATGGGCCGTCGAAGCCCTGGACGAGGTGCGCGGCAGCGATGTCGCCTGCTTCTCCGTCATCGAAACCGACGGCAGCGAACGCATGATCGTCGTCCTGCAATGCCGCATGCACGACGTGACCGCGCGGGAAAACCTGCGCAAGAAGGTGGCCACCACCGTGCGCAAGACCTGCGGCGCCGATTGCCGGGTGGTGCTGGTGCCGCCGAAGACTCTGAAATTCACCTCCTCCGGCAAACTGAGCCGCTCGGCCGTAAAGGCGGACTACATTTCGGGAGAGATCAGCGATCTCAACCTCGCCCAAAGCCGCCGGCCCGCGCCTGGACCGGCCTACTCCGAACAGCGCAGCTAGACCCCACGGCCGCCCGGGCGCGTTCCCGGCGGGCTTAACGGGCCGCAGCCGGCGATGAGCGAGTCGCCGGCACCGCGCGGCTGCGTGGCCCTGACCGGCGGCTCCGGCTTCGTGGGCGGCCATATCCTGCGGCGTCTGCTGGCCGAGGGCTGGCAGGTCCGCGCGCTGACCCGACGCCGCGACGGCCTTCCTCAGATCGACACCCCTGCCGGACGGCTCACGCCGGTCCTCGGAGACCTCGCCTCCAACGCCGCCCTGGGCGAGTTGCTGGCCGGCGCCGAAGCGGTCGTCCATTGCGCCGGGCTGGTGGCGGCACGCCGCAGCGGCGACTTCCATCGGGTCAACGCGCAGGGCACGGAGCGGCTGCTGCAGGCGGCGCAGGCAAGCGGCGGCGCGCCCCGCATCGTCCTGGTTTCCTCCCTGGCGTCCCGCGAGCCCCAGCTGTCGCCCTACGCCGCCAGCAAACGCCAGGCCGAGGAAGCCCTGCGGCGCCTGGGAGCGGAAATGCCCTGGCGGATCCTGCGGCCCCCCGTGGTCTACGGCCCCGGGGACCGGGCCACGCTGCCCCTCTTCCGCCAGTTTGCCCGGGGCTTCGCGCTGCTGCCCGGCGGCGGGGGCCGCTTTTCCATGCTCTACGTCGAGGATCTGGCCGCCGCGGCCGCGGCCGCCCTGGCGCCGGAGGGGGCAAGCGGCACGGTCCTGGAGCCGGACGACGGCACCGCCGGCGGCTACGGCTGGGCCGAAGTGCTGGCCGCCGCCGAACGCCAGACCGGGCGGCCGATCAGGACCCTGACCGTGCCCCGCGCCGTGCAGCGCCTGGCCGCCGCCCTCAGCGCCGCCGGGGCGGCCATCACCGGCCGCGCGCCCATGCTCTCCCAAGGCAAGGTCAACGAGATCGCCCACCCGGACTGGGTCTGCGCCGCCCCCCTTGGCGATTGCATTTCCTGGCGCCCGGCGGTAGGCCTGGACGAGGGTTTTTCCCGGACCTTTGCATGGTATAAGGCTGCTGGCTGGCTTTGACCCCGGGCGCCGCCGTGGGCCGGGGTGCCCGCAGGGGACATATTTGGGATATCGGCGCCGGTCACACGAGGGCCCGATCATGAGGGAAAGTTATGCAGTGGACGGCCGATAAGGTCCAGGAGGAGATCGTCAAGCTCCTCCAACCCTTCAATCCGAAGGATATCGAGATCACGTTGGAAACCGACCTCTCGGCGGACCTCTATATGGATTCTGTCGCTGCGATGAATCTTGTCATGGAAATCGAAGACCGCTTCGACATCGACATCCCGATCAGCCTGCTCCCGGACGTCAATACGCTCCAGGACCTGGTCGACGCGGTGCTCGCGCAATTGAGCAAGGGCTAACCCTATGAGTCTGTTCGACAAATACGACCAGGTGGCCGCGCGCCACGACCGTCTTCTGGCCGCCGGCAGGGACCCTTTCAACATGTGCATGGACCGTATCGTCTCTGCCACCGAGGCGATCATCGACGGGCGCGAAACCATCCTGGTGGGAACCAACAACTATCTGGGCCTGACCTTCGACGCCGACTGCGTCGACGCCACGGTGGAGGCCATTCGCCGCGAGGGCACCGGCACCACCGGCTCGCGCATCGCCAACGGCACCTATGCCAGCCACCGCGCCCTGGAACAGGCGATCGCCGATTTCCTTGGCCGCAAGGCGGCCATGGTCTTCCCCACCGGCTACCAGGCCAACCTCGGCGTCATCGCCGGCCTGGCCGGCGCCAAGGACACCATTCTGCTGGATTCAGATTCCCACGCCAGCATCTACGACGGCTGCCGCCTGAGCGGGGCGACGCTGATCCGCTTCCGCCACAACTCGCCGGCCGACCTCGACAAGCGCCTGGCGCGGCTCAAGGACGACGGCACCAGCAAGCTGATCATCGTCGAAGGCATCTACTCCATGCTCGGCGATCAGGCGCCTTTGGACGAGTTCGTCGACGTGAAACGCCGCCACAACGTAGAGCTGCTGGTGGACGAGGCCCACTCCCTGGGCGTCTTCGGCGACAAGGGCCGCGGCATCGCGGAAGCCTACGGCGTGGAGGACGACGTCGACTATGTGGTCGGCACCTTCTCGAAGAGCCTCGGCGCGGTGGGCGGCTTCGGCGCCTCCAGCAACCCGGAATTCGAGCAGCTGCGCTTCACCAGCCGGCCCTACATGTTCACCGCGTCGTCCTCGCCGTCGAGCATCGCCACGGCCATGGCCACGTTGAAGAAGATCCAGTCGGAGCCGCAGCTGCGCCGGCAGCTGTGGGACAATGCCCGCGCGCTGTACGACGGCCTGAAGAACCTCGGCTTTGCGATCTGCGCGGAGACCAGCCCGATCATTGCGGTGAAGCTGCCCAGCGAAGAAGCCGCCGTCTATATGTGGAACGCCCTCATCGAGGCCGGCGTCTACGTGAACCTGGCCCTGCCGCCGGGCACGCCGGACGGCTCCTGCCTGCTGCGCTGCAGCCTCTCGGCCGCCCACACGCCGGCCCAGGTGAAGAAGGTCTGCGAGGTCTTCGACGCGGCCCGCCGTGCCTTGAAGGAATGGGAAGCCACCCAATCTGCAGCGGAATAGGGGCCGCAGCGGAATAGGTTCCGCCGCCGAATAGGTTCGGCCTATCTGAAAGCGCCCTTGCGGTAGAGCCGCCAGAACAGCACCGTCGAGGCCAGGACGGGGTGGCGGCGCTGCCAGGGCGTCAGGGTGATGCTGACGCCGGAGTGGCGCTCGATCTTCCACAGCAGATACTGTGCGCCGTCCTGAAAGGTGAAGGCGGCCTTCACGAGGCGCGCCACCGACAGCAGCTTGCCCAGCCAGCGGCGCAGCAGCCACTTGCCGCCCGTTGCCGGCGCGTCCCGCGGCGCCCGCCAGCCCTCGCCCTCCGGGGTCGCCCCCAAGGCCGGCAGGACCATCTCCGCCAACTCGCCGTAGTGCGCGGCGTTGGCCCGGTAGATCTCCTCGGCCCGCTCCGGCGGTTCGGCGCGCAGTTCCGTGCGGTAGGTCTGACGGAAGACCGAAACCCAGAGATCGCGGCTGACAAAGCGTCCATCGACCAGGGAGAGCCCCTCGCCGGCGACCTTGCGCACCGAGCCGGCCAGCGCCGCCACGACCCGCGCCCGGACCGCCGCGTCGCGGCAATAGGGCAAGCGGCAGGGCTGTGCGAAACGGGCCCAGAGATAGGGATGGAACCAGCCCCCAGAGGTCCCGGTCTCGAAATCGGCCAGGGAGATCAGCGCATACTTGGCGCGTACCTGGCGTCCCTCGAAGGGGGTTTCCAGGTAGAAGACGTTGGGCGGCAGGGCCCAGTTGAGGAAGGCGCGCAGCCCGCGCCCGTAGACCGCGCGGTAGCTGTCCACCAGGACGTAGAGATCGACGATCTTGCCGTCGTCGTTGTCGAGCCGCAGGCAGGAACCGTAGAACAGCACCGCCGAGACCGCATCGCCGTGGCGCGCGCGGGCCGCCTGCGTGATGGCCGTGATGGGCGCGGCCACCGCGCGCGCGGTTTCCTCCTGCCGCAAGGCCTCCAGAGCGCCGCCGGTCGCCGTCCCCGCCGTCATGGCTAGAGCCTCACGAAGCGGGCCTCGTCGGCCGCCGTCAGGACGACCTCCTGGCCCGGAGCCGGCTCGAAGATCTCGCCGTCCAGCGTGAAAGGACAATCCATGGCCAGGGCGACCCGCGTCGCGCTGCTGCTCTTGTAGGTCTCTTCCGGCAACTTGCGCTGCGGCGCGCCGTAGAGGATGCGCCAGGCATAGCGCAGCATGCCCTTAGGCGGATAGGCGATGGAGGTGAAGCGGAAGTGCGCGTCATCCCGGCCCCAGAAGGGACGGCTGCCGAGGATCAGCTTGTCCAGCGTGGTCGCCAGGATGATGAGGCTATCCCGGCGCTCGGGCGCGCCGCCGTCGATGGTCACGTCGATCTTGTCGCCGTAGAAGATGCCGCCCTCTTTCCTGCCGTCCTTGCCGCGCCGCAGCAGCCAGTCTCCCAAGAGGCCCGCCAGGGTCACCGCCGCCGCCGTGTCCGACTTGATCTTATAGGGATGGACCTTGCTGCGGCAGGCGTCGATGGCGCGGGTGATCCCGGCGCCGCCGAAGAACATACCGTACTGCGGCGGCCGGTTCAGCGCGTTCTCGAGGCGCAGGATGCGGCGCGTCACGCAGGCCTGCGCCAAGGCCGGCGCGTCCGCCGCGATCAGCCGCTTCAGGCCTTCCAGGCCTCGGCGCTTCAGGCCGACATCGGCGGCGATCATGTTGGTCATGCCGCGCGGCACCACCACCAGCAGCGGCAGGGTCGCGAAAGGCCGCCGGCCGTAGAGTTCGGTCAGCACCGCCTGCACCGTGCCGTCACCGCCGGCCACCGCGAGCACCCCGACGCCGCGCCGGGCGAAGCCGCCGAGGATCTCGGGAATGTCGGTGATCTTGTCGAGGACGACGTGCTCCACGTCGGGCGCGCCGTCGAGCAGCCGCGTCAGCTCGCCCAGGCCCGCCTTGTTCCTCTGGCTCCCCGGATTGGTGATGACGCCGATCCTGGGCCGCTGCGCCCCGGCGTTCACGCCGGCCCCGCCATCCAGGAGCGCAGCTTGCCGTGGCGCGCCGCGGCCAGGGCCTGCAGCAGCTGGCCCACGTGCAGCAGCAGGCAGACCGCCGTCCAGACCGCGACGGCGGCGAGCCCGAGGTCGGGACGGCCGAAGAGGGTGAAGAGCGTCAGCAGCGCCAGGTTCGGGTTGCGCCGCGCGGTGAACAGCCGGAACCAGGTGTCGATGCGCCGCCAGACGTGGATCTCCAGGCCAAGGCGCCAGATGGCGACGCCCTCGATGACCCGCTGCAGCACATAGCCGGCGATGATCACGCCGAGCATCAGCCAGAGCTGGTCTTCACCGACCGCCCAGGCGCTCTGCTGCAGGCCGGCGCCCCAGGCCCAGTACCAGAACGGCGGATGGATGAGATCGATGCCGTGATCGAAGACATTGCCCCACTTGCTCGACTGCAGGGTGATGCGCGCCAGCTTGCCGTCGACGGTGTCGAGGAAGGTCATGCCCCAGGCGGCCAGCAGGCCGGGCAGCCAGTTGCCCTCCCAGAACCAGTAGAAGGCGGCGATCACCAGCAGCAGGCTGACCGCCGTCACCTGGTTGGGGGTGATGCCGAGGCGGGCGCAGAGCTTGGTCACGTGAAAGGCCGGGCGCGGCCAGAACCACTTGGTGACGAAGTCCGTCGCGCCCTTGTAGGTCCCCATGAACATGCGCCACTCGATGGGCTTCAGCGTCTCCGGCTGCAACAGCAGCGCATAAGGCTCTTCGCGCTTGCGCAGCGCCTGCCAGTAGGAAGCGCCGAGATCGCCGCTGGTGACGGCCTTGAGACCTTGCGGGAGGCCGGCGGCGTCCTCCCGGCGCAGCACCTCCGCCGCCGCCCCGGCCAGGCCGGCCGGCGCGTGGACGGCCAGCGGAACGCCCGCCGGCGTGCCGTTGGACAGCAGCACCGCGCCCGGCGCCTGCAGCAGCGCCTGCAGCAGCGGCCCGTCCAGCACGGCGTCGCCGCGCAGCAGCAGGAGCGGGCCTTGCTGTCCGGCGAGGGCCGACTCGTCGATCGTTTGCGTGATCCCGGCACGGGCGAGCTGGCGGCGGAAACGATCCGCCCCCGTCGCACACCAGACCTTGGGATCCGCGGCGCCGACAACCGCCGCGGCGGCAGGCGCTTCAGGCGCGCCGGGCGCGGGCGCGTCTTGCGAGGACGGCCGTGACTCCTTCTCAGCGCGCAAATGATCTCTCTTGGTCGGACGGTTTGCTGGACCGGGGGTCGGATTTACCCCTCCCGCATGGCGGAAACGCGGCGGAACGGGCGGTTTGCTCCATTAATCGGACCGGGCCGCGCTTGTCAAGGAACCCGCCCGGCGCCGAAGCGCGCGGGGGCACCGCGGAGCGGATTCAGGCCGGTCGGGCCTTCAGCTCGTGCCAGTAGATGACGCTGAGGGCGACAGCCACGAAAGCGACCAGGGGCGCACCGCTGGCGATCAGCGGTGGCAGCAGGCCCACCTCGCCCATCGCCAGGGCGATGCCGTTGAAGATAAGAAATGAAAAGCCGATGGCGATGCCGCCGAGGAACAGCATCTCGACCCGGCCGGAGCGCTGCGACTGCTGCGCCAGGGCGGCGCAGAGCAGCAGCATGAGCAAGGGCACCAGGCAGGTGGTCACCTTCTCGTAGAGCCATGTGCGGTAGAGGTAGGGCGCCCAGGTGCCCTGCCCGTCGCCGCCGGCGAAGCGGTTGATCTGGTCGTAGGACAGATGACGGGGATGGGCGCTCAGGAGTTGCAGGCTTTCCGGGTCGAGCGCGATCGGCCAGTCCCGCCGGTCCTCGTGCCGCATGACGCCTCCGGCGCTGGAGCGCAGCGTGATGTCGGAGAGAACCCAGATCCCTTCACGATAACGCGCCTCCCCGACGTCGATGCGGGCCAGCAGGTCGCCCCGGCCATCCCGCTCGAAGATCGTGAAGTCGCTGAGGCTTTCGCGGCCAATGTTCACCGTGGGAATGCGGACGATGTCGTGGCCGACGTGAATCCAGGTAACGCCGTCGGTGTTGTTGGCCTCTTCCGGCCGCTCGAACTCCCCGACCCCCCAGGCGCGCAGACCCTCAACCCCGCGCGGCACGGCGAAATCGTCGACCACGAACTGCAGCCCGCCCAGGAACACCGCGAGCGGCAGCAGGCGCAGGAAGAGTCCGAACTGCGACACGCCGGCGTTCCAGATCGCCGTCAGCTCGCCGTGGCGGATCAGGGAGGCGAAGGTGAGCAGCCCGGCCAGCAGCGTGGCGATCTTGATGGTGTCGGAGAAGATGGTGGGGCTGCGCAGCAGGGCATAGCGGCCCAAGGCCGTGACCCCCTCGCCCTGGGCCAGCAGGCTGCTCGCGTTCACCATCAGGTCGAGCCCGAGCAGAAAGGCCGCCATGCCCAGAAACAAAAGCAGGAAGCGCGCCAACAGCAGGCGTGAGATGTAGACGGCCAGCGTCCTCATGCCGCCAGGGTCCTCACTCCGACGGCCGCCGGCGATTGAGCCCGAGGCCGAAGCGCAGGACCAGCGTCAGGCCTTCCAGCGCGCCGACGGGCGAGAAACGGCCGCGCCCGCCGCGCGGCACGACGAAGGCGCTGCGATAGAAGAGAAACCCGCTGGCCAGGGCCAGAATCACGAAAGGCAGCCACTGCCCGACCAAGTGCGAAACCTGGTCGATCGACGACAACGACTTGCCGATGTTGAGAGTCTGATTGTAGGCGACCAGGATAAAGAGACCGGCGGCGACGCCGTAGACCTGGCGGGCGCGCCGCGGGCCAAGAGCAAAGGGCACCGCGAGGAACGGCAGCAAGAGCACCGAAAGGCTGCGCACCAGCCGGTCATGAAACTCGGCCAGCATCTGGGCACGGCTCACCCCCTGCGGCGGTGAGTCCCGGTAGCGCCAGAGCTCCGTGAGGGTGAGTTCGCGTTCGTCCTCGCCGCGCGGCCGAAAGGCGCCCTGCCCGACCAGGTCGATGGGCACCTGCAGCTGGTCGAACTGCAAGGCGCCGCTCGCGGCGTTCGCGCTCTGCTCCCTCTCTTGTGCCGGATCTTGTGCCGGAGGGGTCTGCGCCGGGCTCTCCAGCCGCACGCCGTTGCGCAGGAACAGCGTCGACGGTTCGCCGCGCGGCGCCACGTCCAGGCTGCCGCGCTCGGCGGTGGTGGCGATCGCTTTGCCTTTGTCGTTTTCCTGGTAGATGAAGACCTGCGCGAACTCCTGGCTGTTGCGCCAGATGCGCTCGGCCATGAAGGTGACACCGTCCACCTCCATGAACGTCCGCTCCTGCAGATAGACGTTGGCCGCCGCCTCGGCCACGTTGTGCACCAGCGCGCGGTAGATGTAGCGGGCGTAGGGCTGGCCGACCGCGAAGTTCGCCGCCGAGACCGCCGACAGCAGCACCGCCAGCAACACCACCGGCACGACCAGCCGCGGCAGGCCGATGCCCGCCGAGCCCAGCGCATCCAGCTCGCGGTTCTGGTGCAGACGGCTGAAGGCCAGCAGCACGCCGAGAAAGAAGGCGACCGGCAGCGCCAGGGCCATGTAGTGAGGCACCAGGAAGGCGAGCATCTGCAGCAGCACCTTCAGGCCGCCGCCGGTATCCAGCACCAGATCGAGCAGCCGCAGCATGCGCTCGGTCAGCAGCACCAGCAGGGCAATGGCGATGGCCGCCACCAAGGGGGCCAGCGTCTGCCGCAGAATGTAGCTGTTGATCGTCGACATGAACCGGCCGCCGGGCGCTTTCTGTTTCGTTGCTCGTCCGACGCTATGCGTCGCCGCGGCCCGGCCAGCAGGCCTGCAGCGCGGCCACCAGCGCGGCCTGCGCCGCGGCATCCGGCTGCACGCCGCCGGCGAGGTCCGGTGCGGCCGGCCAGCCCGCATCGGCATAGGCCGTGCCCTGGAAGTCCTGCGCGGCGTCGTAGCGGGGCAGGACGTGGAAGTGCACGTCCTTGTCGACCATCATCAGCATCAGGTAGTTCATCTTCTGGTAGGGCCGGAAAGCCTTCAGGCCCGCCTCGATGTCGCCGACCACCTGCCGCAGTTCGCCGAAAGCCGCGTTGGAGATGTCGGCGAAAGCCTCCGCCTCGTCCTTACAGGCCAGCACCAGCGCGCCGAGGGTCGCCTGGTGGGGGCGCAGCAGCACCACCCAACGGTCGTATTCCCGGATCACATTCCCGGGATAGCCGAACTTCAGCATGGTCGGATTGGGCCGGCCGGACCCTTCTGCTTGCCTTGACATGGTCACCGCTCGGTCCTACCTCGCTTAGAGTTGACGGCGGCGCCGGGAGCGCCGCAAGGGGGGATGGCCGCCGCCCTCGCCCCGTAATACCCTATAGCGCCGCCCTTGGCGCCCTTTAGGCCCAAACTGAACGGGAAATTGAAGATGGCATCCAGCCCCCGCGCGATCCCGGCGAGGCTCGCGAAATCGCCGGCTCTTCTCGCTGCACTCGCCGCTTCCCTTCTGCTGTTCGGCGGCGCCTGGCAGTCTTCGCGGGCGGAACCCGCCGCCGCGGCCTGTGTCGCCGCGGCCGTCGCGAGCAGCGGCGCAACCGATGCAGCGGCTGCCGTCACAGCGCCCGCGATCCAGGTGACGGTGGAGAATGTCCGCAGTTCCAAGGGCTTGATTACCGCTGTTCTCTATGCCGACAACCCCGACACCTTCCTGAAGCGAGGGGCGCGGCTGGACCGGATTCGGGTGGAGGCCCAGGAAGGCGAAACGGTGCTCTGCCTGCACGCACCCTCCGGCGGCCGCTATTCGGTGGCACTCTATCACGACGAGAACGGGAACAAAGAGTTCGATCGGGACTTCCTCGGCATTCCCACCGAAGGCTACGGCTTTTCCCAGAACCCCGGTTTCCGCTTCGGCAAGCCGGAGCTGGAGGAAACCCTCTTCACCATCGACGGCGACGCCAAAAGCCTCAACATTTCGGTCCTCTACCTGCAAGGGTGAGCCGGCCTAGAGCGTGTAGCTGCGCGCCTCGCGGAAGCGGCCGCTCGCGGGGTCGAAGCCGCGCGCCGTGACATCGACGCGCCAGCCGTTGCCGGCCTGCTCGATGCCGTAGAGCTGGTAGTGGGACACCGGGTGTTTTCCCTCGCGCGTGGCCGACGCCGAAGGGACCCCGACCACCGGCACCTCGCCGCCTGGGCCCGCGATGCGCTCGGCGCCGAAGGTGTGGTCGTGACCGTGCAGGATCAACTCGGCGCCCGCCTCCGCGATGACCGCGCGGAAGGGCGCGGCATCGACCAGGCGCTTGCGCCAGACGATCTTGTCCAGGCTGGGCGGATGGTGCAGCAGGACCACGCGGAACCAGCCCTCCTCGCCCAGGCGGCGCAGCAGCGCGCCGAGGCGCTCCAGCTGCGTCTCGCCCAGGGTGCCATGGGCGCAGAACAGCGGCGTCGGCTGGGCCGAACTCAAACCGATGATGGCCGCCGGGCCGCGGTATCGCACAAAGGGGAAGGCATCCGGGCCGCCCTGAAGGCCCCCAGCCGTCTCAGGGGCGCCCTGCGGGGCCGCCTCACAGGTCATGAAGGGCTGCCACTTGGCCAAGGAAGCCTCCCAGGGCACCGCCACATAGGCGTCGTGGTTCCCCGGAACAACGGATATCGCCTCCGGCACACCCAGGCCGTGCAGCCAGTCGGCGACCAGGCTGAACTCCTCCAGCAGGGCGATATTGGTCAGGTCGCCGGTGACGACCAGATGGTCGGGCGCCCGCGCGCCCAGGTCCTCCGCCAGGGCGGCCAGCACCTCCGGACGGTGCAGCGCGCGGCGCTTGCGCATCCAGGAGAGGTAGCCGAAAAACCGCTTGTTCATCAGGTCCCGGGGCGAAACCGCCGGCAAGGGACCCAGATGCGGGTCGGAGAGATGGGCAAGGGTGAACATAAGGCCGGCGCCGCCGGCGTCCGGCAGCTCAAAGGTTGACGTATCTACAGGAACATGTGATCAAATCCGCCAGCTTCAAAGCTAAAAATTGCCATCTGGGATCCATATCCGCGTTGAAAGCCCTGATTATCGGCGCCGGCCAAGGCAAGCGCCTGCTCCCCCTGACGGAAGTGGAGCCCAAAGCCCTTCTCGAAATCGGCGGCAAATCGCTGCTGGAATGGCAGATCGAATCGCTGATCGCCTGCGGTGTCGAAGACATCGTGGTGCTGGCCGGGTTCAATCTGGCGGCGGTCGAGCGGACCCTGGAGGGCTTCGCCCGGCGGTGGCCGCAGGCGAGCTTCCGCACGGTCTACAACCCCTTCTACGGCGTCGCCGACAACCTGGCGACCTGCTGGATGGCGCGCCACGAGATGACGGGCGACTTCCTGCTGCTGAACAGCGATACCCTGTTCAGCCTGCCGGTGCTGGAGACGCTGCTGGCCAGCCGCGCCACGCCCATCAGCCTGGCCGTCGACCACAAGGCCAAGTACGACGACGACGACATGAAGGTCGAGCTGCAGGGCGGCCGCCTCGTCGACATCGGCAAGAAGCTGCCGGCGGAGCGGGTCCAGGGCGAGTCCATCGGCATGCTGTACTTCCGCGGCGAGGGCGCGCAGCGCTTCACCGCCGAGCTGGAGCGCTGCATGCGCGATCCCGCGGCGCTGCGTCAGTGGTACCTCTCGGTGATCGCGGCGCTGGCCCCGGAGATCGAAATCCAGGCCGTGACCATCAGCGGGAACGACTGGTGCGAGATCGACTATCCGGTGGACGTGAAGGCCGCCAAGCGCATGGTCGCCGGCTGGCGCCCGAAGCCGGACGAGAACCTGGCCGCCGCCGAATCCTCGTAACCGGGAATCCTTGCCGCGCCGCCCTGCCCCCAGACTTCCGAGATTCTAGGGCTTCCCGAGAATTTCTTCGACCAGCACCAGGTCTTCCGGCTTGTCGACATCGATGGCCGCCTCGGCCATGGGCATCTTCACCGCCGCCACGCGCAGGCCGAGCCGCGCCGATATGCGCGCCATGGCCTGGTCCAGGCTGAAGCGACGCAGCAGGTAGCCGATCAGCAACAGCGGGCCGAAGACGGCGGCGATCCGCCAGGGCTGCTTGCGCTGCTGTTCGACGCGCAGCCAAAGCTGCGGCAGCTGCATCGCCGCCTCGCTCATCAGCGCGAAGAGATTGCTGCCGGAATAGCGCTCGTCGCGGAAGTTCAGATAGGTGCGCTTCGATTGCGGGTAGCGCGCCAGCAGCACGCCGGAGGCGGTGAGCCCCGCCGTCACCTCGGCCCCCGACTCGCGGCTGGCCGCACAGAAGTGACCGACCATCGCGCGCGTCAGCAAGGCATGGTCGGCGGTGGTGACCAGCAGCGGAAAGGGCGCGTCCAGCTCCGCGGCCGCCTTGATCACGCTGCGGCTGGGCGAGTCCGCCGCCTGCAGCGCGATCACACGGCCGCTTTCCGCCAGCGGCCTCAGCGCCACCACTTCCTGCAGGACGGCGGGATCGCGCAGGGAGATCGCGATGCGGTCCACCTGAGGGCTGGCGACCAAGGCCTCGACCACCCGCTCCAGCATGGGCCGGCCGCCGACCTGCGCCAGGCATTTGTGTCGTACTCCGGCGGCCTGGGACACGGGGTCCGCCTGTCCGCGGTCCGCCGCCAGCACCAGGGCGGTGAAAGGCGGTGCCGCTGCCCCCTGCCCCCCGGCGCCGGTCACGTCAGCTCGCGGGCGTAGATGCGGTAGGTCTTGTAGGCCTCGCCGCCGAAGTGCTCAATCATGCGGCGCATCGGCAGGTTGTCCTCCAGGATCCAGGACAGCTCGCCGCTTTCCACGCCGAGCGCCTTCTGCGCCTGGCGGATGCGGTCGACCACCGAAATCGACAGCGCCGCGCCCAGAATGGAACTGTGATAGGCCTTGCGCACGCCCATCAGCGGCACCCGGGCGGTCTTGGTGGTCTTGACCTTCAAGCGCCACAGCAGCTTGGCCCAGCCGAAAGGCAGCAGGCGTCCGTTCAGGTCGGCGATCGCTTCGTTGACGTTGGGCAGGCCGATGGCCATGGCGACGGGCCTACCGTCCAGTTCCGCGATGGCGATCGACTGCGGCCGCACGATGGGTTTCAGTTCCTTGGCGAGATGGCGGATGTCCGCCTGCGTCATGGGAATGAAGCCCCAGTTCTCCGACCAGGCGTCGTTGAAGATATCCATGATGACGGCCAGGTCCTGCTCGTAGCGGCTCATGTCCAGCGGACGGATGACCAGCTTTTCCGACTTTTGCGACTTGCGCATGACATGGGCGACCGCCGGCGGCAGATCACGTCTGGCGTCATAGTGGTAGCAGATCAGGTCCTTGATCTTGCGGTAGCCGAGCGCCTCCACATGGGCGGCGTAGTAGGGCCGCGCGTGGCCCATCATTAGCGAAGGCGGAGTCTCGAAGCCCTCCACCAAAAGGCCGGATTCTTCGTTGATCGACAGGTTGAAGGGCCCGGCGATCCGGGTGAGGCCCTGGGCGCGCAGCCAGTCCTCGGCGGTCCTCAGCAGCGCCTCGAAGGTTTCCGCCCGGTCTTCCGCCTCCAGCATGCCGAAATGGCCCGTCGCGTCCTGATGCCGGGCGAGATGCGCGCGGTTCACCTGGGCGGAGATGCGGCCCACCGGCCGGCCGTCGCGCAGGGCCAGCCAGAAGCGGACCTCGGCGTTCTGGAAGAAGGGGTTCCTCTTCGGGTTCAGGTGATCGCGGCGCTCCATGAGCAGCGGCGGCACCCAGGCCGGGTCGTCGCGGTAGATCGCCCAGGGGACGCGGATAAAGGCCTCGCGCTCGCCGGGGGTCTCGACAGTCTTGATCGTCAGCGGAGCTTCGGCGGGGCAAGCCTGGGGCGCGGTCATTCCTGGCGGCCGCGGCGCAGCACCGCGCTGCCCGGCACGAGCCCGGAAAGCGAGGCGACCCAGGGAAAGTGCGCGGACTCGGCGCCGGTGTAGCCCAGATTGAACACCGTCTCGCTGCGCGGAAAGGCCTTGGGCTCCGGATAGAAGGTGCCGAAGACCCGGTCCCAGAAGTAGTTGGTGATGCCGTAGTTGCCGTGTTCGCTGTGGAAATGGTGCGCCAGGTGGTAGCGCTTGATGCGGCGCAGCCATTCCTGCTTCGGCGTGAAGGGCAGATGCTGGATGCAGTGGCAGAACTCGTAGAAGCAGGTGGTCAGCAGCCCCGTGGCCGCCGCCAGGGCCGCCGCTCCGGGCCCGCCGATCAGCCAGCCGATCGGCAGGGTCACCATCAGGATAGTCGGCAGCGTGGTGTAGAGCGCGCCGAAGAGGACGCCGAGATCGTTGGGGTCCTGATGATGGTCGAAGTGGATGCGCTTCCACAGGGCCGCAGTCTGCGGGAACTTGTAGAGGGTGCGCCCGTGCAGCACGAAGCGGTGCAGCAGATACCACACCAGCGGGTAGATCGCGACGGTCGCCACGGCCGCCGCGGCCAGGCGCAGCGGCGCGCCGCCCCAGGTGACGGTCAAAGCGAGGCCGACGACGCCGAGCAGGGCATAGACCTGGATCGCCGGATAGGTCACGTAGGCCCACACCAGCTCCCGCAGGGTCATCTTGTCGAGAAAGTATTTACGGCCGGACCAGGGCGTTCTGGCAAACAACACGTGCGGGACTTGCCTCTTGCTTTGGGGGGCGCGATTCGCGCCCAAACCTAAGAGTTCCAGGGCGAACAATCAACGCCCTGACCGGCCCTCATGTGGCCGGGCGGGGCCGGCGCTAGACCCAGGAGATCCGGGTGCCGGGCTTGTGCTTATTGAGAAACTTCCGCACCCGGCTGCTCCAGCCCGACGTCAGTTCCTGCCTGCCGGTGACCCGCAGTTCTTCGTCCAGGGTGTAGATCAGCGGCAGCGCGGTGGCGATGCGGAATTCGGCCGCCTGCGCGCCGCTCAAGCCCTCGATTTCGCGCACCAGGCCGCGGATGCTGCTGGTGTGGGCCACGACCAGGACGCACTGCCCCTGGCGCAGGCGCGGCGCCAGGACGTCCCGCCACCAGGGCGCCACCCGCGCCGCCGCCTGCTCCAGGCTTTCGCTGCGCGGCAGCAGGGCCGGGTCGATCCCGGCATAGAGCGGATCGAGGGACGGCAGGCGCGGATCGTCGTCGGGCAGCGCGGGCGGCTCGGCGGAAAAGCTGCGCCGCCAGGCGGCGACCCGCTCGTTGCCGTACTGCAGCGCCATTTTCGCCCGGTTGAAGCCCTGCAGGCTGCCGTAGTGGCGCTCGTTCAGGCGCCAGCTGCGCTCCACCGGCACGCCGGTCTGCTGCAGCTCCTCCAGCATGATTTCCAGCGTCTTGGCGGCTCGGCTGAGGAAGGAAGTGCAGCAAAGATCAAAGCGATAGCCCGCCGCGGCCAGGCTCTGGCCGGCGCTGCGGGCCTCCTGCAGGCCGGTGGCGCTGAGCGGCGCATCGGCCCAACCGGCAAAGCGGTTCTGGCTCGACCATTCCGTCTTTCCGTGGCGGACCAGGACTAGCGTAGACATTGGTTCCCGTATCTTCAGGGGTTCCCGTACCTTCAGGGATTCCCGCCTCTTCCGGGGAGTCCCGTACCCTTCGGGGCGGCTGGCGGCGATCAGCGCGCTTTACCCCACTGGCCGCTGGATATAAACCCTATGTCCGGGCGTCGGCAATCACCCTGTGACGGCGGGCGCCCCCCTTTAAGTCCCGAAGCCATCGGCATTTCGTCCCTCGCATGTCAGTTCTGGAGTCGCGCGCAACCGAGATGGTGTCTCAGCCGGATCAAGACCGGACGCCGGCGGCGCCTCCTCGCCTGTGGCTGCTGCTCGACGACCGCCCCGGCCACACCACCCAGGTGGTCGGCCTCGCCGAGGCCCTGGGCTGGCCTTACGAGGCCAAGGAGCTGCGCTTCACCCCGCTCAACCGGATCAGCAACCGCCTGCTCGGCGCCAGCCGCCTGTCCCTCGACAGCGCGGGCTCCGCCGCGCTGGAGCCGCCCTGGCCGGACCTGGTGATTGCCATGGGCCGGCGCACGGCCCCCATCGCGCGCTGGATCAAGCAGCAGAGCGGCGGCCGCAGCAAGCTGGTGCAGCTGGGCCGCAAAGCCGCCAACGCCGCGGGGGATTTCGACCTGGCGGTCACCTGCACCCATTTCCGGCTGCCGCCGCACGCCAAGCGCCTCGACCTGCTGCTGCCGCCGACCCAGGTAACGCCGGCACGCCTGCAGGAAGCCGCGGCCCGCTGGCCGGACCTCTTCGCCGATATGGCTCGACCCCGCGTCGCCCTGCTGGTCGGCGGGACCACCGCGCACCACCGCCTGACCGCCGACACGGCCGCGCGCATGGCCACGGAGGTCCAGGCCTTCGCCGAGACCCTCGGCGGCTCCCTCACCTGCGTCACCAGCCGGCGCAGCGGCGCGGCGGTCGAAGAAGCGCTGAAACGGGGCGCCCCCCGGGCGGCGCTGCATTTCTGGCGCCGCGAGCAGCGTGAAAACCCCTATCTCGGCTATCTCGCCCAGGCCGACATCCTGGTCGTGACCGGCGAGAGCGAGTCGATGCTGGCCGAGGCCGCGAACGCCGCCAAACCGCTCTACATCTATCCGATCCCGGCCAAGCCGGCCACCTGGCGCGCCCGGCTGGCCGCAAAGGTGCTGACCGCCTCCCAGAGCCACGGCCCGCTTGCCCGCCTCTGCGAAAGCCTGATCCAGAGTGGCCTGGTGGTGCCGCCGCGCGACCTCGACCTGATGCACGCCGGCATGGCCGAGGCCGGCATCGCCCGCCGCTTCGGCGATTCCCGCCCCCCGGCGGCGCAGATCCAGCCGCCGCGCCTGACCGGCCTTGCCGAGCGCGTGCGCCGGCTGGTGGAGGCCCGCTAGCCTTGTCCGACAAGAGCCCCCCGACCGAAGGCTTCCTGGTGCGCTGCGGCCAGGCCAGCAATCCGGGTGAACGGACCTTCTGGTTCATCGGCCGCCAGCGCGGCGATTTCGAGTCCGCGCGGGGCCTGATCGCGGCGCTGGCCGAGCGCTACCCGCGCCTCGACATCCTCTTCACCGCACCGGACCTGGCGACGCGCGAGTGGCTGCGCGCGAGCTATCCGCAAGCGGTCGTCCTGCCGCCGCCCCTGCCCTTCGCCTATTTCGCCAACCGCTTCCTGATCAACCTGAACGTCCGCTGCCTGATGATCCTGGGCGACCTGCAGTCCAGCGACCGGCCCATCTTGCGCGCGGCCAACCGCCGGGCAACGCCGGTCGCCATTGGCCAAAGCGCGAGCGGCCAAACCTCGGGCGAAGCGAACGCGGCGGTGGAAACCTCTTCCGAGGCCGCTGCGCTGGGCGCGGTGCCCGAGCGTATCGAGCACCACCTGGTCACCAGTGCCGGCGCGCTCGACCGGCTCACCGCGGCCGGTGTCGCGCGGGAGCGGATCACGCTGCTGGAAGGCGCGCCGGAGAGCCGCACGGCGGCGGCGATGACGGTGCTCGCCCGCCTGCTGATGCAGGACCTGAAGCTGAACCGCAGCAAGCAGCGGCCGATCCGCCGCCGCCTGGAAGCCCTCGCCCTCTGGGCCATGGCGCAGCCGCGGCTGCGCCGCCTGCTCGCCGAGCGGGTCCGGCGCTTCGACGATATCGAGTCGCTGCGCCAGGAGCTCGGCAACCCGCAGACCATCCTCTGTCTCGGCAACGGCCCCTCCTCGGAAGACCCGGCGGTCGCCGCGGTCGACTACGACAGCCTGTTCCGGGTCAACCACAGCTGGCTGGAGCGCGGCTTCCTCACCGCGCCGGACATGGTCTTCACCGGCTCCAAGGCGACCCTGGCGACGGTGAAAGGCGCCATCTTCGGCCTGCAGTCGATCAAGTCGGAGGCCCGCCTGCTGGTCACCCGGCTGATGCGGCCCGACCTCAAGGGCCTGCGCTACGCCACCATCGAGCGCTTCGACCTCTACCTCTCGGAGCCGCGCTGGGAAGGCGTGCGCCCGACCAACGGCGCCGCCATGCTGGCGGTCGCCGTGGCGCTGCAGCCCGCCCGCCTGGTCATTTCGGGGGTCGACCTCTACAGCCACCCGGCGGGCAGCTATCCCGGCGACACGGCCACGCCCAATGCCTACTCACCCGGACACGAGGCGGAATCGGAGCTGGCACTGCTGATGGAGGCGCTCAGCCTCTACAAGGGCGAGCTCACCATCTTGAGCCCGGCCCTGCAGGAGCGCTGGGAGGCGCATCAGCGCGCGCCGGGCGTGGGCCGGGCCGGGTGAGCGGAAATCCGCCGAAAGCGGCCCCGCAGCGCCCCTCCTGGGGCCTCCCGGGGGGTTCCGGGGCGCGGCGGGCTGCGACGATCTGAATCTTGCCTGAAAGGCGCGGCTGCTCTAAACGTGAAGGGTATGCTGACCGGTTTTAGGCCGGTACCGGCGCCACCTGTGGGGGCGTGGTCGCCGGGGCCCGGAATGAGGCTGAAGAAGCGGTCCTTGGCCGGCTCGCGCCCAGCCCGCAGCCGATGCGGACCCGCCGGTTGTTGTCTGCTTTGACTCCAATCAGTTGAAGCCCAATCTGTTGAAGAGAGTGTAGTTCCGTGACCCTCGCCCAACCCAGTTTCAAGACCAAGTACTACCACAAGCGGATCGGACATCTGCTGCGCATCGAGCGCGATCGGCCGGCCGGCACCCGCGACGAGCCGGAACTGGTGGCGATCGACCCGGACCCCGGCGTGACGCCCAGCGAGAAGCCGCCGGTGCGCATCTTCCTCGGCACCGAGCCGGCGCAGCACCGCGCCGAGCGCATCTTCATCTGGTCGATCCTGCAGCACCGCGATCCCGCGCGGCGTTACGAGATCTACCTGATGAAGGACCTCAAGGGCTACGACCGCCTGAAGTGGAAGACCGGCTTCACGGCCTACCGCTACGCCATCCCCGACATGGCGGGCAAGACCGGCCGGGCGATCTACAACGACGTCGACCAGATCTACCTGACCGATCCCGCCGAGCTCTTCGATATGGACATGAAGGGCGCCGGGCAGATGTGCATCACCGAGAAGGAAACCGCGGTGATGCTGCTGGACTGCGAGAAGATGGCGAAGATCTGGCACCGCGAGGACGCCCAGCGCGGCGAGCGCCACAAGTTCTTCCGCCACCGCGTGCAGGCCATCGAGGGCATGTGGCGGCAGATGCCGGGCGTCTGGAACTCCCGCGACCACGAATACGAGCCCGGCGTCTCCAAGCTGCTGCACTACACCACCCTGCAGATGCAGCCCTGGCGGCCCTTCCCCAAGGTTCTCAAGTACAAGGAGAACCCCAACGGCGAGATCTGGTTCGAGATGGAAAAAGCGGCCGACGCCGCCGGCTTCACCGTCTTCACCGAAGAGAACCCGAGCGGCAGCTACAAGAAGCTGGTCGAGATGTACAAGACCATGCACCAGGAAGGCTCTCCGGAGGCCGGCCGCCCGGCGGAAAAGACCTTCTCGGGCAAGTCGCTGATCGAACACGTCGGCCCCATCGCAAACCTGATCAAGGAGTGCGACGCCAAGACGCTGCTCGACTACGGCTCCGGCAAGGCGCAGTTCTACAAGCCCTACCCGGGCGAGCCGGCGGAATCGCGCTTCAAGTCCCAGAAAGAATGGGGCGACACCAAGGTCACCTGCTACGACCCCGGCTACGCGCCCTTCTCCGGTCCGATCGAACCCGCCTACGACGGGGTCATCTGCACCGACGTGCTGGAACACATCACCGAGGAAGACATTCCCTGGGTGCTGGACAAGCTGTTCCATCACGCGCGGCACTTCGTCTATGCGGTGGCGGCCTGCTATCCGGCCAAGAAGCTGCTGCCGGACGGGCAGAACGCGCACTGCACCGTGCTGCCGCCGGAGTGGTGGCGTGAGCAGCTGGAAGCCGCGGCGCGCCGCAATCCGGGCATCAAGTGGCAGCTCTGCGCCCAACTGAAGACCAAAATCGGCAAGGGCAAGAGCGACAGGGTGTTCCGCGGCTGATCCGCGGGACCGCTGACAGAACGGAAAATCATGGCAGAACTGGGATACTCCAAGCTCAAGGGAGCGCGGCGGCGCTTGGCCAAGCTGCGCTTCGGCTTGGCGCGAAAGCTGATGGGCCACTATCGCCTGCGCGACGAAAAACACGCCTACCGCTTCGAGCCGGCATCCTTCCGCGAGCTGTGGCGTGTCAGCAGCATCTATCTGAAGGAAACCGGCACCGTCGAGCTGATCCGGCAGGAACTGCGCGAAGGCGACGTCTTCTGCGACATCGGCGCCAACATCGGGCTCTACAGCCTGATGGCGGCGGCGCGGGTCGGCGCCAGCGGCCAGGTATATTCCTTCGAGCCGCTGGCAGCCAACTTCGCCAGCCTGGTCGAGAACATCCGCCTCAACGGCTATGCCGACCGCATGAAGCCCTTCTCCCTGGCGCTGACAGACACACCGGGGGTCTTTCCCTTCCACTACATCAGCACGGAACCAGGATCCTCCGGCAGCCAGCTGCATGAAGCGGTGGACATGAACGAGGCCGCGTTCAGCCCCCTGGTGACCGAGATGAAGTACGGCACCAGCCTGGACGAGCTGATCAAGAGCAGTGCGATGCGTGTGCCGGATGTGGTGAAGATCGACGTGGACGGCAACGAGGCGCGTATCCTGCGCGGCATGCGCGGCCTGCTGACCGGCGACCAACGCCCCCGGGTCATCAGCGTGGAGGTCAACGCGCGCGAGAAGGATGCCCTCTTCGGCTTCATGCAGGCCCAGGGTTATGCCTTCGCCGGGCGCAACGATACCATGGGCGGATTGCGCCAGATCAATGCGGGTAAGGACCCGGAAGAGGTTGCCTACAACGCTATTTTTCGCCCAGCAGAGGCCAAGGCAGCAGCATGCTGAAGTTTGACAAGATCAAGTTCGACTACGAGCCCTACCCCATTGGCATCGCCCGCGGTGCGATTGATCCCGACTTCTATCAGGAGCTGGTCGAAACGTTCCCGAACGACAAGACCTTCGTTCTGAAGGAGTTCAACGGCGTCAAATACTCGCTGTCAAAGCACAATAACAAGGCTGGCTACTTCGACCACCTGAGTAAGAACGCCGCCTGGGGCCGCTTCTACGACTATATCAAGAGCGAGCGCTTCATCACCGACACCATGACGATGCTGAAGGCGCACAACATCGACCTCGGCCTGACCAACATCCCCTTCAAGGAACGCATGATCAGGCGCTTCAAGGCCCTGAAAAAGGGTAGCCCGCAGCCGCACTTCCCGAGGCTGCGTTCGCGCTTCGAGTTCTCCTCCATGCCGGTCACCGGCGGCAGCATCCGCCCGCATACCGATCACCCCTCCAAGGTTGTGACCATGGTGATCCCGATCCTGCGCGAGGGCGAGTGGAACGACGAGTACGGTGGCGGCACCAGCGTGGTTTGGCCGAAGGACCGCACCCGCAGCTACAACCAGACCAACGCCTACATGGATTTCGACGAGGTCGAGTGCCTGCGCACCTACCCCTTTGAGCCGAACCAATGCCTGGTCTTCGTGAAGACCTACAACTCCTGGCACGCGGTCTGGCCGATGACCGGCAACGATTCCTCGATCCTGCGCCGTACCCTCACCATCAATATCGAGAGCGACTGACGGGACGCTTCCTCAGGCCGGACGTTTCAGGCCTCTGCCGTCCTTCACCAACTCGATGACGCCACCATCCAGGCGGTAGGTGCGCTCGGCGATCTCCGTCCAGGCTTCGCGGTGGGTGATGGCCAGGATGGTCATATCCTGGCTCAGGGCATCGATGTTGCGACAAATGTCACGCTCGGTGCGCGGATCGAGCGCCGAAGTTACCTCGTCGAGGATCAGCAGCTTGGGCCGGCCCGCCAGGGCGCGGGCCAGAGCGATGCGCTGGCGCTGGCCGCCGGACAACTTGGCGCCCTTCTCCCCTACGATGCTGTGCAGGCCTTCCGGCAGGGTGCTGACAAAATCCCAAGCGCCGGCGGCTTCCAGGGCACGCTGCGCCTCGGCCTCGTCGATGCGTGGGTCGCCCAGGGTGACGTTGGCCAGTACGCTGTCGTGGAACAGGATCAGGTCCTGCGGCACGTAGCCGACGAGGTTGCGCCAAGCCTCCAGGTCGATCCGGCGCAGCGGCGTGCCGTCGATGAGGATCTCACCCGCCTGCGGCTGGTGGAGCCCCAGCAGCAGATCGGTGAGCGTGGTCTTGCCCGACCCCGAGGTGCCGGTGATGACCGTTAGGCCGCGCGCCGGAATATCAAGGGTGACGCCGTTCAGCACCGGGTCGGTGGTGTGGGCGAAGGACACCTTCTCGAAGTGGCAGCCCTTCTCCAGGGTCGGCACAGCGGTCCCCGGATTGGGCTCGCGCGCCGCCTCCGCTTCGTCGATCAGCTTGCGCATGGCCCAGTAGGGGCTTTCCAGCAGCACTGCTTTCTGGAACTGGCGTTGCATCTTGCCGACGCTGGAAACCGCCTGGAACAGCAGCACGCCCATAACCAGCAGCTGCGACACCGGGACGTCCCAATGCGTGGTAGCGAAAAAGAAGCCGATGCCGACGGCGATGGCGACCAGCATCTCCTCCAGGTTCTTCAGCGCGTACTGGCTGACCACCTGGCGGCGCAGTGCCCGCTTCAGCTGCTCGATCTTGCGGTCGAAGAGATTGGCGAACTTGCCGGACTTGGCCATGGCCTTCAGCGGCTTGATGTTGCTGAGGGCGTCGCTCAGGTAGATCACCAGTTCCGAGGTGCGCTCGGTCTGGCGCCGCCCCGCCTTCTTGCTGATGCGCACCAGGAAGTGCAGCGACAGCGCGATGATCCCGCCCAGCGCGATGGCCGCCAGGGAAAGCTGCCAGGACACCATGGCGGCGACGAGGCTGTAGATCACCGTCTGGATCAAGTTGACCTGGAAGTTCGCGGCCATGAGATAGGCCTGCCCGGCACGGGTCGAATCGACGCTGACCGCGTTGGCGATGCGGCCTAGCGGCTGATGCGTGAAGTAGCCCCAGCGCACGTTCAGCAGGCGCTTGATCAGCTCGGCACGCAGGCTGGTGGCGACCTCCGCCACGGCATAGCCGACGTACTTCATGGCCGCCATGGTCAGCAGGCATTTGAAGACGATTCCGCCGACCACCAGCGTGAGCAGCAGGCCCAGTTCCGGCGTCAGGCCGAAGAAGCCCAAGGTCTGCTCGACATAGACGGCGACGGGCGAGGTGTCGTCGGCGCTGCCGTTGATGGCGAGAGACAGCAGCGGCAGAAGGGTGGCCAGGCCGATGCCTTCGGCGATACCGGCCAGCAGCAGGCAGGCCAGGACGAACCAGGGCTTCGTGCCCTTGGCGCCGTAGAAGATACGAAGGATACCGATCATCGCCCCATGTATTTGCGGGATTCCTGCGGGGGTCAAGGCTAATTACTGGGGTCCGCCCGGACGCCCTGGGATTGCGCCGCCGTGCGGAGCGCTTATCCTCAGGAATATGGCCGGACTCGGCGCTCTCCATATCGGCACCTGCGGGTGGCACTACAGGCACTGGATCGGCCCTTTCTACCCGAAGGAGACCAAGGCCGCGGGATTTCTCGCCCACTACGCCACGCGGTTTTCCACCGTCGAGGTCGACAACAGCTTCTACCGCCTGCCCTCGCCCGAGACACTGCGCCATTGGCGGGAGGGGACTCCGGCGGATTTCACCTTCACCTGCAAGGCCAGCCGTTACATCACACACATGAAGAAGCTGAAGGAGCCGGAAAAGACTCTGCCGCCCTTTCTAGACGGCATGGCTCCCCTTGGGGACAAGCTGAAAGTGGTGGTCTTCCAGCTGCCGCCGCGCTGGCGCTGCAACCTGGCGCGCCTGGAAAGCTTCCTCGCCGCCCTGCCGACGGGCCGGCGCTATGCCTTCGAGTTCCGCGACGAGAGTTGGTTCAACCCGGCGGTCTACAATGCCCTGGCGGCTCACGGCACCGCCTTCTGCATCTACGATCTGGCTGGGCGGCAATCGCCCTATGTAGTGACCGCCGAATTTGTTTACCTGCGCCTGCATGGCCCCCGCGCCGCTTACGAAGGGAGCTACAGCGCCCAGCGCCTGGCGGGCCTCGCCAAGCGGCTGCGGGACTGGCGCCAAGAAGGCCGCGACTGCTTCGTCTTCTTCGACAACGACGCCGAGGGCCAGGCGCCGAAGGACGCTTTGCGCCTGATCCGGCAGGTCGAGAAGCTCTGACCGCCGCGATTGCGGCAAATCAACCCCGCGTCCCCGCGCCGGTGCTAACCTTGGCGGCAGATTGACCAGGGAGCTGCGGCAGAGACATGAGCGAAAAACGCGCCTGGCTGGCCGACAACGTCGCCGGCATCACCGTCTCCGCGATCAAGGAGATGGCCATGCGGGCGGCGCCCCTGGAGGACGTCGCCTCGCTCACCTGGGGGCTGCCCTCCTTCGAGACCCCCGCCCATATCCGCGCGGCGGTGCAGCGCCTGCTGGACAGCGACCCGGCAGTGGGCATGTACACCCTGCCCGACGGCCTGCCGTCCTTCCGCCGGGCCGCCGCGGCGGCGCACAAGGCGGCGACGGGCATCGCGGCCGATCCCGACCGCAACGTCACCATCACCGCCGGCAACATGCAGGGCCTGAACGCCCTCTTCCACATGCTGCTGAATCCCGGCGACGAGATCATCGTCACCGACCCGGGCTTCGCCTCGCACTTCCAGCAGATCCGGCTCTGCCGCGGTGTGCCGGTCTTCTGGCCCCTGGACGCGACGAACGGCTGGCAGCTCGACCCGGAGGCCCTGCCCGGCCTCATCACGCCGCGCACCAAGGCCATCGTGCTGGTCTCGCCCTCCAACCCGACCGGCAAGATCTTCGCGGAAGCCGAGCTGCGCCGCGTCGGCGAGATCGCGCAGCGACACGGCGTGCCGATCCTGCTCGACGACCCCTACTCCCATTTCTGCTACGAAAACCGCGAGAGCTACTTCAATCTCGCCTCGCTGCCGGAGCTGGCCGACACCCTCGTCTACCTCTTCACCTTCTCCAAGGCCTACGCCATGACCGGCTGGCGCATCGGCTACATGATCCTGCCCGAGGCCATGAAGAAAGAAGTGCTGAAGGTGCACGACGCGACGCTGATCTGCGCGCCGCGTATCTCCCAGCTGGCCGCCGAGGCGGCCCTGAGCGAAGAACCCGTGCACCTGAAGGTCTTCGAGAACACCCTGGCGCGGCGGCGCGAGCTGATCTGCGCGCGCCTCGACCGCCTGCCCCACGTCTTCGACTACGTGAAACCGGAAGGCGCCTACTACGTCTTTCCGCGCATCGTGACGAAGCACGAGAACGCGCACGACTTCTGCATCGATGTGCTGGAAAAGACGCGGGTGACACTGACGCCCGGCGCCGCCTTCGGCCCCAGCGGCGAGCATCACCTGCGCATGGCCTACTGCGTCGCCGACGAGGTCATCGACAAAGCCTTCGATCGACTGGAAAAGTACTTCGGCGGCTAGGCGGGCTCACGCGCATCCTTCAGAGCCGAGAGCACCAGGGGCTTCAGCCCGGCGCCGCCGGCGGCCAGATGGGCGTCCAGGCTGTCGCGCATGCGCGGGTCCCAAAAGCTGCGGATGTGCGCGGCGATGCCGGCCACCGCCTCCGCCTCGGGATAGGCCTGGTAGTAGTCGGCGATCTGGTTGGCCATGCGGACGAGTTCCCCGGCGTTCATGCGGCAGTCTCCTGAATCGAGGCGGTCTCGAAGATCATGATGTCGTCGCCGGCCAGGCCCGCGAGCCCCATGCCGGCCTGGCTGGCCGTGCGCAGCGCCAGCGCACTGGGGGCGGAGACGGCGGCCAGGAAGGGCGCCCCCAGCACGGCGGCCTTCTGCACCATCTCGACGCTGATGCGGCTGGACAGCAGAATGAAGCCGTCGCCTGCGTCCTGCCCCGCCCGCGCCAAGGCGCCGCCCAGCTTGTCGAGGGCGTTGTGCCGCCCGATGTCCTCGCGCAGCAGCAGGATCGGCCCCGCCAGATCGCAAAAGGCCGCGGCGTGGGTCGAGCAGTTTTCGGCATTCATCGCCTGGACCGCCGGCAACGCCGCATAGGCGGCCTGCAGGGCCTCGATCGAAGGCAGGCGCCCGGCCACCTTGGGCGGGCGCGGCAGGGCGGCGGCGATGCTCTGGGCGCCGCAGACGCCGCAGCCGGCGCGGCCCGGCAGGCTGCGGCGGCGCTCGGCCACCGCCGCGACCCGGGCCGGGTCGAGGCGCAGGTTCAGCAAAAACCCGTCGGCGGCCTCGGCGATGCGCAGGCTCGTCACCTGGGCAACATCGTCGACGATGCCTTCGGTCAGCGCGAAGCCGACGGCGAAATCTTCCAGGTCCGCCGGCGTCCCCATCATCACCGCGAAGGACTCGCCGTTCAGCAGCACCGCCAGGGGCGTTTCCTCCGGCACGCGCCACACCGCGCCGCGGGAGGTGTCACGTGACACCACCGAACCGCGCACGGCGGGGGAAACCGGTAAGGGCGCGCCGGTGAGACGGCGGATCTCCATGGTCACGTGATCTCCCCTGTTCACTCGGCCGCCGGCGCGACGCGGTAGTTCTCCACCTCGATGCGATGGTGGCGCTCCTGCCAGTCGGAAGGCTGGTTGGAACGGGTGATCTGCACCGCCGTCACCTTGTACTCGGGGCAGTTGGTCGCCCAGTCCGAATTCTCGGTGGTGATGACGTTGGCGCCGGTCAGCGGGTGGTGGAAGGTGGTGTAGACCACGCCCTGGGGCATCCGCTCGGAGATCGTCGCCTGCAGCGTCGTGGCGCCGACGCGACTGGCCACGGTGATCTTGTCGCCTTCGGCGATGCCGCGCTCCTCGGCATCGAAGGGATGGATTTCCAGGATATCCTGGTCGTGCCAGCGCGAGTTCTCGGTGCGCCGGGTCTGGGCGCCGACGTTGTACTGGCTGAGAATGCGCCCGGTGGTCAGGATCAGCGGGTAGTAGCGCGAGGCGCGCTCCTCCGTCGGCACATACTCGGTGAGCATGAAGCGGCCCTTGCCGCGCACGAAGCCGCCGACGTGCATGATCGGCGCGCCGTCCGGATAGGCCTCGTTCACCGGCCACTGCAGCGAGCCCTCGTCGTCGAGGCGGTCATGGCTGACGCCGGTGAAGGCGGGCGTCAGGCGGGCGATCTCGTCCATGATCTCCGCCGCCGAGTTGTAGTGCATGAAGTAGCCCATGGCGCTGGCCAGGCGGCAGACCGCCTCCCACTCCGACAGGCCGTTCTTCTCCTCCATCACCGGGCGCACGCGGTTGATGCGGCGCTCGGCATTGGTGAAGGTGCCGTCCTTCTCCAGAAAGGAGGTGCCGGGCAGGAAGACATGGGCGAAGGCTGCCGTCTCGTTCAGGAAGAGGTCCTGCACGACGACGCACTCCATGGCCTCCAGGCCCGCCTCGACGTGCTGGGTGTTGGGATCGGACTGGGCGATGTCCTCGCCCTGGATGAACATCCCCTTGAAGGAGCCGTCGACGGCGGCCGCCAGCATGTTGGTGATGCGCAGCCCCGGCTCGTCCAGCAGCGGCACGCCCCAGGCGCCCTCGAAGAGCGCGCGGGTATCGACCTCGGAGACGTGGCGGTAGCCGGGGAACTCGTGCGGGAAGCTGCCCATGTCGCAGGAGCCCTGCACGTTGTTCTGGCCGCGCAGCGGATTGATGCCGACGCCCTCACGCCCGATGTTGCCGGTCGCCATGGCGAGGTTGGCCATGGACATGACCATGGTCGAGCCCTGGGAGTGCTCGGTAACACCGAGGCCGTAATAGATCGCCGCGTTGCCGCCGGTGGCGTAGAGCCGCGCCGCCTTGCGCAGACTCTCCGCCGGCGCGCCGATGGTCTCCGCCAGGGCTTCCGGCGAATTGCGTTCTTCGGCGACGAAAGCCCGCCAGCGGTCGAACTCCGCCGTGTCGCAGCGCTCAGCGACGAAGTCTTCGTTCACCAGGCCTTCGGTGACGATGACGTGAGCCAGGGCGTTCATCACCGCGACGTTGGTGCCAGGGCGCAGCTGGATGTGCTGGGCGGCCTGGATGTGCGGCGAGCGCACCAAGTCGATGCGGCGCGGATCGACGACGATGATCTCGGTGCCCTCGCGCAGCCGCTTCTTCATGCGCGAGGCGAAGACGGGATGGGCATCGGTCGGATTGGCGCCGACCAGCAGCACCACGTCGGCCTTCTCCACCGACTTGAAGTTCTGGGTGCCCGCCGAGGTGCCGAAGGTCATCTTCAGGCCGTAGCCGGTCGGCGAGTGGCAGACCCGGGCGCAGGTATCGACGTTGTTGTTGCCGAAGGCGGCGCGGATCATCTTCTGGACGACGTAGACCTCCTCGTTGGTGCAGCGCGAGGAGGTGATGCCGCCGATCGAGCCCTTGCCGTATTTCGCCTGGATCGCCTTGAAGCGTCCGGCGGCGAAGTCGATCGCCTCGTCCCAGGAGACCTCGCGCCAGGGATCGGTGATCCTGTCGCGCACCATGGGCTTGAGCTTGCGGTCCTTGTGGGTGGCATAGCCCCAGGCAAAGCGGCCCTTCACGCAGGAATGGCCCTCGTTGGCGCCGCCGTCCTTCCAGGGCGTCATGCGCACCACGGTGTCGCCCTGCATCTCGGCCTTGAAGGAACAGCCGACGCCACAGTAGGCGCAGGTGGTCAGCACCGAGCGCGTCGGCGTGCCGTGCTCGACGACGGACTTCTCCACCAGGGTCGCCGTCGGGCAGGCCTGCACGCAGGCGCCGCAGGAAACGCAGTCGGAGGAAAAGAAGTCGTCCGGGCCGGCGCCCGGCGAGACGCGGCTGCCGAAGCCCCTGCCCTGGATGGTCAGCGCGAAGGTGCCCTGCGTTTCCTCGCAGGCGCGCACGCAGCGCGAGCAGACGATGCACTTGGCGGGATCGTACTGGAAATAAGGGTTGGAGACATCGACCGGCGTCTTGTGGTCCGCGTCGAAGTGGTTTTCCCCGGCCATGCCGTAGCGCACCTCGCGCAGGCCGACGGCGCCCGCCGTGTCCTGCAGCTCGCAGTCGCCGTTGGCCGCGCAGGTCAGGCAGTCCAGCGGGTGGTCGGAGATGTAGAGCTCCATGATCCCGCGCCGCAGCTTCTCGATGCGCGGCGAATTGGTCGTGACCTTCATGCCCGCGCGCACCGGCGTGGTGCAGGACGACGGCGTGCCGCGCACACCCTCGATCTCCACCAGGCACATGCGGCAGGAGCCCCAGGACTCCAGGCTGTCGGTGGCGCAGAGCTTGGGGACCTCGCGCTCGACCATGGCGGCGGCGCGCATGACGGAGGTGCCTTCGGGCACCGTCACCTCGACGCCGTCGATGGTGAGGCTCACCTCGGCGCCTTCGCGCGCCGGGGTGCCGTAATCGGTCTCGTGATGCAGGGTCATGGTAACGTCCTCACTCGGCCGCGAGCCGGGGCGCGCGGTCGAAATCTTCCGGAAAGAGGCGGATGGCGGAAAGCACGGGCATGGGCGTCAGCCCGCCCATGGCGCAGAGCGAGCCGTCGGTCATCAGCTCGCAGAGATCCTCGATCAGCGCGATGTTCGAGGCGACGTCCTCGCCGCCCAGCACCTTCTCGACGGTCTCCTTGCCGCGGATCGCGCCGATGCGGCAGGGGGTGCACTTGCCGCAACTCTCGATCTCGCAGAACTCGAAGGCGAAGCGCGCCATCTCGGCCATGTCGACGGTCTCGTCGAAGACCACAATGCCGCCGTGGCCGAGCATCGCCCCGCCTTCCGCCAGGGCCTCGTAGTCCGCCGGCAGGTCCAGTATGTCCTCGGAAACGTAGGCGCCAAGCGGCCCGCCGAGCTGCGCCGCGCGGAGCGGCCGCCCGGAGGCGGTGCCGCCGCCGAAGTCCTCGATCAGCTCGCGCAGGGTGACGCCGAAAGCCTTCTCCACCAGGCCGCCGCGCTTGATGTTGCCGGCCAGCTGGAAGGGTTGGGTGCCGCGCGAACGGCCCATGCCGTAGTTGCGGTAGAAGGCCGCGCCCCTGTCCAGGATGATCGGCACCGACGCCAGGGTCAGCACGTTGTTGATCACCGTCGGCTGGCCGAACAGGCCGGCGATGGCGGGGATCGGCGGCTTGGCGCGCACCGTGCCGCGCTTGCCCTCCAGGCTTTCCAGCATGGAGGACTCCTCGCCGCAGATGTAGGCGCCGGCGCCCTTGCGGACATGCAGGCGGAAGGCACGGCCCGAGCCCCCGACGTTGCCGCCCAGCCAGCCGGCCTCGGCCATCACCTCGATCGCGGCCTGCATCTGCGCGACCGCGCGGGGGTATTCGGAGCGGATGTAGACGTAGCCTTCAGTGGCGCCGCTGGCGAGGCCGGCGATGATCATGCCCTCGATGAGCATGAAGGGATCGCTTTCCATGACCATGCGGTCGGCGAAGGTGCCGCTATCGCCCTCGTCGGCGTTGCAGCAGACATACTTCTGCGGCGCCGACAGATCGTGCACCGTTTTCCACTTGATGCCGGCGGGAAAGCCCGCGCCGCCGCGCCCGCGCAGGCCGGACTCGGTGACCTCCTCGCAGACCGTGGCCGGGTCCATGATGAGCGCCTTGCGCAGGCCGGCGAGGCCGCCGTGGGCTTCGTAGTCCGCCAGGTCCAGCGGGTCGGTGACGCCGATGCGCGCGAAGGTCAGGCGCTCCTGGTTCTTGAGGTAGGGAATCTCCTCGGTCGGTCCCTGGCACAGCGGGTGGTCGCCGGCGACGGCCAGGGCGTCCATCAGGCCGGACACATCCTCGGCCGCCACAGGCCCGTAGGCGACACGCCCGGCGGAGGTCATGACCTCGACCAGCGGCTCCAGCCAGAAGAGGCCGCGCGAGCCGTTGCGCACCAGTTTCAGGTCCAGGCCGCGCGCCTCGGCCTCGCGGCGGATCGCGTCGGCGGTGTCCTCGGCGCCGACGGAAACGGCGGCGGAGTCGGCGGGCACATAGACGGTGAGGCTCATTCTTGCGCCTCCCCGACGATGCGGTCGAGCGTGTCGGCATCGAGACGGCCATGCAGCCGGTCGTTCACCATGGCCGCCGGGGCGCAGGCGCAGTTGCCGAGACAGTAGACCGGCTCGATGGTCACGCCGGCCGCCGAGGTGTCGCCCAGCGAGATGCCGTGGCGCGCGCAGAGCCGCTCGATCAAGGCCAGCGCGCCCATGGACTGGCAGGCTTCGGCGCGGCAGACCTTCACCACCACCTCGCCCGCAGGCGCTTCGCGGAAGTCGTGATAGAAGGAAACCACGCCGTGCACTTCGGCGCGCGACAGGTTCAGGATGTCGGCGATGACCGGCACCGCCTGCTGGTCGACATAGCCGAAGCGGTCGTTCAAGGCATGGAGGATCGGCAGCAGGGCGCCGTCTTCGCCTTTCAGCTCTTCGGCGATCTCACGGGCGAGATCGGGATCCCAGGGCATTGCTCTCTCGTTCAAAGTTGTTTTTCTTGGGGGCTATAATCCGTCCCGTTGAAATCGACTTCAAACGAGTTTTTTCACATTCGTAATCGACTTTCTCGATTACCGTTGAGACCCCTTGCGGGGCTGGGCCTGCACCTCAAGGTCGACATTTCTGACAGATTTTACGAAAGCGTCGACCAGGGGCGGCTGAGGCTTTTGCTGGCGCACCACCATGCCAACGGTGAAATTGCGCTCTGGCTCCACCAGGGGCAGGGCCAGCATTCCCTTGGGCGTGCCGAAGAGCCACAGCAGGTTGTGCGGCAGCACGCTGGACCAGGCGCCGGTGCGAATGTGCGAGCACAGCGTCATGAGCGAGTTGCTCTCGGCATGGACGTTCGGCGTGCAGCCGACGCTGGCGAAGACGGAGTTGACGAGGCGGCGGTTCTGCATGTCCGGGGTCAGCAAGCAGAGCGGTGTTTCCGCGGCCTCCTGCCAGGTGACCGACTTGCGCCCGCGAAAAGGCCCGCGCGTTGGGGTCAGCAGAATGTAGCGTTCCTCGTAGAGGGAATAGGTCTTCACGCCATGCAGCGGCTCGGCGCCGAGGTAGGTGATGCCGACATCGAACTCGAAGGCATCCAGGGAACGCTGGATCTCGTCGGAGGTGCGCGAGAGGATTCGCAGAGTCACCTTCGGATGCGCCTGGCTGAACGGCGTGGTCAGCAGGCTGATCGTGGGCAGCGCCGAGGGAATGACGCCCAGCGCCAGTTCGCCGGTCAGTTCGCCGCGCAGCAGGCCGATCTGCTGGTCCAGCACCGCGCGGCCGGCCACCACCTGGATCGCCCAGTCCAGCAGGACCTTCCCTTCTGCGGTCAGACCCTTGAAGCGCTTGTCCCGTTCGATCAGCGGCGCGCCGATCTCGCTCTCCAACTGGCGGATCGCGGCGGAGAGCGTCGACTGCGTGACATGGCAGGCCTCGGCCGCGCGGCCAAAGTGCTTTTCCCGGCCCAGCGCGACGAAGTAGAGGAGATGACGAAGCTGCATAACAACGCGGTCCCTGCTTTAACCCGCCCCCGGGAGAAGACGAGGCGTCTTCCTCTTAGGGCGTCGCCGGACCAGCGGCAACCTTGAATCGGGTTTCGCTTGCTACGATCCGAAGAGGTTGGTGCGCACGTTCACCAGGTGGCGCTGCAGCTCCGCCCTGGCGGCCTCGCCGTCGCGGTCCTTCAGGAACTGCACGATCTTGCGGTGCTGGTCGCGGTAGAGGCCGCGGCGCTCCGGCGTCACGCTGCGCTCTTTCAGCCGCTGCCACTCGGCCTGGCCGCGCAGATCGTTGATGGCTTCATAGAGCGCACTCAGCATGCCGTTCTTGGCCGCAGAGACGATGGCCACGTGCAGCATGCCGTCCCAGTACTCGAACTCCGGCACGTCGCCGGCGCTCTCGCAGCGGTCCAGGCAGTCGTCGAGACGTTGCAGGTCCTCGGCCGTGGCGCGTACCGCCGCGAGTTCGGCAGCCAGCGGTTCGAGCATCAGGCGCACCTCCATGACCTCGACCGGGCTGGCGCCCTGGATACGCCAGGCGAGCCCGGAGAGGTCGGCGGGCGGCGTGGTGCCGCTGCCCGCGGTCTCGGCGACGAAGGACCCCCGCCCCACGTGGCGCGTGATCTTGCCCTGGTTCTCCAGGCGCTTCAGGCTCTTGCGCAGGGTGTTGCGGGACACCCCGAACTGGCGCTCCAGCACGCGCTCGGTCGGCAGCTTGGTGCCGGCCCGCCAGATCCCCTCGGCGATGTTGCGCTCGATAAATTCGGTGAGCGCCGCCGTGCCGCTCGCCGCCTTTTCCCGCACGTTCAGGCCGTCCATGAGACTCTCGACTCAATAGTGATCCAATTCTGCACCTATTATAGATTGGCACAGGTTTGAAGACAACACCGCGGCCAAGGCGCCCGGTCGATTGTCCAGTATTTGAGGCTCACCAGCTTGACCCTCCCCGGGGAGAATGGTTTTATTGGAAAGCTAATGGTCAATATTGGTTCAGAAATGGTGGAGTAAGTAGTGAAGATCGCGACTTATCGGCATGACGGGCAGCGCGGGATTGGGGTGGTCGACCCGGAAAAAGGCACCCTCGCCCCCTTCGACCTGCCGGCGGAAAAAACAGCGGAAGGCGTGTCCTGCCTGATCGGCCTGGATCCGCTGCCGGGCCTGCTGGCGGCGGTGGCGCTCGACGACGTCACCCTGGAAGCCCCCCTGCCGCGGCCGCACCGCAACGTCTTCTGCGTCGGCAAGAACTACTACGACCACGCGGAGGAGTTCTCCAAGAGCGGCTTCGATTCCAGCGCCGCCGCGGGCCACGTGCCAAAGGTGCCGATCGTCTTCTCAAAAGTGCCGGAAAGCGTCACCGGCCCCGGCGCGCCGATCCTGATCGACCCCGCTGTCTCCACCGCCATCGACTACGAGGTCGAGCTGACGATCATCATCGGGCGCGAAGGGCGCAACATCCCGAAGGAAGAGGCTCTTGATTACGTCTGGGGCTACACCATCGTGAACGACGTGACGGCGCGCGACATCCAGGGCCGCCACAGCCAGTGGCTGCTCGGCAAGTCGCAGGATTCCTTCTGCCCCATGGGTCCCTGGGCGGTCACCAAGGACGAGATCGACCTGGCGGACACGGCGGTGCGCACCTTCGTGAACGGTGAGAAGCGCCAGGACTCGAACACCGGCCTGCTGATCTTCAACGTACCGACGATCATCGCCGCGATCTCCAACGGGATCACCCTGCTGCCCGGCGACGTGATCGCCACCGGCACCCCGGCGGGCGTCGGCATCGGCTTCGATCCCCCGAAGTACCTGCAGGCCGGCGACGTGGTGCGGGTCGAGATCGACGGCATCGGCGCTCTGGAGAACACCTGCCAGCTCATGAAATCCTGAAGAACGAAAGACCCCGGGCAACGGGGCGCCACACCAACGGCGAGCGGCGGCACCCCCGCCCCGCACGAAAAATGGGAGGAAAGTGTGAAGAAAACAGCTTTGGCACTGACGGCCGCGCTGGCGACCGCCACGGCGGGCGGCATGGCGCAGGCCCAGACCGACATCGCCTGGGGCGGTTCCAACCCCGGCGGCGTCATGTACTACATGGTCGGCGTCGCGGGCACCGAGATCGGCAACGAACTGCCCGAGGTCAACATCACCCAGGTGACCACCGGCGGCTCCACCGAGAACGCCAAGCGCCTGATCAAAGGCGAACTGGACATGGGCATCGTCTACGGATCCCACGTCTACATGTCGCAGGAACCGACCGGCCCCTTCGAGGGCGGCGACAAGGGCACCATGCTGCGCGGCGTCGCCATGGCCTACCAGGGCCCGACCTACTTCGTGACCCTGGGCGGCAGCGGCATCGAGTCCCTGGACGACCTGGAAGGCAAGAAGGTCGCCCTCGGCCCGCCGGGTTCGGGCACCGTCTTCAACTGCTCGAACATTCTGAGGGCCCTGGGTCTGCTCGATACCATCGAGCCCTCCATGATGACCTTCGCCGATGCCGGACGCGCGTTGGGCAATGGACAGATCGACGTCCTCTGCCAGTCTTCGGCGCCGGCGGCCGCGGTCACCGAATTGGCGGAAACCCGCGAGATCCTGGTACTGCCCTACGGCGAGGACAAGCTGAGCAAGATCAGCGACACCTATCCCTTCTACGCCAGCGGCACCATGCCGGAGACCATGTACAAGGGCGTAGCGGCGACCGACCTGCCCTACACCACGGTCTACTGGGTGGCGCATGAGCGGGTGCCGGCGGACATCGTCGAGAAGATGCTCGCCATCGCCTATGCCAAGCAGGACACCCTGGCCAAGGGCCACAAGGCCTGGGGTCAGATGAAGCCCGACATCGCGAACTTCCAGTCGTTGGGCGCGCCGATGCACCCCGGCGCAGAGGCCTACTACAAGTCCAAGAACCTCTGGCCGAACTAACCCTGTTGACCTGCTGCCCCGTCCGGCCTCGCGCCGGGCGGGGCAGTCCTTTTCTCGAAAAGAACCGACGGCATGTTCGATACCGCCTGGCTGCTCCGGGTCGAAGGCTCGCGGCGCACCCTGACGGGGCTCTACGCCCTGGCCTTCAACCTGGTGGCCATCGGCTTCTCCGGCTTCTACCTCTATACCTCCGGCTTCGGCCTGGTCTCGACCCAGACCAACCGCGGCATCTACCTGATGCTGACCTCGGTGCTGGTCTTCCTGCTCTATCCCGCGCGCAAGGGCGCCCCGACACAGCGCCCCAGCATCGTCGACCTGGTGCTCATCGCGCTGACCGTGGTCACCATGTGGTACTGGATCGACCAGTACGTCAGCTACGCGATGTTCCGCGTCTCCTCGCCCAACCAGACCGACCTGATCATGGGCGGCATCGCCATTGTGCTGATGCTGGAGACCAGCCGGCGCGCCCTCGGCCCGGTGATCTCCATCATCGCCCTCGTCTTCCTGGCCCAGCTCTACTACGGCGCCTACCTGCCGGGCCGCCTCTCGCACCCCGGCATGTCGGTGGAGCGCATCCTGGAATTCACCTATTCGACGCAGGAGGCACTGTTCGGCGTGGTCACCGCCACCTTCGCCACCTTCGTCTTCCCCTTCATGATCTTCGGCGCCTTCCTGGAACGCTCCGGCGCCGGCGCCTTTTTCATGAACCTGGGCACCGCGGTCGCCGGGCGCTGGCGCGGCGGGCCCGCCAAGGTCGCGGTGCTGACCTCGGCGCTCTTCGGTTCGATCTCCGGCTCCTCCGTCGCCAACGTGGTGACCACGGGCTCCTTCACGATCCCGCTGATGAAGCGCACCGGCTTTCGCCCGCATGACGCCGGCGCCATCGAGGCCATCTCCTCCACTGGCGGCCAGTTCATGCCGCCGGTTATGGGCGCGGGCGTCTTCATCCTGGCGACGCTGACCGAGAGCAGCTATCTCACCATCGCCCTGATGAACGTCATCCCGGCCTGCGTCTTTTTCCTCTTCCTCCTCTCCATGGTGGACCTGGAGGCCGTGCGCCTGGGCCTGAAGGGCCTGCCGGCGGAGGACATCCCCAGCGTCCGGAAAGTGCTGCTGGAGGGCGGCCACTTCATCCTGCCTCTGGTCGTCGTCATCGGGCTGCTGTTCAGCGGCTATTCGCCGGAATTCTGCGCCTTCTGGGGCACCGTCTCCGCCGCCGTGCTGTCGTGGCGCCACAAGGCGACGCGCATGGGCCCCTCGGCCATCCTGCAGGGCTTCGTCGGCGGCGCCACGAGCAACGCGGCCGCCGGCGCGGCCATCGGCACCCTGGGCATCATCATCGGCGGCATCGTCCTGGCCGGCCTCGGCCTCAAGTTCTCGGCGGTGCTCATCGACTTCTCGCAGGGCCAGCTCTTCATCGCGCTCTGCCTGGTGACGCTGGTGTCGATCATCATCGGCATGGGCTCCTCCACCACCGGTTCCTACATCATCCTCTCGGTGGTCGCCGCCCCGGCGCTGATCCAGCTCGACGTGCCGGTCATCGCCGCGCACCTCGCGGTGTTCTACGCCGCCTGCCTGTCGAACATCACGCCGCCGGTCTGCGTCTCCGCCTTCGCCGGCGCGGCCATCGCCGGCGCCCCGCCGATGAAGACCGGCTTCGCCGCGCTGAAGTACGGCGCGACGCTGGTCGTCATGCCCTTCAGCTTCGCCTACGTGCCCGAACTGCTGCTGCAGGGCACCTGGAGCCAGATCGTCTACGCGACCGGGCTCTATGCCCTCGGCTGCGTGCTGCTGGCCTTCGCCATCCAGGGCACCGTGCCGACCGGCCGCCACGCCACGCCGCTGCAGCGCGGGCTCTTCGCCCTCGGCGGGGCCGCCTTCATGTTCCCGGCCAGCGTCTGGGTCGACCTCGGCGGCCTGGTGGCCACCCTGATCGCCATCGGCCTGCTGTGGCACAGCCGGACCGCGGCGACGGAGCCGGGTCCCCCTCCGCGTTGACCGCTCTCTGGATCGGGACTAGCTTCACCGCCATGACCGTCCAGCCCCCGCAGCCCCGCGCAAAACCGCCCGCCGGCCTGCCCGCGCACGTCAAGCAGGCGGCGTTGCTGCGCAACCGCGCCGTGGCGGCGCTGAAGGACGGACAGCCGCAGCAGGCCGAGGCGCTGCTGCGGGAAGCCATCCGGGTTTTCCCGGGCTTCGCCGAAGCCGAGATCCGCATCGGCAACATCCGCCGCGGGCTGAACGACCTGAAAGGCGCGGCCGAGGCCTACCGCCGGGCGCTGGCGATCAAGCCGGACTACCCCTGGGCGCATCTGGAACTGGCCATCTGCCTGCAGCGCGGCGGCGAGGCCGGGGCCGCGATGGACCACTACCGCCAGGCCGTGCGCTACAATCCCAAGCTCTACAAGACCGTGCTCTTCGCCATGGTCGATCAGCAGCAGGGCAGCTTCTGGCTCGACACAAAGGCTTTGAAGCGCGAACTGCTGGGCGAAACGCCGTCGACGGACGAACCCCCGGGGAAGGACTCCGCATGAAGATCAAGTTCCGCTGCTATCCGGAGCTGGAGCCCTACCTGCCCAAGCCGCAACCGGCCAAGCGCAGCTCACCGGACTGGCTGAAGACCATGCCGCTGACGGCCTGGGCCACCGACTTCGAAGAAGAAGTGAAGACGGTGAAGGGCTGCCCGCCGGTGATCGACGCCATGACCCACGGCTTCATGTTGCCGCTGGCCTGCGACCTGCACGTCGAGCGCGGGCGCTTCGAGTGGAACTGGGACGGCCTGCCCGACGACATGCCGCCGCACGTGCCGCGCTCGCCCATCCACTTCCACGTCGCCGAGCAGGTCGAGGGCTCGCCGCTGTTCAAGCCCGGCTGGATCCCGGTGAAGTTCCGCAACCTCTGGGCCGCCGAGCCGGAGGACGGCTGGTCGATCCTCTACACCCATCCGCTGAACCGGCTGGACCTGCCCTACCGCACCATCACCGGCCTGGTCGACAACGACCGCTACCACGACGTCTTCACGCACATCCCGGCGGTCTGGACCGACCCGGATTTCGTCGGCACCCTGCCCGCCGGCACGCCCATCGCCCAGTGCGTGCCGGTGAAGCGCGAGACCCTGGAGATGGAGACCGCCGCCATGACGCCGGCCGAACTCGACGTCTTCCTGGAGGCGACGCGCTCGATCAACGAGAACCCTGGCGAGTACAAGCGGATCTATAGGGTCGCGCGGTAGAGATACCCCGCCGTCTCTTCCAGGTCTTCGGGGCGGTTGGTGTTGAAGAAGGGGTCGAGGGGGCCGGCGGAGGTTTCGACGTCGGGGAAGTCCACTTCCACCAGCTCATAGCGCGCGGTCCAGAGGTCGACCTTGCGGATGTCCTCGTCCAGCATGGCGCGGCACAGGTCCTCGCGCAGGGGCCAGAGGCCGAAGACCGGATGCGTGCGGCCGTGGGTGACGGCGCAGGCAAGATCGGCGTCTTCCGCTTCAATAGCGGCCAGCATCTTTTTCACCATGTCCGTCGGCATGAAAGGCGCGTCGCCGGCGAAGCTGGCGAGCCACTCGGCTTCCGGCGCGTGTCCCGCGGCCCAGTCGAGGCCGGTCAGAACACGAGCCGCCACTTCTCAGGTACCAACTTGGTTGCTCTGAGCCACCTCGATGATTTCTGAGACCGCCAGCAGAAACCAAACAATGCAAAGATCCCCAATCCCAACAGGAGATAGGATGCAGGTTCAGGGATTGCGGCTATGCGGTAAATCGTCTGCTCGCCATTCACACCGTCGACATCTGTAACGAACATTCCTCCGCCAAGTATGTGATTGGTATCGAACACGATACTCGAAGCGTCGATTCCTGATAGGAAGGGCGACAGTGTTCCGTTTGGATTGAGAATTGAAATGCTGCCATCATGGCTGGGAGCCAAACCAATCGACGGAACGAAAACCTTCCCATCCACTATGTTGCGGACGGCACCAAGGAATGGGCTATCAAAAGCGGAAGCGTTCCCTGTAGCCAGCAACTGCAAACCCGTTACAGCCAATGGGAATGGGATTACAGAAGCCCCGTCCGGCGAGATGTGAAAGATCTGCCCGGTAAACGGTTGAGAATTGAAGTTGAACGTGGATCCAATAAACCCACCGCCATATAAGCCAAGGACGTCTACTGCCAGTCCCTTTGCCAAAGCTGTTAAGACGGCAAACTGGCTTGCAGTTCCATCCGGGTTTACCCGCTTGACCGTTCCACTTGCGAAGTCTGTGACGTACAGGACTTCTGGTAGCTGCCCCGTAGGATCAGGACCGTACACCATCTGCGCTGGGCCGAGGCCCTCGTTGGGTTGAGTGAAATCCGAGGAAAACACAGGCTTCGATTTATCCGGCAGAAGTCTAAGAACCTTGCCGTCTGCAATTTCACTCACGAAAAGCCCATTCCCATATGATCCACGGGCAAAAACCAAACCTTCGTTGCTGGTGAATCCCTCGGCGAGAACTGACGCTTGCCGCGACGAGGGATCAATGAAGAGTAATCTATCTCGGTCCGGGATAGGACCGGTACCCACGATCAAGCCGCTTTGAAAGCCTTGCGAACCATCCGACAAAACCAAGCTAAAGCTTGCAAGAGGGGGAATCGTGAACTCTGCGTACTTTTTGATCTTAAACAAATCAGGACGAGCTAAAATCGGAGTAGCGGTGAGATTGCGCGCTCCCACAACACACGAAAAAAGAACCAGAACACCGACCAGTGCTACGGTCCTGCGATTGAGGCGTGTTGAATTAGCCCAGTGCGTTTCGTTGAGCATCTGACAGCCTCCTCAAGAGTGAGCCGACAGCATGCAAAGCCAAGGCCAGCGACAATCAGCATGAAGCCTTGGCAGAAGCGTGCTGTGAAACAATCCAGAAGAAATCTTTAGCTATAGAACGCAAAGAGTACGTCTACGAAGCCCCACCGCTTCCGTCGGCCAAATTGGATAGCTATATGGCGCAATACATCACGACTGCTTTATCGTGATAAGCCGGTGGGTGCACAACAACTGCAGCCATGAATACACCGGCTCAAATCGAGCCGACGATCAAGACACAGATGCAAGAACATTTTGTATATTACCACACCGACGACTGACTGTCACTCGAGCTTTGCACCAAACCATCCAAGGGCCCACGCCGAACGCTGTAGCCTGGCCGCCTCTACCCCAAATACCCCGCCGCCTCTTCCAGATCTTCGGGGCGGTTGGTGTTGAAGAAGGGGTCGAGGGGGCCGGCTGATGTCTCCACGTCGGGAAAGTCGACTTCCACCAGCTTGTAGCGCGCGGTCCAGAGGTCGACCTTGCGGATGTCCTCGTCCAGCATGGCGCGGCGCAGGTCTTCACGCAGCCGCAGGGGCCAGAGGCCGAAGACCGGATGGGTGCGGCCGTGGGTGACGGCGCAGGCGAGGTCGGCGCCTTCCGCTTCGATGGCGGCCAGCATCTTTTCCACCATGTCCGTCGGCATGAAAGGCGCGTCGCAGGCGAAGCTGGCGAGCCACGCGGCTTCCGGCGCGTGTTCCGCCGCCCAGTCGAGGCCGGTGAGCACGCCGGCCAGCGGCCCGGCGTAGCCCTCCACCACGTCGGCGGCGACCGGCAGGCCGAAGTCCGCGAAGCGCGCCGGATCACCGTTGGCGTTCAGCACCAGCTTGCCCACCTGCGGGGCCGCGCGTTCGATGATGCGCGCCAGGATCGGCTTGCCGCACAGCTCGCGCAGGCACTTGTCGCCGCCGCCCATGCGCCGCGACAGCCCGCCGGCCAGCAGCACACCGGTCACCTTGCTCTTGTCCGTCATGTGCTAGGACCCCGTCCCCTCACGCCGCCCCGCTCACGCCGCATCGTCGGCGCGGCCGGACTTGCGCTGGTGGCGCGGGTCTTCGTCTTCCAGGGCGTCGGGGGCGTGGTCGAAGACCAGGCGCTCCAGCCCGGCCAGCGCGGTGAAGCGCTTGCCCTTGGCCCGGCCCACCAGGGTGAGCCCCGCCTGCTTCGCAAGGTCCACCCCCCAGGCGGTGAAGCCGGAGCGCGACACCAGGATGGGGATGCCCATCTGCACGGTCTTGATCACCATCTCCGAGGTCAGGCGCCCGGTGGTGTAGAAGATCTTGTCCTCAGGCGCGATCTTGTGCAGCAGCATGTAGCCGGCGATCTTGTCGACGGCGTTGTGGCGCCCGACGTCTTCCATGTAGAGCAGCGGGCGGTCGCCCTGGCACAGCACGCAGCCGTGAATGGCCCCGGCTTCCAGATAGAGGCTCGGCGCGGCGTTGATCTTCTTCGAAAGATTGGCGAGCCATGACGTCTTCAGCACCGCGTCGGGCGGCAGCTTCACCGTCTCGAACTTCTCCATGAGGTCGCCGAAGACCGTGCCTTGCGCGCAGCCGGAAGTGCGCACCTTCTTCTTCAGCTTTTCCTCGTAGTCGGTCTCGCGCTCGGTACGCACGACCACGACTTCCAGCTCCTCGTCGTAGTCGATGCCCTCGATCACGTCGTCGGGGCGCAGCATGTTCTGGTTCAGCAGATAGCCGACGGCGAGGTAGTTGGGGTAGTCGCCGATGGTCATCATGGTGACAATCTCCTGCCCGTTGAGGAACAGGGTCAGCGGGCGCTCCACCACCACGGCGGTCTCCACCGCCTTGCCGTCCTGGTCGACACCCTCGACGCGCTCGGTCAGGCGCGGGTCGTCGGGGTCGGGGCGCAGCTCGAACTCCGCCAGGGCGGCTTCATCTGCCTTGGCCTGGCCCTTGCGGACCTTGCGCGGGGCCTGCTTTTCGTCGTCTTGCTTGCTCATGAGGGAAATATGAAGCCCGGGGCCTGTGGCCGCAAGGGTGCCCAAAGGAATAGGCCACGGAGACTTCATTTGGTCCCGGCCCGGCGAAAAGCTATAAGAAGCCTATGCGATTCCAGACCCTTGCCCTGCTGATCGGCCTTCTCGGCGCGGTGACCTTTCCCGCCGCCGCCCAGGAAACCCCTGCGCCCGAGGCCCCCGCGCCCAGCGCGCCGGAGCCGCCGGGCCTGCGCTACGACCTGGCCGCCGGCGACCTGCCGCCGCTGGCCGAGCGCCTGCCCGCCGAACCGCGCCGCGACCTGCCCGGGCGCGAGGATTGGCAGAGCGGGCGCTACGGCGGCAGCCTGACCCTGCTGGCGCGCGGCGGGCGCGACGCGCGCGACCTGGCGCTCTTCGGCTACGCCCGCCTGGTGGTCTGGAACGAGAAGCTGGAGCTGGTGCCGGACATCCTCAAGGAGGTCCAGGTGCGGGACGAGCGGGTCTTCACCCTCATCCTGCGCCAGGGACACCGCTGGTCCGACGGCGCGCCCTTCACCACCGAGGACTTCCGCTTCTGGTGGCAGGACGTCGCCAACAATGCGGAGCTCTCCCCGCGCGGCCTGCCGCCGGAACTGTTGGCGAAGGGCCAGCCGCCCAAGGTGGAGATCGTCGACGCCACGCAGGTCCGTTTTTCTTGGAGCGCGCCCAATCCGCGCTTCCTGCCGGCGCTGGCCGCCGCTTCGCCGCTGTTCCTCTACCGCCCGGCCCACGTCCTGAAGCGGTTCCATGCCAAGTATGCCGGCGCCGATGCCCTGACCCAAAGGGCCGAGGCCGCGGGCCTCAAGACCTGGGCCGAGCTGTTCCGGCGCCAGGACCGCATGTTCCGCTTCGACAATCCCGAACTGCCGAGCCTGCAGCCCTGGGTGAACACCAGCGCGCCGCCGGCCGAGCGCTTCGTCGCCCGGCGCAATCCCTACTTCCACCGGGTCGACGGCGAAGGGCGCCAGCTGCCCTACATCGACGAGGTGATCCTGGACCGCACGGAGCCGCGTCTCATCCCCGCCAAGGCCGCCGCCGGCGAGGTCGGCCTGCAGGCCCGCGGCCTCTCCTTCCAGGACGGCGCGGTGCTGAAGCAGGCGGAGAAGGACGGCAAGATCAAGCTGCGCCTCTGGCCCATCGGACGCGGCTCGCAGCTGGCGCTCTATCCCAACCTGAACGCCGCCGCGCCCGGCTGGCGCGACGTGCTGCGCGATGTCCGCTTCCGCCGCGCGCTCTCCCTCGGCATCGACCGCGGGGAATTGAACGAGGTGCTCTACCAGGGCACCGCCCTGCCCGGCGCCAACACCCTGCTGCCCGGCTCACCGCTCTACGAGGAAGACGACCGCACGGCCTGGGCGACCTACGACCCGAAGAAGGCCAACGCGCTGCTCGACGAACTGGGCATGACCTGGAAAGACCCCGACGGCATCCGCCACCTGCCCGACGGCCGGCGCGCCGATCTGGTGATCGAGACCGCCGACGTCGACCCGGCGGAGGTCGACGCGCTGGAGGTCATCAAGGCGCAGTGGGCGAAGATCGGCATCGCCGTCGTGGTGCGCAGCCAGCCGCGCCAGGCCGCGCGCCAGCGCATCGGCAGCGGCGCCACGGTGATGAGCGTGTTCTACGGCCTCGCCAACGGCCTGGCGACGCCGGCCATGTCGCCGGAGGAACTGGCGCCGACCAGCGAGAAGCAGAACAACTGGCCGCTGTGGGGCCTGCACTATGAAAGCGGCGGCAGCGCCGGGGAGCCGCCGGCCTCGCCGCCCGCGCGCAAGCTGCTCGCGCTCTACGAGGACTGGCGCCTCGCCACCGATGAAGCGACACGCACCAGCCTCTGGCAGCAGATGCTGAAGATCCACGCCGGGCAGGTCTTCTCCATCGGCCTGCTGGGCGCCGTGCAGCAGCCGGTCGCCGCCGACCCGCGCCTGCGCAACTTGCCCGCCGAGGCCGACTACATGTACGAGCCCGGTGCCTACTTCGGCCGCTTCCGCATGGACACGCTGTGGTTCGCTGACGAAGGCTGAAGTCCAGCTTGTGACCCGAAGCCGTCATGGCCTTCGATGAGCTCGGCCTGCACGGTCTGACCAAAACTACGCTCCTGACGCATCGCAGTAACACTGAATGCTGTGTTGATCTGCGATCTTAACAAGCGCGGCATCGGGTTTCGACTGTGGCAATGATCACAGCACCCGTGAGCCATGGCGCGCAGGTTTAGCGTCAGGATAATGACGCGTAGTGCGGTCCAGGACGGCGCCCGCAGCAGCCTAGACTGGAGGACAGAAATGAAATCAACGAACTATACCGTCAGCGACCTACCCGAGCTTCCCCTGGAGGCCCTCAGCCTCGGTGGAGAGCTCCGCCCCGCGAGAACCGAGCCAGTGCTGACAATTCGGCCGAAGAATTTCAATGAACCTGATCGGCCGCATAGCCCTTCTGGTCCGGAGATTGCGCATGAGTGCAAAGCATCGTCGCACTACGTAAGGCGGCATTTTACGCAAGTGACCTATCCGAGGGTTATCTGCTATCCCAACACTCCGCCTAGCAGCGATGTGATGTTGCGCGTGTTCAAGGAGTTGGAAGAAGCCGATGCCAAAGGTAAGCCGGCATCCAGGGCGGACCTTCCACAGGCGCGCTACTATAAACTCTCCAGCTATCGGAATGCGAAGCTGGAGCATCCAATGTTCTGCACCGTGCACGGCGGCCCCTGGGCGGCGACAGTGATCGAGACTCAGTCCTGTGATTGCGACGCTGACTCCACCAAGTGGGAGATATTCGTCCACGGCCTACCACAGCTGTATATGCTATGGTTTGGACAGTGGGAAGACATTCCATCCGACACTCACCCAAACCTCGGCGTTTTCCTGAATGACCTACACCAAGTCGAAGAAGGGTCCTCTTGTTGCCCGGGGTATAAATGGTGTGAGACGACCCACTCTTGCATTCCGCAAACGGTAAACTGTCGACCACCACAGCACGTCTGAACCATTGCGGTCTGATTTGCTCCCTGTGACGAGAGTACCGCCTGCCGGCGTTCATAATCGGAAGACGCTGCAAAGAGAAAGCGCATCGGCCATCGAATGGACGAACGGGACCCCGATCGATCATTCGGACGACCCGCCTATTATTCTAGACTGGCATACTTATCGTTAATCTGTTGCGGCGCGCGCCTGACTCTGTCCCTTGATGCCCGCCACAATCAGGAATCCCAGTCCGAGCACAAAGATGCATCCAGCCACAATAAGTAGAACTGCTGAGTAGTAGCTTATTTCGAACGCAGAATCTGGACGGGGACCGTACAACATTTCTCCTGCAGCGGCTGCATTGAGGACGAGGCACATACCGCATGCAACGATTGACAGGAAGAAGGACGACCAAGCGGCTATCAGTATATTGCGAGTACCCTGATCGACTCTCTTGTACTCGATTATCCTTTCCGAGAACGTTAGGGAGAACACGAGGATAGCAGTGATCAGCGTCAAAAACTGCGTCGCCAAGTCTTTTATTTCTGTGTAGTCGTACTCCATAAATCTGAGTGCAGCGTCGTTCATAGCTCTGAGCTCCGGCACCTTCTTACGGATTGACATTCGATCCGCCACTCGGAACGAGGGCAAAGCAACGAAGCTGCAGTATACAGAAATTCCCTACTGCAAATACGTCACTGCATTGCACTGTAGCCATCGGCAAGGTCCGCTTATGGCACCTAGCGGAAGTTCCAAGCCGCGCAATTGAATGATGTGCGTGGATAGCCCCTTCCTGCCGCTGGTGGCAACCGCAACCACAGCGCATTCCCAGAGCCATCTTCCCGAAGGCTCTCGGAGTCCGCCTACCCGGTCTTCTCGTTCTCCGCCCGCAGTCCCTTCGCCACCGCCTTCTGCCGGTTGAACTCGGTGCGGCGGCGGGCGATCTCCTCGGGGGTGAGCTTGTCGAGGTTCATGTAGTCCTGCTTCCACGCCGCGCTGTCGCTCCAACGCAGCGGCGACTGCACGGTGGTGCGCGCGGCCGGCGCGCCCTCCAGCAGCTTGAAGGCCAGCTCCAGCGTGGCGTCCTGCGAGTCGGGATCGTGCGGCCGGCCGGCGGCGTTGCCGAGCGGGAAGTCGGAGAAGAGGAAGCGCGGCACGCCGACGTACTCGACGATGTCCTTGGCGCAGCCCAGCACCACCGTGGCGATGCCCGCCGCCTCCAGCTGGTTGGCGGCAAGGCTGACGCTCTGGTGGCAGACCGGGCAGTTGGGCACCAGGATCGCCGCATCGACCCCGTCGGCCAGGCAGCGCGCGACAACCTCCGGACAGTCGGTACCGAGGGTCACGCGGTGGCTGCGGTTGGTCGGCAGGCCGTGGAAGCGCGGCGCCAGTGCCCCGATGCGTCCCTCAGCCGCCGCCCGGCGCAGCGCCGCCAGGGGGAAGTAGCAGCCCTGGTCGCCCTGGGCGTGGTGGTCGCGGTCGACGGCGACGTGCACGTTGCGCAGGTCATGGTCCTTGCTCGTGTCACCGGAGTAGACCTCATAGAACTTGGTCGCGGCGTTATAGGGCGCGCCCGGCTCCTGGTCGCCCTTGTCCGGCTGATAGGGCGCCGCCGTGGTGACGAGGACGACCCGGCATTCGGCCAGCGGCTTGGCGAGCGGCTGAAACGGCACCTCAGCCAGATGCGCCCAGGCGTAAGGCGCGCCGTAGCCGAGCGCCTGGTAGTAGTCGCGGATGCGCTGGCGGTAGGGGATCGGCACGTCCTCGACGGGCGCGAAGCCCAAACCCTCGTCCTTTTCCACCGCCATCGCCGCAGCCGCTCTCGCCGACTTGTCCATGCCCGAGGGTAGCCCCCGGCCGGCATCGACGTCCATAGGCTACGGCGAGGGGCTCAGCGGTGAATAATCTCGTCCTTCAGCGAATAGGCGATCGCCAAGACGTCCTTGCGCGTATCCGCGTCGATTCCGTGCTTTTCGAGTGTGGACAAGATGTCATCCATCGCCGCCATGTACTCCTCCGCAGAGATATTCATGCCGCGATGGGTTTCCGGCATGGTTCGGCCACTGTACTGCTCCGGCCCGCCGCTACCGGCAGCGAAGAAATCGCAAAGATGCCGCTTGGCCGCGTCCAGCCGACCCGGCTCTTCGCGGTAGGGAAGAAAACGCGCCTTGATTGTTGGATTTTTCATATGGGCCTCAATGGTATCGTCAACCAGGCTCGCAATGCCGGCCGAACCACCGAGGCGCTGATAAAGAATATTGTCCACCAGGATTCCTCCGCTCAACGAAACTCTCTCCAGTCAGGAAGCGCGCCCCGATCAGGCTGACCGTCGCTCCCAGATGCCCGGCATGCTAGTCATCGCCGCCGTCTTCAGATAGTACAGTAGTTGTACCGGAGCGAAGTGGGTGGCGGTATCGCGCCCTCCGCTTCTATCGCAACGACGATGATTCAGCAGTCAGGAGACGAGACATGACACAGCCGGGATACAGGCAGTTCTGTCCCGTAGCCATGGCGGCAGAGATTCTCTGCACCCGCTGGACAATGGTACTGCTGCGCGAGCTGATCGCCGGTTCGACCCGCTTCAACGACCTGCGCCGCGGCGTACCGAAGATGTCTCCGACCCTGCTGTCGCAACGGCTGAAGGATCTGGAAAGCGCCGGCATCGTGGAGCGGAAGCCGGTCCGCGGAGAGGATGGCGTGCTTGAGTATCACCTGAGTTCCGCGGGCCGCGACCTGCGGCCGGTCATCGAAGCTTTCGGATTTTGGGGGCAGAAGTGGGTCGAGTCGCAACCCTCACTGAACAACCTCGACCCCTCGCTGCTGATGTGGGACATGCGCCGGAATCTGAACCCGTCGCCCCTGCCGGAGCGGCGCACGGTCGTTCAGTTCAACTACCCCGAGCTCGCCGCCTCCAGCAGGGACTGGTGGATGGTGATTGAGTCGCAGGGAGAGGTCGATCTCTGCCGGTCGGATCCCGGCTTCGAAGTCGACCTCTATGTGACGACCGACCTCAGGACAATGACTGCGATCTGGATGGGTCTGACGACGGTGGCCAAGGAGCGGGGGAAAATCCTCCTGGAGGGGGACAGGGAGATCGCCGGGACGATGCAGTCCTGGCTGGGTCTCAGCCCCTTCGCGGTCGAAAAGAAGCTGTCCCGCTAGCCCCGGCCACCTCCCGGCGCCAGATTACGCAATCCCCGCAAGAAAATTGGGGTCGTCTTGGCCCGGCCCGGCCCGCTAGTATGCGGGCGAATGGTCATACCAATTGGTTTGGTCAGCAGGCCAAAGAGCCGCGCCGCCACGGGTGAGACCGCTGGAGGAAAAAAACGGACAGGGACCGGACCTCCCGGGGAACCCTGCGCCAGAGGACAACGGAGAGTCATTTTATGGAGATGCGCGGCAAGCGCGTCCTGGTCTGCAACTGCGATTCCACCATGCCGCTGGAAGACGCAAGCCTCACCCGCGCCTGCAAGGCCGTGGGCGCGGAGGGCAAGGCCGAGATCAGCACTCAACTCTGCCGGGCGCAGCTCGGCACCTTCCAGCGCGCCATCCTCGGCGACCAGCCGGTCGTGGTCGCCTGCACCCAGGAAGCGCCGCTGTTCCGGGAGATCGCGGCGGAGGATAATCCCCAAGCGGAGGTCGGCTTCGTCAACATCCGCGAAACCGCCGGCTGGTCGGCGGAGGCCAAGGCGGCGACGCCGAAGATCGCCGCCCTGCTGGCCGCCGCCGCGGTCGAGGCCGAGCCGACCCCCATGGTGGCGCTGGCCTCGCAAGGCATCTGCCTGGTCTACGGCCGCGACGAGCAGGCCATCGAGGCCGCCAAGCAGCTCGCCGGGCGTCTCGACGTGACGATCCTGCTGAGCGAGCCCGGCGAGATCGTCCCGCCGCAGGTGATGGACGTGCCGATCTTCAAAGGCACCATCGTCCAGGCCAAGGGCCATCTGGGCGGCTTCGGCATCACGGTGAACGGCTATGCCCCGGCGATCCCTTCCGGGCGCGGTAAGCTGGGCTTCGACTTGCCGAAGAACAACGCCTTTTCCGAATGCGACCTGATCCTCGACCTTTCCGGCGGGCAGCCGCTGTTCCCGGCGGCGGAAAAGCGCGACGGCTATCTGCGCCCCGACCCCGGCGACCCGGCGGCGGTGCAGCGCGCGCTCTTCGACATCGCCGACATGGTCGGCGAGTACGACAAGCCGCGCTACGTGAAGTACCGGCCGGAGATCTGCGCCCACTCGCGCAGCCGCAAGACCGGCTGCACCCGCTGCCTGGACGTCTGCCCGACCGGCGCCATCACCTCCGCCGGCGACACCGTGGACATCGACCCGCTGGTCTGCGCCGGCTGCGGCGGCTGCGCCTCGGTCTGCCCGACCGGCGCGGCGACCTACCAGCTGCCGGCCGGCGACAGCCTCTTCGAACGGCTGCGCCTGCTGCTCGGCGCCTATCGCGAGGCCGGCGGCAAGCGCGCGACCCTGCTGCTGCACGACGACCGCTACGGCAGCGAGATGATCGGCCTCATGGCGCGGCTCGGCCGCGGCCTGCCGGCCCATGTCATCCCCTATCCGCTCAACGAAGTGACCCAGGTCGGCATCGATTTCCTGGCCGCGGCCTTTGCCTACGGCGCGGGCCAGGTGGTCTTCCTTGCCGACCCGAAGAAGCGCGACGAGATGAGCGGCCTGGCCGGACAGATCGGCCTGGCCGAGAGCGTGCTCAGCGGCCTCGGCTATGGTGGCGGACGCGTCCACGTCATCGAGGAGATGGACCCGGAGAAGGTGGAGGCGGCGCTCTACGGCCTCGCCGCCCCCAAGACGGCGATCGAGGCCGGCCACTTCCTGCCGATCGGCGGCAAGCGCAGCCGCGCCTTCCTGGCGTTGCGCCACCTGCACGAAAAGGCGCCCGACCCGGTCGACACCCTGGCCCTGGCGCCGGGCGCGCCCTTCGGCCGCGTGAAGGTCGACACGGAAGGCTGCACGCTCTGCCTGGCCTGCGTCTCCGCCTGCCCCGTCTCGGCGCTGCTCGACGACGAGACCCGGCCCTGGCTCGGCTTTCAGGAGGACGCCTGCGTGCAGTGCGGCCTCTGCAAGGTGACCTGCCCGGAACAGGTCATCACCCTGGAGCCGCGCCTGAACTTCACCGGCGAGGCCATGAGCGCGGTCACCCTGAACGAGGAAGAGCCCTTCGAGTGCATCCGCTGCGGCAAGCCCTTCGGCGTGCGCAAGTCCATCGAGCGCATCGCCGAGCAGCTCGCCGGCAAGCATTCCATGTTCCAGGACTCTGGGCAGATCGAGCGCATCAAGATGTGCGAGGACTGCCGCATCACCTCGCAGTTCGAAAGCAGCGACAATCCCTTCCAGCTCGGCGAGCGCCCGAAGATCCGCACCACAGAGGACTACATCCGCGAACGCGAAGCCGAACAGGACGCCGCGAAGGTGAACGGCAAGCCGGGCAACGGCTCGGATGCCTAACGGCAACACCTCCAGCGGAATGGAGAGTGGCTGAAATCGAGGCCGCCTTTGCCGGCCTGCACGTGGTGCAGCTCCTGGCGGCCAACCTTATCGTGCTGTCCGCTACCGCGGTGCAGACCGCCACGGGCATCGGCTTCGCGCTCATCGCCATCCCGCTGCTGGCGCTGGTCGATCTCGTCTTCGTGCCCGGCCCCAGCGTCTTCGTCGCACTGTTCCTCGCCCTGTTCATGACCTCGGCGGGGCGCAGCGTCATCGAGAAGCCGGAGCTCGCCCGCATCGGCGGGGGCGTGGTCGCGGGCGCGGCGCTCGGCGCCCTGCTGCTGATCTTCCTGGATCTCGAGAACATGGCGCCGGTTTTCGGCGGCGTCATTTTGGCCGCCGTGGCCATCAGCCTGACCGGCCTGCACCTGCCCTTCACCACGCGCAACCTGGTCGGCATCGGCGCCGTCGCGGGCGTCATGGGCGTGCTCTCGGGCATCCACGGCCCGCCGCTGGCCCTGCTGTACCAGCGCAGCGAACCGGACAAGGCGCGCGCCATGATCGCCTCGGTCTTCTTCGTCGCCTATGTCGCGACCATCGCGGCGCTGGCCAGCGCCGGCTATTTCGGTGTGAAACAGGTGATCCTCGGCGTGGCGCTGCTGCCGGGTTTCTTCCTCGGCTACTTCCTTGCCCGGCGTTTTTTCAAGATCAGCAATCCCGCGCTTTTCCGCAGCGGCGTCCTGGTCATCGCCGGCGCCAGCGCCCTTGCGTTGATCTTCAAGGGATAACGGCGCAACCTGAACCGCCGCTCACGCCTGCCGGCGCGGGCTCAGGGAACGGCATCCCCGCTGGGGCGTTGACGACAGAGCCCGATTGACCGCGAGGAAATCACCAGCGAAGGAAGCAGGATGATCACCATCGAACACGACCGCGACGCCTATCTGGTCTGCCGCGTGTCGGGAAAACTCACCAAGGCCGACTACGATGCGGCCATCCCGGAAATCGAGAACGAACTGAAACTGAACGACCGTCCGCTGCGCATCATGGTCGTGCTGGAGGACTTCAGGGGCTGGGAGATCGGCGCCTTGTGGCAGGAACTGAAGTTCGATGTCCGCCACGGGAGCGACTTCGGCCGGATTGCCGTCCTCGGCGACTCGTCGCTGGAGGAATGGGGCACGACGCTCTCCAAGCCGTTCTTCGGGTCCGAGGTGCGCTATTTCGACCTGCAGGAGCGGGCGACGGCCCGCGCCTGGCTGACGGAAGCCGGGCCGGCCACCGGGGCAAGCCCGTCGACGTAAAGTCTGTTTGGCGGCCTTCAGCAGGGCTTAACTTCCCCTCGCCTAGACTCGCCCGGCTGAACTAAGCTGCGCGAGCCATGACCGATCCTAAAACCGACCTCGACCCCCGCCTGAACGCCTTTCGCGACGACCTCGCCGACGCCCGCCTGAAAGACCGGGTGGCAGCGCCGCGCTACGTCGAGGGCCGCCCCGCCGGCATCGTCCGCGGCGTGGCCGACCTGCGCCGCGCGCCCGATGCGGCCGCCGGCCTGGACACCCAACTGCTGTTCGGCGAGCGCGTCCGGGTCTTCGACGAAAAGGACGGCTGGGCCTGGGTGCAGAGCGAGACCGACGGCTACGTCGGTTACCTGCAGAGCGACGCCCTGGGCGCGGCGGTCGAGCCGCCGACCCACCGCCTGCGCGCCCTGCGCAGCTTCCTCTATCCCGAGCCGAACTTGAAGACGCCGGCGCTCGACTGCCTTTCCATCGCCAGCCCGGTGCAGGTGGTCGGCACGCAGGACGGCTACAGCGAGATCGCCGGCGGCGGCTGGCTCTACAGCAAGCACCTGCAGCCGCTGAGCGAGACCAGCCCGGACTTCGTCGCCACGGCGCTGGAGTTCCTCGGCACGCCCTACTTCTGGGGCGGGCGCAGCTCCATCGGCCTCGACTGCTCGACCCTGGTGCAGCTTTCGCTGGCCTGTGCGGGCGTGGACGCACGCCGCGATTCCTACCAGCAGGCGACAACCGTCGGCGAAGCGCTCAACGGCCTGCCGCACGAAGTCGCCCTGCAACGCGGCGATCTCGTCTTTTCGCCGGGCCACGTGGCCATCATGCTGGACGACCACCACATCGTGCACGCCAACGGCTTCACCATGACGGTGGCCATCGAGACCCTGGACGCATTGGAAAAGCGCGTGCTGGAAGAAACCGGCGGCAAGGGCTTCACCGGCGTGCGCCGGGTCGCGCTCTAACCACGCGGCCGGCGTTGCGAAGTCAGCAATTCAGATTCAGCCAGGCGCGCAGCCCCGCCCTGCCGGCTTCCGTCAAGTCGACCGAGCGGTCGTTGCGCGACCGGACAATCCAATCAAGTTCCAGCATTCGAGACGCGATTGCCGCGCCCAGCGCCCCGGCCACGTGCGGCCGTCGCTCGCTCCAATCGATGCATTGGCGCGCGAAGTAGCGTTTGCTGCCTCGCAGGGTCGGAAGATCGACGCCAAGCGAGACCAAAGCCTCCGGCGCCTCCGAAGAAAGCACGTAGTCCTTTCCCACAGGACTGATGGCGCCATTGCTGACCAGAGCGTCGGTGATCTTGACGCCGATTTCACCCGCCAGGTGGTCATAGCAGAAGCGCGCTTTGCGCAGTCCCTCCGGCACCGTCGAAAGCTTCTCCTTGCCGATCTGCGGCGAGATTCCGGCGAGTTGCTCGAGGACACGCCCCACGCTCTCATCCTTCAGCTCATAGTAGCGATGCCTTCCGCAGCGGCGCCCCACCACAAGCCCCGAACGCTGCAACAGCGCCAGGTGCTCGCTCGCCGAGGCATTGCTGATGCCCGCTCTAAAGGCCAGTTCGCTGGCGGGCAGAGCCTGTCCCCCCATGAGCGAGGCCAGCATTTTGACCCTGCTGGTGCTGGCGAGCACTTTACCGATCTCGATGAGATGCACCGGGGCCTCCCGACATATTTAGGCAAGTTCCGAAACATAATCCCTTGCTTGGTTGCAAATTTCAATCCTATTCTTCGTCCAGTTGTTTTCTTGAGCTGCGAAGCAATCGATAAATATTGAAAACAAGCGGTGGTAGCGGCATGCGGCAGCATCATGAACTCGCAGACGCAGCGCATAATATTCAATCACCGAATCCCGCCGACATTTTTGAAACGACGGTTGGCCCGGGCCTATCAATACAGCGCAACACCCAAAAGGGTCTGGTGCTCATGGCCCGCGAGCGGTTCGAGATCGGGCAGGTCGTCACCTCCGCAGCGGCCATCGAGTTCAGCCATGAAGAGCGCCTTCAGCTGAAGACTCATGTCGCCTACCGCTACATCTTCTTAAACCCGCAGGAGGTCGCTGCCGGGAAGGAACGGGCGAAGGGCTATCTGGTGTTCGGCCCGGTCTCCTTCTGCAGCCACGCTGACAAACCAAACGCCGAGGTGCGCTGGTCGTTCGATGGCGGGATCTTGCTTGTGAGACTGGTCGCGGTGAAACCCATCGTCCCCCGCAGTGAGATCACGATGGCCTACGCCAATCTCGAAGACTACCCCGACCGAAAAAACTGGGTATGAATCACGGAGGTCTAAATGCTTAAGAAGCCGCGGGTTATTCTGCACGAAAGCCGCTATGACGACGCGTTCTACTGGGAGCGGGTCAACCGCAACGGCTGCTTTCTCGGCGCAGATCCTGCCCAACAGCGTAGGTCGCAGGAAAAGCTGCGGGACTCGGTGGTCGGCATCGCCGGCTGTGGCGGCATTGGCGGGCATCTGGCGATGACTCTGGCACGGCTCGGCGTCTGCCATATCAAGCTGGCGGACCCGGACTCCTTCGATACCTCCAACATCAACAGGCAGTTGGGTGCGGGAGAGTCGAACATCGGCAAGAACAAGGCCGTCGTCGTCGGCGATCTGCTGCGCGAGATGGTAAGTGACGTGACGATTGAGGTCTTCCCGGAGGGGATTCAGTACCACACCGCCGAGACGTTCGTGGACGGATGCGATCTCGTCTTTGATCAGACCGACGTCTATCTGACCGGTGAAAGGTACGCACTCCACCGGGCGTTCCAAGCGCACGAGCGGACGAAATGCATCCTCGCCTCCTGCGTCTGGGGCTGGGGCGCCAATGTCTACAAGTTCGTCAGGGGCGGCGTTACGCTGGAAGATCTCTTCGGCATCCCGGAGGGCAAACCGCTGTCCCGTGAGGACGTCGAGCGGCTGCTGGTGATGCAACTCAATTACCTGCCGCGCTTTCCAGGCCTGAAAGGCATCTTCGACTGGATGGGAGAAGTCGGCAACGTACCCATCAACGCAGTGACACCCCCCTTGTCCTGCTATCTCCTTGCCGCCCGGGCCGCCCTCATTCTCTGCGACCTGGAACGCCAGCCTTACTGTGAACCGCTGCCCCCTGTTCCCGACTACTTCTGGTTCGATGCCGCAACGTGGCACGCCGGGTTCCACCGCTTCGACGGGTCGTGGATCAATGCCGATGAGTACGAGACACGCTTCAAGGAGACGGAAGTCAAGGGGACGCAAGTTGCCTAAGGGGCTTCCGGCCTCCTTCGACGGCGGTCCCGAAGCCGTCCCCAGCGCTAGCCTGGATCATGTTTCCGCTATATGGCGGGCCGTCTACTTCCGGGAACTCAGATGGTTCAAGATCTACGACGACAGGCTCCTCTTCGACGAGTACTTCGAGAGGGCGCAGTTTCTCATAGCCTATGGGCCCGACCGCCGGCCGCTCGGAACGGCTCGACTCGTGCTTCCGGCGGGCGGCCCTTTACCGGTGGAGCGCTATTGCGACCTGTCGCAATGGATCGACCGGCGGACCGCGATTGAGCTGACGCGTATCATGGTGCTTCCGGCCTACCGAAAGCGGCATCTGCCGGGCTACCCCTTCGGCGTCTACAGGGCACTGCTCCGGGCCGCCTTCGGCTTTGCGGAGAGCAGACGGTTTGATTCTGTCGTGCTCAACGTTCGGGCCCCCGGCGAGCCCGATTCCATCCTGCCTTCGTTGCAGGTCTACGGCCCGCTCGAGACGGGCCTCGCCATACGTGACGAGTTTGATCTGCGCAATCCACTCTGCACGCCGGTCATCGTGAACCTGGCGCGTATGAAAACACTCGCGGCGACGAGAGGAGACCCGCTGCTGCTTTACAGCACAGAGACGATGGAGGACGGATATATGCCTCTGCCCCTGGACGGCTCCATCGCTTTGATCAACCCTGGGAGGTCCCCTGCTTGACGGAACGCTCTCGCAGCCTCGTCGGCGCCGGCCTGGTGCTGATCGCCGCCCTCTCCTGGAGCACGGCCGGCTTGTTCACGCGGGTTGTCAGCACCGACATCCCCACCACCCTTTTCTGGCGATCTGTGACCGGCGGCCTCTGCGTTGCATTGATCTATGCATGGCTCAAGGGCGTCCGGGATCTCCGTACGCTGGTTTCCTTCGGGCTGGGAGAACTGGTCATAGCCGTTCTTTCCGCCCTCGGCATGATGTGCTTCATTTCCGCCTTCTTCTACACCACCATCGCCAACGTTTCGTTTCTCTATGGCACCATGCCGTTGGTCACGCTGCTCTTTGCGGCCATTTTCCTGCGGGAAAGGCCCACGCTGATCGCGCTTTCCTGTTGTCTCGGCTGCGCGGCCGGCGTCGCGATCATGATGTGGGGGGAACAAGACTTCCAGCATTGGACCGGCGTCATCCTGGCCTTCGGCATGACGATCTTCATGGCCGCCATCACCGTAGCGGCCAAGCACTACCCCCGGGCCGACCTGACAAAGGCGACGTACCTCTCTGCCTTTATGGCGGCCGTCGCCGTTATGCCTTTCGCAACCTTCAGCAACACCTTGCCATCGGACTACTTGTGGCTCTTCCTCTACGGCCTCGTGAACGTCGGCCTCGGGTTCGGCGTCTACCTACTGGGGGTGGCACGGGTTCCCGCCCTCGTGGCGGCGCTGATAGGCCTTAGCGAAATTCCGGTCGCGCCGGTCTGGGCCTGGATGCTCTTCGGCGAAGATCCCAAAGGCAGGACGATCGTCGGCGGCTTGATCATCCTCGCCTCGACAGCGATCTACCTGGTGATGAAGTCAGTGCAGCCGGCGCCTTCGACCTTGGCGACGGAGAAGCGGTCGGTTTAGGCAGAATGCCGTTTCCAAAGCCACCCCTGCCCGGACCGCAGGGCCTGTCAGAGCACCGGCAATAGCGATGCGATTTCTTGCACCCGGCACTTCGGACCGGCTGAAGACCGTGGAGGTTTAGGCCCGGGGCTCGGGAACCAAGCTCTGCAGCGGCCACTGCACCGAGACGGTGGTGCCCTTGCCGGGCGTGCTGTCCACCGACAGGGTGCCGCCCAGCAGGTCGACCAGCTTCGTGCAGATGTAGAAACCGAGGCCGGTGCCCCGTTCGCCGCGCAGTGCCGTGGCGCTGCCGTCGGCGAGGAAGGGTTCGCCGATCTTGGCGACGAGTTCGGCCGGCATGCCGACGCCGTTGTCGGCCACCGAAAACTCCAGGCGCCCGTCCTCCATTCCGTCCTCCAGCAGGCGCCAACGCAGATCGATGGCGCCGCCGCTGTCGGTGTGCTTGCAGGCGTTGGAGACGAGATTGTTCATGACCTGAATCAGTGCGCGCGGGTCCGTGACAATGGTCGGAATGCCTTCGGGCGGAGCCGTGACACCGATCCGCAGATCCTTGTCCCGGGCGATCGGGGTGAAAGTCGCCACAACGTCCTGCGTCAACTCCACCGGATCGAAGCGTTCGGGCTTCAAGCTGTACTTGCCGCTGTCGAGCTTCGCGGTGTCCAGGATGTCGTTCACGATGGACAAGAGCAGGTGGCCGCCTTTGTGGATGTTCTCCAGATATCCCCGGTAGATCTCGTTTTCGAAGGGACCGCTGACTTCACGGAGAATCATCTCCGAGAAGCCGAGGATCGCATTCAGCGGCGTCCTCAAATCGTGGCTGATGTTGGCCAGGAACTCGGACTTGGTCCGCGCCGCGGCTTCCGCCTGCTCCTTGGCCTCGCGGAGAACCTCTTCCTTACGCTTGATCTCCGTGACGTCGACCTGGACGCTGACGAAGCCGCCGCCGCTCATCCGCCGGTCGGTCGTCTTCAGCCAGCGGCCGTCTTTCAGCTGGACGATGAAGGAGCCTTCCAGCTTGCGCCGGTATTCGGCTTTGCGCTGCAGGTAATCATCGCCACTGCCGAACTCGTCGCCGACCACCACCTGGCCCCGCGCGACGTCGATCTGGCCCAGCTCGGTGAAGTGAACGCCGGGCCGCGCTTCCTCTTCGCTGTAGCCGTAGAGGTCACGGAAGTTGCGGTTGCAGGTGACGAGCCGCCCGTCTGCGTCGTAGATCACGATGGCCTCGGAGACAGCCTCCAGCGCTTCAGCGAAAATCGCGCCGTCGCCGGCCGCGTCGAGTTGCTTGCGCAAGGCATGACATTCGGCGCGCAGGTCTTCCGACTTGCTGTCGTCGTCCGCCTGAACGCTCGTGCTGGAAACCCTCTGCGGAGAAGAAACCGCCATACGCCGAGCCGCTGCCCTCTTACTGTTGCCGTCGACGGCCGCTCGCCGCCCTTTCCGGCGAACATCTCATACAATAGATGCAACCAAGCGGTGAAGGAACGGTTAAGCCTACCTCCCTCAGACGACTCCCGGAAACGGCCCCGAAGCGGGCCTTTCCCATCTCAACCCGCAAGAAGCTCATCTGTGGATCGCGAACCGCGCTACTGCGGCGGCGGCGGGCCGCTGCCGCCGCCGAGCTGGGCCTGGCACAGCGCCTCGGCGCGGTTCTTGAAGAGGTCGGCCTGCTGGGCGTTGATGGTGCCCTCGGCCAGCAGGGCGTCGATGTCCTTCGCCCGCTCGGCAAAGCAGAGGGCCACAGGGTCGTCGGGGTCCGCCGCCGCCTGTTCCGGCGGGAAGATGTCGTCGCGGTGCATGAAGGCCAGCGCCGCCGCCATGAGCAGCGCCACGCCCAGGGCGCAGAACCGCGCGACGGGTCGGTCCAGAAAAGAGACCTGTGAAGAGGAGTCGCTCATGGCGGAAAGGCTAGTCCGCGCCCGGCCCGGCGGCAACAGAAGAAAAGCCCCCAGGCCGGCCGGAAGAGCCCGGAAATCCTGGCGTTTCCGGCCCCAGAGCCCCCAGAAAAGTTAGGGGCGAAATGACCTCCGGCTGTTCCTATATTGGACTTACTGCTGTATAGCTGGTCGGTAAGAACGTCCGGCCCCGCGAGGAAAGCCGGGGTTGAGATATGGGTTGGGAGACTCCTGATGGCTGAGATGATCGATCCCTTCGGCAGGGCGATCACCTACCTGCGTGTTTCGGTGACGGACCGCTGCGACTTCCGCTGCAACTACTGCATGGCGGAAGACATGACCTTTTTGCCCAAGGCGGAGATTCTCAGCCTGGAGGAGCTGGACCGGGTGTGCAGCGCCTTCGTGCACCAGGGCGTGAAGAAGCTGCGCATGACCGGCGGCGAGCCGCTGGTGCGCCGCGACATCATGAAGCTGTTCCATTCCCTCTCCCGTCACCTGGAAAGCGGCGACCTGGAGGAGCTGACCCTCACCACCAACGGCAGCCAGCTCGCCCGCTTCGCGCATGAACTGGCCGACTGCGGCGTGAAGCGCGTGAACGTCTCGCTCGATACCCTCGACCCCGACAAGTTCGCCGCCATCACCCGCTGGGGCAAACTCGACAAGGTGATGGACGGCCTCGCCGCCGCCAAGGACGCGGGCCTCGCGATCAAGATCAACGCCGTGGCGCTGAAGGGCGTGAACGACGACGAGGTCGACCGCCTGGTTTCCTGGTGCGGCGACGAAGGCTACGACCTGACCTTCATCGAGGTCATGCCCATGGGCGAGATCGGCGAGCAGCGCATCGACCAATACTGGCCGCTTTCCATGCTGCGCGCGCAGCTGGCCGAGAAGTGGACGCTGGAGGAGATCGACTACCGCACCGGCGGCCCGGCGCGCTACATGCGCGTGAAGGAGACCGGCGGACGCCTGGGCTTCATCACGCCGATGACCCATAACTTCTGTGAAAGCTGCAACCGCGTGCGCCTGACCTGCACCGGCACGCTGTACATGTGCCTGGGCCAGGAGGACGCCGCCGACCTGCGCGAGCCGCTGCGCATGGCCGAGGACGACGGGCCGTTGGAGCAGGCGATCATGGAAGCCATCGGCCGCAAGCCGAAGGGCCACGACTTCATCATCGACCGCCGCCGCAAGCAGCCGGCCGTCTCGCGCCACATGAGCGTGACCGGCGGCTGATTTTTCAGATCGTCACCCTCGGGCTTGTCCCGAGGGTCCAGGGCTGCCGCTCGGATGCTTGCCCCCTGGATCCCGGATCGCGCTCGCTTCCGCTCGCTTGTCCGGGACGACGAGCGAGGGGTTTTCTACAGCGTCAGCTTGAAGCCTTCGTGGGTCGCCACGAAGCCGAGCGATTCGTAGAAGCGGTGGCTGTCCTCGCGGGACTTGTTCATGGTCAGCTGGACCAGCCCGCAGCCGCGCCGCCGGCACTCGCCGATGGCCCAGTCGATCATCACGTGACCGAGCCCCTGCCCGCGGCGTGACGCGGCGATGCGCACGCTTTCGATCTGGCCGCGCCACATGCCCTTCAGCGACAGCCCGGGAATGAAGCTGAGCTGGAGGCAGCCGACGATCTCGCCGCCGTCATCGACCACGGCGAGAAACTGGTTGGCGTCGCCCTCGATGGCCGCGAAGGCTTCCGCGTAGCAGGGATCGCCGGGAGCCTCCCGGGCCTTGCCCAGCTCGTCGTCGGCCAGCAGGGCGACGATGGCGGGAACGTCTTGCGCCGCGGCGCGGCGAATCATCGGTGTCGTCATGCGCCGATGAATAGCCCAAGACACGGTGGAAGGCGACCCCTCCCCGCCTTGCTCAGAGATTCTCCCACAGCGGTAGGCCCGCCAGGGCGACGAGAGCGCAGAGGCCGAGCGCCACCAGCCGGTAGTGTGCCTCGCTGGCGTGGCGGAAGAGACGCGCGCCCGTGACGGTCGCGAGGATATAGACGGGCAGCAGCAGCAGCGCTTCGCGCAGCACGTCGAAGGTGAGCAGGCCGTTCAGCCACTGTGTCGTTCCGGCGACCACCGAGAGCAGACCGAAGATCGCATAGATGTTGTCGCGCACCTGCGCCGCCCCGGAACGTCCGCCGAGCCAGAAGAGGATGAGGGGCGGGCCGTAAAGGCTGGCCGCGCCGCCGGCCAGCCCGGCCACGCCGCCGACCGCCGCCGTCCCGGCGAAGGGCAGCGCCTTCTGCAGCCGCCAGCCGCTGGCCAGCGCCGCCACGGCGACGAGGATCAGCAGCGAGATGGCCCAGCGCATGGTCACCGGATCGACCGAGACCAGCAGGGCGACGCCCAGCGGAATCGTCAGCGAGGCCCCGGCCAGCAGCGGCAGGATCTCCGCCCAGCAGCAGCGCCGGAAGGACGGCAGGGTGATGTGCAGGGTCGCCAGGTTGTCGACCACGAAGAGCAGCGGGATGGCGACCTCCGGACGCTCGACGATGCCGGCCAGGGGGATGAAGATCATCGCCGCGCCGAAGCCGGAGAAGCCGCGGACCAGGCCCGCAAGCACCCCCGCCGCCGCGAGCCAGAGGAAGCGCCCCTCGGCGAGCTGCGCCCCTACCGCGAAATCCATCATCCTTGCCTTTCAGAGCCGGAACCGAAGCCGGGCCGCCTTCCCTGGCGCCCGGAACCCGGCTGTGATACTCCTGCACGGATGCCGATCCAATCGAAAGAGATGCAGTTTGAAACTGCATTTTCGCAGTCATGACCGCCGCGCTGAACTGGTCCGACCTGCGGGTGCTGCTGGCCCTGGCCCGCGGCGGCAGTCTGGCGGCGGCCGCCCAGGACCTGGCCGTCGACCAGACCACCGTGAGCCGCCGCCTCGCCGCGCTGGAGCGGACGCTGAACGGCCGCCTCTTTCTGCGCGAGCGCGGGCAGCTGACGCCCACCGTCCTCGGCGAGCAGGCCGTGGCCCGCGCCGAGGAAATGGAAAGCGCCGTGGCGGCGCTGGAGACGGCCGCCAGCGAGTCGGGAGAGACCGTGGCCGGGCGGGTGCGCATCACCGCCGTGCCGATCCTGGTGAACCAACTCATCGTCCCGCGCCTGGATGCGCTGCTGGCGCGCTTTCCCGGCCTGCACATCGATGCCGACGCCGATGCCCGCAACCTCAGCCTCAGCCGGCGGGAGACCGACATCGCCCTGCGCTTCGCGCGGCCGGAAAGCGGCAGCGGGCTGTGCCGCAAGATCGGGGAGCTCGCGTTTTCCGTCTATGCGCCGCGCGGGATCGAGCCGGAGAGCCTGCCCTGGGTGACCTACGACGACCGCTTTCTGCACTACCCACAGGCGCGCTGGGTGACCGCCAAGGTGGCGCCGGAGAACCTTTCACGGCTGCGCATCAACGATGCCGAAGGCCTGGTTCAGGCGGTGCGCAGCGGCCTCGGCCGGGGCGTGCTGCCGGACTTCATGGCGACGCGGGACCCGACCCTGGCGCGGGTATCCGAAGCGCCGGTGCTGCAGCGCGACCTCTGGCTGCTGGTCCACCCGGCCCTGCGTCCCCTGCCGCGGGTCGGCGCCGTGATGGACTGGCTGGCCGGCCTGCCGGCGCAGCTGGAAGCTGAAGCGGCGGCGGCCCCGACCGCGCCCAGAGACTGAACCGGCACCTGAACCGTCGGCCTGACTACTTGATGACGACCTGATGGGCGAACTCGCGCCCGTTGGAGATGGTGATCTGCTGGAAGCCCAGCATCTTCGCCAGGTCGAAGAAGGTGAAGTAGTCCTCCACCCCCAGCTCCGAGAAGACCGGCAGCAGGCGCGCCACCGCGGTCATCTGGGCGAAGATCGCCCGGGCGCGGTAGATGGTGTCGATGCGTCCATCCTCCAGCGCCACGATGATCAGTTTCTCGGCGTCGGAGCCCTTGGCGAAGATCGCCGCCTGCGGCGGATAGGGCGCCTTGTTCTGCTCGTTGGTGATGCCGGTGACGAAGGCGATGCGCGATTTGCGCGAGGCTTCCGCCATGGTGAAGGCGCGGGCCTGATAGTCCTCCGAGGAGGTCAGCTCCGGATAGTAGAAGCCTTCATGGCGATCCTCCGCCGCGGCGCCACCGGCCGTTCCCGCCAGCAGGACGACCACCAAGGCCGGCACCGTCAGCCCAACCCAACCTCGCATACCACCCTCCGCCTTCACGCCTCAGCCAAGCTGCGCGGCAGCCTGCGGGAGGTTCCGCCGTTTGGCAAGCCGCTTGGGCCGACCGCTTCTCCGCCCCTGGCAAGCTTCCTCCGCGCCTATGGCGCCGGGCGGCAGGGGCGCTATACTCGCCGCGCGGCCCGGTCCGCCGGAGTCGCCAAAGCAGTTGCATGAGAGAATCCGATTGTTTGGCCGTGACCTGCAGGGCGGGCCGAGAAAGACAGTTAACCGGGGGCCCGCCGCGCCATGAGCCGACGAAGTTTTGCGCTGGTCGCCAGCGACACGCCGGAAGCCAAGGAAGCCAAGGCGCACCTGGAGTCGCGCTACGAGACCGCCGACGTCGAGACGGCCGAGGTCATCGTCGCCCTGGGCGGCGACGGCTTCATGCTGGAGAGCCTGCACCGCTTCATGGAGCGGGCGGTGCCGATCTACGGCATGAACTGCGGCACCGTCGGCTTCCTGATGAACCAGTTCGACGAAGAGGGCCTGGCCGACCGCGTCGCCGCCGCCCAGCCGGTGACCCTGCACCCTTTGCGCATGCGCGCCGACACCGTCGACGGCAAGACCAGCGACGCCCTGGCGATCAACGAAGTCTCGCTGCTGCGCGAAAGCCGCCAGGCCGCGAAGATCGGCATCACCATCGACGGCGTGAAGCGGATGGAAGAGCTGATCTGCGACGGCGTGCTGCTGGCGACGCCGGCCGGCAGCACGGCCTACAACCTTTCCGCCCATGGCCCCATCGTGCCCATCGGCGCCCAGTTGCTGGCCCTCCCCCCGATCAGCGTGTTCCGGCCGCGGCGCTGGCGCGGCGCCCTGCTGCCGGCCCGCGCCGAGGTGATCTTCGAGGTGCACGAAGCCGCCAAGCGGCCGGTCAGCGCCACCGCCGACTTCACCGAAGTGCGCGACGTGGTGCGCGTCGCCGTCCGCGAGGACCAGAGCGTCGACCTCAACCTGCTGTTCGACCCCGAGCACAACCTCGAGGAACGCATCGTCAAGGAACAGTTCCAGCCCTGAGCGTCCGTCCCTCCGGCCGCCGCCGCACAAGAGCCGCACAAGAAGAGACGGCCCCACATCGCCGAGCACTTCGGGGGGCGAAGCGTTCCGGCGCGGCGGGACCGCCGAGGGAAGGTTCGTGGTGGCTGCGAGGGACGGGCCGGCGGGGCCGGCCGCGAGCGTCAGATCCGGCGCGACCAGCCGGCCTTGCGCGCCATGCCCTCTGCCTCGCGCCGGCTCAGGCCGATATCGCGCAGCTGGCTGTCGGTGAGCTTGCGCAGCTGGGCGCGTTCCTCCGCCTGGCGCTGCCAGGAAACCAGCCCGTCGAAGAAGACGACAGGCGCCCGCAGCAGAGCGCCGGCGAAACCTCCGGTGAGCTCGACCGCGGCAGGGAAAACCGGAGACGACCTATGAGAATCGGTGCGTTGCATGACAGGGTTCCTTATGTGACGGCGCGGTGACAGGGGCGCCGCGAAAATTCAATAATTGCGCTCTTAGGCAATGTCTTACGTTGAGAAATATTGCCATTTGCTGAATCCGACAAACGATGATATTTCATCTTTCAGATAAGATTTTCTAATCGGAAGAAATGGCCCGGAAACTGCCGCCTTTGAACGCGCTGCGTGCTTTTGAAGCCGCCGCCCGCCTGCTGTCCTTCACCAAGGCGGCGGCGGAACTGCACGTGACCCAGGCGGCGATCAGCCACCAGGTGAAGACCCTGGAGGAACACCTCGGGCTGTCCCTCTTCCGCCGCCTCAACCGCCGCCTGGTGCTGACCGAGGCCGGCCAGGGCTACCTGCCGGTGCTGCGCGAGGCCTTCGACGCCATCGCCGAGGGCACCCAGCGCCTGCACCGGGACGAAAACAGCGGACCACTGCACATCACCGTGGTGCCCTCCTTCGCCGCCAAGTGGCTGCTGCCGCGCATGTCGCGCTTTCGCGACCGCCACCCCGACATCGACGTCATGGTCTCGGCCAACAACCAGTCGGTCGACTTCGCCGACGGGGTCTTCGAGATGGGCATCCGCTATGGCGCGGGAAATTACCCCGGCCTGAGAACCGACCTGCTGCTCAGCGACGAAGTGTTTCCGATCTGCAGCCCCAAGCTGCTGGAGGGTCCCCATCCGCTGCGCGGCCCCGAGGACCTGCGTCACCACACCCTGCTGCACGACGAGGTCTCGCGCCACGACGAGAGCCCGGACTGGCGTTCGTGGCTGCAGGCCGTCGGGGTCAAGGGGGTCGACTGGCGCCGCGGCCCCGGCTTCAGCGATTCCTCCATGGTCATCGAGGCCGCCGCCGCCGGCCAGGGCGTCGCCCTGGGGCACCGCTGGCTGGCCGCCGCCGACCTGGAGAGCGGTCGCATCGTCATGCCCTTCGGGCCGGCGACCCCCTCGAAATGGTCCTACTACGTCGTCTCGCCGCCGGCGCAGGCCGAGCGGCGCCGCGTGCGCCTGTTCCGCGACTGGCTGCTGGAGGAAGCGGAGAGGACTGGCGCCGATCCTATCCCTCTGTCATCATAGGGTTAGCTCTGCGATTGCCAGAGTCCCTCCCGGGTCCCAGAACCCTATACCTGGAGTAGACCTTCACGTGTCCGATACCCTGAAAGCCGATCATCCGGCCATCAGGCCCGAAACCCGTGCCATGATCGAACGGCTCATCGCCTTCGACACCACCAGCCGCAACTCGAACCTCGAGCTGATCCATTTCGTGCGCGACTACCTGGCCGGACTCGGCGTCGAGGCCAGCCTGGTGCACGACGCCGAGGGCCGTAAGGCGAACCTCTACGCCACCCTGGGGCCGACCGACCGGCCGGGCATCGCGCTGTCCGGCCACACCGATGTGGTGCCCATCGACGACCAGGACTGGGGCCGCGACCCCTGGCAGGTCAGCGAGCACGACAGCCGCCTGTACGGGCGCGGCACCAGCGACATGAAAACCTTCATCGCCGTGGCCCTGGCCCATACGCCGCGCTTCCTGGAAAGCGAACTGCAGACGCCGATCCATCTCTGCTTCTCCTACGACGAGGAGATCGGCTGCAAGGGCGTGCCGCGGCTGCTCGACTTCCTGGCCAGCCAGCCGGTCAAGCCGGCCATGTGCATCGTCGGCGAGCCAACCGAGATGAAGGTCATCACCGGCCACAAGGGCAAGAAGTCCATGTGCTGCCACGTGCGCGGCAAGGAGGCCCACTCCTCGCTGGCGCCCTACGGCGTGAACGCGGTGAACGCCGCGGCGCGGGTCGTCGGCCACCTGGCCGACATGGCGGCGCGCAAGGCGGCGGAGGGCCCCTTCGACCCCGACTTCGACGTGCCTCACACCACCGTGCACACCGGCACCATCGAGGGCGGCACCCAGCTCAACATCGTGCCCGGTCACTGCCGCTTCGAGTTCGAGTTCCGCTACCTGCCGCAGGACGATCCCGAAGCCCTGCTGGCCGAGGTGCAACGCTACGCCGAGGAGAATGTCGCCCCCGCCATGCAGGCGATCGATCCGGCGACCGGCTTCACCTGGGAGCAGATCTCCGGCTTCCCCGGCCTGAACCTGGCGCCCGGTGAAGAGGTCATCGAACTGGCCAAGGCGCTGTCGGGCGGCAACGACACCGGCAAGGTCGCGTTCGGCACCGAGGCCGGCCTCTTCGACCAGAGCGGCATCCCCGCCGTGGTCTGCGGCCCCGGCTCCATCGACCAGGCGCACAAGCCGGACGAGTTCATCACCTTGGAACAAGTGGCCCTCTGCGAGCGTTTCATGGACCGCCTGGAGGAACGCCTGCGTGGTTGAGGGGCCTGCCGTCGACCGGAGCGCCTCGCCCGTCACGGCGGTGGTCTTCGACCTCGGCGGCGTGCTCATCGACTGGAACCCGCGTTACCTCTACCGCAAGCTCTTCGACGACGAAGCGGAGATGGAGCGCTTCCTCTCCGAGGTCTGCACCCAGGAATGGAACGAGCAGGCCGATGCGGGACGTCCAACGGCGGAGATCGCCGACGAGCTCTGCCGCCGCCATCCCGACAAGCGCGCACTGATCGAATCTTATTACCTGCGCTTTGCCGAAATGCTGGGGGGCGCCATCGACGGCAGCGTCGCTCTGGTGGAACACCTCCACGCGCGCGGCGTTCCCCTCTACGTGCTGTCCAACTTCTCCGCCGAGACCTTTCCCCTCGCCCGCCGGCGCTTTGCCTTCTTCGAGCGATTCTCTGGCGTGGTGATCTCGGGCGCCGAGAAAATGAAGAAGCCGGACCGGCGGATCTACGACCTGTTGACCGCGCGCTTCGACCTGAGGCCCGACCAGACCCTCTTCGTCGACGACCGCCGCGACAACACCGAGGCCGCGCGCGCCGCCGGCTGGCAGGTGCTGCAGTTCAAATCGGCTGAGGGCCTGGCCGCCGATCTCACCGTCCTCGACCTGCCCGCCCTTGGCCTGCCCGCCCGCGACCTGCCCTCCGTCGCGGCGGAAAGGAGCGAGGTCTAGTGGGGACCCCGGCTGCCGCACAGAAACCGCCGGCGAAGTCCTGGCCGCCGCTGCACAAGATCCTGCTGGCGCTGATCATCGGGTCCGGCGGGGGCTGGCTGGCGAACCACTTCAATGTGCCTCTGGCCTGGATGCTGGGCGCCATGAGCGCGACCACCGTCGCCGCCATGCTCGGCCTGCCGGTCGCTCTGCCGGTGGTCTTCCGCCTCGCCATGCTGGGCGTCCTGGGCGTGATGCTGGGCAGCGGCTTCGCGCCGGAGATTCTCGACCGCCTCGGCGACTGGATCGTCTCGCTGATCGGCCTGGCGGTCTACACCGTGGCCGCCACCGGCGTGGTGGCGGTCTTCCTGCGCAAGGTCGCCGGCTACGATCCCATCACCGCCTACTTCTCCGCGGCGCCGGGCGGCCTCTCGGAAATGGTCCTGGTCGGCGCGCAGAACGGCGGCGACGAGCGCATCATTTCGCTCACTCACACCTCGCGCATTCTGCTCGTGGTGCTGGCCCTGCCCTTCCTCATGCAGATCATCTTCGGCTACACCCCGGGACCGCGCCCCAGCGGGGGCATACCGCTTGCCGACGCCCAGCTCTTCGACCTGCTGGTGCTGACCTTCTGCGGCGCCGCCGGCTTCCTGCTGGCCCGGCTGGCGCGCCTGCCCGCCGCCGCCATTCTGGGGCCCATGCTGTTCTCCGCCGCTTTCCATATGAGCGGCCTGACCTCGGCCAAGCCGCCGACCGAACTGGTCGCCGCCGCGCAGGTCGTGGTCGGCACCACCATCGGCTGCCGCTTCGCCGGCATCAGCATGAAGCTGGTCGGCCGCACCATCCTGGCCTCCATCGGCAGCACCATCATCCTGGTCGCCGGCGGCCTGCTTTTCGCGGCGCTGCTGCATCCGGTGACCGGCCTGCCGACCATCGGGATCTTCCTGGCCTACGCGCCGGGCGGTGTCGCGGAGATGAGCCTGATCGCCCTGGCGCTGTCGATCGACGCCGCCTTGGTGGCCACTCACCACATCGTGCGCATCTTCTTCATCGTCGTCTGCACGCCCCTGCTCTTCCGCTTTCTGCCGGCGACTCTCGTCGGCCGCCGGACCCTGCCCGCCCCGGGCGAAGACTGAAGCCGCCGCCGCAGGCGCTCTCCGGCTCTTTCCCGAGGCGCCTCAAAGCGGCCCGGTTTGACACACCGCTGTCACCCGCAACCCGGCAGGCTCGTCCGCCAACGTGACCCAACGACGTGCCGGACTTTTGTGGGGGCCCAGCCATGTCCGACCGCTTCACGGCCTGCCTGCTTGCGTTGCTGCTCGCGGCGCCGCTCTGCTACTTCCTCGACGGTGAAATCTTCGAGACCGGGACGACGGCCGCCGAGCCGGCGCAACCGCTGCCCGCCGCTGCGGGGCCGCTTTCGCTGGAAAGCGTGAAGCGCCACGCCGAGGGTCTGCAGGAAAGGCTCGCCGCCAACTAGATCCACTTCAGCCGGCGCAGCAGCCATATCTCCAGCCCGGCCAGGATCGCGAGCAGAATGCAGACGGCGAAAAAAGCCCAGGGCGACTCGACGCCGGGCATGCCGCCGACGTTGATGCCGAGCAGCCCGGTGATGAAGCCGAGCGGCAGAAAGACCGCCGCGATCACGGACAGGGTGTACATGCCGCGGTTCATCTCGTCGGAGAGATGATTGGCAAGCTGATCGTGGATGACGCTCGCCCGCTCGCGCCCGGCATCCAGGTCTTCCACATAGCGGGTGATGCGGTCGGCGGCCTCGCGCAGCATGTGGCGTTCACGCATCGCCAGCCACGGCGTGACCTCCTGGTCGCTGGCCAGCCGCAGCAGCGCCTCGCGCTGGGGCGCGAAGTAGCGGCGCAGCAGGATGGCCTGCCGGCGCAGCGTCGCCAGGCGTTCACGCAATTGCGGGTCGTGGTGCGTCAGCACCTCGTCCTCCAGTTCGTCGATGCGGTCGTCGATCTCGGCGATGACCGGTTCCATGCGCGCCGCCAGCTTGTCCGCCAGCATGGCGAGGAACTCGCCGGCGTCCTTCGGGCCCCGCCCCTGGGCCAGCAGCTCGTCGATGTCGTTGACCGCCAGCAGGCGGCGCAGCCAGACCGTCAGGATGCGCCGGCCGTCGGTCCAGATGCGGATCGAGACCATGTCTTCCGGGTCCGCTTCCGGGTTGAGGTTCACCCCGCGCAGGATCAGCAGCAGGCCGCCTTCCAGCGCCGTGCAGCGGGGCCGCGTTTCCTCGGCCGTCAGCGCCTGGCGCACCACGGCGGGAATACCGCGTTCATGGGCCAGCCAGCGCCGGGCCGAGTCCGACCCGCGCTGCAGGTGCACCCAACACACCTCTTCCGTCGTATGATCGTAGGCACTGGCCGATTCGCGTCTTGCCCCGCCTTCGCCGTCAAAGACGCTGACGAAGCTCCAGTCTTCCTGCTGCGTAGCTTGCGTGCTCAAGGTCCTGCTCCATCGCTTTCACACTTCCTGTCCCGGCCATGCAACCAAATGGCCGCCAAACCCATTGCCCCTTGGACGCCTCCTGCTACCATCCCGCTGACTCGACCCGGGCAATCTCCACCAGGGCAATCTCGGCCAGGGCAAACAAGGGAGCCGAAGACATGATCGAATGGCTTGCCGACCCCGATATCTGGGCCAGTCTTCTGACCCTGACTTTCCTGGAGATCGTGCTTGGCATCGACAACATCATTTTCCTGTCGATCATAACCGAAAGAGTGGCCGAAAACCGCCGCTTGTTGGCTCAGCGCCTGGGCCTCGCCCTGGCCCTCTTCGGCCGTATCGCCTTGCTGGCCGGGCTGGTCTGGCTCACCAAGCTGACCGCGCCGCTGTTCGAAGTCTTCGGGCTGGAAGTCTCCTGGCGCGACATCATCCTCATGGGCGGCGGCCTCTTCCTGCTGGCCAAGGCCACCTCGGAAATCCATCACACGGTCGAGGCTCCCGGCGAGGAAACGGCAGCCAACGGAAAGTCCGCCTCCTTCGCCATGGCCATTGCCCAGATCCTGGCCATCGACCTGGTGTTTTCGCTGGACTCGGTGATCACCGCCGTCGGCATGACCGACAAGCTGCCGATCATGGTCACCGCCGTGGTCATCGCCATCGGGGTGATGATGTTCGCCGCCACACCGATCAGCGGCTTCATCCGCCATCATCCGACCACCAAGATGCTGGCCCTGTCCTTTCTGCTGCTGATCGGCGTGGCCCTGGTGGCAGACGCCCTGCACTTCCACGTGCCGCGCGGCTACCTCTACTTCGCGATCGCCTTCTCGCTGATGGTGGAACTGCTGAACCTTGCCGCCTCCAAGAAGCGCAAGAAGACCGAAGAGGGCGCCGACTAAGAGAAGCGGCCTTAAGAGAACTTCGCGGTGATGCCGCCGTCGACCAGTAGCTCGGTGCCGGTGACGTACTTGGCCTCGTCGGAGACCAGGAACAGGGCCGCATAGGCCACGTCCCAGGCATCGCCCATCTTGCCCGTCGGGCACTGGGCGTCGCGCTTGCGGATCATCTCGTCGACGTCGCCCTCGGCATAGGCGTCCTTCAGCGGCTCGACGATCATCGGCGTGTTCAAGAGGCCCGGCAGGATGGCGTTGGCGCGGATGCCTTCCTTGGCATATTGCAGCGCCACCGAGCGGGTGAAGGGGACGACCGCCCCCTTGCTGGTCGAATAGGAGATGTAGGGCACGCCGGTGTCGCGGATGCCGGCGATGGAGGCGATGTTGACGATGGCGCCGCCGCCCTGGCGCTGCATGACCGGCAGCACGTGTTTGCAGGTGAGGAACATCGACTTCAGGTTCACGTCGATGACCCGGTCCCAGCTTTCCTCGCTGGCCTCCACCGGGCCGCCGACCTCCAGGATGCCGACATTGTTGTCCAGCACGTCGATGCGGCCGTAGGTCTCCAGGCAGCGCTGCACCATGGCCTCGACGTCGGCGGCCTTGGCCACGTCGGCGCGGCAGGCCTCCGCCACGCCGCCCTCGCCGCGGATGATGCCCACGGTTTCTTCGGCGGCGGCCGGGTTGATGTCGATGCAGAAGACCTTGGCGCCCTCACGCGCGAAAAGCACCGCCGTCGCCTTGCCGTTGCCCCAGCCGGGCCCGGAGGAGCCGGCACCCACCACCATCGCCACCTTGCCGGCCAGACGTCCACCTGCCTGACGTCCCGCCTTTGCCGTGCCGTTCATGCCCGCCTCCCCTTCGCTTGGCGCCCAGTCGTAGGGGCCATTCATAGGGGAAGCCGCCGGCGCGTTGAAGGGCGATTAGGAAGTCCGGAACAAAGGCGCTAAGATCGCCCGAGAGGGGTAGGTGCCCCGCGGACCGCATCCAGGGGTGGAGAAGGCTACGGTCCGCGGGACGTATGACGGACTGGGTGAAGGGGTGGGAGAGCCCTGTCAGTCCGCCATTGGGTTCGTGCAAAGCGTCAGGGCAAGGAATCCGCCCCGAAGGCAGCGGCCGCTGTCTTGCCCAAGGCTGGCCGTGGCAGTCGCCGCGCCATGATCTCGTTCATCGAAGTCCCACTTGGATGTCCCACTTGTCCGGGGGCCGTCCCAGGATGCCGGGGCCTGGAGGCCGGCGGCGCCAAGGGCGTGCTACTGTTCATCTGTCGCCTGCCGCAGGCCGGCGGTTCAAACATTCCTCTGCTCACGCGAATTTCTCTAAAATGCTCGTTAGTTTGAGAGGTTTCCGGCAAGCTGCCGGGCCCCGCGGCAGGCCTCTTACGAGGCCGTATCAGGCTTCAGGTGGCTGTAGGCGCTCTTGATCATCAGGGTCGAAAGGTCGTCATAGGCCTTGGCCCAGGCGTCCCGGGTTTCGGGCGTGAAATCTTCCCCCAGGAACTCGTCCATCATCCGCAGCAGCGCCGAACCGACCCGCGGGTAGTGCGCCGGCTTCACGCCATAGGCCACGTGGCGCAGCGCCAGGTCCTCCAGGACCGGACGCAGCCCCTCGATGTTCTGTATCTCCGCGACGATCAGGCCCAGCTTGCTCATCAACGCCGCGCCCTGCTGCTCCAGATCGTTGACGAAAAGATCGCGGGTTTCCGGCGCCTCCTCGAAGAGGATCTCGTAGAAGCGCTTGGCCGCGGGCTGACTGGATTGCGAGACAGTTCGAAAGCTGCTTCGGATGAGCTCTCTTTCGTCAGCGGTCAAAGCCATGGGGCGAAATCTCTAATCAAAATATCCGACCTTTAGCCAAAGAGGCTGAATGGCCGTGCCCAAGGGCAAGTAAAGAGGTACAGGCTTGCGCGGCGGACTTGAACCCGAGAAAGCGCACAAGGAAAATGCAGCTACGCATGTTCCCCCCGGGAGGCCGCAATTGGACTGGGACAACCTGAAAGTGGCGCTTGCCATCAGCCGCATGGGCTCGCTGACGCAAGCGGCCCAAATGCTGGGGATTGACCAGTCCACGGCCGGTCGGCGCCTCTCCGCTTTGGAGGGGGACCTGGGCGTGATCCTCTTCGTGCGCTCGAAGACCGGATTCGCCATGACCGATGCCGGCGAGGCCGCCATCAGCCAGGCCGTCGAGGTGGAGCGCCGCATCGACCGCCTGAAGGACGCGGTGAGGCCGCCGGAAGGCGGCCCGGTCGGCATCGTTCGCCTGCTGGGCAATGCCTGGACGCTGGACCGCCTGGCGCGGACCGTCATGGCGCCCTTTCTCGCGGCCCATCCGCACCTCGACCTGCGGATCATGACCCTGACCCCCCGGGCACGCACGCGCGGCGAAGCGACCTTGGGGCTGTGGTTCGAAGTGGAGCCGAAGGAAAGCGAGTTCGCCATCAAGCTCGGCGATGTGCCCTACGCCGTCTATTGCACCCGCGATGCCGACCCCGAGGCGCTGGACTGGGTCTCCTTCCACGACGAGGACGCCCTGCGCCCCTCCATCGCGCGGGTGCACAAGCGGCTGCGCAGCCGCGGCGACCACGTCCGCCTGACCTCAACCGACGCCGGGATCATGCTCTCGGCCATAAGGGGCGGCATGGGCAAGGGCCTGCTGCCCATGTGCCTGGCCGAAGAGGACGAGGCCTTGGTCCGCGTGCAGGAGGGCGACCCCGATTTCGTCCGCAGCCTGCACCTGCATGCCCACCCCGACACGGTGGAATCCCTGCGCATCCAGGCCACCATCCGCTGGCTGCGCGAGAATTTCAAAGCCGTGTTCCAGCCTCCGGAGTGAGACTCCACGCTTCCATCCGACCGGGTCTTGCTCCGGCCCCTCCCCTTGCCCCTCCCCTTGCCTGGGGCAGGAGCTTGAGGCACAAGGAAGGGCGCCCTGCCTGACGGCCCTGGGTCCTGGTCTCCAGGCAAGTGCCCGCTTGATGGAATTGGTAGACATACGAGACTTAAAATCTCGGGGCCGCAAGGCCGTGCCGGTTCGAGTCCGGCAGCGGGCACCATCACCAGCCAAGCCTGCCGTCGATGCGCCGGGGGGAAACGCCGGGGAACCGATCCGGCGGTTGCGGGTTATCATTGCGTCAAAGTTTTGCGACAAGGGAACAGACATGAAGAAGATTGCTGCGGTTACGGTACTCGTTGGTTCGATGTTTCTGGTGAGCGGCTGCGCGGCCCTGGTGGGCGGCGCCGTGGGCGCCGGCGGCACGGCCACGGGCTACGAAGTGCACCTCGACAACGAGCGCGACCGGGTTCAGAAGCGCTACGACGAGGGCAAGATCAGCAAGGAAGAGTACGAAATCCGTCTCGACCAGATCCGGCGCGACTCCGCAGTTCAGTAGGGCGGATCGATAGGGCCGTCCAACAAGGTCCTCCCGGCCTGCCTGTCATCACCGTGACATAGCCTTCGTGGTACAACTCACGGCATGGTCGCCGCCGAAGAACCTCATGCCACGCCCGCCGCCATGGGCGCCCCCACGGGCGCCGCTATGGGCAACGTCACGGAAGCTGCCGGGCTCTTCGCCGGGGCCGTACCCTTTTACCAGCGCTACCGCCCGCGCTATCCCGACGCGCTCATCGCCGAACTGGTGGAGCGCTGCGACCTCAGCCGCGGCCGGCGCGTGCTGGATCTGGGCTGCGGGCCCGGCTTCCTGGCGGTGCCCCTGGCGGCCCTGGGCGCCACGGTGATCGCCGTCGATCCGCAGCCGGAGATGCTCTCCGCCGGACGCAGGGAGGCGGAGGCGCTGGGCTGCGGCGGCATCACCTGGATCGAGGGCACCGCGGAGAACCTGCCGTCCGACCTGCCGCCGGTCTGCTGCGCCACCCTGGGCCTCAGCTTCCACTGGATGCAGCGTGAGACGGTACTCGCCCGGCTCGACCGGCTGGTCGAGCCCGGCGGCGCGGTGGTTGTGGTGGAAGAGCGGCTCGCCGACGACATCGCCTGGCGCCGGGTCCTGCGCGACTACGTGCGGGCCTGGCACGGCGAAGCGGGGGCGTCGAAGGCCTTCAACACCCGCCGCGACAAGGCGCGCCGGCACGAAGAGGTGTTGAGCGACTCGCCGTTCAGCCGCCTGGAGCGTCTGACCTACCCGGTGGCGCGCCACTGGTCGATCGACAACATCGTCGGCTACACCTACTCGACCTCGCGCGCCAATCCCAAGATCCTCGGCGACGGCATCGACAGCTTCGAGACGGGCCTGCGCGAGCGTCTGGCCGCCCTGCCGGACGCGCCCGATTTCGCCGAGGAAGCCGAGATCGTGGCCACCCTGGCAAATCGCCCGCCGGCCGCGGCCCCAGCCTGATACTCACGTCCTGAGATCTACGGCCTTACGATCAAGAGCACCACGTGGCCGGTGATGAGGCAGGCAAGAAGGCTCGCGCCCATAATCGGGACATAGAGCAAAGCGTGCCAGGCAGCGCTGAACTCGACGGCGAAGAACGGGACGGCGGCCACGGCGGCGGCCAGCAGGACCTGCAGCCAGACGACGCCGAAACCCGCCGGCTGCGCCCCGGTCAGCCAGCCGTAGGTGAACACCGTGGCCGCCAGCACCACAGCAATGGCGCCATAGGCCGCGTAGTAGCCGGACTGATAGACCGAGCCGGGAATGAGCGCGAAGAGAAAGCCGGCTACGAGGTGCAGAGGCACGATCACGTAGCCGGCGTAGGATGGCAGCGTCATGAAGTGAAGGCTCCCTCCCGAAGCGGCCTCAGTTGCCCGGCCGGAGAAGCAGGCGCTGCGGCGCGGAGGGCGGCGGCGGTGCCGGCGGCAGCACCCGCAGCGGCTTCGGCGCGGCGGTGGCGCCGTCCCGCCCCCGCGGCTCGACGGTCAGGCCGCCCGGAATCTGCCGCACCGAAGGGTTCAAGGTCGGTGAGCTGCATCCGAACAGGAAGGCATGCTGCGGCACCGAGGCGATGACCTTGCCGTCCTGGTCGGTCACGTTCAGTCCGAACTGGCGCGACTGCGTTAAGGGCGCATTGGCCTGGACCGGCGCCGGGACATTGTTCCACCTGAGATCCGCATCCGCCCCGCGCAGCACCTTCTGGCCCGGCTTGATGCTGTAGTCGTACTTCTGCGAGAAAAAAGCGGTGCCGAAGAAAACCATCTGGCCGCTGACGTTGCCGCGCCCTTCCAGCACGGCGACCAGCTTCACCGTCTCAGGACAGATGCGGCCATGCACCATCACCTTGCCCTGGGGCACCGCCTTCAGGGTGACCGTGGGCGGCAGGTTCGTGGCCAGCGTCTGCGGCCCGCCTTCTGTGCACTCCATGGTGTATTCAGCCCAGTCCGACTTGAAGTCGTGGCTGACGCCGATCATGCGCACGAAGCCGGTCTCGGCCAGTTCAATGCCGCCTTGGCTGAAGCCGTTATCCTGGATGTTGTACCAGTGGCTGAAGGTCGCGGTCTTGTTGTCGCCGGTGTTGACGGTCCAGACCTTGCTGGTCTTGCCTTCCTGATTGCGGTAGCGGAATCTGACCTCGACGTTCTTCTGGTCCGTGGTGATCCAGCCGTCGAGGCGGATCTTGCAGACGCCGGTGATGCCGTACTGCTCGTAGATCGACAGCCCCTTGTTCACCACCTTGGACGGCGTCACGGCGAAGCCGGTGCCGGCCTGCGGAATCGCCGCGCCAGCCCACTTCTTGCATATCACCTGGGTCTTGGGGACGTCCTCCCAAGGCTTCGCGCCAACGAAGTAGAACCCCACGCCGGTGATAGAGGTGTCGAAGTGGACGGTGACGCCAAGCTCAAGAGGACGGTCCTGGCCGAAGATCGCGCTGTCCGCCATGCCTTGGGCACGCAGGCCGTCGGCCAGTTCGTTGCAGCGCGCAGCCACGAAGTCCTGCCAGACCACGGCATGAACCGTCACGCGCTCGGTGCGGTCGACCCGGCGCGGCCGTTCGAAGGCGCCGTAAAACTTGCTGACGCCCTGGCTCTGAAACTGAACGTGGTCGCCCTCCCCGTTCGAAAGCCCGAGCCAGACCCTCCAGCTCTTCACCCGGCCGGATACCTCCGCATCGACCTGAATCCGAACATCGGCGGTCAGTGTCGCAAGACCCTCGATAGAGGTGTAGCTGCTGCCGTTGCTGTTCACCGAGATCTGCTTGGTGACCAGATGAGTGATGTTGGCATCAGCGCTGTCGGCAAGAGCTGGTGCGGGCAGCAGGCCGAAGGTCAGAACGCCGACGGCGAGCAAACCAGCAAACGGGGAAGGGGGTTGCGACGGCATGTTCTTTCTCCTGAACTAGGTCATCAATCAAAGGCAAAACTGTCTTGTTTCTATGGGTCGTCCCGCGGTGCCGAGAGGTTCATCGGCGAGCTCCCTCGGCCTGTGAAAAGATGGCGGACGGGCGGCTGCAGTCGCCGCCAGCAGCCGCCCGCCCTCCCCACGCCCCGGCAAGCCGGGGACGCAAGCTCTACGTGTTCCTTACTGCACCGCCCCGGGAATGATGATCACCTGGGCCTTCGGCTTCTGCTGAGGCGTCTTGCCCGGCTTGGTGCCGAAGGCCGGGGTGCGGAAGTCCGTGGTCTTGCAGGCCGCGGCCCCCTGCCCCTGGGGACAAACCTCCAGGCGCCAGTTGCGCCCGCCGGTCAGGGCGGCCAGCGGGAACTTGGCGTTCAAGCCCTTCATCGCGTTGGGCAGCTGCGCGGCGCTTACCTGGGTCAGCTGGCCACCGGCCTTGCGGAAGAACTTCAGCGTATACTTCGCCGTCATCTTGCCGCCGCTGAGCTTGATCACGCCCTGCTTCACCGTGCCCTTCGGTGCCTGGATGGCGAATGTCGATCCCAGCACGAGCTGACCCGGCGCGGCCGGCCGCGCCTGCTGAACCGGCTGATCGAACCCATTCGACAAGCCGTCCGGCCGGCCAATGCCCGAGGTCTCGATCTTCTGGCAGGCGAAGCTCTCCTGCTTCTCCAGCGTCTTCACCACGTAGCCGTGCTGGTTGGCAAACCTCAGGGTGAAGTTCAGCGTCTGCTCGGTCTGCGTCGACGCGTTCCAGGCGAGCTCGTAGTCGGTGTCGTAGTTGTGGCCCGTCTTCGCCGGCAGATCGACCGGCAACTGCTTCACCAGCGATCCGTTGACGAACAGACCCACGGTTCCGGTCAGTGGCGTGTCATCGCTCTGCACCGCGCCGTGCACGCGCGCCTTGGCCGGGCAGGAATAGCCGGGGATGCGCTTCAGCCCCAGCGGCGAAACGAACAGCCCGACCGACTTCGGCAGATCGACGTCGGCTGCCACGCCGCCGCCCACGGCGGCGCTGGCACCCGGCGTCGCAGGGGGCAGCGCGCGGCAGGACAGCTGCAGCACCTGTTCCTTCTGACCGATGACCACGTGGTCCTTCGACAGCAGCACCTTCGCCTTCACGGTTTGCTTCGGCGGATTGCCGCCAACCGCGGCGACGCCCTGCCAGTTGAGATTGAACTGCTCGAGGAAGGCCTTGGGCTCGCCGTCGGCGAAGGCGTAGTCCTGCTCGATCACCTGGGACTGCTGGCCGCTGGCCTGCGGCTGCTCGATGGTCTGGATCACCCGGACCGCCATGGCGTCCTTGGCATTGACCTGGACATAGGAGGACAGCACCGCCGGGCAGGCATAGGCGCCGACCTTCTTTTCCTCAAGAGCCTCAGCCGTCAGGGCCAGGGACGGCGCCCGATCGCCGGTCGGCGCGTAGTTGCCCGCCGCGCCCTGGGCCACGGGAGACGTCTCGATCTTGCGGCAGGTGAAGTTCTGCGTGTTCTCGATCTCGTCGACGACGTCCTGCGACAGGTTTGTGAGGCGGAAGACAGACTTCACGTTCTGCTGCACGGACTGTTTGTTCGCCCAGTCGAAGGTGTAGTCACCCTGGATCACCACCGACTCGTCGTCCTGGACGTCGTACTGCGCGAGGGTGTTCAGCTTGCCGCCGGCGAACAGCGCCGCGCCGCCCTTGGACTTACCGCGCCCCTTGAGCACGCCATAGATCTTGGCAGTGGCCGGGCAGGCATAGCCGCGGTGGACGATCTCCTCGCCGGTCGGGATGATCTCGACACTGATCGCCTTCGGCGGCAGCAGCGTCGCGACGTCCTGCGCCGGCGATCCGCAGTTGACCTCGTAGTCCTTCCAGTCCGAGGCGACGTTCTCGCCGACGGCAACGACCCGGATCTTACCGATCTTGGTGCCGCCGGGAGACAGCGGGTAGTCGTAGGAATACTGCCGGGTCGAGACGCTGCCGGTGGTGACCGTCTTCACGTCGCTCTTGTGGCCGTCGTCGCTCTCGAAGCGGAACTTCGCCTCGGTGTTCGGCTTCTTGGTCTTCACGGTGCCGGCGAGCTGCAGCGAGCAGGCGCCCCGCAGGCTGTCCTTCTCGATGACCAACAGGCTCAGCGACTCGAGAACCGGGTCCTTGCGCGTCGGGCCGTTGTCGGCGGTCGGCAGGCGTTGTGGATCGCTTTTCGAGGCCTTGCAGACGACGGTCATCTTGACGAGAAATGGCCAGCCGGCGCCCAGGCCGCTCGCATTGTACGAGTTGTTCGCACCGCTCATGTCCCACTTCAAAGCAGGCAGGAGACCCACCTCCAACGGGCGGTCCTGGGAGAAGATCGCCTGGTCCGACATACCGCCCTGGCGCAGGTCGGCCGCCTGCTGTTCGCAGTAGTCCACCAGGTGGCTGCCGTAGGAGGCGGAGGGAATGCCGAGGGAGATGACCTTATCAAGCGTTTTCGGGCGGTCCCCCAGCGGGAAGGTTTGCGCATAGCCATACTGAGGGAGGCTGACCCAGTCCGTATTCTCGGCGCGGAACTTCAGCCACACCTCATAGGACCTGATCCTGCCGGAGATCTCCGCATCCAGAGCGACACGCACGTCGGCCGCGATGAACTGCAGGAAGTTCGCCGGCTTGGTGTAGTGCTGGCCGTCGCTCTCGATCTCGATGGTCTTCGACAGCACGTTGACCAAATTAGCGCTGCCCTGATCCGCCATGGCGGTTCCCGCCGCCAGGCAGGCGGCAAAGGTCGCGGCTGCCGCAATGCCGCGGCGCAGGGATCGGAGAGCGGGGGCCTGCTTGACGGAGCTGTCTCGGCAGCGCTCAGGCTCGCGGGTCTCGTAGCTCAACATCTTCTGGTTTCCTTACTTGTAATTTCCGCCGGACGGGCCCCTGGCGCTTTGCGGGGCCAGCCGGTCACTGCTCTGGGTCGCTGCTTCGCGGTTGGCGGTTCAATGGCCAAGACCGTCCAGGGCCCGGCCTGCCACCGCACGCAGACCGCCCCAAAGGCAGCGGCAATGGGCGCCAGGGATTACCGCCAAAGCGGCGGGACATGAACCCGCGAAACCGCACAAGGAAAATGCAGCTTTGCCGGCGCTGGGCCTTAGTAGACTGTTTTTATTGATAAATATGACGCCAGGGCAACGGCCTCGCCCTTCGTGTTAAGGATGACGGGCGGCCGCAGTCGCCGCCAGCGGCCGCCCGTCAGCGGGACCGAACGGAGGAAATTCGCGCGATCCCACTGTCACGGACCGATATGCGGCCCGATGACGTCTCTCTGTCGCGGCCACTCAATCAGTGGTTCAAAAGTGGTAGTGAATTTTTGATGAATTGCGGCGGACGCTTCAGGCGTCCGGCAGGGGGATGAACTCGCTGTCGCCCGGCACGGCGGCAAAGCGTCCGTTGCGCCACTCGTCCTTGGCGCGCTCGATCAGCGCCGGGTCCGAGGCGACGAAGTTCCACCAGATGTGCCGCGCCTCCGGCAGCGGCGCGCCGCCGAGCAGCATGAGCCGGCTGGCCGGCCCGGCGGTGAGGCTTGCGGCAGCACCTTCGCGCAACACCGCCATCGTTGCGGGACCGTAGTCGCCGCCGTCCAGGGAAACGCCGCCGCTGACCACATAGAGCGCGCGCTCGGGATGGCCGTCGGGCAATGTGAGGCGCGCCCCCGCCTGCAGTTCGGCATGCAGGTAGAAGAGGTCCGAGAAAACCGGCACCGGCGACGTCTCGCCATAGGCGCGGCCGGCCAGCAGGCGCAGCCGGACGCCGTCGTCCTCGATGACCGGCAGGTCGTCGACGGCGTGGTGGGAAAAGGCGGGTTCGCCCTGCTCCTCGGCCAGCGGCAAGGCAATCCACGACTGCATCCCATGCAGCCGCGTGTCACTGCCCCGCTCCGCCTCGCCGCTGCGCTCCGAATGGACGATGCCGCGCCCGGCGGTCATCAGGTTGACCGCGCCGGGCCGGATGTCCTGCACCACGCCCAGGCTGTCGCGGTGCATGAGCGCGCCGTCGAAGAGATAGGTGACCGTGGCGAGGCCGATGTGCGGGTGCGGGCGCACATCGATGCCCTCGTCCGGCGGCAGGGCCGCGGGACCGAACTCGTCGAGAAAAATGAAAGGCCCGACCATGCGCCGCTTGGCATAGGGCAGAATGCGTTTCACGCCGAAACCGCCGAGGTCGCGCGCCCGCGGTTCGATGACCAAGTCGACGGAGTTGTTCTCGCTCATGCGCCCTCTCGCTCCGGCCGGAATCAGCGCGCCGTTTTCAACCGCCACATCTCCCGCAGGGCAAAACCCGCCGGCAGCACGGCCAAGACCAGAAGCAGCAGCCCGGTCCAGCTGGCGCCGAGCTGGCGCTCGATGATCGCGGTGGCGTAGAACTCGTCGATCACCGGTCCGCCCCAGCCCTCGTAGGACAGCGCCGCCGCGCCCCAGACGGCGAGGCAGAAGGCGGCCGAGATCAGCGCCGAGACCCGGATGATGGAGCGCGCCAGATCGGCGCTGCCCATCGCCAGCACATAGACCACCAGCGCGGTGAAGAACAGCAGAGGAAGCAGATCTATCGGCGGCAGGTTTTCGCTCATGCCTCTTCCTGTTGTCCCTGGCCCTGTTGTTCCTGGACATGTGGTGCAAGCGGGGCCTCCCACACGCCCTTCGCGCCGAGGCCGGCGATCATGGCGTCCAGCGCGGCGGCGGCCGCGGTGAGGGACTCCTCCCCTGTAGAACGTAACACCAGCCGCGTGCCGAAAGTTCCATCGCGGTTGAAGGGATAGCTGCCGATTTCGACGTCGGGGTGAGCGTCCTGCACGGCCGCCAGCCCCTCGGCCACGAAGCTCTCGCCCATCTCGACCATGACGCTGCGCGAGCGCAGCGGCTGGCCGCCGACCAGGCGATGCTTCAGGCTGTTGAACATGGCCTGCATGATGCTGGGGATGCCGGCCATGACGAAGACGTTCTCGACCTGAAAGCCCGGCGCCTTGCTGACCGGGTTCTCGATCAGCGCCGCGCCCTCCGGCGTGCGCGCCATGCGCAGCCGCGCCTCGGTCAGCTGCCCTGGCTCATAGTGCGCTTCCAGGATGGCGCGTGCTTCGGGATTGACGATCAGGGGCAGGCCGAAGGCCTTGGCCACGCAGTCGGCGGTGATGTCGTCGTGGGTCGGACCGATCCCGCCGGTGGTGAAGACGTAGTCGAAGCGGCGGCGCACCTCGTTCAGGGTGTCGACGATCACCGCCTCGACGTCGGGAATGACGCGCACTTCCATCAGGCGGACGCCGAGATCGTTCAGCCCCCCGCCGATGAAGGCGACGTTCTTGTCCTGGGTGCGGCCGGAGAGGATCTCGTTGCCGATGATGAGCAGGCAGGCCGTGACCGCCCTGCCCGGCTTGGCCCTGCCCGGCTTGGCCCTGCCCGGCTTGGCCCTGCCCGGCTTGGATGACTCCGGCTCGGACTCCAGCGGCATCTGCCTCAGAATTCCAGGCGCGGCAGCGCGGTGTCGGCCCGCGCATAGCCCTTGGATTCCATGCAGGACGACATCAGCGAGGCCCGCCGGTTGCGCAGGTCGAACTCGTCGACCCGCTGCTGCAGCGGTGCATAGCGGGACTGGTTGGTCAGGGTATCGATGCCCGCGTTGCGGTCGTTGAGGTACTGCGCGTCGCGGCGCGTCTGGCCCAGGGCGTAGCGGTAGCAGTCCTCCACGTCGGCGCGGTAGGCCTCCTCGTCCTTGGGCGACTGCACGGCCCAGCTGGTCCCCTCCGGCCCCTCGATCACCACGGGCTCGGCGGCGGGCGGCGTTTCACTGGCGGCCGCCGGAAGCGGCTGGGAAGGCGCCGCCTGCACGCCGGCGCCCGTCGCGCTCTCGCCCGCGCCCGGGGGCGGCAGTGCCGTGCCGTTCTGCACCGCCGGACTGCCGCCCGTGGCGCTCGTGGCGCTCGTCCCGCCGGTCTCCGCCGCGCAGGCCGCCAGCAGCAGAGCCGCCGCGGCCAGAGCCGCCGCAGCCGGGGCCGTGGTCGTCTTGAAACGGGCGAATGCGGACATGAGCTGATCCTTGGGAGAGCGGCGATCCGTGGGGACGGTCAAAACAGGGTTAATGGATTGCAGAGTGGCGCTCCCGGCGTCAAGTTGCAAGCCCAGGGCGTTCCGCCGCCTGCTTGACCCGCCGCCGACGAACCCGTTTCCCGAAAGACAAAAGCTAGCCCGCTTCGATGCAGTTTCCAGACCCGCTGATCCCAGGCCGCCTGCAGCGGCGCTACAAACGGTTCCTGTCCGATATCCTGCTGGAGGACGGCAGCGAGATCGTGGCCCACTGCGCCAATCCCGGCTCCATGATGGGGCTCGCCGAGCCCGGCTCCGGCGTCTGGCTCTCGCCGTCGCGCAACCCGGCGCGGAAGCTGAAGTACTCCTGGGAGCTGGTGGAGGTTGACGGGGGCCCAAGCGGCGGCAAAGCCCTGGTGGGCATCAACACCGGGCGGGCCAACGCCCTGGTCGCCGAGGCGCTGGAGGCCGGCCGGGTCCCGGAGCTCGCCGGCTATGCCCAGCGCCGGGCCGAGGTGCGCTACGGCACCAACAGCCGCGTCGACTTCCTGCTGGAGTCGCCCGACCGCCCCGCCGGCCCCGCCTGCCCCGCCTGCTATGTCGAGGTGAAGAGCGTCACCCTGAAGCGCGGCGGCGATCTGGCCGAGTTCCCCGATGCCGTCACCGCCCGCGGCACCAAGCACCTGGGCGAGCTGGCGGAAATGGCCCGCCAGGGCCAGCGCGCGGTGCTTTTCTTCCTGGTCCAGCGGGGCGACTGCACGGCGGTGGCGCCGGCCGCCGACATCGACCCGGCCTATGCCGCGGCCCTCACCGAGTCCATTGCCGCCGGGGTAGAAGTCTTATGCTATAAATGCAATCTGTCGCCCGAGGCCGTCACATTGGACGAAAGGCTGCCTCTGGCGCTATAAGCAAGCGATTCCGGCAAGCGTTCCGGTAGCGATTCCGGGAGCTACCCGCCGGGTGCACCGCTTGGAAATCCGGGCTAGAGTGCCTAAATATTGCGGCAGTGACGGACAAAAGGCAGAGGTCCATGAAGCAAGGTTACAGTGCAGAGCGCGTCAGCCCTTCCGAAGGTGGCTACGTCATCCATGACGAAGCCGGCTTCGAAGGCATGCGTCGCGCCGGCCGCCTGGCGGCGGAAACACTGGATATGATCACCCCGGAAGTGAAGCCGGGCGTGACCACGGAATACCTGAACGAGCTCTGCCACGACTTCATCGTGAAGGCCGGGGCCGTCCCGGCGCCGCTGAACTACCGCGGCTTTCCGAAGTCCGTCTGCACCTCGGTCAACCACGTCGTCTGCCACGGCATTCCCAGCGAGGATAAGCGCCTGGAGAGCGGCGACATCATCAACATCGACGTCACCGTCATCGTCGACGGCTGGCACGGCGACACCAGCCGGATGTTCTTCGTCGGCGAACCCAAGATCAAGGCGCGCCGCCTGGTCGAGGTGACCTACGAGTCGATGATGCGCGGCATCGAGGTGGTCAAGCCCGGCGCCACCCTGGGCGACATCGGCCACGCCATCCAATCCTTCGCCGAAAAGCAGCGCTTCTCCGTGGTGACCGACTTCTGCGGCCACGGCCTGGGCCAGGTCTTCCACGACGCGCCCAGCGTGCTGCACTACGGCCGCCCCGGCACCGGCGTACCGCTGCGCGAGGGCATGTTCTTCACCATCGAGCCGATGATCAACGCCGGCCGCCCGGAGGTGAAGATCCTGCAGGACGGCTGGACCGCCGTGACCCGCGACATGAAGCTCTCGGCCCAGTTCGAGCACTCGATCGCGGTGACCGCCACCGGCTACGAGATCTTCACCCTCTCCCCCAAGGGCTGGCACCAACCGCCTTACGGCGACTGAACCGTCGATCGGCGCCCCGCTTGTTATTCCCTCTCGCCTGTGTGGGAGAGGGAGGGACCCGCCCATGAAGTTGTCAGGGGCGGGAGGGTGAGGGGGCGGCGCAGCTTGCTGCGCGGAATGATCCTGATGGCAACACCGCATCCCCCTCACCCAGCTTCGTCTAAGCGCGCCTCACCGGCTCGCTAAGACTGCGCAACCCTCTCCCGCCTGGGGAGAGGGCATCCTTCATCAGGCGATCTCGACGCGCAGCAGCGCGCGCACGTGCTGGATCTGGTTGAGGATCGTCACCTGCGGGGAGCCGGCGAAGAGCAGCCCCACCGCAAAGTTTTCGCGGTCGGCCACCAGCGATCCGGGATCGCCGCCAGCCGACATCGGGGTGGTGAGGATCTGATCGCGGAAGCGGGCCACCCGGCCGCCGCCGTAGTTCACGTCGACGGTGGCGTTCACCGTGGTGATGCGCCCGGTCGTGTAGTTGGTGGTGCGGCCGGTCTTCTGCAGCACCGTGCCGACGGTCACCTGGGCGCGCGGGCGCCAGCCGCGCAGATGGCCGACCCAGTGTATTTCCCGCTTCAGGTCGTGGAACTGCCCTTCGGCGACCGCGGCATCGACCAGGTTGCGGTGCAGGGCCCGCGGCACCGGCGGGTCGAAGGTGATCGGGATGAACCGGCTGAGCGCGGCGATGCGGTCACTCGGGTCCGTGCCGCCGTCGAACGGCCCGGGCTGCAGAATGGCATCGCCGGGCGTCGCGTTGTTGCTGTTCGCCAGCACGTGGTTGTTGGAAAGAATGTAGTAGTGATTCGGCATCCCGACCGCGTTGCCCGGCGTCCCCACCATGTCGTAGACGCAGGTGCCGATGGTGCCCGCGGTGATGTTGCGATGGCCGACGCTGTAGCCGCCGGAAGCCGGACGCGCCCGCCGGGCCAGTTCCTGAATGGTGACCTCGATCGGCTCGGCCTGGCCGGCGAAGGGCTCGCCGATGGCCAGCACGTCGGTCGGCATCTCGCCGATCTTCCGCGGGATCGTCTCGCCCGGGCCGAGCTCCTCCTTGTCCACCTTCTGCGACACCAGCGCCAGCAGGGCCGGCTTGCCGGTCGGCTCGCCGTTGCTCCACTTCACGCCGTAGCCCATGCCGACGACATTGGGCGGGACCTTGCCCGGCTCCAGGAACTTGTCCACCGCGGAGGCATGCGCCTTCTGGGCTTTCTGCGCGTCCTTCGCGTCGAGCATCATCTTTTCGACTTCGATCATCATCTTTCTCCCGGATGACTACGGGCTCAGGTGCCGCAGGGCGGACCTAATGCGCCGTAACTTCGCCAATTTCCTCGACGTCGAGCGCGAACCCTTCCAGCTCCTTGGGCAGGATCTGGTCGGGCGGCAAGGAGGACTCCGGGACTTTCCTGATGACCATGACTTTGATGACCGGACGGCCGGCGCGTTCACCGATCCCGACGCCGTTGACGTTGGGATAGGCCAGCAAGGCGTCCTCGTGTTTTCTCAGCACAGCTTCGATTTTCACGGCACCACTCCTCCACTGTCCTGCCGCGCGTTATCCCCGCCCGGCCGGTGTTGCAGGCTATCACGGCCTGTCGCAGGCCGCGCGGATCGTCCCGCCTCCGGCTCGACGCCAAAGGGGTGATCCTGTTCATGGCCGCGCTGACTGCGCGTCGCTTTTTTCAATGAGGTTGGAGGCCGCACAACACGGCTTCCGGCTACCTGCGATCGGCTACCTGCTGTTCCGTAACCTGCATCACGTCAGGGTCGCCGAGGGATAGCCGTCGAGGAGGGCCATCTCCAGATTGGCGATGGCGGTCTGTGGCGAGACAAAGGCGACTGACAAGACGCTCACTGCGGTCATGAGCAGACCGCATCACGCTACGCCTGCATACGTATGTTGTCCATCGGGGCGGCGGCGGGATTCGCCGCGAAAGCGGGGAGGTTTTTCGGCGCAGAAGGATAGCCGCCCCGCAAAGATCGCGGTACGGCATTTGGCCGCCATGCTACTCGCGCGCTGCGGCCGTCGGAAGCAACGGCCGCGGGGTGTGCGGCAGTCAGCCGGCCTCGAGACCGCGGGCGGCGTGCTCGGCGGCGACCTCGGGGCGCAGGCCCTTCTGGTGCGCCGCGCGCCAGTTATAGTCGGTGGCCGAGACGTCGTATCCGAGGATCGACAGTTCGCACTCCGCCCAACTCATCCAATCGTTAAAGGCGTCGGTCGGCGTGGGAGGCGCGGCGCGCACCGGAAAAGCGATCACATTGGCGTCGGACATAGCGAATCCCTTGGTGTCTCTGACCATGACGTAGTGGGTAGGGTCACTCTCAACAGACTAAGTATAGGGGAGGATTTGGTTAACAAATTACTAGCCCTGGGGTTCCGCCTGCTACCGGTTGAAGGTGTCGCCGCGCTGCTCTCTAATTAGGATGCATGGGACTCCGGCATTCACCCAGAGGCATTCACCCAGAGGCATTCACGCAGAGGCATTCGGGCAGCGGCATTTGAGCGACGACGGCAAGGACAAGCCCCACTACCACGGTCACCGGGAGCGCCTGCGCGAGCGGCTGCTGGCGCGCGGCGGCGAGAGCCTGGCCGATCATGAGATCCTGGAGTTCCTGCTGTTCGGCGCCAAGCCGCGCGGCGACACCAAGCCGCTGGCCAAGGCGCTGCTCGCCGCCTTCGGCAGCCTCTCCAAGGTGCTGACGGCGGAGGCCGATGCCCTGGCGCGGGTGCCGGGCATGGGCCAAGCCTCCATCGCCGCCTTGAAGATCGTCCCCCAGGCCGCCGAACGCCTGGCCCGCGAGGAGGCCATGGCCGGCGACGTCATCTCTTCCTGGGACAAGCTGCTGGCCTACTGCCGCCAGACCATGGCGCATCAGCCCATCGAGCAGTTCCGCCTGCTGTTCCTCGACAAACGCAATCGCCTGATCGCCGACGAAGTGCAGCAGCAGGGCACCATCGACCACACGCCGGTCTACATCCGCGAGGTGGTGAAGCGCGCCCTGGAGCTGGGCGCGGCGGCCCTCATCCTGGTCCACAACCACCCCTCCGGCGAGGCCGAGCCCTCGGCCGCCGACATCGCCATGACCGAGGAACTGGTCAGCGCCTCGGAAAAGCTCGGCATCGTCATCCACGACCACCTGGTCATCGGCCGCGCCGGCCACGCCAGCTTCCGGGCGCTGGGGTTGCTGTAGCGGGCTGGCTTTCAGGCCTCTTCCAACCCCCGGCGGCGTTGCCGCGGGCACGCCCCGCCGCTATAACAGGGCTTTCCCGGCCCCACTGAAATCAGGAAGTTTTCCGCATGATCCCGCGTTACAGCCGCCCCGAAATGACCGCCATCTGGGAGCCGGAGAACAAGTTCCGCATCTGGTTCGAGATCGAGGCCCATGCCTGCGACGCCCAGGCCGAGCTGGGGGTCATCCCGAAGGAAGCGGCCAAGGCGGTGTGGGAGCGCGGCGCCTTCGAGGTCGAGCGCATCGACGAGATCGAGCGCGAGACCAAGCACGACGTCATCGCCTTCCTGACCAACCTGGCCGAGCACGTCGGCGACGAGGCCCGCTTCGTCCACCAGGGCATGACTTCCTCCGACGTGCTGGACACCTGCCTGGCCGTGCAGCTGACCCAGGCCGCCGACATCCTGCTGGCCGACATCGACCGGGTGCTGGCGGCGCTGAAGAAGCGCGCCCTGGAACACAAGAACACGGTTTGCCTGGGGCGCAGCCACGCCATCCATGCCGAGCCGACCACCTTCGGCGTGAAACTGGCCGGCCACTACGCCGCCTTCCAGCGCTGCCGCGCGCGGCTTGAGGCGGCCCGGAAGGAGATCGCCACCTGCGCCATCTCCGGCGCCGTCGGGACCTTCGCCAACATCGACCCCTTCGTGGAAGAGTACGTCGCCGAGAAGCTGGGCCTGACGCCGGAGCCGGTCTCCACCCAGGTGATCCCGCGCGACCGCCACGCCGCCTTCTTCGCGACCCTGGGCATCATCGCCTCCTCCATCGAGAACCTGGCGACCGAGGTCCGCCACCTGCAGCGCACCGAGGTCCGCGAGGCCGAGGAATACTTCGCGCCGGGGCAGAAGGGCTCCTCGGCCATGCCGCACAAGCGCAACCCGGTGCTGACCGAGAACCTCACCGGCCTGGCCCGCATCGTGCGCGCCGCCGTGGTGCCGGCGCTGGAGAACGTGGCCCTGTGGCACGAGCGCGACATCTCCCACTCCTCGGTGGAGCGCATGTTCGGCCCCGACGCCACGGTGACCCTGGACTTCGCCCTCAACCGCCTGGCCGGGGTGATCGAAAAGCTGCTGATCTACCCCGAGACCATGCAGCAGAACCTCGACCAGCTGGGCGGCCTGGTGCATTCCCAGCGGGTGCTGCTGGCCCTCACCCAGGCCGGCATCAGCCGCGAGGACGCTTACCGCCTGGTCCAGCGCAACGCCATGAAGGTCTGGGGCGGCGAAGGCGACTTCCTGGAGCTGCTGAAGGCCGACCCGGAAATCGCCGGCAAGATCGACGAGGCGAAGCTCGCCGCCTGCTTCGATGCCAGCTACCACACCAAGCACGTGGACACGATCTTCGCCCGGGTGTTCGGCAAGGACGCCCAAGCTAAGGCGGTTGCCTAGGGGCCGAGGCGGTGGCGTAGAAAGACACCGCTGTCGTCCCGGGACTTGATCCCGGGACCCATTGGCGTCGGCAGGCGGAAAGAGTGTGGGCGCCTTAGCTCTCGGCCTACCGCAGTGCCACGACATCCACAAAGGATCGAACGGTTAGGGCATTGGGCCCCGGCAACAAGTGCCGGGGCGACAGCTTTGGACTGGCAAGGGGGAATGCGACGCCCTCTGCTGCCCATGCCGGTCAAAACAAAACGGGCCGCCCAAGGGACGGCCCGTTTTTCAATCTCTGCGGCGCGGGACAGCCCGCGACGGCCTATTCCTGCATGATCTGCTGCTTGGCCTCGACCAGCAGCTCGTCCATGCGGTGGCGCAGGCGGTGCTCGCTGAAGTCGACGCCCTTGGCCTCGATGTCGGCCATGACCTTGCGCACCACGTCATCAATGCCGGGCTCGTCCAGGTCGGAAGCCACCACGTCCTTGGCGTAGTTTTCCACCGCCTCCCCTTCCAGGCCGAACAGCTCCCGCGCGACCCATTGACCGAGGAGCTTGTTGCGGCGCACCTCGGTGCGGAACTGCAGGTCCTGGTCGTGCTTGTATTTGTCCTCGAAAGCTTTTTCGCGTTCGTTGAATGTCGACATCGGTCGATAGGTCTCCTGGCGCGGCCTCGGCCTTATCCCGGGGAACTTCCCCCAGCGGGAACGGCGTAGCCGATCCTTCAGATAGCGGTTATGCTCTGCCGCCTTCGGCAGCAGCGGTTCATCAAGAGGGTTTATAGCGTCCTTCACGCCTGCGATAAACCTCTCGCTTGCGGATTTCTGCGGGATCTGCCGCCGGCCGCCGGCGCCGGCCCGCCATCCCCCGCCACCTCCTCAGCCCCCTCATCACAGCGATATCCGACCGGACATGTGCACCCTCGTCATTCTGCGCCGCCCCTGGCATCCCTGGCCCCTGGTCCTGGCGGCCAACCGCGACGAAATGATCGACCGGCCCTGGGCCGCGCCGGGCCGCCACTGGCCGGACCGCCCGGAGGTGGTCGCCGGACTGGACCGCACCGCCGGGGGCTCCTGGCTGGGCGTCAACGACCACGGGGTGGTGGCGGCCATCCTGAACCGGCGCGCCTCCCTCGGCCCGGCGCCGGACAAGCGCAGCCGCGGCGAACTGGTCCTGGAGGCCCTGGACCATGCCGATGCGGTCAACGCCGCCGAAGCCCTAGCCGACCTGAACCCCGCCGCCTACCGCAGCTTCAACATGGTGGTGGCCGACAACCGCGACGCCTACTGGCTGCGCAACCTGGGCACGCCGGAAGCCAAGGTCATCGAGATCAGGCCGCTGCCCCAGGGCCTCTCCATGCTGACCGCCTACGACGTGAACGACCCCGAAAGCCCGCGCGTCGCCCGCCACCTGCCGGACTTCCAGGCCGCCGACGCACCGGCCCCGGATCCCGACGACCCGCAGGGCGGCGACTGGTCGGCCTGGCAGGCGATCCTGGCCCGCACGGAGTCCCGGTCGGAGGCCGCCATGACCGTCGAGCGGGGCGGATTCCAGACGGTTTCCGCCTCGCTCATCGCCCTGCCGGCGGCGCCGCAGAGCCTCGGCGAGGCAGCGCCCAAGCCGCTGTGGCTCTTCGCGCCCGGGCGCCCGGACAGGCACGCCTTTGCCCCCCTGGAGGGCCTGAAACCGGCTGAAAATGATAATTGATAGTTATTTGTTTTCAGATATTTAGCAGGAACTTCAGCGGCTCGGCGGGCGTCATTGTTTTGCCCCCCTTCTCCTGCTATATGACGTAGACTCAAGGTCGATGGGGCCCAGGCGGCCCCTGACGGTCCCCTAACGAGGGCAAAGCAAAAAACGCAGGCCAGCAGCCGACAACCTGCGCATTGGGAATATTTCCCCAACACGGGTGCAATCCGCCGTGACCGGCCCGGCCCCAATTTCAGGTGCAAGAGATGCGACGCAGACAGATCTATGAAGGAAAGGCCAAGGTCCTCTTCGAAGGCCCGGAGCCGGGGACCCTCGTCCAGTACTTCAAGGACGATGCCACCGCCTTCAATAACCAGAAGAAGGGCATCATCACCGGCAAGGGCGTGCTCAACAACCGCATCTCGGAATACCTGATGACGCGGCTGGAGAGCATCGGCGTGCCGACCCACTTCGTGCGGCGGCTCAATATGCGCGAGCAGCTGGTGCGCGAGGTCGAGATCATTCCGCTCGAGATCGTGGTGCGCAACATCGCCGCCGGGTCGATGGTCAAGCGCCTGGGTCTCGAGGAAGGCGCCCCTCTGCCGCGCTCCATCGTCGAGTACTATTACAAGAACGACGAGCTGGGCGACCCCATGGTCTCGGAAGAGCACGTTACCGCCTTCGGCTGGGCCAACACCCAGGACCTGGACGAGATGCTGCAGTACGCCCTGCGCGTGAACGATTTCCTCTGCGGCCTCTTCCTCGGCGTCGGGCTGAAGCTGGTCGACTTCAAGCTGGAGTTCGGCCGCCTGTGGGAGGACGAGGAAATGCGCATCGTCCTGGCCGACGAGATCAGCCCGGACTCCTGCCGCCTGTGGGACGTGACGACCAACGAAAAGCTGGACAAGGACCGCTTCCGCCGCGACATGGGCGGTGTCGAGGAGGCCTATCAGGAGGTCGCCCGCCGACTTGGCGTGCTGCCCGAAGCCGGCCCGGTCGACATGCAGGGCCCCCGCCTGATTCAGTAGTACCATCGCAGCGGCGCCGGGGCCGTCAGGGAACGGCCCGGGCCTGCTGCCGGTGGGAACCAAAACGACAGATCGACGTTCTCTGCCTGGAGGCGCGGCTTTGCCGCCGGGCCGGCAACTCTGCCTGTCCGCTCAGTTGAGCAGTCTGCCCTCTTCTTCGTCCCTGTTCCTGCGCGGCGCAACTGCAGTAGGATAGGGCCTATATGCAAGTCGGCAATCCGACAGGAGGATTCGATGTCCCTACGCTTTCCCACCGTTTTTGCTGCCCTGGCGGTCATCGCCGCCGCCACCGCCTTCTCGGCCGCCCCTGCGCGCGCCCAGGAAGAGCACACGGCGGCAACGATCGAGAGGGACTCCCGCGCCGCCTTGGCGCTGCTGAAGACGAACTCCGAGCCTGCACGCGAGCTTTCCGACAACGCCGCCGCCATCCTGGTCTTCCCGAAGATCATCAAAGGCGGCCTGATCATCGGCGGGCAGTACGGGGAAGGCGCCCTCTTCAAGGATGACGCGCTGACTCAGTATTACAGCACCGCTGCCGCTTCCTTCGGCCTGCAGGCCGGCCTGCAGACCTTCGGCTACGCGGTCTACTTCATGAATGAAGAGTCGCTGAGCTATCTCAACAACAGTGACGGCTGGGAAATCGGCACCGCCCCCAATGTGGTGGTCGTCGACAAGGGCGCCGGCGCCTCCCTGACCACGACGTCGGCCAAGAAGGACATCTACGTGTTCTTCTTCGACCAGAAGGGCCTGATGGCCGGCCTGACCATCGAAGGCACCAAGATCACCGAGATCAATCCGGACTGAGCTGGCGGCAGGGCCACTTTCTTCCTTCACACCCCCTTCCCGCAGGCAGTAGGGTTGCTTTTGCACTCGCAACCAATGCCTGGGAGGAGTGAACAATGTCAATCCGCGTGCTGGCCAGCCTGGCCTTCTGTGCCTTCTTCGCCGCCCTCATCCATAGCGCCCCCGCCGAAGCCGAAGACGCCGCAACAATCGAGAAGAAGTCCCGTGCCGCCCTGGCCTCTCTGCTGAAGCAGTCGGAGGGGGCGACCGCTATCGCCAAGGACTCCGTCGCCGTCCTGGTGTTCCCGTCGATCGTCAAGGGCGGGCTGATCGTCGGCGGCCTCTACGGCGAAGGAGCGCTGTTGGATGGCGGCAAGGTGACGGGGTATTACGAAACCGTCGCCGCTTCCTTCGGGCTGCAAGCCGGCATCCAGAAGTTCGGTTACGCGGTGTTCTTCATGAACGAGAACTCCCTGGGCTATCTCGACAGCAGCGAGGGCTGGGAGATCGGTACGGCCCCTTCCCTGGTCGTAGTGGATGAAGGGGTCTCCGGCAAGCTGACGACGACCTCCACACGCGAGGCCATCTATGTCTTCTTCTTCGACCAGACAGGCCTCATGGCCGGCCTCGGGATTGAGGGCAACAAGATCTCGAAGTTCACACCCGACTGAGCCGGATGGGGACTGAAGACACGGCAGGCGTTGTCGCGCCGCCGCCCCTGGTCTATCTCGCCGGCCTGGCGCTTGGGCTCGGCGCCGACCGGCTGCTGGGTCTGCCATCTCTGCCGGAGCGCAGCGCCAGCGGCGGGCTGTGGCTCGGGCTCGCTTTTGGCGTCTTCGGCCTGCTGCTGATCCTCTGGGCCGGCGGTCGCTTCATTGGCGCCGGGACGCCGCTGCCGCCGCACCGCCCGACCACCGCCCTGGTGACCGTCGGGCCCTACCGCCGCAGCCGCAACCCCATCTACCTGGGCATGGCGCTCATCTACCTGGGGGTGGTCTGCGCCACCGCCAGCCTGGGGATCCTGCTTCTCTTTCCCGCGGTCATCCTGGTCATGGAATTCGGCGTCATCCGCCGTGAGGAGCGCTATCTGGAGCGCAAGTTTGGCGCCGCCTACCGCGACTACAAGGTCCGCGTCAGGCGCTGGATCTAGGACTGCGTCCGCGGCGCGGGGCGCGCGAAGGCGACGATCAGCCCCACGACCACGGCGGCCAGACCGGCCAGCGTCAGCCAGGACAGCGCCTCCCCCAGCAACAGGCCGCCGAGGACCGCCGCCGTCACCGGACCGAGCGAGAGGAAGACCGTCACCTGCGTCGGCGGCAAACGGCTGAGCGCCCAAAGCCAACAGAAGAAGGCGCCGCCGCTGGACACACCGACGAAAAAGATCGCGGCCCAGGCCCCAAGGCCGAGACCCGGCACGACCTGCAGCGCCCCTTCCGGTACCGCCAGGAAGATGAGGAAAAAGACCGAGGCGACCATGGCCAGGGTGCTGACCGGCAGGGTGGGATACTTCTGCAGGTAGGGCCGGTAGAGCACGGAGCAGACGGCGCCGGTGAGTGCCGCGCCCAGCACCGCGGCGACACCCAGCCACTCACCCGCGGTGGCCTGCGTCACGGCCAGCTTGTCGAGCAGGGCCAGCACAACACCGAAGAAGGAAATCACCACACCCGCCGTCTTGGCGACGCTCAAGCGCTCGCGGCCCAGGGCCGCGGACAGCAGCATGGTCATGAGCGGAAAGGTGGCGAAGAGCAGCACGGCGCGCGCCGCGGAGACGTAGAGCAAACCGAAGTTCAGCAGGAAGACCAGGATGCCGAACTGGCCGATGCCCAGCGCGGCGACCGCGGCCAGGTCCCAGCCGCGAAAACGCACCCTTGGCGCCGACCAGAGGAAAGGCAGCAGGCAGGCCGCGCCGATGGCGTAGCGCAGCATCGCCAAGGAAGCCGGGCCGACCTCGTCGACCACGGCGCGCGAGGCCACCGTGGCCGCGCCGACCTGCACGCCGACGGTGGCCGCGGCAAAGATCGCGGGCCAGACGCGCGGCGTCACAATTTGCACCCTACCGCTGGACAGCTGATCTGCGTGCTTCGAGACGCCCGCTGGCGCGGGCTCCTCAGCATGAGGTTCTTTCTTCGTGCCACCAAGACTCTACCTCATCCTGAGGAGCGCAAAGCGCGTCTCGAAGGATGCAGGCCACTTCCGCAAGTCTCTCATCGCAGATCCAGTTCCCAGTTCTGGCCCACCAGGTCCTTGCCGAAGCTGTGGTGCTTTTCCTCCTTCACCAGCTTGAAGCCCGCCGCCTCGTAGATACGGCGCGCCGACACCAGGATGTCGTTGGTCCAGAGCGTCAGGGTCTTGTAGCCGCGCTGACGCGCAAAGCGGATCGCCTCGGCGATCATCCGCTGGCCGATGCCGAGGCCGCGCGCCTTGGCCTCCACGTAGACCAGCCGCACCTTGGCCACTTCGTCGGACTGGCGCACCACGAAGGTCGAGCCCACCACGTCGCCGTCCATCTCGGCGATCCAGCAGTGCTCGCGCTTGGGATCGAAATTGTCGATGAAGTCCGCGACGATGCGCGCCACCAGGGCCTCGAAGGTTTCGTCCCAGCCGTACTCCTCGCTGTACAGCACCGCATGGCGATGCACGATCCAGCCCATGTCGCCCGGCTGATGCGGGCGCAGGATGTAGGGCGCCTTGCGCGGGGACGTCGCGGCGAGGCGCGCCTGGATGGTCTCCATGGCTGTCACCACCTCGGCCTGCTGCGCTTCGCTCAGCTGTTCCAGCTTGGCCGCGGTCTCGGCGCGGGAGCGGGCATTGAGTTCGGCGAAGGCCGCCTCCCCGGCCTCGCTGAGCGAGAGCAGGCTCGCACGCCCGTCGCTTTCGGAGGGACGCCGGCCGATCAGGCCCCGCTTTTCGAAGCCCTTCAGGATGCGGCTCAGGTAGCCGCTGTCGAGGCGGAGCTCGCTGGCCAGCTCCGACGCGGTGGCCGTCTCATGGTGCGCCAGCTCGTAGATGACCCGCGCTTCGGTCAGCGAGTAGGGACTGTTCAGCAGGCGGCGGTGCAGGACCCCGGCGTAGAGCGTGTAGAAGCGGGTGAAGCGGCGGACCGCGTCCACCCGGGTGGCGAGAGAGGTCATCGGCGGCCCCCAAGCGGCGGAACATCTGCATGCTACTATCAGGCAATATATATGACTTAGTCAACTATATTGAACGAACCGGTCGAGGCCGCGGGCGGGCGCCGGAACCTCCCCCGCAGCGCCGTTTTTCCACTGGTGTACCGCTTGTTTTGCCGGGCTGGCGCGGCTAAGGTCCGGCCAACTTTCACCCCCGCGAGTCGGCACCGTCCGACCCATGAAGGCCCTCATGAAAGCACGCGTTCACGTCACCCTGAAAAACGGTGTTCTGGACCCCCAGGGCAAGGCCATCGAGCATGCCCTCTCTTCCCTTGGCTTCGGCGGCGTCAACGACGTGCGCCAGGGCAAGGTCATCGAATTCTCCCTGGCCGAGAGCGACCCCACCAAGGCCCGCGCCGAGGTCGAGGCCATGTGCGAGAAGCTGCTCGCCAACACCGTGATCGAAAACTACACCATCGAGCTGAACGGCTAGCCGCCAAGTGCCCCAGGAAGCCCGCGATATCTACTGGATCCCCTGGGAGGAGCCGGGCTGCGAGCACTTGAGCCTGCGCCCCGGCGAAGCCGGCACCAAGGCCTTGGGCATGATCCTGCGTATGCGCGACGGGCGGCACTTGCGCTGCCGCTACGAGCTGGAGACCGACGAGGCTTGGCACGTCCGGCGCCTCAGCTTCGCGGTCAACGCCGGCGAGGAGTCGGCGCCGCGGCGCCTGCTGCTGGAAAGCGACGGCGCCGGCCACTGGCAGGTCGAGGGCGCTGCCGCCCCAGAGCTGGACGGCTGCCTGGACGTCGATATCCAGGTCACGCCCTTCACCAACACGCTGCCGATCCGCCGTATGGATCTGGCGGAGGGAGAAAGCGCCGAGATCCGCGTCGTCTACCTGCCGGTCCCGGAGCTGACGCCCCGCCCGGCCGAGCAACGCTATACCTGCCTGCAGGCGCTGGGCCCGCAAGGCGGCCTTTACCGCTATGAAGGCCTGTTCCGGAACTTCACCGCCGAGCTGGCGGTGGATGCCGACGGCCTGGTGAGGGACTACCCCGAAACCTTCAGGAGGAGTTGGCCCAGATGAAGGCTGCGGTCATCGTGTTTCCGGATTCCAACAGCGACCGGGACGTGCAGGTCGCGCTGCGCCAGTCCATGAACAGCGAACCGCTGATGGTCTGGCACAAGGACAGCGACTTCGAGAAGGTCGACCTCATCGTGCTGCCCGGCGGCTTCTCCTACGGCGATTACCTGCGCCCCGGCGCCATCGCCGCCAATTCGCCGGTGATGAAAGAGGTCGTCGCCCGCGCCAAGAAGGGCGTGGCGGTGCTCGGCATCTGCAACGGCTTTCAAGTGTTGACCGAGGCCCGCCTGGTGCCCGGCACCCTGATGCGCAATGCCAATCTGCGTTACATCTGCCGCGATGTGACCCTCAAAGCCGAGACCAGCCAGAGCCTCTTCACCGCCAAGTACGAGCAGGACCAGGCCATCCGCATCCCCATTGCGCACCACGACGGCAACTACTACGCCGACGACGACACGCTCTCGGCCCTGGAAGACCGCGGCCAGGTCGCCTTCCGCTACTGCGAACCCGACGGCAGCATCACCGAGGCGGCCAACCCCAACGGCTCCCAGCGCAACATCGCCGGGGTCTACAACGAGACCAAGACGGTGTTGGGCCTGATGCCGCACCCCGAGCGCCTCTCCGACCCCAAGCTGGGCGGCAATGACGGACGCGCCTTCTTCGACGGTCTGGTGGAGGCACTGTCGTGAGTTCCGCCATGGTCAACGAAAACGCCAACGAGCGCGCGGTCACGCCCGAGGTGGTGCGCGAGCACGGCCTCAACGAAGACGAATACGATCTTGTGCTCGACATCATGGGCCGCGCACCGAACCTGCTGGAACTCGGCATCTTCTCGGTCATGTGGTCGGAGCACTGCTCCTACAAGTCCTCGAAGAAGTGGCTGAAGTACCTGCCGACCAAGGGGCCGCAGGTCATCAAGGGCCCGGGCGAGAACGCCGGCGTGATCGACATCGGCGAGGGCCTGGCCGCCATCTTCAAGATGGAGAGCCACAACCACCCGAGCTACATCGAGCCCTACCAGGGGGCGGCGACCGGCGTCGGCGGCATCCTGCGCGACGTCTTCACCATGGGCGCCCGACCCGTGGCGAACCTCAACGCCCTGCGCTTCGGCGCGCCCGATCATCCCAAGACCCGCCACCTGGTCGCCGGCGTGGTCGCCGGCATCGGCGGCTACGGCAACTGCGTGGGCGTGCCGACCGTGGGCGGCGAGGTGAACTTCGACGCCTCCTACAACGGCAACATCCTGGTCAACGCCATGACCGTGGGCATCGCCCCGGCCGACCGCATCTTCTATTCGGCGGCCGCCGGCGTCGGAAAACCCGTCGTCTACGTCGGCTCCAAGACCGGGCGCGACGGCATCCACGGCGCCACCATGGCCTCGGCGGAGTTCGACGACGATTCCGACGAGAAGCGCCCCACCGTGCAGGTCGGCGACCCCTTCACCGAGAAGCTGCTGATCGAGGCCTGCCTGGAGCTGATGGCGACCGACGCCATCGTCGCCATCCAGGACATGGGCGCGGCCGGCCTCACCTCCTCCTCCTTCGAGATGGCCTCCAAGGGCGGCTCCGGCGTCGAGCTGGAACTGGACAAGGTGCCCTGCCGCGAGGACGGCATGACCCCCTACGAGATGATGCTCTCGGAAAGCCAGGAGCGCATGCTGATCGTGCTGCAGCCCGGCAAGGAAGACCTGGCGCGCGGCATCTTCGAGAAATGGGACCTGGACTTCGCCATCATCGGCCACCTGACCGATACCGGCCGCATGGTGCTGAAGATGCACGGCGAGGTCGTCGGCGACCTGCCGATCGATCCCCTGGCGGAGGCCTCGCCGGAATACGACCGGCCCTGGGAGGCGACCCCGCCGCAGGACGACATCGACCCCGCGGGCTTCACGCCCTCGGTCACGGCGGCCGAGGCCCTGAAGCGCCTCATGGCGACGCCCGATCTCTGCTCCAAGCGCTGGATCTGGGAGCAGTACGACCACATGGTCATGGCCGACACCGTGGCCCGGCCGGGCGGCGATGCCGCCGTGGTGCGCATCCACGGCTCCAACCGCGGCCTCGCCATGGCGAGCGACTGCACGCCGCGCTACTGCAAGGCGGACCCGGAGCGCGGCGGCGCCCAGGTGGTGGCGGAAAGCTGGCGCAACCTGACAGCCGTCGGCGCCAAGCCCTTGGCCGTGACCGACAATATGAACTTCGGCAATCCGGAGCGCCCGGAGATCATGGGTCAGTTCGTCGGCTGCGTCGCCGGCATGAAGGCGGCCTGCGAGGCGCTCGACTACCCTGTCGTCTCCGGCAACGTCTCGCTCTACAACGAGACCAACGGCCAGGCCATCCTGCCGACGCCGGTGATCGGCGGGGTCGGCCTGATCGACGACCTGGACCGTATCGCCGGCGCGGCCCTGCCCGGCCCGGACCAGACCCTGGTGCTGATCGGCGAGACCCGGGGGCACCTCGGCGCCTCCCTGTACCTGCGCGACATCGAAGGGCGCAGCGACGGCGCGCCGCCGCCGGTCGATCTGGAGACCGAGCGGCGCAACGGCGACTTCGTGCGCGAGAAGATCCGCAGCGGCGCGGTCACCGCCTGCCACGACCTCTCCGACGGCGGCCTAGCGGTCGGCCTGGCGGAGATGGCCCTGGCCGGCAACTGTGGCGCCGACATCGGCGAAGCCGCGGGCGAGACCGGCGCGGCTAATCCCCCTCTCGCCGCGTGGTTGTTCGGAGAGGACCAGGCGCGCTATCTTGTGACCACGGTCGGGGCGGAAGCCCTGCTGGCCGCGGCCTTGGAAGCCGGCGTTCCGGCCCGGGTTCTGGGGCGGACCGGGGGCGACCGCTTGATCCTGGCGCAGGGAGAGGCCATATCCCTGGCGGAACTGCGGGCCGGCCACGAAGGCTGGCTGCCCGGCTATATGGACCGCTAGGCATGGACCGCTAGGCGCGGCCCTTTCGCCGCGGGCGGACCAGAGCAGAGAGACCAAGGGCCCCACAAGCGGGCCCGAGACGGATTTAGGGACCCCCTTCGGGTCAGAGAGGGATCGACAGCATGCCGATGAACCCCGGCGATATCGAGGGCATGATCAAGACGGCGCTGCCGGACGCCCAGGTGCGGATCGAGGATCTGCGCGGCGACGGCGACCACTACGCGGCCTACATCGTGTCCGAAGCGTTTCGCGGAAAGACCCGGGTGCAGCAACACCAGATGGTCTATGAGGCCCTGCAGGGCCGCATGGGCAACGAGCTTCACGCCTTGGCGCTGCAGACTTCTGCGCCCCCTGAAGCTTAAGACGACGGTTTAACAGTGGCCCCGTGACGGGCCCAGCGGCGGCGTTGCAGGCGCGCCGCTTATCGGGAAAGGAGTTAAGGTTATGGATGAGACCGTAGCCGCGCGGATCAAGCAGGAGATCGACGACAGCCAGGTCGTGCTGTTCATGAAAGGCACGCCGGTGTTTCCGCAGTGCGGCTTTTCCGCCGCCGTGGTGCAGATCCTCTCGCACCTCAATGTGAAGTTCAAAGGCGTCGACGTGCTGCAGGACCCGGGCATCCGCCAGGGCATCAAGGACTTCAGCAACTGGCCGACCATTCCCCAGCTCTACGTGAAGGGCGAGTTCGTCGGCGGCTGCGACATCATCCGCGAGATGTTCCAGACCGGCGAGTTGCAGGAGTTCCTGCAGACCAACGGTATCGAGGCCAAGCCGGCCGCCTGATCGGCGCCGCGCCAGAGCGATAGAAGGGCCGCTTCCCGGAGGGGGAGCGGCCCTTTTCATTGGGGGACGCAGCTCACGTCGCCTTGATGAAAACCACGGACTGCTGGTTGGCGCCAATCTGGTACTTGGGCGTCCAGGCCTGGAAGGGGCGCGGCCGGATCTCGGGCGAGAGGTTGTCCAGCAGGCCGTGCTTGCCGTGCCGGCCGCCGCCGAAATCGACGCCCAGCATCATATGGGCCTGTCCGTTGTCGAGAATGCCGGCGACGAGGTGCATGGTCTCGGTCGGCCAGCCGTGGGCATGCAGCGTCACCGCCTTCAAGAGGGCATAGTCTTCGCAGTCGCCGCCCTCTTGCAGGGTCACTGCCGGGCCGTACCAGACGTCCCGCTTTTGGCCGTGATCCCAGTCCGAAACGTAGCGGACGGCCTTGTTCACGGCCACGTTCACCTGCTGCGCCACCTCCTTCGTGTTGCCGGGCGGCAGCCCATACAGCAGCGCACGCCACCGCTTTATGGCCAGATGATCCGAGGTCTGAAGTTCCGCGGCCTCGCGCTGGGCAACCGCGCTCCACTGGCGCAGCCGCGCCTCCACCTTGGGCAGCGACCTGTGCATCGGCAAAAAGGTGTGGCGTTGCTGCGGCGCCACCTTCCCGAACGGCGGTATGAAATGGTCGTCGCGCGGGCTCAGACTCGGCCGCGAGACGACGCCGTTCAACGGCAGGCCGAAGAACGCCGCGCCGGCTGCGGCGGACAAAGAGACGAAGCGGCGACGCGAGACCGGCACGAGCGTTTCCCCTCTCGGCTTCTCCACCGCCTGCCTTGGGAGGCGGGAAATATTGACGGATCATCTAATCAAATCATCGGAGAATCAAGCCTCGTTGGCCGTCTTAGCACCGGCAAGTCTTCTCATCCACCACATGAACGCCGGCAAGCCGGATGCGGGGACAAGCTCCGGCCAAGGCACTTTTATTGTCTGAGAAATACGCCATAACGCATTGATCATTATTCAATATATTGAACTCTTGAGATTCTCGACCAAGGATGCCGCCAGATCGGAAGACGCCTCTTCCGACATTCTGATTTGGCATGACCTCATGCTCTACATTAAGTTCCCGGCATGAAGATTTCCGAGATCCGAGCCTTCCTGGCGGTCGCCGAAGCCGGCTCCATGCACGGCGCCGCGGCCCGGCTGAACCTCACCCAGCCGGCGGTGTCGCGGCTTATCCAGCGCCTCGAGGCGGAGCTCGGCACGGTCCTGTTCGACCGCTCCAGCAAGCCCCCCACCCTGACGCCGGCCGGCCGGCAGGCCCTGGCCCACGGACGGCGGGTGCTCCAAGCGCTGGACGATCTTGCCGGCAGCGTCGCCGAAGGCGCCGAACCGCATGGCAGGTTCCGCCTGGGCGTGTCCCTGGGACTCTCCCAACTGGTGCTGAACGAACCGCTCGACGTCCTGCGCCGGGAGTTCCCTTCCCTGGTCTTCGACGTCAGCAGCGACTGGAGCGGCGACCTGGTGAAGGACGTCGAAAGCAACGCCATGAACGCCGCCGTGGTGCTGTCGTCGAACACCAGCGAACCGGCGTCCACGGCACCGATCAGGAAGGTGGGCCAGGACCGGCTGCTGGTGGTGACCGCGGCGGACTCCCCCCTGCCGGCACGCGCGCCGGTCGCCGACCTGGCCGCCCACGGCTGGGTCGTACACCCGGAGGGCTGCAGCTACCGCAGCGCCATCCGGCGTGCGCTGGCGCAGTCGGGAGCACCCTTCAACATCGCCGTCGAGGCTTTCGACCAGGAACTGCTGCTGTCCCTGGTGGCGCGCGGCAACGGCCTGGGGCTGGTGCCGACCTGCCTGCTGCGGCACAGCGCCTACCGCGACCGGCTGCGCAGCATCGAGGTGCCCGACTTCGACTACCGGCTCGCCGTGTGGATCGTCCGCGGCCGCTTCATCGGCTCCCTGGCCGCGGTCGTCGATACCCTGGAGCGCGCCCTACAGGACGTGCTGGCCGTCTCTGAATATGCCGAAATAGCATAATAGAAATTCTCAAATTGAATTTGCGGCATGATCGCCGGACTCCTAGATTGCGGGTCGGGCGGCCGCGCCCGCCCCAGGAACCCCTCGGAGCCCAGATCCATGTCCCCTAGCGCCGGCCCGCAGGCCCCTCGCTCCTCCCTGTCCGGCCCCTCCCTGTCCGGCCCCTCCCAGCCCGGCCCTTCCCTGCACGGCCCTTCCCTGCACGGATGGCGCACCCCCGCCGTCATCATCTGCGCCGGCTGTCTGCTGGCGCTGCTGTCCTTCGGCATCCGCGCCAGCTTCGGCCTTTTCCTGGCGCCGATGTCGGGCGACTTCGGCTGGGGCCGCGAGGTCTTTGCCCTCGCCATCGCCGTGCAGAACCTGCTGTGGGGACTGTTCCAGCCGGTCGCCGGGGCGGTGGCGGACCGCTATGGCAGCGCCCGCGTGCTGGCCGGCGGCGCCCTGCTCTACGCGGCCGGGCTCTTCGTCATGGCCGGCGCCTCGACCCCCGGCCTGCTGACGCTCTCGACCGGCGTGCTGATCGGCATCGGCATCTCCGGCGCGTCCTTCGCCATCGTCCTGGCCGCCTTCGCGCGCCTCATGCCGGAGGACAAGCGCTCCTGGGCTCTGGGCCTCGGCACCGCTGCCGGCTCGGCCGGCCAGTTCTTCATGGTGCCCCTCGGACAAGCCTTCCTCTCGGCCTACGGCTGGTCCACCGCGCTCACCCTTTTCGGCTTCCTGGCCCTGGCCATGGTGCCCCTATCGACCGCCCTGACCGGCCGCTCCGAGCGCGGCGGAGTGCATCAGTCGGCCGGCGGCGCCTTGAATGAAGCCTTTAAGCATCCGAGCTATAACCTTCTGACACTTGGGTTTTTCGTCTGCGGCTTCCACGTCGCTTTCATTCAGACTCACCTGCCGTCCTACATCACCGACATGGGGCTGGACGCTGGCCTGGCGGCCTGGGCGCTGGCCATCGTGGGCGGCGCCAACATCGTCGGCGCCTTCAGCGCCGGATACCTGGGCGGACGCTACAGCAAGAAGTACCTGCTCTCGGCGCTCTACTTCGCCCGCTCGGTGGTGATCGCCCTGTTCTTCCTGCTGCCCATCAGCGCGGCCAGCGTGCTCATCTTCGCCGGGGCCATGGGCCTGCTGTGGCTCTCCACGGTGCCGCTGACCTCCGGCCTGGTCGCCCAATTCTTCGGCACCCGGCACATGGCCATGCTGTTCGGCGTCGTCTTCTTGAGCCACCAGATCGGCTCCTTCCTGGGCGTCTGGCTGGGCGGCTACGTCTTCGACCTCACCGGCTCCTACGACGTGGTGTGGTGGGGCAACGTGGCCCTCGGCCTCATGGCCGCCGCCGTGCACTGGCCGATCCGCGAGGCGCCGGTCGCCCGTCTCGCCGGCGCCGGCTAGGGCCTCGGCCGGGACGGCGCCGTGAAGGGCCTGTCGCTCAAGATCCTGCTGCTCCTGCTCGGCCTCTGGCTGGCCGTCATGGCGGTCGCCCTGCCCCTGGCCGCCCTGCCGGAGACCGCCGCCGGGCGGATGCTGGTGGTCTTCCCGCCCGGCGTCTCCGCCGACGCCCGCCTGCTGGCCATCGCCGAAGCCGAGGGCCGGCCGGTGCTGCCGGTCCTGGGCGGCCGCCTGTGGCTGGTCGAGTCCGCCGGCGAGGAGGCCGAGGGCGCCGGCTTCGTCGGCCGCCTCAAGGCCGCCGGCGCCTGGGCGGCCTACCGGCCGGAGACCTTCGCCGTGCTGCCGAACGGCGGCTGCTTCTACATCTCAGTGCGCAAGCCGGGCCCGCCGCAGCCTCATCCTCCGATCTAGGAATTTCATTCTTTTATTATAAATCAATATCTTATAAAGATTATCTAACAATCCGTGTGGACATTGAACCTCTGAGTGGGTCGGACCGACTACCAGGGAGATTCAATCCTGAGCACGGAGTACTCGTCAGATGTTCAAGAAGCTCGCTCTGGCCACCGCCACTGCCGCAGTGGCCCTGACCTTCGCGGCCGCCGACTTTGCCGGCGGATCCGCCGCCGAAGCACGCTCGGCTGAAGCTGCCGACCGAACCAACCAACTGAAGGCGCCGGCGAAGCGGCCGGTCAAGCCGACCCCCGGTCCGGTCAAGCCGATGGACGGTCTGGGCAGCAAATTCATCGACCTTGCCGGGGAGTACCTCAATCCGCAGATCCAGGAGGGCAAGCCCGGCAGCCACTACTGCTCAAGCGAGCCGGGGAACGGGCGCTCACGCCATGTCCAGATCGTTGTCCGCAACAAGGGCAACACCTTTGCCACGCCGGTCCACGTCTCATTCTCTTTCGCGACAGGTCAGTTCCTGACCCACACGATCCCGATGATCCAGGCCGGGGCCGCGAAGGGCTCCGCCGTGGCGATCCCCGATGGGGCCTGGAAGAACGGCAAGGCCCAGTTCCATATCAGTATCGATCCCACCAACAGCATCGGTGAGACCAACGAGGGCAACAACTCCTTCCACAGTTTCTGCGCGGACCCCAACTGAGCCGCCACCTGCAGGACTGCCGAGTGATTTCGGCAGTCCTCTTTCCTCAAGCGACCCGCCGGATCTCCTCGCCCGCGGCGGGCAAAGCGGCAAGCACCTACGCCGATCGGTCAGCTGATCTCCTCAACCGTCACCGGGTCGCCTTCACCTACCCCGCCCAGGGCAGTCACATCATCCAGGGCGTCGGCCCAGATATTGGCCGGCGAAGCCAGGCGGATCTCGTCGCCCTGAGAGATCGGCGTCGGCCCGAAGCCGATGGCGATGGCGTCCCCGTCGGTCCAGAAAGCGATCTCCCCTGCCGCCACCACGGCCTTGGCATCCGGCTCGCGCGGCAGGCTGACGGGCGTGTCGAAGTAGACCTCGTCGCCCCAGGTCCGCGCGGTCGAGCGGATCGGCAGCGCCGCCAGGATCGCTTCCGAGGTGGGCGTGTCGCGCGTCTCCACCTCGATGGAAACACTGCCGGCAGTGATACGAATCTTGGCCATGGTCGTGCGGTTCCCCCTTAAGTCCGGCGCCCTGGTTGGCGCTTCAGCCGTTATCCCCACACTTTAGCGCAAGCCGCTGATACGCAAAAGAAACGCCGGGGAAAATCCCTAATCGCCATCCGCGCCTTCGTCGATGATCCGGCGCACGATCGGCTGGGCTTCCCGCCATGTCATGCCGTTGCGCAGACGCGGATCGTAGAGGATCTTGAGGAGCTGAAAGTCCACCTCGGTCAGCTGCGGCGCGGCAGCCCAGTCCCCGAAGGCCGTATCCGAATACCCCACGGCATCGTAGCGCAGGCCGGTGACGTGGCCGACTTCCTGGGCGATGCATTTCCGGCGGATGCTCTGCGAGCGGAACTTCGGAATGACGACGAACATATAGTTGCGCCCCTGCTTGGAGCGGAGGGGCAAAGCCATGCAGGCGACGTCGAAGGGCTGGAAGTAGCCGGCGGCGTGCCGCGCCTCGATCTGCTTGTCGAGGATCTCGCGCCATTCGTCCCTGGTGACGAAGTAGACCCGAACCTCGGCGGCCGGGGAGTCGACGATTGAGGCGCTGAGCCCCGTGGCGGCGGCGATCTGCGCCAGGATCTTTTCGAGGTGCCGGCGGTCCTCTGCGGCGGCCCCCTCCAGGTGAACCCGGATCGGCTCTTCCCAGCGGAACAGGGGTTGCTCGACCTCGATCTCCTCGTTGTAGAAGGCGTTCTGGTAGAAGCGCTCCTCCAAGGTGAGCGGCGGTGTCGCCGCGCAGCCGGTCACCAGCGCGGCCAAGAGCAAAGCGGCAGATCGCATGGCGGCCAGTCCCCCCCGTGTTTCAGCCGTTCCTTTATAGCGCAAAAAAGAAAAGGGCCGGCGCGACCTTCCCCATCGACTGGGGGGTCGCCGCCGGCCCTCTTGCCCGTCTGGCGCGCGGCTTAGCGCGAGTAGAACTCGATGACCAGGTTCGGTTCCATGGAGACCGGATAGGGCACGTCGGCCAGCTTCGGCTCGCGCACGAAGGTCGCCTTCATCTGGTTGTGGTCGACATCCATGTAGTCCGGCAGGTCGCGCTCCACGGACTCGACGCCCTGCAGCACCAGCGGCAGCTCGCGGCTCTTCGCCTTCACCTGGACCACGTCGCCCTCCTTCACCTGATAGGAGGGGATGTTGACCCGCTTGCCGTTCACGGTGACATGGCCGTGGTTGACGAACTGGCGGGCGGCGAAGACCGTCGGCACGAACTTGGCGCGGTAGATGACGGCGTCGAGGCGGCGCTCCAGCAGGCCGATCAGGTTCTCACCCGTATCGCCGCGGCGCCGGTTGGCCTCATCATAGTAGCGGCGGAACTGCTTCTCGCCGATGTTGCCGTAGTAGCCCTTCAGCTTCTGCTTGGCCGCGAGCTGGATGCCGAAGTCGGTCGGCTTGCGGCGGCGCTGGCCGTGCTGGCCGGGGCCGTACTCGCGCTTGTTGAAGGGGCTTTTGGGACGGCCCCAGAGGTTGACCCCGAGGCGGCGGTTGATCTTGTACTTGGACGCAACGCGCTTGGACATGGCCGAGCGGCTCCTTTCTTTCATGATGCCGCCCACGATTACGGGGTCGGCCTTGTTGTTCCGGTAGTCCCAGGCGCGACCGGTAAAAACCGGCCTTGCCGAACCCGCTGCCACTTGGGCAACCTGCGGGTTGTGCTGGGCGGGGTTGAGGCATCTGGACCTTGGGTCTCAGAGGGGCCCTCCCACATTCCCGGAAAGGAAGCCGGGACTATACGCAGGGGCGGCGGAATGTCAAATAGACTGGAAAAGAAGCGCCAACAACCGTAGATAGAGACCTCCATCCGGGTCACCACCCCGGTTCAAAGCCATAAAAAATGCCCGGAACCCACCGAATGTCCGCCTTTCAGACCCCCCTCGCCGACCACCAGAAGGGCCTGCTCCTGACCACCCTTGGGGTCCTGGTGCTGACGCCGGACAGCCTGCTGGTGCGCCTGGCCGGCCTGGAGCCTTTCACCCTGCTGGTCTGGCGCGGCGCCCTGCAGACGCTCGGCATCCTGGCGATCCTGGCCCTGCTCCACCCCGGCCAGGTCATGACGCAGATTCGGGCCATCGGCCGCTGCGGGCTGCTGCTGGCCATCGTCTTCACGGGCAGCACCCTGTGCTTCATCCTGGCCCTTTCCCACACCGCGGTCGCCGACGTGCTGATCATCGTCGCCGTCGCCCCCCTGGTGGCCGCCGTGCTGAGCCGCAGCTTCCTGGGCGAAGGCGTGCCCCTGCGCACCTGGCTGGCCATCGGCGCCACCCTTCTCGGCATCGGCCTGCTGGTGGTGGAGGACCTGGGCAGCGGCTCGCTGTGGGGCGACTTCGCCGCCTTCTGCTGCGCCATCTGTATCGGCGCCAGCCTCACCATCACCCGCCACGGCCGCGCCGTCAGCATGGTCCCGGCCATGTCCCTTGCCGGCACGCTGACCGCCCTGGTGGCGCTGCCCCTGGCCCTGGTCCTGGAGCCCGGCCCCCTGATCCCGACCGGCCCGAACCTCGTCTACGTGGTGCTCATGGGCCTCTTCGTGGCGCCGATCTCCTTCGCGCTGATCACCGCCGGGCCGCGCTACCTGCCCGCGGCCGAGGTTGGCCTGCTGATGCTGCTGGAGACGGTGGTGGGCCCGGTCTGGGTCTGGCTGGTCATCGGCGAGTACCCGGGCGACCTGGCGCTCGTCGGCGGTGGCATCGTCGTCGCGGCCCTGGCCGGCCACGCCCTGGCCGGCAACCGCCAGCGCCGGGCGGCCCTGACATGATCGCCCTCCGATGATCAGGGTCACCAACTCGGTCGAGATCGATCCCGACGAGATCGAGGAGACCTTCGTGCGCGCCGGCGGCCCCGGCGGGCAGAACGTGAACAAGGTCGCCACCGCCGTGCAGCTGCGCTTCGATCTGCGCCACTCGCCCTCCCTGCCCGCCGGCCTGCGCGCCCGCGCCGAGCGGCTGGCCGGCAAGCGGCTGACCAAGGAAGGCGAACTGGTGATCACCGCCAACCGCTTCCGCAGCCAGGAGCGCAACCGCGAGGACGCCCTCGAGCGCCTGCTCGAGCTGCTGCGCGAAGCGGCCATTCCACCGAAGCCGCGCCGCGAGACCCGCCCGACGCACGCGGCCAAGAAGCGCCGCCTGCAGGCCAAGACCCAACGCGGCGAAATCAAAAAGCTGCGCCGCGGGCCGACCCGCGACGACTGACCCTTGCCGCCGCGGCCCCGCCGCCTAGGTCCCCTATCAGGAGACCCAGCCGGGAGCCGCCATGCGCGCCGTCATCTTTGCCGCTTTCATACTCTATGCCGCCCTAATGACCTGGGGCCTGGCCATCGCCCAGGACGTCCCGCAAGGCGAAGCGGCCTTGCAGCGCCTCGCCGAGCCGCGCACCCATGCCATCCTGCGCCACGCCATCGCGCCGGGAACGGGCGACCCGGCAGGCTTCACCCTTGGCGACTGCACGACCCAGCGCAACCTGGACGACCGGGGCCGCGATCAGGCCCGCGCCATCGGCGCCGCCATCCGTGATGCCGGCATCGCGGTCGATCACGTGCTGACCAGCCAGTGGTGCCGCTCGGCGGAGACCGCGCGGCTGCTCGACCTGGGAAGCGTCAAGGAAGCGGCGGCGCTCAACTCCTTCTTCGCCGACCGTTCGACCCGCGCGGCGCAGACGGCGGCGACGCGCGACCTGCTGGCCGCCCTGCCCGCCGGCGAAACCGCCGTCCTGGTCAGCCATCAGGTGAACATCACGGCGCTGACCGGCGTCTATCCGCGCTCCGGCGAAGTGGTGATCGTGCGGACCGGCGACGGCGGCGCGCTGCAGGTCGTCGGCACCTTCCTCGTTTCCGAGTAGCCTTCCTCGTTTCCGAATAGAACGGCAGAGCCGGAAAGGAAAACACCCCCTCCCAGCGGGAAGGGGGCGTTCTCACAACGGTGACGGCGGACGCTCCGGTTCTTCCGGGGGAATCTCCGGCTGATCGGGAATCCCCGGCTCACCCGGCGGGATCTCCGGCCGCTCGGGCTGATCCGGTGGAATCTCCACCGGCGGCTCCGGCGGGTTATCCGGGTCCGGCACCGTCGGCGGCACCGGCTCCGGCGGCCGCTCCGGCGGCGGCCGGGGCGTCACCGCTTGGGGCATTCCCTCCGCGAGCCATGGCGTCCAGCGCATCACCGCCTCCCTAGCTCCTAGGATTCGGCACCGGACGCCTCGAGCACGTGGCTCGGCGCGGGCTCGTGCGGGACCAGCGCCTTTTCCTCGCCCTCGCTCCACGACGCGATGCGCACGCCGATCAGCTTGGCGCCATCGGAGGGGCCGTCATCGGAGGAATCGTCTTCGACGGCCTCCCAGACGTGCAGGCCTTCGTTGTCGAGAAAGAAGGTATGGTCGCCGAAGTTCTGCTTTAGCAGAGGCATGGAAGGGTTGTCGTCGGGCACCATGGTGGCGCCGGTTTGCTCCTGCACCCTCTGCGTCTGTAACTCGCTAAGCCGCATGAAATCACCTTTCGCATGTCTTGGAGGGGCGCTCGCTCACACTGCGGGATCGGACCACTGCAGGAGCCTCGTCGCTTGAGCGCTGTCTGGTTTGTTGATAGTATATATTTTCACCTCAAAAATTTTCAAGTCAAAGCACTTGGAACCCGAAACCCAGGAAATTCAACCGTACTATGTCGATCACGGAGAACGTTGTTTCAGGCAAAGGCGCCCGCCGGCGCCTTGCGCGAGCGCAGGAAGACACCGGGGAAGACAGCAGTCAGGCAGTGCTGACGGCCTTGCGGCGAATCATCCGGGCGACGGATCTTCATTCGAAACGCTTGGCGCGCGACGTCGGGCTGACGACGCCTCAGATCGTGGTGCTGCGCGCGGTGCGTGACCTCGGCGAAGTCACCACCGGCAAGCTTTCGCGTCACGTCAGCCTCAGCCAGGGCACCGTGACCACGATCCTCGACCGGCTGGAAAACCGCGGCCTGGTCGAGCGCTATCGCAGCGCCAGTGACCGCCGCGTGGTGCACAGCCGCCTGACGCGCCAGGGGCGGACCCTGCTGCGCAAGACCCCGCCTCTGCTGCACGAAAAATTCATCGAAGTTTTTGGGGGGCTTTCCGCCGCCCGTCAGCAGCGCATCGTCAAGACCCTGGACGAAGTCGCCGCGATGATGGGGGCGGCCGACCTGGACGCGGCGCCGCTGCTGGACAGCGGCGCCTCGGTCAAACGGGAACGCTGAGGCCGCGCGCCCTCATCCCGCCGACACGTCATCCCCGCCCGATGAAGGGCATCTTGGTCGACATGATAGTCATGAACTGCACGTTGGCATCCAGCGGCAGGTCGGCCATGTGCACGATGGCGTTGGCGACGTGGTTCACGTCCATGGTCGGTTCCGGCTTGATGGAGCCGTCGGCCTGGGGCACGCCCGCGCCCATGCGCTCGGTCATGTGCGAGGCGGCGTTGCCGATGTCGATCTGTCCGCAGGCGATGTCGTAGGCGCGGCCGTCGAGCGAGATGGAGCGCGTCAAGCCGGTCACCGCGTGTTTGGATGAGGTGTAGGGCGCCGAACCCGGGCGCGGCGCGTGGGCCGAGATCGAGCCGTTGTTGATGATGCGCCCGCCCTGGGGCTGCTGGCGCTGCATCAGTCTGAAAGCACCGCTGGCGCAGAGGAACATGCCGTTCAGGTTCACGTCGATGACCTTCTTCCAGGCGCTCCATTCCAGGTCGCCGAAGTTGGTCGCGGGCACGTTGGTGCCGGCATTGTTGAAGATCACGTCGAGACGCCCGAGCTCGCTTTCGATCTTGGCGAACATGGCCGCCACCGAGTCCGGATCGGAAACGTCGCAGGGAATGGCGAGCATGCCCCCTGACCCTTGGGCACCCGCCTCGGCGTCGGTTTCCTTCAGGGCGTCCTCGCGCCGGCCGCAGATGGCGACCTTGTAGCCCGCCTTGGCCAGCGCCAGCGCCGCCGCGCGCCCGATGCCCGACCCCGCGCCCGTCACCAATGCCGTCTTCGCCATGATTTCCTCCCCGAGATTTCTGATCTGTTGTGTTCACGGACGCCGGCAGTCTAGTGCGCCGCCCCTGCAAGGCCTATGGCAATTTCCGCCTAGCCTTCGCTGTCGTTCTGGTCAGCCTTCTTGTCTTCGCCGCCTTTGCCGTAGCGGAGGGCGGAGATGATGCCGTGCAGGGTGTTGACCTCGCCCTCCGTCGGCGCGATGCGGTGAAAGAGGTTGCGCAGGTTGCGCACCATGGTCGGGCGCTTTTCCGGCGGCCAGAGGAATCCGGTTTCGTCCAACGCCGCCTCCAGGCGCTCGAAGAAGTTCACGACCTCGGCCTTGCTCGCCGGCTCGCCCGGGCCGGTCTCCAGCTTGCGCGGCGCCGTCTCGTCGGCGGCGAGAAACCAGGCATGGCCGACCAGCAGCACCGCCTGGGCCAGGTTCAGCGAGGAGAAGGCGGGATTGAGCGGCACCGTCAGCACGGCGTCGGCCAGCGCGATGTCGTCGTTCACCAGGCCGGAGCGTTCGCGCCCGAAGAGCAACCCGGTCTTGTGCCCGGCCGCCGCCTCGGCGCGCAGCTCCTTGGCCGCCTGGGCCGGGGTGACCACCGGCTTCACCATGCCGCGCGGCCGCGCCGTGGTGGCGTAGACCCGCTGCAGGTCGGCGATGGCGTCTTCGGTGCTCTCGAAGAGGCGCACGCCGGCGATCACCTCGTCGGCGCCGGAAGCCGCCGCCTCGGCCTTTTCGCTGGGCCAGCCGTCGCGCGGGCGCACCAGGCGCAACTCGGTCAGGCCGCAGTTCAGCATGGCGCGGGCCACCATGCCGATGTTCTCGCCGAGCTGCGGGTCGACCAGGATGACCGCCGGGCCGGCAGACAGCGGGGACTCGCGGGTATGGTCGGTGCCGGACAAGACTCTAGCGCCGGTGCTATTGCGGCAGCAGGGTTTCGGCGCGCTGCACCGCGTCGGCCAGCGGCATGCCGACCCTGAGATCCTCGTGGAAGAACAGCCGGAAGACCGCCTGGCCGAGAGGCGTCAGCGCCGGGCCGCCGTCGCGGTCCTCGACGAGACCGGTCAGTTCCGGGCCCAGGGTGACGCCGCCCAAACCCCAGACGGTCGCAAGGATGAAGGCGGCTTCGCGCGCGCGCAGCGGCTCGTCGTCGGCCAGCAGCACCACGCCGCGGCGCCGCTGATCCTTTTCAAAGGCGAACATGAAAGGCCAGGTGCCCAGCTCGAAGCGCGCCAGCATGCCCTTGTTGAAGCCGCCGGCGGTGGCGATCGCCGCCAGATCGCCGCGCGAGCCGACGATGATCACCAGCTGGGCGTCCGGCGCCAGGGCGGCCAGATCCTGGCCCGGCGTCACGGCGGGCCCCGTTTCCTGCACCGAGATGTCCAGGCCGGAAACCTCCGCGAAGGGCGCCGCCGCGCCCTCCAGCCGGGGACGCAGCTCGGCGACGTTGTCCGCGAAGAGCGCCATCCCGAGGCCGCCGCTACGGCGCCAGAAGGCCTCCTGCGGCAGGCCGAAGAGCGGCCGGGCCTCGCCGCGGTCCACCAGCCGCGCGAAAGCCGCCAGCACTTCGGCGCGCACCACTTTCTGCCCTTCCGTCGCCTCGACGGCGGAGGGTTCCTCCGACGGGCCCGTCGTCTGCGCGGCCAACGGCAGCGGCACGGCAATCAGCAGGGCGGCAAGCGCCCAGGCATCCCATCTCATTCGGCGACCTCCTGCGGGATAGACGCGCCATCCTGGAAAAGCTTCCAGGAAATGCCGTCGTGCAGGGCGTTGTAGGACGCGTCGATGATGTTGGTCGACACGCCGATGGTGGTCCAGCGCCGCCCGTTGCTGTCGGCGCTTTCGATCATCACGCGGGTGACCGCGCGGGTGCCGGCCTGCGGCGTCAGGATGCGCACCTTGTAGTCGACCAGGCGCATGTCCTGCAGTTCCGGATAGATCGGCACCAGCGCCTTGCGCAGGGCGGTGTCCAAAGCGTTGACCGGGCCGTTGCCGTCGGCCACCTCCATCTTGGCATGGCCGGCGACCTCCAAAGTCACCGTCGCCTCGGACTCGGTGACCAGCTCACCGCGCGCGTTCCAGCGGCGGTCGTCCATGATGCGGAAGCGGGTCAGCGAGAAATAGCTCGGCACCTCGTCGCGCGCGCGCCGCGCCAGCAACTCGAAGGAAGCCTCGGCCCCGTCGTAGGCGAAGCCCTCGAACTCCCGCGCCTTGACCTCTTCCACCAGCTTGTTGACGCCGGGGTCCTTGGGGTCCAGGTCGATGCCGACCTCGCTGAGGCGCGCCAGGATATTGGCGCGGCCGGCCTGGTCGGAAACCACGATGTGGCGCTGGTTGCCGACCAGCGCCGGGTCGATGTGCTCATAGGTGCGCGGGTCCTTGGCGACGGCGGAAACGTGCAGGCCGCCCTTGTGCGCGAAGGCCGACTCGCCGACGTAGGCGGCATTGCGCGTCGACGGGCGGTTCAGCCGCTCGTCGAGCAGGCGCGACACGTGGGTCAGCTGCGAGACGCCGTGGTCGTCGATACCGATGTCGAAATCGGTTTTCAGCTTCAGCGAAGCGATCAGAGAGATGATGTTGGCGTTGCCGCAGCGCTCGCCCAGGCCGTTGATGGTGCCCTGCACCTGGCGGGCGCCGGCCTTGAGCGCGGCCAGCGAATTGGCGACGGCGTTTTCGGTATCGTTGTGGCAGTGGATGCCGACATGCGTGCCGGGGATCTTCTCGCAGACGTCCCCGACGATGCGCTCGATCTCCTGCGGCAGGGTGCCGCCGTTGGTGTCGCAGAGCACCACCCAGCGCGCGCCGGCTTTGTGGGCCGCCTCGATGCACTCCAGCGCGTAGGCCGGGTTGGACTTGTAGCCGTCGAAGAAATGCTCGGCGTCGAACATCACCTCGTCCTTGCGGGTCAGGGCATGGGCCACCGAGTCCGCGATCATGGCGACATTCTCCTGACGCGGGATCTCCAGCGCCACGTCGACGTGAAAGTCCCAGGACTTGCCGACCATGCAGATGGCGTGGGCCTTGGAATTCAGCAGGGCCGCGAGGCCGGGGTCGTTGTCGGCGCTGCGGCCGGGGCGGCGGGTCATGCCGAAGGCGACGAAGCGGCTGGTCTGGAAATCGGGCGGATCGGCGAAGAAGGCGTCGTCGGTGGGGTTCGCGCCGGGCCAGCCGCCCTCCACGTAGTCGAGGCCCAGGCGGTCGAGGGCGCGTGCGATGGCCCCCTTGTCGGGGACCGTGAAGTCCACACCCTGGGTCTGCGCCCCGTCGCGCAGGGTCGAATCGAAGAGATAGACCCGCTTGTCGCTCACCATTTTCCTGTCCTGACCCGCTTCCCCCCGGGGATCTCCCCCCGGAGACATACCCCGGGGCGCTATTCAGCACAGGCCAGGGGCTGCGTCAACTTACCCCCCGCCCCGAGAGCCTTATTGCCCGGGGGCCTCAATTCCCGGGAGCCTCAATACCCGGGAGCCTCAATAGATGTGCAGGCCGCCGTTCACGGACAGCACGCTGCCGGTGACATAGGCGGAAAGGTCGGAGGCCAGGTAGAGGCAGCTGCCGGCGACGTCGTCGGAGGTGCCGAGCCGCCCCAGCGGCACCGTCTTGGCGATGCGCTGCTTGTCCGCCGGGGTCATGCGGCCCTTGGTGAAGTCGTTGTCGATGACCCCGGGGGCCACCGCGTTGACCCGGATGGCCTCGCCCGCCAGTTCGCGGGCCAGCGCCTTGGCCAGGCCGAAGATCCCCGACTTGGCCGCGGCGTAGTGGGAGCGGCCGAAGAGCCCGCCGCCGACCTGCCCGGCGATGGAGGAGATCATCACGATCGAGCCGCCGCCCCTCTTCTTCATATGCGGCACGGCGGCCTGGGCCATGTTGAAGTTGCCGCGCAGGTTCACGTCCATCACCAGGTCGTATTCCGCCGGATCGATCTCCTCCAGCGGGGTGCCGAAGACCACCCCGGCATTGCCGACCAGAATGTCGATGCCGCCGAATTCTTCGGCGACGCGGTCCAGCGTGGCGCCGCAGGCGGCCCGGTCGCGCACGTCGCAGACGTACCCCGCGTGCGCCGGCCCGAGTTCGCGCGCCGCCGCCGCGGGATCGCACTCCATGAGGTCGAGCAGCGCCACCCGCGCGCCCTCCTGCGCAAAACGCCGCGCCGTCGCCCGGCCGATCCCCGCCGCCGACGCGGCACCGGTCACTACAGCCACCTTGTCACGCAAAAGCATGGGCTATCCCTCCCCCTCGTTCTTCGGTTCGTCGGACCGCAACCCTATGCAAGACCGCAAGGCCGGGCCAAGCGCAAGATCCGGGGACAAGTTGCGGATAGAGGACCGGCGGACAGCACCTTAGCCTGACGCTCATGACACAGCCTGCCAAAACCAAGTCACACCAGCGGCACGTCCTGCGGCATCACCGTCGGATCGTGGGTGAAGCTGCGCCCCTCCTCCACCAGCCAGTCGCGGAAGGCGGCCACCTTCGCCTTGCGGGCCGCCGCCTCGGTGGTCAGGGCGAAGTAGCTCATGGAGCCTTCCAGCGCCCGGTCGAAGAGCCGCACCAGGCGGCCGGCGCGCAGATCGTCGTCGGCCAGCGCCGACCAGGTCAGCGCCACGCCCTGGCCGTGGGTCGCGGCCTGCAGCAGCATGTAGCTGCTGGGGAAAGTCGGCCCCTGCTTCGGGTCCACCCCGGTCACCCCCAGGACGCCCAGCCAGACCTCCCAGTTGGCCATGGAGTTCACCACCAGGCGCGTCGAATCGCTGTGCAGCAACGTATGGCCGCGGAGATCCGCGGGGCGGCGCAGCGGCGGCCCCTTGGCCAGCAGGTCCGGGCTGGCCACGGCGAAGACCGTCTCGTGCATGAAAGGCGTCGCCGAGAGTCCCGGAAAGGGTCCCTGGCCGAAACGGATCGCCATGTCGATGCTGTCGGCCTCGTTCAGCACGTCGATCAGGATCGGATCGGGACGGATGCGCAGATCGATCTCCGGGTGGCGCTCGTAGAAACGGCCGAGGCGCGGGATCAGCCACTTCACCGCCAGCGACGGACTGACGGAGATGGTGACGATGCCGTCCTCTTCCCCCTGACGCAGCTCGTCGATCTTGGCGAAGAGCCGCCGGAAGACGCTCTGCGCCGTCTCCGCCAGGGCCTCGCCCTTGTCCGTCAGGCTGAGCCCCCGGGCACCGCGGTGAAACAGCGTGAAACCGAGGCTGGCCTCGAGCTGCTTGATCTGCTGGCTCACGGCCCCCTGGGTGACGTGCAGCTCGGCAGCCGCCTTGGTGAAACTGAGGTGCCGGGCCGCGACCTCGAAGGTGCGCAGGGCAGGCAGCGGCGGCGCGGCCATGGGCGGAACTCCCGGGGTTTCGTCACATTAGCTTCGCTAATACGAAGCATTATGAATCGTCGTTTGCCGGTATCCGCGAATTATTCGATATTTCTGGACAGAAGCAAGGCCTTCTGTCGACGCCCCCTTCAACCCAAGCTAATCAGGTGACCTAATGTCGAGCCTTTCCACCGGGGCCTCCCGCAGGGTCCCCGCCTCACTCCGCCTCCGCCTCTCCCAGGACGCCGACCTCGGCCGGCCGGACGTCCGCTGGCGCCAGGCCCGCAACCCCCTGGGCCGCGCCCTGCTGTGGCTGTTTTTCGCCGCCGCCGGTCCGCTGGTCCGCTGGCAGCGCCGCCTGCGCGAACGCGACGCCCTCAAGCGCATGCCCGACTACATCCTCCGTGACATCGGCCTCGACCGCGAGACCGTCGAGGGGGAAACCGAAAAGCCTTTCTGGCGGGCCTAGGTTTCGAATACGCCAGAACCCTCTCTAACCCGGATTTCTCAAACTATGGTGGGCGTCACGGAGGCGTATTCGCCGACAGGCCAGGAAAGACACGAAGAGCGTATCGGTAATACGGTCAAGTGGCTTGACGCCGCCTGTCGGCGAATACGCCCCGCCCTGCAGGTCGCCTCAGGAAGCTCGCCGGGGGCGTGGAACCCCTCAACCCGAGTCTCCGACTACGCTTTTCGGGCCTCTTCTACCCGGCGGGCTTCCTGAGACGATGACGTCCGCCATAGTTTGAGAAGTCCGGGTTAGCCCTGCTGACTCACAAACGGGGGAGGGCCCCAGGGGCCCTCCGCCGTCTTTTTTTGGCGCGCCCGAGGATAGCCGGAACCGCGCCACAAAATGGCCTTACCCGCCGGCCAGGCTTCGCGTGAACCTGGAGCCGCCTTGCGGCGACTTACAGGAAACCCGGACCAATCCAAAAGGTCCATCCCAGGAAGGGGGAGCAAGCATGTCCGCTTCACACAAGCCGACACGGCGGCACTGCCTGACGACGCTCGCGGGGGGCCTTGCCCTCGGCCTGCTATCGCCGGCCTTTCCCCTTGCCGCAGCCCCCGCGTCCCAAACGCTGGCCGAACGCCTCAACGCCGCCGCCCTGGCGCGCACCCGCGTGCGCGTGGTCTACGATCCGGCCTATGTGCGCCTCGCCTATCCCGGCGGCGATGTGGCGGCCGACCGCGGCGTCTGCGCCGACGTCGTCATCCGGGTGTACCGCGCCGTGGGGGTCGACCTGCAGCAACTGGTGCACGAGGACATGCGCAACGCCTTCGCGGCCTACCCCAAGCATTGGGGCCTGACCCGCCCCGACAGCAACATCGACCACCGCCGCGTGCCGAACCTGGAGACTTTCTTGAAGCGGCAGGGCGCCGACCTGCCCGTCAGCGATATCCCGGCGAACTACCGCGCCGGCGATGTCGTGGCCTGGAACCTGAAGGGCGCGTCCGGCTTCCTGCCGCACATCGGCATGGTGACGGACCGCAAAGTCCTGACCGGCCGCCCGAAGGTGGTGCACAACATCGGCGCCGGGCCTCGCCTGGAGGATGTGCTGTTCCACTGGCCGATGACCGGCCACTACCGCTACCTGCCGCTTGAGTTGGCGCAGGGCTGAGGGAAACTTACGTCAGGCTGGTCTGGACCAGCGCGACGCCAAGAATAATGAGTACGATGCCGCCAGCTTTTGTCAGGGTCATTACTTCATCGAAGAAGAAGATGCCGACCAGGGCGACGCCGACCACGCCGACCCCCGCCCAGATGGCGTAGGTGAGGCCCACCGGCAGGGTCTTCAGCGTCTGGGCCAGCAGCAGGAAAGCGATAGTGTAGCCGACCACGACCAGCGTCGCCGGCCAGAAGCGCGTCATGCCGTCGGAGGCCTTGAGGGCCGAGGTGGCGACCACCTCGCTGAGAATGGCGAGGATCAGCAGCACGTAGGGCAGCGGTGCAATGGTCATGGTTGGGGTCATGGCTGGCTTCCTTCGCCAAGGGTCATCTCGCGCAGGCGCTTCAGCACCGCCCGGCGCTCCTTGCCGGAAAGCACCTCGATGCCGAAGAGGTCGTTCATCCAGAGGCCGTCGGCGGCCAGGCGCAGGATGCTCGCCGTGGTCGGGTCCAGGCCGTCGCCGCGGCTGAGCTCGTTCCACGCCGTGGCGTGACGGCGCAGGCGGTCCAGCAGGCCGGGATCGGTCGCGCCGGCGGCGAGCAGGGCCGTGGCGAGCCGGTCCAGCGGATCCTGGCCCGAGGGATCGACGGCGCAGGCGGCCAGGTAGCCGCGCGTCCAGCGGCCCGGCCCTTCGTCCTTGGCCATGGCGCGCGCGATGCGCTCCTCGGTCATTTCGATCAGCCGATCGACCATGCCGCTCAGCAGTTCCTCCTTGGAAGCGAAGTGGTAGAGCAGCCCGCCCTTGCTGAGCCCAGCCTCGGCCGCCACCGCCTCTAGCGTCAGGGCGCCGACGCCTTGGGCCAGGACGACCCGCCCGGCCGCCTGGAGGATTTCCTGCCGTGTCTCGCGCTTTGCCATAGGAAAAACTATACCGTCCGGACGGTATAGTAAAGCGATGCGAAAAGTGCCCTGACCGACGTCCGCCCCGCGCTAGGCCTCTTCTTCGGGCAGCCGCGCCGACGGCCCGGCGCCGCTGCGCAAGCGGTCGATCGCCTCGCCCACCTGCTGGGCGCCGGGGATGCCGTAGAAAGCTTCGATCCGGGTGCCGCCGCCGGCGCTGCGCTGCCACCAGGGCAGCTTGCGGGTCATGAAGACCACGGTGCCCAGCCCCGGCCCCGCCGGGCTGACCATCGGCGCGTCGAGGTCGGCGGGCGCGAAGCTGCGCAGGCGCCGGAGCGGCCAGGTCTCCAAAATGAAAATGCGCCGGTCGGTCACGGCGTAGATCGTGCGCCCGGCGGCGGTCCGCGCGACCAGCTGCGCGGCGAGCAGCCAGAAACAATAGGCCAGGCCCAAAGCGACAAAGAGTCCCAGCAGTACGCCGGCCGAGCCCTGCGGCCAGTTCGGCAGGAAGCTGAACCAGAAGAAGCCGGCGATGACGGCCAGCCCGAGGCCGCCGCGAATCACCTGCGGCAGCCTGGCGCGCGCCAGCACCTGCGGGTCCGGCCGATCGGCCCAGACCAGTTCTTCGCCGGGCGCCAGCAGGGCGCGGGCGACCTCAAGCGACGCTTGTGATGTTGTCATGAAAAATCGGGCCGGCACGGAAATGAGGTTGGCCGCCAGCTTCCCGGTTTCGGCCACAAGGGTCAAGGACAGGGGGCGCCAAGAACGGGGGCGCCAAGAACGGGGGCGTCAAGGAACTGCCCGCTGTTTCGCCCCGTCCCTGCCGCAAAATTGCCGTATCCTTCGCCTAGCGTGAAAAGACGGTCGCCGCCGGATAAAACCGCGAGCCCCGGCAGAGGAAAGCCCGGGGATCGATGTGAGAAGGCCAAGCATGCCCAACAATCCCTTTGGATTTGCCGCCGCCCTTGTGGTGGCCATCGCCATTGCTCTTGCCGGCTGGTTCGTCGGCGACGGCTTCCTGCAGGGCCGCAAGAGCGACCGCTACGTCACCGTCAAAGGCCTCGCCGAACGCGAGGTGACGGCCGACCTGGCGGTCTGGCCCCTGCGCTTCGTCGCAACCGGCAACGACCTGGTCGAGGTGCAGCGCAAGATCGAGGCCGACGCCGCCAAGCTGCGCGATTTCCTCGCCGCCAACGGCTTCACGGCGGAAGAGTTCGACAGTTCGGACCTGCAGGTCATCGACCGCCTCGCCCAGCAGTACCAGCAAGGCGACGTCGACAGCCGCTTCATCATCGCCCAGACCATCACCCTGCGCACCGCCGCGGTCGACCGCGTCGCCGGCCTGCTGGGGCGTATGGGCGAACTGGTGGCCACGGGGCTCGTGCTCTCCGACGAGAACCAGTGGAACGCCGGCCCGACCTACCTCTTCACCGGCCTGAACGACCTGAAGCCCGGGATGATCGCCCAGGCGACGGCCAATGCCCGCGAAGGCGCCGAGCAGTTCGCCGCGGACTCCGGCAGCGGCGTCGGCGGCATTCGCCGCGCCAACCAGGGGGTCTTCCAGATCCTGCCGCGCGACGCCCTGCAGGGCGCCCAGGAAGGCAAGCAGATCCACAAGACCGTCCGGGTGGTCTCCACCATCGAATACAGCCTGGTGGACTAGGCGCCCGCCCCGGAAAGCAGCGCCGGGCCGCCCCTGTTAAGCTGCGGCAGGGCAAGCGTCACGAGGTCGCGGGAAGAGATGCGGACAGATTGGGAACGCGGAACGGAGGTCCTGTCGCTCAGCCCGGAGCAGGCGACACTGCTGCTGCAGCCTGCGCTGCCCGGCCGGCGCGTCCTCGGCGTGCGGCCGACGGAAGGCGGCAGGGCGAACACCAACCTCTGCCTGCAGATGGAAGGCGGCGGCCGTTGCCTGCTGCGGCTCTTCGTGCGCGACCCGCCGAGCGGCGCCAAGGAAGCGGCGATCCTGCGCCGTCTGGCAGGGCGCCTTCCCCTGCCCGGGCTGCTGTATTTCGCCGCGGACAACCCGGTCACCGGACATCCCTATGTGGTTCTCGAATGGATCGACGGGCCACGCCTGGAACAGGTGCTGGCGACCTGCGATACGGCGACGGCCTGCCGGCTGGCACGGGGCATGGGCCGGGCCTTGGCGGCGCTTGGGCGCGAGACTTTTCCGCAGGCCGGTTTTCTCGCAGGCGACCTGACCATCAGCCGCCCCATAGAGATGGGCGCGGCCGGCTTTCTGGGATTCGTCGAGGAGATGGCGACCCCTCCGCAAACCGCCGAGCGGCTGGGGCCCGATCTGCGGCGGCGCCTGCTGGCCTTCTGCCGGGACAACGCCCGCCTGCTCGACGACGTGGGCCCGCAGGCGCGCCTGGTCCATTGCGATTTCGACCCCAGCAATATCCTGCTGGCGCGGCACGGCGAGACCTGGCGCCTGGCAGCGGTCCTCGATTGGGAATTCGCCGTCGCCGCCACGCCGCTGATCGATCTGGGCCACCTGCTGCGGGCCCCCCAGGGAAAGATCCCCGGCTTCGCGGAAGCCCTGGCGCAGGGCTATCGCGACGGCGGCGGGATCCTGCCGGACCGCTGGCAGGCGGCGACCAGGATGCTGGACCTGCTCGCCTGGCTGGATTTCCTGGGCCGGCCGGACGATCACCCGAGGCTTTTCGCCGACGCCCGGCAGGTGATCGAGGAGACCATGAGCTAGACCTGCCCCCTTCCCCTCGAAAGCCCCCCGGGCAAGCCCCCTGGGAGGCCCGCGCAGGGGCAGGCTTTCCTTAGGAACTACCGGGTATTCTGGAGGTCTAGGGAAAAGACTGCCGGGATTCCGCGCGACTCCACGGTTAATTGCCGTTTACCGCAGAACGAGAAACGGCTTTTCCTGTGGAAAAAGGGGGTCAAGGCGCGTAAAACCGGCGGTCCGACAACACTTTGCGATGCTCAAGAGTACGAAAGAGGTCCGCCATGGCCACCCCCTGGACGCCCGACAGCTGGCGTAGCAAGCCGATCCGGCAGGTGCCGGAATATGCCGACAAGACCGCGCTGGAGCAGGTGGAGAAGACGCTCTCCAACTATCCGCCGCTGGTTTTTGCCGGCGAGGCCCGCCGTCTGCGCGCGCAGCTCGGCCAGGTGGCGGAAGGGAAGGCTTTTCTGCTCCAGGGCGGCGACTGCGCGGAAAGCTTCGCCGAGTTCCATGCCAACAACATCCGCGACACCTTCCGCGTCATGCTGCAGATGGCGGTGGTGCTGACCTTCGGCGCGGCCTGCCCCATCGTGAAGGTTGGCCGCATGGCCGGCCAGTTCGCCAAGCCACGCTCGGCCCCGACCGAGGTGATCGACGGCGTCGAACTGCCGAGCTACCGCGGCGACATCATCAACGGCATCGAGTTCAACCAGGAATCGCGCGAGCCCGATCCGCAGCGCCTGGTGCGCGCCTATAACCAGGCCGCGGCGACGCTGAACCTGCTGCGCGCCTTCGCTCAGGGCGGCTTCGCCGACCTGCACAAGGTGCATCAGTGGAACCTGGAGTTCGTCTCCGACGGCGCTCAGGGACAGCGCTACGAGGAGTTGGCCGGCCGCATCGAAGAGGCCCTGGCCTTCATGCGCGCCTGCGGCATCGAGCCGGCCACCGTGCCGGAGCTGCGCGAGACCGACTTCTACACCAGCCACGAGGCCCTGCTGCTGTGGTACGAGCAGGCGCTGACCCGCACCGACAGCCTGACCGGCCAGTGGTACGACTGCTCGGCCCACATGCTGTGGATCGGCGACCGCACCCGCGACCCGGAAGAGGCGCACGTGGAATTCATGCGCGGCATCTGCAATCCCATCGGTCTGAAGTGCGGCCCGACCACGGATCCGGACGAGCTGATCCGCCTGATCGACCAGCTCAATCCGAAGAACGAGTCCGGCCGCCTGACCCTCATCGCCCGCATGGGCCACGACAAGGTGGGCGACCACCTGCCGGCGCTGATCCGCGCCGTGGAGCGCGAGGGCAAGAAGGTGGTGTGGTCCTGCGACCCCATGCACGGCAACACCATCAAGTCGCCCAGCGGCTACAAGACGCGGCCCTTCGACCGCGTCCTGGCGGAAGTGAAGAACTTCTTCGCCGTGCACCGCGCCGAAGGCAGCTACGCCGGCGGCGTCCACTTCGAGATGACCGGCCAGGACGTCACCGAGTGCATCGGCGGGGCCCAGGCCATCAGCGACGAGACCCTGGGCGACCGCTATCACACCCACTGCGATCCCCGCCTCAACGCCAAGCAGTCGCTGGAGCTGGCCTTCCTGATTTCGGAAGCGCTGAAGGATGAGCGGCTCGCCCGGCAGGGCGAGGAGAACGGCAACGGCAAGGTCGCCGCGGCCTCTTAAAGCAAGGGCACCATGGCGGCCTCGTCAGGGGCCCCCGCTTTTCCCCTTCCCAAATAGCTGCGGCGGCCGCCCCGGCCCCACTGCGACTTATGCCGCATTGCAGCAACAGGCCTGCATCCTCGGCCGTTTCCTTGTCTGTCCGGCCGCAGAATCGCCGGCAACCCATCGATAGTTATCAATCATTTCAATATGCTATCCGCAACACCTCTGCCGCCGCGGAAGGGTTTCCTGTGTTATTGTGCGGTGCAATATTTTCCGTTGACAGTGGGCCGGCGCCAGCCTATCTAGCGGATAACAGCCCGCCGTGCTGCGGGCCTCAGAACAACATATCCGGGTTGGAAAAGTCCGTTTCGACGGAGTTTGACAATGAACCCAACTTCCCTCCCCCAGGCGCATAAGCGCGCCTCCTGGCTCATCGGCCTCTACGACCGCCTCAGCCGCCTCAGCGAACGCCGGGCGCTGCGGGAGACGCTGGCCAAGCGCAGCGACCGCCTGCTGGCCGATATCGGCTTCAGCCGCGAAGACCTCGCCACGGAGATCGAGGCGGCGGTCGCGGGCCTGCAGACCCGGCGCGAAACCGAGCGTCGCGTCCTGCGCGAGCTGGCCAGCTACAACGACCGCGAACTGCGCGACATGGGCATTAGCCGCATCGACATCCGGCGCATTGCCCGTGAGCACGCCGAGCAGGCCGTCGAGGCGCGCCGCGCCGAGATCCGCGGCCGGGCCCGAGCCGCTTAAGCTTAAGTTTCGGCTTGGGCTCCGGCCCAGCCTCCTGCCTTCTGCAGGCCAGCCATTCGCCCGGCCCTCTGGTCGGGCGGCAGGGCTTCGCGCTAGACTTCGCCGCAACACAAGACGCGAGGGCCCCTGAAGGCCCTGAAGCGGCAAGTTGCGGAAGGAAACCCGATGCCTGAAGGCCCGAGCCGTCCCAAAGCTCCCAACGGCCAAGCCACCGCCTGCGGCGTCGGCTGGCCGACCGCCGAGGCGGACATCGCCGACTGGACCGACGTCTATTTCAAGCGCACGCGCAAAGCCGTGGAGCGCTTCGGCGACATGAAGGCGACCTATGCCATCTTTATGCGCCGTCCGGTCATCTCGGCGCCACGGCTGGCCATCGACTGGCTGACGGAAATCGGCCAGCGCCGCGGCGTCACCTTCGAGGTCGACCTGCGCTATCCCGAAGGCAAGTGGGTCGGCGCCGGTGAGCCGATGTTCTACGTCACCGGCCCTCTGTCGCAGCTGGCGGATCTGGAAACGCTGCTGCTGCAGAAGCTGGGACCGGCCTGCGTCGCCGCCTACAATGCCTACACCATGTGCGCCGACCTGCCCAAGGCGGCCTTCCTGGCCATGGACGCGCGCCACTGCGCCGGCACGGAGATGTCAGAACTGATGGCCTATGCCGCCTCCGTCGGCTCCGAGCGGGCCCGGCGCAAGGTCGGCGCGGTCGGCTTCATCGGCAATGCGACGGACGCCACTGCCCACTACTTCGGCGTCGATGCCGGGCGCGGCACCATGCCCCACGCCTTCATCGGCTACGCCGGCAGCACGCTGCGCGCGGCGGAAATGTACGACGAGACTTTCCCCGACGAGCCGATGACCGTGCTGGTCGACTACTTCGCGCGGGAAGTGACCGACGCCCTGACCTGCTGCCGCCGCTTTCCGCAGCGCGCCGCCGAGGGCAGCCTTGCGGTGCGCATCGACACCCCCGGCGGCCGCTTCATCGAAGGTCTGGATCCGCCGGAGTCCTATGCGGTGCTGGAACGCAACGCGCCGGGCGCCCTGCGCGGCTACCGCTCCGACGACGAACTGCGCTACCTGGTCGGCGCCGGCGTCTCCGCCGCCGCGGTCTGGCGCATGCGCGAGTGCCTGAACCGCGAAGGCTTCCAGAAGGTGAAGATCGTCGCCTCCTCCGGCTTCGGTCCGGCCAAGTGCCGCCTCATGGCCGAGGCCAAGGCCCCGGTCGACGTCATCGGTACCGGCTCCTACCTGCCGAGCAAGTGGTCCGAGACCTATGCCACCGCCGATGTCGTCGAATACGACGGCGTGCCGCGGGTGAAGGTCGGCCGCGAGTTCCTGTTGCGCCGCTAGCCCCGCTGTCCGATAACCCGGTCCATGACTGATTCAACAGCCACTGATACCCCTTCGGCAGATTCCAGGATCGAGGAGCTGATCGACAACTTCTCCTTCCTGGACGACTGGGAGGACCGCTTCCGCTATCTCATCGACCTGGGGCGCAAGCTGGATCCCATGGACGAGGCCCTGAAGACGGAGGAGACCAAGGTGCGCGGCTGCACCAGCCAGGTCTGGATCGTCGACGAGGTCCGCCCCGGCCCGCCCGCGACCCTGCATTTCATCGCCGACAGCGACGCCCACATCGTCAAGGGCCTCATCGCCGTGCTGCTGGAGATCTACGACGGCCGCACGCCGCAGGAGATCCTGGCGGTGGACATCAAGGAAGCCATCAGCCGGCTCGGCTTCGAGCAGCAGCTGAGCCCCAACCGGGCCAACGGCCTCTATTCCATGGTCGAGCGTATCCGCGCCCTGGCCGTGCAAGAGGCCCAGGGCGAAGCCTGAAGACCGCTGCCGGCGCCTGACGCAAACCAGGGTTGCTCGGCACCGCCTTGCCGCTCCGCCGGGGCCGGGGTAAGACTTTCATATGGCTGACGCTCTGAAGATCGCGCTTGCGCAATGCAACCCCACCATGGGGGACATCGCCGGCAACTTGGCCCTGCTGCGCAAGGCGCGGGCCGAGGCCGCGGCCGCGGGCGCCGAGCTGGTGGTCGCCTCGGAGATGGTCATTACCGGCTATCCCACCGAAGACCTGGTGCTGAAGCCGATGTTCCTCGAAGCCGCCGAGGCCGCGATCGAGGCGCTGGCCGACGACACCGCCGACGGCGGCCCGGGCATGATCATCGGCGGGCCCTGGCGCCAGGACCCGGCGGCCAAGCCGCCGCTCTTCGGCAAGGTCTTCAACACCGCCTACGTGCTGGACGGCGGCAAGGTCGTCACCCACCGCACCAAGCACGAGCTGCCGAACTACGGCGTCTTCGACGAAAAGCGCGTCTTCGGCGCCGGCCCCCTGCCTGGCCCGGTGAACTTCCGCGGCGTGCGTCTGGGGGTCATGGTCTGCGAAGACATGTGGTTCCCCGACGTCAGCGAGTGCCTGGAGGAATCCGGCGCGGAGATCCTGGTGGTCATCAACGGCTCGCCCTTCGAGCTGGACAAGATCGAAGAGCGCACGCAGCTCGCCGTGCAGCGCGTCACCGAAACCGGCCTGCCGCTGATCTACGTGAACCAGGTCGGCGGCCAGGACGAGCTGGTCTTCGACGGCGCCTCCTTCATCCTCAACGCCGACCACGGCCTGCCGGTCCAGCTGCCCGCCTTCGAGGAAGCGCTGGAGGTGGTCGAATGGCGACGTGGCCCCGGGAAGAATGGAAACGGCTGGGCCGCGGCGCCGGGACGGCAGGTGGCGCCGGACAGCGAATTGGAGCTGGCCTACCGCGCGCTGATCCTGGGCCTGCGCGACTACGTGAACAAAAACCGCTTTCCCGGCGTCATCCTGGGCCTTTCCGGTGGCGTGGACTCGGCGCTGACCGCCGCCGTGGCGGTCGACGCCCTGGGGCCGGAGCGGGTCCACACCGTGATGATGCCCTCGCCCTACACCAGCCAGGAAAGCCTGGACGATGCCGCGGAAGCCGCGCAGCTGATGGGCGTCGAAATCGACAGCGTCTCCATCGAGCCGGCGATGAAAGCCTTCGGCGAGATGCTGCAGCCGATCCTCAACGGCTATGCCCCCGCAGCCAATGCGGGCGACACGACGGAAGAGAACATCCAGGCGCGCTCGCGCGGTCTGACCCTGATGGCGATCTCCAACAAGCTCGGCTACATGGTGCTTTCGACCGGCAACAAGTCGGAGGTCTCGGTCGGCTATGCCACGCTGTACGGTGACATGGTGGGCGGCTTCAATCCGATGAAGGACCTCTACAAGACCATGGTCTTCGAGCTGGCGCGCTGGCGCAATCAGGCGCTGCCGCCGGGCGCGCTCGGCCCCGCCGGCCGGGTCATTCCCGAACGCATCATCACCAAGCCGCCCTCGGCCGAGTTGAAGCCCGACCAGAAGGACGAGGACAGCCTGCCGCCCTACCCGGTGCTGGACGACATCCTGCGCGGCCTGATCGAAGGCGAGGAAAGCGTCGACGTCATCGCCGCGCGCGGCCATGACCGCCAGCTGGTGAACCGCGTCTGGCACATGCTGGAGTTGGCCGAGTACAAGCGCCGCCAGGCCTGCCCGGGCGTGAAGATCACCCGCCGCGCCTTCGGCAAGGACCGCCGCTACCCGATCACCAACGCGTTTCGCGGGCCCGCGTAAAGCGGGCGGTCGCGGCCCCGCGTAAAGCGGGCGGTCACCCGCCTCAGCTGGCGCGCACTTCTTCCAGGAACTGAGCCACCCGAAGCTTCAGGTCGTCGGCCTGGCCGCCGAGGTCCGTCGCCGCGGCCAGCAGGTCGTCGGCCGAAGAGCCCGTTTCCCCCGATGCCTGAGAGACGCCGACGATGTTGCCGGTGACCTCCTGCGTCGCGGCTTCCTGCTCTTCGACGGCGGCGGAGATCGCCGTCGTCACTTCGCTGATCTCGTCGATCACGCCGGAGATCGCGGCGATGGCCTGTACCGCATCGGTGGTGGAGCCCTGGATCTCGGACACCTGGGTGGCGATATCCTGCGTCGCCCGGCCGGTCTGCGTCGCCAGGGACTTCACTTCGTTGGCCACCACGGCAAAGCCCTTGCCCGCCTCGCCGGCCCGCGCCGCCTCGATGGTGGCGTTCAAGGCCAGCAGGTTGGTCTGCTCGGCGATATCGGAGATCAGCTTCACGACCTCGCCGATCTTCTCGGCCGCCTCGGAGAGGCCGGTCACCAGCCTGCTCGAGCGCTCGGCCTCGTCCACGGCGCGCCCGGCCACCTGGGAGCACTGGGTCGTCTGGCGCGCGATCTCCTGCACGGAAGCGGTCAACTGCTCCGAGGCCGCGGCGACGGAGTTTGCCTGGGCGCGGGTCTCCGCGGCGGTACTGGTCAACTTGTCGGCGTTGCCCTTCACCTGCGCGGCCGAGACAGAGACCGCCTCGACGACCTGCCCGACGCCGGACTCGAAATCGTCGGCCAGGCGCTCACGCTGCGTCGCCACCGACCAGGTGACCATCGGCCCGATATAGGTGCCGGCCTTGTCCATCACAGCGGACATGCGCAGGTCGAGGATCTCGTCACCCAGCGTGATCTTGGCGTTGTGCGGCAGCCGCGACGGATCGGCCAGCAGTTCGCGCTGCATGCGCGGGTTCTTGTGGAACACGTCGATGCAGGTGCCCTTGAGATCGTCCACGCGCACCGGCAGAAGGTGTTCCAGGGGACGCAGCGTATCCCTGCTGGTCTTGTTGAGGTAGATGAGCTCCAGGCTGTCCTTGTCGGCCATCATGACGTTGACCGGGGTCTGATCCAGCATGCTCAGCAGGCGCTCGGTCTCCTGCTCCTTGTGGACGACGTCGGTCACCACGTTCCAGGACAGCAGCGGCCCGACATAGCGGCCGCGCTCGTCCATGATCGCGGTCACCTCGACCGACATGTACTCCGCGCCGAAGGCGAAGCGGGACTTCCACGGCAGCTGCCCGGGGTCGGCCAGGATGTCGCGGATCCGCTGCGGGTCCTTGTGGAACATGTCCACCGACTTGCCGACGATCTCCTCCGCGGGAAAGGGCAGGACCGACTGCAGCGCCCGCAACAGTTCATGGGAGGCCCGGTTGGCGTAAGTAATGCGAAAGTCCCCCAGGTCGCAGGTCATCACCGCCGTCGGCAGAGCCTCCATCATCTGCAACAGGCCGCTGCGGCTGGATGAAGGCGCTGCCGCACTGTGGCGACGGAACGATACCAACATGCAAAAATCCCTATCTTTCTAGGCGCACGAGAAAAACTCGCCGAAACAAGGAGACGTCAGACGTGTCCCGGTCGCTACGCCAGTCCTTCATTGTCAGGAAATCGTTAGGGCGCACAGGCGCCGCGAACAACGATTAACAATACAATTGTGTTCAATCAGTCTGGCCGTGAAATTCTGACCAAAGAATTAACTGGCATCCGAAAGACTACAAATTTTTTGTGGATATCCGACGGTCAGGGCGAACCGCCGGACGACACGCCAGCAGAAGTTGTACGATTGCTGAATCCAGAGGATCGGCGTTGGCTTGATGGAGAGAAGGGGCGCTTTTACAGAAGGAAGCCCGGCGGCCCTGTTACAGGCCGCCGGGCTTCATGGGAAATCGTCAAAAGCAGGCGGGGTGCCAGTTCCGCGGAGTCCTTAGGCCGCCTTGCCGGGCTTGCCGCCGCTTTTCTCGTTGCGCATTTTCTCGACCACGGAGGCCGCGATCCGTGGCCGGAATTTCAGGGAGATGCGGTTCACGGTGGTGCCGACCACATCGCCTTCAAGGCGCTCGTTGAAGCCATCGATCTGCAGCACCGCCTTGGCGCCCTGCTCGACCTTGGTGCCGTCCGCGCGGATGGCGGCGCCGGACGGCGAGAGATCGATCATGCGGGCCTCGACAGTGGTGCCGTTGATCGTCACCGAGCAACGGCTATCGATTTCGTCGCGCGTCTCCTTGCGGCGGTCGGCGTGGCGGATCCGGTCGATGAAGACCTTGGACTGGCTGTCCAGTTCGCCCGCCTTCTCTCGCACGTCGCCGGAAGCGGTGGTCACCGAGCCCGCGCTCTGCTGAGTCTCGGCCGCGGCCGTCGACACCGATTGCATGGCTTCCAGCACGGCGCCGACACCGGTCGAAGTTTCGGTGACGCTGCGCGAAATTTCGTGCGTCACGGAGGTCTGCTCCTCGATCGCCGAGGCGATGGCGTTGGAGGTCTGGCCCATCTGCCCGATCGCCTTCGAGATATCATCGATCTGGCTGCCGACGCCGGAGGTCGCTTCCTGGATCGCCCGCACATGGCCGGCGATTTCGCCGGTGGCATTGGCGGTCTGCTGCGCCAGCGACTTCACCTCGCCGGCAACGACGGCGAAACCCTTGCCGGCCTCGCCCGCGCGCGCCGCCTCGATGGTGGCGTTGAGCGCCAGCAGGTTGGTCTGCTCGGCAATCTCCTCGATGAGACGCACGATGCCGCCGACCTTCTCGGCGGCCTCGTTAAGGCCGGCGACGCTCTCGGTCATGTTGGAGGCTTTGGTGACCGCATCGTCGGTCACGCGTGCGGCATCGGAAACCTGGGAGGCGATTTCGCCGATCGACGCGGAGAGTTCCTCCACCGCGGCGGCAACGGCCTGGGCATTGGCGTTGGCCTCCTCGGCGCCGTTCTTGGCGTTGGCCGCCTGGGTCGAGGTGCCCTCGGAGTTGCGCTGCAGCCCTTCGGCTTCGGCGGAGAGGCCCTCGGAGGACTTCGACAAGGCGCCCGTGATCGCGGCGATCACCTCACTGAACTGATCCGCCAGATCGTTGAGCCGGCGCGAGAAGTCGGCGTCCTTTTCGGCCAGGTAGACGGAGATCGCCAGGTCCATGTCCAGCGAGATCGCCTTGTCGATGGCCTGGATCAGCTTGCTGGCCTTTCTCACGCGCCCCTTCGCATTGAGGCTCCGCGAATTCACGGTATCGGCAAGCACCGCATCGATGAGCGCCTGCTTCACCAGGCCGTAACCACCGATGTACCAGCCCGGCTGCAGGCCCAGCTGACAGTGCGCCTTGCCGATACGGTTGACCGAGGCGAAGTATTCGTCATCGAACGCGCCGGAGAACATGCGCATCCAGTGCTTGGCCTGCGCCTCGCGGGCATGAGCGACATGCGCTTCGTTGACGAACATCGAGCTGAGTTCGTCTTCTTCGCTGATATGTGCGTAGAAATCGTTCAGAACCGTCGGAATCAGCTTCTCGACGAACGGTCGGAACTCACTCAGCAGGCTTCGCGCCTCATCATCAATGCGCAGATAGGCAAGTTTCTTGGCGCGTGCCACGGACTCAGACATTTCATTCTCCCGGCGAAAAATGCGGCGGCCGCAGACTCTCCCCGTGGCTCAAGCCCCTCAGCGGGCTCGTGATCGGGTGCGAGGGACGGCTATTCAATTGGATCCCAAGTTTTCAGCGGGCGGCATTCGACCGCCGATTGATTCACGTGTATTACTCTAGGCAAATACAATTTATGAGGCTCTTCTGAAAAACTTCTTAATTATGTTGATTAGTTTTCTAGGTGAAATGTGACAGGTATCCTCATCAAACCAATGGAACGCCTGAAGGGTCACGCCGGCGACTTTGCCGGGACGCCGGCGCCAGGCTTTGCGGATTTGCCGTGAGAGTGATACCTAGGGCCGGTACCGCTGCTGCAGCGGTCTGAGTTCGTTTCTTCCGACGCAACGCGGCTTTGCCGGCTGTCGTCTCCTTCGAGGCCCCGCTTGACGCTGAAAGTCCGTTTCGCCCCCAGTCCCACCGGCCTGCTGCATGTCGGCAATGCGCGCCAGGCGCTGATCAACTGGCTGTTCGCCCGCGCCGCCGGCGGACACTATCTGCTGCGCATCGACGACACCGATACGGAGCGCTCGACGCCCGAGTTCGCCCGGGCCATCGAGGAGGATCTGCGCTGGCTCGGCCTCGACTGGGACGAGAAGGCCGTGCAGTCCGAACGGCTGGAGCGCTACAGCGCCGCCGCGGAACGCCTGAAGGCCGCCGGACGGCTCTACGCCTGCTACGAGACCCCCGAAGAGCTGGGGCTGAAGCGCAAGGTGGCGCTCTCGGCGGGCCGCCCGCCGATCTACGACCGCGCCGCCCTGGATCTCGACGACGCGGAGAAGGCCCGGTTGGAGGCGGAAGGCCGCCGCCCGCACTGGCGTTTCAAGCTGGAACCCGGAGAGATCGCCTGGGACGACCTGGTGCGCGGCCCCGTCTCCTTCCAGGGAGAGAATCTCAGCGACCCGGTGCTGATCCGCGAGGACGGCCGCCCGCTCTACACCCTCACCTCGGTGGTCGACGACATCGAACTGGCCGTGACCCACGTCCTGCGCGGCGAGGACCACGTGGCCAACACCGCCGTGCAGGTGCAGCTTTTCCAGGCGCTGGGGGGACCAGAGGCATCCGTGGTCCCGACCTTCGGCCACCTTTCGCTCATCGCTGGCGCCGGCGGCGAGTCCCTCTCCAAGCGCCTCGGCAGCCTGTCCGTGGCCTCGCTCCGGGACAGCGGCCTGGAGGCCATGACGCTCAACAGCTATCTGGCGCGCCTCGGCACGCCGGATCCGGTGGAGCCCTTCACGGATCTCGCCGCCCTGGCCGAAAGCTTCGATCTCTCGCGCTTCGGCCGGGCGACGCCCAAGTTCGATCCCGCCGAACTGGAGCACCTGAATGCCCGCCTGCTGCACATCACGCCTTTCGAGCAGGTCGCCGGCCGCCTGCCCGATGGCCTGGATGCCGAGTTATGGATGGCGGTCCGCCCCAACCTCACCCGCCTGGCCGAGGCCGAGGCCTGGCTGGCGATTTGCCGCGGCCCGGTCGTCCCGCATATCCAGGATGCCGACTTCGCCCGCCAGGCGGCGGAGCTGCTGCCGCCGGAGCCCTGGGACGAGGCCACCTGGGGGGTCTGGACCGGCGCGGTGAAGCAGGCCACGGGCCGCAAGGGCAAGGCGCTCTTCCTGCCGCTGCGCCAGGCGCTGACCGGGCTCGACCACGGCCCGGAACTGAAGGCCCTTCTGCCCTTGATCGGGCGCGAGCGGGCCGAGAAGCGGCTGGACGGCAAGGCCGCGTAAGCCGACGGGCTTCTGCCGAGAGACTTGAGCCCATAAGACTTGACCTGGGCCCTGAGCGCCGTAAAGTCCGGCCCATGACGCACCGGATTGTGACCTGTCGACCGCGATGTCGCCGCTGCCCGGCCTCCTGAGGCCGCGGCTCCCCTTCGCCCGGCCGGCGCCGCCCGGCCGCCGACATCACGACGATCCGGATGACTTCCCCCAATGACCTCCATTGACCTGCAGTTCCACAACACGCTGACGCGCCGGAAAGAGCGCTTCGAGCCTCTCGATCCCAAGAACGTGCGCATGTACGTCTGCGGGCCGACGGTCTACGACCTCGCCCACATCGGCAACGCGCGTCCCGTGGTGGTCTTCGACGTGCTGTTCCGCCTGCTGCGCCACGTCTACGGCGCCGAGCACGTCACCTACGCGCGCAACATCACCGACGTCGACGACAAGATCATGCAGGCCTCCAAGGAGACCGGCGAGTCCATCGAGTCCGTGACCCGGCGCACCACCCAGGCCTACCACGACGACATGGATGCCTTGGGCGCGCTGCGGCCCAGTGTGGAGCCGCGCGCGACCCAGCACATCGGCCAGATGATCGCCATGATGGAGACGCTGATCGAGAAGGGCCACGCCTACGCCGCCGACGGCCATGTGCTGTTCTCCGTGCCCTCGATGGCCGACTACGGCGAGCTGTCGCGCCTGGACCGCGACGCGCTGATCGCCGGCGCCCGCGTCGACGTCGCGCCCTACAAGAAGGACCCCGCCGACTTCGTGCTGTGGAAGCCCAGCAGCGACGAGCAGCCGGGCTGGGACAGCCCCTGGGGCCGCGGCCGCCCGGGCTGGCACATCGAGTGCTCGGCCATGGCCGAGGAGCACCTGGGCGAGACCTTCGACATCCACGGCGGCGGCCTGGACCTGGTCTTCCCGCACCACGAGAACGAGATCGCCCAGAGCCGCTGCGCCCACGGCAGCAAGGTCATGGCCAAGGTGTGGATGCACAACGGCTACGTGGTGGTGAACGGCGAGAAGATGTCGAAGTCGCTCGGCAACTTCTTCACCGTGCGCCAGCTGCTGGAGGAAGGCCTGCGCGGCGAGGCCATCCGCCTCGCGCTGCTCTCCGGCCACTACCGCGCGCCCCTGGACATCACCCGTGAGAAGATCGCCGAGTGCAAAGGCCAGCTCGACCGCCTCTACGGCGCGCTGCGCGGCGTCGACGTTGACGAAGACGCGGAACCGCCGGCAGCACTGGTCGCCGCCCTGGCCGACGACCTCAACACGCCGCTGGCCGTCGCCGAGCTGCACGAGGTGGCCACGGAGATGAACAAGGCCAAGGACGAAGCCAAGCGCGAAGCCCTGGCCGGCGCCCTGCTGGCCGGCGGCGCGTTGCTGGGCCTGCTGGAAGGCGACACCGAGGCTTGGTTCCATGGTGCGGCGGGTGAAGGCGGGCTCTCGGCCGAGACCATCGAAGCGATGATCGCGGCCCGCATCGAGGCGCGCAAGGCCAAGGACTTCGCCGAGGCCGACCGTCTGCGCGACGAGCTGCTGGCCCAGGGCATAACCCTGGAAGACGGCCCCGGCGGCACCACGTGGCGCCGGGCGGACTAAGCCCCCTCACCCTCCCCCTTCGTGGGCCCCTCCCTCTCCCACGAAGGGGAGAGGGCACAAAAAACAAACCCTCTCCCCATCGTGGGAGAGGACTGCGCAGCCTTAGTGAGGTCGAAGACCGAACATAGGCGAAGCTGGGTGAGGGGGATGCGGCGCCATGGACCCTCGGGTCAAGCCCGAGGGTGACGATTGAGGAGTTGCGGCACGGATGTGCGCCTATCCCATTCCCACTGTCATGCTCGGGCTTGACCCGAGCATCCATTGTGCCGCCAACTCCCGGCCGTACAGTACTACGTCTACATCCTGGCCAGCGCCCCCAACGGCACCCTTTACATCGGAGTGACGAACGACCTGCTGCGCCGTGTCTACGAGCACCGCGAGGCGCTGGCTGACGGCTTCACCAAACGGCACGGTGTGAAAACCCTGGTCTACTACGAAATCCATGACAGCCCGGAACAGGCGATCCGGCGTGAAAAGGCCCTGAAGCGCTGGAACCGCGACTGGAAGATCGCGCTGATCGAGCGCGACAACCCGCGGTGGGTCGATCTCTGGGACGGCCTGAGCGGCGGATGAATGGACCCTCGGGTCAAGCCCGAGGGTGACAATCGGTGTATGGGGCACCGGCGGCGCAACCGCCCCACCCGTCATGCTCGGGCTTGACCCGAGCATCCATTTCGATGATGCGCTCGCTATCCCGCCGCCTTGGCCGATCCCGCCGATCCGCGCCGCCCCTCCAGCCATTCGAAGGCCAGCGCCGCCGCGATGCCCAGGGGCAGCGTGAACTTGATCGTCAGGCCGGTGCCCGCGAGCGCGAAGAGAAAGCCGAACAGCAGGATGCCCTTCTCCGGCAGCGGCTGCAGGCTGGGGTCCAGCAGGAAATGCGCGGCGTAGACCAAATACCAGACGACGCCCGAAATCAGGTGCGCGGGAATCACAACGCTCGCCGCCAGCAGCACAGCGCGCAGGAACAACGGGCCGCGCCGCAGGCGCAGGCCGGCGAGATAAAGGAAAGTGAAGGGGATGACGGCCGAGAGCGCCGCCGTCAGGACCACGTCCGTGGCGAAGATGTCGGCGGAACGCCTGTCCGTCGGCGGGTCCAGCAGTTCGGGAATACCGAAGACAACCAGCCCCGCCAGCGCGGCGGCCCCGCCGAAAAACACCAAACCAAAGCTTAGAAAACGCAGACTGGGTGCCGGCATGAAGTCCCCTTTGCGGCGATGTCGCCTGACCAACGACTCAGCCGACGCCGTCCCCGGAAGGCAACAGTTCTTAGTCGCCGAGAGACCGTTTCCCGTTCAAAGAGACACCCGGTTCGGCCCGCGCCGCCTCCCCTACTCCGCCGCCTTGACCTGGTCGCCGGGGATGGGCTCGCGCATGGTGACGAACTCCTCGGCTGCGGTGGGGTGGATGCCGACGGTGGCGTCGAAGCACTGCTTGGTGGCGCCGGCCTTGATGGCCACGGCCATGCCCTGGACGATCTCCGGCGCGTCGAGGCCGACCATGTGGACGCCGACCACGCGCTGACTGTCCTTGGCGACGATCAGCTTCATCATGGTCTTTTCGTCGCGGCCCGAGAGGGTGTGCTTCAGCGGGCGGAAGGTCGAGCGGTAGATATCGAGTTCGCCGTGCTGTTCACGCGCCTGCAGCTCGGTGAGGCCCACCGTGCCGACCGGCGGATGGCTGAACACCGCCGAGGGGACGTCGGCGTGGTCCATGGCGCGCGGGCTGTCGCGGAACACCGTGTCGACGAAGGCCATGGCCTCCTGGATCGCCACCGGCGTCAGGTTGATGCGGTCGGTGACGTCGCCCACGGCGTAGATGTTGTCGACCGAAGTCTTGGAGAATTCGTCGACCTTGACGGCGCCGTTCTTGGCCAGCGCCACGCCGACCGCCTCCAGGCCCAGGTTGTGCACGTTCGGGCTGCGCCCGGTGGCCGCCATGACCAGGTCGGTCTCCAGGGTCGAGCCGTCGGAGAGGTGGACCAGCAGGTCCCCACCGTCGTTTGGCTCGCGCTTTTCGATGCGGTCGATGGTGGTCTCGACGATGAGGTTGATGCCCTTCTTGACGATCTCGCCGGCCAGGGTGTTGCGGACGTCGTCGTCGAAGCCGCGCAGGATCTGCGGGCCGCGGTAGACCTGGGTCACCTCGCTGCCCAGACCGTTGAAGATGCCCGCGAACTCCACCGCGATGAAGCCGCCGCCGTAGATCACCGCCCGCTTGGGCAGTTCCTCCAGGTGGAAGGCCTCGTTGGAGGAGATGCCGTGCTCCCAGCCCGGCTCCATCGGAAACGTCGGCGCGCCACCGGTCGCGATGAGGATGGTCTCCGCCGTGTAGCTCTTGTCGCCGACCTCGACGGTATGGGCGTCGAGCAGACGGGCATGGCCGTGATGGGCCTCGACCCCCGCAGCGTCCAGCAACTTCTGGTAAACGCCCTCCAGGCGGTCGATCTCGCGATCCTTGTTGGCGATCAGCGTGGCCCAGTCGAAGCTCGGCGCCGGGACGCTCCAGCCGAAACCGGCGGCATCCTCGAAATCCTCATGGAAATGGCTGGCGTAGGACAGCAGCTTCTTTGGCACGCAGCCGCGGATCACGCAGGTGCCGCCGTAGCGGTAGGATTCCGCGATGGCCACCTTGGCACCGGTGGCCGAGGCCATGCGCGCCCCCCGGACCCCGCCGGACCCGCCGCCGATGACAAAAAGATCGTAGTCGTACCCGGCCATAATTTATCCTTCGATCTGCCCTCGCCCCCTGGCTAGGCTAGGATGGGAAATGCGCTCTGACGGGCCCCCGCCCCTGCCTAGAGGGCAATCTAGGGAGCCCGGCGCTGCATCGCAACCTTGCGGCCCGCGCCGCCTTCCGGGGGTTAACCATATAAAATCAAGGGCTTTGCCAGCCCGCTCCCGGTCCCAACCGACGGAAGAATAAGGCAAAGCCCCAAGCAGTTGCACGATTCAAAAGATCGCGCCAAGATACTGATCGGGATGAAATAATTAAAGGCGTAACAACAAGACAACACCCTAAGGGCAATAAGGGGACGGATATCCGGAGTTGAACCATGTTGTTCCAGAAGCTTCTGCAGAAGGTCGTCCAGACCGGTAATCTGCGCATCATCGACGCCGGCGGTAAGTCTTATGACTGCGGCGATGGATCGGGGCCTCGCTGCACCATGCGCCTGCACAACCGCCTTCTTGAATACAAACTGGTCCTCAACCCGCCGCTCTATCTCGGCGAAGGCTACATGGACGGAGAGGTCGACCTCACGGAAGGCACTCTGCGCGACTTCATCGAGATCCTGGCGCGCAACTACCACCATCTCGAAAACAACAGGCTGGTGAAGTTCGGCTTCGCGCTGGGCGGCCACGTCCGCCGCCTGAAGCAGTACAACCCCATCGGCAAGGCGCAGAAGAACGTCGCCCACCACTACGACCTCTCGGGCCAGCTCTACGACCTTTTCCTGGATGCCGACCGCCAGTACTCCTGCGCCTACTTCCGCAGCGGCAAGGAAAGCCTGGAACAGGCCCAGGCCGACAAGAAGCTGCACCTGGCGGCCAAGCTGCTGTTCGACAAGCCGGGCATGAAGCTGCTGGACATCGGCTCCGGCTGGGGCGGCCTCGGGCTCTACCTGGCCCAGGCCGGCGACTGCGAGGTGACCGGCGTCACCCTCTCGACCGAGCAGCACAAGGTCAGCCAGGAGCGCGCCAAGAAGGCGGGCCTGGAAGAGCGCGTGCAGTTCCACCTGCGCGACTACCGCGAGGACAGCAACACCTACGACCGCATCGTCTCGGTCGGCATGTTCGAGCATGTCGGCAAGAAGAACTACCGCGAGTTCTTCGACAAGGTGAAAGACCTGCTGAAGGACGACGGCGTCTTCGTGCTGCACTCGGTCGGCCGCGTGAACGAGCCGGGCCCGGTCAATCCCTTCATCCGCAAGTACATCTTCCCAGGCACCGACGTGCCGACCCTGGGCGAGGTGCTGCCGGTGATCGAAGACGCCATGATGATCGTGACCGACGTGGAGGTGCTGCGCATCCACTACGCGGAAACCCTGCGCATCTGGCACGAGCGCTTCCAGGCCAACCGCGACAAGGTGAAGGAGCTCTACGACGAACGCTTCTGCCGCATGTGGGAGGCCTACCTGATCGGCTGCGAGATGGGCTTCCGCTACCAGGGCCTCATGGTGTTCCAGATCCAGATCACCAAGGACATCAACGCCGTGCCGCTGACCCGCGACTACATCTACGAGTGGGAGCACAAGCGCGCCGAGGAAACCAGCCAAGCGGCGGAGTAGAATCCGCCTCCTTTAGAAAGAAGAAGGGACCGGTCCCCCTGTGCGATTCGGGAGGATCGGCCCCTTTTCATTCTCGCTGTCCGTCACCCTCGGGCTTGTCCCGAGGGTCCAGGGGCAACCGCTCTACCAACCGCCCTGGATGCTCGGAACAAGTCCGAGCATGACAGGAAAGAACTAGAAGCCGCTCCCGCACAGGACCGGCCCCTTTTCATTCTCGCCCCACATCTTTCGAGACGGACCTCACGGCCCTCCTCAGGATGAGGTCTGAGAAGGGGCCTCACCCTGACTGGCGCCTCCAAGGCTGTCGTTCCGGCACTTGTTGCCGGAACCCAAGGCCCTCGCCGATCCACCGGCGATCGGAGGCAGTGCCAAGATGCAAAGGCAGCACCCCTGCATCAGCGTCGATGGGTCCCGGGGACAAGCCCCGGGACGACAGTAGTGTTACACCCCGCCCATGCAGAGGTATTTGACCTCGAGGAACTCGTCGATGCCGTACTTGGAGCCCTCGCGGCCGATACCGGATTCCTTCACGCCGCCGAAGGGCGCCACCTCGGTGGAGATCAGGCCGGTGTTGATGCCGACCATGCCGGTCTCCAGGGCCTCGCCGACGCGCCAGATGCGGCCCATGTCGCGGGCATAGAAGTAGGAGGCGAGGCCGAACTCGGTATCGTTGGCCATGGCCACGCCTTCCTCTTCTGTCTTGAAGCGGAACAGCGGGGCGACCGGGCCGAAGGTTTCCTCGCGGGTCACCTTCATGTCGGTCGTGACGTCGGTAAGAACGGTGGGCTGGTAAAACGTGCCGCCGCGCTCGTGCCGGGCGCCGCCCAGGGCGATCTTGGCGCCCTTGGAGGTCGCGTCGGCGACGTGCTCCTCGACCTTCTCCAGAGCCGCGACATCGATCAGCGGCCCCTGGCCCACGCCGTCTTCCAGGCCGGGGCCGACCTTCAGCTGCTTCACCGCCTCCGACAGCTTGGCGGCGAAGGCCTCATAGACGCCCTCCTGCACCAGGATCCGGTTGGCGCAGACGCAGGTCTGCCCGGTGTTGCGGAACTTGGAGATCATGGCGCCCTCGACGGCGGCGTCCAGGTCGGCGTCGTCGAACACCAGGAAGGGCGCGTTGCCGCCCAGTTCCATCGAAACCTTCTTCACCGTGGAAGCGCACTGCTGCATCAGCAGCTTGCCGACCTCGGTCGACCCGGTGAAGGACAGCTTGCGCACGATGGGGCTGGAGGTCATCTCGCCGCCGATCTCCTTGGCGGAGCCGGTGATCACATTGATGATGCCCGCCGGGATGCCGGCGCGCTCGGCCAGCTCGGCCAGGGCGAAGGCCGAATAGGGCGTCTGGGTCGCCGGCTTGATCACCACCGGGCAGCCGGCCGCCAGCGCCGGGGCGCACTTGCGGGTGATCATCGCGTTGGGGAAGTTCCACGGCGTGATCGCCGCGACCACGCCGACCGCCTGCTTGACCACGACGATGCGCTTGTCGGCCTGGTGCTGCGGGATGGTGTCGCCGTAGATGCGCTTGGCTTCCTCGGCGAACCACTCGATGAAGCTGGCGCCGTAGACCACCTCGCCCTTGGCCTCGGCCAGGGGCTTGCCCTGCTCCAGGGTCATGAGGCGGGCCAGGTCCTCCTGGTTCTCCAGGATCAGATTGAACCACTTGCGCAGGATGTTGGCGCGCTCCTTGGCCAGCAGGTTGCGCCAGGCCGGCCAGGCCTTCTCCGCCGCCTCGATGGCGCGGCGGGTCTCGGCGCCGCCCATCTTGGGAATGGTGCCCAGCACCTCGCCCGTGGCGGGGTTGGTCACCTCGATCACCGCGCCGCTGTCGGCGTCGGCCCAGCCCCCGTCGATGTAGCATTGCTCGCGGAACAGCTTGGGGTCCGACAGCTGCGGCGTGGCCGCGTCGATTTTCTGGGCTTGTGCGGTCATTCTTGGGGGTCCTCCACTGTGGCCGGCGTCCTCGCCGGCATTGTCAGATCTTGGCGGCGAGTATAGACCTGTCAGGCGAACGGGTGAAAGGCCAGCGGGTTCCCATCGATGGGACCAGGAACCGGCCGGGCGGCGCGGCCTGCGCCTGCCTTTCCGGCACCGGCCGCAGGCCTCGACCCACCCTCGAACCGGCCCTCAATCTGGAGTTCTCTGGATGATCCTGCGCCTGACCCTGCTTCCCCCTGCCGCCCTGGCCGCCGCCCTGCTGGGGAGCTGCCTTCTGCCGGCCGAGCTGCAAGCGGCGGACTCCAACCGCTGCGCCGCCGTGGTCGACGACCACCTGGCGGAGCTGCCGCTGGCCCCGGGCGACGTGAAGAGCGTTCGCATCATCGAGCGCACCAACATCGCCGACGACTTCGGCCCGGAGATCTTCGGCGTCGACGCCTGGGTGCGCCTGCACTCCTGCAGTGGCTGGCTGGTCATCAACATGACCCCCAAGTGCTATATCCGCCAGACCTACACCCGCGGCGACTGCCGCGTGGAGGGCTTGTCAAACTACTAGCGAACCTGCACTTTCCCGGCGCCGCCTAGATTCCGGAGGACTGCCGATGCGCAGCCTTTTTCTCGTTCTTTGCCCCCTGCTCGCCCTGCTGGCCGGCCCTGCCCAGGCGCTGGACTGCCGCCCGCAGTCGGAGGCGGAGCAGCGCCGCCTCGGCCTCACCGAGGCGGACATTTCCAGCCTCCGCTACGTCGAGAAACACAATCCGGCCGAGGCAGGGCCCGACGTTCTGGGCGTGCGCGCCTGGCTCCGCCTCAAGGCCTGCCGCGGCGGCTATCTGGTGATCGACATGACGCGCAGCTGCTTCGTGCGCCAGAGCTACACCCGCGGGGCTTGCCACCTGGAGGACGTGACCGCCTATTGAGCGGCCCGCCCGGCGGGCGTTCCCCCCGGCCACGCCGACCTCTCCGACTCACCTATGCCATTCTTGCATCCCTGGCCCCCGGCGGCTTGGGCAGGGCGTCGGCGCGTCCTATCTGCTAAGGGAAAAGTGAACAGCAGGAGCATCCGACCGATGGCCAGGCTTTCAAGTCTCCGCACGGCGGCGCTCGCGGCCGGCATTCTTCTTCCCCTGAGTGCGCCGTTGACCCCCGCCGCCGCCGCAGCCTGCGAAACGCAGTTCGACCAGGCCCTGCAACAACTGCAAATTCCCCAGGACGACGTGAAATCCATGAAGGTGATGAAGCGGTCCAGAGGCGCCAAGTCGCCGACCAACTTCGTCTACGATGCCTGGATCCGCTTGAACAGCTGCAGCGGTTACCTGGTGGTCAGCGCCAGCCGCGGCTGTGTGGTGCAACAGAGCTACACCACCGGCGACTGCCGCCTGGGCGCTCTGCCGCGCAACTGACGCTGCGTTCCTACCGGCCTTTCGGGGTGCACCGCGCTATGCGGAGTGCCGCAGGCTTCCGTCGTGACAGCGTGCCGCCGGCAGCGCGATGGTGGCTCTGGTGCCCTGCCCCGGCGCCGAGCGCAGCGAGATCGTGCCCTGGTGCAACTCGACAAAGCGCTTGGCCAGGGTCAGACCCAGGCCGGAGCCTTCATGGCTGCGGTCCAGGCCGCGATCCGCCTGAGCAAAGGCATCGAAACAGGACTCGATCCTGTCCGGCTCGATACCGATGCCGTCGTCCTCGATAACGATGGCGGCGGCGCCGCCATCCCGGCCCTCCAGAGCGAGCCGGATGCTGCCGCTGTGCGGCGTGAACTTGACCGCATTCGAAATAACGTGATTGAGGGCCAGGGCCAGCAGCCTTTCGTCGCCGTGGAAGGGAACTGCCGCGGACGGCAGGTCGACCTCGAGGTGCTGCTCCTTCTCGGCAACCCGCGGCGCCATGCGCGCGGCGATGCGCCGGCACAGATCGGCCAGGTCGATGTCCTCCTCCTGCAGCACCACGTCGTCGATCTCGACGCGCGAGAATTCGAGCACATCGGCGACGGTATGGTACAGCCGCTGACCGCTCTCGCGGATATCCGTGGCATAGGTCACGTACTGTTCCTTGCCGAGCGGCCCGAGCATCTGCTGCTCCATGATTTCCGCAAAGCCTATGATGGCGTTGAGCGGCGTCTTCAGCTCATGGCTCATATTGGCCAGGAACTCGGTCTTGCTCTGGTTCGCCACTTCGGCCGCGGTCTTGGCCCGGCGCAGCTCGCGTTCGCGCGCCAGCAGGTGCCGTTCCGCCTTCACCCGGCGGTCGATATCGCGCACGACAAGGATGAACAGAACGCGCTCACTCTCCGTCAATTCGGTCACGGCGAGGTCCGCGTAAAACAGCGCGCCGTTGCTGCGCCGGCACACCAGGCGGCGTGAACGCCCGCTCTCCATGATCTGCCGCAGGGCGCTTTCAAGGTTCTCACGGGCCAAGGCATTGGGGCGCGCCACAAAATGGGACAGCGTAACCCCCTTGGCCTCATCGGGGTCAATGCCGAACATCTGGCCGGCCGCACGGTTGATGGAGCGGATCCGGCCCTCGGCGTCGGCGGTGACCAGGGCATCGAAGGCGTTCTCCGCCACGGCGCCCATGAACTTCTCGAAACGGTGGCGCGCCAGGGTCTCGGCGACCAGGCTTGCGGCGACCTTGCGGAAGCGCAGGAGGAAAGCGGCCCCGCCGGCGCCGAATGATGCGACGGTGAAGGGCACGACATCGAGGACCACCGGCGCCGCCGCCTGCAGCCCGACGGCCCCCGCCCAGAGCGCCACGTTGGCGCCGAAGATGATCGGCAGGTTGGTGTTGTAGCTGCGGTTCCTGGTGACGACGGAGAGCAGCACCACAAAGGCTACCGTCCCCAGGGCGACGATCCACGGGCCCGGGCGCTGCAGCGTGCGGTCCAGCAGCAGCGACTGATAGGCCAGCATCTGCACGATCACGCCAGGCAGCACACGATGCTTGGGCACGGCAAGCATGTCGCCCAACTCGATCGCCGTGGCGCCAACGAAAATCGTGCGCCCTCGCAGCAGCTCGGGGTCGACGTCACCCCGCGCGACGTCGATATAGGATAGGCGGGTGAGCGTGGAAGTCGCGATGCCGTAGTCGATCAAGAAGGGCTCCGGGCCCGGCGCGGCGGCGCCGTACATGGCGGTGGCGAGCCCGGGCAACTCCGCGCCGCGCCAGGGCAGCGACGCCGACACTTCGCGGACCAGCCCGTCCCGCGCGGGGACGAGGTTTGCCGAGGCGATGCGCGCTTGCGCGGCAAGTCGCGGCAGCGGACCGATGTCGATATAGGCCTGGTCCGCCTCGCTCCACTGGCGGAAAGCGGCCAGAACAGTGGCGCCCTGGCGGCGCGCGAGCGCCCCCTCAAGAGCCGCGTCTTCGCTCTCCACGCTGCGCGAACTGAAATCGATATCCAGGAGAACGTCGCCCGCGCCCGCCGCCGTGAGGCGGTCGAGAAGCAGCGCATGCAGGGAACGCGGCCAAGGCCACTGCCCGATCCCGCTGATCGAGCGGGGATCGATCTCGATCACCACCGGCTGCGGATCGGCCGGACGCTCGACGACCCGCAGGCGCAAATCGATCAGCGGCCGCTCGAGAGGCTCGAGCGCGCCGCTGAAGTAGGCCGCCAGCGTCACCAGGCAGGCAAGGGCGCAGGTGACGCAGCGTAGGGAGAGAAAAGCCTTCATCTGCCCCTCCGGCTACTTGTCCTTGCTGTTGCCCTTGCCGTTACCGCCGCTGTTACCCTTGTCGTTACCGCCGCCGTTATCGCCGCCGTTGCCGCCGTCGTTATCGCCGCCGTTGCCGCCACCGTTGCCACCGCCGTTGCCGCCGCCGCTGCCGGCGCTGTTGTTGCCGGCTTCCTTGGTCTGGCCCGGTGCATTCGCGGAGTTGCCGCGCGTCGACGCGTTGGCGTTCGCATTGGGGTTGGGATTCGGATTCCCAGTCGCGTTCGGCGCGGCATTCGGAGACGCGTTGGAGGCTTTCGACTTCGACGGGGTGGCCCCGACGTCGACGCCCGGGGTGTTGCGCGACGAGCGCGCGGTCTGGCCCGGAGTCACGTCACTGGAGTCGCCGCTGCGCCGATCGGAAACGCCGACGCGCCCCTCTTCCACGGAGACACTGGTCTCTTCCTGCTCGATATCGACGTCGAACTTGGTGCCCTTCACGACGGCCACCACGTAAGGCGTGTGCACCGAGAAGGTGCCCGCGGGACGCTTCTCGACGGTATAGGTCGCACTGCCCGAGGTCTGGTCGATCTCCATCTTGCCGAAGGTCGACTTGCGCGCGGCCACGACCAGAGAGGTGTTGGCCCGCAGTTCTATGCGGTCCAGGCCCTTGACCACGACGGCCGCGCCGTTGGCGCCGGTACGGACCTCGGAGCCATCCGGCACCCGTCCGTTGGCTTCCAGATCCTGCCAGCCGCCGATCTTGGCTTCCGGGCCACGCCATTCGACGTCACCGTTTGCCGCCAGCACCGACCACTCGGCATCCGAGATTGCCGTGCCGGGCCGCAGCAGAGCCGCCGCGGCCACTGCGACAAAAATCAGGCTCGCCAGAATCATGAGCTGGCGACGGCCGATAGCCTTCGAAAAATTGGTCGAAAGAGCCATGGTTCCTACTCCTGGATCCGAAGTGGCCGCGCCAAACGAAGGTGTTCCGAATGCGCGCGAGACCGCCTCACCCGCCCGGCGTACCTGCCAGGACAAGGCTCGAAAAATGTCTTGTAGTTTTAATAAACGAAGATGAACAAATCCTTACCCAGCACTACCAGAGGGAGATACATCAAATTGTCCGCAAGTTCCTGCGAAAATATAGTATCCAATTGATTTTCATCAGGAAAATGGCCTAGGTAGAGTCACCCTTAAGAATTACCAGGCGAAAAACTGCCTAGTCTCGACCAGGTGAAACGCATTAACTTTTCCAAGCGATTTGGTTAATGCCTCGAACGGACAGGCGGGGGGACCGGTGCTTTTCCGGCGCGGCCCGAGAGGTCTCTTCTAAGCGGAACCGGGGGAACCCTCACCGGTACCATCGCTGGGGCGGGAGGGGCCGCGGCGCAAAGGCGCGCGGCAGCCCCTCTCGTTGTCCCCTATCCGGCGCCTATTCGACGGTGACGGCCTTGGCCAGGTTGCGCGGCTGGTCCACATCCGTGCCCTTCAGCACCGCCGTGTGATAGGCCAGCAGCTGCACCGGCAAGCTGTAGAGGATCGGCGCCACGAAGGGGTCGACGGTGGGCAGCTCGACCACATGGGCCGCCTGGTCGCCGGCCCGCGCGATCCCCGCCGCATCGGACAGCAGGATCACCTTGCCGCCACGGGCCGTCACTTCCTGCACGTTGGCCGCCGTCTTCTCGAACAGCGGCCCGGACGGCGCACAGACCACGATGGGGACGTCTTCGTCGATGAGGGCGATGGGCCCGTGCTTCATCTCGCCGGCGGCATAGCCTTCGGCATGAATATAGCTGATTTCCTTCAGCTTCAACGCGCCTTCCAGGGCGATGGGATAGAGCAGGCCGCGGCCGAGATAGAGCACGTCGCGCGCCTCCATGACGTCGACCGCGATGGCGCGGATGGCGGCGTCATGGTTCATCACCTCGGAAACCTGCGCGGGCAGCTCCATCAGCGCCTGCGACAGCACGGCTTCGCGCGGGCCGTCGATGGCGCCGCGCGCCCGCGCCGTGGCCAGCGCCAGGCAGGCCAGGACCGTCAGCTGCGTGGTGAAAGCCTTGGTCGAGGCCACGCCGATCTCCGGCCCCGCCAGGGTCTGCAGGATGGCGTCGGACTCGCGGGCGATGGCGCTTTCGGCCACGTTCACCAGCGACAGGATCTTCTGCCCGCAGCGCTTGGCGTAACGCAGCGCCTCGAGGGTGTCGATGGTCTCGCCGGACTGCGAGATGAAGAGGCTGAGGCCCTTGTCGGGCATCGGCGCTTCGCGGTAGCGGAACTCGGAGGCGATATCGACCTCGACCGGCTGGCGGGCGATCTGCTCGAACCAGTACTTGGCGACCAGGCCGGCATAGAAGGCGGTGCCGCAGGCGGAAATCGTGATGCGCGAGATGTCGGAAAGATCGATGCCCAGATCGGGCAGCTCGACATTGCGGTTCAGGGGATTGAGAAAGGTCTGCAGGGTATCGCCGATGACCGCCGGCTGCTCGAAGATCTCCTTCTGCATGAAGTGGCGGTATTCGCCCTTGCCGATCAGGGCGCCGGAGAGCGCCGTCTGCTTCACTTCCCGCGATACCGCCTTGTCGTCGGCGTCATAGACCTGCGCGCCGGTCTTGGTGAGCTCGACCCAGTCGCCCTCTTCCAGATAGCAGATGCGGTCGGTCAAGGGGGCCAGGGCCAGGGCGTCGGAGCCGAGAAACATCTCGCCGTCGCCGTAGCCGACGGCCAGCGGCGAGCCGCGGCGCGCCCCGACCATGAGGTCGTGCCGCCCGGCGAAGATGATGGCCAGGGCGAAGGCGCCTTCCAGCCGCTTCAAGGTGGCGGCCACCGCTTGCTGCGGCGTCATCTGCTGTTCCAGGTAGGACGTGATGAGGTGCACCACCGTCTCGGTGTCGGTCTCGGTCTCGAAGCGGTGGCCGGCGGCCTCCAGCTCGCCGCGCAGCTCCTTGAAGTTCTCGATGATGCCGTTGTGCACCAGCGCCACGCGGTCGTTGGCGTGGGGATGCGCATTGGCTTCGGTCGGACGCCCGTGGGTGGCCCAGCGCGTGTGCCCGATGCCAATGGTGCCGTCGACGGGGGTCTTGTCGACGACGCCGGCGAGATTGGCGAGCTTGCCTTGCGCGCGGCGGCGTTCGATGGAACCGTTCATCAAGGTCGCGATGCCGGCGGAATCGTAGCCGCGATACTCCAAGCGCTTCAGTCCGTCCAGAAGCAAGGGCGCGACGGGTGCTTCGCCGATGATGCCGATGATGCCGCACATGGGGCTGTGGTCCTTTCTTGACGAGTGTCGCCGCTAAGACGTCTTACGCGCGGAAGAAGTTCCGGCGCTCCTAGCCGCGGCCTGCTTCTCGGCCTGACGCTTTTCGCGAAAGCGCGCCGCCGCCCCTTCGCGGTGACGCTGCTCGCTGCGCTCCACCGCCAGGGCATCGGCGGGCACGTCCTCGCTGATGGTGCTGCCGGCGGCGATCAGGGCGCCGTCGCCCACCGTCACCGGCGCGACCAGCGCCGTGTTGGAGCCGATGAAGGCCTTGGCACCGATGGTCGTGCGGTGCTTAAAAAAGCCGTCGTAGTTGCAGGTGATGGTGCCGGCGCCGACATTGGCCCCGGCCCCGACGGTGGCATCGCCGAGATAGGTCAGGTGATTGGCCTTGGCGCCCTCACCCAGCTCGGCGTTCTTGATCTCGACGAAGTTGCCGACATGTGACGCATGACCCAGCCTGGCGCCCGGACGCAGCCGGGCAAAAGGCCCCAGCACCACGTCGTCGCCGACCTCGGCGCCCTCCAGGTGACAGAAGCTGCGGATCTCGACGCGGTCGCCGACGCTGACGCCCGGGCCAAAGAAGACCGAGGGCTGCACGGTCACATCGCGGCCGAGCTGCGTGTCGGCGCTGAGCCACACCGTCTCCGGATCGACGAGGGTCGCCCCTTCGGCCATGACGCGCTGGCGCAGGCGCTGCTGCATGACCTTCTCCACAAGCGCCAGATCGGCGCGTGAATTCACGCCCAGCGTTTCGTCGGCCGGACACTCGACGACACCGGCCGGCCGGCCGTCGGCGTGGGCCAGGCCGAAGACGTCGGTCAGATAGTATTCGCCCTGCGCGTTGTGGCTGCTCAGGCGGTCGATCAGCGCGAAGAGCCGTGCGGCGTCGCCGAGGACGAGGCCGGCATTGCAGAGGTCGATCTGGCGCTGGGCGGTATCGGCGTCGGCAAACTCGACGATCTTCTCGATGCGGGCGGCATCCCCCCCCTTGGCGTCATCGAGGATCACCCGGCCGTAGGCCGCCGGGTCTTCCGGCCGGAACGCGAGGCCGACAAAATCCGGCACTTCCGCCCCTCGGGAGTCAGCTTGCCGGCGGGCGTCCAGCATGCGCTGCAGGGTATCGCTGGTCATCAGGGGGCAGTCGCCGAAGACCACCAGCAGATCCACCGGGCCGCTCTCGATCAGGGGCGCCAGGGCCTCGCGGGCGGCGGCCACGGCATGGCCGGTACCGAGGGGCTGCGTCTGGACGGCGCAGGGGCTGGGCGCCGCCGCGGCGGCCACGGCGTCCATACCCGGCGCCACGACCACGACGGTCTCCGCCGGCGAGAGCGCCGAAACGGAGGCCAGCACATGGCCCAGCATCGGCCTGCCGGCGACCGGGTGCAGCACCTTCGGCAAATTGGACTTCATCCGGGTGCCTTTTCCGGCGGCCAGGACAACGACGGCAAGCTTACGATCGGACATGGTCTGGTCAGAAGATCTCGGTCAAGAGAGGGCCTAAGGGATCACCCTGTGAAATAAAACTGAAATCGAGCCGCCGCCCGGAACCGCTCGGCCCGCAACCGCCCAGCCTGGAGCCGTTGGGCCGGAACCGCGGCAACTGTGCCACAGCGCAATTTTTCTCATCAAATCAACATTTGTTGCCGGTTATTACAGCCTGCGCGCCACCGTGACAACAAGGTCTCAAAAGAGCTCCCAAAGGGGGTAGAGAGACCGGCAAAAACGCAACCGGGAAGTCGGAGCCTCAGGTCCCGCCCCAAAGTTGCGATCCATCGCTGGAACAGAACCCCGGAATAGGAAGAGGCGGATACCGCTGGGTACCCGCCTCTCACTGCTTTGCACTAGTAAAGCCGAAATCGCGTCGTCAGTTCTTAGCGATGTGCCAAGCCGTTCCGGTAGGAACCGCCGTGGCGGGTCACACGGGACACCGCAGCAAGCCGGCTCGCCGTCGACGGACGCGAAGATGCAAGGCGGGAAGCAATCAGACGACGCGTCGCAACGGCCTTACGGGAAGGCGCCTTGCGGGCGGTCGACCGACGGGCAGCCGTCTTGCGAGCGACGCTCTTGCGAGCAGTCGTCTTGCGGGCCGTGGTCTTGCGGGCCGGGCTCTTGCGAGCCGTGGACTTACGAACAACACGCTTCTTGGCGGCCGTCTTGCGAGCCGGGCTCTTGCGAGCAGCCGTCTTGCGGGCGGTCGTCTTACGCGCAGCCGACTTACGAACAACGCGCTTCTTGGCGGCCGTCTTGCGAGCCGGGCTCTTACGAGCAGCCGTCTTGCGGGCGGTCGTCTTACGCGCAGCCGACTTGCGAACAACGCGCTTCTTGGCCGCCGTCTTGCGAGCCGGGCTCTTGCGAGCAGCCGTCTTGCGGGCGGTCGTCTTACGCGCAGCCGACTTGCGAACAACGCGCTTCTTGGCGGCCGTCTTGCGAGCCGGGCTCTTACGAGCAGCCGTCTTGCGGGCGGTCGTCTTACGCGCAGCCGTCTTACGCTTCACAACGCGCTTCTTGGCAGCCGTGCGACGGGTCGTCGCCTTCCGCGCGGTGGTCTTGCGAGCCGGGCTCTTGCGAGCAGCCGTCTTACGCTTCACAACACGCTTCTTGGCAGCCGTACGACGGGTCGTCGCCTTCCGCGCGGTGGTCTTGCGAGCCGGGCTCTTGCGAGCAGCCGTCTTACGCTTCACAACACG
>JBLWUP010000007.1:0-170127 GCA_048268885.1 Kiloniellaceae bacterium | reverse complement strand
CGCTGGATATCGCCCGCACCGCCCGTGACATGCACGGCGGCAACGGCGTGTCCGACGAGTACCACGTGATCCGCCATGTCATGAACCTGGAGGCGGTGAACACCTACGAGGGCACCCACGACGTCCACGCCCTCATCCTGGGCCGCGCCCAGACCGGCATCCAGGCCTTCTTCTAAGCGTTGTGCCGGACCTCTTGCTTCGAGACGCCCCCCGTGGGGCGCCTCAGCATGAGGTCGGTCTTTCTCGCCTCACCCTGAGGAGGGCCTGCAGGGCCCGTCTCGAGGGGTGCGAAACCAAGCTCCAAAAGCGGAAAGCCCCGACCGTGAGGCCGGGGCAATCGCTTAAGGTGCGAGGATGCGTGCGGAAAACGCGCCCGAAAGACCCGGTGGGCGCGCGGGAGAAATTCAGTTACGCAGCGGGGCTCAGGTTCCGGGCCATGCTGGCCGGGGTGGACCAGAACTGCTGCACGCGGCGCAGCGCGTGGTTCGCCTGATCCAGCGCCTCGTCGGAGATCTGGATGTCGTCAAGCTGCGTGGAATGCTGGTCGAACAGCGCGGAGATGCTGCGGTAGACCTGGACGCCCTTGTCGGCGGCGCGCACATGGAAAGACCGGCGGTCGTGCGGCGAACGCTCCTGGATCAAATAGCCGTTCTCGACCATCTTCTTCACGTTGTAGGAGACGTTGGAGCCCAGGTAGTAGCCGCGCTGGGTCAGCTCGCCGATGGAGAGCTCTTCCTCGCCGATGTTGAACAGAATGAGCGCCTGAACGTTGTTCAGGTCGCGGATGCCCTGGCGATCGAGATCAGCCTTGATAACTTCAAGGCACTGGCGGTGCAGCCGCTCGATCAGCCCGATGAGCTCGAGATACTTGGCCTTCACGGTACCCTCGCATAGTCACAGTTCACAAAAACCGGTGGCTTTGTTGAAAAGACTACGGGGAAGCCCGTTAAACTTTACTTAACAGGTAGGCGAATTATCCCATTGAAATAATTGATGTTTTATCGCCGCTCCGGCGAATGTCACAGGCGGACTTCGCGTTTGGCGACGCTTTGGCGGCCTTGACGCAACCCGGCGGTGGCCACACCGCCGGGGTCGTCCCCCCGGGGAGCTAGCCCTTGGCCCCTTCGATCAGCTTGATGATGGCCGAGTAGTCGAGCCCGCCGTTGCCGGCGTTGACGAACAGCGTGTAAAGCGCCGCCGCCTCGGCCCCCAGCGGGGTCGCCGCCCCCACATGGTCCGCCGCGGCCTGGGACAGCTTCAGGTCCTTGTGCATCATGGCCGCCGCGAAGCCCGGCTGGTAGTCGCGGTTGGCCGCCGAGGTCTCGACGATGCCCGGCACCGGGTTGTGGTTGATCATCGCCCAGCAGGACCCGGAGGCGTTGGAGCTGATCTTAAACAGGGTCTTGGGGTCGAGGCCGAGCTTCTCGCCCAGGCTGAAGGCCTCGGAGACGGCAATCATGGAAATGCCGAGGATCATGTTGTTGCAGATCTTGGCGGCTTGCCCGTTGCCGGCCCCGCCGGCGTGAACGATGTTGCGCCCCATGATCTCGAACAGCGGCTTGCCCTTGGCGAAGGCCGCCTCGGCGCCGCCGACCATGAAGGTCAGCATGCCGGACTCGGCCCCGGCCACGCCGCCGGAGACCGGCGCGTCGAGCATGAGGTGCCCGGCCTCAGCCGCCGCCTCATGGACGTCGCGCGAGGTGGCCACGTCGATGGTCGAGCAGTCGATGAACAGCGTGCCCTTCGCCGCCTGGGCCAGAAGGCCTTCCTCACCCAGATAGACCGCGCGCACGTGCTGGCCGGCCGGCAGCATGGTGACCACCACCTCGGCCCCGGCGGCCACGTCCGCGGCCTTCTCGGCGGCCGCGATGCCGGCCTCCGCCGCGGCCTTGCGGGCCGCCTCCGAGAGATCGAAGCCGACCACCTCGTATCCGCCCTTTGCCAGATTCTTGGCCATCGGCAAGCCCATGTTACCCAAGCCCAGAAATCCGATGCGCGCCATTGCGTCCTCCCCGTCTTAAAAATGATTCGTTCTTGTATCCTGGGCCTGGCCCGTGAAGCCTCAATCCTGCGTCAGCGCGCCTTCAAGCGAAAGTCAGATCGCGTTCCCCCAGCGCCCGGAAATGGGTCTCGACCATTTCCGGCGTCACCTTGGTAAGGTCGCCGGGCGTCCACTTCGGCTGGTGATCCTTGTCCACCAGCACCGCGCGGATGCCCTCGTAGAAATCCTTGCCGGCCATGAAAGCCTGGCTCATGCGGTATTCCTGGATCATTGCCGCGTCGAAATCCAGCGCCGCCCCCTTCTCCAGCTGGGCGAAGGTGACCTTCAGGCTGGTGGGGGACTGCTTGCGGATGATCTTGGCGATCTTGGCCGCCCAGTCGTCGCCGGCTTCGTCCAGGGCCGCGAGGATCGATTCCACCGAGCGCGCCGAAAAGCAATGGTCGATCAGTTCTTGGCGCGGGGCCAGTTCCGAAGTGCCGGGGTCGGCCTTGAAACGTTCGATCAGGCCGTCGACCAGGGTATCGGGCGCCGCCGTCGACCAGTCGAGCTGCTCGAAGGCCGCCGCCAGTTCCTCGTTGCGCGCGCTCGGAACGTAGTCCGTCGCGAGGCCGCAGTAGACGGCGTCGGCCGCGTTGAGCCGCCACCCGGTCAGCGCGAGGAACAGGCCGAGACGCCCCGGCAGGCGCGGCAGGAAGTAGGTTCCGCCGACGTCGGGGAACAGGCCGATGCCGACTTCGGGCATCGCCACCATCGTCTTGTCGCCGGCGACGCGGTGACTGCCGTGCACCGACAGCCCGACGCCGCCGCCCATGGTGATGCCGTCGATCAGGGCCACATAGGGCTTGGCGAAGGTATGGATCAGGCGGTTGACGCGGTATTCGTCGCGGAAGAAATCCTCGGTGAGGCGGTCGCCTTTCTGGCCCGCCTCCCAAACGGCGCGCACATCGCCGCCGGCGCAAAACGCGCGGTCGCCGGCGCCGCGGATCACCACCGCCTTGACGCTGGCGTCTTCCTGCCAGGCGCCGAGCTGCGGGATCAGCTCCCGGATCATATGCAAGGTCAGGGCATTCAGCGCCTTCGGCCGGTTCAGGGTGATGAAGCCGGTGCCGTGTTTCACTTCAAACAGGATTTCCTGTTCCTCACTCATAGGACCTCACTGACTGGGGATCTCACTCATCGAAGGATGCAAAGAGAGCGGGCGCGTTCACTCGGACAAGAGCTTGCGGGCGATGATCACGCGCATGATCTCGTTGGTGCCTTCCAGGATCTGGTGCACCCGCACATCGCGAAAATAGCGCTCGATGGGGTATTCGCGGATGTAGCCGTAGCCGCCGTGCAGCTGCAGCGCTTCGTTGCAGACCTGGAAACCGATGTCGGTGGCGAAGCGCTTGGCCATGGCGCAGCGCTGCGTCTTGTCGGCGGCGTCGCCGTCGATCGCCATCGCCCCGCGCCAGGTCATCAGGCGCGCGGCTTCCAGCTCGGTGGCCATGTCGGCCAGCTTGAACTGCAGCGCCTGGAAACTGGCGAGCGGCTTGCCGAACTGCTTGCGCTCGAGCAGGTGCGCCTTGGCGGCCTCCAGACAGGCGCGGGCGCCGCCCAGCGAACAGGCCGCGATGTTCACACGGCCGCCGTCCAGCCCCATCATGGCGAACTTGAAGCCCTCGCCCTCCTCGCCCAGGCGGTTGGCCAGCGGCACCCGGGCGTCCTCGAAGATCACCGCGGCGGTCGGCTGGCTGTTCCAGCCCAGCTTCTTTTCCTTTTTCCCGAAGGAGAGGCCCGGCGTGTCCTTGGGCACGATGAGCGCCGACACCCCTTCCGCGCCCGGCCCGCCGGTGCGGCACATGACCAGGTAGACGTCGCTGGCGCCGCCGCCGGAGATGAAGGCCTTTGAACCGTTCAGGACATAGTCGTCGCCGTCACGAACCGCCTTGGTCTTCAGCGCGGCGGCGTCCGAACCGGCCCCCGGCTCCGTCAGGCAGTAGCTGGCGAAATGCTCCATGGACAGCAGACGGGGCAGCCAGGCCGCGCGCTGGGCGTCGCTCCCGAAGCTATCGATCATCCAGGCGACCATGTTGTGGATCGAGATGTAAGCGGCCGTCGACGGACAGGCTGCCGCCAGCTCCTCGAAGATGACCGCGGCGTCCAGGCGCGTCAGGCCGCTGCCGCCGGAAGCCTCGCGCACGTAGATCCCGGCGAGCCCCAGGGCCGCGGCCTTGCGCAAAGCCGCGACGGGAAACTCGGTGGCTTCGTCCCAGGCGGCGGCGTGGGGCGCCATCTCTTCGCTGGCAAACTGGCGCGCCATATCCTGAAAGGCGCGCTGTTCCTCGTTCAGATCGAAATTCATCAGGAAACGCCCGACGCGGGCTCTCGCTTGGAAATGCAACGACGAGCCGCGATGATAGTGTGCAGCTTGCGGCTGTCAATCTAGCCCGTCAGAGGCCGGCGGACCGACGGAAGACAGGGCCCCAGACTTGTCTCCGGGCTTATTTCAGGTAGCTGAGCCCACCGAGAACCATGTTCATCCCTTCGCCAGGTTCGCCCAGGGGAAGCAGGATGCCCTGCAGGCGTTTGCGCTCTTCGCCGTCCGGTGCAGCGTACGACAGCTCGATGCAGACCGGCTCCTGAACGACGGCCAGCGTTTCACCGAGGTGCAGCGCCTTGGCCTGAAGCGCTTTGGCGCGCGGCCCGCCGTCCGCGATCAGGCCGCGGACGGTCTTGCCCTGCACGTTCCGCCCGGCGTTTTGAACGATGTGCCCACCGACAAGCCGGTAGCGGAAATCCAGCGGATCGCGCAGCACGTCGACGAGAATGAGATGTTCCAGCAGCGCGGGAATGTCGACCGGATCGATATCGTTGCGCGCGGGAAAGCCTTCTCCGCGGCGGCGCGACTGCCAATAGCTGTGCAGTTCGGACAGAACCGGCGGATATTCGGCGAGTTCCGCCCCCTCCTCGTTCCGGAAGACGTTGCCGTCGAATCTGTAAACGGTAAGTTGGGCCAAATTGCCAGCGTCAGACATTGAAGACCAATCTCCGGGAATACCAATCTGAGGTACAAGACCGAATCGCGATTATCTCGCAATACTAGAAAATGTTTCGTGATAAAAATCGCCGTAGTTGTCGGCTAAAATCGTTCTCAGGTCAATACGCTAATCCATCCATAGCTTGCATCCTCGAGAAGCTAATCACCCCTCAGATCAGTCTTGACAACAGGAGGTGTTCGGGGCTTTGATCCGGCTCTGCGCCGATTTGTTCTCAGCTTGCGGGCGCGTAAAAAATGCGGCTAAACGAGTGGTCACGACCGCCCGGCTTGCCGCGGCGGTTTTTTTGTTTGGAAGTTCTTTAGGTCTGGCCCACCCCACAACGGGCCCGCGGTGATTTGAGGGGAAGCTTGCTCCGCGTGACCAAAAGCTAAAAAACCAGTCCCTGCTGGGGCCCCTCAGGGAAACACGAACGTCAAACTGAAAGGGCCCGACCATGGCAGACTCAACAAAGTCCACGACCAATCCCGAAACCCTCGCGCTCCACGCCGGCTATCGCAGCGATCCGCACACCGGATCTGTGGCGGTGCCGATCTACCAGACCACCTCCTACGAGTTCCAGGACAGCGGCCACGCGGCCAACCTCTTCGCGCTGAAGGAACTGGGGAACATCTACACGCGGATCATGAATCCGACCTGCGACGTCCTGGAGCAGCGCATCACCGCGCTGGAAGGCGGCGCCGCCGCGCTTGCCGTTTCTTCCGGCCAGGCCGCCTCGGCCATCGCGATCCAGAACATCGCCGCTGCCGGCGACAACATCGTCAGCTCTACGGACCTTTACGGCGGCACCTGGAACCTCTTCGCGAACACCTTCAAGACCTTCGGCATCGAGGTCCGCTTCGTCGATCCCAGCGACCCGGAGAACTTCCGCCGCGCCACCGACGACCGCACCCGCGCCTACTATGGCGAGACCCTGCCGAACCCGAAGTTGCAGGTCTTCCCGATCAGCGAGGTCGCGGCCATCGGCGAAGAGCTGGGCGTGCCGTTGATCCTCGACAACACGGCCGCGCCGGTCATCTGCCAGCCGCTGAAGCACGGCGCGCACATCGTCGTCTACTCGACCACCAAGTACATCGGCGGCCACGGCACCTCGATCGGCGGCATCCTGGTGGACGGCGGCACTTTCGACTGGGAAAAGCACGCGGACCGCTTCCCGTCGCTCAACCAGCCGGACCCGAGCTACCACGGCGCGGTCTGGACCGAAGCCGTCAAGCCGCTGGGACCCATCGCCTATGTGCTGAAGGCGCGGGTCACGCTGCAGCGCGACCTCGGCTACGCCATGAGCCCCTTCAACGCCTTCCTGTTCCTGCAGGGCCTGGAGACGCTGCCGCTGCGCATCCGCGAGCACAGCCGCAACGGCGCCGCCGTGGCCAAGTTCCTGGAAGGACATCCCGAGGTGACCAAGGTCATCCACCCCTCGCTGCAGGAAGGTGAGAGCCGCCGGCGGGCGGATGCCTACCTCAACGGCGGCTACGGCGGCCTCGTCGGCTTTGAACTGGCCGGCGGCCTGGAAGCCGGGCGCCGCTTCATCGACGGTCTGCAACTGCTCTACCACGTCGCCAACATCGGCGACGCCCGCAGCCTGGCGATCCATCCCGCCTCGACCACGCATTCGCAGCTTTCTGCAGAGGACCAGTTGGCCACCGGCGTGACCGACGGCTACGTGCGCCTGTCGATCGGCCTGGAGCACATCGACGACATCCTGGCCGACCTCGACCAGGCGCTGGCCAAGTCGCGCGGCGCCGTCGCCGCCGAGTAGTCCGGCCGCAATGGCGTCCGGGGCCGCCGGATACGGTGGCCCCGGGAGCGGTCCCGGGGCATGTTGTGCCCCGATCCCCGGGACACTAAACTCGCCGCACCGCCAGGGATGCCGGACCAACCGGCCCAGGGAGCGGGCACCAGTGCAGCGGGAGAGAAAATGAGCGAGATTGTCCGGAAGAGCGGCGCGACCCTGCGGCCCGTGGCGCAGGACAGCGCGGAAGGCTCCGCCCACTGCCCCGACGCCCTGGGGGCCTTTCCGCAGGTCCGCATGCGCCGCAACCGCAGCAGCGCCTGGGTGCGCCGCATGGTCGCCGAGAACCGCTTGGGGACCGAAGACCTGATCTGGCCGGTTTTCGTCCACGGCGCCGGCGGCAAGCAGCCGCTCGAGGCCATGCCCGGTGTCGAGCGTCTGGGCCTCGACTGTCTGGTCGATGTGATCGGCGCCGCGGCCGAACAGGGCATCTCCGCCGTCGCCCTCTTCCCCTACACCGACGAGACGCTGAAGACCCCCGATGCGCGCGAAGCGCTGAACCCCGACAACCTGGTGTGTCAGGCCGTGCGGGAGGTGAAACGCGCCTTTCCCGAGGTCGGGATCATCTGCGACGTCGCCCTCGACCCCTACAACAGCGACGGCCATGACGGTCTGCTGCGCGGCGGCAAAATCCTCAACGACGAGACACTGGACCTGCTGTGCCAGCAGGCCATCGTCCAGGCCGAGGCCGGCTGCGACGTGGTCGCCCCCTCCGACATGATGGACGGGCGCATCGGCGCCATCCGCGAAGCCCTGGACGGCCACGGCCTGCAGGAGGTGCAGATCATCGCCTATGCCGCCAAGTACGCGAGCTGCTTCTACGGCCCCTTCCGCGAGGCCGTCGGTTCCGGCAACAGCCTGACGGGCGACAAGAAGACCTATCAGATGGACCCGGCCAACAGCGACGAAGCCCTGCGCGAGGTCGCCCTCGACCTGCAGGAGGGCGCCGACATGGTGATGATCAAGCCGGGCCTGCCTTACCTCGACATCGTCCGGCGGGTGAAAGAAACCTTCGCGGTTCCCACCCTCGCCTACCAGGTGAGCGGCGAGTTCGCGATGCTGAAGGCCGCCGCGCAGAACGGCTGGCTCGACAACGACCGGGCGGTCATGGAAAGCCTCATGTCCTTCAAGCGCGCCGGTGCCGATGCCGTGCTGACCTACGCGGCGGTCGAGGCGGCCAAGCTGCTCAAGGCCGGCTGACAGCCGCTCGCAACGCCGCCAAAGCCGGTAAAGATCCCTCCGCCTCCCTTGAGGTTGAGGCAAAGATCACCACGTCTTCAGTCAAGAACAACGACACAATGAAGGAGGACACGACAATGGCGTTACAATTGGGCGATACCGCACCGGATTTCACCGCAGACTCCACCGCCGGCAAGATTTCACTGCACGACTATGGCGCCGACAGCTGGGTGGTGCTGTTCTCTCACCCCAAGGACTTCACGCCGGTCTGCACCACCGAACTCGGCGAAGTCTCCAAACTGAAGGCGGAGTTCGACAAGCGCAACGTGAAGGTGCTCGGCCTTTCCGTCGATCCGCTGAGCGATCACAAGGCCTGGGTCGGCGATATCGAGGAAACCCAGGGCTGCGCCCTCAACTTCCCGCTGCTGGCGGACCCCGACCGCAAGGTGGCCGATCTCTACGGGATGATCCATCCCAACGCGAACGACACCCTCACGGTACGCTCGGTCTTCGTGATCGATCCCAACAAGAAGATCCGCCTCACGCTGACCTATCCGGCCAGCACCGGCCGCAACTTCGACGAGCTGCTGCGGGTCATCGACTCCCTGCAGCTGACCGACAAGCACAAGGTGGCGACGCCGGTGAACTGGAAGCAGGGCGGCGACTGCATCATCGTGCCGGCCGTCAGCAATGACGACGCCAAGAAAATGTTCCCGGACGGCTGGGACGAGCAGAAGCCCTATCTGCGGGTCGTGAAACAGCCGCGCTGAGTCCTTCGGGCGGGGACAAAAAAAGAGGCCGGCAGCCAGACGGCTGCCGGCCTTTGCCGTTGAGATCCAGAAATCATTTCCGCAGGCGGTCGAAAAAGGATTCCGCCGCCAGGTCGTACCAGGCCGCCGCGGCGCCGCGGCCGTGAAACCCGACATGCCCGCCCGAGCCGGTCAACAGCAGCTTCAGCGCCGGGTGCGCGTGCCAATCGAACGCTTCGTAAGCGGCAGAGGGAATCCAAGGGTCGTCCTTGGCCTGCACCAGCAGGGTCGGTGTCTTGATCGCCGGGAGAAAGCGCAGGCCCGAGCATTGCCGGTAGTAATCCTCGGCCCCGGCAAAGCCGTTGCGCGGCGCGATCACCTGCTCATCATAGGCGTAGACACTGTCCGCGCTGACGATCGCCGCCCGCTCGGCCGGCGACAGTTCCCGCGGCGCCGCCAGAGCCTCGGCGCGCATCCCGGACAGCAGATGGCGGTGATAGACCCAGTTGCGCAGCGTCATCAGGCAGAGCTGCGCGGCCTTGAGATCGATGGGCGCCGAGACGCTGAGGGCGGCGCGGACCGGAAAAGCCGCCGCCTCCTCCGCCAGGAAGCGCAGCAGCATGTTGGCGCCGAGCGAATAGCCGACGAGATAGAGCCCGGCATCGGGAATGACGCCCGGCATCTCGGCCAGCGCCAGCAGAGCATCTCGCAGGTCCGCACTACGCCCGGCGTGATAGTGCTGGCGACAGAAGGGCCGCGACGGGCCGGCGCCGCGCAGATTGAGCCGCAGGACGGCGTGGCCCCGCGCCAGCCAAAAGGCGGCCGTGCCGCGCACATAGAGGCTGTCCTCGCAGCCCGTGAGACCATGGATCAGAACGACGAGCGGCGTTGTCTCCCGCCCCGCCCGGTGCAGGGCGCCGACCAGGCGGTCGCCGCTGCCATCGCGCATCGGCAGCTCCAGACGCTGCGCCGGCCAGGGATCCAGTTCGTGATGCGGCCTCAGCAGGAAATTGCGCAGCGTCTGCAGATCACCACCAAGCCAGGGAAACCGCGGCCGGAACGCCCCGGCGTCCAGTGCTACGCTGGAAGCCGCGGGGTTCATCCGGCGATCAGCCAATCCCGCACAGGGTCGATCTGATCGGCATCCAGCAAGGCCGGCGCATGGCCGCAGCCGGCAACCTCGATCAACTCGGCACGCGGCCCCCGCGCACGCATCTCCGCCGCGGTTTCCGGCAGCAGCAGATCGGACTCCGCGCCGCGCAGGACCAGCGTGGGACAGTGAACCGCATCCCAAAGCGGCCAGAGATCGACGTCGGCGATTTCCGCCTCGCGCAGCGGCAGGGCGATGCGGGGATCGTAGTGCAGACGCCACTGCGCGCCGTCCCGGCGCAACGAGGTCTCGGTGAGGTGGCGCCATTGGGCGTCGCTGAGATCTCCGAAGCTGCGATAGACCCGCCGGTGGTAGGCCTCCGCCTCGGCCAGGTCGGAAAATCGCGGGTCCTTGCCGAAGTAGTCGAGAATGCGTTCGAGCGCCGCCTTGGGAATGAAGGGGCCGACGTCGTTGATCACCAGGCGGCGGATCGGCGCGTCCGCTTGCGCGGCCAGCATCATGCCGATCAGACCGCCCATCGAAGTGCCGACGATGTCCACCTGGCGGCTGCCGAGCCGGGCGATAAGCGTCGCCGTATCGGCCAGGTACTGCGGGTAGCCGTAGTCCATGGGATCGCGCAGCCAGCCGCTCTCGCCCCGGCCGACGACATCGGCGCAGACGACCCGCCGTCCCGCCGCCGCCAGGGCCGCGGCCAGATTGTCGAAATCGCGCGCGTGCCGTGCCAGGCCATGCAGGCAGACGATCGGGACGGGATGATCCGGCCCGCTCTCGCGGTAGGCCAGCTGGTGAAAGCCGGTCTTCGACAGGCAGAAAAGTCGGTCTTCGCGCGGGTCGGCCATCGCCCGTCAGGCCGCCGCCAGGGCCGGCGGCGTATCGAAGACCTCCACGAAGGTCTCGGGATGGAACCCGTTGAAGCGGGTCGCCAAGGCATTTGAATAAGCGCCGACCTGATCGATCTCGATCCAATCGCCCTCGCGGACATCTTCCGGCAGAGCAAAGGTGCCCGGCAGCACGTCCAGGGAGTCGCAGGTCGGGCCGTTCAGCACGAAGTCGCCGAGCTTCTCGGAGGGCGTCCCCTGCAAGCGGATCAGGCGCGCCGGCAGGCGGATGGCCACCTGCGACATCTCCGAGAGGCTGCCGTAAATGCCGTCGTTGATATAGAGGCGGTTGTCCTTGCGCAGCTGCACCTGCGTCAAGAGCGAGCAGCCATGGGCGACCAGCGCCCGCCCCGGCTCGGCGAAGATGTCCACGGTCGGGTTCAGCTTCAGCTGTTTCAGCCCGTCGCGAATGGTCGCCATGTAGGTGTCCAGCGCGGGCACCGGCCGGTCGCCGTAAGCGGCGGGAAAGCCGCCGCCGACGTCGATGCAGACCGGCGCGACCCCGGCCTGGCGGATGATGCCGCCGAGAATCTCCAGCGCCGTGCCATAGGCCTCCGGGCTGCGGCATTGGGAACCGACGTGGAAAGCCAGGCCGACCGTGCACCCGCGCCCACTCGCGGCCTTCATCAAGGCGGCCGCCTCCTCCGGATCCGCGCCGAACTTGGCGGCGAGATGGTACAGCGCGTCGTTGGCCGGCGGGGTGTTCACCCGCACGATGATCGTGTTGCCCTGGGCCCCGACCTCTTCGGTGACCTTGTCCAGCTCGTCGATATGGTCGACCACGAAGTGGCGGACGCCGTAAACCTTTTGCGCCGAGGTGATGACCGCCCGCGCCTTCACCGGGTGCATGAAGTAGGTATGGGCATCGCTGTAGGCATCGGAGATCTGGGCGATCTCCGCCAGCGACGCCGTGTCGAAGTGGCGCACGCCGCCCTTGTAGAGGGCTTTCAAGACCATGGGGTGCGGATTGCACTTCACCGCGTAGAGGACGGTGCCCGGAAACTGGCTGATGAAGCGCCGCGCCGCGCCGGCCAGCACCTCCGGCCGCACGCAGTAGACCGGGTAGCTCGGCTGCAATGCCTGAGCGACTGCGGTCACGTCGGAAAATTGGCCTTTGTCGATCGCCACGACGGAAAACCTATGCCTGTAACAGGGGGAAAAGCAACAACCCGGATGCTTTTCTCTATAGGAAGGCGGGACGCCGCCGCAAGGCCGACGCCCCGGCGGGCCCGCTCAGCCGATCCCGAGGCCGCGCAGGGGCGAGCCGGCCGCTTCCCGCCCCGCCTTCAGCAGGCCGCGCATTTCCGGCCCCACGGCGATCTGGCCGTCCTTCATGTAGGCCTCGTGATTGGTCTCCACGTCATCGACCACGTAGCGGTAGTTGACCATCAGGCCGGCGGACCAGGCCATGCCGTTGACCGAGGTGTCGCCCAGCCAGTTCAGGCGCTCCAGGCGCGCGCCGTTGCGCAGGTGGAAGCGCGCGACCGAATCGAGGGGCTGCCCATCCTGGCGCTTGGAGGTGAGATAACGCGCCGCCAAGACCATCAGGGGCCGCTGCAAGGCCGTGGAGAGCGTCTCGTCCTTGGCCCAGTTCGGCTTGGCCAGCGTCTCCGCCAGGATCTGCTTCAGGCTGCGCTCCTTGCCGATGGCCGGCAGGACGGCCAGATCCTCGGGCACGAAGCCGGCGGCCAGGTCGGCTTCCGGCAGCCTGTCCAGCCAGCGCCGGAAACCGGGGATCGGCGAGAGGGTCGAGAAGATCCTGATCTTGGGAAACTCGCGCGACAGGGTCTGCACGACCCGCTTGATCAAGAAGTCGCCGAAGGAGATCTGCTTCAGCCCCTTCTGGGTGTTCGAGATCGAATAGAAGATCGCCGCGTCCGCCTGGGCGGGGTCCATCTGCGGCGCCTCCTCGTCGAGCAGCGCCTGGATGGAGCCGGTCATGCCCTGCACCAGGGCGACCTCGACGAAGGCCAGGGGTTCCTCGGGCATGCGCGGGTGGAACAGCGCGTAGCAACGACGGTCGGAATCCAGGCGGTTGCGCAGGTCCTGCCAGGAGGTGATCTCGTGCACCGCTTCGTAGGCGACCAGCTTCTCGAGCAGCGAGGCCGGCGAGTCCCAGTCGATCGCCCGCAGATCGAGGAAGCCGGTGTCGAACCAGGACAGCAGCAACTCGCGCAGGTCGTCGTCGAGGCCCTGCAGGTAGGGATCGTCACTGCGCAGCGCCAAGAGGTCGGCCCGCAGATCGACCAGGAACTTGACGCCCTCCGGCAGGGCGTTGAACTGGGTCAGCAGGCGCAGGCGCGGCGGCTGCAACGCCTGGCGCAGGTTCCGCTCCGCCTGCAGCAGGTCGGCATCGCTGACCGCCGCCTGATAGACCGCAACCGCCTCCTCCACCGCCTCCGCCGGTACGGCGAACTCGTGCGCCAGGACGGTGAGGAAACGCTGACGTCCCTCCGCATCCTGTTCCAGGTAGACCCGCCCCAGGGCGGCCGCGCGCATGCGCGCCGAAACCTCGCCGCCGCGCGCCTCCAAGCAGTCGCGCATCAGCCGCTTGAGGGATTCCGGTTTGGTCGAGACCGGGGCCTTCGACAGACCGACCGTCCGCGCCGCGGACTGCGCGATGTCGCGCCATGCCGTGGCCAGGTTCGTAAGGGTCCGCTCGACCAAGGTTTCCTGCTGCACCTCGGACATCAGGCTTCCTTTCTAGAATCCAGGCCCCATCACTGCCTCCGGCAGCCAGGTGGCGATCTCCGGGAACACACACAAAAGGACGATCCCCAGGGCCATAGACAACATAAAGGGCAAGGCCCCTTTGAGGATCGTCGGCAAGGACACATCCGGCGCTATACCATTGATCACATAAAGATTTAGGCCCACCGGCGGCGTGATCAATCCAATTTCCATATTGATGGTGAAAACGACGGCGAACCAGTAGGGGTCGAAGCCCGCCGACGTCACGATGGGCAACAGGATCGGCGCCGTCATGAGGATGACCGCCACCGGCGGCAGGAAAAACCCGCAGACCAACAAGAAAAAGTTGATCATCGCCATGAGCACCCAGCGGTTCACATCCAGGCCGGCGATCCACTCGGCAATTGATTGGGTCACGAACAAACTGGAGAGCGTGTAGCTGAACAACGCCGAGGCCCCGATGATCATCAGGATCATCACCGATTCACGCATGGAATCACCGAGGATGTCCCAGATCCGCAGGGGCGACCAGGAGCGCAGGAACAGCCCGTAGATCACCACCACCAGCAGGACGCAGAACAGCGCGCCGACGCCCGCCGCCTCCGAAGGCGTGGCGATGCCGCCGTAGAGCACGTAGAGCACCCCGGCAATGATCATCAGGAAGGGCAGCACCCGCGGCAGCACCACCAGCTTCTCCCGCAGGGTGTAGCCGGCATCCGACAGGCTGAAGCGATAGCCGCCGCGCCACGCCGCATAGAGCGACCAGGCCATGAAAAGGCAGGTCAGCATGAGCCCCGGCAGCAGGCCGGCGATGAACAGTCGCCCGATCGAGGTTTCCGTGGAGATGCCGTAGACGATCATGGTGACCGAGGGCGGGATGAGGATGCCAAGCGTGCCGCCCGCCGCGATGGCGCCGGTGGCCAGGCCGTCCGGATAGCCGCGCTGGCGCATCTCCGGGATACCCATCTTGCCGATGGCCGCGCAGGTCGCCGGCGAGGAGCCGGAGAGCGCGGCGAAGATCGAGCAGGCGCCGATGTTGGAGATGATCAGGCCGCCGGGCACGCGGTAGAGCCAGCGCTCGAGCGCTTCGTAGAGATCCTTGCCCGCCGGTGAGGAAGCAACGGCGGCGCCCATCAGCACGAACATGGGGATCGAGACCAGGGCAAACTCCCCGATGCCCGCGAAGAAAGTGTCGGCGACGATGCCGAGGCTGCCCCAGCCATCGAAGATGATGAGGAAGACCACGGCAACGAGGCCGAGGCCGAAGGCGATGGGAACCCCTGTCGAGAGGACCAGGATGGTCACCACGCCGATGATCCCACCGATTTCGAGCGGGCTCATGGCTGGTCTCCCGGCTCCAGCCCGAAGGGCATCTCGCGTCCGGTGGCCAGGCAGAGAATGTCGGCAAGGTATTGCAGACACAAAAGGCCAATGCCGATGGGAATCGGCGCGTAGGCAATCCACAGCGGCAGCCGCCAGATGGAATCCGTCGTCCAGCCGCCACGCCAAGCATCGAGCCACAGCTCCGCGCCGGTGTAGGCCAGAGCGACACAGAATGCCAGGGCCAGAAAGGAAGCCAGGAAAGCCAGCGCCAACCGGGGGCGATGCGGCAGATAGAGCGGCAGCAGGTCGACGTTCACATGGCCGCGGCGCAGCAGCACATAGGGACTGCCGATCAGGGTCGCCCCGACGATGCTGTAGGTGGTGAACTCGGTCTGCCATACCGTCGACTCGTTGAGCAGATAGCGCAGCACCACCATCTGGCAAACGACGAGCACGGCGGCTGCCAGCGTCAGGGCCGAGACGACTCCGCAGAGCAGCGAAAGCCGGCGCACGATTGTGACGAAGAGATCCAAGGCGGCCTCGAGGGGTTCAAAGGCTTCGAACGAAAGAAGCGCTTATACAAAGCAAGGGGGCGCCGGCAGCCTTCGACTCCCGGCGCCCCGCCTTAGAGATGAATGCGCCTACTCGACAGCCAGCGCCTTCTCGATCAGCTCTTGGCCGCCGGGAACCTTCTCGGCAAAGATCTTGTAGGACGTCTCGTTGGCGATCTGGCGCCATGCCGCGGCGTCCTCGGCCGACATCTTGACGACCTCGACACCGGCCTTCTTGTAGGCATCGACCAGCTTGCTGTCGAGACCCTTGGCCTCCGCCGTCATGTAGGCCTCGGCCTTCTTGCCGGCTTCCATCAGGGCCTGCTGCTGCTTGTCATCCAGCTTGTCCCAGGTGCGCTTTGACATGAGGATCGGCTCGTACATGAACCACAAGGCGTGGTCGCCCGGCTCGGTCAGGCACTTCACCTGCTCGTAGATGCGGTAGGACACGAAGCTGCCGGAGCTGGTGTTGGCCGCGTCGAGAACACCAGTCTGCATCGCGGTGTAGATTTCCGAAGACGGCATGGAAGCGATCGACGCCCCGGCGCCGGCCAGCATCTGCTCGAAGGCCGGACCCGCCGCACGGGTCACCTGCCCCTTCATCGTGTCCGGGCCGAGGATGCACTGCTTCGTCGAGGCGAAACCGCCCGCGAGCCAGGCGTCAGCCAGCACCACGACACCGTTGTCGTTGATGATCTTCTTGATGTCGGTCATGAAGGGCGAATTGTTGAGCCGCAGCGCGTGATCGTGATTCTTCACCAGACCCGGCATCAGGGTCGCACTGAACTGCGGATGACGGCCGCTCGCGTAGTCCAGCGGGAAGGCCGAAATATCGAGCTGACCCTTGACCATGGCGTTCCACTGTTCCTTGGGCTTGAACAGCGACGCACCCGGATAGACCTGCACCTCCAGACCGACGTCGGCCTTGGCCACTTCCTTCGCGATGATCTGCACCATCTCGTCGCGGACATCGCCCTTGCCGCCCGGCCATTGGTGCGAGGCTTTCAGCTTCATATCCGCCGCCACGGCCGACCCGGCCACGGCAAAGGCCACGACCATGGCGGTCGTGGAAACCAGTGTACGCATTGTTTTGGACATCACTCGGTTCCTCCCGGTTGCTTATTCCTCGGCAGGCGGCGGCAGTTGCCGACACTTGCCTCTTATTCTGCTCAAAACTCTATCGTTCCCCAACAAGGCTGTCTAGCTTTGTATACAAAAATGATCAAAGTGCATGCTTGCCGGATTCTTTTGCATGCGGATATACTTCACGCCATGAAAGCGAAAGCCGCCCCGCTTGCCCAAGATCTGAGGGACCGCCTGGAGAAAGAGATTCTCTCCGGGCAGCGCCCGCCGGGCGCTCGTCTGGACGAGAGCAAGCTGGCCCAGCACTTCGGCGTCTCGCGCACGCCCGTCCGCGAAGCGCTGCGCGAACTGGCGGCAGCCGATCTCGTCGTCCTGCGGCCGCGCCAGGGCGCCGTGGTCGCCACGGTCACGGTCACCCAGCTGCTGCACATGTTCGAAGTCATGGCCGAGCTGGAGTCATTCTGCGCCACGCTCGCGGCGCGGCGCATGTCCGCGGAGGAGCGCCGGCAACTGGCCGAAGTCCACCAGGACTGCCAGGCCCTGGCGGAGCAAGGCGAGGCCCACGCCTACTACGACGCCAACCGGCGATTCCACGAGGTCATCTACGCCGGCTCGCACAATACCTTCCTGGAAGAGACGACGCGGGGCATGCGCAACCGTCTGTCCCCCTACCGGCGCTTCCAGTTGCACCATCCCGGCCGCACCCTGAAGTCCTGGCGCGAGCACCAGGCCGTGGTCGACGCCATTCTCGGCGGCGACGCCGATGCCGCCGGGGCGGCGATGTCACACCACGTCACCATCCAAGGCGACGTCTTCACCGACCTCATTTCAGCCCTACCGGAATCCTATGTCCACGCCATGACCGCTTAAGGCAAACGCCGGGCGGCAAAGGCAGATCGCGATCATGACAAATCTCTACGACCAACTGACTGAAAACTTCCCGGCCGACCGTGGCCAGACCGTTCTGGAGACGCCGGACGGCCGGACCATGAGCTACGCCGACTTCGAGGCGGGCTCCGGGCGCATCGCGCGCCTGCTCATCGACTGCGGCGTGCAGCCGGGCGACCGCGTCGCCGCGCAGATCGAGAAATCACCGGAAGCCCTGCTGCTGTACTTGGCGGTGCTGCGCTGCGGCGGTGTCTACCTGCCGCTCAACACCGCCTACAAGGGCGGCGAAGTGGCCTACTTCCTGGGCGATGCCGAACCGCGCGTTCTGGTCTGCGACCCGCAGCACGAGGCCGCCCTGAAAGAAACCGCGACGTCCGCCGGCACGCAGGTCGTGCTGACCCTGGGAACCCAGGGCGACGGCAGCGTCGTGGAGCGCAGCCGCGCGCTGGACCCCGATGTGGGGGTGGTGGCGCGGGCGCCGGACGATCTGGCCGCGATCCTCTACACCAGCGGCACCACCGGCCGCTCCAAGGGCGCCATGCTGAGCCACGCGAACCTCGGCACCAACACGCTGACGCTGCGCGACTATTGGGGCTTCACGGCGGACGACGTCCTGATTCACGCCCTGCCGATCTTTCATACCCACGGCCTCTTCGTCGCGACCCACTGCGTGCTGATGAGCGGCGCCAGAATGCTGTTCCTCAACCGCTTCGATGCGGACACGGTGATCGACCTGCTGCCGCGCGCCACCTCCATGATGGGCGTGCCGACCTTCTACACCCGGCTGCTGGCCAGCCCGCGGCTGACCAAGGAAGCCTGCGCCGGCATGCGCCTCTTCGTTTCAGGCTCGGCGCCGCTGCTGGCCGACACCTTCAAGGAGTTCGAGGAGCGGACCGGCCATTGCATCCTCGAGCGCTACGGCATGACCGAGACCACGATGATCACCTCGAACCCGCTGAAGGGCGATCGCATTGCCGGAACCGTCGGCCATCCCTTGCCCGGCGTCGAAGTCCGGATCACCGATGAGAACGGCAAAGCCCTGCCCCAGGGCGACGTCGGGGTGCTCGAGGTCAAGGGCCCGAACGTCTTTCTCGGCTATTGGCGCAATCCCGAGAAGACCGCCGAGGAGTTTCGCCCGGACGGCTTCTTCATCACCGGCGACCTGTCGCTGATCGACGAACGCGGTTATGTCCAGATCGTCGGGCGCTCCAAGGACCTGATCATCTCCGGCGGCTTCAACGTCTACCCCAAGGAGGTCGAACTCTGCATCGACGCCATCGAGGGGGTGGACGAGTCCGCGGTCATTGGCCTGCCGCACCCCGATTTCGGCGAGGCGGTGGTCGCCGTGGTGAAGCGCGACGGGTCGGGGGCCGAGGTGACCGACGAAAGCATCCAGGCGATCACCAAGAGCGAGCTGGCGAACTTCAAGGTCCCGAAGCGGGTGTTCTTCGTCGACGAACTGCCGCGCAATACCATGGGCAAGGTGCAGAAGAACGCGCTGCGCGATCGCTTCAAGGACAGCTTCAGCTCTGCCGCCTAGCTTGCCGGCCTAGGTCGCCGGCTAGGCCGCCGAGCCTCTCTTGGCCTTTGCGCCGCCGAGGCAGGCATCGACCTCTTCGGCGCTCAGCAGTTCCCGCTCCTCCAGCCGCTGGACCAAGCTGTTCATCCCGGCCCTGTTTTCGGTGATGATCGTCTCGGCCCGCGCTTCGGCCTCGCGCAGCAGGCTGGAGACCGCCGCGTCCACGTCGTGCGCCGTGGTCTCGCTGAAGCGGCGCGGCTGCGCGATCTCCCGCCCGAGGAAGGGATGGTCCTCGCTCTGGCGCAGGTCGACCGGACCAATCTCGTCCGACATGCCCCAGCGCGACACCATGGCCCGGGCGGTCTGGGTAGCATTTTTGATGTCGTCGTCGGCCCCGGAGCTGACATTGCCGAGCAGCACTTTTTCCGCCGTGCGCCCGCCGAGCATGACCGCCAGGCGGTCCCTCAGATAGTCTTCCGGCAGAGTATGGCGCTCCTCCTCCGGCAACATGTGGGTGCCGCCCAGCGCCCGCCCGCGGGGAATGATCGTCACCTTGTAAATGGGATCCGCCATCGGCAGGAAGTGAGCCACCACGGTGTGACCGGCCTCGTGCACCGCCAGGCGGTGTTTCTCGTCCGGACGGATCGCCAGGCTGCGCACCGTTCCCATCATGACCTTGTCGCGCATCTCGTCGAAGTCGCGCATGTCGATGGCGTTCGCGCCCGCCCGCGCCGCCGCCATGGCGGCCTCGTTCACGAGGTTTTTGAGGTCGGCGCCGGAGAAGCCCGGGGTCGCGCTCGCGAGGGTCTTGAGATTGACATCCGGCGCCAGCGGCATGCTCTTGGTGTGCACCTTGAGGATCGCCTCGCGCGCTTCGCGGTCCGGCAGTTCCAGGGTCACGTGGCGGTCGAAGCGGCCCGGCCGCAGCAGCGCCGGATCAAGGACGTCGGGGCGGTTGGTCGCAGCCAGGACGATGACCGCCTCGTGCCCGCTGAAGCCGTCCATCTCCGCCAGGATCTGGTTCAAGGTCTGCTCGCGCTCGTCGTTGCCGCCGCCCAGGCCGGTGCCGCGCATCCGGCCGACCGCGTCGAGCTCGTCGATGAAGATGATGCTCGGCGCACGCTTCTTGGCCTCTTCGAACATCTTGCGCACGCGCGACGCCCCGACGCCGACGAACATCTCGATAAATTCGGAGGCCGAGGTGTGGTAGAAGTTGACGTCCGCCTCACCTGCCAAAGCCCGCGCCAGCAGCGTCTTGCCCGTGCCCGGCGGCCCCATCAGCAGCACGCCGTGCGGCGGCTCCGCCCCGAGAGCCCGATAGCGCTCCGGATCGCGCAGGAAGTCGACCAGCTCCGCCACTTCGCGTTTGGCGTTTTCCTGACCCGCCACGTCGTCGAAGGTCACGCGCTTCTTGCGCTTCACCTCCTTGCTGGCCGAGCCGGAGAGAAATTCGGAGGGATCGCGCCCGCCGAAACGGCCGGTGAGGTTGCTCTGCATGCGGTGCCAGAACCAGAAATAGATGCCGAGGAAGATCAGCCAGGGCAGCAGGCTGAGCAGCCAGTTGCCGCCCTCCTCCTTCGGCGGCTCCACGCTCACCACGGCGCCGGAGGATTCAATCAGCGGCATCAGCTCCGGATCGCTGATGCTCGGCAGGTTGACCCGGACATACTCGTTCTTGTCTTCCCCCAGATCACCGCCCGCGGACGTGACCGTCGCCGCCGCGCTGTCCTCAGACAGCCGGATGTCCTTGATTCGGCGGTCCCGCAGCAGCTGCTTGAACTCGCTGTAGGCCAGTTCGCTACGGTGCGTCTGCGGCGGCGCCGCCTCCCGCATGGTGAACATGAAGGCGAACAGCAGCAGGCCGACGAGGACAATGGGCCACCACTTCGAGAAGTCTTTCAAAGGGGTTCTCCGGCGCGTTCACGTAGGAATAGTTCAATCAGCATCATACCTTACCGCATAACAGCCGGCGGGCGGCAGAGGAATGATTCACCTCAAACCGCCCCAAGATGCCAAAACCGACGCAGAAGCAGGCTTCAACTCGCCCCGGAGCGGGCGTCGGCCCCGTGAGCGCGCCAGGACTGGGCCTCGATGAAGACCCGACGGACCGCGGAATCGGTCTGCTTCATCCGCTGCTCCAGTTCGCTGATGGCCGCTTCCACCTCATCGGCGGTGAGGTTGGGATGGAAATCCACGCTGACCGTGACCAGCAGGTCCTGCGGGCCCTGGTGCAGGGTGAGCAGCTCGTTGATGCGGAACACCGCCTTGTGGTTCTTAACCAGGGAACGAAGCTCCGAGACCAGTTCCGGGTCGGCGGCCTCTCCGATCAGCAACCCCTTGGTCTCGTAGGCCAACAGGACCGCCGCCAGGGCCAAGATCACGCCGATGACCATCGAGGCGATCCCATCGAACTCCGGGATGCCCAGCAGCTGCCCGAGCAAAATTCCCAGGAAGGCGGCCACGAGGCCGAACATGGCCGCGGTGTCTTCCAGCAGCACCGTGAAGATCGACGGATCCTTGCTGACCTGGATGGCCTTCAGATAGCCGTGTTTGCCCATACCCCGCTTGAACTCCCGGTAGGCCACCCACCAGGCGCCGGCCTCGAAGACCATGGCCAGCCCCAGCACGATGTAGTTCACGTAGGCATTCGACACCGGGTGCGGATCGACCAGTTTATGAACGCCTTCATAAAAAGAGACGCCGGCGCCGACCGCGAAGATCAGGATGGCCACCACGAAAGCCCAGAAATAGATCTCCGGCCCGTAGCCGAAGGGATGCCGCTCATCGGCGGGCCGGGCGGCGCGCTTCAGGCCGTAGAGCAGCAGCGCCTGGTTCCCGGTGTCGACGGCCGAGTGGATCCCCTCGGAGAACATGGCCGAACTGCCGGTGAAGGCGGCGGCGCTGAACTTCGTCACCGCGATGAGCGAATTGCCGGCCAAGGCCGCGAAGATGACCTTTTTCGAGCCGTGAGCTGCCATTCCTACCTTCCCATTCCAATCATGCCCCGCTTCGATCATGTCTCTGCCGACCGGCGCCCTTCCCCCGACAGGAGGCCGGTCCAAGGCTCAGCAGACCATACCCGAGGCAGATGGACGCAGGGAAATGTTCTATGAAGGTTTTCCCTGGCATTCTCCACATCCGGCCCCTGATAAAGGACACGCAAACCCAACGATTAAAGGCGGTTTGGGGCAAAGGCGGTATAAGGAAGCATGAAAGCGATTCGACGTGTCCTCCTGCTTACCCTGGCAAGCCTGCTGGTCCTGGCGATCCTGATCGCCGGCGGCGGGTATCTCTGGCTGCGCGGCTCCCTGCCGCAGACCGACGGTGAAATCGCCCTGGCGGCCTTCGACGCCCCGGTTAAGGTGCTGCGCAACAGCGACGGTCTGGTCCGCATTCAGGCGCAGAACGAGCCGGACCTGTATCGCGCCCTCGGCTTTGTCCACGCCCAGGAGCGCCTGTGGCAGATGGATTTCATGCGGCGGATCGGTTCCGGCCGTCTGTCGGAAGTCATGGGCCGGTCCACGCTCGTGCACGACCGCTTCTTCCGCACCCTCGGCTTCCGTCAACTGGCCGAGGCCAACCTGGAACATCTCGCGCCCGAAACGCTGGCGGCGCTGGAAGCCTACTCGGAAGGCGTGAACGGCTTTCTGGAAACCCGCTCCGGCCCCCTGCCCCTGGAGTTCCAGGTCCTGCGCTACGCGCCCGAACCCTGGACCCCCGTCGATTCCCTGCTGTGGGGGCGCATCATGGCGCTGCGCCTGTCAGAAAACTGGCGTGACGAACTGAGCCGCGCCCGACTGGCCGGCCGTTTCAGTCCCGATCAGATCGCCGAACTGTGGCCCGCCTATCCGGCCGACGCCCCGGTCACCATCGCGCAGCTGGAAGAGCTGATCGACCCGACGGTCGCCACCCGTCTGGCCAACCTGCTGCCTCCCTCCCTGGCGCCGACGGGCGCGTCCAATGCCTGGGCCCTGAGCGGGGCCCGTACGACCACGGGCAGCCCGATCCTGGCCAACGATCCTCACCTGCCCCTGGACGTCCCCGGCGTGTGGTTCCTGGCCCGCCTGGAGGCGCCGGGCATCACCCTGGCCGGGGCCACCGCACCGGGCGTGCCCTTCGTGCTGCTGGGCCACAACCAGCAGGTCGCCTGGGGACTGACGACCACCCACAGCGACACTCAGGACTTCTTCATCGAGCGCATCTCGCCGGACAATCCGGACCAGTACCTGACGCCTGAAGGGGTCGAGGACTTCCGCAAGCGCGACGAGTTCATCCGCCTGCCGGGCGGCGAGTCCGTCACCCTGGCGGTGCGCGAAACCCGCCACGGCCCGGTCATGAGCGATGTCATCCCGGAAGCCTCCAGCGAGACCGGCGCGGTGTTGGCGCTGGCCTGGCCGGCGCCGCGCGCCGACGACCGCACCGCCGACGCGCTCTACAGCATGAACCATGCCCGCGACTGGGCCGACTTCCGCGAGGCGCTGCGCCAGTTCCATGCCCCGCAGCAGAACGTCGTCTACGCCGATACCGCCGGCAATATCGGCTTCATGGCACCGGCGCGGGTGCCGGTGCGCCGCGCCGGCAACGGGCAGCACCCGGTGCCCGGCTGGAGCGGCGAGTTCGACTGGATCGGCTTCGTGCCTTTCGAGGAGCTGCCCTCCCGGGACAATCCGCGCCGCGGCGTCATCATCAACGCCAACAACAAGATCGTCCCGGACAACTTCCCCCACCTGATCGCCGTGGACTGGCCCCCGCCCTATCGCGCCGAACGCATCGGAACGGTGCTGGCGGGCGCCGCCGGCAATCACAGCGTCACCGATTCCGTGGTGCTGCAGCAGGACATCGTCGCCAACTCGGCCGACAGCATCCTGCCCCGCCTGCTGTCCGTCCCCCCCGTGAGCGAGCGCGGCCGCCAGGCGGTCGCCCTGTTGCGCTCCTGGGACCGCCAGATGCACCGGAACGCGACGGAGCCGCTGATCCTCCAGGCCTGGACCTGGGCGCTCGGCAAGGCAATCCTGGCGGACGAGCTGGGGCCCGACTACCTGGAGTACCTGGACGGCGGCACCTACACGGTCGAACGGCTGGTCGCCGCGGAAAGCCAGTGGTGCGACTTGACCGAAACGCCGGTGGTCGAGAGCTGCGACGCACAGATCCAGCGGGCGCTGGAAATGGCCCTGGACCTGCTGAGCGAGCGCTTCGGCGGCGACATGTCCGCCTGGCGCTGGGGCGAGGCCCACGTGGCCCGTTTCTCCCATCCGGTGCTCAGCCGGATCCCCGTGATCGGCCCCCAATTCACCTACAGCGTGGAGACCGACGGCGGCAACGACACGATCAACCGCGCCTCGCCCCGGCTTGGCGGCAGCCCGGAGCACCTCTTCGAGGACGTTCACGGGGCCGGCTTCCGCGCGGTCTACGACCTCAGCGACCTCGACCGCTCGCGCTACATCATCGCCACCGGTCAGTCGGGCAATCCAATCTCCAGCTTCTACGGCAACATGGCCCTGCGGTGGCGCGACGGCCTCACCGTGTCGCTGGCTCCGGAATCTTGGGCGTTGGCAGAACAGCTAAGCTTGCTGCCATCCCAAGAATAGCCCAGCATTCATTATCGTTGGCGCTGCGATCAGTTGCCAGACCCGGGGAGACGACCGTGACCACGACAATCGACGACATCCGTGCGGCAGCAGAACGCCTGAAGGGACAGGTCATCCGCACCCCCCTGGTCCCCGCCGCCCGCCTGTCGGAGGTCCTCGGCTGCGAGCTCCACCTGAAGCTCGAAAACCTTCAGCGCACCGGTTCCTTCAAGGACCGCGGCTCCTTCATCCGCCTGTCCAACCTCAGCGCCGAGGAAGCCAAGCGCGGAGTCATCGCCATGTCCGCCGGCAACCACGCCCAGGGCGTCGCCTATCACGCGCAGCGCCTGGGCATCCCGGCCACCATCGTCATGCCGGAGTTCGCTCCCTTCTCGAAGGTCGAGCGTACCAAGGCCTTCGGCGCCCGTGTCGTCCTGACCGGCGATACGCTGGACGCCTCGGCCCAGGCCGCTCGGCAGATCGCCGAGGAAGAGGGCCTGACTTTCGTCCATCCCTATGATGACCCGGATGTCATCGCCGGCCAGGGCACCATCGGCCTGGAGATCATGGAGGACCTGCCCGACGTCGACACCATCGTGGTGCCGATCGGCGGCGGCGGCATCATCTCCGGCATCGCCACCGCCGTGAAGGACGCCAATCCGGACATCCACATGATCGGCGTCGAGACCGAGCTGTTCCCCTCCATGGCCAACGCCATCAAGGGCCGCGGCGAGCTGCCGGGCGGCAGCAGCCTGGCCGACGGCATCGCCGTGAAGAATCCGGGCAAGCTGACGCAGGAGATCATCTCCCGTCTGGTCGAAGACATTGCCATCGTGCCGGAGACCATCATCGAGATCGCCATTCAGCGCCTGGTGGAAGAGCAGAAGATCGTCGCCGAGGGCGCCGGCGCCGCCGGCGTGGCGGCGATCCTCAACGATCCTGAGCGCTTTGCCGGCAAGAAGGTCGTCACCGTCATCTGCGGCGGCAACATCGACGTGCGGCTGCTCTCCGGCGTTCTGACCCGCGGCCTGGTCCGCGACGGCCGCATGGTGCGCCTGCGCATCGGCATCGTCGATCAGCCCGGGACCCTGGCGCGGATCGCCGATATCATCGGCCGCAGCAGCGCCAACATCATCGAGGTCTACCACCAACGCCTGTTCCACGACGTTCCGGCCAAACGCGCGGACATCGACGTCGTGCTGGAAACCCGCAACTCAGAGCACGTGAAAGAGATCATCTCCAGCCTGGAGCAGAACGGCTTCCCGACGCGCGTGCTTTCCACGCACTCCGCGGACGGCGCCTAGACTTTCGCCCTAAGACGATCCAGATATTGCGCAAGGCCGCGCGATCCCGTAGGGGATAACAGGCAGGGTCGCCGCGCAACTCTGGAGGAAGTCCCAATGTCCCCGACCGGCGCCGTCTACCACAGCGTCATGGACCGTATCGGCAACACCCCCATGCTGGAGGTGTCCCGCCTCGATACCGGCCCTTGCCGCCTGTTCCTGAAACTGGAAAGCGAAAACCCCGGCGGCTCCATCAAGGACCGTATCGGCAAGTCGATGATCGAGGCTGCCGAAAAGGACGGCAGCCTGAAACCCGGCGGCCGCCTGATCGAAGCGACGGCCGGCAACACCGGGCTGGGCCTGGCGCTGGTCGCCGCGCAGAAGGGGTACCATCTGACCTTGGTGGTCCCCGACAAGATGGCGCAGGAGAAGATCTTCCACCTGCGCGCGCTGGGCGTCGAGGTGATCCTCACCCGCTCCGACGTCGGCAAGGGCCATCCGGAATACTACCAGGACATGGCCCAGCGCATCTCCGACGAGTCCGGCGCCGTCTTCATCAACCAGTTCGGCAATCCGGCCAATCCCTTCGCTCACGAAACCACCACGGGGCCGGAGATCTGGGAGCAGTTGGACCATGACGTCGATGCCATGGTCTGCGGCGTCGGCTCCGGCGGCACCATCACCGGCCTGTCGCGCTTCTTCTCCTCCGTCTCCGACAAGACGGAGATGGTCCTGGCCGACCCCGAAGGCTCGATCCTGGCGGAGTATGTGGAGACCGGCGTGATCAGCAAGGACGTCGGCAGCTGGATCGTCGAGGGGATCGGCGAGGACTTTCTGCCCGACGTCGCCGACCTGTCGAAGGTGCGCAAGGCCTACGTCGTTCCCGACAAGGAGGCCTTGCTGACGGCCCGTGAACTGTTGCTGCGCGAAGGCATCCTGGCCGGCTCTTCCTCCGGCACGCTGATCGCCGCCGCCCTGCGCTACTGCCGCGAACAGACCGAGCCGAAGCGCGTCGTCACCCTGGTCTGCGACAGCGGCAACAAATACCTGTCGAAGATGTTCAACGACTATTGGATGATCGACCAGGGTTTCATCGAGCGGGAGCAGAAGGGCGACCTGCGCGACCTCATCAGCCGGCGCCACGACGAGCACGGCACGGTCACGGCAGGCGCCGACGACAATCTGCTGATCGCCTACGGCCGCATGAAGCTCTACGACATTTCGCAGCTGCCGGTACTGGACAAGAGCGGCAAGGTGGTCGGCATCCTGGACGAGAGCGACATCCTGCTGAAAGTCTACAAGGACGACGAGCGCTTCAAAGATTCGGTTTCCAGCGCCATGACCGCGAAGCTGGAGACCATCGCGCCGGACGAGTCCATGGATGCCCTGCTGCCGATCTTCGCCAAGGATCACGTCGCCATCGTCATCGACAACGGCACCTTCCTCGGGCTGATCACCCGTATCGACCTGCTCAACCACCTTCGCCGACGGATGAGGTAGCCCCATGCCCGACAAGACACGGACCCGCAACAGGCCGGCTTTCGCCACGCGCGTCATCCATGCGGGACAGTCTCCCGACCCCACGACCGGTGCGGTGATGCAGCCGATCTACGCCACCTCCACCTACGTGCAGGAGAGCCCGGGGGTGCATAAGGGCTACGAATACAGCCGCTCGCAGAACCCCACCCGCATGGCCTATGAGCGCTGCATTGCGGACCTGGAGAGCGGCGAGCGGGGCTATGCCTTCGCTTCCGGTCTCTCCGGAATCGCCACCCTGCTGGAGTGCCTGGACAGCGGCAGCCACGTCGTCGCCATGGACGACCTCTACGGCGGCAGCTATCGCCTGTTCGAAGGTGTGCGCAGGCGCTCGGCCGGTCTCGACTTCTCTTTCGTCGACATGGCGGATCTCGACAAACTGGAAGCCGCCATCCGCCCCGAAACGAAACTGATCTGGGTGGAAACGCCGACCAACCCGCTGCTGAAGCTGGTCGACCTGGAGGCCGTGGCCAGTCTGGGCAAGAAGCATGGCATCCTCACCGCTTGCGACAACACCTTCGCCACACCCTGGGTTCAGCGGCCGCTGGAACTCGGTTTCGATGTGGTGATGCACTCCGCAACCAAGTACCTGAACGGCCATTCGGACATGGTCGGCGGCGTGCTGGTGGTCGGCGACAATGCGGAGCTGGCCGAGCAGCTCGCCTTCCTGCACAACGCCGTCGGGTCGATCCAGGGCCCCTTCGACAGCTTTCTCGCCCTGCGCGGATTGAAGACCCTGGCGCTGCGCATGGAGCGGCACTGCGCCAACGGCCAGGCGGTCGCCGAGTTCCTGGAGAGCCACCCCAAGGTGGACAAGGTCTTCTACCCCGGCCTGCCGAGCCACCCGCAGCACAGGCTGGCCGAACAGCAGATGGATGCGCCGGGCGGCATGGTGACCGCCATCCTGAAAGGCGGGCTGGACGACGCGCGGCGCTTCTTGGAGCGTGTCGAGCTCTTCGCCCTGGCCGAAAGTCTGGGGGGCGTCGAAAGCCTGATCGAGCATCCGGCGATCATGACCCACGCGTCGATACCGGCGGAGAACCGGGCGGCCCTCGGCATCAGCGACGGCCTGGTGCGCCTCTCCGTCGGGATCGAGAGCGAGGAAGACCTGATGGCCGACCTGGAGAACGCCCTCACCTGACCCCCATCGGTCTGACGGGGGGCTGCCAGACGGCGGGACCGCTAGACTCCGGGACCGCTAGACTCCGGGCCCGATTGAGCGGTAGCCGCTCTGGAAGTAGACCAGCGGGTCGCCGTCACCGGCGATGTGCAGGCGCTCGACCCGCCCTACCACGATGACATGGTCCCCGCCCTCATAGGCGGCCTCGCGGCGGCAGGCCAGATTGGCCAGGCAGTCACGCAGCACCGGCAGGTCCCCGGGCCAGATCTCGTGGGTGACCCCCTCCCACTTGTCGATGGCCGCCGTCGCGAAACGCACCGAGAGGTGATGCTGATGCTCACCCAGCACGTTCACGGCGAAGCTGTCCGCCTGGTGAAAGGCGTCAAAGCTCATCGCCGCCTTGTCCAGGCAGAACAGGATGAGCGGGGGCTCCAGGGACACCGAGGAGAAGGAATTCACTGTGATTCCGCGGTTTTCACCCGCTGAATCCCGCGCCGTGACCACGGCGACGCCGGTCGCGAAGCGGCTCAAGGCGCGACGAAAAGCGGCAGAATCGAATGTCATCGTTGCATCAGGTCGTTTGCTCGCGTCGCTGGCTGGCGGGATCTTAATGCGGGAAGTAGGGCAAAAGCCACCGGAAAGCAGCCTTTTTAAGGCTAGCTGCTGGCCTTAAGCCACTGAACTAAACCACTTCTTAACTTAAATCAGCCACCTTCGGAGACCGTCTCCAGAAGACGCATTTCTCGACGGCGAATTACGCGCGGATTGGGGCTCCATGGGGCTTATTGTAGGTATAATCATCGTTATGGGCTGCGTCCTCGGCGGCTATGCGGCGATGGGCGGCAAGCTCGGCGTGCTTTGGCAGCCTTTCGAGGCTGTGATCATCGTCGGCGCGGCGATCGGTGCCTTTGTCATCGGGAACAGCGCCGACGTCATCAAAGCGACCGGCGCCGGCTTCGGCAAGATCTTCAAGGGCTCCAAGTACAAGAAAGACGACTACGTCGAACTCATCAGCCTGCTCTACCAGATCCTCAAGGTCGCCAAGACCAAGGGCAACCTGGGCTTGGAGCAGCATATCGAGAATCCGCAGGACTCCGCGCTCTTCCAGCAGTTTCCGGGCGTGATGGCGAACGAGGTCGCGCTGACCTTCATGTGCGACTATCTGCGCATGCTGACCCTCGGCTCCGAAGACCCGAACGAGATGGAAGCCCTGATGGACGAGGAGATCGAGATCGTCCATCACGAGAATTCCGAGGTCGCCCATGCCATTCAGGCCATGGCCGACGGCATGCCGGCGCTGGGCATCGTGGCCGCGGTGCTGGGCGTCATCAAGACCATGGGGTCGATCACCGAGCCGCCGGAGATCCTCGGCAAGCTGATCGGCGGCGCGCTGGTCGGCACCTTCCTCGGCGTCTTCGTGTCCTATGGCTTCCTCGCCCCGATGGCGACCAAGGCTCAAGCGGTCTACAACGCGGAGATCAAGTATCTCCACTGCATCAAGGCCGCCCTGCTGGCGCACATGCACGGCTCGCCGCCGGCCGTGTCCGTCGAGTTCGCCCGCAAGGCCTTGCAGATTCACGACCGCCCCACCTTCTACGAGGTTGAAGAAGCGGTCAGCGCCCTGCCCCCGCCGGCGTAAGGAAGCAGCACCATGGCAGCGGGTAATGATGAAGCGCCAATCATCATCATCAAGAAGGTCAAGAAGGTTGCCGGCGGTCATCACGGCGGCGCCTGGAAGGTCGCCTACGCCGACTTCGTGACCGCCATGATGGCCTTCTTCCTGCTGCTCTGGCTGCTGAACGCGACCACGGAAGATCAGCGCAAGGGCATCGCGGAATACTTCTCGCCCGTCACCACCCTCAGTCCCGACAGCGTTTCGGAAAGCGACAGCGGTTCCGGCGGCGTTATGGGCGGCCGCAGCATGACCACCGACGGCGCGCTGGTGTCCGACACCTCCCCCATCGGCATCACCGTCTCGCTGCCGGGCGCCAAGGACAATACCGACCAGCAGAACAAGTCCGAGGTCGAAAACCCCTCGGACGAGAGCCAGAGCGGGCAGCGCCTCGCCAAGTCGCCATCCAACCCGAACCAGGACGTGAATCGGGACGAAGTGGACCGTCTGGCCCAGGAGCTGGAGCAGGAACGCTTTGCCGCGGCAGAGGCGGAGCTGCGCCAGGCGCTTGAGTCGATCCCCGACCTGAGCGACTTCTCCAAGAACCTGGTTATCGACCAGACGCCGGAAGGCCTGCGCATCCAGATCATCGACCAGGAGGGCCGCTCGATGTTCGCCTCGGGCAAGGCCGAGATGTACCCGCATACCCAGCGGCTGCTGGCACTGGTCGCGGACGCCATCAAGAAACTCGACAACCAGGTCGCCATCAAGGGGCACACGGACTCGGCGCCCTTCTCAAGCGACAACGGCTATTCCAACTGGGAGCTGTCGACCGACCGGGCCAACTCCAGCCGCCGTGCCCTGCTCGCCGCCGGCCTGCCGGCGTCCCGCGTCGCTTCCGTGGTCGGCCGCGCCGACCAGGAGCATTTCGTGCCGGACGCGCCGCTCTCGCCGCGCAATCGCCGGATCTCGATCGTGCTGCTGCGCCAGGCGCCGGAGACCGACGCGCCCGTCTATCAATCGGACAACTAGCCCGCCGTCCCGGTAGCCTCCAGGTTCCCTGGCCCAATGCTGGCCAGTCTTGCCCCCGGCTTTCACCGGGTCTTGCACCGGGCCTTGCACCGGGCCTTGCACCGGGCCCGGCGACCGGCCTAGGCTTGCGGCATGCCCGCTGACGATACTCCCGCCCCAAGAGCGCGACAGCCCTGGTCCGGTCAACCGCCGCTGCCCTCCACAACGCCACGGCTCTACGCCGGGCTGGTTCCCCGGCGCTGCCTGGCCTATCTGGTCGACGTTTGCGTGATCGCCGTTCTGGGCCTCTGCCTCGGCTTTGCGCTGTCCATCGCCGGCATCCTGACCTTCGGCCTCCTGAGCCCCGTGGCGGTGATCGTCATGGCGCTCTGGCCGCTGGCCTACCACAGCTTCTTCATCGCTTCCCGCGGCGCCACGCCCGGTATGCGCCTCTTCGACCTGGAACTGCGGGACTGGAGCGGCAGGGCCGTGGAACCGGCTCAGTCGGTCCTCGTGGTCATTCTGTTCTACGTAACGATCGCGATGACGGCCTGGCTTATCCTCCTCCTGGTGCTCTTCACCGATCGCGGCCGCGCCCTGCACGACATCCTCGCCGGGACCCTGGTCGTCCGCCGCAGTGACTGACCCTCACAACCATTCGTGCGCGGCCGAACGGCGGCCGTGCTGGCCCAATCGGATTGAGTGCTGGCCAGCGGGCACCAATCCTTGCCATAATCGGGATGTAACTGAGGCTCTCGAAGACAACCAGCAAAGCACATAAAGCGAGAGCCGTAAAAAACAGGGAGCATAATATTTGGCTGGCGCACCCCTATCCGCGTCGGGTCCCTTAACCGCCTACGATCCAGACGGTTTCTTCTGTGAGATGCTAGGCGGCGCTGGAGAGCCTGCAGATCACACGCTTTCCATCCGCGAGCGGCTGAACCGCCTCGACCTGGAGGATTTGCGAGGCCGGGCAAGGGACGCCGAGCTGGAGCTCTACAGCTTCGGCATTACCTTCACGGTCTACACTCAAAAAGACGTCATCGACCGCATCTTGCCGTTCGACGTCATCCCGCGCGTTATTTCGGCGCAAGGCTGGGAAACCATCGAGCAAGGCGTGGTCCAGCGGGTCACGGCGTTGAACCTCTTCCTCCAGGACATCTACCACGATCAGAAGATCCTGAAGGACGGCACGGTGCCGAGAGACCTGGTGGTCGGGAACAAGAACTACTGCCCGCAGATGGAGGGGATCGACGTTCCCTTCGACACCTACGTCCATATCAACGGGACAGACCTGGTGCGCGGCGACGACGGCCAGTTCGTGGTGCTGGAAGACAACGCGCGCTGTCCTTCCGGTGTGTCCTACGTGGTCGAGAACCGTCACCTCATGCAGCGCAGCTTCCCGGACCTGATGAGCAAGATCGGCATCCGGTCGGTTTCCAACTATGGCCAAAAGCTCCATGAGGCCTTAGTCGACACCGCGCCCGAGGGCGTCGCCGATCCAAATGTCGTCCTGCTCTCTCCGGGGACCTACAACTCGGCCTACTTCGAGCACATCTTCCTGGCGCGCGAGATGGGCGTGCCGCTGGTCGAGGGAAGCGACCTCATCGTCGAGAACGACAAGGTCTTCATGAAGACGATCAACGGGCTGGATCCCGTCCACGTGATCTATCGCCGTGTAAGTGACGACTTCCTGGATCCGGATGTTTTCAATCCCGACAGCGTTCTCGGCGCCGCGGGTCTGATGCGCGCTTATGCCAAAGGCAATGTCTCACTGGCCAATGCCATCGGCACCGGCGTTGCCGACGACAAGGCCGTCTACGCCTACATTCCGCGTATCATTAAGTACTATCTCGACCAGGATCCCATCCTCGCCAACGTGGAAACTCACATCTGCCGGGAAGCCAAAGGCCTCGACTACACGCTCGCCAACCTGGATAAGCTGGTGGTGAAGCCCGTCGGGGAATCCGGCGGCTACGGCATCACGATCGGCCCACGCGCCAGTGAGCGGGAACTGGAGAAATGCCGGGAAGACCTCATGGCCGACCCCGCGAACTATATCGCCCAACCGATGATCAACCTTTCGGTCTGTCCGACCTTGACCGACGAAGGGATCATGGCGCGCCATGTCGACCTGCGCCCCTTCGCGGTCACCGGAAAGTCGACCTGGGTGCTGCCGGGCGGACTTTCCCGGGTCGCCCTCACCAAGGGCTCGATCGTCGTCAACTCCTCCCAAGGCGGAGGCTCTAAGGATACTTGGGTTCTTGAATAGGAGGGTCCTTGAGTAGGCTGCTCTCACGCTACGCGGAAGCGATTTACTGGTTGGCGCGCTACGTCGAGCGCGCCGAGAATCTCGCCCGCATCCTCGACATCAACGAAACCTTCAGCAGAGACAGCCGCGGCTGGCAGAACTGGCGCTCGATCCTGCAGATCAATCGCGACGAAGAGCGATTCTTCGAAAGCCATGACGAAGCCGATGCGGACGACGTCATCTACTTCTACACTCTTGATCAGCGAAACCCATCCTCGATCATTTCGGCGGTCAACCAAGCGCGCGGCAACGCGCGAACCTTGCGACCGCTGATCTCGACGGAGATGTGGATCCAACTCAACATGTTCTCCAACAAGCTGAAGAGCATGCAGCGGGAGGAGCTCAGCGAACCGCGTCTAGCGCGCTTCTGCACGCAGGTGAAGGAGTCCTGTCAGACACACACCGGCATTACCGAGGGAACCTTCTATCGCGACGAGAGCTGGTTCTTCTACCAGATCGGCCGGAGCATCGAGCGGGCCGACCAGACCACGCGCCTTCTGGACGTGAAGTATCACCTGCTTCTGCCGAACGACGAAACCGTCGGCTCGCCTCTCGATGTAAGCCAATGGAATGCGATGCTGCGCTCCGCCGCCGGCTACCATGCCTTCCGCCGGATTCAGCCCAGCGGCATGACTCAGGCCGACGTGGCAGGCTTTCTGCTGTTCCACAGCCGCTTTCCGCGATCCGTCCGCGCCTGCGTACACGACATTTCCAATCGCCTCTCGCAGCTGCGCTCCGGCTACAACCTGATCGGTGGCGCCCGGGCGTTGGAAGAACTCGATGAGCTGCGGTCCGTCCTGGATGACATCACCATCGATCAGGTCGTCCGCAAAGGCCTGCACGAGTTCATCGATTGGGTTCAGCTGAAGCTGATCGGAATACATAGCGAGCTTGGCATGGCCTATTTCGGCTATCCGCCATCTCCCGAACAGGATCAGGCCGCCGACTAGCGGCGGGAATGCCGGAGGACGAGGCCATTCTGGAACCTTTAGACGATGTAGAGGGACTGGACGGCAGGCCCTTGGCCGCGCAAATTAATCCCATGAAGGCAGATCGCACGACAGAGCCGCTGGCGGCCAGGGAGCCGGCCGCATTCGGGCCGCTTCAGAACTACTACGTTCTGGAGCCAAATCTCTGTCCCTATCTGCCGGGACGCCTGGAGAACAAGCTCCTGACGGAGATCAGCGGCCCCCAGGCCCAGAGCACCTACGACCGCCTCACCCAGGCCGGCTTTCGGCGCAGTCACCGCTTCGCCTACCGGCCGGCTTGCAGTAACTGCAACGCCTGTGTGCCGGTACGGGTCGTGGTGGAGGATTTCACGGCCGGCAAATCCCTGCGCCGCATTCTCCGCGCCAACGACGATCTGACCGTCCAGATGCAGCCGGCCAAGGCAACGGACGAGCAATTCGCCCTCTTCCGCCGCTATATCAAATCACGCCACGGCGACGGCGAAATGGCCGGAATGTCCGAGCAGGAATATCGATCAATGGTAGAATCCAGCGATATCGACACCCGCCTGGCCGAATTCCGCGACGCCCAGGGCGGCCTCATCGCGGTGTGCCTGCTGGACTGGCTCGCCGACGGCCCCTCGGCCGTCTACAGCTTCTTCGAACCGGAGGCGACACGGCGCTCGCTCGGCACCTATGTCGTGCTCTGGCTGATCGAAGCCGCAAAGCGCCACGGCGGCGCCCACGTCTATCTTGGCTACTGGATCGATCAAAGCCGCAAGATGGCCTACAAGACCCGCTTTCAACCTCTGGAGGGATTGGGCGCGCGGGGCTGGCAGCGGCTCTCCGGCTGAGCCGGTCTCGGCAAGCCGCCGCCCCCGGAAAACCGCCATTCCGATTAATCGCCTCAGTTGCACCTCGGGTCCACCCCGCCTATGCTCGCTGCTCACCTTCTAGGTTACGGATTCAACTCCGATTCGGGCTGGAAAAGGCCCACGCGTGAAGCTTCGTTTTTGGATTGTCCACTTCGGGGAGGATTGGAATGAAACGTCGTCAATTTATCAAGCGTGCCGCGACCACCGCTGCCGCGACGGGAGCCATCGCCGCGTCGAGCTTCCCGGCGCCTGCCATCTCGCAGGGCCTCATGAAATGGCGCATGCAAACGACTTGGCCGAAAAACTTTCCAGGCCTGGGCACCGGCGCCAACAAGCTGGCAGAGTTCATCGGCGCGGCCTCGGGCGGCAAGCTGACGGTCGAAGTCTTCGGCGGCGGCGAAATCGTTCCGGCCTTCGAGACCATGGACGCGGTCGCCAACGGCACCATCGAAATGGGCCACGGCGCGCCCTACTACTGGAAGGGCAAGGTCTCCGCCAGCCAGTTCATCGCCTCCATCCCCTTCGGCCTCAACGCCCAGGAACAGAACGCCTGGATCCAGTTCGGCGGCGGCCAGGAGATTGCCGACAAGATCTACCGCGAACTGGGGTGTAAGTTCTTTGCCTCGGGCAATACGGGCGTCCAGGCTGGCGGTTGGTTCAACAAGGAAATCAACTCGCTGGAAGACTACAAGGGCCTGAAGATGCGCATTCCGGGCCTCGGCGGCGAAGTCGTCAAGGCGGCGGGCGGCAACGTGGTGAACCTGCCCGGCGGCGAGATTCCCCCTGCCCTGCAGTCCGGCGCCATCGACGCGACCGAGTGGGTCGGCCCCTATAACGACCTGGCCTTCGGTCTCTACAAGAGCGCCAAGTTCTACTACTACCCGGGCTGGCACGAGCCGGCGACCCTGCTGGACAACTTCATCAGCCTTCAAGCCTGGGAGAAGCTGTCGGACGACCTCAAGGCCGTCGTCGCCGCGGCGAACGCCTATGCCAACAGCTACGTGTTGAACGAGTTCACCGCCAAGAACAACGGCGCGCTCAACACCCTGGTGAGCGAGCACGGCGTGATCCTGAAGAAGTTCCCGGACGAAGTGCTCAACGCCCTCGGCGGCCTCTCCGGCCAGGTCATCGGCGACCTCGCCGCCGCCGATCCGCTGAGCCGCGAGGTGATGGATTCCATCACCGGCTTCCGCAAGCAAGCGATCGCCTACGCGAAAGTGTCCGAGCAGGCGTTCTACAACGCCCGGGGCCTGCCCTTTAAGTGGGTCGAATAGTTTCGGATTGAAGCTGCGTCCCACCCGGAACGCAGGCACAAAAAAAGAGGCCGGCGGGGATGATCCCGCCGGCCTTTTTCTGTAGCTCTTTTCCGATGTCAGCTTCGGCGCGCTTCCGCCGCACAAGGCCCGATGGCGATGCTCAGTTGAACAGCACCTTCGGCAAATAGGTCGCCATGGCCGGAAAGATTGCGATCAAAGCCAGACCTACGATCTGGATGAGGACGAAGGGCATGATGCCGCGGTAAATGTCCATGGTCGTCACCGACGGCGGCGCGACGCCGCGCAGGTAGAACAGGGCGAAACCGAAAGGCGGCGTCAGGAAGGACGTCTGCAGGTTGACCGCGATCATGACGCCCAGCCAGATGGGGTCGAGCCCCATGGTCAGCAGCACCGGCCCGACGATCGGCACCACCACAAAGACGATTTCGATGAAGTCCAGAAAGAAGCCCATCACGAACATCAGGGCCATGACCACGAACATCGCCCCGAAGGCGCCGCCAGGCATTGACTCCAGCACATCGGCGACAATCTTGTCGCCCCCCAGTCCCCGGAAGACCAGGGAGAAGACCGACGCGCCCAGAAGGATCACGAAGACCATGGCGGAGATCTTCGCCGTCGACTGCATGACCTCTTCCAGAATCCCGCTGCGATAAACCCGCTTCAGCGAGACCCCCACGCCGAAGAACATCACCAGAATGCACAGACCAGCGACCACCGCCGCGGCACCGTCGGCGAAGGGCACCACGTCGCGTTGCATGCGCAGGTCAAAGAGCGTGACGAGGGGCACCAGCGCGACCATGCAGCCCCCGCCGACGTAGACCGGCCAGCCCTGACCTTCCCCCGTCGCGACGGCCCGGCCCGCCAGAAGCAGCGCCCCGATACAGCCGATGGCGGCAGCCTCGGTCGGCGTGGCGACACCCAGCAGGATCGAACCCAGCACCAGGACGATCAGCGCCCCCGGCGGCACCAGGACCCGCAGGACCCGGGGCCCCATCGCTTCCGTATCGCCCTCCAGCCGCTCGATCGGCGGGCAGGCATTGGGCCGGAGCCACGCCGCGAAGAGGATCCAGAGCATATAGAGGCCGACCAGCATCATGCCGGGCAGGAAAGCGCCGGCAAAAAGATCGATTACCGAGACAGGGTCCGGCGCGAAGTTGCCGAGCGCCAGCTGCGCCGAGGTGTTCGCGCCCTGCAGGATGTCCCCGAGCAGGACCAGGACGATCGACGGCGGGATGATCTGCCCGAGGGTGCCGGAGGCGCAGATGGTGCCGCAGGCGATCTTCGGGTCGTAGCCCGCCTTCAGCATGGCCGGCAGCGACAGCAACCCCATGGTGACAACCGTCGCGCCGACGATGCCGGTGGAGGCAGCCAAGAGCATGCCGACAAAGATGACCGAGAGCCCCAGCCCGCCGCGCAGTTTCCCGAACATGAGGCCCATGGTCTGGAGAAGCTCCTCGGCGATCTTGGATCTTTCCAGCATGACGCCCATGAAAACGAACAGCGGCACGGCCACCAGCAGTTCGTTCACCATGACGCCGAAATAGCGGGATGCGAGGCCGCCCAGCAGCCGCATGTCGAAGATGCCGGCGCTGAGGCCAATGAAAGCGAAGAGCAGGGCCACGCCGCCCAGGGTGAAAGCCACCGGAAAACCCAGCAGCAGCACAACGCAGGCGGTTGCGAACATGACGAGAGAGACGATCTCTCCGATCTGTGCGGGATCCATTGCTTAAATCGGCCCTGTTTCTTCTTCTTCCGGCTGAAACTCCGGATGCCCGATCAAGACCAGGAAGCTTCTGGCCGCCAGCGAGAGCCCCTGCAGGCCGATCAGCGTGCAGAACAACAGGATGACCGACTTCAGCAGGAACAAGGCGGGCAGACCACCCGCTTCGCGTGAAGCCTCCAGGGAAGCCCAGGACTTGAAGACATAGTCGTAGCTGACAAAGAAGACGACAGCGACCAGCGGCAACAGCAGCAGCAAGGACCCGAAGAGATCGATGATCGCCTTATAGCGCGCGCTGTTCGGCCGGTAGAAAATGTCGACCCGGACGTGGCCGTTGTGCAGCAGAGTGTAGCCGGCCCCCACCATGAAGACGATGCCGTGGAGCCAGACGTAGGACTCCTGCAGCCAGACCCAGCCGACGGCATAGACGTAGCGCAGGATGACCACGACGAAGGTGATCATCACCATCAGCAGAGTCAGCCAGGCGACGCCGCGCCCGATCCGCTCGTTCAGCCAATCAACTGTGTTTACGAAGGCGACTAGCCCACTCACGTTGCCGTCAAAGCCCCCAATTGGAGATCCATCGAACCAAGCAACCCCGGTCTTTCCGCCGGCCTAGTCCCACCTCCCGGGAGGCGGGTGCAAGCTGGAATAAGCCCGTGGACGCCTTGATTTGCCCTACCTGCCTCTGGATTATCCCGGCCCCCTGCCGGCCTCTATCCATCCTGTTCGAAGCTTATTGGTTCTATTTGTTGTCCGCGCTTATAGGCTGCAGCGGCCTCAACGACAATCAAGAATTGCCGGGAATCAACCAAATTTGTTGGATCTGGCAAAGCCGTTCGGGGGCAAACGGCCTGCCTGGGAACGCTTGCCCAGCCAGGACCGGAGGTCCGTCTCCGTCCGCATCCGGCCCGCGCCGGCCGCCCAGCTCAATCCCTCGGACAGGACGAAGGTCTTGGCGTCCGAAAGCCCGCCGTCCTTGTATTTCTGCAGCATGACGCCCCGGCCGCGGGTCATCTCCGGCACTTCTTCCAGGGGGAAAATCAGCAGCTTACGGTTTTCCCCGATGACCGCGACGTGATCGCCCTCGACCGGACGGCAGACGGTCGCCTCTCCCCCTTGAGCGGGATTGAGGACCTGCTTGCCGTTCTTCGTCTGGGCCACGACCTCGTCCTCCGGGACCACGAAGCCCCGCCCGTCGGAAGAGGCGACGAGCAGCTTCCGTCCGGGGGCGTGAACCAACAGCGCCACGATGTCCTGGTCGTTGGGCAGCCCCATCATCAGGCGCAGGGGCTCGCCGAAGCCGCGGCCGCCAGGCAGCTTGTCGACCCCCAGCGTGTAGAACCGTCCATTAGTGGCGAACACCAGCAGCTTGTCGGTGGTCTGGGCATGGACCACGAAACGTTCGCGGTCGCCCTCCTTGTACTTGGCGTCGGAGGCGTCTTCCACGTGCCCCTTCATGGCCCGCACCCAGCCCTTGTCGGAGCAGAGGATGGTGACGGGCTCCCGCTCGACCACGGCCTCCAAGGGAATGATGACTTCCGACGGCGGCTCACCGATCTCCGTCCGGCGCTCACCCAGCCGCGTCTTCGGGCCGAACTGCGCCTTGATCTCCTTCACCTGATCGGCAATTGCGGTCCAGCGCAGCTTCTCGTTCTTCATCAACTGCTTGAGCTCCTTCTGCTCCTTCGACAGGGCAGAATGCTCCTCGCGGATGGTGATCTCCTCCAGCTTGCGCAGGGCCCGCAGGCGCATGTTGAGGATGGCTTCGGCCTGAACGTCGCTGAGCTTCCAGCGCTTCATCATCTTCGCCTTGGGGTCATCCTCCTCGCGGATGATCCGGATCACCTCATCGATGTTCAGGTAGGCGATGAGGTAGCCGTCCAGGACTTCCAGGCGATGGGCGATCTTGTCCAGGCGGTGCTGGGTGCGGCGCTTCAAAACCTCGTGGCGATGGTCCAGGAAAGCGCGCAGGACTTCGCGCAGGTTCATCACCCGCGGCGTATTGTCGGCGTCCAGCACGTTCATGTTGAGGCCGATCCGGTTCTCGAGGTCGGTCTGCCGGAACAGCGATTCCATCAGGACCTCGGGATCGACGTTGCGGCTCTTGGGCACCAGGACCAGCCGGATTTCATCGGTCGACTCGTCGCGCACATCGGCCAGCATGGCCAGCTTCTTGGCCATCAGCAGCTCGGCGATCTTTTCAATCAGGCGCGACTTCTGCACCTGGAATGGGATCTCCGTGACGATGACCTGGTAGCCGCCGCCTTTGATTTTCTCGACCTCCCAGCGCGCCCGCAACCGGAACGAGCCCCTGCCGGATTTGTAGGCCTCGACGATGTTCTCCCGCGCTTCCACCAGCAAGCCGCCGGTCGGAAAATCGGGGCCGGGCATCAGGTCGGCCAGTTTGTCGATCGTCGCATTGGGAGTCTTGATGACATGCAGCAAGGCGTCGCAGATTTCGCCGACGTTGTGGGGCGGAATGGAGGTCGCCATCCCCACCGCAATGCCCTGGGCGCCATTGGCCAGCAGATTGGGAAAGCCACCCGGCAGGACCACCGGCTCTTCCGCCTCGCCGTCGTAGGTCGGCCGAAAATCGACGGCATCCTCGTCGATTCCCTCCAGCAGGGCCGCCGCCACCTCGGTCAGACGGGCCTCGGTATAGCGCATGGCCGCGGCGTTATCGCCATCGATGTTGCCGAAGTTGCCCTGCCCGTCGATCAGCGGAAAGCGCAGGGAGAAATCCTGGGCCAGCCGGACCAAAGCGTCGTAGATCGACTGGTCGCCGTGCGGGTGGAATTTACCGATGACGTCACCGACGACGCGCGCGGACTTCTTGAAGCCGGAGTTGGGATCGAGGCGCAGCTGGCGCATGGCGAACAGCAGGCGCCGGTGGACCGGCTTAAGGCCATCACGCACGTCGGGCAACGAGCGTGCCATGATGGTCGAAAGAGCATAGGACAGGTAGCGCTCCGACAGGGCGTCGGAGAGCTTCACATCACGAATTTCACCAGCTGGCGAGGAGGCCATAGACGCGTTCACGACTCCAGGAAAGACTACAAAATATAGTAGCCATCAAAGCCGCGATAGCAACAGATTGCCCAAGAAAACTGCGGATTTTTAGAAGCGGTCCGCCCGATAGGGGGTCATGTCGATTCCCGGATCGCGGCCGCCGATCAGGGCCGAGACCAGCACGCCGGTCCGCGCCGCCAGGCTCAGCCCGCAATGGCCGTGGCCGAAAGCGAAAATCGCATTGCGATGGCGGGGCGACGGCCCGATGACGGGGAGTGAGTCCGGCATGGACGGCCGATAGCCCATCCAGCGGCTTTCATCGCGCCGGTCCAGGCCCGGGAACCAGCGGCTGGCATTCCGGTACAGCACCTCGGCGCGCTGCCAGTTCGGCGCGGCTTCCAAGCCGCCGAGTTCAACCGTGCCGGCAATCCGCAGGCCGTTCTCCAAAGGCGTACAGACGAAGCCGCGTTCCGTCGAATAGAGCGGCAATCGAAGATTGCCGCCCGCGTGCGGCAGGGTCAGGTGGTAGCCGCGTTCCGTATCCAGCGGCGGGCGGCTTCCCAGCATGGCCGTCAGGGTCTTCGACCAGGCGCCGGCGGCGATGACGACCCCCTGGCAAGGAACCGTGCCGGCTTCGGTCACCACCCCGCGCACGCCGCCCTCGCCCTCTTCAAAACCCACAACGTTCTGGCGCCGGATCTCACCGCCAAGGCGCTCGAAAGCCGCCGCCAGTTCCTGGACGAAGCGGAAGTTGTTCACCGTATGCGCCACGTCCGGGTAGAAAACACCGCGGCAGAAGATCGGCGCCAAGCCCGGCTCCAGCTGCCGCAGCTCCTCGGCGGGCAGGATCTCGAAATTCACGCCACGGCGCCGCTGCAACTCCAGCATCGGCTCGTAACTCTTGAAGCCGGCCTCGGTTTCATAGACCGAGACCCAGCCCGAACGCCGGATCATATCGGAAATACCGGCGGCCTGGACCAGCGGGTCGTAAGCCTTCAAGGACCCTTCCAGCAACTGACCCAGCGCGATCGAGACGGCCTCTACCCGTTCCGGGCTGCTGGCCCGGATGAAATGGAAGAGCCAGGGCGCGATTTTCGGCAGATAGGACCAGCGGATCGCCAAGGGGCCCAAGGGATCCGCCAGCATCCCCGGCACCTTGCGCGCCACGCCGGGTGTCTGGACGGGGACCACCGCCTCTTCGGTGATGATCGAGCCATTGCCGAAGGAGGTGCCTTCCCCGGGGGCGCCACGGTCCAGCAGGACCACTCGGTGCCCATCGCGCAACAGATAGAGCGCGCAGCAAACGCCGACGATGCCGGCGCCAACCACAACGATCGGATTTTTTTCGTCAGGAACCATGGAAAAAGCTGCGCCGTAAATGAGCGGTTGCAGGCAACTGACTAGCGGGGAGCTGCCGGGGACGGCCCCTTCGAGCCAGGGAAACGCTGCTCGAAACGCTGGCGGGCCGCCGGCAGCGGCTTATCATGAGGATGGAACAGATGCCGCTCAAGGAAAAAGCCGGTCAGGGCCAGGCCTTGGGCCACCTCCACCGGGCCGCCCTCTCCCTGGCCGACCAGAAAGCCGGGCAACGACAGCAGCTTTTCGCGGTAGGGTTCACCGCCTGAGAGGGAAACGGCACGGCCCGAGCGCGGACTGACGTAGGCCAGCTGGTCGTTCTCAACACCCGCCGCGCAGCGCGTCAAATCGAGGCCGAACCCCAGCTCCGCCAGAAACGCGAGTTCCCAGCGGACATACACCTCTGCCCAGTGGTCGCCTTCCAAGGCTTCCAGCAGAGCCAGCAGTCCCTCGAAGCAGGCGGGGTGAGGCTCCCGCTCGGGCATGGCCCCCTCGCAAACGGACGTCGCGGCGCTGAGGGCGGCCAGACGGTCGGAGTCGTCCAGGACCCGCGCCATGTAGGAGCAGTCCAGCTCGCATTCGAGGCTGCCCAGGTGTTCCGGCAGACGTCCGCTCCAGGTCGCCGTGACACGGTTTCCGGACTGATAGATGCCGCGCAGGCGGGCGCCCTGCCCGCCCCGGACAAGGCCGGCATGCCGGCCATGCGCGCGGGTGAGCAGCTGCACCACCGCCGCGCTCTCCCCGTGTGGGCGCGCGGCAAGCACGATGGCTTCGTCTTCCCATTTCATCTCAGCTGCACCTGCGGGCCGCAGACCCTAGGCATCGAATTCCAGGCCAAGGTTCCGATAGCGCTCCGGATCATTGATCCAGTTCTCGCGCACCTTCACGAAGAGGAAAAGGTGAACCGGCTGTCCAAAAGCCTCCTCCATTTCCTTCTGCGCGGACTCCCGCACCATGCGGATCGTCTTGCCGCCCTTGCCGAGGCACATGGCCTTGTGCTGTTCCCGGCCGACATAGATGGTCTGTTCGACCCGCGCCGAACCGTCCTTGAATTCTTCCCAACTCTCGGTCTCGACGGTCAAGGCGTAGGGCAGTTCCTGGTGCAGGTTCAAGAACAGCTTTTCCCGCGTGATCTCGGCGGCGAGCAACCGCAGTGAGGTGTCCGAGAGTTGATCCTCCGGAAAATGCCACGGTCCCTCCGGCATTCGGGCGGCCAGGTAGTCCATCAGGTCTTTCAAGCCGTCGCCGGTCAACGCCGAGATCATGAAGACCTTCGAGAACTCCGCCATGGCCGAAAGCTCCGCGGCCAGCGCCAGCAGCTTTTCCCGTTTGACCAGGTCGACCTTGTTCAACACCAGGACGAGCTCGCAGCGGGCGTTGGCGAGCCCTTCGATCACGCGCCGCGTGTCGTCCGAGATGTTCTTGCGGCCGGCATCATGAATCACCAGAACGACGTCCGCGTCCTCCACCCCGGCCCAGGCCGCTTGAACCATTGCGCGCTCGAGCCGGCGCTTGGCCGTGAAGATGCCCGGTGTATCGATGAAGACGATCTGGCTGTCGCCGTGAATCGCGATCCCGCGCACCCGTGTCCTGGTGGTCTGCACCTTGTGGGTCACAATGGAGACTTTGGCACCGACAAGCTGGTTCACCAGCGTCGACTTCCCGGCATTCGGCGGACCTATGACAGCGACAAAGCCGCAACGCTGAGACCCTTCAGGCGTGCTCATCGCGGCTTCCCCTTCACCAGCGCCAACAATTGGGTCGCTGCATCCTGTTCGGCCATCCGCTTTGAACGGCCGCTGCCGGACTGCGGCGGCTGCCCGGCGACTTCCACACCGATGGTAAAGAGCGGGTCGTGGGGCGGCCCTTCGCGGCTGATCTCCGTATAACTCGGCAGCGGCAGGCCACGGCCCTGGGCCCACTCCTGCAACTCTGTCTTGGCATCCGACGGCGGGTCACGGTCTTCTTCGATCCGCTTCTGCCAGGCGCCGACGATGAACTTCTGTGCGACGGCCAGGCCCCCATCCAGGTAAAGGGCGGCGATCACCGCCTCGCAGGCATCGGAGAGGAGTCCGGGATTGCTGCGCCCCTGTTTTTCATCCTCCCCCATCGCGAAGCGCATGACATTGCCAAGCCCCAGGTCTTCGGCGACGGCGGCGAGGGTCTCCTTGCCGACGAGCTTCGCCAGCCGCCGGGCGAGCAGACCTTCCGCTTCCTCCGGAAACCTCGCGAACAGCATCTCGGCGACGACCAGGCCAAGGACCCGGTCACCCAGGAATTCGAGACGCTCGTAGTCGCCCCCTTGATGACTGGGATCCGCGGAGACGGAAGGATGCGTTAGGGCCCGTTCCAGCAAGGCGGGCTTGGCGAAGCGGTGGCCGAGGTTTTCCTGCAGCTGCGACAGCGCACGTTCCCCGCTGGCCTTCGCCCGGGGCTTCGTTTTCTGTCTAGACGATGCCATCGCCGATCCGGCCGAAGCGGATGGTGCTGGGCCAGGTCCAGAACTTCCACCAGGGACTTGAACCGTCATGGGAGAAGAACAGGATGTCCGCGCGGCCAACCAGGTTCACAAAAGGTACCTGCCCCACGTTAGAGACACGGCTGTCCTGGCTGTTGTCCCGGTTGTCTCCCATGGCGAAGAAATGCCCTTCCTTCACCACTTCAGGACCAAAGTTGTCGAGCGGAAGCTGGTCGCCGTACTCCTGGATCAGGTGGCGGCGCCCATTCGGCATGGTTTCGTAGTAGAGGCGGCCCTGCGGGTCGTAGTAGCGCAGATCCGCGATCTCGGAAGCAGAGAGCATTTCACGCTTCGCGGCGACATCGTTGAGATAGAGGATGCCTTCGCGCACTTCGATCTTGTCCCCCGGCAAGCCGACGATCCGCTTGATGTAGTCGGTCGATTCATCGCGCGGAAAGGCAAAGACCGCGACATCGCCGACCTCGGGTTCGGAGGCGAATATCCTGCCCTTGAAGAGAGGCAGGCTAAAAGGCAGGGAATGACGGCTATAGCCATAAGAGAGCTTGGATACGAAGAGATAGTCGCCGACAAGCAGCGTCGGCTCCATGGAGCCCGACGGGATGTTGAATGGCTCGTAGGCGAAGGTCCGAACGCCGACCGCTATCAGAACGGCGATAACGACCGTCCTCAGCGTTTCCAGCCAGGCACCGCCTGATTGCTCGCTCTCTTTCGTCCTGTCTTGGCTTGCCTTGTCTTTCGGATCCACGCCCGGCCCTTCATCAAGCATCGAGTTTTCCAATTTCATTCTTCCCCGGCTTGTGTCGCCGGGGCAGCCACCCCGCGGGATAGCGCTGGCCTCTAGCCCTCTTCCGGAAGAGCCGAGATGATGACGATAACCTGCGCCAGGGGATAGTCGTCTGTGATTGTAACGTCAATCTGGGCCTTCATACCCGCTGGGGTCATCTCCGCCAAGCGCTTCGCAGCCCCTCGGGTCAACGCCATGGTCGGCTGGCCGCTCGGCAGGTTGACCACACCGAGGTCCCGCCAATGCACACCACGCCTCGGGACGCCGGTTCCCAGCGCCTTGGCACAGGCCTCCTTGGCCGCGAAACGCTTGGCGTAGCTCGCCGCCCGCTGGGCGCGCCGGTCGGATTTCCCGCGCTCAGTCTCGGTGAACACCCGCTCGGTGAACCGGTCGCCGAAGCGCTCCAAGGTCTTCTCGATGCGCCTTATATCGACGAGATCGCTACCCAGCCCTAGAATCACCGGCGTGGCTCCGAAAAGGGTTTAAAAAGCTACGCGCTGCGGACACCGCCGGCTTCGGCACGCGCCTTGTTCATCAAGGCCCGCATCCGCCGGATGGCGCTGTCGAGACCGCTGAAGATCGCCTCACCCACGAGGAAATGGCCAATATTCAGCTCCGCGATGCTCGGAATGACCGCCACCGACCCGACGGTGTCGAAGGTCAGCCCGTGGCCCGCGTGGCATTCCAGACCCAGTTCCGCCGCAAGGGCGGCCGCCTTGCGGATCCGCTCGAGGTGCTCCTGTGTCCGCTCGCCCTCCGGATCCTCCAGATAAGCGTCGCAATAGGCGCCGGTATGCAGCTCGACGACGGGCGCTCCCAGCTTGACGGCCGCCTCCAGCTGAACCGGGGTCGGCTCAATAAACAGCGAAACCCGCGACCCCGCCTCTTTGAGGCTGTTGACGAAAGGCTGCAGATGGTTGTGCGCCCCCGCGGCGTCCAGCCCCCCCTCGGTCGTGCGCTCCTCGCGGCGCTCCGGCACGATACAGGCGGCATGCGGACGATGGCGCAGAGCGATCTCCAGCATTTCCTCGGTCGCCGCCATCTCCAGGTTGAGCGGCAGATCGATTTCCGCGGTCAGCCTGGCAATGTCCTCATCGGAAATATGGCGGCGGTCTTCGCGCAGATGCGCGGTGATGCCGTCGGCCCCGGCCGAGGCCGCCATACGCGCCGCGCGGACCGGGTCCGGATGAACACCGCCACGGGCGTTCCGGATGGTCGCCACGTGATCGATATTGACGCCGAGGCGCAGGTAATCGGTCATCGCTGCCTCTCGTATTTCTTCGTTCCTGCGGGCTTTCCGCCTTCGTCAAATTCCAGCGCCTTACCCTTCGCGGCATGGCTTTCCTTGCGCAGGCGCTTTCTGAGGCGCCGCCGTCTGGCCTTCTGATAGCCCGCGACGGTCCGCTGCAGGGGCCAGAAAAAGACGAACCAGGCCACCAGCGCCGTCGGAATCCCCCCGACAATCATCGGGAGAAGCACCTCCAGCGGATTCTCGAATATATGCTGGAATGAAAGGTTTTCCGGCAGTGCTGTCAAGGCTTCCCCGCCCAGGACCCAGCGCCCCAGAGAATAGGTCCATAGCCAGATGAAGGGAAAGGTCCAGGGATTCCCGACCGCGGTCCCGATCGCAGCGGCAATGAGATTTCCCCTCACGACCAGTGCCAAGAGGGCGGCCAGCACGAAATGAAGACCGATAAAGGGGGTAAAGGATATGGCCGCACCGCTGGCAAAGCCCGCGGCGATCCGGTAGGGGGTGCCGGGCAGCCGGCGCAGCCGGTGCGCGACATAGGCACCGGACCGCCGCCAACCGCTACGAGGCCAGAGGATCGCTCCGGCTCGCTTGTGCATTGGCAGGGGGTGACGGCGCTTGAACATTCTTGCAGTCTATCAGCCAAAAATAGCCGCAGCCTTAACCCCTTGCGCGCTCTACCGACGTGATGACCGGCATTGCCCGCAAGGCGGCAATAATATTGGAAAGGTGCTTTACGCTAGTTACTTCAACATCAATCAACATCTCAAAGAAATCAATTGAACGATTTGTAATCTTGAGATTGCTGATGTTTCCATGGTTCTTGCCTATAATCGTGGACAAGCTCCCGAGACTGCCCGGTTCATTGGCAACGATCACGTGGAGCCTGCCGATACGTTGCTCGAGCCCGTCATCGACATCCCAGGAGAGATCGACCCAGCGCTCGGGCGTGGCCTGAAAGCTCTCCAGAGTGTCACAGTCGATCGTGTGGACCGTAACGCCCTTGCCGGTGGTCACGATGCCGACGATGCGGTCTCCCGGCAGGGGGTGGCAGCAATGAGCGTAGTGGACCGCCATGCCCGGGATCAGCCCCTTGATGGGGACCGAGGTCTCTTGCCCTTTGCCATGACGCGCCCGCGCCCGGGAGATCGGCACGATCTTCTGGGTCTTGGCGTCGTCCTTGGTGCCCGGATAGACCGCCGTGACGATCTCCCGTCCCGTATGGTGCCCCTGCCCCACCGCCGCACAGAGATCACCAACGGTGTCGCACTTGAAGCGCTTGAGGACGGAGTCCAGTCCTTTGTCGGTCATCTCGTAGCCTTCCTGGCGGAAGGACTTCTGCAGAATCTGGCGCCCCAACTCCATGTACTGTTCGCGCTGCTTGAGGCGGACGAACCGCCGGACCCGGGCCTTGGCCTTGCCGCTGACGACGAACTGCTCCCAGTCCGGCGAAGGCGTCTGGGCTTTGGAGGTGATGATCTCCACCTGGTCGCCGTTCTGCAGCGGCGCCCTCAGCTGGACCATTCGCCCGTTGACCTTGGCGCCGACGCAGGTATCGCCCACCTCGGAGTGGACGGCGTAGGCGAAATCGACAGGCGTCGCGCCACTGGGCAGCGCGATGACCGCGCCCTTCGGGGTGAAGCAGAACACCTGGTCCTGGAACATCTCGAGCTTGGTGTGCTCCAGGAACTCTTCCGGATTGTCCGCATGCTCCAGGATATCGAGCAGCTCGCGCATCCAGCGGTATTGCCGGCCTTCGACCTGCGGGCTGTCCTGCTTGTATTTCCAGTGCGCGGCCACGCCGAACTCGGCGATTTCGTGCATCTCGCGGGTGCGGATCTGGACTTCGATCCGCTGACGCTCCGGCCCAATGATGGTCGTATGCAGAGAGCAGTAGCCGTTCGGCTTCGGGGTCGAGATGTAGTCCTTGAAACGTCCGGGCACCACGGGGTAGCGGCTGTGCAGCAGGCCGAGCGCGTGATAGCAGTCCCCGAGGCTGTCGACGACGACGCGGAAGGCCATAATGTCGGACAGTTGCTCGAAGGTGATGTTCTTGCGCTGCATTTTCCGCCAGACGGAATAAGGCGTCTTCATCCGGCCGGAAACCATGGCCTCCACCCCCTCCTCCGCCAGACGCTGGCGCAGCTCGCCGACGATACGGTCGGAAAGGTCCTGACCCTGCCCGCGAAGGAACTCCAGCCTGGCAAGAACGGACTCGCGCCCTTCCCGGTTCAGCTCCGCGAAAGCCAGATCCTCGAGCTGATCCTTGAAGCCATGCATGCCGATGCGCTCGGCCAGCGGCGCATAGATGTCCATGGTTTCCCGGGCGATGCGCCGGCGCTTCTCGGGCGAAGAGATGAAATGGAGGGTCTGCATGTTGTGCAGGCGGTCGGCGAGCTTCACGAGAAGCACGCGGATGTCTTCCGACATCGCCACCAGCAGCTTGCGGAAGTTCTCCGCGTGCTTGGTTTCCTCGGATTGCAGCTCCAGGCGGCCCAGCTTGGTCACACCATCGACGAGACGGCCGATGTCCTTGCCGAAGGTCGCCTCGACATCCTCCAGGGAGTATTCGGTATCCTCGACGACGTCGTGCAGAAGCGCGGTGATGATGGAGGAATCATCCAGCTTCAGATCCGTGAGGATCCCGGCGACTTCGATCGGATGGGAGAAATAGGGGTCGCCCGAGGCGCGCTTTTGCGATCCGTGCGCCTTCATGGCAAAGACATAGGCGCGGTTGAGAGCATCCTCATCCGCGCCCGGATCATAAGATTTGACCCGTTCGACGAGTTCAAACTGCCGGATCATACTGCGCCCGAACCGTGGCTCCCGCCACTACCGAAATTAAAACAATTCCAGCATACGCGCCCCGGCTCAGGCCGCCAAGTACATGTTTTCCGGTCTGGAATCGGAACTCTTCGCGTGAAGAGCGCTTAATTCGGCCGCCGCTCACTCAGTCTCTTCGGCGGGGACGTCCTCTTCCGCCTGAGGGGCGGCAAGGCCGTCCTCCTGGAGCTGCATCTCGTCGCCCGCGGCAGGCATGACCGGGGTGTCGAACTCTACGACATCGTCTTCCGGCTCGTCCTGCTCGCTCTGCTTCTGGAGGCCCTGGATCAGGGCATTGCCCAGCATGTCGAGACTTACCGTCTCCTCGGCGATCTCGCGCAGCGCGACCACCGGGTTCTTGTCGTTGTCGCGGTCCACGGTCAAGGGCGCGCCTGAAGAAATGTCCCGGGCACGCTGCGCGGCCTTCATCACCAGCTCGAAGCGGTTGGGGACTCTCAGAACGCAATCTTCAACTGTAACGCGCGCCATGGGCTCGATTCTCCATAGAAAAAGGTGCCGGGCCCCTTTCGGGTCCAGCGGCGCGGAATATATGGGCCGATCACCGCCTTCGCAAGCCCTAAGGACGGATCTCTTTAACGCCCGCGTTAACCATCCCGCGGGCTTTGCCCCTGCAGTCGCTCCACCTGCTGCCCTGGCGGCAGGGCTTCCAGCATGGCCGCGGCAGTTCTTTGCGTAACGGGATGGCGCCACGCCGGGGCGATCTCCGCCAGGGGCCGCAAAACAAAGGCCCGCTCCTGCAGACGCGGATGCGGCAAGACCAAACCACCGGGTTCTTCAATGATTTGATCGTCGTAAGCCAGAAGATCAAGATCCAGGGTACGGCTTTCATTGCGCTTTGAACGGAGGCGCCCATATTCCGCCTCCACTTCATGGAGAACAGAGAGCAAGGCCGCCGGATCGAGCGTCGTCTCGACCTGCACCACACCATTGACGAACCACGGCTGGTCGGACGCCGGAATCGGTGCGCTCCTATACCAGGAAGACCGTCGAACGACCTTTATATTATTTTTTTCCAGTGAATTAAGTGATTTTTCTAAGAGCTGTTCTGAGGTTTTGAACTCAGCGCTAATAAGGTTCGACCCTAATGCGACAAAAATCATGTTTCCCGGACCCGGTCCTACGCCGATAATGCTGCTGCTCTTGCGAGTAAGACGTAAAGGCTTAAATCTCTTATATTGAAAAGGCGGCAAAAGCCCTGCGTGGAAGCTTCAAGCTCGCTTGGATATGTAAGCAGGTTTATTTCTGATTCGAGATTTCGGTTAGGCTGGAGCAGCAGGCAGCGCGCCAGTCTTTCAAAGGGGTAGATATGAAGTTCTATAGCCAGGAACGGGTTGCTCTCTTCATCGACGGCGCAAATCTCTACGCCACAGCCCGCGCACTCGGTTTTGACATAGATTACAAGCGCTTGTTGGACATTTTTTCGAGCCAGTGTAACCTTGTGCGAGCGCTTTACTATACAGCCTTGGTCGAAGATCAGGAATACTCGCCGATCCGCCCTCTGGTCGATTGGCTGGACTACAACGGCTATACGATGGTGACCAAGCCGACCAAGGAGTTCACGGACGCGTCCGGCCGCCGCAAGGTCAAAGGCAACATGGACATCGAACTTGCCGTCGATGCCATGGAGATGCAGGACCATCTGGACCACATTGTCCTGTTTTCGGGCGACGGCGACTTCCGGCGCCTCGTCGAGACCATTCAGCGGCGGGGCCGCCGCGTCACCGTCGTGTCGACGCTGCGCTCGCAACCCCCGATGATCGCCGACGAATTGCGGCGCCAGGCCGATATCTTTGTGGACCTCGCCGAATTGCAGTCCCAGATCGCCCGGCAGTTGCCGGCCGACCGCTCGCGCAGCGGCGAGCGGCTGCGTCAGGACGGCTATGACGAAGACCACTACCTCGACGAAGACGACTACTACGAGGACGAAGCGGTTTAGTAGAGCTACGCTGTGACGATGCTGACCGAGCCGGCGCGCGACTGCGCCCTCTGCCCCCGTCTTGTCGCCTTCCGCCAAGCCAATCAGGCAGCCTATCCGACGTTTCACAACGCCCCTGTGCGGGCCTTTGGCGCGTTGGACGCCCGCCTGCTGATCGTCGGTCTCGCGCCCGGCTTGAAGGGCGCCAACCAGACCGGCCGGCCCTTCACGGGCGACTATGCGGGCGATCTGCTGTATCAGACGCTCGGCAAATTCGGGTTTGCCGAAGGCAGCTACGGCCGCCGGGCTGACGACGGACTTCGGCTGGTCGATTGCCGCGTGACCAACGCGGTCCGCTGCGTGCCTCCGGAAAACAAGCCCACAGGCGCCGAGGCCAAGACCTGCCGCCCCTTCCTGGTGCAGGAAATCGCCGCGATGAAGCGGCTTCAGGTCATCCTCTGTCTGGGCGGCCTCTCACACGGCGCGGTCCTCACCACACTTGGCGTCCGCAAGAGCCTCTACCCCTTCGGCCATTGCGCCCTGCACGAGATCGACGGTCTCCTGGTAGCCGACAGCTACCACTGCTCGCGCTACAACACCAACACGGGGCGGCTGACCGAGGCGATGTTCGAAGAGGTCTTCACGCAGATCAAAGACCGCCTAGCTGCGCTCCCTCAGGAGGCGTGATTTGCGTCGGTCCCATTCGCGGGACTTGATGTCCTGGCGTTTGTCGGCCTTGCGTTTGCCGCGGGCCATGCCGACTTCCAGCTTGGCGATGCCCCGGGCATTGAAGTAGATGGCCAGCGGAACGAGCGTATAGCCCTCGCGGCGCAGCTGCCCCACCAGCTTGGCCAGTTCGCGGCGATGCACCAGCAGCTTCCGCAGCCGCCGGGGTTCATGATTGTTGTGGGTCGCGGCCTGGTATTCCGGGATGTGGGCGCCCTGCAAGAAGAGCTCCCCACCGCGCTCGGTCACATAGGCTTCACCGATCGAGGCCCGTCCCCCGCGCAGCGACTTGACCTCGCTGCCCGTCAGGACCAGACCCGCCTCGAAACGATCTTCAATAAGGTAATCGTGGCGTGCCCGGCGGTTCTGGGCCGCGATCTGCTTCGCGCCCGTCATGATGATCTCCCGGTCCCGTCGGCTTAGTTGAGGAGCCCGGCGTGAACCATGGCCGCACGCACCTGCTTTTGCGTTTCCGGCTGGATCCGCACCATCGGCAGGCGCACCTCATCGTCGCAATGACCGAGCAGCTTGGCGGCATACTTCACCGGTGCCGGATTGGACTCGATGAAGAGAGCCTGATGCAACGGCATCAGCCGGTCATTCAACTCGCTGACCTGGTCGAAGTCGCGGCGCTTCCAGGCGGCGTGAAGCTCCGCGCAGAGGCGCGGCGCGATATTCGCCGTCACGGAAATGCAGCCATGGCCACCCTGGGCAAGGAAGGGAACGATGGTACCGTCCTCCCCGGAAAGCTGGGCAAAATCCTTGCCGATCGCCGCCCGGGTCCGCGCCGGCCGCATCAGGTCGGCCGTCGAGTCCTTGACCCCGATGATGTTCGGCAGCTCGGCCAGACGCGCCATGGTCTCAACCGACATATCGACGATGCAGCGCCCCGGGATGTTGTAGATGATGATCGGAATCTCCACGACATCGTGGATCGCCCGGAAGTGCTGATAGAGCCCTTCCTGGGTCGGCTTATTGTAATAGGGCGTGACGATCAGCGCCGCATCGGCACCCGCATCCTTGGCATGCTGGGTCAGCAGAATGGCTTCCTCGGTGGAATTGGATCCGGTTCCCGCGATCACCGGCGCCTTGCCTTTGGCGGCCTCGATGCAAAGGGCGGTAACGCGCATGTCTTCATCGTGGGACAACGTGGGGGATTCCCCCGTGGTCCCGCAGGAAACCAGCGCGCTCGTTCCTTCTTCGACTTGCCACTCTACAAAGCGCTGAAAGGCATCTTCATCCAGCTGGCCATCACGAAATGGTGTGATGAGCGCGGTGATGGAGCCCGAGAACATGGGGCCGGACATGATCAAATTCCCTGAAATCGGTAGGTTTTCCGCGCCCCACAGTGGGCCCGGTGACCGGGGAACATAGCGTTTGCTCGGTTTGGGAGCAAGCGGCGGCAAGGGACCGCGCCTCTTGCGACCGCCCCGCCCGTCACATTACCCTCAGCCGACACTTGGAAAGCAGGCGGAGTCTGCGGTGAACCTGTTCGGCGGCAAGCGCAACCCGGCCGTTTTCTTAACTTTCCTGACCTTCCTGGGCCTCGCAGCTATGGCCCTTGTCCCGGCCTCTGCCGCCGGCGCAGTCCTCGCCGAGCGGGATCGACAGCTCTATGCCTCGGCGCTGACGCTCTTCGAAAACGGCCAGCACGACCGGGCGCTGGCGCTCGCCAGACAGGGGTCTCACCCCCTGGCCAACAAGGTTGTCGCCTGGCGCGACCTTGGCCGCCGTGACAGCGGCCACAGCTTCGGCGAGATCAAGGCCTTCATCGATGCCAATCCCGGCTGGCCGGGCCTCTATTCGCTCTACCGAAATGCCGAACTGGCCCTGCCCGACGCCCTGCCGCCCGCCCAGGTCCTCGCCTGGTTCGGCGACCGCCTGCCGATCACCGGCAAGGGCGCGCTGCGCCACGCGGCCGCCCTCTCGGTCAGCGGCCAGCGAGACCGGGCCCAGTCGGCTGCACGGCAGTACTGGGTGGCCATCGACTTTGATCCCGAAGACGAAGCCGCCTTCCGCAACCGCTTCAAATCGCTCCTCAGGGCAGAGGATGAGCTTGCGCGCCTGGACCGGCTGCTGTGGGACCATCGGACCACTGCGGCCCGGCGCCAGATTCAGCGGGTCCCGCCAGGGCCGGCGGCGCTCGCCCGGGCCCGCATCGCCCTGATCGGCAACCGTCCGGGGGTCGATGCCTTGATCGGGCGCGTTCCGGAAGATCTGAAGGATGATCCGGGACTGATCTACGAACGGGCCGTCTGGCGCCAGCGCCGCGGCCGTCTCGACGGGGTGGTCGAGTTGCTCGACATCTTGCCCGCCGATGCCACGCAGAGCGCCCCCTGGTGGCGTCTGCGCAATTGGGTGGTCTGGCGGGCACTGGACCGAAAGGACTATGCCCTGGCCTACCGCATGAGCGCCGCGCATGGCCACAGCGAAGGTATCGCCTTCGCCGAAGGAGAATGGCAGGGCGGCTGGCTGGCGCTTCGCTATCTGAAAAAGCCGGATATCGCCTTTCGGCACTTTGTCAGGCTGCACGACGGCGTCACGTCGGAGATCAGCCAGTCGCGAGGGTCTTTCTGGGCCGGTGAAGCGGCCGTCGCGCTTGGCCGTTCCAGCGAGGCAAGGAAGTGGTACGAGACCGCGGCCACCTTTCCGGCGACCTTCTATGGACAACTTGCCATTCAGCGTTTGGGCAAGGCACACCAGGTGACGCCGGCAGCCCTGCCGGCAATGCCGGTCCCCCGTCGCGACGCCTTCGAGGCGCAGGAGCTTGTCGCAGTGATTCGCCTGCTCGACGAGTTGGACCAGCCGCGTCTGCAGAACCTCTTCTTTGCCCGGCTGCGTCAGGACGCGGCGGATGCGATCGACCATCGCCTGGTCATCGACCTCGCCAACAGCGTAGGGCGTCAAGATGTCGCGATCCGTACGGCAAAGACCGCCCGGCGGAATGGCCACGATCTGCACCCCCTGCTCTATCCCAAACGCACACTTCCGGTGGGTCCGGCGCCCGAAGCCGCCCTGGTCCTTTCGGTGATGCGCCAGGAAAGCGAGTTCTACCCCAAAGCCCGCAGCCCGGTCGGCGCCCTCGGCCTCATGCAGCTCATGCCCGCAACGGCCCGCCACACGGCACGTGGCATGGGGCTTCCTTTCAGCCGCGATCGCCTGACCGAAGACCCGAACTACAACGTCAGGCTCGGCCAAGCGTACCTCAACGAACTCCTGGAACGATTCGACGGCTCGTACATCCTCGCCCTGGCGGCCTACAATGCCGGCCCGGCGCGCGCGGACCGCTGGATCCAGGAGTATGGCGACCCCCGGGTGAGCGACGCGGAGGCGATCAATTGGATCGAGCGCATCCCCTTCAGCGAGACACGAAACTACGTACAGCGTATTCTTGAGAGCCTCGTCGTCTATCGTGAAGACAACCCGGCGCCCAAGCAAAGATGGACCCTGCAGATTCCCCCTGCGGGTTCTTGATCATAGAAACGTCGAACCGCCGGAACGTGCGGTCACGGCCATTTGGAAATGTAGGGAAGCTACACAATGCCCGCCGATCGGCTACCGCAGTTCGCCTCCGTCAAAGCTTGCGTTTTCGATGCCTATGGAACGCTTCTCGACGTCCACTCAGCCGTCCGCAAGGGTGGGCAGGAACTGGGCGAGAAAGCCGCCGCAGTCTCCGAACTTTGGCGGCAAAAGCAGCTCGAATATACTTGGCTGCGTAGCCTCATGGGCGCTCACGTGGATTTTTGGCAGGTGACGTCCGAAGGGCTCGACTTCGCACTGACCGCGACCGGTGTCGATAACAAGACGCTGCACGACAAGCTGATGGATCTCTACCTTTCCCTGGACGCCTATGAAGAGGTCAAGCCCTCCCTCGAGGTGTTGAAGAAGAACGGCCTGCAGACGGCCATTCTCTCCAACGGCAGTCCGAAGATGCTTGAGGCGGCCGTTCGCTCGGCGGGTCTGTCCGGCTTGCTCGACGCGAACCTTTCCGTCGAAGAGGTCGGCATCTATAAGCCCGACTCCCGTGTCTATCAGCTGACGCTCGACCGGCTGAATGTCGAAAAGCACGAAGTGTGTTTTCTATCCAGCAACTGCTGGGACGCGAAGGGCGCCGCCCACTTTGGTTTCAAGGTCGCCTGGATCAACCGTTTCAATCGCGAGGTTGACCGCCTCCCTGGCGAGCTTGCCACGACCATTCACCGCCTCGACGACCTGCCGCCCCTCCTCGGCCTTCCGGCCTGAACAAGGATCTGCAACTGTGACCCAAATGATGCATTCCACCGAGGCCGATTCCAAAGTGCCGCTGCCGAGCTACGCGGATGTCCAGGCCGCCGTGAAACGGCTGCACGGCCTCGCCGTCAGGACCCCGCTGATCGAATCTCCCGCCCTGAACGACCACGTCGGCGGCAGGATCTTGCTCAAAGCGGAAACGCTTCAGCGCACCGGCTCCTTCAAGTTTCGCGGCGCCTTCAACAGGATCAGCCAGATTCCGGAACAGGATAGAGCGGGTGGCGTTGTTGCCTATTCTTCCGGCAATCATGCCCAAGGCGTCGCCGCCGCGGCCGCGCTTCTGGGCTTGCCGGCCGTCATCGTCATGCCGGCCGACGCGCCGGCGATCAAAGTCGAGAACACCCGGGGCTACGGCGCCGAGGTGGTGTTCTACGATCGTTACAAGGAAGCCCGGGAAGAAATCGGAGCCGCGATCGCCGCCGAACGGAAAGCGACCCTCGTGAAGCCCTATGACGATCCGGGCGTCATTGCCGGACAAGGCACCTGCGGCGTGGAAATCTGCGAGGAAGCCAAGGACCGTGGAATGGCTTTGGACGCCCTGCTCGTGTGCTGTGGCGGTGGTGGTCTCACCGCGGGATCTGCCCTCGCGCTTGAGGCCCTGTCACCGCAAACCCGGCTCTACACCGTCGAGCCGGAGGACTACGACGACACCAAGCTGTCGCTGCAGGCCGGCCATCCGGTCCCTCACGGCGAAGCCCGAGGGTCGATCTGCGACGCCCTGCTGTCGCCGCAACCCGGCGATATCACCTTCGCCATCAATCGGCAGAGAGTGGCCGGCGGCCTCACGGTCAGCGATGCCGAGGTCAAGACGGCGATGCGCTATGCGTTTCGCACGCTGAAGCTGGTGGTGGAGCCGGGCGGCGCGGTCTGCCTCGCCGCCGTCCTGGCAGGCAAAATCGACGTCGCCGACCGGGTAACAGGGCTTACCCTTTCCGGCGGCAACGTCGATGCCGAACTCTATCGCGCCGTCCTCGCCGAGGACGGCTAGGCCGACCTCAGGCTCAGCTGGCCACCGGCTTCGCCGCAGCGGTAGTGGAACCACCGCTGGAGCTGCCGCTGGTCGAGGAAGCGGAAGCACCGCTGCTCGACACGCTCGAAGCCCGGCCGGCGCCTTCCAGGCGCTTGATGTTGCCTTCAATGAAGGCGCCCGCTTCGATCGCCAGGCTGTCGTGGATGATGTCGCCGATCACTCGAGCGGTCTTTGCCATCACCACCGACTTCGCCTTTACCGCACCGTCAATGGTGCCGCAGATGCGTACGGTCTCGCAGCTGATGTGCCCCTTCACATGGGCGCCTTCGCCCACCGTGAGGGTGGCACTGTCGATGTCGCCTTCGACATGCCCATCGACCTGGATATCGCCGTCACTCTTCAAGTTGCCGGTGATACGAAGGTCCGCGCTGATGATCGAAGGTACCCCGCTTTGAGCGGTGCTTCGCTTGGACTCCGAAGAGCTCGAAGTCGTCGGCTCAGGAGTGCTGGTGCTGTCTTTAGTCTTTGAAAACATGCTTACCTGCCGTGAGGAACTTCTTGGGGTTTAGCGGAACGCCCTTGTAGCGCACTTCATAGTGAAGGTGTGGACCGGTGCTGCGGCCGGAAGAGCCGACAAGTCCGATCTTCTCTCGATTAGCAACTGACTGTCCGGTTTTGACAAGAATCTTTTTTAGGTGAGCGTAGCGGGTGCGAACACCATGCCCGTGGTCGATTTCGATCATTCGGCCATAGGGGCCGCTCCACCCCGCGCGCGTCACCCGGCCGGGCGCGGTGGCGTAGACAGGGGCCTTCATCGCCGCGCGGAAATCGAGGCCCCGGTGCGTCGCTTTGCGCCCGTTGACGGGATCAACCCGCGTGCCGAAGCCGCTGCTCAGCTGGTATTGCTCCAGCGGTACGCTCAGCGGCAGCGTCCGCATCACGCGCTGCAACGCCGACCAGCGGCTGAGCCTCAGGTCCAGAAGCGACAAAGCAATCTCGAGTTCCGCGTCACCGTCAAAATCGCCGGTATAGTCTCCGGCGACGAAGGGGCCGCCCTGGGAGTTGCCGACATCCCCGATGGAGGCCAGAAGCTCATCCAGCTTCAGGCCGGTCATCGCCACCGTGCGCTCGATGGTGTCGACGCTTGTTTCAGTGCGGTCGCGCAGTCTCTGCACGATATTGTGCTGGGCCTGGCGCATATCCACCATGCGCTGTCGCAGATCGGCGACCTCGCTGCGCAGGTCTTCGCGATCCCCTTGCAGGCCGTCGCCGCGATGAATGGCGTTGTCCAACGACTCCTGCAGGCCGGCGATCTGGCGCTCCAGCCCATCCCGGCGCTTGCCGCCGTCGATCAGCTGCCCGCCAAGAACTTCGATCTCGCCTTTCAGGTCGTTCTGGATCGACCGGGCCGCCGTCAGCTCCTCACGGGAGGACGCGATATCGGCACGCAACTCGGCGACGGTCAGGCTGAGCTGGCGCTTTTCATCGGTGACGCTGGCCAGCGCGGTTTCGACTTCCTGCAGGCGCCGCCCCAGCATCTCCCGCGCTTCGGCCACCTGCGCCTTTTCGGCTTCGCTGTGCGACAGGACCTCGCGCATCGTCTCGACCTTGGCCCGGAGTTCGAGATTACGGCCGACGATTTCGTGCAGGTCGTTTTCGAAACGCTGGAGCTTGTCGCGCAGGCCGCCGCTGGCGACCGCAACCCGGTTCTCCTCGGTCTTGCTGTCCTTGAGGCGCTGTTCAATGGCGGCGATGTCCGCCTCGGCTTCGGCGCCGCTTTCCAGCATGGAAAGCAGGAAAGCCTGGTTGCTCTCTAGGTTCTGGGTGATCTGCGCAAACTGCTGGTGGTATTCGCTGACCTCGCTGAGGAGTTCGAAATAGGCCAGCTTATGCTCTTCGATTTTCTCATTCTTCCCGGCGATCACCAGTTCCTGGACCACAAGGGTCCCACTGGCGATAAGCAACCAGCCGAGAAGGATAACGACAGCAAGGATAGCCAGCTTTTGGGTGCGGACAGGCAGGCGAATAACCGTCACCCGGTCATTCGCGCGCAAGATCATCTCGCGCGGTACGAATACCTGTTCCAGAAGGTCAGAGACCCTGGCCTTCACGCCCATCCACATGTCGTGGCACGTCCTCCCTCTCGCGCGAATGAGGCGATCACTCGCCGAGCTTCGCCACGGCGAGAACGCCACAATCACGGAGCCGGCGCGCTCGCCTATTCGTTTCCCAAATCAAATCAGGGCGATAGCGAATAGCGCCGGTCAGTGCCTTCGAGAGGTTCCCCCAGATCCGGCTGTCAAAGAGGCCGAAATTCTTGATTGAAACCGCTTGGTTAAGACGCCGCTAACGTATCCACACCGCATTCCTGAAGCAAGTATGAAGGCCGTTTACTAAGACATCATGAACCCGGCCCAAAACTGCAGTGTCATCAAGAAGTAACAGCATTAACCAGGCGTTAACGGGCGGCCTTCTCCGACCGCCGGCGGCGGGTCGGGCGGCGGCTCCAGCCTTCGAGGAATGGGTTTGCCTCGCGGGGGCGCCCGCCCTGAAGACACGCAATATCAACGCGCTGGCCCGTAAGTCAGCGCGCGGAAAGATAGGGGATATCGTTGCTTGGGGGTGCCGGAGTGGCGGACAGGGAGGGATTCGAACCCTCGATGCGGCTATTAACCACATACTCCCTTAGCAGGGGAGCGCCTTCAGCCACTCGGCCACCTGTCCTCGCCGGGAAAAGCGGCTGATTTCCTAACGTTTTGCCAGGGGGTTGCGCAAGCCTAAAGTGCAGCCCCCGCAGATAAAGTGCAGAATAGCGAAAGATCCTGGACGCCAAGCGGCCCCAACGGCCTCCGCTCGGCTCCCGCAGCCTTCCCGCCTCACCTTCGGCTACCCCCACCGGCTCGGCCGCCAGGCCCGCCGCGGCGGCGCCTAGCCGTCTGACAGCTTCCTCAGCAGAGCGGCGGCCTCGGCAGCCACCGGTGCCTCCGGCCCGCTGCTCAGCAAGGCTTCGAGCTGCGCTTTTGCGTCCTCCGTGCGGCCGAGTTCGCTGAGGGCAAAGGCGACATGGAAATTGATGCTGGCGTCGTCGGAGGCTCTCGCCTGCGCGTCCCGCAGCAGCCGCAGCCCTCGGCTGACCTCCCCCTCCTGCACCAGGATCCATCCCAGCGTGTCGATCGTCCGGACTTGGTTGGGCGCCAGTGCGTAGGCCCGCTCGGCATATTCGCGCGCAGTCGGATTGCCGGCGTCCTGGTAGAGCCAGGCGAGATTGTTCAGCACCATTGGATCGTTGGGCAGGTCCTTCAGCAGCTCTTCGTTCAGACGCACGGCTTCATCCCGTTGACCGAGGCGCGCGTGTTCGCTAGCCAGCGTACGCTTCACCATGACGTCGTTCGGATGCCCGACCAGCCAATCCTGCAACATCGTCAGCAGGGCATCCCCCTCGCCCGCTTCGCGCCGCGCCAGATAGATCCGAAGCAACAGTACGCCGTCTTCCTGCTTTGTCAGGCCACGCTCGTAGGCCACCGCGGCTTCCGCATAGCGCTTGGCCTGCATCAGGACGTCGCCAGCCAGAAGATCACCGGTCGCCAGGTCGGGGAACATGTCACGGACCTTCTCGGCGCGCGCCAGAGCCTTCTCGAACTGACCCAGGTTTGCCTCGTAACGAATGATGCTGGCCTGCGCCGGCAGGTAGGTCGGCTCAACCGAGACCGCGCGCCACAAGGTCGTGTAGGCTCCCTTGCTGTCTCCCGCTCTGCGCTGCAGTGACGCGATCCGGTTCAGCTCCATCGGTGACTTCCACGCCAATTCAGCCATGCGACGGAACTTGATGACAGCCATCTCCCTGTCGCCGGCAGCGACCGCCGCGCGGCCGACCGCCTCGACAACTGAAAGCTCATCCGGCTTGGCCGCCTCCAGTTTGCGGGCCAGGAGCAGCGCCTGCTGGTGATTCCCAGCCAGAACGTGCAAATCGATCAGTTGAATCTGCGTCTGCAGCCCCTCTCCAGGCTCCTGACGGACCCGCTCCATCCAGCCGATGGCCGCGGCGAAGTCCCCGCGGCGTTCGGCGATGCTGGCGAGCGCCACCAAAGGCTCGTTACCACCGAGCCCGCGCTCGACCAGAGGAAGCAGCCGCTGTTCGGCCGCGTCGAGTTGGCCGCTGCGGATGTCGAGCTTGGCGAGATTGACATGGGCCGGCGCGTAGTCGGCGTCGAGCGCCACGGCGGCCTCGAAGCTGTCGCGGGCAGCGTCCTCCTCCCCTTTGGCCCACAGCGCGGCGCCCGCCAGGTTGGCGCCAAAAGGGTTCTCCGGGTGCCGGCTCTGCAGGTCCTCGGCGATGGTCAACGCCTGGTCATAGTCGCGCCGGCGCAGATGCATCAGCCCCAGGATAACCGCATGCTCCATCGTGTCTGCTTGACGGTCCAAGGCCGCCTGCAGACCGGTAATCGCCTGGGCGTTGTCGCCGGCGGCGATCTGATTCAAAGCCAGCCGGGTGCGGAGTTGCGCCAGATCGGGCGCCAGTTCGATGGCCTGCTCGAAAACCTTGGCGGCCTTGGCATGTTCGCCGCTGCGCATCAACGCTGTGCCGAACTGCGCCAGCAGACGGGAATCTCGCGTGCCGGGCCCGACAACGGGCCGCAGCACGCGCACGGCCCGCTCATCGGCGCCCCGCCGGGAATAGAGTGTCGCCATCATGCGCCGTGCCCCGATGTGCTGAGGCTCGCTCTGCAGATAGCGGTCGAGATAGACGAGAGCGACGTCGCTCTCGCCGAGGAGGAAATTGATCACGCCGCCAATGAGGACGGTTGGCAGGTGTTCACGGGCAAAGGTCACGTCGTAGTTGCGGATGATGGCGTCGGCGCGCCGCAACTCGGTGGCGGCCCCTTCATTGTCCCCGTTTCGCCCCATGATCAGGGCATTCAGGTAGATCGAACGGGGGTCTTCGGGCAGGAGGTCCAGCAGAAAGTCGACGTCTGCCTGGGCTTCGACAACTCTGTTCAAGTCGATCAAGACGGCCGCCCGGCTCCGGCGTGTGTCGATCTGAACAGACTGAATAGACAGCGACTTGTCATAGCTCCCCACGGCACCCGGCAGATCGCCTCGGCCCCGCTTCAAGTCGCCATCCAAGGCCCAGGCGGCGGCGCTTTCGGGCGCGCGTGCCAGCGCTTCCGCGACGAGACCTTCGGCGGCAGAGACGTCACGCCGGTAGATCGCCACCTCGGCAAGTCCCAGAATGGCATTGGCGCTGTCCGGCTGCAGGTCTCTTGCCGCACCATATTCGCTTTCCGCGGCATCGAGGTCGCGCAGAGCCACCTGGGCTTTGCCGCGCATCATATGGACTCTGGCCTCGATCTCGGGATCGCTCCGATCCGCGCGCACCTGCTCCAGCAGCTCGGCGTATTTCTCCTGCATCAGCAGCGATTGCCCCAAGGGCACCACAATCAACGCATCGTCGCCACCGCCTCGCAGCGCGATCTTCAACTCCTTCTCCGCCGCCCCACCGTCACCGATCTCGACGTAGGCCTTGCCGATGAGAATGCGCGCGGCCAGGTTCGCCGGCTGCTCCTGGAGAACGTTCTTGAGCTGGACAATCGCCCCCTGATAGTCGCCCTGCTCAAAACGAACCGCCGCATCCTCGTAGAAGTCGGCAACGGCGGCGCCGCCATTGGCAGAGGGGGCATTGGCCGCAGCCTCATGCGCGGCCAGCAGCCCGCTCAGCAGCACGAAGGCCGCTGCGGCGTGGCACAAAGTTCGAATAGCTGACTTGCTCATAGCTCTACCTTCGGCTCCGGCCGCGCGGGCCACCGAATTGGGCGGATCCATACTGCTATACGCCAGCAAGCCTTTCGGAATTCATACCAAACAGCCCGACAGCGACATCGGCTGCCCGCCAACAGGTGCGAAAAGCAGGGAAACGGCGGCCGGCCCCAATTCCTGGCCCCTATCGAGGTGCCCAGGGCCCGGTGTTTCGGCCGTCTTAAGCCGGCTTCCGGCGGCGATAGAGCGCCAAGCCCAGGAGGCCGGTCAGGAAGATGGCGACCGTCTGCGGCTCGCTCACGGAAACGACGGTCCGGTCGCGGCCACGCAGATTGTCGATGGCCCCAGAGCCGTTGAATACCGCGACCAGCTTCGTCACGTTCAGGCCGAGATTCCCGAAGTTGAAGATGCCCCAGTCGTGATTGCCGACAGGGGTCAGCTGCTCCGTCGCCATGGAGGCGTCGGCATAGGTAATCTCAAGGGTAAGCGCCTGGTCGGTCCTGTTTTCGATATCGAAGTAGTCGATCGACTGCAGATCCGTCGGCGTGTCGCCGAAATCGAAAGTGATGGCACCGCCCACAGAGTCATCGGGAATGACACCGCCGCCCAGGCAGGTGGAGCTTCCGCAGGACGTCGTCCCGTTGAAGTCCTCTTGGACGATCAGGATGTTCCCGAAGTCGGTGGGGGTATTGTCGAAGGGGTCGCTGAGATCGCTGTCGCCGTCGTTGAAGCCGCCGCCGCCGCCGGTCGCGTTGTTGGTATCGAAGGAGACCGCCACATCGCCCTCGCCGCCGGTGGCGCTGATGCCCACGCTCGTCGATGTCGCGCCCGGGATCCCCGAGGCGTACTGGTTGTCCACGATTTCACCGCGCTGCAGCTCGTCGAAATTGAGAACCCAGTTCGCCGCCTGAGCGGACGACATCGGCCCTGCAAATAAGCCGGTTGCCGCAGCAAGAATGAACAATTTCCTCATTGGACGCCCCCTCCTGGGAACCTGGCAAAATTCGCCATCGACACATCATTCGCCTACATCAACTTTTAAGCAATTTCTGGACCAAGATTTATTTAATAATATTTTCAATGGCTTACTAACGCGCAACTTCACCACAGGCCGCACGATGTAAGATTTTTCGACACATCCTGTGACTAAGTTGAGGCCACAGGCGGCGACGTCCCGGCAAGATAAACCCATAAGCCACTGTTATTGTTATAAAATAATTTCAACCAGAGAGATCATGAACCTCTGCATAGGTGTAATTTATTCCGGCAGCTGTACAACCCTGTGGCGCCCCAGCGCCGGAGAGGACCGACAACCAGGTCCACGCGCGCTGGAGAACGGCGGCGCGCCTGGGGACATCAGCCGTGCGATCCGTGCCGCCCCCTCAGCGTCTGGACACAAAAAAAAGAGGCCACCCCGAAGGGCGGCCTCTTTGCCTTGCCCGCTACGTAGTTCAGGCGGTCAGTTGCACAGCCCCTTGGTGACATAGAGGCAGATGGCATCGACCAGGCCGGCCTTGATCTCCGGCGTGACGTTCTCCCAAAGATCCGAGAGCTGCTCAGCGAGATCGCTTTCCACCTGGGCCCGGGCCAGTTGACCCTCGAAGGCCTTGAGGCCGCCGGCGCTGTAGGTGATGACATTGCCGTCCGGTGTCGCGAAGCTGAGAGTCGCGCTTTCCGCTTCCTTGCCGGAGAGCCACTCAGCCACCACCGGCACGCCGCCGTCCTTGCCGGGATAGATGATCCGTCCGGCGGTTATGCCCGCGTAGTTGGGCGGCGACCAGTTGAAGGGGCTGTAGCTGGCCTCGGTGCCTTCCTTGCGGTCGTCCATGTCGAGGGACTGCTGTCCCGTGGGGCCGAAGGTGCTGCAGCCGGCCAGCATCAATCCGCTGGCCAGCGCACCCGCGGCAGCTCGCAGAGTGTTCCGGCGAAGAGTATCCGGGCGAAGAGGGCTCCGGCGCATCGTCATTGCGCGGCCCCCCGCTTGTTCGGGACGAGCCAGACCAGGCCAGTCGTGACCAGCGTGCCGATGGCGCCCACCACCTCCGGGTCGAGCGTGGTAAGCGCGGTGATCACTGTGGTGACGGCCGTGCCGATAGTGGCTGCCGCCGCCTTGTCGTAAGCGGTGAATCTCTTCGCCATGGCGAAGAGGTTGGCGGTGGCCTGGTCGCGGTGGGTCAGGATAAAGGCGCGCAGGCCGCGCCCATGCGTGACCTTCCAATAAAAGCGCGCGCCGACGTAAGTCGAGACCCCCGGCTGCCGCGCCTTGAGGATCAAGGCCCGCACCCGGCCCGTCCCGCCGCGCTGTTCCTCCAGCCGCGCATGAAGGTGCCGCTGCACGGCGTTCAGCACCAAGGGTTCCAGCCGTCCCACCTTGCTGCGGATCTTCAGGCAGCGTTCGGCATAGTGCGGCAGGTCGTCCTTCAGGCGCTGGCGGATCGTCCTCTCCTTCGCCACCTTGGCGGCGCTCACTTCAGGGCCTCGAGGGCGTCTTCGTGGCGCAGCGTCACCTCGCCGCCGTGCTCGACCGTCTGCAGGCGCGGATGAATATAGGGAGCCGCCTTCTCCGCCGCCCACTTGCGCTCGGCGGGGCTGGCCTCGGGGTCGCGCAGGATCTGCAGCATGTAGTCCAAGGGGGAAAGTCTGGCGGCGGATGTCTTTCTGGTTTTGCGCGGCGCGGCGGCGCGTTTTGCGGCCGCTTTCCGCAACGGCGCGGCAGCCTCCGGCGCCGCGCTGCATCGCTTCGGCATCGCGTCGGGTCCTGCATGAACTTGTAGGGAAAGGTCCGGCCAGCGGTGGCTCAGAGGCCCTCAGGGCCTCAACGCCAATCCCCGGACGTTAGGCTCACAAGATGCCAAAACTGTGCGGACTGTGCAACCAAAAAATTGCGTCATTCGCAATTTTTCTTAGACTTGTCCAAAAGAGACCCACTCTCATTCCGCATTCCGGAACATCGGGCAGCGTCAGGCGCTGACCGGGCACCCATTACATGGAGATGCGCAGGTTCGACACCTGCACCGCGATGTCGCGGAAAGCCGCCTTCAGCTCAGTGCCGCTGGCCGGCAGATAAACGTGATCGCTGCTGGTGGCGCAGTAGTTCACAAAATCCTCAGCCGAACTGCCGGAGCCGATAGCGAAGCCCACAGTATAGACGATGACCCCCTCCGCCTTCATGTTGTCGCAGAGGTTTTCGCCCTGGTCGAAGCTGTCGCCCTGCATGGCGTATTCATTAATCTTGTGATCTTTGCTGCCGGTGGCGTTCTTGGCGGTCACACCATCTTGGTAGAACATGTTGAAATCACCGTCGGTCATGACGATCACGACCTTCAAGACCTCCTGGCCCAGGTGGATCTCGCCGTAATCCCGCGGCTGGCTCTCGGCCGGCCAAAGGTAGGCGAAGTTCGGCGAGATCATGTACCAGCCCCAGGCGACGCCGATATGCCCGGCAGTGTAGCCATTTGCCGACAATGCATCGATGGTGGCCTTCAAGGCCGTCTTGTTGCTGGACAACGGAACAATGGGAGCGTCAACGCAAGAGTAAAGGTTATCCTCCCCATCGCTGTAGTGCGGGCCAAGCGGTGCCACTGTCGGCGGCGAATCGGTGGCGATGTTGGCCCCAGGCCGCTCGGTGACGCAGGTCGTGGCACTGAATGTCTGGGTATCATGAGACGAGGTGGCGTCTTCGAACTCGAACTCGGTGCAGCCCGGGTAGGCGCAGGTTCCGGCGGTCAGCGTCCCGCGCACCTGGTCGGCATAGCTGCCGACATTCACCGCAACGGAATAGGGCACAATTGCCACCTTCGAATAGAAGGGGTCCTGCAGGTCCTGGACGACGATGTCGATCAGGTCCTTCGCGGCCGTCTTGAGATCGGCGATCTTTGTCCCGCCCATCGAGCCGGTGACGTCGAGCACCATGGCCACCTCGACATCGCGGGACGAGAGGGTCGCTTCCGAGCTCGCCGACACATTCGTGAACTGCTTGCCGAGAACTCTCATGAAGCTGGTCGGGACGGTCACACGCGCCGTCACGGACACGGTCCGATCCTGGTTGTTCACCGCGACTTGCAGGGGCTCCAGCGTCGTGCCCATGTAGCCGGCCTGAAAATTCGCGTCGAAGAAGTTCTGGATGTCCGCATCACGGGTCGGGCTGGCGAAAGCGCGCGCGCCCGCCAGCGCCGCGGCGTCGACCGCGGCGGAAAGCTGCGAGCGGACGTTGTAGGCGACCGAGGTATCGACCGCGATCCCAACGCCACCCACCAGGGCAATGGCGCAAAAGCCGAGCATGACGGCGATATTGCCGCGGGTGTCGCGTAGGAACCGCCCACAGGCACCCTGCGCTCTGCCGAATGCCCGGGCCAGCAGTCCGCCCATCCGGCCGGCCGGCTCGCGGAGAGGTCTTGCTGAGTTTCGCATCACCAGTCACTCCATCCCTGCTCGGGGTGCATCCACCAACATCACTGCTTCTCGACGAAATAGCTGCGCCGGGGCCGCAGAATGGCCGTCTCTTCGAACGTCGTGCTGCCGATGATGAAATCGAAGAACAGCGGGGTGTAGCTGTAGGTCACCCGGACCGCGATGACCCCTTCACCGGGACCACCCAGGCCCGTCGCCAGGGTCATGGCATTGGGCACGCTGCCGCCGTTCTTGCTCTTGGTCCAATCCAGCGTCGGGGCGCCGGTGTCCGGGTCGAATCGTACTGCCGCGATGCCGACGCTGTGCGGTGCAACCGCGAAAGGCTCCAGGATCAGCTCCGCCGCCGTCAGGATGTCGTCCAGCTGCGCGTCGTTCAGAATACGGTACTGGGTCACCAGGTCAGCTGTCGTCTGCGCGGCATCGACTACTTTGCGGTCCAGACGCAGCACACTGGTCATCTCGATGACACCGAGAAAGAGCACCAGCATGATCGGCAGGACGAAGCCGAATTCGACTGCTGCAATGCCGCGTTCGTCGCGCAGGAATGTCCGGGCGGCGCGCATCAGGTACCACCACCGCCGCCGCCACCGGGGCTGCCGAAGTTGTAAGGCTCGTTTTGGAACGCAACGGTCGAGACCAGCATGTGACCGCCGAAGCCGGACGGCATTGCCTCGTCGATCAGCGGCGTGAAGAATTGCCAGCGATACATCGCCCGCACCACCGTCACGGCGCTGGCGCCGCCCGGGAGGAAGCCGGTGTTGATGATCTCGCCGTCCTCGTCGATCTCGACCGGCATCGACACCGCACCGAAATTCGCGAAGGTCTGGACATTGAAGGCCACCTTCGAGCAGTCGATCACGCCGAACAGCTCCTCACAGAGCTTCTCTCTGAAGGCCGTCTCCGGGTCCGCGGAGTTCTGGATGTTGCCGGTGCGGATCTGGCGCGCCGCTTCCTTGGCGGCGCCCTCGATCACGGCATCGGTGAAGAACATGAGCGACACTTCCAGGGTGCCGATCAACAGCAGCACGAAGGGCGGCGCCACCAGCGCGAACTCGATCATCGCCGCGCCGTTCTCGTCGCGCAGCAGCGGCCGGAAGGCGGCGTGCAGCCGGGCGCCGACCGACACCATGCCGGCGCGCAGGGCGCGCGCGGCAGGCGTCAGGCAGGCTCCCCCCACCTGTTGGACCACTCCAAGCAAAAACATCGCATTCCTTTCAGCGGAGGCTCGCGGTGCGGTTTTCGCCCCACGAGTCCTGATCCTCCTGAATGGCGATTCGACGTTGTTCGGTTTAATAAAGCCTTAAGTGCAACGGCTCTGTCGGGGAGGTTGGGCGCCAGCGCGGCATCGACCGGGCGGGTTGCAAAGAACGGCACTTGTCTAAAATTAATTATCTGTTATATTTCAATGAATTATGCGCCTCGCTCGAGCTGATTTATGGCAACGATGAGCGCTACTTTTGGCACGAATTCGAAGCGATAGTTTCATCGCCGGCTGCCAGAGGATCGGCTCGCAGGTCTTGTCTCGTCCCGGCGGGCGCGCATATGACTCAATTAACGGTAAATTCGGGCCAAACACGGATCAGAGACAGCTGGAAGATGCGGACGGCGAAATTCCATATCGGCGAGATTGTGCGCCACCGCTTTTTCCCCTTTCGCGGTGTGATCTTCGACGTCGACCCGACCTTTTCGAACACCGACGAATGGTGGGAATCGATCCCCGAAGCGATCCGCCCCAGCAAGGATCAGCCGTTCTACCACCTGCTGGCCGAAAACGAAGAAACCGCCTACGTCGCCTACGTCTCGGAGCAGAACCTGGTGACGGACGAGACCGGCGCCGCCGTCGGCCACCCTCAGGTCGAGGAACTCTTCGACGGCATGGAAGACGGCCGCTACGTCCCAAAGCAGCTGCAGTCGAACTGACGCCGCTCAGTCCAGATCCCGGCAGACCTCGCTCACATCGCGCAGCCAGCCGCTGATCCGCGCCAGGCCGCGGTCCCGCACGTCATAGACCGTCCTCCGCCCACATCCGAAGCGCCGGCGCAAAGCCGCGACGCGCAGGCCGCAGGCCAGGCCGAAAAGTATCGCGAGGTCCCGCTTCGGATTTGCGCCGCCGGCCCGCGGCAGCCACAGCAGCACCGTGTCCATCCGATCGATGGCCGCCGCGCTTGCCGGGGTCGGCCGCAGGTCTGGCTGCCCACCGCGGTCCGCGCCAACCGCGCCGGCGAATTCCTCCGCGGTATTGCGCACGTAGTCGGGCCAATGCGCCCTTGCCGCCCCGGTCAGCCAGCCGCGCTCGCGGTTCGGCAGCCGGCGCAAGGTATCGGCGGCCTCCAGCAGCAGCTCCCAGACCGCATCCCGCAGCGTCGGATGCTCCCGCCCGGCCTGCCGCGCAAGGTCCAGGCCCTCCGCCACCGCGGCGTCGATCCGCAGGCTTTCCCGGCTGTCGAGAAGCTTGGCGCCCTCACCCATCGGCCCGTCCCCCCCACGCCTTGAGGTGCAAGGTCGGGCGTTCGGGATAGGCCACCGCCGGCAAAGGCGCCTCCCGCCGCCGAGGGCCGGCGAAGCGCGCGGAGCGCGCCAGCGGGCAGCCCCACGTCCGCAGCGCACGCAGCAGATCACGCTCTCCCCACACCGCGCGCGCCTTGTGCCCGGCGGCGCGCAGCTGCCGTGCCAGTTCGGCATCTCCCGCCGTCATCTTCTCCGCCGGCACGCACCGCGGCCCGCTGTCCCACCAGCGGTCGGCCGGCGCCCGCACAAAGAGAAAGTGACACCGCCCGCGCGGCGAGATCAGCAGGATGTCGGCGGAAGGCGCCGCCCCCTTGCTTTGCGGGCGCGGCCCCGGCGACAAAGGCTGGCTCGTCCAGCCCGGCGGCAAGGCCGCGGCCAGATAGGCCAGGGTCTGCTGCTTCAACAGCGCTGCGGTGGTCCGCCTTTTCGGCTGAATCGTGCCTTCTCTCTGCATCGCGCTCCTCGTTTTCCCGTCTCTGCCGGTGGCTTCTGCGGCCCGGCGTTCTGCCGCTTTAGAAGGTCCCCTTGCCGCCACAACCTTATGATGTTTAAAATTGCATAATTCGCAATAGACATCAAATGGCAAATTTCGCAATCTATGACTATGGAAAAACGCTGGTTCCAAGATCGGCTGCGCCAACTCGGCAAGACTCAGCGCGGCCTCGCCAAGCACATGGGGCTCGACCCCTCGCGCATTACCGAGATTCTGAACCAAAGCCGCAGCATCAAGATCGAGGAGGCCGTCGAGATGGCGGAATACCTCGAAACCTCGCTCGACGACCTGGTCTCCAAACTGGGAACTTTCGTCAATCGGGGCGCCAAGGCATCAAGCCTGGTCGTGGGCTATGTCGGCGCCGGGGAGACGGTGTTCTCCGTTGACGACCATGAGAAAGGTTCCGGCCTTTATAAGATCGATGCGCCGCAAGGCGAAGGGGGCGGCGTTTGTGTCGTCGTCCGCGGCAACTCGATGTCGCCGCGCTTCCGGGATGGGGAGCACCTCGGCTATTCGCGTGAGGATGGCCTGGATCTGGCAAAGTGCTACGGGCGCGAATGCGTCGTACAGACCAAGGACGGGCGCCAGCTGGTGAAGATCGTCGAGCCGGGCAACACGGCGGGCGAGGTCACCCTGGTCTCGGTCAATTCGGCCACGCCGATTGAGCAGAACGTGCCCGTCGAATGGGTCGCTCCCGTCACCTGGGTCAAGCTGCGGCCGCGCGGCTGAGGCACCGCTTTGGAGTTGCGAATTCCATAACCTTGTGTCCAACACTCCAGCTTTCCCTCTTTCGTCCTCTATCCTAAAGGTCGAATAGTGCGGAAACTCTCTATTTTAAGATTGTATTCTGTTACGTTTTTCGCAATATTATGCCTCACCGTTGCAACCGCGAAAAGGCACAGGCATGACGGCTTCGGATCGCCCAGACCAACATTCCCCTCCCCCCTCGGTTGTTCGCGGTGACCCCGCCGGGCCAGCGCAGCCCGGAAGGGGGTCTGCCAGAACGTCTCCCGGCACGGCTGCGGCCACGCCGCGGCGGCACAGCGACCCAAAGCTCGAAACCGACTTCCTGACCGCGGTCTTCGCCGAGTTGACGGGCCGACGGCCCGCGCCGCCGCCTCGGAGAGACAACCCGCGGTATCATGGCGCAGCCGACGAATCACCGCGGCCCGGCCCGGCGGAAACCCGCAGGATTGTTTGAGTGCGAACTGAAAGTTCCGCATGAATACCTTGCCTTCAATAGGCTCGGCGGGTACTCAAAAAGAGGGCATCGGGTGAGACGGTCTCCATGCCGCTGCCTTGAGAAACTTTGCAAGGCGATGGCACCATTGAAGTCTGACGCGGTTACTCCCAAAAATCCCCTCCCCGCCACGCACACCTTGTCTTCAGGACCGCAGCGGTCTGCCGGCCAAGCGGTCAAGGCCGGCAACGCTGACAGCCCCGCCACGCCGGAACTGCCCTCTGCTGCGGAAGGCCATGCGCTGTTCCTCGACGTTGACGGCACGCTGCTGTCGATCGCCGAGCATCCGGACGCCGTGCAGGTATCCGCGGAACTGCTGACACTGCTGGATACCCTGAATCAGCGGCTTTGCGGCGCCGTCGCTCTCGTCAGCGGGCGGGCGATTGCCGACCTCGACGGGCTCTTTTCGCCCCTGCGATTCTGCTGTGCGGGGGTGCACGGCCTCGAACGTCGCGGCGCCGACGGGACGGTCCACGAGGTTGCTTCCGCGGAACTCCTGGCCCCCCTCCGCGCCCCCCTCACCGATTTCGTCAAGGCCCGGGAAGGACTGCTCTTGGAAGACAAGCACCAGTCGCTGGCGTTGCACTACCGCAATGCGCCGCAACACGAAGCCGAGATAAAGTCACTTCTTGCCGACCTCATGGGGACCGGCACCTCCGCGCTGGAACTGAAGCGCGGCAAGATGGTTGTGGAAGTGAAACCCGCCGGTGCGAACAAGGGCACCGCCATCGAGGCCTTCATGGAAGAGGCCCCCTTCGTCGGACGCATCCCGGTGTTCATCGGCGACGACGTCACCGACGAAGACGGTTTCAGCAGCGTGAACCAGATGGGAGGACTGTCCATCCGTGTCGGCTTTGACGAAACGAGCGCCGCCACCTTCACCTTGCCGGACGAAGACGCCGTGATGGCCTGGCTGCAGCCCTGGGCCGCCGAAGACCGCCGCGGAGGCGCACAATGAGCTCACTCGACCTCGCCATCATCGGCAACTGCACCTTCAGCGCCCTGATCGATTCGAAGGCGCGGATCGTCTGGTCCTGCATGCCCCGCTTCGACAGCGATCCGGTTTTTTCCGGCCTGCTGAACGGCCACAACCCCGACGGGCGCGGCATCTACGACATCGAGCTCGAGGGCTTCACCCGCTCCGAACAGTACTACCGCCGGAATTCGGCCGTGGTGATCACCCGCCTCTACGATTCCAGCGACGGCGTGGTGGAAGTCACGGACTTCGCGCCCCGCTTCAAGCACTTCGGCCGGGTCTTTCGGCCTCCCACCATCGTGCGCCACCTGCGCGCGCTCTCCGGCAGCCCCCGCATCCGCATCCGCATTCGGCCGACCTACGACTACGGCAGGGGCGATCCGGAGACGACGCGCGGCAGCAACCACCTGCGCTACGTCATGCCGAACCTGACGCTGCGCCTGACCACCGACGCGCCGATCACCTACCTCCATGAAGAGGTTCCCTTCATCCTCGACCGGCCCATCAGCCTCATCCTCGGGCCGGACGAAAGCCTCACGGCGCCGATCGACGACACCAGCCAGGAGTTCTTCCGCAAAACGGACGAGTATTGGCGGGAATGGTCACGCTACCTCGCCTTGCCCTTCGAATGGCAAGAGGCGGTCATCCGCGCCTCGATCACATTGAAGCTCTGCAGCTTCGAGGAAACCGGGGCCATCATCGCGGCCATGACCACGTCGATACCCGAGTCGCCCGATTCAGGGCGCAACTGGGACTATCGCTTTTGCTGGCTGCGGGATGCCTACTTCGTGGTCCATGCCTTGAATCGCCTGGGCGCGACCAAGACCATGGAAGGCTATCTCGGCTACATCTCCAACATCGTGTCCTCCAACGCGGGGGCCAACGCCGAAGGCGGCCACCTGCAGCCCGTCTTCGGCATTTCGCAGGAGGTGCACATCGACGAGGAGACCTGCGATTTCCTGCCCGGCTACCGCAACATGGGCCCGGTGCGGATCGGCAACGGTGCCTACATGCAGATCCAGAACGACGGCTACGGCAGCGTCATCCTGGCAACGACGCAAAGCTTCTTCGACCGCAGGCTGGAGCATCCCGGCGACGTCAGCTTCTTCGAAAAGCTGGAGAAGCTGGGCCACACGGCGCTGGAGCTTTGGGACCAGCCGGATGCCGGCCTCTGGGAACTTCGCACGCGCCAGCAAGTTCATACCTACTCGGCGGTGATGTGCTGGGCCGCTTGCGACCGCCTGGCCAAGATTGCAGGGCAACTGGAGATGAGCGAACGACAGAATTTCTGGGCCAAGGGTGCGAAAACCATCCGCGAAGGCATTCTGAAGCGCGCCTGGAACAGCGACCTCAACAGCCTGGTCTCCGCCTTCGACGGCGAGGACCTCGACGCCAGCCTGCTTTGCCTGCAGGAGATCGGGTTCCTGCCGGCCGACGACCCCCGCTTCCTCGGCACGCTTGAACAGATCGAAAAGCACCTGAAGCACGACCGCTTCCTGCACCGCTACGCCGCGCCGGACGACTTCGGCGCGCCGGAAGTGGCCTTCAATGTCTGCACCTTCTGGTATATTGACGCGCTGGCGGCCGTCGGCCGCACGGAAGAAGCCCGCGAACTCTTCGAGACCATGTTGGCTGCGCGCAATCCACTCGGCCTCCTGTCGGAAGACATGGCCACCGATACTCAGGAGCTGTGGGGCAACTTTCCCCAGACCTATTCCATGGTCGGCCTGATCAATTCGGCAATGCGTCTTTCGAAAGCCTGGGAGGAAGCCTATTGAGCCGCCTGGTCGTCGTATCCAACCGCGTTGCGGCCGTTAAGCAGTCCCGGCCGGGTGCCGAAGGCGGCTTGGCTGTCGCCGTGCGCGCGGCCTTGCGGGAGCGCGGCGGCATCTGGTTCGGCTGGAGCGGCAAAGTGCTGGAGCGGGACTACGGGAATCCGACCCTCACCCAAGGGGGCAAGATCACCTACGCCACCATCGATCTGACCCAGCGCGACTACGACGACTACTACATCGGTTTTTCAAACTCGACGCTTTGGCCGCTGTGCCACTACCGCCTCGACCTCGCGGAGTTTGCACTACGCACCTGGGCCGGCTACCAGCGCGTCAACACGCTCTTTGCCCATCGCCTGCAGCCGATGCTGGAAGACTCCGACATCGTCTGGGTGCACGACTATCACTTCACCCTGCTGGCGGATATGCTGCGCAGCGCCGGCTGCAAGCAGAAGATGGGGTTCTTCCTCCACATTCCCTGGCCGTCCCTGGAGGTGTTGCTTGCACTGCCGCAGCACCGTCACATCGTCCAAGCGCTCTGCGCCTACGATCTGCTCGGATTTCAGACGGAAGACCACCTGCACTGCTTCCTGGACTACATCCAGCGGGAAGCCGGCGGCGAGGTCGACAAGGACGGCACCGTCAGGGCCTTCGGCCGCACCCTGAAAGCGAAAGCCTTTCCCATCGGGATCGACACCGAGATGTTCGCCCAGATGGCGGTGGAGAGCGAAGAAAGCAAACAGGTGCACCGCCTGAAGGAGAGCCTCGGCCAACGCGACCTGATGATCGGCGTCGACCGGCTCGACTACTCCAAGGGGCTGATCAAGCGCGTTGAGGCCTTTGAACATCTGCTCACCGCCTATCCGGACAACCGCGGCAACGTGGTCTTCCTGCAGATCAACCCGCCATCGCGCTCCGACGTGGCCGAATATGTCGATATCAAGCGGGAACTTGAAGCGACCGCGGGTCACGTGAACGGCACCTTTGCCGAATACGACTGGGTCCCCATCCGCTACCTGAACAAAAGCTTCAGCCGCCGCGTGCTGGCGGGCTTCTTCCGGGTCGGGCGGGTCGGGCTGGTAACGCCGCTGCGCGACGGCATGAACCTCGTCGCCAAGGAATATGTGGCCGCGCAGTCAGAACAGGACCCGGGGGTGCTGGTCCTGTCGCGCTTCGCCGGTGCGGCGCGGGAACTGGATGGCGCCCTGATCGTCAATCCCTATGACGTCGAAGGCGTGGCGGAGCGCATGCAGGAAGCCCTCACCATGCCGCTGGAGGCTCGGCAGGAGCGCTGGCGGTCCATGTACAAATCCATCGCCGAGAACGACGTCACCGCGTGGCGCGAGTCCTTCCTCCAGGCGCTGCAGAAAGCGGGCCCCGCCAAGTGACCCCCGCGGCCGGCCAGATAACCGCCTTGCTGGCCGATATCGGCGCGACCAATGCGCGCTTCGCCCTCTCTCAGGACGGCCGGCTCGGCGAGGTGCTGACCCTGCCGGTCGCCGGCTTCCCGACTTCCTATGAGGCTGTGGCCGAAGCCTTGCAGCGGCTCGGCAGCGCCCAGGTGCCCCAGGTGGCAGCGCTTGCCTTTGCCGGACCGGTCGACGGGGCGCGCGCGGTCATGACCAACGCCGGTTGGGACACCACCGTCGGCGAGCTGCGCCAGCGCTTCGGCTTCAGCCAGGCCCGCCTGCTGAACGATTATGCCGCCCTGGCGCTCAGCCTTGACCGGCTCGGCCCGGACGACAAGGTCGCGATTGGCCCGGCCGTCCCGCAGGACGCCGCGGAACCGCAGGGCACCCTGGCGGTCCTCGGCCCCGGCTCCGGATTGGGCGTCGCCGCGCTCCTCCCGGCAAGCCCCCGGCCGCTGCCGCTGGTCAGTGAAGGCGGCCACGTCACCATGCCGGCGGCGGACCGCCTGGAAACCGACCTCATCGCCGTGCTGCGGGAGGACTTCGGCCACGTCTCCGCCGAGCGCCTGCTCTCCGGGCCCGGTCTCGCCAATCTCTATCGGGGCTTGGCGCGTCTGCAGGGCACAGCGGCCGAGCCCCTGGACCCGGCCGAGGTCACCCGCCGCGGCCTCGAGGGATCTGATCCGCTCTGCCGCCAGGCGCTGGAGCGCTTCTGCCTCTTCCTCGGCACCTTCGCCGGCGACGTGGCGCTCAGCTATGGCGCCCGTGACGGCGTCTTTATCGGCGGCGGCATCCTGCCGCGCTTCCCGGATTTCTTCGCCGCCTCGGGCTTCCGCGCGCGCTTCGAGGCCAAGGGCCGCTTTCGCGACTATCTCGCCACCATTCCGACCTGGCTGATCACCCGTCCCAACGCGGCCTTCCTCGGCCTCGCCGCCCTGGCCGAACAAGCCGCCTGAGCCTCCTGCGCCTGCGCACAAGATCCGGATAGCTCCCACCTGCCTTCCGGCTATGCTGGCAGCGCCGCCCAGCAGCAGGACTTCCCATGCACGCACCGCGAATGAAAGGCAGCGACTGGCTCCAGATAACCCTCCTGGCGCTGGTCTGGGGGCTCGCCTTCTTCCTGACCGAGATCTGCCTGCGCGACCTGGGGCCGGCGACCCTTGCCTTCGGCCGCGTCGCGACCGCCGCCCTGGGGCTGCTCCCCCTGGTGGCGCTGACCGGCCGGCGCCTGCCCGGACGGCGCGTCGACTGGGCGCCGCTCGCGGTCATGGGCTTGATCAACAACGCGTTGCCCTTTTCCCTCATCATGTGGGGGCAGACCCACATCGACAGCGGCCTGGCCTCGATCCTCAACGCGACGACACCGCTGTTCACCTTCGTCCTGGCCCACTTCCTGACCGCCGACGAGCGCATGAGCCGGCGCGGCATGCTGGGCGTCGGCGTCGGTTTACTGGGGGCCCTGGTCCTGATCGGGCCGGGCGCCCTCGCCGGGCTCGGCGGCGAGATCCGGGGCCAGCTTGCCGTCCTGGCGGCAGCCGGCTGCTACGCCTGCGCGGGGATCTACGGGCGGCGGCTGCGCCACCTCTCACCGGTCAGCGCGGCCGCGGGCATGACCACGGCGGCGGCCCTGATCCTCCTGCCTCTGGCCGCGGTTCTCGACCGGCCCTGGACGGCCAGCCCGGACACCACGACCTGGGCGGCCCTCCTGACCCTCGGCCTGATCAGCACGGCGGGGGCCTACATCCTCTATTTCCGCATCCTCGCCAGCGCCGGGGCGACCAACCTGCTGCTCGTCACCTTCCTGATTCCGGTCGCGGCTCTGCTCCTCGGCTCGCTGGTCCTGAAGGAGCAGATCACCGCCACCGCGCTGCTCGGCATGCTGTTGATCTTCGCCGGCCTGGCGGTCATCGACGGCCGCCTTTTGCAGCTTGTTTCGCGCGGCCGCGCGGGGCGGAAAGCGACGGCGGGCTCGGTTCCGCTCAACCCGTCGGACTGAAATCCATCCGTCCTGCAGGTAATGCACAGAACTTTTTGTTAGCCTTTACGTCCCCTTAACCCATTGGGCTAAAAAATGTCCTGAGAGGGCTAATCAAATCATGCAGGGGAAATTCATGAGCTTGTCGCGATCGACTGTGGAAACTCTTATTGATCTGGTCGAGATCAAATTGAGCTGTGTTGAGGTCTATGACCGGGACGACTCCCGCGAGTTGTCCAACCTTCAGCGGTGCAAAGAGGAACTGATGGACCTCGTCGGCATGGGCCAAAAGGCGCCGGCGGAACTCATCGCGATGCCGAAGGGCCGCCGCCGTGGACGGCGCCCCTCCGCCTAACCTCCGCGCGTTCCGCACTCAGCCGGGAACCGCCATTCCCTTCTGAACCGCCGGGCGCGCTTCGATGGCGTCGTACCAGCGTTTCACCGCAGGGAAATCTTCCAGGGCAATGCCGTGCCACTCGTGGCGGGCGGCCCAGGGAAAGGTGGCGATGTCGGCAATCGAATACGCCTCGCCCGCCAGGTAGTCGGCCTCCTGCAAGCGCTTGTCCAGCACGCCATAGAGCCGCCGCGTTTCGTTGGTGTAGCGCTCGACGGCATAGGGCACCTCTTCCTTCGCAAAGCGGCGGAAATGGTGCGCCTGGCCCAGCATCGGTCCAAAACCGCCCATCTGCCACATCAGCCACTGCAGCGCGGCATAGCGTGCCCGCGGCGCCGTGGGCAGCAGCTTGCCGGTCTTCTCCGCGAGATAGATGAGAATGGCGCCGCTCTCGAACAGCGAGATCGGCTCACCCTCCGGACCCTCTGGATCAACGATCGCCGGTATCCGGTTGTTCGGGCTGATCTTCAGGAAGTCCGGAGCGAATTGCTCGTCCTTGGTGATGTTGATGGTGTGGACCGTGTAGTCCAACCCCAGTTCCTCCAAAGCGATCGAAGCCTTACGACCGTTCGGCGTGCTCCAGGTGTACAGTTCGATGGTCACGGATCCAGTCTCCCCTTTCTTGACCTACCCAAAAAACGGGGCCCCGCGCGGGTCGGGGCCCACCTTCCGCCGGGCCTGATGCCCGGCCCAAGAAAAATCGGCTCTATCAAGAACCGCGTCCAATATCGGTTCACGACGCCGCCAGGGCCAGCCCTTTCCGCCCGTCCCCCCTGGGCTGACTGCTTCGCGCTAGCGCTTGGCGTATTGCCCGGCGCCGAACAGAATGTCCCGCGCCTTGTCGTCAAAGCCTTCGCTGCGCTGGCTCTCCAGCACCTTCACGCCGCGCTGAACGGCCGGGCGCGCTTCGATCTCCTCGAACCAGCGCTGGAAGTTCGGATAATCGGCGCGCTCGACGCCCTGGCGCTCCGGATAGCGGGTCCAGGGCCAGGCGGCCATATCGGCGATGGAGTAGTCCTCTCCGGCCAGGAACCGCGCCTCGCCCAGCCGCTTGTCGAGCACACCGTAAAGGCGGTTGGCCTCGTTGGTATAGCGGTCGTAGGCGTAGTCGATGCGCTCCGGCGCATACTGGCGGAAGTGATGCGCCTGGCCCAGCATGGGGCCGAGGCCGCCCATCTGCCACATCAGCCACTGCAGGGTCACGTAGCGGTCGCGCGGCTCGGACGACAGGAATCGGCCATACTTTTCCGCTAGATAGATCAGAATGGCGCCGCTTTCGAAGAGCGAGATCGGTGCTTTGCCGGGACCGTCGGGATCGACGATCGCGGGCATCTTGTTGTTGGGGCTGATCTTCAGGAACTCGGGGTCGAACTGGTCGCCGGCGCCGATGTTGATGGCATGCACGTTGTAGGGAAGGCCTAATTCCTCCAACATGATGTGTACTTTGTGACCGTTCGGCGTTGCCCAGGAATACAGTTCGATGGTCATAAGAAACCTCCCTTGCCCCAAGAAGCGGCGGCCCCTTGCCTTTGCCGCTCCTGAAGAAATGCGGGCAGCGCTGAGGGATTGCAAGGGCACGAAAGGCCACTTGCGGTTCAACCTCTCGTGACTTATCTAGTTTTTACCTACCTGGAGGTAGATACGAGACGGAGAGCAGGATGAGCGACAGCTTGAATGCGGATTTCAGCCGGCCGGCGACCATGGACACGGCGAAAATGGACTGGCAGGCCAGTCCCAGCCCCACCGTATGGCGCAAGCGCCTGGACCTGCAGGACGGTGAATTCAGCCGCGTTACCTCTGTGGTGCGCTACGATCCGGACTCCGCCTTCCATGAACACGGTCATCCGCAGGGCGAGGAAATACTTGTGCTCGAAGGTGTTTTCTCCGACGAGCACGGCGACTATCCCGCCGGCACCTTCCTGCTGAACCCGCCGGGCTTCAGCCACGCTCCCTTTTCTAAGGAGGGCTGCATCATCTTCGTGAAACTCTGCCAGTTCCCCGGGGAAGGTCGCGAGCACGTGGTCGTGGATTCAAACGCGGGCGAATGGCAGGCCGCGGCGCCGGGCGTCGAGGAATTGCCGCTCTACAGCGACCCGCACTATCCGGAGGACATCAGGCTGCTGCGCCTCGGCGCGGGCGCCATTCTGCCGGATCCCTTCATCTGTCCCAAGGTTGCCCCGCAAGGCCTCGAGATCTTCGTGATCTCGGGTCGGCTGAGGGATGGCGATGAAAAGCTGGGCGCCGGCGCCTGGTTGCGCGAGCCGCGCGGCACCACCCGCCAGTTCACCGCCGAGGCAAATACGAAGATCTACCTGAAGCGCAATCACCTGGCGGCTTGAAGAAACCTCAGCCGAGTTTCTTGCGCAGCACTTCGTTGACCATGCCGGGGTTCGCCTTGCCCTGGGTCATCTTCATCACCTGGCCGACGAACCAGCCGAGGATCTTCTCGTTGCCGCCCTTGAACTGCTCGACCTGCTTCGGGTTGTTGGCGATGATCTCCTCGACCATGCCCTCGATCTCCGAAGAATCGCTGATCTGCTTCAGCCCCTTGGCCTCGACGATCACCCCGGCTTCCTGACCGTTCTCCCACATCTCCTCGAAGACTTCCTTGGCGATGCGCCCGGAGATCGTCCCGTCGGCGATGAGGTCCAGCAGGCCGCCCAGCTTCTTGGCGTCGACCGGCGCGCTTTCCAGGTCGTCGCCGCTCTTGTTCAACGCGCCGAAGTAATCGCCGATGACCCAGTTGGCCGCCAGCTTCGGATCGCGCCCCTCGGCCACCGTCTCGTAGAAGGCCGCGGTGTCGCGGTCGGCGACCAGCACGCCGGCGTCGTAGACCGGCAGACCGAAGTCCTTCACGAAGCGCGCCTTCTTTTCGTCCGGCAGTTCGGGCAGGCCGCCCTTGATGCCTTCCACCCAGGCCGCGTCGAGCTCCAGCGGCAGCAGGTCGGGGTCGGGGAAATAGCGGTAGTCGTGCGCCTCTTCCTTGGAGCGCATGGAGCGCGACTTGCCGGTCATGCCGTCGAACAGGCGCGTCTCCTGCACGATCTCGCCGCCGGCCTCCAGAACCTCGATCTGCCGCCTGGCCTCCTGCTCAATGGCCTGCTGCACGAAGCGGATGGAGTTCACGTTCTTGGTTTCCGTGCGCGTCCCCATCGGCTCGCCCGGGCGGCGCATCGAAAGGTTCACGTCGGCGCGCATCGAGCCTTCGTCCATGTTGCCGTCGCAGGTGCCGAGGTAGCGCAGGATGGTACGCAGCTTGCGCAGGTAGGCACCCGCCTCCTCCGCCGAGCGCATGTCCGGCTTGGAGACGATCTCCATCAAGGCCACGCCCGACCGGTTGAGGTCGATGTAGGACTGCGTCGGATGCTGGTCGTGGATCGACTTGCCGGCGTCCTGCTCCAGGTGCAGCCGCTCGATGCCGACCTCGCGGGTCTCGCCCTCCTCCAGGTCCAGGATGATCGTTCCCTCGCCGACGATGGGCTGCAGGTACTGGGAGATCTGATAGCCCTGCGGCAGGTCGGCGTAGAAGTAGTTCTTACGCTCGAAGACCGACGTCAGGTTGATCTGCGCCTTCAGGCCCAGGCCGGTCCTTACCGCCTGCTCGACCACGTACTTGTTCAACACCGGCAGCATGCCCGGCATGGCAGCGTCGACCAGGGAGACCTGGCTGTTGGGCTCCGCGCCGAACGCCGTGGAGGCGCCGGAGAAAAGCTTCGACTTGGAGATCACCTGGGCGTGAACCTCCAGCCCGATGACCATCTCCCACTCGCCCGTCTTGCCTTTGATCAGTGACATCTTCTCTCTCCGCCCTGCCTTACGCCGCCAGGAAGGCGGGCGTGGCGTTGAAGCCCGCCGCCTCTTCCAGCACACCGCCGACCTTGAACACCGTCTCCTCGTCGAAGGCCTTGCCGAGCAGCTGCAGGCCCAGCGGCAGGCCGTCCTGCGACAGCCCCGCCGGGATCGAGATGCCCGGCAGCCCGGCCAGCGAGGCCGGCACGGTGAAGACGTCGTTCAGGTACATGGCGATGGGGTCGTCCATCTTGTCGCCCATGCCGAAGGCCGCCGAGGGCGCCGTCGGCGTCAGGATGGCGTCGACCTTCTCGTAGGCCTGAGCGAAGTCCCGCGCGATGAGGCTGCGCACCTTGCGCGCCTTGTTGTAGTAGGCGTCGTAGTAGCCGGCCGACAGCACGTAGGTGCCGATCAGGATGCGGCGCTGCACTTCCATGCCGAAGCCCTTGCCGCGGGTCGCCTCGTACATCTCGTCCAGGGTGCCGCCTTCCTCGCGCAGGCCGTAGCGCACGCCGTCGTAGCGCGCCAGGTTGGAGGAGGCCTCCGCCGGCGCGATGATGTAGTAGGTCGGCAGCGCGTAGTGCGTGTGCGGCAGCGAGATCTCCACGACCTCGGCACCGGCCTCTTCCAGCCACTTGATGCCCTGCAGCCACAACTGGTCGATCTCCGCCGGCATGCCGTCGATACGGTATTCCTTGGGGATGCCGATCTTCATGCCCTTGATGTCGCCGGTCAGCGCCGCCTCGTAGTGCGGCACCGGCGCGTCGACCGAGGTGGAATCCTTGGGGTCGAAGCCGGCCATGGCTTCCAGCATGATCGCCGTGTCCCGTACCGTGCGCGCCATCGGCCCCGCCTGGTCCAGCGAGGACGCGAAGGCGACCACGCCCCAGCGCGAGCAGCGCCCGTAGGTCGGCTTCATACCCACGATGCCGCAGAAGGCCGCCGGCTGGCGGATCGAGCCGCCGGTGTCCGTGCCCGTGGCGCCCAGGGCGCAGCGCGCCGCCACGGCGGTGGCCGAGCCGCCGGAGGAACCGCCGGGCACCAGCGGGCGGTTGTCGCCGGACTTGCGCCAGGGGTTCTCCACGCCGCCGTAGTGGCTGGTCATGTTGGAGGAGCCCATGGCGAACTCGTCCAGGTTGGTCTTGCCCAGCAGCACCGCGCCGGCGTTCCACATGTTCTGGCTGACCGTCGACTCATAGGTCGGATGGAAGCCGTCCAGAATGTGGGAGGCGGCGGTGGTCAACACGCCCTCGGTGCAGAACAGGTCCTTCATGCCGATCGGCAGGCCTTCCAGCACACCCGCCTCGCCCGCCTTACGTCTGGCGTCGGAGGCCTCGGCCATCTGCAACGCCTTTTCCGGCGTCTCGGTAATGAAGGCATTCAGGGAGCGCGCCCCCTCGACGGCGGCGATGTGGGCCTCGGTCAGCTCCTTGGAGGAGGTCTCGCCCTTGGCCAGCAGGTCGCGCGCTTCGGCGATGGTGAGGTGGGTCAGGTCGCTCATTATTCAACCACCTTCGGCACGGCGTAGAAGCCATGGGCCGCCTCAGGCGCGTTGGCCGTCACCTTGTCGGGGTAGCCGCCGTCCGTCACCGCGTCGTCGCGCAGCGGCAGCGTCATGGAGACCACGGAGGTCATCGGCTCGACGCCTTCGGTGTCCAGCTCGGAAAGCTGCTCGATCCAGCCCAGGATGTTGGACAGTTCCTTGGCCAGCGACTCCTGGTGGCTCTCGTCGACGCGAACGCGCGCCAGTCTCGCGATTTTCGCGACAGTTTCCTTGTCGACCGACATCGGCCTCAACCCTCATTTCCGGAAAAGCTCCGCCCCGCCGGCTTGCCCGGAGGAAGCTCCCCAAGGCGCGCCCGGCACAGGCGTCAGAGCGGTCAAAATCCGCCGGAACCTAGCACCAGCCCCCGCAGGCCGCAAGATTGGCCCAGCCCCTGCATCTCGCCCTGCATCCCGCCCCGCTCCGCCCGGGGCCGCCGCCTTGCCGCCCCGGCGGGGGCTGCCTATAAGGGGTTGGTTTTCCTGATCCCCTCCCGGAAGGATATCGCGGGCGATGGACCTCGCCGTCACAGATCTGGCCGAGCGGCTGGCGCCGGGCCAACGCCTGCTCGGCCTCGACCCCGGCAGCAAGACCATCGGGCTGGCGATCTCCGATTCGGCGCTGCGGGTGGCCTCCCCGCTGGAGACCATCAAGCGCGGCAAGTTCACCCAGGACGCCGAGCGCCTGGCCGAGGTCTGCCGCGACCACAAGATCGGCGGCCTGGTCATCGGCCTGCCGGTGAACATGGACGGCACGGAGGGGCCGCGCTGCCAGTCGGTCCGCGCCCTGGCCCGCAACCTGGCACAGAAAGCCGGTTTCACCCTGCCGATGGCCTTTTGGGACGAACGCCTCTCCACCGCGGCGGTCGAGCGCTTCCTGGTCGACGAGGCCGACATGACCCGCAAGCGCCGCGCCGAGGTGGTGGACAAGATGGCCGCCGCCTACATCCTGCAGGGCGCCCTCGACGCCATCTCCCGGCAAAGGCAGAGCTGACCGCGCGCCATGCAAGCCCTTGCCACCGCCGTCTTCCCGGTCTTCCTGCTGATCCTCCTCGGCCTGGTGATCCGACGGCGCGGCTGGATCGCCGTAGGCTTCTGGGAGCCGGCCGAGCGTCTCGCCTACTTCTTCCTGCTGCCCGCCCTGCTGGTCACTTCCCTGGCCCGCGCCGACTTCACCAGCCTGCCGGCCGCCGCCATGGCCGGCGCCGTGGTGCTGGCCATCTGCGCCATGAGCGCCCTGCTGCTGCTGGTCCACCTGGCGACCCGCGGCGACGGCCCGGCCTTCACGGCGCTGCTGCAGACCTCGATCCGGCCCAACACCTATATCGGCCTCTCCATCCCCTTCGCCCTCTACGGCGAGGCGGGGCTCACCATCGCCGCCCTCATCGTGGCGGTGGTGGTGCCGACGGTGAACCTCATCGCCGTCGCCGCCCTGGTGCGCTTCGGCGACCACCGGAGCGGCAGCCGCCCCAATCTGCTGAAGGCGGTGCTGCTCAACCCGCTGATCCTCGCCTGCCTGGCCGGGCTGGCCCTGAACCTGACCGGGCTCGGCCTGCCGCCGGTAGCCGAGGAGACCCTGGTGATCCTGGCCCGCGCCGCCCTGCCCCTCGCCCTGCTGTCGGTTGGTGCCGGCCTCGATCTCCAGGCGGCCAAGGCCAGCGGCGGCCACGTCGGCGCGGCGGTGGCGCTGAAGCTGCTGGGCCTGCCGCTGATCACCGCCGGCACCTGCTGGCTGCTCGACGTGCACGGCCTGGCCTGGACCATCGCCATGCTGTTCAACGCCCTGCCCACCGCGACCAGCGCCTACATCCTGGCCCGTCAGATGGGCGGCGCGCCCTCCCTGGTCGCCAACATCCTCACCGTGCAGACCCTGGTGGCCGCGGTGACCCTGCCCCTGCTGGTGATGATAGTGGTATAGCAGTCCTGTGGAGATCCTTCGCGCGGAGTGCTCACGCAACGCTGCTTATGTGGACGGTGGTTCGGCAATGAGCATTGCTACGAGCAAAAATGCGGCAGATAAAGCGCCGAAAAAGACAGCTCTGAAGTAGTAGGATTTGCCAATCCGATTGTAGATAAAGGGCGTGAACAGAGCGAAGGGGACCACGTCAATTACCCAGGCCTTCTTTTTTTGAGAGTATTCGGACCTGGCAGACAAGAACGCTAAGAAAAGACAGACTATTGTGACGCCGCAACTGATTACCCCAGCCAGCGTCACTATGCCTGCGAGGATGTTCTGCACAGCGGCCTCTCTAGCAATGAATTAGCGTTGGGGAGCTAGTGTAGCACCGCTCATCGATTGCGAGTAAATCTTGGACGGGATGCCAAGATCACAAATCCAATCTAAGTCAACGCCACCATGCCGCTGCTGATCCTGCTCATCACTTGACCCAAACCCCTGATCGGCGGCACAAACCTTTCGCAAGTTCTTATCGCCGCATGGGATTCTCGCCCGATGACCGCTCCGCTTTCCGGCCTCAGAGTCTTTGACCTGACTCGCATCCTGGCCGGCCCCACCGCGACCCAGCTGCTGGGCGACCTCGGCGCCGAGGTGATCAAGATCGAACGGCCCGGCCAGGGCGACGACACCCGCAAGTGGGGCCCGCCCTTCGTCCCCGGCCCGGACGGCGAGGACACCACGGAAAGCGCCTACTACCTCTCGGCCAACCGCAACAAGCGCTCGGTCTCCATCGACATCTCAAAGCCGGAGGGCCAGAAGCTGGCCCGCGAGCTTATCGGCTTCTGCGACATCCTGGTGGAGAACTTCAAGGTCGGTGGCCTCGCCAAATACGGCCTCGGCTACGACGACCTGAAGGAGACCCACCCGGGCCTGATCTACTGCTCCATCACCGGTTTCGGCCAGACCGGCCCCTACGCCCCGCGCGCCGGCTACGACTATCTGGCCCAGGGCATGGGCGGCATCATGAGCCTGACCGGGGAGCCGGAGGGCGAGCCGGTGAAGGTCGGCGTCGGCATCGCCGACATCATGTGCGGCATGTACGCGGTGAGCGCCATCCTGGCGGCCCTGCACTACCGCGGCATGACGGGGCTCGGCCAGCACATCGATCTCGGCCTGCTCGACAGCCAGGTGGCCTGGCTGACCTACGAGGGCCTCAACTACCTGACCTCGGGCCAGGTGCCCAAACGCCAGGGCAGCGAGCATCCCAACATCGTCCCTTATAAGGTCATGCCCTGCGCCGACGGCTACTTCATCCTGGCGGTGGGCAACGATCGCCAGTTCGCCAGCTTCTGCGAGTTCGCCGGCTGTCCCGAGCTGGCCGAGGATGCGCGCTTCAAGACCAATGCCGACCGCGTGCGCAACCGCGTGGCGCTTTACGAGATCCTGCCGGAGATCACCCGTCACATGACCCAGAAGCACTGGGTCGAGGGGCTGGCCGGCCTGGCCGTCCCGGCGGGGCCGGTGAACACCCTCGACCAGGTCTTCGCCGATCCGCAGGTGCTGGCCCGCGACATGAAGGTCTCCATGCCCTACCGCGGCAGCAAGGACGGCAAGGTCGATCTCATCGGCAATCCCATCAAGTTCTCGCAGACGCCCGTCGAGTACCGATTCGCGCCGCCGCGCGCCGGCCAGGACAGCGATGCGATCCTCGAGGAACTGCTTGATATCGGACCTGAGGAACGCGCCCAACTGCGCGGAAAAGGCGTCATTTAAGCGGCTTGCCCACCGTATTTATCCCCTGGGCGGCAGACAGCCGCTTGCCGCCGGGCAAGGGCGGTGTCATAACACGGCTTTAATGACTTCAGCGCACGGCACGTCGGCCTCTCACGAAGGCTATCGACATCGTCACCTGCTCGGGATCGAGGGGCTGACGGCACACGAAATCCTCTATCTCCTCGACCTCTCGGACGGCTACGTCGATCTCAACCGCGGCGCCGACAAGAAGAAAGACCTCTTGGCCGGTCGCACGGTCATCAATCTTTTCTTCGAGAGTTCAACGCGTACGCGGACATCCTTCGAGTTGGCTGCGAAGCGGCTCAGCGCCGACGTGATCAACATGTCGGTGGCCTGGTCGTCGATCAAGAAGGGCGAGACCCTGATCGACACGGCGATGACGCTGAACGCCATGCACCCGGATGTGCTGGTGGTGCGCCATCCGGACTCCGGCGCGGTCCAGCTGCTGGCCGAAAAGATGAACTGCGCCGTGATCAACGGCGGCGACGGCAGCCACGAGCACCCGACCCAGGCCCTGCTCGACGCCCTCACCATCCGCCGCCGCCTCGGGACCATCGAGGGCCTGCAGGTCGCCATCTGCGGCGACATCGCCCACAGCCGCGTCGCGCGCTCCAACATCCACCTGCTGACCACCCTGGGCGCCCGCGTGCGCCTCATCGCGCCGCCCACCCTGATGCCCAGCAGCATCGAGCGCATGGGCGTCGAGACCTTCACCGACATGCGCAAGGGGCTGGCCGACTGCGACATCGTGATGATGCTGCGCCTCCAGACAGAGCGCATGCAGGGCAGCTATGTGCCCTCGACCCGCGAGTACTTCCGCTTCTTCGGCCTCGACCAGGAAAAGCTGCAGGCCGCCAAGCCCAATGCCCTGATCATGCACCCCGGGCCGATGAACCGCGGCGTCGAGATCGACAGCGAACTGGCCGACGACATCCACCGCTCGGTGATCCGCGAACAGGTGGAGATGGGCGTGGCCGTGCGCATGGCCTGCCTGGAGACCCTGAACCGCAACCTGCATGAGCAGCGCAGCCAGCAGGAACAGGCTGCCCAATGAGAGCCGATCCGTGACCGTTCTGCCGCCCAAGCACCGCACCGCCTACGTGAACGCCCGCCTGCTGGACCCGGCCAGCGGCCTCGACGCGCCCGGCGGTCTGCTGGCCGAGGACGGCAAGATCACCGACCTGGGCCCCGACCTCTTCAAGGACGGCGTGCCGGACGGCGCCCAGCGCGTCGACTGCGGCGGGGCCTGCCTGGCGCCCGGACTGGTCGACATGCGCGTCCAGATCCGCGAGCCCGGCGAGGAGCATAAGGAGACCATGGTCACCGCCGGACGCGCGGCGGCCGCCGGCGGCGTCACCTCCATGGTCGGCCTGCCCAACACCGACCCGGTGATCGACGACGTCGCCGGGGTCGAGTTCATCGCCCGGCGCGCCCGCGAGGCCAAGGGCGTGAAGGTTTACACCTACGCCGCCGTCACCCGGAACCTGGAAGGCAGCGAGCTGACCGAGATGGGCCTGCTGGCGGAAAACGGCGCCGTCGCCTTCACCGACGGCCTGAAACCGGTCACCAATGCCCAGGTCATGCGCCGCGCACTGGCCTATGCCAAGACCTTCGGCCTCCTCATCGTGCAGCATCCCGAAGAGCCGAGCCTAGCCGGCAGCGGCGCCATGAACGGCGGCGAGCTGGCCACCCGTCTCGGCCTGCCGGGCATCCCCAAGCTGGCCGAGGTGATCATGATCGAACGCGACCTGCGCCTGGTGGAGATGACCGGCGGGCGCTACCACGTCGCCCACGTCTCCACCGCCGAGAGCGTCGAGGCGATCCGCCGCGCCAAGGCGCGCGGGCTCGACGTCACCTGCGACACCGCCCCGCACTATTTCGCCCTGAACGAACTGGCGGTCGGCGACTACCGCACCTTCGCCAAGGTCTCGCCGCCGCTGCGCAGCGAGGACGACCGCCTCGCCATCGTCGAAGGCATCGCCGACGGCACCATCGACGCCGTCGCCAGCGACCACAGCCCGCACGACCAGGAATCCAAGCGCCTGCCCTTCGCCATCGCCGAACCGGGCATCGTCGGCCTGGAGACTCTGCTGCCGCTGTCCCTGCAGCTCTACCACTGGAAGAAGTGTGGCCTGCTGGACCTGCTCGCCCACCTGACCGTGAAGCCGGCGCAGATCCTCGGCCTCGACGCCGGGCGTCTGGCCAAGGGCGCCCCCGCCGACCTGCTGCTGTTCGATCCCGATCGCGCCTGGAAGATCCAGCCGGACAGCTTCGAGAGCAAATCCAAGAACAGCCCCTTCGAGGGTCTGCCGGTGCAGGGCAGCGTCCGCCGCACCGTGGTCGACGGCCGCGCCCTCTTCGACGCGGCCTGACGGCGGAGCGCGGCCATGCCCGATCCGATCTCCTGGGAATACGCCTGGCCCTACCTCGCCGCCGCCCTGGCCGGCGGCTACCTGCTGGGCTCGATCCCCTTCGGCCTGCTGCTGACCCGCCTGGCCGGCCTCGGCGACATCCGCCAGATCGGCTCCGGCAACATCGGCACCACCAACGTGCTGCGCACGGGCCGCAAGGGCCTGGCCGCCGCCACCCTGCTGCTCGACGCCGGCAAGGGTGCCGCCGCGGTGCTGATCGCCCAGATGTGGGGGCCGGACATGGCGCTGACCGCTGCCTTCGGCGCGGTGCTGGGCCACCTCTTCCCCGTCTGGCTCGGCTTCAAGGGCGGCAAGGGCGTGGCCACCACCCTCGGCGTGCTGCTCGCGCTCAACCTGCTGCTCGGGGCGATCTGCTGCGCCCTCTGGCTGCTGGTGGCCTTCGTCTTCCGCTACTCCTCCCTGGCCGCCCTGCTCTCCCTCGGCGCCGCGCCGGTTCTCAGCTGGTTCCTGCTCGGCGACCTCCAGATGGTCCAGCTGACCGCCGCCCTCGCGGTCCTGGTGTGGCTGCGCCACCACGAGAACATCCGCCGCCTGCTCACCGGCCAGGAATCGAAGATCGGCCAGAAAAAGACCTGACCGGCATAAGCGATTTCCGCCGCCCGACCCTGAAACGCTTGACCTCGACCGCCGGGCATGACGATTTTAAGTCGATGGCGGCAAACGATATTAAACCCCTGAGTGATGCCGCGCGCCTCGACTGGCTGCGCCTGATCCGCTCGGAGAACGTCGGGCCGGTGGTCTTCCGGCAGCTGCTCGCGCGCTACGGCAGCCCGGCGGCGGCCCTCGACGCCCTGCCGGACCTGGCCCGGCGGGCCGGGGCCAAGCGCAAGATCCGCATCTGTCCGCCCGCCGAGGCGGAGGCCGAGGCCGCGGCGGTCCGCAAGGCCGGCACACAGCTGATCGCGCTCTGCGAGCCCGCCTATCCCGCCGCGCTGCGCGAGCTGGACGACGCCCCGCCGGTCCTGACCGTCCTCGGCGACCCGACCGCGCTGGCCCTGCCCTCGGTCGGTGTCGTCGGCGCCCGCAATGCCTCGGCCAACGGCCGCCGCTTTGCCGAGCGGCTCGCCGCGGAACTCGCCGAGGCCGGCTTCGCCGTGGCCTCCGGCATGGCCCGCGGCATCGACACGGCGGCCCACCGGGGCGCCTTGCCGCGACCCACGGTGGCAGTCGTCGCTGGCGGCGTGGACATTATCTATCCGCCGGAAAACGACGGCCTGCACGCCGAGATCCGCGCCAAAGGGGCCGTGATTTCGGAAGTGCCGCAGGGCATCACGCCCCAGGCGCGCCACTTCCCGCGGCGCAACCGGCTGATTTCCGGCCTTTCTCTCGGCGTGGTGGTGGTCGAGGCGGCCAAGCGCTCCGGCTCTCTGATCACCGCGCGCTTCGCCGGCGAGCAGGGGCGCGAGGTCTTCGCCGTACCCGGCTCGCCGCTCGATCCGCGCGCGGCCGGCTGCAACCAGTTGCTGCGCGACGGGGCCACCCTGGTCGAATCCGCCGCCGACATCCTGAACGCCATCGCGCCCCAGCTTCCCTCCGGCGAATCACCGGAACCGGCCTCCGTCGGGCGCGCCCAATTTGCCGCGGCGCCCCCGGAAGCGGGCGGGGAAGCCGGCACCGAAGAACACGCGCGCATTGAAGAACTGCTCGGCGCGGACCCCATTCTGGTTGATGATTTGGTGCGTCTCAGCGGCCTGCCGATCGCCGCCGTGCATGGCGTTTTGCTTGAACTGGAACTGGCCGGCCGGGCCGAACGCCACCCGGGCAACCGCTTTGCGCGGCTTTACAAAGCCCCCGCAGACCCTTTATGACGGCTAGCCTTGTTGACCGGGACAGCGCGCAACCCACATTGGGGACCTACAAGCAGCGCACCGCCTTCCCGTTGAGAAGCCCGTTAGGACCTTAGTAACAAACTGAGCGAATCATCCGCCCCTCATGAACGTTGTCGTCGTCGAATCGCCCGCTAAGGCGAAAACCATCAACAAGTACCTGGGTCAGGACTACTACGTCCTCGCCAGCTACGGACATGTGCGCGACCTGCCCGCGAAGGATGGTTCGGTACGTCCCGACGAAGACTTCTCCATGAGCTGGCAGGTCGACGAGCGCGGCGAGAAGCGCCTGAGCGAGATCGCCGAGGCGGTCAAGAACAGCGATCACCTCTATCTCGCCACTGACCCCGACCGCGAAGGCGAGGCGATTTCCTGGCATATCGTCGACGAGCTGAAGCGGCGCAACGTCCTGGAAGGCGTCGACGTCGAGCGGGTCGTGTTCAACGAGATCACCAAGAAGGCGATCATCGAGGCCTTCGAGCACCCGCGCGCCCTGAACCAGGAACTGATCGACGCCTACATGGCGCGCCGGGCACTGGACTATCTCGTCGGCTTCACGCTGTCGCCGGTGCTGTGGCGCAAGTTGCCGGGCAGCCGCTCGGCCGGACGCGTGCAGTCGGTCGCGCTGCGCCTCATCTCCGAGCGCGAGGCGGAGATCGAAGCCTTCAAGCCGCAGGAGTATTGGTCCATCGAGGCCAAGCTGCTGAATGCGGAGGAGGCTCCCTTCACCGCGCGCCTCACCCATCTCGACGGCAACAAGCTCGACAAGTTCGGCCTGCCCGACGAAGCCACGGCCAAGGCCGCGGTGCAGAAGCTGGAGGCGGCGACGCGCCTCGCCGTCGCCCACGTCGAGCGCAAGCAGAGCAAGCGCAATCCCTATCCGCCGTTCACCACCTCGACGCTGCAGCAGGAAGCTTCGCGCAAGCTGGGCTTCGGCGCGACACGCACCATGCGCGTGGCGCAGAAACTCTACGAAGGCATCGACATCGGCGGCGAGACCGTCGGCCTCATTACCTATATGCGTACCGACGGCGTGACCATGGCGCAGGAAGCGCTCGACAGCGCCCGCGCGCTGATCGGCAGCGACTACGGCGACGCCTACCTGCCGACCGCGCCGCGCCAGTACAAGTCGAAGCAGAAGAACGCCCAAGAAGCGCACGAAGCGATCCGTCCCACCGACGTCGCGCGACGTCCCAAGGAGATGCGCTCCTACCTCGACAGCGACGGCCTGAAACTCTACGAGCTGATCTGGAACCGCACCGTGGCCTGCCAGATGGCCAGCGCCGAGCTCGACCAGGTGGCCGTCGACATCGATGTTGATGGCGGCGTCGCGCAGCTGCGCGCCACCGGCTCCATCGTCACCTTCGACGGCTTCCTGAAGATCTACCAGGAAAGCAGCGACGATAAGGAAGCCGACAAGGACGCCGACGAAGACAGCGCCAAGCCGGGCGACCGCCGCCTGCCGAAGCTGACCGAAGGCGACAAGGTGACCCGCCAGGAAATCCTGCCGGAGCAGCACTTCACCCAGCCGCCGCCGCGCTACAGCGAAGCCAGCCTGGTGAAGAAGATGGAGGAGCTCGGCATCGGCCGCCCCTCCACCTACGCCTCCATCCTGCAGGTCCTGCAGGACCGCAACTACGTGCGCCTCGAGCGCCGCCGCTTCATTCCCGAAGACCGCGGCCGCCTGGTGGTCGCCTTCCTCGCCAGCTTCTTCGAGCGCTACGTGCAGTACAACTTCACCGCCGAGATGGAGGAGAAGCTCGACGACATCTCCGGCGGGCGCATCGACTGGCGTCTCGTGCTGCGCGACTTCTGGGAGGCCTTCCACACGGCCGTCGAGGGCGCCAGAGACCTGTCCATCACCCAGGTGATCGACGCGCTGGACGAAGACCTCGGCCCGCACTTCTTCCCGGTCGACCCGGAGCAGCCCGACAAAAACCCGCGCGCCTGCCCCTCCTGCAAGGAAGGCCGGCTCGGCCTGCGCCTGGGGCGCAACGGCGGCTTCATCGGCTGCTCCAACTATCCGGACTGCCGCTACACCCGGCCGCTGGCCGTGCCGGGCGCCGAGGATGACCTTGGCATCGACCTGAGCCAGCCGAAGGTGCTGGGCGACGATCCCGAGACCGGCAAGCAGGTGACGCTGCGCAAGGGCCCCTTCGGGGTTTACCTGCAGCTCGGCGAGCCCGAGGGCGACGAAAAGCCCAAGCGCGCCTCGCTGCCCAAGAACCTGGCGCCCGCCGATGTCGACCTGCCGACCGGCCTGGCGCTGCTCGCGCTGCCGCGCGACGTCGGCGCCCATCCCGAAGACGGCAAGCCGATCACCGCCGGCATCGGCCGCTACGGCCCCTATGTGAAGCACGGCTCCACCTACCGCTCTCTGACCGAGGGCGATGACGTGCTGACCGTCGGCCTCAACCGCGCCGTCGCCTTGATCGCCGAGGCGCCGCAACGCCGCGCCGCCGGCCGCCAGCTCGGCGAACATCCCGACGACGGCAAGGTGGTGAGCCAGGGCAAGGGACGCTTCGGCCCCTACGTGAAGCACGCCAAGCTCTATGCCACCATCCCGGCGGACCTCGACCCGGAAACGGTGACGCTCGAGCAGGCCTTGGAGTTGCTGAAGGCGCAGGCGGAGAAGAAAGCCGCCAAAGCCGGCACCAAGAAAGCGGCCCCCAAGAAGAAGGCGGCCAAGAAGAAGGCCACCAAGAAAAAGGCGACCAAGAAGGCCGCCACCAAAAAGTCGGCGGCCAAGAAGCCAGCTTCCAAAAAGGCCGCGGCGAAGAAAGCCGCCGCCAAGAAGAAGCCCGCCGACGAAACGGCGGCCGACTGATCTTGGCCGGCAAGAAAGACAAGGCCGCCCCCAAGAACCCGAAAGGGACCGCTTCGGCGCCCTTCCCCAGCAAGGAACAGGTTCTCGCTTTCATCAACGAGAGCAGCGAGCCCGTGGGCAAGCGGGAAGTCGCGCGCGCCTTTCGCATCAAGGGCAGCGCCGACCGCATTCGCCTGAAGGCCCTGCTGAAGGAACTGAAGCAGGAAGGCCTGCTGGAGAAACAGCCCGCCCGCCGCCTCTCGGCCCCCGGCCGTCTGCCCAATGTGCTGGTGGTCGAGGTAACGGAGATGGACGAGGACGGCGAGCTGCTGGCCCGTCCCACCGTCTGGGACGACGACAAGGGCACCCCGCCGCGCATCTACGTGGCCCCCGACAAGCGCAGCCGCGCCGTCCTCGCGACGGGTGAGCGCGCGCTGGTCCGCCTGCAACTCGGCGACGACGGCACCTACGAAGCCCACATCATCCGCAAGCTGGACCGCCCCTCCCAGCGGGTGCTCGGCGTCTACCAGATCGGCAGCGAAGGCGGCCGCCTGCGCCCCACCGACAAGCGCGCCAAGAAGGACTTCATCCTGCGCGAGAGCGACGCCAAGGACGCCGAGCCCGGCGAGCTGGTGCTGGCCGAACTCCTGCCCGCCCGCCAGCGCCGGGACAGCCTCGGCCTGCGCAGCGTGCGCGTCACGGAGCGGCTCGGCCGCGGCGACGATCCCAAGGCGCTCAGCCTCATCACCCTGCACGAGCACGGCCTGCTCAGCGAGTTTCCGGACTCCGCCGTGGCCGAGGCCGAAGCCGCCGAAGCGGCGCCGCTCGGCCAACGCCAGGACCTGCGCGACATCCCCTTGGTCACCATCGACGGCGCCGACGCCCGCGACTTCGACGATGCGGTCTTCGCGGAGCCGGACGACGATACGAACAACCCCGGCGGCTGGCACCTGCTGGTCGCCATCGCCGACGTGGCCCACTATGTCCGCCACGACAGCGCCCTCGACAAGTCCGCCTACGCGCGCGGCAACTCGACTTATTTCCCCGACCGAGTCCTGCCCATGCTGCCGACGGCGCTGTCCAACGGCTGGTGCTCGCTCAATCCCAAGGAGGAGCGCCCCTGCATGGCGGTGCACCTCTGGATCGACGCCCAAGGCAAGCTGCGGCGCCACAAGTTCGTGCGCGGCCTCATGCGCTCCGCGGCCCGCCTCACCTACGAGGAAGTGCAGGCGGCGCGCGACGGCCAGAAGGGGGGCGACCACGACGAGGTGCTGGGGGCGATCCTGCCGTCCCTCTACGGCGCCTTCGAGGCGCTGCTGACCGCCCGCCACGACCGCGGCACGCTGGAACTCGACCTGCCGGAGCGCAAGATCCGGCTCTCCGAGGACGGCCGCGTCGCCGCCATCGAGGCCCGCATGCGGCTCGACAGCCACCGGCTGATCGAGGAGTTCATGATCACCGCCAACGTGGCCGCGGCGAAGGAGCTGGAGCGCCTGCGCCAGCCCTGCATGTACCGCGTCCACGACAAGCCGGACCCGCTGCGCCTCTCGGCCCTGGCGGAGGTGCTGCGCGACCTCGGCCTGCGCTTCAACGCCGGCCAGGTGGTGCGCCCGCGCGACCTGACCCGGCTGCTCACCAAGGTCGAGGGGCAGCCCGAGGCGCCGCTGGTCAACGACCTCATCCTGCGCGCCCAGAGCCAGGCCATCTACAGCCCGGAGAACCTCGGACACTTCGGTCTGGCGCTCACCCACTACGCCCACTTCACCTCGCCGATCCGGCGCTACGCCGACCTGCTGGTCCACCGGGCGCTGGTCTCCGGCCTGAAGCTCGGCGAGGACGGCCTGCCGCCGGGCAGCGAACAGCTCTTCGAGGAGATGGGCGGCCACATCAGTTCCACCGAGCGCAGCTCGGCCGCGGCCGAGCGCGACGCCGTCGACCGCTTCACCGCGGCTTTCCTGCAGGAACAGGTCGGCGCGACCTTCGCCGGGCGGATCAACGGGGTCACCCGCTTCGGGCTGTTCGTCACCCTCGACGACAGCGGCGCCGACGGGCTCATCCCGATCAGCACCCTGCCCGACGACTTCTATCACCACGTCGAGGCCCGCCACACCCTGGAGGGGGAACGCTGGGGCCGCGTCTACCGCCTGGGCGACCGGCTGCGGGTCAAGCTGCTGGAGGCCTCCCCCATGACAGGCGGCCTGATCCTCGGCCTCGACGACTCCGAAGTGGGCCCGGAGGGGACCTCAGGGCGCCGAAACCCGGGGAAAACCCGCAAATCCACCCCCGGCAAGGGGCCACGGAAGCGTTCGGCCAAGGCCACCCGAAAAAAGCCACAAAGCGCCTCTAGAAAGCCCAAAAAGGCCAAATCGACGGCGGCGGGCCGCAAGGGAAGCCCCCGCCGCAAGCGATAAACGGCGAATTATTGGGTGAATTATTACTTGGGTGTTAACGAATCCTTGACTCTGGCTGGTGCCTAATAAGCCGGTAATTTGGGTCAAACGGCTCTGGACAAACGAAATTGCGCTTTGCGCATAGTTAACGAATTCGTTTATTGTCTAAGCCGCAGGGAGCGCTAGGGGTTGCAGAGCTTGAAGACGTCACTGGGTTTTTCCGCCCGCCATCTGTTCCCGATCTTTGACCTCCACGGCTTGGTCCGCCGGGCCGGGCCGCTTTGCCTGGCGTTCCTCATGGTCGCCTGCGCCTCGCAGGACAGCACGGTCCAGGTCGGCTATGACGAAGCCCGTGCCGAGCGCCTCTTCACCGCCGGCTACAGCAACGTCAGCGACATCTATATCGAGGACGTGGCCGTTGCGGATCTTGCCATCGCCGGCATGAACAGCTTGGCCAGCATCGATCCCGCCATTGCCGTCGCGGTCGACGGCGACCGCCTGCGCGTCAGCATCGACGGCCACAGCATGGCCAGCTATCCCCTCGCCGATCCGAACGACCCGGAAGCCTGGGGCGCCCTCACGGCGGCGGTGATCTCGGCGACCCGCTATCATTCCCGCGATCTCGACGCGGCCGCGCCGGAGAAGGTCTATGAAGCCGTCTTCGACGGGCTGCTGACCCAGCTCGACAGCTTCTCCCGCTATGCCGGGCGTGACGCGGCGCGCGAGAACCGCGCCAGCCGCGACGGCTTCGGCGGCATCGGCGTGCGCATCCGCCTCATCGAAGAAGGCGTGCTGGTGCTGTCGGTCATGGAAGACACCCCGGCGTCGATCGCCGGCCTGCGGCAGGACGACGTCATCGTCGCCATCGATGGTGAGGACGTCGAGGGCTTGTCGCAGCAGGACGCGGTCAACCGCCTGCGCGGCCGCATCGGCTCCGAAGTCGACCTTTCGGTCGAACGCGAAAACGAGACCGCGCCGCTGACCGTGGCCGTGGTTCGCTCGCACATCGTGCCGCAGACCGTGACCTATCATCGCGAGGGCAACCTCGGCTACCTGAAGATGACCGGCTTCAACAAGCGGACCACCGACAGCCTGCGGCAGAAGATCCGCCAGGCCCAGAACGAGATCGGCGACGACCTGCGCGGCTTCATTCTCGACCTGCGCGGCAACCCGGGCGGCCTGCTGGAACAGGCCGTTGCGGTGTCCGATGTCTTCGTCACCAGCGGGCGCATCGTCTCGACTCATGGCCGGCATACGGACAGCCATCAGTATTTCCCCTCCGAGCGGCTGCAGCGCGGTGACCTCACCGAAAACGCGCCGCTGGTGGTGCTGATCGACGGCGGCTCGGCCTCGGCCTCGGAGATCGTCGCCGCGGCGCTTCAGGACTCCGGGCGCGCCGTGCTGGTCGGCAGCGGCTCCTACGGCAAGGGCACCGTCCAGACCGTCCTGCCCCTGCCGAACACCGGCGAGTTCATTCTGACCTGGGCGCGCTTCCACGCGCCCTCCGGCTACGCCCTGCATCGCCGGGGCGTGCTGCCGGACGTCTGCACCAGCGGCGACGTCAGCACCCTGGCCGACGTCATGACCCGGATCCACAGCGGGGCCCTGCCCATCGCGGCCGACCTGCGCCGGCGGGACATCGACACGAACGACGATGCGGCCGTCGAGGAACTACGCGCCCACTGCCCGGCCCGTGAAGGCGACGAGGCCGAGATCGACCTCCTGGTGGCCCGCCAGCTGCTGGAAGAGCCCGGCCTCTATGCCCGGGCGCTGCATGGCCTGCCCGACACGGCGGCCAGCGCGCACACGCCCCCGGCCGCCTCGGGGTCCTGAGACCCCCTGAAAATTAAAGGTTATTATTCCTAAATCGTTCTGCGCAGGGTCCGGTGGCAGCGCCGGGCTTGACAGCCGCCCAGGGCGCAGTATTTTCCCGGCAACCTCGATGAGTTCAGCTAAAGGACAGCGGATATGGCCAAGCCAGCCACGCAATTGATCAAGATGGTGAGCACCGCGGACACCGGCTACTTCTACGTGGCCAAGAAGAACCCGCGCACCATGACCGAAAAGCTGGAGCTGCGGAAATACGATCCGGTCGCGCGCAAGCACGTGACCTTCAAAGAATCGAAGATGAAGTAAGCAGGCCCTTTCCTGCTCTGCCGAGTCGGGCGGTCGCCTTCCAGGCGGCCGCTTTTCGATTCTGGGCCTTAGGGTTCTGGTTTCTTGATTTCGGGTCTTAGATTTCGAGACGGCGCGCTGCCGCCGGGGCTATTCGCCGGCGGCCGGCATGGCGCTATGGCGCTGCGCCAACTGGTCCAGCTCCGCTGAACGGACGCAGTTGCGGCCCCGCCCCTTCGCCCTGTAGAGCGCCTCATCGGCACGGCCGATCAGGGATTCGGTGGTCTCCGTCGGATCCCGGGTCGTCGCGACACCGACCGAGATGGTGACATCCAGCGCACCGGCCTCGCCGGAGACCTCGAACGGCTGGTCGCCGACCAGGGCCCGGACACGCTCGGCCACGTTGACCGCCACCTCGACGTCCGCGTCGGGCATCACGATCACGAACTCTTCCCCGCCATAGCGTGACACCAGGTCGATGTCGCGCACGCCGCGGGAGACACGCTGGGCCATTTCGACCAGCACCTCGTCGCCGGCATTGTGGCCGTGCGTGTCGTTGATGCTCTTGAAGTGGTCGATGTCGAACATCAGCACGGACACGGGCTTCACCGTCTCCGCGATCTCCATGATCTTGCGATCCAGGTGGGCGTTCATGTAGCGGCGGTTGTAAACCCCCGTCAAGGTGTCGGTATAGGCCAGCGCCACGGAGCGCTGCAGCATCTCGCGCAGCTTGTCGTGATAGCGGCGCCGGCGGATCTGGGTGCGCGTGCGGGCGCGCAGCTCGTTGCGGTCGATCGGCTTGATCAGGTAGTCCGTGACGCCGATCTCCAGCCCCTTGGGGAGGCGCGGCAGGTCTTCCTCGTCCAGCAGCAGCAGGATCGGCACATGGCGCGTGTCGTCCTGCGAGCGGAACTGGGAACACAGCCTGAGGCCGTCTTCCTTGCCGAGGTGCAGGCTGACGATCAGCAGATCGAAAGGCTCGCTCTGCGCTATGGCCAGGGCTTCCTGGCCGGTCTTGACGTGATGGGTATTGTGGCCGTCCTCGGCCAGGTAGCTCTGGACCTTGCCGGCCAGGGTATCGCTGGAATCGGCCAGCAGGATCTTGGCGTCGCCCAGCTCGCCGGCGTTCTCCAGGTCCGCCTCGGTCACCATCTCGCTGTTGCCGCTGGCCGCCTGGCGCACCCGCAGCTCGTCCATCATCTGCTTGAGACGCGCCAGGGAGCGCACCCTCGCGAAGAGCGCGATGTCGTTGACCGGCTTGGTCAGGAAGTCGTCGGCGCCGGCCTCCAGGCCGCGCACGCGGTCGGCGACGTCGCTCAGCGCCGTCACCATGACCAGGGGAATATGACTCGTCTCCGGGTCCGCCTTGAGACGCTGGCACAGCTCGAAGCCGTCCATGCCGGGCATCATGACGTCGCTGAGGATAAGATCCGGTGCCTGGCTGTGGGCCAGTTCGAGGGCCGACGGGCCGTCCGAGGCCGTGACGACGTCGAAATACTCCGCCGTCAGCTTGACCTCGAGCAGTTTGACATTCGCAGGAATGTCATCGACGACCAGAATCCGGGCGGTCATATCGGAACAGATCCCGCCGCGGCTAGGTGAGGAACCGCTCGACGGTCTCCAGGAAATTCGTGACGGAGATCGGCTTGGCGATATAAGCCTCGCAGCCGCCCTCGCGGATCTTCTCTTCGTCGCCCTTCATCGCGAAAGCCGTGACGGCGACGACGGGAATCGACTTCAGATTATCGTCTTCCTTGATCCACTTGGTGACCTCCAAGCCGGAGACCTCCGGCAACTGAATGTCCATGAGGATCAGGTCGGGATGGTGCTCACGCGCCAGGCGCAGCGCCTCCATACCATCCTTGGTCTGCAGAATATTATAGCCGTGTGCCTCGAGCAGATCGTGGAAGAGCTTCATATTCAGCTCGTTGTCCTCGACGATCAGTACGGTCTTCGCCACACCCGTATCCTTGACGATATTCGTTCCATTCATCATATGCTTGCCCTGCCCGATGGGACCCCCGTGAGAAAAGGGCACAGTCCTGGAGAAAGACGGCACCGACAATCCTGAATTGCGTCCGCGCCCCGCCACCTCTCAACTGCGGGAGGCACGACCGCCGACACGCCTTCATTGATAGAGGAATAAAGTTAATATTTGGTAAGCTTTGCTAACATTCCAGCGGCATCCGGAACAGTGTTACGTGTCTGAAAGATAGGAATTTCATGCAAATCGGGGTGGATCTTGGCGGCACCAAAATCGAAGCCGCCGCCCTCGACAGCGACGGCACCGTAATTGTTCGCAGACGCGTGCCGACCCCGCGCCGTGACTACAAAGCCACCATAGGCGCGATTACTGCGTTAGTTCAACAGCTTGAGCAGGAAATCGGCCGGCGCGGCAGCATCGGTATCGGCATCCCGGGCTCCCTGTCCGCAACTACCGGTTTGATCAGGAACGCCAACTCTACCTGGCTGCTCGACCAGCCTCTGGACCGCGACCTCGCCGCCGCCTTCGGGCGCCCGGTGCGCCTGATGAACGACGCCAACTGCCTGGCGCTCTCCGAAGCCGCCGACGGCGCCGCCGCCGGCCTGGCGGTGGTCTTCGCCGTCATCCTGGGCACCGGAACCGGCGGCGGCATCGTGGTGGACGGCCGCCCGCTGGTTGGAGCCAACGCCATCGCCGGCGAATGGGGCCACAACCCCCTGCCCTGGCGCACCGCGGCCGAGCGGCCCGGCCCCGACTGCTATTGCGGCAAGCAGGGCTGCATCGAGACCTTCCTCTCCGGCCCCGGCATGGCGCAGGACTTCCACCAGAACGGCGGCCCCGACATCGCCGCCAAGGATGTCGTCGCCCGGGCACTGCAGGGCGAGCCGCTGGCGCTTGCCGCCGTCACCCGCTACGAGGACCGCCTGGCCCGCGCCCTGGCCCACGTGATCAACATCCTCGATCCCGATGCCGTCGTGCTCGGCGGCGGACTGTCCAACGTGGCGCGCTTCTACGAGACAGTGCCGGCGCTGCTGCCCCGCTACGTCTTCTCCGACCACGTGGCCACCCGGATCCTGAAAGCCCGCCACGGCGATTCCAGCGGCGTCTTCGGCGCCGCCCGTCTGTGGCGGCCGGAGGAACTGCCGGCGGCCCTGGCCGAGGCCTCCTGATCGATGCCCGGCCTCTGCCGCGACTGCCTGGAAACCTTTCCGGAGCCGCCAACGGAGGCCGCCGCGTCCCGGCCGCACCGCTGTCCGGTCTGCCAAGGTCTTCGAATGATCTGGCACGAGGAGCTGGACCGCCTCAGCCTAGCGCACATCGACTGCGACGCCTTTTACGCCAGCGTCGAGAAGCGCGACCGTCCCGAACTGCGCGACAAGCCGGTGATCGTCGGCGGCGGGCAGCGCGGTGTTGTCTCGGCCGCCTGCTATGTGGCGCGCATGTACGGCGTGCATTCGGCGATGCCCATGTTCAAGGCGCTGAAGGCCTGTCCCGACGCCGTGGTCATCCGCCCCAACATGGCGAAGTACAGCGAGATCGGCCGCGCCATCCGCGAACGCATGCTGGCGCTGACGCCGCTGGTGGAGCCGCTCTCCATCGACGAGGCCTTCCTCGACCTTTCGGGCACGGAGGCGCTGCATCACGGCTGGCCGGCGCGCAGCCTTGCCCGGCTGGTGCGCGACCTGGAGACGGAGCTCGGCCTCACCGCTTCCATCGGCCTCAGCTACAACAAGTTCTTCGCCAAGATCGCTTCCGACCTCGACAAGCCGCGCGGTTTCGCCGTGCTCGGTTCCGACGCGGCGACGAGCTTCCTCGCCGAACGGCCGGTCGGCATCATCTGGGGTGTCGGCAAGTCGCTGCAGGCCTCCCTGGCACGCGACGGCATCTCGCTGGTGCGCCACCTGCTGCCCTATTCGGAAAGCGAGCTGGTGGCGCGCTACGGCAGCATCGGCCGGCGGCTCTATCACTTCGCCCGCGGCCAGGACGACCGAAGCGTCAACCCGCACTCCCCGGCCAAGAGCATTTCCTCGGAAACCACCTTCGACCGTGACATCGCCGCGCCGAAGCTGCTGCTCGAGCGCCTCTGGCCGCTCTGCGAGACGGTGGCGCAGCGACTCAAGAAAGCCGGCCTCGCCGGCGCGACGGTACAGCTGAAGTTGAAGACGGGTGACTTTCGGCAGATCTCCCGCTCGCGCCGCCTCGGCGCCGCCACCCAGCTGGCCGAGGAGCTCTACCGCACCGCCCAGCCCTTGATCGAACAGGAGGCCGACGGGCGCGCCTTCCGCCTGATCGGCATCGGCGCCGCCGACTTCGTGGCCGCCGACCAGGCGGACCTGCCGGACCTTCTCGATCCGGAGCGGGAAAAGCGGGCGCAGGTGGAACGGGCGATCGACCAGGTGCGCTCGAAGCTCGGCGAGCAGGCCATCCTCAAAGGACGCGGCCTGCCGCTGCGCAAGCCGCAGCGGAGCAAGGAGAACTAGGCGCCGTCGGTGATCGGGCTCAGCAATCGGGCGCCGGCAGGGCGGAGAGCTCTGTCAGGTCGGCGTCGAGCACGAAGTCGCCGTAGTCCAGGCGCATCTCGTCGACCACGCCGTTGGCGAAGAGCCGCAGGCCCTGCTCCTGCTCGGGCTCGGCCTCCTGCCCCTCGACACCGAAGAAAGCGAGATCGACCCGCCAGGATGGCACGTCCTGCAGCAGCGGGTTGTTCAGCTGCGTCGGAGCGTTCGGCGCCAGACGGCGCGACAGCGCCGCGGAGACGCCGAAGAGCCCCTCGTCGCCGGAGCCGTCGAAGACCAGCGTCCAGACGGGGACGTCGCCCGCCTCGGCGCGCGCCAAGACGTGCTGGGTATGATGGGTCGGAAACAGCGTGCCGGCGGGCAGCTCGACTTCCCGTTCCTCGGGTTCATGGAAGACCGCCCGCCCGCTGCCGTCTTCGCCCAGTTCGGCCTCGCCGCGGACTGATTCGGTCTGGCCGCTGCCGTCGAAGCGCCGGATGAAAAAGCGGTAGCGCTTGCCGTCCTTGGATTCCCAGGACGAGAGGCTCCAGCCGAAGCTGACCGAGATGCCGTCTTCGTAGAGCAGCGCGATGCGGAATTTCTGGCTGACCGCCGAGCCGTCGCAGACGTCCCGCCATTCGAACTCGAAACGCCCGGCCGCATCGATCACCGGACTGGAGGACTGCAGGCCGCCCAGCGTCAGCGCATAGACCGCCTTGTGCGACGAAAGAGCCTCGCCGGCCGGTGCGGCCACGGCCGACGCCAGGCCGCCGCAGCAAGAGGTCAGCGCCAGCAGGAGCGCCGCAGTAATCCGTCGCATTCTTACCCCCGATAAGCCTGCATCATAGCGCAGGCCATCTTAAGTCCTAACCCCCAAGTGATTGATATTCTGCTAAAAATCAAGCACGCGAAAGGGGAGCGGCCGGTGCCGGCCGGCCGTCGCGCGGCCGACGCGGTGTGCAAAGCCTGCCCCCAGGCGGCAAGAACTGCCGCCCTCAGCGCAAGAAAACAATCCTACTTCCTTGATTTTGCTGGCTTTATTCTTGGCCCGCTCATTGCATCTATATCGGCAACTACATAGTGCCGCCGCGCAGGAAACCGCCAAATGATCCCCAGCACGCTGGAAGACGTCAAGATCGAGAGCCTGATCCGGCAGGACGCCCTGCCGCAGCTCTGTTCTGCCGCCGACAGGCTGCGCCGGCTGGCCCAGGCGGCCCCGGACTCGCTCGGCGCCTCCGGCCTCAAGCTGCTCGACGACCTGTTGGAGGCCGCCGCGGAAGCGGAGCAGTCCATGGCCCTGCAACGGGCCCGCATCCGCTATCTCGAATCCCTCTCCGTCACCGACGAGCTGACCGGCCTGCTGAACCGCCGGGGCTTCGAGAGCGAATTGTCGCGCGCCCTTGCCCGGGCCCGGCGCCTGAACGAAACCGGCCTTCTGATGATGTGCGATCTGAATCACTTCAAGGCCATCAACGACACTTACGGCCATCCCGCCGGCGATGCCCTGCTGCGGGCCGTGGGCCAGCTTCTGAAGCGCCACACCCGGGAAAGCGACTATGTCGCGCGGGTCGGCGGCGACGAGTTCGCGGTCATCATGACCCACACCGCCCTGGCCCAGAGCGAGCAGCTCGCCAAGAAGCTCTCCGCCCTGGTCAACGGCCTGACCGTGCCCTGGCAGGGCCAGAAGCTGCCGGTCTCCGCCGCCTTCGGCATCACCACCTACGACAGCGGCAGTCAGCCCGACACCTTGCTGTTCTTCGCCGACCAGAATCTCTACAAGAACAAGAGCCCGCGGCTGCTCTAGCCGCCTGCAGCATCAAGGGCCGCAGCCCCAAGTTCACCACCCTCCCAAGTTCACCGCCCTACGGCGGGATTGACCGCTGGCGGCGTTGCGCCGGTCGTGTAGGATCGCCCGGTCATGTCGCAAGCCCCTAACCGCCTGCCCCGAGTCATTCGCCTCGACCAGTCCGACCTGCACGTTTTCGAACGGGCCAGCGACGTCGGCGAGTGGGCCATTCCCGGCAGCTTTGCCTTCGCCCACCTGGACCCCACGCACCTGGAGGGCAAAGCCCAGCTCGCCTTCAAGTCCGCCTGGCTCGGCCTGACCAGCTTCGGTCATGCGACTTTGGTGGAGGTGGCGGAGATTGAAGAGGCCGACTTCCTGGCCGCGGCCGAACGCCTGGCACGCCACATCGAGACCACTTTCAACGCCCCCAGCTTCGAGCATGCGCTGGCGGCCGCACGCCAGGAACTCGACGACGCGGCCAGCCTTTGCGAGCACAAGCTCGGCACCCTGCTGGCCTTGGAGCGCGAGCCCGGCAGCGACGGCTTCGTCGAGCGCTTTCGCGTCATTCAGCCGGCGCGCGCCGGCGATCACGCGAAGATCTGGGAAATCGTCCCCGACACTTCAGGCGAAGACCCGGCCGACGGCGCTTAGCCTGCTGGAGGCCGCCGGCCGGCTGTCTGCGATCAGGCGCTGCGGACCTGCTTCAGGAAGTCCGTCACCTGCGCCTTCAGATCGTTCGCCTGCTCGGCCAGTGTGGTCGAAGCGCCGAGCATGTCATCCGCGGCGGAGCTGGTTTCCGCGATGGCCTCATGCACGCCGGAGATGTTGGCCCCGGCCTGCTGCGCGCCGTTGGCCGCCTCCTGCACATTGCGCGAGATCTCCTGCGTGGCGGAGGTCTGTTCCTCCACCGCCGCGGCGATCGCCGTGCCGATGTTGTCGATCTCGGAAATCGTCTCGGTGATGTCCTTGATCGCCGTCACCGCATCGCGGGTCGCGGTCTGGATACCCTTGATCTGCCCGGCGATGTCCTCGGTCGCCTTGGCCGTCTGGGTCGCCAGGCCCTTGACCTCGCTGGCCACCACGGCGAAGCCCTTGCCGGCCTCGCCGGCGCGGGCGGCTTCGATGGTGGCATTCAACGCCAGCAGGTTGGTCTGCTCGGCGATGTCGGTGATCAGCTCGACCACCTCGCCGATCTTCTGCGCGGCGGCGGAAAGGCCTTCGACCTGCATATTCGTCTGCTGACCCTTTTCCACCGCGTTGGCCGCGATGGTCGACGACTGGTTCACCTGGCGCCCGATCTCCTGGATCGAAGACGCCAGCTCCTCGGCCGCGCTCGCCACGGTCTGCACGTTGGAAGCCGCCCGTTCGGCGGCGGAACCGGCGGCGTCGGCCTTGCCGCCCGCCCCCTTCGCCGTGTCCGTCATGCTCATGGAAGAGGTCTGCACATCGTTCGACGCGCTGGTCACGGACTCCACGACCCCCATCACGCTGGCTTCAAAATCATCGGCCAGCGCCACCATGGCTTCGCGGCGTTCGCGCGCCGCGGTTTCGCGCTCTTCCGCGACCTTGGCATTGGCCCGCTCAACTTCGGCCAGTCCGTCGCGGAAGACGCTCAGCGTCTTGGCCATCTCGGTGATCTCGTCGCTGCCGTTCACCGTCACGCTGGTGTCCAGTTTGCCGTCGGCGATCTCGCGCATGGAAAGCGCCACACCGGTCAGACGCCGAACAAGGTTGCGGCCGACATACAGCCAGGCGATCGCCCCGGCAAAGACGAAGCTCGCCGCCGCAATCACAACCAGCCAGTATTGGCCGTTGGCGATGGCCGCGATCGACGACTGGTTGCCGGCATTCAGATCGCTTTCGGCCGTCTTGACCAAGTTGTCGACCTCGTTGGCAAGCCCTTCCGAAGCTTCACGGCTCTTGGCCAGCAGGGCGTGCGCCTCGCTCGCTGCGGCCAACTCGGCTTCGCGCAGCTCGAACACGTTGCCCGGCTCTGCGCCGTAGGCCACCAGCCGGTCGATCTGGCTGCCCAGATTTTCCTTCAAGGTGTTTTCGGGAATCTCTCCGAAGCTCTCCAGCAAGCTGCCCCGCGCCGCGTCGAAGCGCTCCCGCAAGGGCTGCAGCGCCTCGACATTCGCCGCTTGGGCCGCATCGCGCAGGATGCCCTGGAGCAGATTGGCCTGCCCCTCCGTATGCGCCACGGCCATAAGGCCGGCAACGCCGGTCCCGAACAGATTGGTAACGGCGGAGCCGCCGGCATCCGCCGCCTCGTAAGCGGTGACCGACAGCGTGAAGCTGACATCGTCGGCCATGGGATTGGTCAGGCCCAGGATCTCGTTGTGGGCCACGGCGATCTCCTCGACTTTGGCTTCGCGCTCGCCACGCAGCTGCATCATCTCGGTCACCGCGGCATTCAGGGCCTGCAGGCTGTCGGTCGTCTGGCGGGTCAGATTGCTCAGTTCGCCCAGGCGCTTCGATTCACCGAAGTACTTCTCGAGAGCGCTCATGGTGCCGCCCAGCGCCGAGATCTTCAGGAACAGGCCGCCGTTCACCTTTCGCCGTTCTTCATCGCTTTCCGCGGCGACCAGCGCCGGCGCCTCGGCGGAAAGCCTGGCGCTGGCGGCGGCGAGGCGCAGCGCCTCAGTCATCGCCGGGACGTTGCGGCCGGTCACCTGCTCCAGCACGCCGCCGACGTTGGTGAAGGAAAGCCAAGCGACGCCGCTGGCCGCCAGCGTCAGGAAGGCGACCGCCCAGAAAGCGCCGAGCAACCGCACGCCGATGCCGAAGCGATGGGACAGCAGCCGGGCCGGTTTCTGCTTCGGCTTGCCTTTGCCTTTCCAGAACTTCAGGCGCGCCCAACGCGCACCACGGCGGGTCGGTTCTGCTTTCGTCGCATCATTCATAGTCATTTCCCCCAGAACTCCGGCAACGGCACCGCTGCCAACCAAACGATGTGAAGAGGGCGGGCCAGGTGGTCCCGGCTCTCATTCCCTCTTTTTCTCGCTGCCCGGCTCTGAGGAATAGTGAAGGGATGTAAACCATGTCTTAATTTCATACCGGCCGAGTAATTCGCCGTAACGGCGAACTATCCGCGCCTCCGGCCGCACAACGGCCAGAACTATTTCCTATCGTCGTAAGGAAGTGAACGATTTCATCGACTTCGGCGCAGACCCCCTTCGCCCTCTGCTTTCTCTACACCTGTATTTGCCATTACTGGTTGTAATTTTCCGGTCGCTCCGGAAACAAAAAAATTTCCCGCCGGCAGAACGGCGGGCAAAAGGCAGCGATGGAGAGAGGCCTGAAACGGCCGCGGTGCGACGCCGGCCGGCGGCCCCCTTAGGGCCGCGGCTGCTGCTGGGTGATGCAGTGGATCCCACCGCCGCCGACCAGGATGGCGCTGGCCGCCACCTGCACCACCTTGCGGTCGGGAAAGGCCTTGGAGACGATCTCGAGGGCCTGCGCATCATGGGCGTCGCCGAAGGACGGCATCACCACGCCGCCGTTGGCGATGTAGTAGTTCACGTAGGACAGCGCCAGGCGCTGGTCCCCCTCCTGGCCGGCGTGATAGCGGGCTTCGCGCGGCAAGGGCAGCTCGATGACCTCCAGGGAGCGTCCCTTGGCGTCACGGGTCTTGGCGAGGCGCGCCAGGTTGTCCTGCAGGATCGCATGATTGGGGTCCGCCGGATCGTCGCAGGTGACGGCCATGACGACGCCGGGGCGCACGAAGCAGGCGATATTGTCGACGTGCCCGTCGGTGTCGTCCTTGTCGAGGCCCTGCCCCAGCCAGACGAAGGCCTCGACGCCCAGGTAGCGGCGCAGCAACTCTTCGATCGCCGCGCGGTCGAGGTCCGGATTGCGGTTGGGATGCAGCAGGCATTCCTCGCTGGTCAGCAGGGTGCCTTCGCCATCGACATGGATCGAGCCGCCTTCCAGCACCAGGGGCGCGCCGTAGCGCGTCACGCCGAGCTGCGCCAGCAGCCGCTCGGCCACCACCGCGTCCCGGTCGTAGGGATGGAACTTCTCGCCCCAGGCGTTGAAGCGCCAGTCGATCCCGGCCAGCCCGCCCTTCCCGTCCACGACGAAGCTGGGGCCGTAGTCGCGCATCCAGGAATCGTCCAGTGGCATCGCCTGGCAGGTGACGCCGGCGCCGCAGCGCGCCCGGGCGTCGTCCAACTCCTCGGCATTGGCCAGCATTGTGAGCGGCTCGAAGCCGGCGATCGCCTGGGCCACCGCGGCGTAGGCGTCGCGGGCCGGCTCCAGCCCCTCGGCCCACAGACTGCCGCGGCAGGGCCAGGCCATCCAGCAGCGCTCATGCGGCGCCCACTCGGCCGGCATGAAGAAGCCGTCGTCGGCAGGAACCTGTTCCGCCATAACCTGCTCTGCCATGGCCGCCTCCGCGTGCGCCGCCGCCGTTACTCGGGCGGCAGGTCGAGCTTGATGTGCAGCTCGCGCAGCTGGCGCTCGCTGACCGGCGCCGGGGCCTGCATCATCAGGTCTTCGGCACGCTGGTTCATCGGGAAGGCCACCACCTCGCGGATGTTCGGTTCGTCGGCCAGCAACATGACGATGCGGTCGATGCCCGGGGCCGAACCGCCGTGCGGCGGCGCGCCGAACTTCAGCGCCGAGATCATGCCGGCGAATTCGCTGTCCACCTGATCCTGGCTGTAGCCGGCGATGGAAAAGGCCTTGTACATAACCTCCGGCAGATGGTTTCGGATCGCACCGGAGGACAGCTCCACGCCGTTGCAGACGATGTCGTACTGGTAGGCCAGGATGTCCAGCGGGTCCTGGGTCTCCAGCGCCTCCATGCCGCCCTGCGGCATGGAGAAGGGATTGTGGCTGAACTCGACCTTGCCCGTGTCCTCGTCCATCTCGTACATCGGGAAGTCCACGATCCAGCAGAAGCGGAAGGCGTTCTTTTCCAGAAGGTCCAGCTCGCCGCCCAAGCGGTTGCGCACCTGCCCAGCCAGTTTGGCCGCCGCGCCTTCCTTGTCGCAGGAGAAGAACACCGCGTCGCCGTCCTTCAGGCCCGCGGCTTCCTTGATCTGCGCGCTGCGCGCTTCGTCCAGGTTCTTGGCGATCGGCCCCTTGGGCGTGCCGTCCTCGCCGTAGATGATGTAGCCCAGCCCGGCGGCGCCTTCATCGCGCGCCCAGTCGTTCAGCTTGTCGAAGAAGCTGCGCGGGCGCGAACCGGCGCCCGGCGCCGGGATGGCCCGCACCACCGAGCCCGCCTCGACGGCCTTGGCGAAGATGCCGAAGCCGGAGCCGCGGAAGGCCTCGGTCACGTCGACGATCTCGACGGGGTTGCGCAGGTCCGGCTTGTCGGAGCCGTACTTCAGCATCGCCTCGCGGAAGGGAATGCGCGGAAAGGGCGTCGGCGTCACGCTGCGGCCGTTGGCGAACTTCTCGAAGACGCCGTGCAGCACCGGCTCGATCGCGTTGAAGACATCGTCCTGGGTGACGAAGCTCATCTCGAAGTCGAGCTGGTAGAACTCGCCCGGCGAGCGGTCGGCGCGGCTGTCCTCGTCGCGGAAGCAGGGCGCGATCTGGAAGTAGCGGTCGAAGCCGGCGATCATCAGCAGCTGCTTGAACATCTGCGGCGCCTGCGGCAGGGCGTAGAACTTGCCGGGATGGATGCGGCTCGGCACCAGGTAGTCGCGCGCGCCTTCCGGGCTGCTGGCGGTCAGGATCGGCGTCTGGAATTCCTGGAAGCCCTGCCCCACCATGCCTTCGCGGATCGCCTGGATGACCTGGCCGCGCAGGCGGATGCGCGCCTGCATCTTCTCGCGCCGCAGATCCAGATAGCGGAAGCGCAGACGGGTCTCCTCGCCGGCGTCCTCGTCGGCGTTCACCTGCAGCGGCAGCACCGCCGCCCGCGACTGGACCGTCAGCTCCTCGACCTGCAGCTCGACCTCGCCGGTGGGCATGATCGGGTTGACCGTCTCCGGCGTGCGCTGCACCACCGGGCCGGTCACCGTGATCACGCTTTCAACCCTGGCGTTCTCCAGTTCCTGGAACATCGGGCTGCTGACGTCGATCACGCACTGGCTGATGCCGTAGGTGTCGCGCAGGTCGACGAAGAGGAGCTGGCCATGGTCGCGCTTGCGGTGGATCCAGCCGGACAGGCGAACCCGCTCGCCGGCATGGGAAGGGCGCAGTTCACCGCAGGTATGGGTACGGTAGGCGTGCATTGGAGGCTTCCGGAATAAGGTCTGGAGGGCTTGGAATCAGCGCGCAAGAGGCCGGGAATCTGGCCTTTTGTCAAGCCTGGAGGCAAGCCGGCGATCCCCGCGGCCATCCCCTGCGCGGGGCGCCGCCGCTGGCGCCCCTGATGCCCCCCTGGCCCCCCCGGGAGGCCGCCTATGCGCTTTCGCGTTTGTCCAATAGCGTGTATACCGCTGCCATGAACCTGATAGCGGACAGCGCGGAACTCCAGGCATTCTGCGCACGGCTGGTCGAGGCCGACTTCATCACCGTCGATACCGAATTCCTGCGGGATTCCACCTATTGGCCGAAGCTCTGCCTCCTCCAGGTGGCGGGACCGGAGGAGGACGACGTCGCGGCCATCGACACCCTGGCCGAGGGTCTCGACCTGGAGCCGCTGCTGGCGCTCTTCGACGACCCGGGCATCGTCAAGGTGCTGCACTCGGCGCGCCAGGACATGGAGATCTTCTTCCACATGAGCGGGCGCCTGCCCGCCCCGATTTTCGACACCCAGGTCGCGGCCATGGTCTGCGGCTTCGGCGAATCGGTGGGTTACGACACCCTGGTGCGCAAGCTGACCGGCGCCCAGATCGACAAGTCCTCGCGCTTCACCGACTGGTCGCGGCGTCCCCTGGCCCAGCGCCAGCTCACCTACGCCCTGGCCGACGTCACCCACCTGCGCACGGTCTACAAGAAGCTCGCCCGCCGCCTGGACAAGAGCGGCCGGGCCTCCTGGCTCGACGAGGAGATGGCGATCCTGACCTCGCCGGAGACCTACCGGCTGGAGCCGGAGGCCGCCTGGAAGCGCCTCAAGACCCGCTCCAACGACCGCCGCTATCTGGCCGTCCTGTGCGCCCTGGCGACCTGGCGCGAGGAGGAGGCCCAGCAGCGCGACGTGCCGCGCGGCCGGGTGCTGCGCGACGAGCAGCTCTTCGATATCGCCGCCCACCGCCCGACCAGTGAAGAAGAGCTGGCGCGCTCGCGCGGCATCAACCGCGACCTGGCGCGCGGGCGCATCGGCAAGGCGATCCTGGAGGCCGTGGCCGGCGGACTCGCCGTGCCCGACAGCGAGCTGCCGAAACCACCGCCCAAGCCGCAGTCGACCAACGGCATCGGCCCGCTGATGGATCTGCTGAAGGTCATGCTGAAGCTGCGTTGCGAGGAACACGACGTGGCCCAGAAGCTCATCGCCAACACCGCCGACCTGGAACAGATCGCCATCGACGATAAAGCCGATGTGATGGCCCTGCGCGGCTGGCGCTTCGACGTTTTCGGGCGCGACGCGCTGGCGCTGAAGCACGGCACCGTGGCGCTCAGCGCCTCCGGCAACAAGGTGCGCGTGGTGCCGCTCGATCAGGCGGGCAAGGGCTGACCTCCATGGGCCGCCGGACCGGCAGCGCTCTGGCTTTGCTGCTCCTTGCGGCACTCCTCAACCTTCTGTCTTCACCTGTTCTGGCCCAAACCCAAGCCGAGATCCCGGCGCCGCCCGGCGGGGGCTTCGGCTTGCCGGTCGATTGCCGCCTATGGGAAGTCTGCTCAATCCAGAACTACGTCGACCATGACCCCGGGCCGGGCCGGGCCGACCACACCTGTGGCCACCTCACTTACGACGGGCACCGCGGGACCGACTTCCGGGTGCCGACGCAGATCGAGATGCGCCGGGGCGTGCCGGTGGTCGCCGCGGCGGCCGGCAAGGTGATCATCGCCAAGGACGGCCAGCCTGACCTGCTGATGCAGGACACCGGGCCCGGCAAGACCCGCGAGGAGCGCAACGGCAACTGGCTGGCCATCGATCACGGCGGCGGCTGGATCACCACTTACGCCCATCTGCGCCAGGGCACGCTGGCCGTGCAGCGTGGCGACCAGGTCGAGCGCGGCCAGACGCTGGGGCTCATCGGGCTGTCCGGCAACGCCGACTTCCCGCATGTGCATTTCGCCGTGACCCACGAAAACCGTCTGCTCGATCCCTTCACCGGACAGGAGCCCTCGGCCGCCTGCGGGGCGGCCGGGACGTCACTCTGGTCGCCCGCCGCCGAGGCCCAGCTCGCCTACCGCGCTGGCGGCCTGCTCTCCGCCGGCTTCGTCAGTCACCGGGCGGAGGCCGAGGAAATCTATGCCGGCATCGAGGCCCCCGCCTTCCTGTCGCGGGAGGCGCCGGTCATGGTGTTCTGGGCCTCTGCCTGGGGACTGCGGAAGGACGACCGGCAGCGCCTCGTCGTCATCGCCCCCAACGGCCAGATCGTCGTGAACAAGGAGGAGACGCTCGAGCGGGACCGGGCCAGGGCGATGCGCTGGGTCGGCCGCAAGCGCCCCGCGCAAGGCTGGCCGGCCGGAACCTACCGCGGCATCTATCGGGTGGAGCGCCAGGCGGGCGGCAGCAGCGTCATCGTGATCGAAGCCCAGCGCGAGATCGAGATCCGCTAGGCGCGGCCGGCGCTAAACGACGATCCGCGTATCTTCGAAATCACCGGCCTGGGCCAGGGTCTTCAGGCGCCGCTGCACCGCCTCGCCGTCCGGGACCGAGCCGTCGTCGGGCAGCCTCAATTCCAGCACCTTGCCGTCGACGCTGAGGCCGCTGTGGTCGAGCACCCAGCGCGTCGCCGCCGAGACCCGGTAAGCCAGGCGCAAGGCCGCCCCCAGCAGGATCGCCCGACCGCGGGCCCGTTCACTCAGCAGCGAGACCGCCTCCGCCGCCTGCTTGGAATCCGCCGACTCGCCATAGCGCAGGAAGACCGTGTAGGCGATGAAGGCGCGGCCCGGATGGTCGATGCCGACCAGCGGGTAATGCAGGATGCGGCGCAGCGCCTGGAGGCCCCGGAAGTCCGGATGCTCACGCCAGGCCAGGTCGGAGAGGTGGCAGGCGGTCAGCCGCAGGCGGCGCTCTTCGGCATCTTCGTCGGTGAACAACGCATCGCACCAGCCCATCATCGCCTCGCCCAGGCCGCCGAAGCGCCCTTCCCGCTCGGCGATTTCCTCGGCCGCCGTCAGCAGCGGGTCCTGCCGCCGCACGTCCTCCGGCAACTGATTGAAGAGGTAGCCCTCCCGCACGCCGAAGGTCGAGAAGACCACGTTTGCGCACTGCAGCTTGCGCAGCAGGCGGCTCAGCACCAGGGCCCCGAGCGGCAGGGTTTCGCGCCGCCGGCGGGAGATCTGCTGGATGCCCGATACCGAGGACTTGCCCTGGCGGACCAGCAGGCGTGTCAGCTTGATGGCATCGGCGTTGCTGATGGTGTGCTCATGGATCGCGTGCAGCGGATGCCGGCTCTGTTCCATATGCAGGCGCGCGAGATTACGCCAGGCGCCGCCCACCGGATAGAACGTCCGCCCCTTGCCTTCGGTCAGCCAGTCGACCTTGGCGAAGGCCTTGTCGATCACCTTGCGCATGGCCGCGCGGTCCTCGCCGCAACTCTCGATCAGGCGCAGCGGCCCCAGCGCCAGGGTGGTCGAACGGCCGACCTTGCCGTCGTTCACTTCGACCAGTTCCAGGCTGCCGCCGCCGAGATCGCCCATGATCCCGTCGGCCGTCGGGTTCCCGGCGATCACGCCCAGGGCGGAGAACTCGGCCTCCTCCTCGCCGCTCAGCACCCGGATGGGATGGCCGCACTGCTGCTCCACCGCTTCGCGGAATGCCGCGCCGTCCTCGGCCTCGCGCACCGCGGCCGTGGCGATCAGGTCGATCCGGCCGACGCCCATGGCGCGTGCCAGCGCCGTAAAGCGCATCAGGTTGGGGACGGCCAGCGCCACGCCTTCCGGGCTCAGGTGGCCGCTGGACTGCAGCCCGCGCCCCAGCCCGCAGAGCACCTTCTCGTTGAACACCGTGGCCGGCGCGCGCTTGAGGCCGTCGAAAACCACAAGGCGAATGGAATTCGAACCAATATCGATGACGGCGACACGCTCGTCGCGGGCGGTACCCTTTACCAGGGAATAGACCGCCGCCTGCTGTCGGGCATTCATACGCTTGTCAGGATTTCTTGAGGACCAGACGGGGTGCTTTTTTCGACTTCTTCAAGGCGGAGCCGCGGCCGGAGAGGCTGGGGTTCGTCATGAAGTAGGTATGCGCACTAAATGACTTTGCCGTGCAACGCACACGCCGATAGGTCCCTTCCGGTTCGAGGATCCAGCTCTGCGCTTCATCGTTCAGATTGGCGATCATGATCTGGTCGAGGACCTGTTGGTGAACCGTGGCGTTCTCGATCGGCACCAGAGTTTCGATCCGGCGGTCCAGATTTCGCGGCATCCAGTCCGCAGAGGAGATGAAAACCTTGGCGTCCCGCGACGGTAGCGGCTTGCCGTTGCCGAAGCAAACGATTCGGCTGTGCTCCAGGAAACGGCCGATGATGCTCTTCACCCGGATGTTGTCGGACAACCGCGGCACGCCCGGCCGCAGGCAGCAGATCCCGCGGATCACCAGATCGATCGACACGCCCGCCTGCGAGGCCTTGTAGAGCGCATCGATGATCTGCGGATCGACCAGCGAGTTCAGCTTGGCCCAGATCGTCGCCGGCCGTCCGGCCTTGGCGTGGGCGATCTCGCCGTTGATCAGCTTCAGCAGCGTCTGGCGCAGGGTCAGCGGCGCGAAGGCGATTTTCTCCATGGCCTTCGGCGTCGCATAGCCGGTCATGTAGTTGAACAGCCGCGTCGCGTCGCGCGCCAGCACCGGGTCGCAGGAGAAGAAGGAGATGTCGGTGTAGATCCGCGCCGTGATCGGGTGATAGTTGCCGGTCCCGTAGTGGACGTAGGTGCGGATCGCGTCCTTCTCGCGCCGCGCCACGAGGGAAATCTTGGCGTGGGTCTTCAGCTCCAGGAAGCCGTAGATGACCTGCACGCCCGCACGCTCCAGGTTGCGCGCCCAGCGGATGTTGCGCTCCTCGTCGAAACGCGCCTTCAACTCGACCAGCGCGGTCACCGACTTGCCGGCCTCGGCCGCCTCGGCCAGCGCCTTGACGATGGGCGAGTCCTCGGAGGTGCGGTAGAGCGTCTGCTTGATCGCCACGACGGCGGGATCGTTGGCCGCCTGGCGCAGAAACTGCACCACCACGTCGAAGCTCTCGTAGGGGTGATGGACGACGAAGTCCTTTTCCCGGATCGCCGCGAAGCTGTCGCCGCCGAAGTCGCGGATGCGCTCGGGGAAGCGCGGATTGTAGGGCGGAAAGACCAGGTCCGGACGCTCGTCGATGATCATCTCGCTGGTGTCCGACAGGCCCAGCATGCCGTCCAGCCGGAAAACGTTCTCTGATTCGACCTGCAGTTCGCGCACCACGAAGTCGAGCAACGTCGGCTGCATATCGGCGCCGACCGTCAGGCGGATCACCGACCCGCGCCGGCGACGCTTCAGCGCAGTCTCGAAGACCAGGACCAGGTCTTCCGCCTCTTCCTCCACTTCCAGATCGCTGTCGCGCAGCACCCGGAAGAAGCCGTTGGACTTCACCTCGAAGCCGGGGAAGAGCTCGTCGAAGTAGAGACGCAGCAGTTCCTCCAGGCGGATAAAGCGCGCGCCCTCACCCGGCAGGCGGATAAAGCGTTCGACCAAAGCCGGAATGGGAATGAGGCCGTTGATCTGCGATTTGTCGTCGCCGCGCAGCAGCTCGAGGACGATCGACAGGCCGCGGTTCGGAATGAAGGGAAAGGGGTGCGCCGGATCGATGGCGATGGGCGATAGCACCGGGTAGAGGTGATCGGTGAAATACTGGTCCAGCCACTTGCGGTCTTTGGCGGTCACCTGATCGGACCGCACCACGGTCAGACCGACGGCATCAAGCTCGCCGATCAGGTCGAGCCATTTCTCCTGCTGCCAGCGCATCAGCTTGGCGACCCGCTCGTTGATCGCGGCGAGCTGCTGGGCGGGGGTCAGCCCCTCCGGCGAGGGCGTCTTCACCCCGGCGCGCACCTGGCCGCGCAGGCCGGCGACGCGCACCATGAAGAACTCATCGAGGTTGCTGGCGGAGATCGAAAGGAAGCGCAGACGCTCCAGAACCGGATGATTGACGTTGTAGGCCTCTTCCAGCACCCGCTCGTTGAACGCGAGCCAGGAAATCTCGCGGTTGATCAGGCGCTCGGAGGAGGACAGGTCGATCGCCGCGACTTCCGCCCCGGCCGGCAGGTCGGATTCCTGCTCCAGCGGCTCGACTTCCAGTGCGACGATTTTGCTCTCTTCCACGAATCCAACTCCGGTTCCGGCCCAGGCCTCAGCGGCCACCCCGGCATCTCGGCTGTCTTAGCACAGCCATGGATACCAAAATATTACAGCAATATGTAGGCAGACCAAGGCGCTAACAAGCCCCTTCCCTGCTGCCGGCCATGCCGGAGGCCCTCAAGTTTGATTTACATCAAAGCATCGTAAAATCGCTTTGGCTACACAGGAACCGGCCCGTGGGTGATCCCTACCCAGCCCCATGAGCCAGGGCCTTCCCGCCGGACCCTCGGGTCTACGGGGAGGCCCTCTTCATTTTGCGGCCCGGATGGAAGGCGCCCGGCGGGCGCCTCCCGTTCCCGTCCCGTCCTGGACCGGATCGACTCTAGGAGACGATTTCCCAGGCGCCGTCCGGCTGGCGGCAGGCAATGCCGTAGCCCGACTGGCTGCGATTCCCCACCGTGATCTGCTGCTGGAATTCGCGGCAGTAACGCCCATCCGAAAGGCTGCCCTCGCGGGTGGCGATGACGCTGCCGGAAGCGCCGCCGTCCTGCCAGCGAATGGTGTCGCCGATGGGCGCCGCCACCGCCCGCTGCTGCGCCCAGGCGTAGTTGTCGCGCTGGCTGTCGTTCAGCGCTTCGGCAAGCTGCAGGGCGAGGATGGCATAGAGCGCCCAGTTGTCGTCGCGCCGGTGCCGCTGGATGACGTGGCGGGATTTGTGGTGGGGCTTATGGTGGTGCGCCGCCGCCGGGCTCCAGCGGTGTCCGCTGTGCCAGATCACGCGGGGCGCGACATGCCGGTGATGGACCCGGCGATGTTCTTCTTTTCGGTGGTGCTTCTTGTAGCGCTGCTTCTGATGGCTCTGCTGCTTGGGATGCGCATGATATTGGCCACCCTGCCACTGACTACCCTGCCACTGCCGGTTGCCATGCGCTGAGGTGTCGTGCGCGACCGCAGGCGCGGCGGTTACGAGGACAAGGGCGGCGCAGAGCGCCGGGATGATTTTCTTGGGCATTTTCTCCGATCCTTCCATGGCTGCCTCCAAGCGATGGTGTGATCGGTACTACGCGAAGGGGCACCGAGATTATCCCCGGCGCCCCAATATTGCCTCATTTGATCAAGACGTCCGGCCGAAGGCGGCTAGAGCGTTCCCGGGAAGGCGCCGCCGTCAAGCAGCAGGTTCTGCCCCGTGATGAAGCCGGCGTGAGCGCCGCAGAGGAAGGCGCAGGCCTCGCCGAACTCCACCGGATCGCCGAAGCGCCCGGCGGGGTTACCCGCGGCCCGTTCCTTGGCCACCTCCTCCACCGGGCGGCCGGTGTTCTTCGCGACCGCCTGCATCGTCTGGCGCAAGCGGTCGGTATCGAAGGGGCCCGGCAGCAGGTTGTTGATGGTGACGTTGTTGACCACCGTCTTGCGCGCCACGCCGGCGACGAAACCGGTCAGCCCCGCGCGCGCGCCGTTGGACAGGCCCAGGATATCGATCGGCGCCTTCACCGCCCCGGAGGTGATGTTCACGATGCGCCCGAAGCGGCGCTCCATCATGCCGTCCACCGTCGCCTTGATCAGTTCGATAGGCGTCAGCATGTTGGCGTCCAGCGCCTTGATCCAGTCGTCGCGGTCCCAGTCGCGAAAGTCGCCCGGCGGCGGACCGCCGGCATTGTTCACCAGAATGTCGGGATGCGGACAGGCCTCGAGGGCCAGAGCGCGGCCTTCCGGCGTGGTGATGTCGGTGGCGACGGCGTTGACGTGAACGCCCGTCGCGCTGCGGATCTCCTCGGCCGTCTTTTCCAGCGGCTCGGGTGTGCGCGCCACGATGGTGACGTCGACGCCTTCGTTCGCCAGCGACATGGCGCAGGCACGCCCGAGCCCCTTGCTCGCCGCGCAGACCAAGGCCTTGCGTCCCTTTATACCCAGATCCATTCCTTATCTCCCTTCGGCCCTATTCTTGCTTGGCTGTGTCTTCCGCTTCACCGGAAGGTTCGGTTTGCTGCAGCACCGCCCGTGCCAGCGGCACTGTGATCTGCCGCCGCTCGGCCAGCGCCGCGCGGTCGATGGCCGCCACCACGCGGCGCGCCGCCGCGAAGGAACGTTCGATGCGCGTGCCGAGGAAGCGCACGACCTCGGCGCTCACGGCGAGCTGGCGGTCGGCGAAGAGCTTCACCAGCACCACCTCGATCAAAGCATCGTCGGGCTCGCCCAGAGCCACGGCCTGCATGCCGGAAAGGCGCGAGCGCAGATCGGCCAGCGGGCAGTTCCAGCGCGCCGGGGCGTCGCGGTCGGAGAGCAGCAGAAAGCCGCGGCGCTCCAGCATCATGTTGTAGAGGTGCAGCAGGCGGCGGGCGACCTCCGGCTCCTGCGCCAGGTAGCCGGCGATGCCTTCCACCACGCAGGCGCTCGCCTCTCCCAGGTAGGCCGGCGGCTCGTCGCGGCGCAACATCCCGACGTCGATCTCGATGGCGCCGGAAGCCTGGCGCCAGACCTGGCAGAGATGCGTCTTGCCGCTGCCCGGCGGCCCATAGAGCGCCAGCGCGGAGGCTGGCCAGTCGGGCCAGCGGTCAATCCAGGCGACCGCCACCTCGTTGCTCGGCGCGACGAGGAAATCCTCGCGCGCCAGCGCCGGCCGGTGGCCGAGGTCCAGAGGCAATTGCGCCGGCGCCGTCACGCGGAGCTGTCCCTGCCGCTGTCGTCTTGGCCGGCGTGGTGACCGGTGTAGTAAGGGCTCATCCGATACTGCGACAGGGCGAAGCGCACGCCGACGCCGACGATGGCCGCCACCGGCACCGCCAGCAGCACGCCGACGAAACCGAAGAGCGCGCCGCCGGCCAGCAGGGCGAACATGACCCAGACCGGATGCAGCCCGACCTTGTCGCCGACCAGCTTGGGCGTCAGCACGTTGCCCTCCAGGGCCTGGCCGACGAAGAACACGATGGCGACGATGCCGACCGACAGCAGGTTGTCGAACTGCGCCAGCGCGAGCCCGACCGACAGCACCAGGCCGACCATCGAGCCGACATAGGGAATGAACGACAGGAAGCCGGCAATGAGGCCGACCACCAGGCCGAAGTCGAGGCCCGCCAGCGTCAGGCCGATGGCGTAGAACGCGGCGAGCGACAGGCAGACCATGCCCTGGCCGCGCAGGAAACCGGCCAGGGTCTCGTCGACTTCACGCGCCAGCCTGCGGACCGTCTCCTGGTGCCTGCGCGGCAGCCAGTCATCGGCCTTGGCGACCATGCGGTCCCAGTCGCGCAGCAGATAGAAAGCCACCACCGGGGTGATCACCAGCAGCGCCACGAAATTGAAGAAGGCGACGCCCCCGGAGATGATCCCGCCCAGAACATCGGTGGTCCAGGCGAAGATCTTGTCCGTCGAGCCGCCGATCACCGATTTCAGTTTCTGCTGGGTGCCGGGGTCCAGGCGGTCGCGCAGCATCTCGACCATGGCCGACAGCTCGCGCTGAATGGCCGCGAGATAGTCGGGCGCCCGCTCGATCAACGTGGCGATCTGGCTGACCACCGCCGGGATCACCAGCAGCAGCACCAGAATGCAGATCAGCCCGAAGAACACCGTGACGATGGAAGTCGCCCAGGTGCGCGACAGTTTCCAGGTCTCCAGGCGGTCGCACACCGGGTCGAGCAGATAGGCCACCGCCATCCCGGCGACGAAGGGCAGCAGCACGCTGCGCAGCAGGTAGACGCAGATCAGCGTGATGACCAGCAGGATCAGCCAGAAGCGCAGTTGGCTGGCGATCGGCACGTGCGTCGCGGCGCGGCCTTCCCCCTTCTGCTCTCCCGAAACCTGCGTTTCCGGATCGACGTGGTTCATTGCGGCGCGGGCGCTGGGAAGGCGGAGGAATTGTCGGGTGCCGGGGAGGCGCCGGAGCTCTCAGGCGCCGGGAAGAACTGCGGCGTTTCAGGCGTCGCGAGGTAGCGCTTCTCCGCCAGCAGCAGTTCCCAGTTGCTGTCCTGGCGCAGGGCCAGGAAGAGATCGTGCTGCTCGAGCGCCCGGCTCAGGCGCTGTTCGTCGCCCACGAAGGTGATCTCCAGCTGCGCCTCCGAGCGGGTCAGGGTGTTCAGGCCGGTCTGCTGAATGACGGCCAGGCCGTGCAGGCGGCGGCGCACGTTCAGCCAGTCGTCCAGCCCCTCCAGCGGCACGAAGACCAGGATCGTGCGCTGGCTGCCGAACTGCAGCAGGTTCTGCTGCTTCCAGGCTTCCTGGATCGCGTTGTCGACGCGGTCGGCCCCGCGCGTCAGGAAGGCCGCGTAGGGCTCGCCGGTCACCTGCACCAGCTTGTCGCGCAGCGTGACGGTATTGACGCCGTCGCGGAAACGCCGCGTCACCAGCGACAGGACCGCCGAGCCGTCGGCCGGATTGCCGCTCAAGGTGGCTTCCGTCACCAGCACGTCCTCGGCGCCGTAGACCGCGGCGATCGACCGCAGGGCTTCCGGATCGGCGGCCAGCGCGCGCTGCGCGTCGATGGCGCCGATGTCACCGAGATCTCCCAGGGGAACCACCATGGGCACCAGGCCGTCGTCGCTGGGCCGCTGCGCCCAGCTCTCGCGCCAGGGGTTGGGATCCAGCCACAGCGCCGCCGGCGTGTCCCGGGGCTGGAACACCGGCAGCACCACCACCGGCTTGCCGCGGGTCTCCGCGAAGCCGACGTTGTTGCTGCGCAGCAGGCCGCGCACCTCCTCGGCATTGAAGCGGAAGGTCACGTCGGCCAGATAGCGCACCGAGGAGGTCCGCTCGTCGGCCACGGAGAAATCGAGGACGTAGTACTGCAGCAGGTTCGAATCGAGCTTCGGCACCAGGTCCATCTGGTCTTCCGGCACCAGGCGGTTCATCAGCCGCCGGAAGGCGCGGCGCTGGCCCGCCGCCAGGGCCACCTGACGCGCCTCGGCGGCGGTGGCGGCGGTCTCGTCGACCGGCACGTCGCGCACCGTGAAGATGTCGCTGGTCGCCTGGGCCCGGGCCGCCCCTGTCCCGGCGCCGAGCCAGGCGCCAAGAAGGTCGGGCAGGCCCCCGAGGGAGCCCCCGAACAGAACGAGCGCCAGCGCCACTACCCGAACGCCGCTCAACCGGCGAAACCACATTGCAAACCGTCCCGGATTCTCTATCTTCGCCCGGCAAAGCAGGCTGAAAAGCTTCATGCCTTAAATACCTCATGTGACCGGAGGACGCCATAACAAGCCGGAATTCGCGCGACAACCAGCTGAGTTACAAGGATGCGGGCGTCGACATCGATGCCGGCAACGCGCTGGTCGAGGCCATCAAGCCCCTGGCCCGCTCCACCGCCCGCAGCGGCGCCGACGCCGGGCTGGGCGGTTTCGGCGGGTTCTTCGACCTGAAAGCCGCCGGCTTCCGCGATCCTCTGCTGGTTGCCGCCAACGACGGCGTCGGCACCAAGCTGAAGATCGCCATCGCCGCCGGACGCCACGGGACCGTGGGCATCGACCTGGTGGCCATGTGCGTGAACGACCTGGTGGTGCAAGGCGCCGAACCCCTCTTCTTCCTGGATTACTACGCGACAGGGCACCTGGAAGTTCCCGCCGGCACCGCCATCGTCGAGGGCATCGCCGAGGGCTGCCGCCAGGCCGGCTGCGCCCTGATCGGCGGCGAAACCGCCGAAATGCCGGGACTCTACGCCGCCGGCGACTACGATCTGGCGGGCTTTGCCGTGGGCGCGGTGGAGCGCGACCGGGTGCTGACCGGCAAGTCCGTGGCGGCCGGCGACGTGGTGCTGGGCCTGGCCTCCTCCGGCCTGCATTCCAACGGCTTCTCCCTGGTGCGCCGGGTGGTGGAGACCCTCGGCCTCGACTACGAACAAGCCGCGCCCTTCGCGGCCGGCCAGTCCCTCGGCGAGGCCCTGCTGGCGCCGACGCGCATCTATGTGAAGAGCTGCCTGGCCGCCCTGGAGATCGCCGACGGCGAAGAGCGGGGCGTGAAGGCCCTCGCCCACATCACCGGCGGCGGCTTCCTGGAGAACCTGCCGCGGGTCATGCCGGAGGGTCTGGGGGTGGAGCTCGACGGGATCACCTGGCCGGTGCCGGAGGTTTTTCGCTGGCTGGCCGAATTCGGCGGCATCGCCCCGCAGGAGATGGTGCGCACCTTCAACTGCGGCGTCGGCATGGCCGTGGTGGTCGACCCGGCGCAGGCCGAGGCCGTCCGCGCCGCCTTCGAGGCCGCGGGCGAGACGGTCTTCGCCATCGGCCACATCACCGCCCACCACGGCGACGGCGGCCAGGTCAACATCCGGAACCTGGATGAAACGTGGCCGCAATAACGGGGGCAGCAAGGACGGGGCCGGCACTGACGGGGCCCGCAACGAGGACAAGACCTTGAAGGTCGGGGTCCTCATCTCCGGGCGCGGCAGCAATTTGAAGTCCCTGCTCGACGCCTGCGCCACGCCGGGCTTCCCGGCGCGGATCGTGACCGTGGTCTCCAACCGCCCGGACGCCGGCGGGCTCGAGCATGCCCGCGCCGCCGGCGTCGCGGCCGAGGTGGTCGACCACAAGGCCTTCGAAGGCAAGGAAGCCTTCGAGGCGGCGGTCACCGCGGCCCTGGAGGGCGCGGAGGTGGAACTGCTCTGCCTGGCCGGCTTCATGCGGGTGGTCAGCGCCGGTTTCGTGCGCCACTGGCAGGACCGCATGATCAACATTCACCCCTCCCTGCTGCCGCTTTTTCCCGGCCTCGACACCCACGCCCGGGCGCTGGCCGCCGGGGTCAAGCTGCACGGCTGCAGCGTCCACTACGTGAACGAGGAAGTGGACGGCGGGCCGATCATCGGCCAAGCGGCCGTGCCGGTGCTGCCCGGTGACGACCCCGACAGCCTGGCCGCCCGGGTCCTGGCGGCCGAGCATCGGCTTTATCCCGCCTGCCTGCGCCTGCTGGCCGAGGGCAAGGTGGCGCTGAAGGACGGCAGGGCCGAGGTTTCCGGGGATTTCGACCCCTCGGCGCAGCTCCTCAATCCGCCAGGCGGCGGCTAGGCCCGACGGGGCCGGTTTCACCGGGACTTGCCCGGCACATCATCTCAGGCTAGAAGAAAAACCAAGGAAACAAGCCGCACCCGCGACCCGGCGTTCCGGGGCGGCCGTGACCGGCAGAGCAACGAGCAGGGCTTCTTAAATGTCGAACGATCAATTGCTTCGCGAGCATCAGCAGATCTGGAAGGGCTTCGTGCGCTTCATCTCGGTGTCCACGGTTCTCGTGGTCATCACCCTGGCCCTGATGGCGATCTTCCTGCTGTAGCCGCCCTGCCGCCTGCCGAAGTCAGGCGCCGGTCCAGGGTTGGGGCCCCGGGTTGGCGCCCCGCGTTGGTGATCCTGGGTTGGCAGCGGACTACTTCTAATCCCTTGCGGCTTCGCTGACGACCTGCAGGCGCCAAGCGCCCAGGCCGCGAACAGCCAGCTTATAACTGCCCGGGTCGAGGACCGCCGAGCGTCCTCCCCCCTCGCCGATCTGGTTGCCGACCACGTCGACCAGTTCGCCTTGCGCGCTCTGCAATTCCACCGTCAGCAGGCTGCCCTGGTTCTGCCAGACCAGGCGCCAGGGCTGCTCCAGGTCCAGGACATCCGAATCCCAGTCGTCCTTGCCGGTGAACCGATGCAGCGCCTTCGCGGCGCCCGCCTCGTCCGGCGCCTCCTCCAAGCCCACCAATGGCGCGGCGAGCTTGTCGTAGCACCGCAGGCGCGCGGTCGCGTCGTCCAGCCCCGCGCAGTCGATGATCTCCTCCGCCAGCTTCGTCGTATCGTCGGCCGCCTGGGACTGCGCCTGGGCTGGATGACCGCCGGCGACGAGCAGGCCGCAGACCACGGCGAAGACAGCAAACTTGGCGGGCTTCACGGCACCTGTGTTCATCTCAGCTCCCCTTTAGACGTCAAGAGATCCCCACCGGTTTCGGCGCGGCGCGGCAGGGCCGGACGCCCCCATTTGCGGGCGTCCGCGGCCCCACCGACCCAAAACGGCAGACAGGTTACCCGATCTACTGGGCAGGCGCCGGAACCGTCGTCGTGTCTTCCTGCTCCATGATCTTGCGATCGCTCTCCAACTGCTTTTCCGCGATCGTCTGGAACTGCGGGGCATCCTCCAGTTCCTGGCGCGTCATGCTGGTCTTGAGCAGCAGTTCGCCGTCGGACTGCATTTCTTCCAGGGCGGCCCAGGAGAGCCCCACGGGCTTGGCGCCGACGCCGAGCAAGCCGCCGACGTCAACGACCACGCCGACAATCTTGTCGCCATCGCCCAGCAGCAGGTCGGTGACCTTGCCGACGCTCTCCAGCCCCTCCGGCGCGCGGGCGACGACCGTGGCGCCGATATAGCTGTCGGACAGCCGCTCGCCGGGCTGTTGTTCGGTCAGCAAGTAGGGTTTCGCCTGCTGGGCGACAGCCGCCGGCGCGACCAGCATCACCGCGGTCGCGGCAGCAAGTATTCGAGGGGCAAGTATTCGGGGGACAAGACTCTTCGGGCTGCGCATAGCTTGTGCTCCTCTCGTGTTTCGATCGCTCGAAAGCCTGTGGCACTGCCTTTGTCTTTATAGACGCGATGACCCCTTACTTTGTTCCCGCAGCCCGTCGCGCATAAAAAAAGCGGGGCCAGAGGCCCCGCTTTCCCTCGGCCCGCCGGACAGCTCGTCCGAGGGGCGTCAACCTTGGCCTCAGCCGACGATCTCGTCGTCGCTGAAGAAGAACTTGATCTCCTCGGCCGCCGTCTCCGGGGCGTCGGAGCCGTGCACCGAGTTGGCCTCGATCGACTCGGCGAAATCGGCGCGGATGGTGCCCGGCGCCGCTTCCTTCGGGTTGGTCGCGCCCATGACTTCGCGGTTCTTGGCGATGGCGTTCTCGCCTTCCAGAACCTGGACGACCACCGGGCCGGAGATCATGAAGTCGCAGAGATCCTTGAAAAAGGGGCGCTCCTTATGGACCGCGTAGAAGCCCTCGGCCTGCTCGCGGGTCATGTGGATGCGCTTGCTGGCGACGACGCGCAGCCCGGCTTCCTCAAAGCGGTCGACGATCTTGCCCGTGATGTTGCGCTTGGTCGCATCCGGCTTGATGATCGAAAAAGTTCGTTCGATGGCCATGGACTCCGGCTCTCCTTTAGATTGCTCGTTACCCGATAGATTGCACAGTGCTGGGCGGTCCCCGCCGGCAGTCCTCCTGGAGAGCCCGGCGGCCCGCCTCTCTTGCGTTCCGCGCCGGGCTTATAGACCCTTTGCGAAGCCAGGGCAACGCCTCCAGAAAGCCGGGGCCGAAGCCGGCATCCCCCGGCTTTCGTCCGCTTTCCCGCCGTGCTATCACCCCCCGCTACCCCTCTGGGCCGCACTTTTTTGGGCCGGAACCGAGCGACCCCATGCTGCACGTTAACGATCTTGTCTACCGGGTTCAGGGCGAACCGCTGTTCGACCACGCCACCGTCGCCGTGAACAAGGGCGACCGGGTGGGCCTGGTCGGCCGTAACGGCTCGGGCAAGACCACCCTGCTGAAGCTCATCTCCGGCGAGTTGCACCCGGACCAGGGCAACATCAGCGTCCCGCGCCTGACGAAGGTCGGCAAGGTCGCCCAGGAGGCTCCCTCCGGCCAGACCAGCCTGATCGACACCGTGCTGGCCGCCGACACCGAGCGCAGCGCCCTGCTGGCCGAGGCCGAGCACGCCAAGGACCCGCACCGCATCGCCGAGCTACACGAGCGCCTGGCGACCATCCAGGCGGACTCGGCCCCGGCCCGCGCCGCCCGGATCCTGGCGGGCCTGGGGTTCGACGAGACGGCCCAGCAGCGCCCCTGCGCCGAGTTCTCCGGCGGCTGGCGCATGCGTGTCGCCCTCGCCGCCCTGCTGTTCACCGCGCCGGATCTGCTGCTGCTCGACGAACCGACCAACCACCTCGACCTGGAAGCCGCCCTCTGGCTGGAGGGCTATCTCAAGAGCTATCCCGGCACCCTGCTGCTGGTCTCCCACGACCGCGGCCTGCTGAACCGCGCGGTGAACCGCATCATCCATCTGGAGCAGCGCAAGCTGACCGCCTACACCGGCAACTACGACCGCTTCGAGCGGCTGCGCCGCGAGCACCTGGAACACCAGGTAGCTCTTCAGGCCAAGCAGCAGGCCGAGCGCCGCCACATCCAGGCCTTCGTCGACCGCTTCCGCTACAAGGCCTCCAAGGCCCGCCAGGCGCAGTCCCGGCTGAAGGCGCTGGCGCGCATGGAGCCCATCGCCGCGGTGATGGAGGAGCGCACGGTCAGCTTCGACTTTCCCGCCCCCTCCCACCTCTCTCCGCCGATCATGACGCTGGAGGACGCCTCCGTGGGCTATGAGGTGGGCAAACCGATCCTGTCGCGCCTCAACCTGCGCCTGGACATGGACGACCGCGTCGCCCTGCTGGGCGCCAACGGCAACGGCAAGTCGACGCTCTCCAAGCTCTTCGCCGGGCGGCTGAAGCCGATGGAGGGGCGCATGACCCGCTCCGGCAAGCTGAAGATCGGTTATTTCGCCCAGGACCAGGCCGAGGAGCTCGACCTCACGGCGACGCCGCTGGCTCACATGCAGCGGCTCATGCCCCTGGAGACCGAGACCAAGCTGCGCGCCCAGCTCGGCCGCTTCGGCTTCGGCGTGGAGCGGGCCGAGGTCGCGGTCGGCAAGCTCTCCGGCGGCGAGAAGGCCCGGCTGCTCTTCGCCCTGATGAGCCGCGATGCCCCCCACGTGCTGATCCTCGACGAACCGACCAACCATCTGGACGTCGACTCGCGCCAGGCCCTGATCCAGGCCTTGAGCGCCTTCGAGGGCGCGGTGATCCTGGTCAGCCACGACACGCACCTGATCGAGCTGACCGCCGACCGCCTCTGGCTGGTCGCCGACGGCGGCGTCAGCGCCTTCGACGGCGACATGGACGACTATCGCAAGCTTCTCATGGAGCAGCGCCGGCAGGAGCGCTCGCGTCAGCGCGAGGACAGGCCGGCGCGCGAAGAGGTCGCCTCCAAGAAGGCCAGGCGCCGCCCCGCCGCCGAGGCGCGCCCCGCCGTGGCCGATCTGCGCAAGGCGGCCAGGCAGGCCGAGGCGAAGATCGAAAAGCTGAACAGGCAGAAAGACACCCTGGAGGCCAAGCTGGCCGATCCGGCCGTCTACGAAGGGTCGACGGCCAAGCTGCAGGAGCTGCAGATCAAGTTCGGCCAGGTGAAGCAGGAAATCGCGGCGGCGGAAGACCGCTGGCTGGAGCTGCAGGCCGCCCTGGAAGAAGCCTAGCCCGGGGGGGGAAGCCTATAGGGTCGCGGGCCTAGCCGGTCGCTTCCAATATCGCGGAGTCGTAGCCGCTCAGCACCAACAGCATGCTCACCGTCTCGCCGTCCGCGGCCAGGGGATAGTACATGCGCTGAGAATCAATGAATTCCCGGTTCGGATGCGGCATCGGAAAACGGTCGTAGACCGGGCAGCGTGTCGCCACAACCTTGTTCATGTTGGCGTTGATCCGCTGCACCAGTTCGGGCCTGACGGCTTCTTCCACCGTCAGGCCGGTGATGTCGCGCCCGGCCGCCTGTGTCTGGTCGCCGCCGACCAGACGATAGCGGAAGCGCAACGTCTCCCCCTCGCGTTCGACGTCCATCAGATTGATCAGGCTGAGAACCTCGAGAAGATCGGCGGGGTCGATGTGCTGGCGCCCCGGTAAACGACCCTCTGGAGCCACGCTCTCCAGGTAGCGGATCATCTCTTTGAATCGTTCGTGAACCGGCGGCGGCGTCCGGCCATCGAGCTCTTCCAGGTAAAAATCAGAATACAGGAATTTCGGCATAACCGAATCAACCGCCCTGTCCGCGACGAGTCGCCCTGCCATAATGTTTACACAGGCATCCAAGTCTTTGAAATAAAAAGTACCTCAAAACGATTCCTGAGGGATGTCGTCGAAGGAGCCCCATCGGGACAGGATCGATGCCGGCGGTCCAGGCGCCGCAGTTCCGGGCCGGCCTTGCCTCAACTCTTCTGGCTCCAGCGGCCGGCGTCGTCCTGCTGCCAGTAGGTGACCTCGTGGCCGGCTTCCTTGAGGACTTTCCACTGGCCGCGGGCCTGGGCCAGCGCCTCCTCGTCGCCGCCGTCGAACAGCAGCACGCAGAGGCTGTAGTCGCCGATCTTCTCCGTGGACGCGCCATCGGTCAGGAACAGTACCTCGGCGCCGTTCGGCGCCTCGTCTTCCACGGTCAGCCAGACCGCCTGGCGCTCCGCGCGGCCGTCCTTCTCGGTGCCGTGCGGCAGGAATGCGCGGTCGTGATAGGTCCAGAGGCGCGTCGACAGCGCCTCCACCCGTGCCTCGGAGCCGGCCTTGACCACCGCCCGCTGGCCCCGCTCGAGGGTCTTCTCCAGCATCTGCGGCAGGGCCTGCTCCAGCGTGGTCCTGGTCATGTGATAGAAGCGGACACCGGTCATCGGAGTGGCGACATCGCTGTGGGGGGGGCGGTCCAGAAACGGCGGGCCGGGACGCGCCGGCCCGCCGTCACCGAACTACATCACTGGGCTACTTCTCGTAGTTCTCCGCCACGAAGGCGTCGAGCAGGCGCACGCCGAAGCCGGTGCCGCCCTTCGGCACCGTCGGCTTCTCTTTCTGGGACCAGGCGACGCCGGCGATATCCAGGTGCGCCCAAGGCGTCCCCTGCTTGATGAAGCGCTGCAGGAACTGCGCCGCGGTGATCGATCCGCCGGCGCGGCCGCCGCCGATGTTCTTCATGTCGGCCGCATCGCAGTCGATCTGCTTGTCGTATTCCGGACCGATGGGCATGCGCCACAGCGGCTCGCCGACGGTCTTGCCCGCCGCCGTCAGCTGGTCCGACAGCTTGTCGTCATTGCTGAACAGCCCGGCATGTTCGTTGCCCAGGGCGATGATGATGGCGCCGGTCAGGGTCGCCAGGTCGACGATCAGCTTCGGCTTGAACTTCTCCTGGGTGTACCAGAGGGCATCGGCCAGCACGAGGCGCCCTTCCGCATCGGTGTTCAGAACTTCGATGGTCTGACCCGACATGGAGGTGACGATGTCGCCCGGACGCTGCGCCGTGCCGGAAGGCATGTTCTCGACCAGGCCACAGATGCCGACGGCATTGACCTTGGCCTTGCGCGCCGCCAGGGCGTGCATCAGGCCGACCACCGTGCCGGCGCCGCCCATGTCCCATTTCATGTCTTCCATGCCGGCCGCCGGCTTCAGCGAGATGCCGCCGGTGTCGAAGGTCACGCCCTTGCCGACGAAGGCCAGCGGCGCCCCCCCCTTGCCTTTGGAGTCCTTGGCGCCGGCCGGCAGGCCCTGCCAGACCATGACCAGCAGCTGCGGCTCCTGGGCCGAGCCCTGGGCGACGCCCAGCAGCGCGCCCATGCCGTGCTTTTCCATTTCCTTCTGGCCCAGGGCCTGGACCTTCACGCCCAGCTTGCTGAGCTTCTTGGCCTCGGCCACCAGGGACTTCGGGAACAGGATATTGGCCGGCTCGCTGACCAGGTCGCGCGTGGTGAAGACGCCCTCGGCGATCTTCTCCAGCTTCTGATACAGCCGCTTGGCAGCCGCCGCGTCATCCACCAGAACCTTGATTTCTTTCAGCTTCGGCTTCTTTTCAGGCTTTTCCTTGGTCTTGTACTTGTCGAAGCGATAGCCGCGCAGCAGGGCGCCGAAGGCGTAGTGCGCCGCGCGCTCCTGGGCGCTTTTGCCACCGCGCAGCTTGTCGACCAGAAAGGCGGCCTTCTCCTCGCCGCAGCGCAGCAGCTGCGCCATCGCGGCGCCGCCGAGATCCTGCAGATCCGTCTCGCGCAGCTTGGCCGAGGCGCCGAGGCCGACCAGGAGAATACGGCTGTTCGTCAGATTTGCGGGCGCCACGATATCGAGCAGCTCGCCCTTCTTGCCGGAGAAGCTGCTGGCGGCGACGGCACGTTCCAGCGCGCCGCCCGTCTCCTTGTTCAGGCTCGTCGCCGAAGGAGAGAGCTTGGCGCCCTCGAGAACGCCAACAACCAGGGCACCGGACGACGGAACGCTCGGCGAAGCAAAGGAAATATTCATCAATCCCCTCACGGAAAGAACTCGGCCGGCGCCGCGCTCCCGAAATCACGACGTGGTTTCACGCCACGGTGTTGTGCCTCGGAGCAGGCCGGCCATCAGATGACAAAAGGCGGACAAAGATAAGGTCGAACAGCCTGTCAGTGCCGGCGGCCAAGTTCAAGGCCCCAATGGTGCCGTCTTGCACGGCGTGGGCCGGACGACAGGCGGCGGACGTCAGGCGGGAGGCGAAAGGGGAATTTGACTGGACTGAGGTCGCGGCGGCACGTTATCTCTTCTGCTTCCGCACCGCAGCGATTGGGCCCGATGCCCTGGATTACACGCTACATTCTCGGGCAGTTGGTGACGGCGACCATTTTCGTCACCCTGGCCCTCACCTTCGCCATCTGGCTGACGCAATCCCTGCGTCTTATCGACTATATCGTGAACCGCGGCCTGCCCGCCTCCACCTTCCTCACCTTCATCGGCCTGCTGCTGCCGTCCTTCCTGGGTGTCGTGCTGCCGGTCGCCGCTTTCGTGGCGAGCCTGTTCATCTATCACAAGCTCGCCATGGACAGCGAAATGGTGGTCATGCGGGCCGCCGGCCTGTCCCAGCTGCAATTGGCCCGGCCGGCGATCATTCTGGGCGTGATGGTGACCCTTGCCGTGTACTCCATCTCGCTCTATTTTCTCCCCGCCTCTTTTCGCAATTTCAAAGACTTACAGAACTCTTTTCGAAGTGATTTCTCAACTGTCCTGCTGCAGGAGGGCGTGTTCACCGCCCTGACCGACGAGATCACAGTATATGTCCGCCAGCGCTCGCCGGACGGCGAACTGCGGGGCATCCTGGTCCACGACAACCGCGATCCTGAAAAGCCGGTGACCATGATGGCCGAGCGCGGCGCCCTGGTCGCCAGCGAGGCCGGCCCGCGGGTGGTCATGGAGAATGGCAACCGCCAGGAGGTAACCCCGGGCACCGGGCGCTTCTCACTGCTGTATTTCGACCGCTACACCGTGGAACTGAGCGAATTCGGCGAGGCCGCCCAGTCCCGCTGGCGCGAACCGAAGGAACGCTACCTGAACGAACTGCTGTTCCCCACCAGCGACCGGCGCGATCAACGCTATCAGCAGGAATTGATCGCCGAGGGCCACCAGCGCCTGGTCAGTCCGCTCTACACCCTCGTGTTCGTGCTGATCGGCATGGCCGCGCTGCTGGCCGGTGAATTCAACCGCCGCGGCCAGGTCAAACGGGTGCTGGCGGCCATTGCCTGCGTCGCCGCCCTGGAGGGCGTCTCCCTGGCCCTGCACGACCTGGCGACGCGCAGCGCCGCGGCAGTCCCGATGATGTACCTCGCCGTGCTGGTCGCCGCCGGCCTCAGCCTCTACGTGCTGCTGCGCCGCCCGGGCCGCCGCGACGCGGCGCAGGGGCTGGGCGAGGCGGTGACGTAATGAGCAGCCCCGCGACCACGGCGATCCAGCCGGCGATGCGCCGGTTGCGCCTCTCCCCCACGCTGACGAAGTACATCGCCCGGCAGTATCTCTTCTGGTTCGCCAGCTTCTTCTTCGCCGTCGTGGCCATCATCTTCCTGGCCACCATCGTCGATCTGCTGGACCGCCTGGCGACCAAGGACGTCTCGCTGAGCCTGACGCTCAAGATGGCTTTCCTGAAACTCCCCTACCTCAGCCAGGAGGTCATGCCTTTCACGGTGCTCTTTGCCGCGATGACGACTTTCTGGCGCCTCACGCGCTCGCACGAGCTGGTGGTCGCCCGGGCGGCCGGTGTCTCCGTCTGGCAGTTCCTGCTGCCGGTGCTGGGCAGTTCCGTGCTGATCGGCGTGCTCACGCTCGGCGCCTTCAACCCCCTGGCCTCGATCCTGCTGAGCCGCTACGAGCACCTGGAAGCCAGCTACGTCCACAACCAGTCCAGCATGCTGGCGGTTTCCAAGACCGGGCTCTGGTTGCGTCAGGCCGACGAAAACGGCCAGTCGGTCATCCATGCCGAACGCGTCAAGGAAGGCTCGGTCGCCCTGCAGCAGGTGATGATCTTCCGCTACGCGGGCGAGGACCGATTCGTCGACCGGATCGACGCCCGCGAGGCTCAGCTGGAGACGAATCGGTGGATGCTGTTCGACGCCTGGGTGTCGCGGCCGGGCGAGCCCTCGCAGTTCCACGAGCAGATGGAACTGCCGACGGACCTGACCTTCGACAAGATCCAGGAGAGCTTCGCGCCGCCGGAAACGATCGCCTTCTGGGAGCTGCCGGAGTTCATCGACGTCATGCAGGCCGCCGGATTCTCGGCCATCCCGCACCGCCTGCAGTTCCACCGCCTGCTCGCCCTGCCGATGCTTTTTGCTGCCATGGTGCTGCTCGCGGCGACCTTTTCGCTGCGCCCGCAGCGCCGCGGCCGGGTCGGGCTGGTGATTCTGGCGGGCATGTTGACCGGCTTTCTTCTATACTTTCTCTCCAACTTCGTGTTCGCGATCGGTCTTTCAGGTACCATCCCGGTCGTACTCGCAGCCTGGACACCGGCAGGCGTCTCGTTGATGCTTGGCGTGGCCATGTTGCTTCATTTGGAGGACGGATAAGCGAACAATGATATGGGGGGGAATGGGGCGAGCGGCAGCCGTGGCTGCCGCGATGTTTGTGTGGCTTGCCGCCATCGGGGGCGTGGCCAGCGCACAGGACATCGATGTTGAAGCGATGGAGAACACGCCGGCGCTGATCACGGCGGATGAGTTGACCTATGACGAGACCAACGGCCTCGTCATCGCGTCGGGCAATGTCGAAATCTCCCAGTCCGGGCGCGTGCTGCTCGCGGACGAGGTGACCTACAACATCAACGACGACATCGTGACCGCCGAGGGCAACATCACCCTCGTGGAGCCCAGTGGCGATACCGTCTTCGCCGACTACGTCGAGCTTACCGGAGACCTGAAGGAAGGCTTCGTCCGCGACATCCGCGTCCTCATGGCGGACGACACGCGAATCGCCGCCGCCAGCGGCACGCGCACCAGCGGCAACCGCACCGAGTTCCGTAAAGGCGTCTTCAGCCCCTGCGAACTGTGCCGCGATGATCCCTCCCGCGCGCCGCTGTGGCAGATCAAGGCCAACGAAGTCATTCACGACCAGGAAGCCAAGGACGTCATCTATCACGATGCCTGGCTGGAGTTCTTCGGCATCCCGGTCCTCTACACGCCCTACCTGGAACATCCCGACCCGACCGTGGACCGCCGCAGCGGCCTTCTCGCGCCGACCTTCGGAAGCAGCGACTTTCTCGGCTACGCTCTTGAGACCCCCTATTTCTGGGCCATCGAAGACGACAAGGACCTGACGGTCGCGCCGATCTTCTCGACCGAACAGGGCGTGAATCTCACCGGCGAATACCGGCAACTCTTCACCAACGGCGAATTGCGCGCAGCGGGCAGCGCGACCATCGCCGACCGTGAGGAAAGCGGCGGCTCCGTCGCCAAGGACCGCTTCCGGGGCCACATCGACGCCGACGGCCAGTTCGAGCTCGACAAGACTTGGCGCTGGGGCTTCGACGTGAAGCGCAGCACCGACGACACCTATCTCCGCGCCTTCGACTTCGACACCTCGCGCACCCTGACAAGCACCGGCTACCTGGAGGGGCTGAAGGGCCGGAACTATGCTGCCGTACGCGGCTTCACCTACCAGGGTCAGCGCCGCGGTGACCGCAACAGCGAACTGCCCATCGTCGCGCCGCTGGCCGAGTACAACTTCGCCAGCGAGCCGGGCGTGGGCCTGCCCGGCGGGCGCTTCACCATCGACACGAACCTGATGGCCCTGACCCGCATCGAGGGTCGCGACAGCCGGCGCGTGTCCTTCATCGGCGGCTACCACCTGCCCTACACCGGCCCGCTCGGCGACATCTACGAAATCACCGCACAGGTCGAGGCCGACGGCTATTGGACCCACGGCGTGGTGCCCGGCTCGTCAGACGTCAATCCGTCCAACGCCCCGGGCAGCAACACCACCGGCCGGGTGTTCCCTCAGTTCGCGGTGAAGTGGCGCTACCCTTGGGTGCGCCAGGACGGCAACGTGCAGCAGGTCATCGAACCCATCGCCCAGGCCGTGCTCGCGCCGAACGGCTCCAATCCCAGCGATATCCCGAACGAAGACAGCCTCGATTTCGAGTTCGACGACACCAACCTCTTCTCCCTCAATCGTTTCGCCGGCAACGACCGCGTCGATTCCGGGACCCGTTTCGACTACGGCCTGAAGTGGACGGCGGCTTTCGGCGACAGCGGAACGGCCGGGGCTTTCGTGGGACAGAGCTATCGCCTGTCGGAAGACCGCGACGCCTTCGCCGAAGGCTCAGGTCTGGAGGATAAGCTCTCCGACATCGTCGGCCGCGTTCAGCTGCAACCCATCGAAGACCTCGACCTGCTCTATCGCTTCCGACTCGACAAGGACAATCTCCGGGCTCAGCGCAGCGAGTTCGACGTGATCGTCGGTCCCCCTGCCCTGAACCTCGATCTCTCTTACTTCTTCATCAAAGGCGATTCCAGCGACGACGAGTTCGGCGACCGCGAAGAGGTGCGCTTCGGTATATCGTCCCGCCTGAGCGAGAACTGGAGCGTCGGCTTCAGCCACCGGCGCGACCTCGACGCCGACCAGTCGTTGAGCACGGCGGTGAGCCTGACCTACGAGGACGAGTGCTTCCTGATTGAGGGCGTGGCGCAGCGCAGCAACTATCGCGACCGCGATATCGAGGCCAACGACAGCGTCTTCGTCCGGGTGGTCTTCCGGCATCTGGGCGAGGCCTCGGGGGGCTAAGTCCCTTGGGAACCCTGGCGTGCCAAGGGATGCGGAGCCTCAGCTTCCGTTTGAATCGACCTTGCCCGGCGGGATATACTGCGGCCTGCAATCCCACCAAGCCTGGAAGATGCCTGTAAGGATGCTTCAAAGACCATTCGAAGTTGCGCGGCGCGGCCTGCTGTTCGCCGCCTGCGCTCTGCTCCTCTCCACCGCTTGGGGCGTGGAAAAAGCCCGCGCCCAATCGGACCTGTTCCGCCCGGCGGCCGTGGTCAACGATGACGTCATCTCGGTTCTCGACCTGGCCATGCGGGTGCAGCTTGCCATCGTCGCGGCCGGTGTCGAAGACACCCAGGAATTACGCCGCCGGCTGACGCCACAGGTACTGCGGGGTCTGATCGACGAGCGCCTGCAGCTTCAGGAAGCCAAGCGCCTCGATATCTCCGTGACGGACGACCAGGTTGCCGAGGCGCTGGAGCGGATCGCGCAGCAGAACAACATGACCGAGGGCCAGTTCCTCACCATGCTGCGCAACCGCGGCATCATCCCGGTCACGCTGATCGACCAGATCCGGGCCCAGATCGCCTGGCAGAACGTGGTCTACCGGCGCATCCGCCCCAACGTGGTGATCTCCACCGACGAGGTCGACGAGGTCGCCAGCCGGCTCTCCGCCCGCCAAGGCGCCATCGAACGCCGTGTCGCCGAGATCTTCGTCCCGGTGGAAAGTGCCGCCAAGGAAGACGAGGCGCTGAACAACGCCAACCGCCTGCTGGAGGAACTGCAGCGCGGCGCCAACTTCGCGGGTCTGGCCCGGCAGTTCTCCCAATCCGGAACCGCCTCCTTGGGCGGAGACCTGGGCTGGGTGCAGGACGGCCAACTGGACGAGGAACTGAACCAGGTTCTGGCCCAGATGGGGCCGGGGGACATCTCGCGGCCGATTCGCACGATCTCGGGCTTTCACATCCTGCTGCTGCGTGACATGCGCAAGAACGAGGGCCAGGACGTCGACCGGACCCGCATCCAAGAAAGCCTGACCAATCAGCGCCTGGACCAGTTGGCCCAGCGCTCCCTGCAGGAATTGCGCCGCACGGCGAACGTCGATGTGCGCATCTGACCGCACGCCGAACCTTCGCCGCCGTCGTTTTCGACCCAGACCGGCTTGACCCAGACCGGCTTGACCAAGACCGGACCGGCAGGAGCCTTTGCAATGTCGGTGGCACCGCCTCCCCTGGCGCTCACCATGGGCGAACCGGCCGGCATCGGCGGCGAGCTCACGCTGCGCGCTTGGCTGCGCCGATCAGAGGAGCAGTTAGCGCCCTTCTTCGTCATCGACGATCCCGAGCGGCTGAGCGGTCTCGCCGCGGCCGTCGGCTGGCCCGTCCCGATCCGTTCCATCGAAGCCCCCGCAGCGGCTCACGACGTCTTCGCCGAGGCTCTGCCGGTCCTGCCGCTGCCGCAGGCGGTGGCCTGCGAAGCGGGGCGGCTGAACCCGGCCAACGGCACGGCGGTGCTGGAATCGATCCGCCGGGCGGTCGCCCTCGCCCTTGAGGGGACGGCGGCGGGCGTGGTGACCAATCCGATCCACAAGCAGGTCCTCATGGAGGCCGGCTTCGCACACCCCGGCCATACGGAGTTCCTGGGCGAACTCTGTGGCGCCCCGCGCCCGCCGGTGATGATGCTGGCTTGTCCCGAACTGCGCGTGGTGCCGGTCACCGTCCACATGCCGCTGCGCCAGGTGCCCGAAGCGCTCACCACGGCCAAGATCGTCGAGACCGGCCGCATTACCGCCGAAGCGCTGCGCCGCCACTTCGGCATCGCCGCGCCGCGCCTGGCCGTCGCCGGGCTGAACCCCCACGCCGGCGAGGGCGGCCAGCTGGGCGGGGAAGACGACGCGGTCATCCGTCCCGCCGTCAATCAGCTGCGCGACGCCGGCATCGAGGTCTTCGGCCCGGCGCCGGCGGACACGCTGTTCCATGCCGCCGCGCGGTGCGCCTATGACGCGGCGCTCTGCATGTACCACGACCAGGCGCTGATCCCGATCAAGACCATCGACTTCGAAGGCGGGGTGAACGTAACGCTCGGCCTGCCGATCATCCGGACCTCGCCCGACCACGGCACCGCGTTGGACATCGCCGGCCGGGGCACGGCCTCGCCCACCAGCCTGCTGGCCGCCCTGAAGATGGCCGGGCAGATGGCGGCGGCCAGCAAACAGGCTGCGGCGGTGGCGCCATGATGCCGGCGCCGGACCTGCCCCCTCTCCGCGACGTCATCGCACGTCATGGCCTCGGTGCCCGCAAGTCGTTGGGCCAGCACTTCCTGCTCGACCTCAACCTCACCGGGCGCATCGCGCGCGCCGCGCCCGACCTGTCGCAAGGCACGGTCATCGAAGTCGGGCCCGGGCCGGGCGGCCTGACCCGGGCGTTGCTGGCCGAAGGCGCGGCCAGGCTCATCGCCGTGGAGAAGGACAGCCGCTGCCTGGAGGCGCTGGCGGAACTGGCCGCCGCCTATCCCGGCCGGCTGGAAGTGGTCGAAGGCGATGCTCTCGCGCTCGACCTGTCGGCCCTGGGCGCAGCGCCGCGCCAGATCGTCTCCAACCTGCCCTACAACATCTCGACCGCCCTGCTGGTGAACTGGCTGACCGCGCTGGCCGCCGACCCCACGGCGATTTCCGCCATGACCCTGATGTTCCAGAAGGAGGTCGCCGCGCGTCTGGTCGCCGCCCCGCGCAGCCGCGACTACGGGCGTCTCTCGGTACTGACCCAGTGGCTCTGCGCGACGCGGCCGCTTTTCGACATTCCGCCCCGCGCCTTCACGCCGCCGCCCAAGGTGGTCTCGACCGTGGTCGGCCTGATGCCGCGCGAACGGCCGCTGGCCCCGGCCTCCCTGAACGTCCTGGAGAAAGTGACGGCGGCGGCCTTCGGTCAGCGCCGCAAGATGCTGCGCCAAAGCCTGAAATCTCTCGGCGAGCCGACAGCCTGGTTCGAGGCAACGGGCATCGCGCCGACGGCGCGGGCCGAAGAACTCTCGGTGGAGGATTTCTGCGCCCTGGCCCGGCAACTTGAGGCGTAGGTCGAGGGCGGCAGCGCTTCAGCTGCCTAGTCGCAACCGCTCGACGAAGTCGCGCAGGCCGACGCGGCGCTCGCGCCTCAGGCGCTCGGCGGCGAGGATCGCCTCGACCTGTTCGACGCTTTTGTCCACATCGTCGTTGATGATGATGTAGTCGTACTCGGCCCAGTGGCTCATCTCGTCGGCGGCCTTGGCCATGCGGCCGCGCACCACCTCTTCGCTGTCCTGGGCGCGGGCGTAGAGCCGGCGCTCCAGCTCCTCGGTCGAAGGCGGCAGGATGAAGACACTGACCAGATCCTCGCGGGCCGTCTCCTTCACCTGCTGCGTGCCCTGCCAGTCGATGTCGAACAGCACGTCGCCGCCGGCCTGCAGGGCCTTTTCGACCGGCGCGCGGGGCGTGCCGTAGTTGTTGCCGAAGACTAGGGCGTGCTCCAGCAGTTCTCCCGCCGCCACCATCTCCGAGAAACGTTCGGCGCCGACGAAGAAGTAGTCCGCCCCCTCCGTCTCCCCCGGACGTGGCGGCCGCGTGGTGGCCGACACCGACAGGGAAAGGTTGCCGTCGGTCTCCAGCAGGCGGCGGGAGATGGTGGTCTTGCCCGCCCCCGACGGCGAGGACAGCACGAGCATCAGCCCGCGGCGCTTGATCTCGGTGTCCACCATGCCGCTACTCGATGTTCTGGATCTGCTCGCGCAGCTGCTCGATCGACGACTTGAGGTCGAGACCGATGCGCGTCAGTTCGACATCCGCCGACTTCGAGCACAGGGTGTTGGCTTCGCGGTTGAACTCCTGGCAGAGGAAGTCGAGCTTGCGACCGATGGCGCCGGACTTGTCGAGCAGCTCGCGGGCCGCCTCGACATGGGCGGCAAGCCGGTCCAGCTCCTCGCGGACGTCGGCCTTGCCGGCCAGGACCGCCAGCTCCTGCGCCAAGCGGTCTTCGGAAACCCCGGTGTTTTCGTCCAGCAGAAGCGCCAGCTGCTCCTCGAAGCGCTGGCGCAGGGTCTCGGGCTGGGTCGCCGCACAGCTCCGCGCCGCCTGCGACAGACGCTCGATCTCGTCGATGTGGCCGCGCGCCAACTCCTCCAGCCGGGCGCCTTCCGCCGCACGCATAGCGACCAGGGCCGCCAGCACCGCTTCCAGGTCGCTCTGCAGGGCCGCCATGCGCGCTTCCTGGCGCTCCGGCGATTCCTCCTCCTCGACGGCTTCCAGGATGCCGCGCAGGCTGAGGATGCCATCCAGGCGCGGCGGCGCCGCCCCGGTCCGGGCCCCCAGGTTGGACATGAGATCGAGAACCTGCTGCAGCAGCGCCTCGTTGACCTGCAGTTGCAGCGGCGCGCTGCCGCGCTTCAGGCTGAGGTTCACCTGGACATTGCCGCGGACGCAGGCGGCGGTCACGGTGCTGCGCACCGCCGGATCGAGGCTCTCGTAGCCCTGCGGCAGACGCGCCCGCACGTCGAGGCTGCGGCCGTTGACGCTTTTGACTTCCCAGGTCCAGGACGCCGCCTCGTCGCCGCCGTCACGGCGGGCGAACCCGGTCATGCTGTGCACCGCTTTGCTGGCGTCCGTCACCCTGGCCCCACGATCTTGTGTTTGCTTCCCCTGCCCCACGGGGGCGGTGCCCCTATATACTGGGCCGCCCCAGCGACAACAACCCGAGTCACGCCAGGCCACGCGCACGAGGCGACAAGCGCCGGAAGCCAGGGAGAACCATGAAGCACCCGAAATCCATCGTCATCACCGGGGGATCCAGCGGCATCGGGGAGGCCCTGGCGCTCGACTACGCGGCGCCGGGCGTCTTTCTCGCCCTCACCGGGCGCAACGCCGAACGCCTGGCCGAGGTCGCCGGGCGCTGCCGCAGCGCCGGCGCCGAGGTCGCCACCGCCGTCCTCGACGTGCGCGACCGCGAGGCCCTGGCCGGCTGGCTGGCGGAGCTGGACCGCAGCCACCCCCTGGATCTCGTCATCGCCAACGCCGGCGTCTCCGCCGGCACCGGCACCTTCGGCGAGACCGCCGCGCAGACCCGCGACATCCTGGCGGTCAACCTCGACGGCGTCGTGAACACGGCCCTGGCCGCCGCCGAACTGATGCGGCCGCGCGGCCGCGGCCAGGTTGCCATCATGTCCTCGCTGGCCGCCTTCCGCGGCTTTCCCGGGGCCCCGGCCTACTGCGCCTCCAAGGCCGCGGTGCGGGTCTGGGGCGAGGCCCTGCGCGGCATGGTCCACGCCCAGGGGCAGCGGGTTTCGGTGATCTGTCCGGGCTACGTGAAGAGCCGCATGACCGCGGTGAACGACTTTCCCATGCCTTTCCTGATGGAGGCCGGGAAGGCCGCGCGCGTCATCCGCCGCGGCCTGGCCGCCGACAAGGCGCGCATCGTCTTCCCGCGCCGGCTTTTCGCGGTGGTCTGGCTGCTGTCCCTGCTGCCGCCGGCCTGGACCGACCCGCTGCTGCGGCGCCTGCCGGAGAAACCCGCCGGCCCGGAGAAAGCCGGCGCCGGGGAGTGAACCGCTAGTTGGTCTGCTTTTTCAGGCTGCGCAGGTGCTTGCGCCACTTGGCGACGTTGCGGTTGTGCTCGGCCAGGGTCGTGGCGAAGGCATGGCCGCCGTCGCCGGCGGCGACGAAGTAGAGGTATTTGGTCGCCGTCGGATTGACCGCCGCTTCCAGGGCCGCGCGCCCCGGATTGGCGATGGGTGCCGGCGGCAATCCGTTGATCTGGTAGGTGTTGTAGGGCGTTGGCTGAGCCAGGTCCTTGCGCGTGAGGGAGCGTCCCAAGGGGGCCTTGCCCTCGGTGATGCCGTAGACCACGGTGGGATCCGACTGCAGCGGCATGCCCTTCTTCAGCCGGTTCACGAAGACCCCGGCCACCAGCGCCCGCTCGCCGTCCACGCCGGTCTCCTTCTCGACGATGGAGGCCAGAATGACGGCTTCCTCCGGGCTCTGCAGCGGCAGGTTCTCGGTCCGCCTGTCCCAGATTTCCGCCAGGGCCTCGGTCATCGACTGGCGCATGCGCGCCAACACGTCGGCCCGCGCGTCGCCGCGGTGGAAGTGATAGGTCTCCGGCAGCAGCGCGCCGTCCGGCGGCACCTCGCCGATCTCGCCGTCCAGGGCCTCCGCGTCTTGCAGCAGCGCGACGATCTCCACGCTGGTCAGGCCCTCGGGCACCGTCAGCCGGTGCACCACCGTGCGGCCGCTGGCGATCAGCGCGGCGACCTCCTGCATGGAACTGCCGGGGGCAAAGGCGTACTCGCCGGCCTTCAGCGCCGTGGCATCGGCGAAGAGACGCACGGCGAGCGCGAAGATGTCGGGATCGGAAACGACGCCCGCCTCGGCCAGGTCACCGGCGATGGTGACCAGGCCGGCGCCGCGCGGCACGATGACGACGGTTTCCTCAGCGAGCGGGCCCGGGCCCTCGAACTGCTGCTGCAGATAGACCCAGGCGGCGCCGGCGGCGAGCGCCAGCAGAATCACGACAGCAACGGCGATACCGCCCAGCCGCCGCATCACCGGTATCCGCTACTGGTATTCTGCCAGGACGACACTGGCATTGGTGCCGCCGAAGCCGAAGGAATTGGAAAGCGCACGGCGCACCGGACGCTCCTTGGCCGTATGAGGCGTCAGGTCGACATTCGCGCAGGCGGGCGAGGGATTGTCGAGATTGAGGGTCGGCGGCACCACGTTGTGGCGGATCGCCAGGATCGAGAAGATCGCCTCGACCGCACCGGCGGCGCCCAGCAGGTGGCCGATCGCCGACTTGGTGGAGGACATCGAGAGATCCTTCACCGCGTCGCCGAAGAGGCGCTTGACCGCCCCGACCTCGATCTCGTCGCCCAGCGGCGTCGAAGTGCCGTGGGCGTTGATGTAGTCGATGTCGCCAGGTTCCATGCCGGCACGCTTCAGCGCCGCCTGCATGGCCCGGAAGCCGCCGTTGCCGTCTTCGGGCGGCGCCGTGATGTGATGCGCGTCGCCGGACAGGCCGTAGCCGACCACCTCGGCATAGATCGTCGCGCCCCGCGCCTTGGCGTGCTCCAACTCTTCGAGCACCACCACGCCCGCGCCCTCGCCCATGACGAAGCCGTCACGGTCTTCGTCCCAGGGCCGCGACCCGCGTTCCGGCGTGTCGTTGAACTTGGTCGACAGCGCGCGTGAGGCGGAGAAACCGGCAATGCCGAGACGGCAGACCGCCGCCTCCGCGCCGCCGGCGACCATGACGTCCGCATCGTCCAGCATGATCAGACGGGCGGCATCACCGATGGCATGCGCGCCGGTCGAACAGGCCGTGACCACGGAGTGGTTCGGTCCCTTGAAGCCGTAGCGTATGGAAACCTGGCCGGAGACGAGATTGATCAGCGCCGCGGGAATGAAGAAGGGCGACAGACGCCGCGGCCCTTTTTCGTGCACGGTGATGGAGCCATGGAAAATGGTCTCCAGACCACCGATGCCGGAGCCGATCATCACGCCGGTGCGCCACTGGTCCTCGTCGGCCTCGGGCTTCCAGCCGGCATCCTCGATCGCCTGCTGCGCGGCGGCCATGCCGAAGATGATGAAGCGGTCGAGTTTGCGCTGATCTTTCGGTTCGACATAGTCGTCCGCGTTGAACAGCCCTCCGGAGCTGTCGCCCAGGGGAACCTGGCCGGCGATCTTCGCCGGCAGGTCGGAAACATCGAAGTTCTGGATGCCACGCAGGCCGGACTGGCCATTGATAAGGCGATCCCAAACATGGCTAACACCGCTTCCCAGCGGTGTTACCAATCCCAATCCTGTAACGACAACGCGTCTCATACGGCAATCGACCTTCGTGCGGCGATGCGGTTAAGCGACAGCTCGCGCCTAGGACGCCGCTGCCGCCATCGCCGACAGCTCAGGAGTGTTCCTTGATGAAGTCGATCGCATCCTTGACGGTGACAATCTTTTCCGCCGCGTCATCGGGAATTTCGCAGCCGAACTCTTCCTCAAAAGCCATGACCAGCTCAACGGTGTCCAGGCTGTCGGCGCCCAGGTCATCAATGAAGCTTGCAGTCTCGGTAACTTTTGCATCATCGACGCCCAGATGTTCGACGACGATCTTCTTCACGCGCTCGGCGATGTCGTTGCTCATTAGAATTAGCCCTCAGGTTCTTTGGTGCTTCTTGGCGGCAAGCTGTTGCCGTCACAACGGATGGCCACCCTGCCTCTGCGCAAGGCGCCGCCTCATATCACAGTTCTTAAAGGTTTGCCAACGCCCTACAGACGCATTGTTAGAGTGAGTCCCCCGGCAGGGCTCATATCATGGCCATTCCACCATTTACATGCAAGGTTTGGCCCGTCACGTAGGCGGCCTCATCGCTCGCCAGGTAGACCACGGCTGAAGCGATTTCGTCAGAATTTCCAAGACGTTGCATCGGGATGACCGCGAGCATGCGGGCGCGCTGCTGTTCGTTCAGCACATCGGTCATCGCGGTTCCGATCATGCCCGGCGCAACACAGTTCACGGTGATGCCGCGAGTCGCCACTTCCTGAGCCAGCGACTTGCTCATGCCGATCAGGCCGGCTTTGGAGGCCGCGTAGTTGGCCTGGCCCGGATTCCCCGTCGCGCCGACGATGGAGCTGATGGCGATGATGCGGCCCCAGCGCCGCTTCATCATGCCCTTCAGGCTGGCGCGCGACAGGCGAAAGGCCGCCGTCAAATTCACGTCGAGGACCTGCTGCCAGTCCTCGTCCTTCATGCGCATGGCCAGGCCGTCGCGGGTCAGGCCCGCGTTGTTGACCAGGATATCGAGCTGACCCGCCTCGGCCTCGACCCGTCCGACCAGGGCATCCGCCTCGGACGGATCCCCCAGATTGCAGGTCATGACGTGGGTGCGCTCGCCGAGGTCTCCGGCCACGGCCTCCAGCGCCTCGGCGCGGGTGCCGCTCAGCACCACCGTGGCGCCCTGCCCGTGCAGGCGGCGCGCTATGGCCCCGCCGATACCCCCGGAGGCGCCGGTCACCAGGGCGATCTTTCCAGTCAAATCAAACATCAAGACGTCTCCACGACGATAGAACTTCAAGCTGTCCCCAACGTTCGTAGGGACATTTTACGGGCCCCGGCGGCTAGATCTGCGCCAGGGCGGCTTCCGCTTGCTCAGGCGTCTCCACCGACAGCGCGGTCAGGGAGCGGTCGATACGCTTGGTGAGGCCGCTCAGCACCTTGCCGGCGCCCAGCTCCACCACCTTCTCAACGCCCTGGCCGGCCATATAGGCCACGCTCTCGCGCCAGCGGACCATGCCCGTCACCTGCTCCACCAGCTTGCGGCGGATCTCCTCCGGGTCGCTCAGGTGGCTCGCGGTGACATTGGCCACCAGGGGCACCGACGGCATCCGCAGGGCGACCTCCGCCAGGGCCTCGGCCATCACGTCGGCCGCCGGGGCCATGAGGCTGCAATGGAAAGGCGCGCTGACCGGCAGCAGGATCGCCCGCTTGGCACCTTTGGCCTGCGCGATTTCGATGGCGCGCTCGACCGCGGCCGTGTGGCCGCTCAGCACCACCTGGCCCGGCGCGTTGTCGTTGGCCGCCGAGCAGACCTCGTCTCCCGCGGCTTCCGCCGCCACTTCCTGGGCGGCCTCCAGGTCGAGCCCCAGCACGGCCGCCATGGCGCCCTCGCCGACCGGCACGGCCTGCTGCATGGCCTGGCCGCGGCGGCGCAGCAGGCGGGCGGCATCGCCCAGCTCCAGGCTGCCGGCCGCCGCCAGAGCGGAATATTCTCCCAAGGAGTGACCGGCCACGTAGGCGGCCCTGTCGGCGAGGCGCAGGTTGCCTTCGCTCTCCAGCACCCGGACCACCGCCAGGCTCACCGCCATCAGGGCCGGCTGGGCGTTCTCGGTGAGCCGCAGCTCCTCTTCCGGGCCCTCCGCCATGAGGCGCGACAGCCTCTGGCCCAGGGCGTCGTCGACTTCTTCAAAGGTGTGCCGGGCAACCGGAAAGGCTTCGGCCAAGGCCTGGCCCATCCCGACGGCCTGGGACCCCTGTCCCGGAAACACAAACGCCAGGCTCATGGACGGCGACTCCGCGACAAATGGAAAGACAGCGAACGAAATGCCGCCCAGACATAGCCACACAGCCTAGCCTGTCAAGCCGGATCGGCGGTCAAACGGCGGAAATCAGCGGATTGCGAAGGTAAATACCGGGACCGCGGCGGCCGCGGCGGGGCGGCCGCCGGCGCGCCCGCGGTCCCCTTTCGTTGGCGCTTGCACGCTGGGTCACAAAGTGTATAGTCCCGCGGCTTCGCGCCCTTTTGGGGCGACGGAGCACTCCTTGCCGGGATCCCGTGAGTGGGCCGGCTAGGGCCGGGCGGCTCGGCTTCGACCAGCGCCGGTCTGTGAACAGCCAGAGGGAGTACACCATGGCATTTTATGAGTGCGTGCTCATTGCACGCCAGGACGTCTCTGCGTCCCAGGTCGAAAGCCTGGTCGCGGACTTCACCAAAATCCTCGAAGACAATGGCGGCCGCGTTGCGGGTTCCGAGCATTGGGGTCTGCGCACCCTGACCTATCGGATCAAGAAGAACCGCAAGGGTCACTACGTGATGCTGCGTATCGACGCCCCGGCGGCGGCGCTGCACGAGATGGAGCGCAACATGCGCCTCAGCGACGACGTCATCCGTTACCTGACGGTGCGGACGGAGGAGCTGGAGGAAGGCCCCTCCATCGTTCTGCAGCAGCGCAACAGCCGCGATGACCGCGGCCCGCGCGGCGACCGCCGTGGCGGCGGCCGCTTCGGCGGTGACGGCCCCCGGGGCGATGGTCCCCGCGGCGATGGCCCCAGGGGTGATGGTCCCCGTGGCCCCCGCCCGCCCCGCGACAGCGAAGGTGCCGCCGCAGCGCCGGCAGCCAGCGCCCCTGCCAGTGAAGGAGCTGCAGAATGACCGTAAAAGTCGTCAGTGGCGGCGGTGGCCGCCGTCCGTTCTTCCGCCGCCGCAAGAGCTGCCCCTTCTCCGGGCCCAAGGCGCCGAAGATCGACTACAAGGACACGCGTCTGCTGCAGCGCTTCGTTTCGGAGCGCGGCAAGATCGTGCCGAGCCGCATCACCGCGGTGTCGTCCAAAAAGCAGCGTGAGCTGGCGCGCGCCATCAAGCGGGCGCGCTTCCTTGCCCTGCTGCCTTACGTCGTCAAGTAAGCGGCAAAGCCAGGAGATCAGCAAAATGGAAGTGATCCTGATGGAGCGCATTGAGAAGCTCGGGCAGATGGGCGACGTCGTGTCGGTCAAGCCGGGCTTTGCGCGCAACTACCTCTTGCCGCAGAAGAAGGCCTTGCGGGCGACCAAGGGCAACATGGCCCGCTTCGAGCAGGAGCGGACCCAGCTCGAGGCCGAGAATCTGAAGCGCCGCGAGGAAGCGGAGCGTGTGTCGACGGACCTCGAAGGTCTGACCGTCACCGTGATCCGCCAGGCCGGCGAGAGCGGACAGCTCTACGGTTCGGTGAACAGCCGCGACGTCGCCGAAGCCGTGACGGCTGCGGGCGTCACCGTGGCCCGCCGCCAGATCGACCTCGGCGCGGTCATCAAGACCCTGGGCCTGCACCCGGTTCGTGTGCAGCTGCACCCCGAGGTCATCGTGACCGTGACCGCCAACGTCGCGCGTTCCGCGGAAGAGGCCGAGGCCCAGCTGGAAAGCGGCCGCGTCGTCACTGCCGAAGATATGCGCCAGGCCGAAGAGGCCGCCGAGGCGGAGATCGAAGCGGTGGTCGAGGCCGTCGAGCATGAAGAGGCCGACGAAACGGCCGAAGGCGAGAGCACCGGGGAAGCGGCCGAGTCGGCCGGCGACTCCGACAGCGAGGAGACCAAGCAGGCCTGATCCCCTGCAAAGTCTCAGCGCCTGAGAACAGAACGGCGGCTTCCGAAAAGGGGGCCGCCGTTTTGCTTTTCCCTTTTCTGTCAAGCGCGCACTCGACGTTCTTATCCCCGTTGTTCCACTAACCCACACCGTCGCCAGTGGTGTGAGTTGTTTGCCTGTCGCGGCGTTCTGTTATTGTGATCGGCCATCTGCAAATCGGTATGGCCATGGAATCGACACAGCCGACCTTGACGCATCTGCACGACTCGCTCGCGGGCGAAGACCATCTGCGCCTGCCGCCGGCCAACGACGAGGCGGAACAGGCGCTGCTGGGCGCCATCCTCGCCAACAACGCGGCCTACGAAAAGGTCTCCGACTTCCTGCGGGCCGAGCACTTCGCCGACGGCGTGCACGCGCGCATCTTCGAGGCCTGCGGCAAGCTGATCGAACGCGGCCAGGTCGCCAACGCGATTCAGCTGAAGAACCTCTTCGAGCAGGAAAGCGCCCTGGCCGAGGTCGGCGGCGCGCAGTACCTGGCGCAGCTGCAGTCCAGCTACGTCACCATCATCAACGCCGTCGACTACGGCAAGACGATCCATGACCTCTATCTGCGCCGCCAGTTGATCAATCTCGGCGAGGATATGGTCAACGACGCTTTCGACTTCGACCTGGACATCGACGCCAGCCAGCAGATCGCCGTCTCTGAAGACAAGCTCTACAAGCTGGCGGAGATCGGCGAGACCGAAGGCGGCCTCACCCCCTTCAAGTCCGCGGTCCTGGAATCGCTGCACATGGCCGAGGCGGCCATGAAGCGCGACGGCCTGGCGGGCGTGGCCTCGGGTCTGAACGACCTCGACAAGCTGCTCGGCGGCTTCCACCCTTCCGACCTCATCATCCTTGCCGCCCGCCCCTCCATGGGCAAGACGGCGCTGGCCACCAACATCGCCTTCAACGTGGCCGAGGATACGCGGATGGAAAGGGACGCCGAGGGCAACCCCATCGAGCACCGCCAGCCGGTCGCCTTCTTCTCCCTGGAAATGTCCGCCGAACAGCTCGCCTCGCGCATCATCGCGGAACGCACCGGCGTGCGCTCCGATTCCATGCGCCGCGGCGATATCCGCGACGAGGAATTCGACCTGATCTTCGAGGCCAGCCGCCAGCTCTTCGAGCTGCCGCTCTTCGTCGACGACACCCCGGCGCTCTCGGTCAGCCAGGTGCGCACCCGCGCGCGGCGCCTGAAGCGCCAGCACGGCCTCAGCATGATCGTGATCGACTACCTGCAGCTCATGCAGCCGCCGGCGGGCAAGCGCAGCGACAACCGCGTGCAGGAAGTCTCCGAGATCACCCGCGGCCTGAAGGCCCTGGCCAAGGATCTGGACGTGCCGGTCATCGCCCTGTCCCAGCTCTCGCGTGCCGTCGAGCAGCGCGAGGACAAGCATCCCCAGCTCGCCGACCTGCGTGAATCGGGCTCGATCGAGCAGGACGCCGACGTGGTCATGTTCATTTACCGCGAGCAGTACTACGCCGAGCGCGCCGAGCCGACGCAGCGCGACGGCGAGGACGACAACAAGTTCCACGAACGCCTCGAGAACTGGAAGGCGCGCTGCGAGCGCGCCTACGGCAAGGCCGAGATCATCATCGCCAAGCAGCGTCACGGCCCGATCGGCTCGCGCGAGTTCGCCTTCGACGGAGACACCACGCGCTTCAGCGACCTGGTCGCCGATGACCACCTTCCCGACCACTACTGAGCCGGCGCTGGCCCGGGCCCTTTCAGAGGTGCCGCCTCGCGCCGCAGGTGTGCTGACCATCGACCTCTCCGCCATTGCGGAGAATTACCGGCGCCTCAAGGCCGCCTTCCTGGAAAAGGCCGTGGCGGCGGTGGTGAAGGCCGACGGCTACGGCCTGGGGGCCGAGCGCGTGGCGCCGGTGCTGGTCAAGGCGGGCGCCCGCAGCATCTTCGTCGCCCAGCTCGACGAGGCGCTGAAGCTGCGCCCCCTGCTCGACCGCTGCCACCCGGCCGTGTCGCTCTACGTGCTGAACGGCCTCATGCCCGGCGCCGAAGCGGACTACGTCGACAACAACATCCTGCCGGTGCTCAACTCGCTGGGCGAGATCGAGGCCTGGGGCAAGCTGGCCCGTGCCCGCGGGACCGCCCTGCCCGCGGCCGTCCATCTGGACAGCGGCATGTGCCGGCTTGGCCTGCCGCCGGACGAGGTGGAGCGCCTGCGCGCGGCGCCCGAGCGCCTGGAGGGGGTCCTCCCCACTTGCATCCTCAGCCACCTGGCCTGCGCCGATACGCCCGAAGACCCGATGAACGCCGCGCAACTCGCCGCCCTGAAGGCGGCGCTGACCGCCCTGCCCCGGGCGCCGGTCTCCTTCTGCAATTCCTCCGGCATCTTCCTCGGCCGCGACTATCACTTCGACCTGGGCCGCCCGGGGGTGGCGCTCTACGGGGTGAACCCCACGCCCGGGGCCCCGAATCCGATGCAACCTGTGGTCCGTTTGCAGGCGAAAATCCTGCAAATCCGGCAGATTGACGCCCCTCAGACCGTTGGCTATGGTGCGACGCACCGCGCCGCGGGGCCGGCCCGAATCGCGACCGTTGCCGCCGGCTATGCCGATGGCTACCTCCGGTCGATTTCCAATCGCGGGCATGCCTGGGTCGCCGGTCATCGGGTTCCTGTGGTTGGACGAGTCTCCATGGATTTGCTTGCGCTGGATGTGACCGGACTCGCCCCCGACGCGGTGCGGCCCGGCCTCTGGGCGGAACTGCTCAATACCGAGCAGGACGTCGATGCCCTGGCGCAGGAAGCCGGGACCATCGGCTACGAGATCCTGACCTCCCTCGGTGCCCGTTATCACCGGGTCTATTTGGATTAGCCATTGATGCCGATTCTCCAGCCGATCGGCCGTACCTTTCTGGTTTTCCTGGAAGCTACCGGCCGGTTGTCGCTTTTCACGGTCATGTCGCTGTCGCACTGCCTGCGGCCGCCCTTCTATCCGCGCCTGGTGCTGCGCCAGATGATCGAGATCGGCTACTACTCCCTGCCGGTGGTCGGCCTCACCGCGATCTTCACCGGCATGGTGCTGGCGCTGCAGAGCTACACCGGCTTCGCGCGCTTCTCGGCGGAGAGCGCCATCCCCAACGTGGTGGTTGTCTCCATCACCCGCGAACTCGGCCCCGTGCTCGCCGGCCTCATGGTCGCCGGGCGCGTCGGCGCCTCCATGGCCGCGGAGATCGGCACCATGCGGGTCACCGAGCAGATCGACGCTCTCGACACGCTGGCGACCAATCCCTTCAAGTACCTGATCGCCCCGCGCCTCATCGCCGGCCTCACCATGCTGCCGATCCTGGTGCTCATCGCCGACATCATCGGCGTCTTCGGCGGCTACATCGTCTCGACCCAGAAGCTGGGCTTCAACCCGGCGGCCTACCTGCAGAACACCTGGGACTTCATTGAAGTCCAGGACGTGGTCTCCGGCCTGGTGAAGGCCGCGGTCTTCGGCTTCCTGGTGACCCTGATGGGCTGCTACCACGGCTACAACTCGCGTGGCGGCGCCCAGGGTGTCGGCGCGGCCACGACCAATGCCGTGGTGTCGGCCTCGATCCTGATCCTCAGCTTCAACTACTTCATCACCGAACTGTTCTTCGCCCGATGAACGATATGCCCGAAGCCCCGGCCCCCTCCGGCACCGCCCCCTCAGGCACCGCCGCCGCCGGCGCGCCCGACAGCGAAGCGGCCGCTAAGGGTACGCCGAAAATCGAGATCCGCGGCCTGACCAAGGTCTTCGGCGACAAGGTCGTGCTCGGCGGCATCGACCTCGACATCCAGCCGGGGGAATCGATGCTGGTGATCGGCGGCTCGGGCAGCGGCAAGTCGGTCCTGCTGAAGTGCATTCTCGGCCTGCTGCACCCCGAAGCCGGCTCCATCAAGGTGGACGGCGAGGAAGTGGTCGGCCTCTACGGTGACGACCTCGACCGGGTGCGGCGCAAGTTCGGCATGCTGTTCCAGAACGCCGCCCTCTTCGACTCCCTGACGGTGTGGGAGAACGTCGCCTTCGGCCTGATCCAGGGCCGGCGCATGGCGCGCAGCGATGCGCAGGGGATCGCCTTGGAGAAGCTCGCCGCCGTCGGCCTCAACGAGGACGTGGCCAGGCTCATGCCAGCGGAGCTTTCCGGCGGCATGCGCAAGCGCGTCGGCCTGGCCCGCGCCATCGCCACGGAACCGGAGATCATCTTCTTCGACGAGCCGACCACCGGCCTGGACCCGATCATGGGCGACGTCATCGACCGCCTGATCGTCGACTGCGTGAAACAGCTCGGCGCCACCGGCCTCTCGATCACCCATGACATGGCGAGCGCGCGGCGCATCTCCGACCGGGTGGCCATGCTGTATCACGGCAAGATCATCTGGGTCGGCGAAACGGCGACGATCGACGAGTCCGGCAACCCTTACGTCGACCAGTTCATCAACGGGCGCGCCGAGGGCCCGATCAAGATGGAAGTGCGCGCCCTTTGATTTCTGACGGGCGCCACCTTATCGGAGGATGTCGCTGAATGGCGAAGCCCCGTTCACAATACGTCTGCCAGGACTGCGGCGCGGTCGCGGCCAAGTGGGCCGGGCGCTGCGAGGGCTGCGGCGCCTGGAACTCGCTGGTCGAGGAAACCGTGCAGCGCGCGCCCGGGGGCCTTTCAGGGGGCGGCCTGTCGGGCAGCGGCAAGGGCGGCGGCAAGATCCGCTTCGTCGACCTGCAGAGCGAAAGCCAGCCGCGCCCGCGCCTGATCTGCGAGATCGCCGAGTTCGACCGTGTCACCGGCGGCGGCCTGGTGCCCGGCTCGGCGGTGCTGGTAGCCGGCGACCCCGGCATCGGCAAATCGACCCTGCTGCTGCAGGTGGCCGCCCGCATGGCGGCGAAAGGCGCCGACTGCGCCTACATCTCCGGCGAGGAGTCCATCGATCAGGTGCGCCTGCGCGCGCGCCGCATGGGCCTGGCCCAGGCGCCGGTGCAGCTCGCCTCCGCCACCTCGGTGCGCGACATGGTGGCCAGCCTCGACCAAGCGGACGGCCCCGCCGTGGTGATCGTCGATTCGGTCCAGACCCTCTACATCGACAGCCTGGAGTCGGCCCCCGGCACGGTCTCCCAGGTCCGCGCCGCCGCCCAGGAACTGATCCGCCTGGCCAAGAAGCGCGGCTTCGCCCTGCTGCTGGTCGGCCACGTCACCAAGGAAGGCACCATCGCCGGGCCCAAGGTGCTGGAGCACATGGTCGACACCGTGCTGACCTTCGAGGGCGACCGCGGCCACCACTTCCGCATCCTGCGGGCCGTGAAGAACCGCTTCGGCCCGACCGACGAGATCGGCGTCTTCGAGATGACCGACGAAGGACTCTCGGAGGTCGCCAACCCCTCCGCCCTCTTCCTGGCCGAACGGCGCGGCAATATCGCCGGGGCCGCGGTCTTCGCCGGGCTGGAAGGCACCCGCCCTCTGCTGGTTGAAATTCAGGCCCTCGTCTCCACCTCTCCCTTGGCGACTCCGCGGCGCGCCGTGGTCGGCTGGGATTCCGGGCGCCTGGCCATGGTCCTGGCCGTGCTGGAGGCGCGATGCGGGCTGGCGTTAGCCGGCCAAGAGGTATATTTGAACGTTGCCGGCGGCCTCAGGATCGGGGAGCCGGCGGCGGACTTGGCCGTTGCGGCGGCCCTGGTATCGGCGGCGACGGGACAGGAAGTGCCGGAACAGACGGTCATCTTCGGCGAAATCGGCCTTTCCGGCGAGATTCGCCCGGTCAGTCAGGTGGAATTGCGCCTCAAAGAGGCGGAGAAACTGGGTTTCACCCGCGCCTGGATCGCCCCGCGCCGCAAACAGGCAAAGAACAAGGCAGGTGGAAGAACCGGCGACGGACAGAGTCTTGCCGTCGAGGAAATTGCCCACCTGCAGGACCTGGTGGTGCGCCTGGCGGCGCCGGAGGACGGCGCCCGGACGCCGCGAGGCCCCCAGGCCGCCCAGACAGCCCAGGCCACCAAGTCGGCCTACCAGAGTTAATCGAGCGCAGCGGAGCGCCATGGACAGCTTGCCAATCAATCTGGCGGACCTCATCGTCATCATCATCCTGGTGGTGTCAGGGATCTTCGCTTTCGTGCGCGGCTTCGTGCACGAGGTGCTGGCCGTGGGCTCGTGGATCGGCGCCGCCTTCGTCACCCTCTATGCCTACCCCATCGTGCAGCCCATGGTGCTGGGCGTCATCACCGTGGAGTTCATCGCCAGCCTGCTGACCGGCGTCGGCCTCTTTCTAGTGACCCTGGTGCTGTTTTCGGTGCTGACCCGCATCTTCTCGAACCGCATCCAGCAGAGCAGCCTCGGCGCGCTCGACCGCTCCCTCGGCCTGCTCTTCGGCTTCGCGCGCGGGGCGGTCATCGTGGTGCTGGCCTGGCTGGCGCTCGACTACATGATCACCGAGGACGAGCGTCCCGGCTGGATCGAGCAGGCCAGGTCGCGCCCTCTGGTCGAACGCGGCGCCGATATGCTGCTCACCCTGGTGCCGGCCGAACTGCTGGAGCGCGGCGATCAGGCCGCCGAAGACGCCCGGCGCCGCGCCGAGGAAGTGCGCCGCGCCGAACAGACCTATCAACAGCTCGTCTCCCCTTTGCGGAAATCCGATGCAGAGGAGGAGCAGCCCACGTATAACGAGGGCATGCGCGACGAGATCGAAAAGGCCATCGAAGGCCTTATAACGGACGAAACCGCGCCGGGAGAGACCACGCAGTGATCACGACCAATCCTCTGGCTCCTCTGGACGACGACAAGTTCCACGAGGAATGCGGCGTCTTCGGGATCTTCGGCAACGCGGATTCCGCCGCCCTGGCCGCCCTCGGCCTGCACGCCCTGCAGCACCGCGGTCAGGAAGCCGCCGGGATCGTTGCCTACGACGGCGAGCACTTCAACGCCCACCGCGACCTCGGCCACGTCGGCGACATCTTCTCTTCGGAGGAGGTCATGTCCCGCCTGGCCGGCCACGCCGCGATCGGCCACAACCGCTATTCGACGACCGGCGAGACGGCGCTGCGCAACGTGCAGCCGCTGTTCGCAGACCTTTCGATGGGCGGCTTCGCCCTGGCCCACAACGGCAACCTGACAAATGCGCGCCACCTGCGCCGCCAGCTGGTAAACCAGGGCGCCATCTTCCAGTCGACCACCGACACGGAAACCATCCTGCACCTCATCGCGACCTCGGAGGCGGGCAGCCTGATCGACCGCATCATCGCGGCGCTGCGCCAGATCGAGGGCGCCTATTCGCTGGTCGCCCTGTCCAAGAGCTGCATCTTCGCGGTGCGCGATCCCCTGGGCGTGCGCCCGCTGGTGCTGGGCAAGCTGGGCGATGCCCACGTGGTGACCTCGGAGAGCTGCGCCCTCGACATCATCGGCGCCGACTTCGTGCGCGACGTGGAAGCCGGCGAAATGGTGGTGCTGGACGAGTCCGGCGTCCATTCACTGCGCCCCTTCCCGCCCGCCCCGCGCCGGCCCTGCATCTTCGAGTACATCTACTTCGCGCGGCCTGATTCCATGATGGAGGGGATCAGCATCTACGAGACCCGCAAGCGCATCGGCGCGGTGCTGTCCGAGGAAAGCGGCATCGACGCCGACGTGGTGATTCCGGTGCCGGACTCCGGCGTGCCCGGCGCCATCGGCTATTCGGAGCGCTCGGGCATTCCCTTCGAGCTGGGGATCATCCGCAACCACTACGTCGGGCGCACCTTCATCGAGCCGGGCCAGCAGATCCGCAATCTGGGCGTCAAGCTGAAGCACAACGCCAATCGCCATTACATCGAAGGCAAGCGCGTCATCCTGGTCGACGATTCCATCGTGCGCGGCACCACCTCCATCAAGATCGTCGAGATGGTGCGCGCCGCCGGCGCCAAGGAGGTGCACATGCGTATCGCCGCGCCGCCGACCACCAACTCCTGCTTCTACGGCATCGACACGCCGGAGCGCAGCGAGCTGCTCGCCTCCTCCATGGACGTAGAAGCCATGGCCAAACACATCGGCGTCGACTCCCTGGCCTTCATCTCCATCGACGGCCTGTACCGCGCGATGGGCGAGAACGGCCGCGATCCCGATGCCCCCCGGTACTGCGATGCCTGCTTCACCGGCGACTACCCGATCCGCCTGACGGACTTCGAAGGACGCCGCGACCAGCCGGCGCAGCTGTCGCTGCTCGCCGAGCGCGCCTGAGGGCAGCGCGGCCCCCGCCCGGATGTTCGCCCGCTTTTTCTACAGCCTCGGCGCCGCCACCGGCGGTGCGGCCTTCTCGCAGTTCCCCGAGTACTATGCCCACTACGTGCAGCGCCTCGGCGGACGCATCGACCAGGCCCGCCTGCGCGCCGAAGAGATCCGCGAGGACGCCGCCGCCAAGGGGCTGTCGGTGGAGGACTACATCGCCGACTTTCTGGACAGCGCGCCGCACAGCCTGGAAGGCGCGCGCATGTCGGAGAGCATCTTCCAGCTCGACCGCATGGAGGCCGCCTACGCCGCCCTGCGCGACGCCCCCGTGCTGCAGCGGCCCTTCACCTTCGCCGAGCATTGGAACAGCGGCCTGGTCGAGGCCACGCTCGGCGACTTCAACCCGGCCCTGCCGCTGACGCCGGAGGGCCTGGTTTACGCCGGCTGCGGCGTGCTGGCCGGCCTCGTCTTGATCTTCGGTTCGCGGCGTGTCCTGCGCCGCCGTCCCAAGGAGTTGAAAGCTTAATGTCCGAAGGAACTGGCCGCCTGGACGGCCGCATCGCCGTCATCACCGGGGCCTCGCGCGGCATCGGCGCCGCCGTGGCCAAGCGCTTCGCCGCCGAGGGCGCGCAGCTCCTCCTCATCGCCCGCACGGTGGGCGGCCTGGAGGAGCTGGACGACGAGATCCGCGCCGCGGGCGGCAAGCAGCCGGTCCTGGTGCCCCACGACCTGCGCGACTTCGACGGCCTCGACCGCCTGGGCGCTTCCCTGAACGAGCGCTACGGCAAGCTGGACATCCTGGTCGGCAACGCCGGCCTGCTCGGCCCGCTGACCCCGGTCGGCCATATCCCGCCGGACATCTGGCAGGAGGTCATGGACGTGAACGTGACCGCCAACTTCCGCCTGATCCGCAGCCTCGACCCGCTGCTGCGCCTCTCCGACGCCGGTCGGGCGATCTTCGTCACCTCCGGCGCCTCCAGCGGCACGAAGGCCTACTGGGGGCCCTACGCCGTCTCCAAGGCCGCCCTGGAAGCCCTGGTGCGCACCTACGCGGCCGAGATCACCAAGACCAACGTGAAGGCCAACCTGCTCTCGCCGGGGCCGATCCGCACCATGATGCGCGCCTCGGCATTCCCGGGCGAAGACCCGCAGAGCCTGCGCCCGCCCGAGCAGATCGCCGAGCTCTTCGTCGAGCTGGCGGAACCGGGCTGCACGAAAAACGGCGAAGTGGTCGAAGCGCGCGACTAGATCGGATCACGTTGAGACAGAACCACTTGGTGGTTCTGTCTAAACGTGTGAATCCGATCTATTTCTAATACATAGAGCAGATTCACAGGGTCGGTGGATCTGCTCTAGCGCTTCCGCTTTTCGTTCTTCGGCTTCTTCCTGCCGGCGTAGGGGTTCTCGCCCTTGCGAAAGTTGATGCGGATCGGCGTGCCCGGCAGGTCGAAGGCCTCGCGCAGACCGTTCTCCAGATAGCGCAGGTAGGAGGTCGGCAGCTCCTGCGGCTTGGAACAGAAGATGGCAAAGGTCGGCGGCCGCGCCTTGGCCTGGGTCATGTACTTCAGGCGCACCCGGCGGCCGTTCACCGCCGGCGGCGGGTGGGAGCCCGTCACCGCCTCCAGCCAGCGGTTCAGGTCCGCCGTCGACACGCGCCGGTTCCACACGTCGTAGGCCTGGAACACCGATTCCAGCAGGGTATCGATGTTATGACCCTGCAGGGCCGAGAGCGTCACCACCGGGATGCCCCGGGTCTGCGGCAGGGAGCGCTGCAGGCGGTCGTGGATGCCCGCCAGGGCGGCGTCGCGATCGCGGCAGGCGTCCCACTTGTTGACGCCGATGACCAGCGCCCGGCCTTCCTCCACCACCATGCGGGCGATGGTCAGGTCCTGCTTCTCCAGGCCTTCCTCGACGTCGAGCAACAGCACCACGACCTGCGCGAAGCGGATGGCGCGCAGGGTGTCCTGGGTCGAGAGCCGCTCGATCTTCTCCACCACCCGGGCCTTGCGGCGCAGGCCGGCGGTATCGACCAGGCGCAGCGGCCGGCCCTTGTAGGCCCACTCGACGGCGATGGAATCGCGCGTGATGCCGGCCTCCGGACCGGTCAGCAGGCGCTCCTCGCCCAGCAGCTTGTTGATCAGCGTCGACTTGCCGACGTTGGGCCGCCCGACCACGGCGAGCTGCAGCACGCCGCCCGTCTCGTCCTCGTCTTCTTCTTCCGGCTCTTCCGGTGCCGCTTCCGCCGCCTTGGTCGCCACGTCGGCGACGGCGTCGTAGAGGTCGCTCATGCCGAGACCGTGCTCGGCGGAGATCGGGATGGCCTGGCCGAGTCCCAGGCTGTAGGCGTCGTTCAGGCCCGCTTCGGACTCGCGGCCCTCGCACTTGTTGGCCACCAGGGCGACCGCCTTGCCGCTGCGCCGCAGCCAGCGGGCGAAATGCTCATCCAGGGCGGTGATGCCGGCCCGCGCGTCGATCACCAGCAGCGCCAGGTCGGCGTCCGCCACGGCGCGCTCGGTCTGGGCGCGCATGCGGCCCTCCAGGCTGGCGTCGAAGACCTCCTCCAGGCCGGCGGTGTCGATGACCCGGAATTCCAGGCCGAAGAGGTTGCCCTCCCCCTCGCGGCGGTCGCGGGTGACCCCCGGCGTGTCGTCGACCAGCGCCACGCGCTGCCCGACCAGCCTGTTGAACAGGGTCGACTTGCCCACGTTGGGGCGTCCGATGATGGCGACGGTGATGGTCATGGCTTTGGAATAGGGTGCCGGCGGGCCCGCCGCAAGCCCCATCGACGCCTGCGGGGCGGGCCGCGTCGTTAACGCAGGGCGATCAGCTCGCCGTCGTCGGTCACCAGATAGAGGCTGTTGTTGGCCACCACCGGCGCCACCGCGGCGCCCTCACCGAGGGAGATGGCCCCCAGCAGCTTGCCGTCGTAGGGCGACACCGAGATGACCTCGCCGTGGGAGCCGGCGATGACCAGCCGGTCACCGGCCAGCACCGGGCCGCGCCAGCGGATCGGCTCCTCCGGGTCGTCGGGATCGACGAAGCGCGGCAGGGGCGTCACCCAGCGGATCCGCCCGTCGCGGCGCTGCAGGCAGACGACCTGGCCGTCGTTGCTCAGCACGTAGACGAAGTCGCCGGCCGCCCAGGGCATCTGCACGCCGCCGATCTCCGCCTGCCAGGCGCGCACGCCCTGGCGCAGGTCCACGGCCAGCATCTGCCCGCCGTGGCTGACCGCCAGCACCAGGTCGCGGTCGATCACCGGCAGGCCGCGGATCTGGGCGATATCGGCCAGGGGGTCGAGGCGGCGAATGGCGCTGAGGTTTTCGCTCCACACCGTGCGGCCGTCGTCGGTCAGCAGCGCCAGCACCTCGCCCGAGGAATAGGGCACGATCACCGTGTTGCGCGCCACCGCCGGGCTGGCCGAGCCCAGCAGGCCGGCCGTCTCCTGGACGCCGACGTGGTTCCACAGCCGCTCGCCGGTCTCGGCGTTCAGCACCAGAAGCTGGTTGTCCAGGGTCACAACGAAAACCCGCCCGTCGCTGACCACCGGCGCGCCGCGCATCGGCCCGGGCGCCTTGTGGATCCACAACAGCTCGCCGTTCTCGGCGTCCAGCGCGAAGACCCGGGCGAAGCCGGTGGCGACGAAGATCTTGCCGCCGTCCGCGGCAATGCCGCCGCCGAAGTAGGTCCCCTCCTCGTCTTCGTCTTCCAGGTCGCTGCGCCACAGGCGGCTGCCATCGGTCGCCGAAAAGGCGGAAACCAGCGAGCGCGAGTCCATGGTGTAGACCCTGTCGCCCACGACGATGGGCTGCGCCAGCAACTGGGCCACGTCGCCGGAGCCCGCGCCGACATCCGCGCTCCACACCCGCTGCGGATTGGCGCTGAGCGAGAGGTGGTACATGGCATGGGCGGCGCTGCCGCCGGGCTGCGCCCAGTCGGTGTTCACGTAGGGCTCCGGCAGGCGCACCGGCACATCGGCGATGGACGGATCGGCCCGCAGGCCGCGCTCGTAAGCCAGGATGGCGATGCGCTGGCCGGGCAGCGGCGGGTCTTCGGTTTCACCGAACCATTCGCCGATGCCGCAGGCCGAAAGCACAGGCAGCAGGAAAAGCGGCAGCAAGAAGCGCTTGAAAATCAAAAACATCGGGAAATCATCCAGGCAATGAGGCAAGCAGCTCCGCGGCCCGCGACCGGCTGCCGGAAGGAGCGGCCGGGTCGTCGGTGATCTTGATCAGATGCTCCCGCGCCGCCGCCGTGTCGCCTTCGCGCAGGGCCAGCGTGGCCAGCAGTTCCAGCGCAGTAAAACGGTAGGGCGCATCGGCCGCCGACAGCGGCCGCAGATCGGCGCGCAGGGTTGCCGGATCGGTCTCATCGATCTTCTGCAGGACCAGCATGAGGGCGGCCAGCTGCTTCACCGATTCGCCGGCGCTGCCGTCGCTGGCGATCTGCTGCCAGATCTGCGTGGCGGTCTCCTCGTCGCCGGCCTCGGCGGCCAGGCGCGCTTCGGTCAAGGCGGCCAGCAGGGGGTAGCCGTCGCCGCTGGGATTGCTCAGCGCCGAAAGGATCTGGCGCGCCTGCTCGCTGTCGCCGCTCTCGATGAGGGCGAGAGCCTCGGCATAGCTGTCCGAGCGCTCGCCGCGCAGCTTTTCGTCGTAGGCCTGCCAGCCCTTGTAGCCGGCGACGCCGATCACGATCACCGCCGCGGCGGCATAGATGAAGAGGCTGTAGCGCTTCCACCACTCGTGCGCTTTGTCGCGGCGCAGATCTTCATCGACTTCCTGAAATATATCGGCCACTGGCCACTCCCTTTTCGCATTCCACCTGGAACGCAACCTGCCGGTTTTCCCGCCTTCCGCCATTCTCTGGCGGAGGCCACTGCCGGTCTTCTGCGATTGGAACCCGTAAAACCCGACGGCGCTTCGTTGATAAAGCCCTTGCCCGCCCGCTTCAACCACCTAATCACTCGGGGCCCGGAAGCGCGGCCTTCAGGCCGCCTTCCACTTGATGCCGCAGCCCATGGAGGCGACCTGCTCGGCGGGGCCCTTGCCGGTCTCCGCGATCTGCGTCATGGCCTCGAAAAGCTCCCGCCGGGCATTCGGCACCAGGGTGGTGCGGGATTCGTCCAGCCGGCCCCGGTACTGCAGTTCCAGGTCCTTGTTGAAGCCGAAGAAGTCCGGCGTGCAGATCGCCCCGTAGGCCCGGGCCGTCTCCTGGGTGGGATCGACCAGATAGGGGAACTCCAGACCGTGGTCCTGGGCGAAGGCCTTCATGTTCTCGAAGGAGTCCTCGGGATAGGACGAGGAATCGTTGGCATTGATCCCCACCACCCCGATGCCCAGCGCGGTCAGGGCCTTGGCTTCCCCGGCCAGGCGCCCGGCGATCGAGCGCACGTAGGGGCAGTGATTGCACATGAAAACGATCAACGTGCCCTTGGGCCCGGCGACATCGGCCAGGCTGTAGGTCTTGCCGTCGATGCCCAGCAGCGAGAAGTCCACGGCCTTCCAGCCGAAGTCGCAAATGGGGGGTGTTTCCGCCATAGCCTCAGCCTCCATTTTCTATATTTTGCAGATGGTTCCCGGATCTTTTTCAAGTTCCCGGGAACTGGTGACTTTTAACCGATTCTTCAGTGCAAACGGCCAGACTGTTGGACGGTGTTTGGCGAAAATCCGCCGGATCGCCTGCCGCCCGGCGCCTGGTCCCTTCCGGGGCCATCCTAAGCGTCCGCGAGCCGCTTGTCAGGACGGCTGAAGGTGCAATGACAGTTAGCCGCAGGAGCTGCGGCGTTCAGGAGCTCAAGGTATGAAGCGCAAACTCACGACCGTTCTCTCGGCCCCGCTGCTTCTCGTGGGCCTCGCCGCCTGCGATCCGGGCTCCCAGGCCATGCTGGCCGGCGCCTCCCTGGTGACCTTCGTCCACACGGACAAGACCATCGGCGACCACGTCGCCACCTGGGCCTTCGACAAGGACTGCTCGACCCTGCGCCTGGCCAACGGCGCGGACTATTGCGAGGAGCACGTCACCGAGGAGCAGATCAAGGCTGCCGAGGCCGAGGCGGCCGCCGAGCTGGCCGGGACCTACTGCTACCGGACCCTGGGCGCCATCAGCTGCTACCGCCAGCCCGATTCCATGGCCAGCAGCGCCGCCCGCGTCCGCTGAGGCGCCCCAAACCACCACGATTCCTTCGCCGAGCTGCGCCTGACCGCCCCCGAAGCGGCCGGATTTCCTTGCCGCGTGTCTTGATGGCTGGACGACGGCGCCAATTTGCGGAAAACTGGCTGCGGTTAAGGAAATGAGACTCCCTTGAGACTCGAAGGAGGCCAGCCGCCTTCATGAGCCAGCTGTACAGCTTCAACGACTTCCGCAAGACGCCGCGGAGGGTATTTTTCGACCGGGCGGAATTGAACCAGCTGCTCTCGCTTTACAGCCGCAACGTCGCCAACGGCGAGTGGCGCGACTATGCCATCGACCAGGTCGGCGGCGCGGCGATCTTCTCGGTTTTCCGCCATACCCACGACGCCCCGCTGTATTCCATCGCCAAGCAGCGCAACAGCCGCTCGATTGAATTCGTGGTCTTCTCCGGGCGCGAAAAACTCAAACGTGCCAATACGTTGCGGGATGCCCTTAAGGTTTTCCACAAGCGTTTGCGCGTGGTCTCCTGAAGCCGCTCCCTTTCGCGTCAGGCCGCCCCTGCCGGGGCTCTCTCCCCAAAGCCTCGAAACCCGCGCAGAAGCTGTGAGAACCTACCTCAGGTTACCACTGCAACCATCTGTTTTATAACATTAATTCTGACACAGTCAGATTTGTGGGAAGAACGCTATGGTTTTGCAGGTCAGCGAGTTCTTAACCTAAAAACTTAAGCCGCGGGCAATGAAATGGTGGGACGATTGGAGCAATTCCTGAGCTTTCCCCAATCGGCTTGAGGAAGAGTATCTGTCTCGATCGAGCCAGCGGTAGGTTTCCCCCAACTGCCGCTGGCTCATTCCCCCCGCGAGGCTAACAGCAATCCAAGGGCGGTCCCGACGACCCCCGGAAGAAGGGTGAGGATCATGCCCTGGGACCAAGACGTTGGCGCTTCGCATCTGCAGGCGGCGGACAAGGACGAACGGCGGCGCTTCATCCGCGCGGCGACGGTTCTCAAGGCCCGCCTGCTCACCCCCCAGGGCACCGTTGAGGCCACGGTCCTGGACGCCTCGCTGAACGGCGTGAAGGTCTGGGCCGCCGGCGACGTCGCCGTCGGCACCAAGGTGACCCTGCTGCTCGCCGGCGCGGTCCATTTCGGCGGCGAAGTCGTGTGGCGCCGCGGCGAGACCCTCGGCCTCTGCTTCCAGGACGATCCCGAGAAGGTGGCCACCATCATGGCCGCCCTCCTCCCCCAGCGCTGCCTGCAGGTCGGCCACGCCTGACCCTGTCCTGGACCGGTCGGGGCCGGCCCATCCGTTTCCCGCTACTTCTCCGGCAGGCTGCGCAGGTAGGCGACGATCGCGTCCAGATCCTCGGCCGTGACCTTCGCGTAGTAGCCGACCGGCATCGGCGGCAGCAGACGGCTGCCGTCCGGCCGAACGCCCTGGGTGATCGCCGCTTTGATGTCGGCATCGCTCCAAGACCCGAGCCCCAGCGGCGTAATGTTGCTGGAGTGGCTCTCCCCCCAGGGGCCGTAAAACACCAGACCGCCGGCGCCGAGCTGCTCGCGCCAGTCCGGGCCCATCGGCCCCAGGGGCGAATGGCACTCGATACAGTGGCCGAGGGGGCCGGCCAGGTAGGCGCCGTAAGCCAGCTTATCCTCCGCAGAGACCTCCGCCACGGCTTCCACCGGCGGTCCGTAGCCCGGCGGCAAAGGCATGCGGTAAACCGACTTCGGCACCTCGTTCCTCACCGGCTTCAGGGCGCGGATGTAGGCCACGAGGGCCCGGGCGTCGCGGTCGGAGATATTGCGGTACAGCCCGATCGGCATCGGCGGGCCGATGATCGTGCCGTCGGGGCGGCGCCCCTCGCGGATCGCGGCGATGATCTCCGCGTCGCTCCAGGCCCCGATCCCGGTCTCGATATCCGGCGTCAGGTTGGCGCCGTAGGCGGTGAAGGCCTCGTCCTCCAGCAGCAGGCCGCCGGCCAGTTCCATGCCCGGCAGCGGGCCGTCCGGGCCTTGCGGCGTGTGGCAGTTGCCGCAGGCGACGATGCCCTGCATCAGATAGGTGCCCCGCTCCAGCAGGGTTTCGGCTTGCACGGCCGAGGCCGGACAGGCCGCCGCCGCGGCAAGGAAGACGATCGCGTAGACCAAGTGTAACCAGCGCCCGGCAAGGCGCGGCATTGCGGACAACTTCTTCAAGATCCCTACCCCTGGATTGCCGGCACTTTCCTGCGCCTGTTCATTGTCTCCCAGCTCTCTATCCCAATTCGAAAGAGCGCGCCAAGGGAATTTGGAGGGAGAGGAGAACTCACGCGCGACGCCCCAGGCAAAGGCTGCAACCGCCGGCGCTGGTCCCCCGGGCGACCGCCGCGGTCCGGCGAGATACCGCTCCCCCGTGAGATCGTACAGGCTCCAGATCTGCCCTGTGGCCGCGCTGTGGCCGCATGGCCAGGCACCCGACACTTCGTTTCCGGCCGCTCGGACGCAACCTGATCACAAGCTCCGGCGTTAAGAATAGGATATAATACGCATCCGGCCGGCTTGCTTTGCCGGCAGCGGCCCAGCCTCATGGAAACGAAGGACAACGAGAATGATGTTCACGCGATTTCTGAAAATTTTCTTTGTCATTGGCCTTCTTGCCGGCGCCGCCGCGGCCTGCAGCGGCGAGTCGGCGGGCGAGTACATCGATGACTCGGTGATCAGCAACGAGGTCCGCGCCAAGCTCATCGACGACAAGGACCTGAACATCTTCCAGATTGACGTGACCACCCTGAAGGGCGAGGTGCAGATCAGCGGCTTCGTGGACTCCCAGGCGGACAAGGACCGCGCCACCCGGGTGGCCAGGACCGTCGAGGGGGTGAAGCAGATCCACAACAACCTCGTCGTCCGATAGCCGGCCCGCGGGCCGGCCAGGTGGGCTCGGAGGCCCTGCGCCTATGAGCCTCCGTATCGTGCGCCTCGGCACGCCGCGCCATCCGCGCGAAGGGACCCGCATCGGCACGGTGCGGCGTCCGCCGCGCGGGGTGAAGAAGGCGCGCTATGCCGCCGACGACTGGTACGACGTCTGGTATCCGGAGCTCGCCCCCAGTCCCGACCTGGTGAGCCAGGCCCTGAACGCAAAGACGGAGGCCGAATGGCGCGCTTTCGTCCGCGCCTTCAGGAAGGAGATGAGCGCGCCCGCCGCGAGCCGCAGCCTCGACCTGCTGGCCGCGCTCTCGCAGGGCGCCGACTTCTCGGTCGGCTGCTACTGCGAGAACGAGGCGCGCTGCCACCGCTCGGTGCTGCGCGACCTGCTGGCCGAGCGCGGCGCAAAGCTCGCCTGAGGCTTACACCGCCGCGACGACGGCGATCTCCACAGTGTACTGCGGGGCCGCGAGCTTGGCTTCGACACAGGCGCGCCCCGGCGTGTCGCCCGGCACGACCCAGGCATCCCAGACGGCGTTCATCTCGTCGAAGGTCGACATGTCGGTGATCCAGATCGTCGCCGACAGCAGCCGGGACTTGTCTGTGCCCGCCTTGGCCAGCAATGCGTCGATGCCCGCGAGGATGTCCTTCGTCTGCTCGGCGACGGAGGCGCCCGCCGCGCTGTGCGCCACCTGGCCGGCCAGGAAGACGAGATTACCGTGGACCACGGCCTGGGACATGCGCGGCCCCACGTCGATCCGCTTGATGTCGGTCATGATGGATCCTTTTCCACTAGAGATACTGGTTTGCTATGCCTGATTGAGTACGTTGACCGAGAAGACGCGTCGAGCGAAATCGGGACTGGCAAGGCTCGCCGCCGGGTCCCATATTCGGGTCAGCATCAGATTCAGCATCAGATAGGGAGAGACCGCAATGACCGAGCGAGCCGTTCTGGCCGGTGGCTGCTTCTGGGGCATGCAGGACCTGATCCGCAAGCTGCCGGGCGTGATCGAGACCCGCGTGGGCTACTCAGGCGGCGAGGTGCCCAACGCGACCTATCGCAACCACGGCAGCCATGCCGAGGCCATCGAGATCGTTTTCGACCCCGAGAAGATCAGCTACCGGCGGCTGCTGGAGTTCTTCTTCCAGATCCACGACCCGACCACGCCGAACCGCCAGGGCAACGACATGGGCCCGTCCTACCGCTCGGCGATCTACTACGTCAGCGACGAACAGAAACGCGTCGCCGAAGACACCATCGCGGACGTGAACGCCTCGGGCCTCTGGCCCGGCAAGGTCGTCACCGAGGTCGAACCCGTCGGCGACTTCTGGGAGGCCGAGCCGGAGCACCAGGACTACCTGCAGCGCATCCCCAACGGCTACACCTGCCACTTCCCCCGCCCCAACTGGGTCCTGCCCAAGCGGTCTGCGGCGGAATAGCCGGTCTATTCGAACTCGAGAGTCGCCGTACGCAATGCTGTCGTCCCGGCACTTGATGCCGGGACCCAATGCCCTCGCCAAGTGACTGCGATGCCGATACCGGACGCACTGCGCCGGCAGCCGACAGCGACCTTACCATGGGACGCGATCATCACACGCCAACGTCAATGGGTCCCGGGGTCAAGCCCCGGGACGACACCGGCGTGCATGGCGAAGGGCTAAGCGATGCCGCCCTCTATTCCCACTCAATCGTCCCCGGCGGCTTCGACGTCACGTCGTAGACGACGCGGTTGATGCCGCGCACCTCGTTGATGAGGCGCGTGGCCACGGCGGCCAGGAAGTCGTGGTCGAAGGGATAGCTTTCCGCCGTCATGCCGTCGGTGGAGGTCACCGCGCGCAGGGCGCAGACGTAGTCGTAGGAGCGCGCGTCGCCCATCACGCCGACGGTCTTCACCGGCAGCAGCACGGCGAAGGCCTGCCAGATGGCGTCGTACAAGCCCGCCTTGCGGATGGCGTCCAGGTAGACCGCATCGGCCTTGCGCAGGATCTCCGCCTTGTCGCGGCTGACCGGCCCGGGGATGCGGATGGCGAGCCCCGGCCCCGGGAAGGGATGGCGCCCGACCAGTGCCTCCGGCAGGCCCAGCTCGCGGCCCAGGTCGCGTACCTCGTCCTTGAAGAGTTCGCGCAGGGGCTCGACCAGCTGCATGTTCATGCGCTCGGGCAGGCCGCCGACGTTGTGGTGCGACTTGATGGTGACGCTGGGCCCGCCGGTGAAGGAGACGGACTCGATGACGTCGGGATAGAGCGTGCCCTGCGCCAGGAAGTCGGCGCCGCCGATCTTGGCCGCCTCCTCCTCGAAGACGTCGATGAAGGTGCCGCCGATGATCTTGCGCTTCTTTTCCGGGTCATCGACGCCGTCCAGCTTGCCGAGGAAGAGGTCGCTGGCGTCACGGTGCACCAGCGGGATGTTGTAGTGGTCGCGGAAGACGTCGACCACCTGCTCGGCCTCGTTGAGACGCAGCAGGCCGTGGTCGACGAAGATGCAGGTGAGCTGCTCGCCGATGGCCTCGTGGATCAGCACCGCGGCCACCGAGGAGTCGACGCCGCCGGAGAGGCCGCAGATCACCTTGGCGTCGCCGACCTGCGCGCGGATGGCGTCGACGGCCTGCTGGCGGAAGGCCGCCATGGTCCAGTCGCCCGTGCAGCCGCAGACCGCATGGGTGAAATTGGCCAGCAGCTTCGCGCCGTCGGGGGTGTGCACCACCTCCGGGTGGAACTGCACGGCGTAGATCTTGCGCGCCTCGTCGGCGACCACCGCGAAGGGCGCACCCTCGGAGGTGCCGTAGACCTCGAAGCCTTCCGGCAGGTGCACCACGCGGTCGCCGTGGCTCATCCACACCTGGTGGCGCTCCCCGGTGCCCCAGACGCCCTTGGTCAGGGTGCAGTCCGCCTGCATCTCCACGAAGGCCTTGCCGAATTCGTGGTGCTCGCCGTTCTCGACCTCGCCGCCCAGCTGCGCGCAGATGGTCTGCTGGCCGTAGCAGATGCCGAGAATCGGCAGGCCGGAGTCGAAGACGGTCTGCGGTGCGCGCGGCGTGTCCGTCCCGGTCACCGAGGCCGGGCCGCCGGAGAGGATGATGCCCTTCGGCGCGAAGTCGGCGATGCGCTGCGGGTCGGTATTGAAAGGAAAGATCTCGCAGTAGACGCCGCTTTCACGCACCCGCCGGGCGATGAGCTGGGTCACCTGGGATCCAAAGTCGAGAATGAGAATACGGTCTGTCATGCGGTTCGTCCGTCCTGATCGCGCCCCGGCAATGAATGCCCTGAATTCGGGTGCCGGGGCCTGTTCCCGCCGGGGGCGGTCGCCCCGGCGTTACCCCTTCGTCTGCGCCAGCCAGGACTCGAGGTCCGGCCAGCCGTAAGCCAACTCTTCCAAATCGCTTCCGGCGAAACTCTCCAGGCGCTCCCCGGCCCGCTCGCCGCCCATCGCCTCGTAGAAGAAGCGCGCCGGGTTGGCGGCCAGCACCCAGACCATGGCGGCCTCGTGCCCTTCCTTGGTCAGCGCTTCCAGCGCCGTGGCGAGAAGCCGGCGCCCCAGGCCCTGGCCCTGCCAGTCGACCGCGATGTAGAGGGCATAGACCTCGCCGCCGTAGGGCATCTCCGGGTTGCGTGTCGGCCCGAAGGAGACGAAGCCGACGACCTCCCCGTCGACCTCCGCCACCATCAGGTCGTTGCCCTTCTCCGCCTTGGCCGCCGCGCGGTGCCACTGCGGCGAGGAGCGCGCCACGCTCATCCGCGCCAGGTAGTCGCTGGGCACCAGGCCGGCATAGGTGTTCTGCCAGGTCTCGACATGGACCCGGGCGATGGCGTCGGCGTCGCGCGGCAGGGCCGGGCGCAGGACCACGAGTTCGCTCATGCCGCCCCCCTTTTCTCCAGCACGGCGACGAAGAAGCCGTCGGTGCCGTGACGCGCCGGCGTCAGCGTCAGGTAGGGCCCGGCCCCAGGGTCTTCGCCCGGGTAGGGCGCCGAGAGCACGTCTTGCCACACCGCCTGCATCGGCAGGGCCGCGAAGTCCGGCGCCTCGGCGAGGAAGGCCTCCGTCTGCGCCTGGTTCTCTTCGGGCAGCAGCGAACAGGTCACGTAAATCAGCCGGCCGCCCGGCTTCACCAGCCTGGCCGCCGCGCGCAGCAGAGCCTGCTGCGCCTGTTTGTAGCCGTCCAGGGCCTCCGGCGTCAGCCGCCAGCGCGCGTCGGGATGGCGGCGCCAGGCGCCGCTGCCGCTGCAGGGCGCGTCGATCAGCACGCGGTTGAAGCCGCCCTCCAGATCCTCCGCCGCCGCCAGGTTCTTCTCGGCGCGGCGTTCCACAAACCCCGCTCCGGCGCGCTTCATACGGATGGCGCCCCGGTCGAGGCGCGCCTGGTCGATGTCCATGGCCAGCAGGCGCCCCCGCCCCTGCATCTCCGCCGCCAGGGCCAGGGTCTTGCCGCCGCCCCCGGCGCAGACGTCGGCGACCGCCATGCCCGGCCGCGCGTCGCAG
>JBLWUP010000006.1:0-175452 GCA_048268885.1 Kiloniellaceae bacterium | reverse complement strand
GCAGCGGGCCGTAGCCGAGGTCCGTGATGCTGTAGGCGGGACGCCGCAGCTTCACCACCGTGCCGTCGCCAAGGACGACCGGCTGCTCCGTGTAGCGGATGCGCATCCGGCCCTCGGCCTTGTGCCCCTTGATCGCGAGGTCCTGCAGCTGTGCGCCGTAGGTCGGTTCCGGAATCACCGCGACACGGTCGCTCTCCAGCGCCGCGCGCTCCGCGTCGTTCTGCGCCGGCACGCTGAGGCGCAGGAACATGGAGACGGCGGAGTCTTCATCGGAAGCCGGCGGATGGCCGCGGCCGTCCTTCAGGTGGCAGCGCTGGCAGGAGCGTGCGTTGAACAGCGGCCCCAGGCCGTCGGCGGAAGTGGTCGAGGAAGGCGCCGAAACCCAGAGGCGCTTGAACAGACCGTTGCCGATCTTGAAGTCGAGCTCCCGCTCGAAGCTCATGTTAGCCGAAGCGTGCGAAAAGGCGTCGCCGTTGGCGGGCTTGCGCGAGGTCGCGGCGCCGCCAGGTAAAGCTTCGAAAGGTTCGGGCTGCGTGAAGTCCGTGGCCGGTGCGGTCACCGCCGCGACACGCGCCGTCTCCGCAGGCGTCCTCTGCTCAACAATGGGGCCGGCAGCCAGGGCTGCCGGCCCAATCGTGATCAACAGCAGGGCCGCAATGGCCGCTTCAGTCTGTTTCATCGTTCCGATCGTGCATTCCAGTCCCCGGAAAGCCGTGGTGTCGAGACCGCGGTTTTCCGGGGCAATTCAGCCGGCGATCACTGGAACACGGCCTGCGGGTTGTCAAGGCTGTCCGACCCTTCGAAGTCGATGGTCGAGAGGTCGAGCACGGCGACCGCACGCTCGATGGCGCGGGTCTGGTCGGTCAGGCCCTGCACCACGGCCTCGATCACCGCGTTGCCCGCGGCATTGCCCTCGCCGATCATCTGGTCGTAGGCCTCGCCACCTTCGGCGCGCTCGACCATGGTCTGCATGGCCGCCTTGGTCACCGTCAGCTTGTCACGCAGCTCGCGGTCCACCGTGCCGTCCTTCGCCGCCACCAGGTTGGCGAGGCTGGGGCCGGAGACCACGCTGCCGTCAACCCGCGTGTAGCTGCCGGTGTAGACGTTGATGACACCCTGCTGGTCGTAGTAGTGCGAGTAATGCGTGTTGTCGCTGAAGCAGTCGTGCTCCTCCTCCGGGTCGTGCAGCATGAGGCCGAGCTTGATGCGCTCGCCCGCCAGCTCGCCGTAGGAGAGGCTGCCCATGCCGGTCAGCATGGCGATCAGGCCGGCGTCGGGGTCGCCCGACAGCAGGCCGTTGCGCGCTTCGCCGCCCGGCGCCCAGAGCGCCGTCATCTCCTGCAGGTCGTCGACCAGCAGGTCGGTCGCGGCCTTCAGATAGGCGCCACGGCGCTCACAATGGCCGTGGGTGCAGTTCGCCGTGCTGAAGTCGCTGGCCGGACGGTTGCCGGCGCCGGGGCCGGTGCCGTTCAGGTCCTGGCCCCAGAGCAGGAACTCGATGGCGTGATAGCCGGTCGCGACGTTGGCCTCGACCTCCTCGGCCTCGTGCAGCACTTCGGCAATCAGCGTCTTGTCGATCGTGCTGGCGTCGACCATCTCGCCGTTCACGCGCAGCTTTTCATTGGCGATGACGTTGGCGGTGTAGATCGGGTTCTCGTCCGACTCGCTGCCGTAGGAGAATTCGTCGACGTAGTCGATCAGGCCCTCATCCAGCGGCCAGGCGTTGACCTTGCCTTCCCAGTCGTCGACCACGGCGTTGCCGAAGCGGTAGACCTCGGTCTGCTGGTAGGGCGCCCGCGCGGCGGTCCAGGCCTCGCGCGCCGCCGCCAGGGTCTGCTCGGTCGGCTTGGCGATCAGGCCGTCCACCGCCCGCTGCAGCGCCTGGGCCGTGATCAGGGAGTCCTCGTAGCCCGCGTGGGCGATATCCGCGTAGGTCTTCAGGACCGCCTGCTTGTCCACCTCGGCCGCCGAAGCGGCCAGCGGAGCGGCGGTCGACGCCAGGGCCAGCGCGGCGGCCAAGGCGGCTGTCTGCATCATCTTCATCGGGTGCGTCCCCTCTTCACATAGATCAAGGCGCGGCAGCGCCGCTGTGGCGCAAATGACACGCATTCTTAACTTTATTGCCAGAAAATAGCCGCTCCAGCAGGTGGAGCAGCTCAAAAAAGCAACCTCTCAAGCCGCGATTTTACACGTAAAGCCGCAATTGACAATCATTATCATTCGCACCATATTGCAGGGGTCATCGAGGGAGCAGCTGATGTACGTTTGTCTCTGCAACGGCTATCGCGACACGGAAATCCGGGAGGTTGCCGCCGAAACCGGCGAGCGCTGCGCCAAGGAAGTCTATCTTTCTCTTGGCAATGGCCCCTGCTGCGGCACCTGCATCGACTGCGCGCAGGAGATCGTCAACGACGTCCACGCTCCCGCCGCCGCGCCCGCCGCCGCGCCCGCCGCCGCGCCCGCCAACGTCCCCGCAGCCGCCAGCGCAGACAATCCCGGCCAGCCGCAGCCTCAGATGACCGAGGCCCTGCTGATGGCGGCGGAATAGGCGCCGGCGCGATGTATCTCTGGCGCAACCTGCCGGAAGGCCAGCTCTCCGCCGTGCTGCATTGGTTCTACAACCGCCGTCCGGCCGTGGCGCCGGCAGCGAAGGCCGGCGAAACGCCGCCCCTCACCCCGGAGAGCCGCGGCGTCGAGCCGCCGCTGCCGCGTTAGCGCCGCCAAGTCCGCTTTAGAACAAGTCCGCCTCAAGAAGAGCGTCGGGCCGGAAAGTCGCCGCGGGCCCCCGCCGCGGTCTGCGCCTCAGCTCTGAGGAAGCCTGCGCGGCTAAGAGCCCTCTGAAGGCTTGCTCTGGAACTGGATGAAGTTCTGCAGGCCCATCTTCTCCAGCAGTTCCAGATTGGTTTCCAGCCAGTCGATGTGCTCCTCCTCGGAATCGAGGATCGAGGTGAAAAGCTGGCGAGACACGTAGTCGCTGGATTTCTCGCAGTGGGCGATGGCTTCGCGCAGCAGCGGCACCGCGTCCATCTCCAGCTTCAGATCGCACTCCATGATCTCTTTGACGTCTTCGCCGATCATGAGCTTGCCGAGTTCCTGAAGATTGGGCAGGCCTTCCAGGAAAAGAATGCGCTCGACGAGTTCGTCGGCGTGCTTCATCTCATCGATGGATTCTTCGTACTCGTGCTCGGCCATGCGGGTGATGCCCCAGTCCTTCAGCATGCGCGCATGCAGGAAATACTGGTTGATGGCCGTCAGTTCGTTCTTCAGCGCTTTGTTGAGGTACTCGATGACCTTCTTGTCGCCTTTCATGATCACTCCTTGCCCAAGGGGCCCCACCTTTTTTCGAGGAGACCATTCTAGGTCCCCTGCCGAGTCGGGACCATAAACCATTTCGGCGGACGTCAGAATTGCCTCGTTCAACCAAGGGCTTGCGATTCGCCTTCGCGCACGTGAGCGACGATCCGAAGACCCGCCGGGGCGCTCGACTGGTCAGGTGCAAAGACCGCATTCCCGGTCGCTTTCAGAGGGTCGCGCGCGCTAAGGTGCGCGCCAACATGGCAGCGCCTGATAGCCGCCGAACAGGGAAAGCGAGCAACAAGATGTCGAAACCGTCACCTGCGCCGCGGCCGCTCCGCCGCGCTTTCGCGGCAGCACTCGTGCTGCTGGCCGCCGGTCTCCTGAACGGGCCATTCGGCGCGGCGTCCGGCCTGGCGCAGGAGGTCACCCTGCGGGTGCACCACTTCCTGCCGCCGCCGTCGACCACGCACAAGGACTTCATCGAGCCCTGGGCGCGCAAGGTCGAGGCTGAGTCCGGCGGACGCATCAAGATCGAGATCTATCCCTCCATGCAGCTGGGCGGCAAACCGCCGGCGCTGTACGACCAGGTGCGCGACGGCGTGGTCGACATCGTCTGGACCCTGCCCGGCTACACCGCCGGACGTTTCCCGACCATCGAGGTCTTCGAACTGCCGTTCATGGCCGCCTCCGCCGAAGCGACCAGCCAAGCCGCCCACGAGTTCTACAAAAAGCACGCGCGCGAGGACTTCAAGGACATCCACCCGCTGATGGTTCACGTCCACGCGCCGGGCACCCTGCATCTGCGCGGCGAAGCGGTGAAGACCCTGGAAGACTTCAACGGGCTGAAGCTGCGCGCGCCGACGCGCATGACCAATGCCGCCCTGAAGGCGCTGGGCGCCACGCCGGTCGGCATGCCGGTACCGGCGGTGCCGGAGTCCCTCTCGCGCGGCGTCATCGACGGCGCGGCACTGCCCTACGAGGTCACCCTGCCCCTGAAGGTTCATGAACTGACCAAGAGCCATACCGAGATCGGCGGCCGGCGTGGCCTCTACACCGCCGTCTTTCTCTTCGCCATGAACAAGGCGCGCTACGAGGCGCTGCCCGACGACCTGAAGAAGGTGATCGACGACAACTCCGGCACGGCGCTGGCCAAGCAGACCGGCAAGCTGTGGGACGAGGCCGAAGTGCCCGGACGCAAGGCCGCCGCCGACCTGGGCGACAGCTTCACCACCATCGAAGGCGAGGAGCTGGCGCGCTGGCAGGCCGCCACGGCCGGCGTCGCAGAGGGCTGGATCGCGGAGATGGACAAGGCCGGCAAGGACGGCCAGGCCCTGGTCGACGACGCCAAGGCCCTGATCGCCAAATACGCGGGCGAATAGCGTCCCGCTAGCGGCGTCACCCCCTCCCTCATCGAAGGGGGAGGGGATATCTTGCAAGGCTGCTCGAGAGAAACCCCTCCCCCCTTGATGGGGGGAGGTTGGGAGGGGGGTGAGCCGCCCACGCGTCTTTAAGGGGGAGAGACGCTTATGCCTCGCCGCGGGCGGGGTAGTCCTTCTCCTTGATGAAGTCGATGGCCTTCAGCAGCTGGTCGAGCGGCGGGCGCGCGAAAGGCATGGTCTGGATGTAGGCGGCGTAGAGCGTGCCGTCCGGCTTCACCAGGAAGAGGCCCGGTTCGTTGAACATGGCCGGCTCCTCGATGCCGATGGAAGTGGTGCCGCGGCTGGTGGAGACGTAGAGACCCAGCTCGCGGGCCTTATCGATGCTGAGCCCGTAGGCGATCGGCAGCTTCGACAGTTCCCAGTCCGTCTTGGCCGACATGGCGCGCTCCTTGCCGTCGCTGCTCACCGCCACCACGTCGACGCCCCGCTCCTCGAACTCCCCAAGGCGCTGGTTCAGCTCCTGCAGATAGTTCCGGCACATGGGGCAATGGGCGCCGCGGTAGGCGACGACCATGGAGAGGCTCTCCGGCTTGCGCTCGGAAAGCGTCCAGTTTTCCCCCTCAAGCGTCGGGAAAGACATCTCCGGGGCGGCTTGTCGTGTCTTCAACATAGTTGCAACTCCTCTCGGTCTGGTTATGGAATATTCGTTCAAAAATAGTGCAAAAAATTTTCGGCCGGCGCGGTCCGGCGCCCGGTCAATCAAGGCACTCCAGGGCGATGCGTACCACGCTGCGCAGGGCCGCGCGCTCGGGCGTCACCTTGGCCATGACCCGCAGGCCGTTGGCGGTGGCGGTGAGAAAACGGGCGAGGTCGGCCGGCGACTTGTCGGCGGCGATCTCGCCGTTCTTCTTTGCCCGGGTCAGCACCCGCCGAAAGGTGCTCTCCATCGCCGCCATGTTGGCGGCCACCGCCAGGCGGGTATCGCGGTCATGGGGCGCCAGCTCGATCGCCGAATTGGTCATGAGACAGCCGAGCAGCCGCCCCTCGCCGACCGAAAACTCGACGACTTCCTTGAAGAAGGTCGCGATCTTCTCGCGCGCCGGGCCGGGCTCCTCCAGCTTGGCGAGGCGCCGCGCGGTGACGTTGCTGCGGTAGTGCTCGATGACTTCCAGGAACAGCCCGTGCTTGTCGCCGAAGGTATCGTAGAGGCTGCCCCGGTTGAGGCCGGTGGCCTCCACCAGATCCTGCACCGACGTGGCCTGATAGCCCTGGCGCCAGAAGACGCCCAGCGCCTTCTCCACCACATCATCACGTTCGAACTCGCGGGGCCGTGCCAAGGTCCGCCCTTCTCCGTCTACGGCAAGAATTCCAGAACGACCATTCAATAACTCTGGGTATCCCCTGCTGTCAAGCCGCGACAACCTTTGGGCGCAACATCGTGCCGGCGTGAAGGAGGACGGGGAAGGCCGCCGTCACCGCAGAAGCCGCCTTCCCCGCCACCGCAAGGCCCTGACCTGAATGAAAGGGTCAGTCCTTGCGCGAAACGAACCAGACGTTCAGGGGATCGTGGTCGAAGAGCGACTTCTCCGGCGCCTTGAACCCGGCCGCCCGCAGCATTTCCAGGGCCGTTTCCCAGCCCCACATGGTGCCCAGACCGGCGCCTCCCTGGCCCAGCGAGACCGGCATGCAGTGCATGCAGGAAACGGTGTAGAGGAAGGCGGCCATGGGGAAGTCCCGATTGTTCTCCAGCTTCGCCGAGCCGCCGATATCCTGCATCAGGTAGACACCGCCGGGCCGCAGCGCGCCGTGGAGACCGTTCAGCAGCCCTTGCGGGTCCTTCTGGTCGTGCACCGCGTCGAAGGAAGTGACGAGGTCGTAGCCTTCCGTCTCGTCGAAGCCGGTGAGGTCGCGCTGCTCGAAACGGACATTGGCGAGCCCGACCGCGGAGGCCGCCTGCCTGGCGTTGGCGATGGCATCGGCACAGAGGTCATAGCCGGTGAAGCGGCTGTTGGGAAAACGCTCGGCCATGGCGATCAGCGCACGGCCGCTGCCGCAACCGGCGTCCAGCACGTCGATGCCCTCGGCCAGGCGGCCCGGCAACTCCGGGGCCAGCGGCAGGATGAGATCGAAAAGCTGATCCACCACAGTCTGGCCGCTGTCCTCCGCCATCATCTGGTGGAAACAGGGATAGTCGTCGTAGCGGGTGCCCTCGCCGGTCTCGAAGCATTCGACGATGCGGTCATGGCTGGCGGCGATCACCGGGATCGCATTTGCGGCGACGCCAAAGTTGCCGAGCGGAGCGCCCCGCGTCAGGCAGGCGGCATGCTCAGGCGGCAGGCTGTAGGTTCCGCGCTTCTGGTCGTAGGTGACGATCCCACCGGTCACCATGGCGGCGAGCCACTCACGCACATAGCGCTCCGACAGGATGGCCGCCTCGGCGATATCGGCCGAGGTGCTGGGCGGCAGCTTGGCCAGGGTGTCGAACAGGCCGGTCCGGTGGCCGACGGACACCATGACGGTCACCGCCGCCGCATCCACCAGCCCGGCCATGCGTTCTGCAAATTTGTCGGCATCCGCCGCCTCGTAGGGCGGCAGTTGAAGTTCGGCTTCACTCATATCTCGGATCGCTTTCATACTGAATCGCGGCGGATCGGAGATTGCACAAAGCCGCCCGAAAGAGTAAGGGGCAGAAAAGCCGCAAAGGTGGCAAACGGGCCAGACCACCCAAAATTGCAGGGAGCCTGCGATGGCGCCGAAAAATGCACTGAAGGTCAACATCTTAGCCCTGCCTGAGAGCTCCGCTTCGGTTCTCTACGGCCTGTATGACGTGCTGTCTTCGGCCGGGCGGATCTGGTCGCACATCACCGGCGAGGTGGAAAGCGCACCGCCGCTGGAGGTGCGCATCGTCTCGCCGGACAAGGCGCCGTTCCGCTGCTGGGGCGGGGCGCCGGTGGCGCCGCACGCGAGCCTCGCGGAAACGGCCTCCAGCGACATCGTGGTGGTTTCCGACTATGCCATCCCGATCGATTTCGAACCGCAGGGCGCTTGGCCGGAATCGGTCGACTGGGTGCGCCGCCAGCACCAGCAGGGCGCGCTGATCGCCGCCGTCTGCACCGGCTCTGTGCTGGTCGCAGAAGCGGGCCTGCTCGACGACTGCGCGGCCACCACCCATTGGGCGTATCGCGAACTCTTCCAACGGCACTTTCCCCAGGTAAAGCTGAACGTCACCGAGGTCCTGACGCCGGCACACCCGAAGCAGGACATCATCACGACGGGCGGCGCGTCCTCCTGGGAGGATCTCGCGCTCTATCTCATCGCCCGGTTCTGCGGCGAAAAGGAAGCCCGGCGCATGGCCAAGACCTTCCTGATCGGCGACCGCAGCGACGGGCAGTTGCCCTATGCCGCCATGACCAGGCCGCGCCCGCACGACGACCAGATCATCGCCGACTGCCAGGCCTGGATCGCCGACCACTACGCCGCGCCCAACCCGGTGAGCCGCATGGCCGAACGCTCCGGTCTGCCCGAGCGCAGCTTCAAGCGGCGCTTTCGGGCGGCGACCGGCTTCAAACCTGTGGCCTACGTACAGACCCTGCGCATCGAGGAGGCCAAGGAGTACCTGGAGACGACCGACTGGCCGACCGAGCAGGTCGGCGCCGCCGTAGGCTACGAAGATCCCGCCTTTTTCCGGCGCCTTTTCAAACGCCACAGCGGAATCACGCCGGCCCGCTATCGGCAACGGTTCCGGGGCCCGCGCAATCCGCTTTCCAGCGCCGGAAATTGATCTCCCTCAACCCCCTCGCCTCCCGGCTGTGAGAAACTGAACCTTCATCAAAACGTCATATACAGTCCGTGAAGCATCACGGATCACGTAGCCTTTTGGGCTGGGAAAAGGGGATCAAATCATGGCTGAGGCCCAGAAAACCACGTCGCCGCGCGCCAGAAAGGCGCCCAAGAAACCCCTGCCCGAAGCAAAGCCTGCGTCCGCCGCCGCCAACGCTGGCGCGAACCAGGCGCCGGACGAAGCAACCAAGAAGTCAAAACCGGCGGCGCAGGGCAACGGCGCGGACAACAGCCGCGTGAATGCGCCGGCGGTGAAGCCCGAGGGCGCGTCGAGTGACCAGCCCCATCCCTGTGCCGCGCACCGCCTGGCGCAGATGCGCCACGACCCCGACGCCATCCGCCAGGCTTTCGAGTCCGGCAAGTACCCCTACACCACGAAAATGCGCCGCAAGGCCTACGAGCAGCACAAGGCCGAGCTGCAGGTCGAGCTGCTGAAGGTGCAGGAGTGGGTGAGGAACAGCGGCCAGAAGATCGTGCTGATCTTCGAAGGCCGTGACGCGGCCGGCAAGGGCGGCACCATCAAGCGTTTCATGGAGCACCTCAATCCCCGCGGCGCGCGGGTCGTCGCCCTGGAGAAACCGAGCGAGCGCGAGACGTCTCAGTGGTACTTCCAGCGCTACATCGAGCACCTGCCCGCCGCCGGCGAAATGGTGTTCTTCGACCGCTCCTGGTACAACCGCGCCGGCGTCGAGCGCGTCATGGATTTCTGCAGCGCCAACGACTACCTGGAATTCATGCGCCAGTGTCCGGACCTGGAGCGCATGATGGTGCGCAGCGGCATCTGGCTGTTCAAGTACTGGTTCTCGGTGACCCAGGAGGAGCAGCGCCGCCGTTTCACGTCGCGCGAGCACGAGCCCCTGAAGCAATGGAAGCTGTCACCCATCGACAAGGCCTCTCTCGACAAGTGGGACGACTACACCGAGGCCAAGGAGGCGATGTTCTTCTACACCGACACCGCCGATGCGCCCTGGACCGTCATCAAGTCGAACGACAAGAAGCGCGCCCGCCTCGGCTGCATGCAGCACTTCCTCTCGTCGCTGCCCTATCCGCAGAAGAACCGTCATGTGGTGCACGGGCCCGACCCGCTGATCGTCGGCCACAGCGCCGACGTGATCGGCCGCAGCGAGCACATCCTCGACCACAGCCTGCATCCGGAAATGCGCCGCACGAAGTAGTGGATCGCTTGCGGCGGGCTAAGAGGCCGCCACGACGATCTCGGCCGGTGTCCAGCGTTCGCGCCGGCGCTGCCGGCGTTCCGTTTCGTCTTCCGCCGAGTAGTCGGCGAGAATCAGCGGCTGCGTGAAGCGCGGGCCGTCTTCGAAGGCATTTATGATGGCGATGGCGTAGTCACGGCCACCGTCGGGCATCACCGCCGCCACGTAGACTCCACAGCGCCCGCAGAGGAAGTAGTCGGCGGTGCCCAGACCGAAGCGGTAGCACTGCACGGCCGCTTCGTCGTGCAACGTCAGCGTCATCTTGCCGGCTGGATCTGAAACGGCGCGCGAGGCGTGCTTGCGGCAGAAGCTGCACTGGCAGGCCCGCACCTCCGCCTCATCGGCCGGTACGTCACTTTCGTAGCTGATCGCAAGGGCGCCGCAGTGGCAGCCTCCATCAAAGCGCATCTCGTTCTTCCCTTCTTCAACGCGGCCGGCATGGCGCCGGACGCAGAGCTACCAAAGGCTCTCCACGACCAGCATTGTCCCCGAAAACAGCAGCAGAGTCAGGACGACCTTGCGAAAGGTCGCCTCGCTGGCCCGGCGGTACAGCCGGGCGCCGAGCCAGGCGCCGAGCGCCGTGGCCGGTACCGCCAGCAGCAACGACTGCAGGACGGCGCCGTCGATCCGGCCGGCCACCGCCATGGCAACCCCCGCCATGGCCAGGACGATGAGGTTGAAAGGCTGGTAGACCGCGCGCTGCTCCACCGAAGGGCCGCCGCGCAGCTGCAGCCAGATCAGCGGCAGCGGGCCGGAGAGCCCCGCAAAACCGCCGAGGATGCCGCCGCCGACACCGACCGCCGCGTCCGAGGAACGCCCGCCCCAGCGGCCGATGCTGAGCCGCGTGAGGCCGGTCAACTGGCTGACCGCGTAGCAGACGAGGAAGCCCCCCACGCAAAGACGCAGCAGTTCCGGGGAGCTGAGGGTCAGGGCCGCGACGCCGATCGGCACGCCGAGCGCCCCGCCGATGAGGTAGGGGGTTGCGCGCGGCCAGTCGAATTTCGGGCGCAGGCCGGCCAGGCCGACCAGCTGCCCGGTCACCGAGGCCAGGACCACCATCGGCGGCACGAAGGCGGGCGGCAGCACATGGAACCAGAAGCCGGAGGCGACCAGGCCCGTGCCGAAGCCGGCGAAGCCGGTGACGAAGCCCGCCGTCAGGGCGCCGAGCAGCAGGAAGGCAAGCGTGGAAAAGTCGGGCAGGACGGTGAGCATGTCAGGCGCTTAGCATGGCGTGCTGTCATGGCCAACCGTCGGTTTCGTGCAGGGACGCAAGTGGCTAGGAAGTCCGCCGCAGCCGTTCCAGGAGGTCCGGCAGCTCGCTGAGCTTTTCCAGGCGATGGAAGCGCTCGCTCACCGGATCCTCGTCGTGGGCCTCATGCGCCCACAGGAGGGCATAGGGCACGTGGACGCCGTGGCCGCCCAGCGCCAGCATCGGCAGCACGTCGGAGGGCATGGAGTTGCCGACCATCACGGCGCGTTCGGGGGCGATGCCGTGGCGCCGAAAGACCGTCTCGTAGATGGCGGCGTCCTTGCGCGGCACGATCTCCACCTGCTGGAAGTGATCGGCCAGGCCTGAGCGCTCGATCTTGCTGGTCTGGTCGACGATGTCGCCCTTGGTGATGAGGATCACGCGGAAGCGCCCGGTCACCGCCGCCAAGGTTTCCTCGACGCCCTCCAGGAGGTCGACCGGCGCCTCGAGCATGGTCTTGCCGAGCCGCACGATCTCGTGGATCTCCGGCGCGGTGATGCGCTCCTCGGTCAGCTGGATCGCCGCCTCCACCATGGAAAGGGTGAAGCCCTTGATGCCGTAACCGAAGAGCTGCAGGTTGCGCATCTCCACCGCGAAGAGGGCGTCGTGGATGTCCTCTCCCGGACGGTAGCGCTGCACGATCTCCTCCAGCGCCTTCTGCGTGTCCTGGAACAGATGTTCGTTGTGCCACAGCGTGTCATCGGCATCGAAAGCGACGGTATCGATCATTTTACTTTTCCAATAAACAAAGCCCCCTCACCCTCCCGCCCCGTCTCTTCTTGGGCGGGCCCCTCCCTCTCCCACGAGGGGAGAGGGTCACTTGGTTTCCCTCTCCCCTCTGCGGGAGAGGGTTGTGAAGCCTTAGTGAGGTCAAAGACCGAACTTAGGCGGAGCTGGGTGAGGGGGAAACCTCAATCCACCGCCTTCACGCGGCCTTCCACCTTGGGGGCGACCTCGCCGGCGGCCGCGACGAAGTCCATGACCATGGAGGCCAGGTACTTGGCCGCGGCGGCGTCGATCAGGGTCTCGGCCTCAGTGAAGACGCTGTAGCCGTCGCCGCCCTTGGCCAGGAAGTCGTTGGTCGCGACGGTGTAGCTCGCCATGGGGTCGAGCGGCTTGCCGTTCACGCTGACCGACTTCACCCGCTCGCCCGGCAGGGCGTTGCGGCTCCAGGTCATGGCGATGCCGGAGGTGCTGGGAAAGCGCCCGGCGCCCTCCTCCACCTTGCTGACACCGTGCTCCAGCGCTTCCAGCAGCTGGGCACCGGTGACCCTCAGCTTCACGGTGCGGTTGCCGAAGGGCAGCTCGCTCTGGATGTCGCGGCGCGTCAACGTCGCCCCGGCCGGATAGGTCTTGTCGCCGCGGATGCCGCCGCCGTTGGTGAGCGCCACGTCGGCGCTCACGCCCTGGCGCATGGCGTCGGCGATAAGGTTGCCGAGCGCTGTCTCCTCGCCGCGCACCTTGGCCCGCTCGCTGGTCAGCGGCACCGCCGATGTGCCGACGGCGATGTCCAGTTCCTTGGAGAGCTTGTCGAGATAGCCCTGCACCTTGGCGGCCATGGCGGCGTCGGGTGCGACCCCGGCGGTCGAGAGGATGCGGAACTGCGGCTCCCAGACGAACTGAGGCGTGCCGCGGTTGTCGACCGTGTCCATGGTGACCTCGACCACCATCAGCTTCTCGCCCTGGGAGCCCGCCTCCACGAAGGCGCGCCGGCCGTCGTAGTAGGTGATCTCCAGGTGGTCGTGGCCAGACAGCAGGATGTCGATGCCGCTGTCGCCGTTCACCAGCTCGAAGTCCTCGGCGATGCCGGTGTGGGCCAGAGCGACGATCAGATCGGCACCGTTTTCGCGCAGGTTGTCGCTCAGCTTGCGCGCGGTTTCCACCAGCGGCTGGAAGGTCACGCCCTCGGCGCTGGAAATCTCCGGCGTCTCCGGCGTGGTGAGGCCGATGAAGCCGACGGTGTAGGGCCCCACCTCCGCCGTCCAGCTGGCCAGCGTGCCCTCGATCAACGTGCCGGTGGCGTCGACGGCGTTGGCGCTCAAGACCGGAAAGCGCGCCTCGGCGACGCGCTCGCGGGTCACCGCCGCGCCGAAATCGAACTCATGGTTGCCCAGCACCATGAGGTCCAACTCGGCCTCGTTGAAGAGGTCGATGATGTGCGCGCCCTTGTCGAAGCCCGAGAGCAGCGAAGGCGAGATCGTGTCGCCGCCGTGGGTGAAGATCACGTTTCCGCCGCCCGCGCGTTCGCGGTTCACCAGGGTCATGAGCCGGGCGAGACCGCCGCGGTCCTTGGACTCCTCGATACGGTCGAAGTCGTTCACGTGCAGCAGCTTCAGCGTGACCGGCTCCGCCGCCGCCGGAACGGCCAGCAGCAAGGCAACAGCCGATGCGGCAAAGGCCGTTCTAATCCTGTAACCAAGCATCTTCGTTTCCCCCGTTAAGAAGTCTAAAGACAAAGCGCCAGCAAGTTGCCGAAAAAGGCCTGACGGCCTTATTGACCTCGTCCTTCGAGACGCTCGCGGTCGCTCGCTCCTCGGCATGAGGTCAATAACTTCACTCTCCTGCCTCATCCTGAGGAGGCGCGGCAGCGCCGTCTCGAAGGATGTGCCACAGACTCAAGCGCTTCATTCAGCACCCTGCTTACAGTGCGCCGCAGGTCACGACGCCTCGAAACCGGCCAGCGGCATGTCCGCGCTGCGCTGCAGCCAGTTGTCGGCGGGATAGCGGCAGGCGCCGTCGATCAGATGCAGCGTATAGGCGTGGCGTGAGCGCGCCGAGCGGTTGGGCGCGCTGCCATGTGGCAGCTTGCCGTGCAGCACGACGAGCGAGCCCTTGGGCACCTCCAGCGGCACCGCCCCGCTTTCGTCCCAGGGCGTCTCGTCGAGCTTCTCCATCACCATCTCCTCGCCCTTGTTTCCTGGCACACGCCGCCAGCGCTCGCGCAGCGGTCCGGCGTGGCCGCCGGGCAACGCCCAGAGGCAGCCGTTCTCCAGGGTCGCGTCTTCCAGCGCGAACCACAGGCCGACGACGCTCAAGGGCTCGGTGTAGAGGAAGGTCGAGTCCTGGTGCCAGCCGACCTCGCCGCCGATGCGCGGCTGCTTGAAGATGTACATGGACTGCAGCAGCAGCGGCCGGGCGAGACCGAGGTCGCCGGCCAGCGCCGCGAGCTGCGGCAGGCGCGAGAAGCGCGCGAAGACCGGGTCGAGATCGTGCTGGGCGTGGCCGATCTTGTTGATCGACAGGCGCTTGTCCTGGCGCAGCTTGCCGGCGTCGTCGAAGGCCTCTTCCTCGAAGAAGAAGCGGACCTTGTCGCCGGAGCCCTGGAAGTAGGCGTCACGCCCGTGCACCTGTTCGCGCGTCGAGAAGATGCTGGCGCCAGTGCTTGAGACAAGGGTGCCGGGATCGAAGGCGTCGACCAGCTCTTCGGCCCGCGCCATGAGGGCGTCGCAGTCGGCGGCCGCGACCATGTTCTCAAGCACCAGGAAGCCGTCCCGGGCGTAGGCCTGCCGCATCTCCGGCGTCAGGCGGCCGCCCGGCGGCGCGGCAAAGCGGGCCGGCGCCTCCGGGTTGCCGGCGGCCGGCGGGGCGAAGAGGCTGCTCACAGATCCTCCGCGGTGATGCGCTGATGGATGACCGGCGACGGTTTCCCCTCAGTCTCGCCAATCTCGAAGGCTTTCTGCAAGAGCTCCATGGCCGCCTCGGCGCTGGCGTCGTCGGCGGCATGGACCACCGCCAGCGGATCCGCCGCCGAGACGATCTGCCCCAGCGGCACGATCTCGTCGAAGCCGACCGCGGGATCGACCGCATCCTCGACGCGGCGGCGCCCACCGCCCAGCTCGATGACGGCCAGACCGAGGGCGCGGGTGTCGCATGCCGTCACCACGCCCGCCGCCTTGGCCTGCACCGTGCGCCGTACAGGCGCCCGCGGCAGGACCTCGCCGGCCTTCTCGAGGAAATCCCTCGGCCCGCCGAGCGCCGCCACCATGGCGTCGAAGCGCTCGGCGGCGCGTCCGGAGGTCAAGGCCTCCTCGGCCTGGGCCAGAGCCCTGTCGCCGTCGTCGGCCAGCTTGCCGAGCAGCAGCATCTCCGCCGCCAGGGCCAGGGTGACCTCGCGCAGCCGCGCCTCGCCCTGGCCGCTGGTCAGCAGTTCGACGCATTCCATCACCTCCAGGGCGTTGCCGGCCGCGCGCCCCAGGGTCTGGTTCATGTCGGTGATCAGCGCCGTGGTCGGCAGCCCGGCCCCCGTCGCCACGGAGACGATGCTCTCGGCCAGGTCGCGCGCTTCCTCCATGCTGGGTTTGAAAGCGCCGCTGCCGGTCTTCACGTCCATCACCAGGCCGTCGAGGCCGGCGGCCAGCTTCTTCGACAGGATGGAGGCGGTGATGAGAGAGATGGATTCCACGGTGGCCGTCACGTCGCGCACCGCATAGAGCCGTTTGTCGGCGGGGGCGAGATCGGCGGTCTGGCCGATGATGGCGCAGCCGGCCTCCTTGACCACCTGCTGGAAGCGCGCAATATCCGGCGCGGTGTCGTAGCCGGGAATGGACTCCAGCTTGTCGAGGGTGCCGCCGGTGTGGCCGAGGCCCCGCCCGGAGATCATCGGCACGAAGGCGCCGCAGGCCGCCAGGATCGGCGCCAAGACCAGGCTGACCTTGTCACCCACGCCGCCGGTGGAGTGCTTGTCCAGCACCGGCCCCGGCAGGTCCAGAGACTCCCAGGCGATCCGGCGGCCGCTGGCGGTCATGGCGCGGGTCAGGGCCACGGTCTCCTCCGCCGTCATCCCTTTCAGGTAGACCGTCATGGCGAAGGCGGCGATCTGCCCCTCGCTCACGCTGTCCTCGGCGATTCCGGTGACGAAGGCTTCGATCTCCTCCGTGGACAGCCGCTCGCCGTCGCGCTTACGGCGGATGATTTCCTGCGGCAGGAAGCCCATCAGTAGCTCCCCGGCCCCGCCGCCGACGCCGGCGCGGCCCCCAGAACCGCCAGCAGATCGTCGAGCAGACCGCTGGCGCCGAAGCGGAAGCGCCGCGGGTCGGCCCAGGACTCACCCATGATCCGGTCGGCCAGCGCCAGATACTGGCCGGCCGCCTCGGTGTCGCGGATACCGCCGGCCGCCTTGAAGCCGACATCGGCGCCGCTGTCCTTGATGGCCCGCAGCATGGCTTCCGCCGCCTCCAGAGTCGCGGAGACTTCCACCTTGCCGGTGGAGGTCTTGATGAAGTCGGCCCCGGCCTCGATGGCGTCGCGGCTGGCGGCGTAGATCTTCTCGCCGTCGCCCAGACGCCCTGTCTCCAGGATCACCTTCAGCAGCACATGATCGCCGCAGGCCTTCTTGCAGGCGGCGATCATGTCGCGCGCCACCGCGCTGTCGCCGCCCAGCCAGCGGCTGTAGGGCATCACCAGGTCGACCTCATCGCCGCCGTTGTTGACGATGTCCTCGGTCTGCCTCACCGCCGCGGCGATGTCGTCGCCGCCGGCCGGGAAGTTGGCCACCGCCGCGACGCGGATGCCGCTGTGTTCCAGCAGGCCGCGCGCCAGAGTGATGAAACGCGGCCAGATGCAGACGGCGGCCACGGGTCCCGGCGCGGTGAGCGCGCGATTGCAGAGGGCGCCGACCACGGCGTCGTCGTCCTTGTCGCCCAGGCTGGTGAGGTCGAGCAGGCGGATGGCGCGCTGCGCCACCGCCCGGCGGGCTTCGGCTTTCTCAGGCATCGCTCAGTTCCTCCAGGAAAGCGGACAGCAGGCGCGTCATATCGCCGGCCGCCGCCGTGGCGTGCTTCATGGTGTGTTCGTGCGACAGATCCTCGTCCGACAGGCCGGCGGCGAGATTGGTGATCATCGAGATCGCCGTCACCTTCAGGCCCAGCAGGCGCGCGACGATCACCTCCGGCACCGTGGACATGCCGACGGCATCGCCGCCCAGGACCTGCGCCGCCTTGATCTCCGCCGGAGTCTCGAAGTGCGGGCCGCAGAACCAGACGTAGACGCCCTCCGCGAGCGGGATCTTAAGACGCCGCGCCAAGGCCAGCAGGACTTCGCGCGCCGCCGGGTCATAAGCGTCCACGAGGTTGACGAAGCGCGCATCGCCGGTCAGGCCGAAGAGCGGCGACACCCCGGCGAAGTTGATGTGGTCGCGCAGCAGCATGAGGCGGCCCGGCCCCACGTCGGGACGCAGACTGCCGGCGGCATTGGTGAGGATGAGGCGCGTGCAGCCCAGTTCCTTGAGAGTCGCCAGCGCCAGGTTCATGCCGTCGGCGCGGCCGCTTTCATAGAAGTGGGCGCGGCCCTGCATCACCGCGACGCGCCGCCCGGCAAGCCGCCCGAGAACGAGCGTGCCGCCGTGACCGGCGACGGAGGGCCGGGGAAACCCCGGCAACTCGCCGTAAGGCAGGGTCACGCGCTGCTCGACCGCCTTGGCCACGTCGCCCAGGCCGGAGCCCAGCACCAAGGCCACCTCCGGGGTCTCCGGAACCTGCTTGCGGATGAGATCGGCGGTCTTCGCCGCAGCCTCGAACATGCTCGAAGAAACTCCTAAGCCAGATTGTCGGGACCAAAGGAGAGCGGCAGCAGCTCTCCCAGGCTCACTGTCTTGCGCAGGCCCTCGGGCCCGCAGATGTGGATCGCGACGCCGTCGGCGGCGAACTCACGCAGCCGCTGGCGGCAGCCGCCGCAGGGCGTGACCAGCTTCTCGCCGGCACCCGCCACCGCGACCTCGGTGACGCGGGCCTCCCCGGCCATGACCATGGCGGAAAGCGCCGAGGTCTCGGCGCAGCAGCCCTCCGGGTAGGCCGCGTTCTCCACATTGCAGCCGGCGTAGACCGCGCCGCTGGCGCCGCGCACGGCGGCGCCGACGGAAAACTTCGAATAAGGCGCGTAAGCCTTGTCCATGGCCGCGATGGCCGCTTCGACCAGGTCGGCGCTCATCCTCGATCCTCCTCTCGAAGCCAACGCCGGCAGCCGCGCCAGCGTTCCTTCACCCCTAGCGTTCCTTCACCCCTAGCGCTCTTTCACATAGGGCCTGCCGATCGCCTTGGGGGCCACCGCCCGGCCGATGAAGCCGGCCAGCAGCACCACGGTCAGCACGTAGGGCAGCGCCTGAATGAGCTGCACCGGGATCGGCCCGATCACCGGCACTTCCACGCCCTGCAGGCGGATCGCGATGGCGTCGAGAAAACCGAACATCAGGCAGGCCAGCATGGCCGGCACCGGACGCCACTTGCCGAAGATCAGCGCGGCCAGCGCGATGTAGCCCTGGCCCGCCGTCATTTCGCGCACGAAGGCCGCGTTCTGGGCGATGGAGAGATAGGTCCCGGCAAAGCCGCAGAGCACCCCGGCGCAGAGCACGGCGCTGTAGCGCAGCCTTGCCACGGAGATGCCGGCGGTGTCGACGGCGTTGGGGTTCTCCCCCACCGCCCGCAGGCGCAGGCCGAAGCGTGTGCGGTAGACGATCCACCAGGTCAGCGGCACCGTGAGGAAGGCGACGTAGACCAGCAGGTTGTGACCGGACAGCAGCTCGCTGTAGATCGCGCCGATGACCGGAACGTCGGCCAGCGTTTCGGCGCCGGGCCAGATGATCGGCGTGAAGCGCGCCGTGTTGGGCACCGAGGGCGTCTGGCCGCCGCGCGCGAACCAGGCGATGCCCAGCACCACGGTCAGGCCGGAGACCAGGATGTTGATGGCCACGCCACTGACCACCTGGTCGCCGCGGTGGGTGATGCAGGCGAAACCGTGCAGCAGCGCCAGACAGATTGAAACGACGATTCCGGCGCCCAGCGCCAGCCAGGCCGAGCCGGTGACCGCCGCCATGCTCGCCGCCGCGAAGGCCGCCGCCAGCATCTTGCCTTCCAGGGAGATGTCGATGACGCCGGAGCGCTCCGAGAACAACCCCGCCATGGCGCAGAACACCAGCGGCGTGGCGACGCGCAGGGTCGCGTCGAAGGACAGCAGCAGGGTAAAGAGGAAATCACTCATTTCCGTCTAGCCCTCCTGCGCCGCCGGGCGCTGCATGAGACCTGCGACCCGCACGTAGGCGCGCTCCACCGGCCCCTTCATCATGTAGGCCAGCGCGCCGGAGAAGAGGATTACCAGACCCTGGATGGTGACCACCATCTCACGCGTCACCTTGGGTTCCTCGAAGGCCAACTCGGCGCCGCCCTGGTACAGCATGCCGAACAGCAGGCTGGCCAGCACGATGCCCACCGGATGGTTGCGCCCCATCAGCGCCACGGCGATGCCGGTGAAGCCGTAGCCGGCGGTGAAGTTCAGCAGCAGGCGGTGGTGCACGCCCATCACCTCGTTGATGCCGACGAAGCCGGCCAGGGCGCCGGAGATGCACATGGCCAGCATGGTCACCTTCTTGGGGTCGATGCCGGCGTAGAGCGCCGCCGTCTCGTTGGCGCCGACGGTACGGATCTCGTAGCCCCAGCGGGTGTGCCAGATGAAGGCCCAGACCAGCACGCAGCAGATCGCCGCCCAGACCACCGAGAGGTTCAGCGGCGAGGGCGTGACCTTCATGCCGAACCAGCCGAAAACCTCGTGCATGAACGGCAGATGCCCCGCTTCGGCGAACTCGCGGCTTTCCGGCGACATGGAGCCGGGCTGGATCAGCACGTTCACCATCAGGTAGACCATCAGCGCCGAAGCGATGAAGTTGAACATGATCGTGGTGATGACGATGTGGCTGCCGCGGTAGGCCTGCAGGTAGGCCGGGATCGCCGCCCAGGCCGCGCCGAAGGCCGCGGACAGCAGGATCGCCAGCGGCAGGATGACGATGAAGGGCAGATAGGGGTCCATCGCCAGGATGCCGAGGCCGACGCCCAGGCCGCCGATGTAGGCTTGGCCCTCGCCGCCGATGTTGAACAGGCTGGCGTGGAAAGCCACGGCCACCGCCAGGCCGGTGAAGACGAAGTTGGTGGTGTAGTAGAGGGTGTAGCCCAGCGCCTCGTCGTAACCGAAGGCGCCGTAGAGGATGATCTCCACCGCCTTGAGCGGGTTCACGTCGATGGCGTAGAGGATGACGCCGGAGACCAGGAAGGCCAGCGCGATGTTGACCAGCGGGATCAGACCGACGTCGACCCAGCGCGGGATCTTGATGGGGCGGGGAATCCTGATGGGGGCCGTGCTCATTCCGGTTCTACCGCGATCGCGCCGGGTAGGCCGGGGTGGGTGGCGAGGGCTTCCTCCTCGGTCGCCGCATTGGCCATCATGAGGCCGAGCAGCCGCTCGTCCGCCTCGCCCGCCGGCACCTCGCCGACGATGCGGCCTTCGAAGATCACCAGGATGCGGTCGCTCAAGGACATGATCTCGTCCAGCTCCACGGAGACCAGCAGCACCGCGCTGCCGGCATCGCGCATGGCGATGAGGTTCTTGTGGATGAACTCGATGGCGCCGATGTCGACGCCGCGGGTCGGCTGGCCGACCAGCAGCAGCCGCGGGCCGCGCGACAGCTCGCGCGCCAGCACGATCTTCTGCTGGTTGCCGCCGGAGAAGTTCGCCGTCTTCAAGGCCGGCGCCTGGGGCCGCACGTCGAAGTCGGCCATCTTCTGCGCGCAGTCGCGGCGGATCGACTCCCCATTCAGGAAAAGGCCGCTGTTGTACTCGGGATCGCGGTGGTAGCCGAGGATCGCCGACTCCTCGGCGGCGAAGGTGCGCACCAGCCCGCTGCGCAGGCGGTCCTCCGGCACGTGCGCCGCCCGCAGGTCGCGCATGGCCGCCGGGTCCAGCGCGCGGGCCGCGGAGAAGCGATCGCCCAGCAGGTCGAAATGGCCGGAAGTCACCGGACGGATGCCGGAGAGCAGTTCCAGCAGCTCGCTCTGGCCGTTGCCGGAAACCCCGGCGATGCCGACCACCTCCCCGGCGCGCACGTCGAAACTGACGTGGTCGACGCGGGGCACCCCGTCGCGATCGACGTAGCTCAGGTCCTCGACCGACAGCACGACGTCGCCGACCTGCGGCGCCTGCTTTTCGACCGACAGCAGCACTTTCCGGCCCACCATCAGCTCGGCCAATTCCTCCTTGCTGGTCTCGGCCGTCGCGCGGTCGGCGACCATCTCGCCGCCGCGCATGACCGAGACATGGTCGGTGATGGCCATGATCTCGCGCAGCTTGTGGGTGATCAGCACCACCGTCACGCCTTGTCGGCGCAGGGAATCGAGGATGCGGAACAGCTGGTCGGTTTCCTGCGGCGTCAGCACGCCGGTCGGCTCGTCGAGGATCAGGATATCGGCGCCGCGGTAGAGCGCTTTCAATATCTCGACCCGCTGCTGCTGGCCGACCGGCAGCTCGCCGGCCAGGGCGTCTGGGGCGACGTCGAGGTTGTAGTCGCGCTCCAGCCGCTCCAGCTCGGCGCGCGCCTTGGCCACGCTCGATGTCAGGATGGCGCCCGATTCGGCGCCGAGCATGATGTTTTCGACCACGCTCATGGTGTCGACCAGCATGAAGTGCTGATGCACCATGCCGATGCCGGCGGCGATGGCATCGCGCGAGGAACGGATCGGCATCGGCGTGCCGCCGATCAGAATTTCCCCGCTGTCGGCTTCGTAGAAGCCGTAGAGGATGCTCATCAGGGTCGACTTGCCGGCCCCGTTCTCGCCGATGATGCCGTGGATGGTGCCGGGCGCGACGGTCAGGCAGACATCCCTGTTGGCCTGCACCGCACCGAAGGCCTTGTTGATGTGGCGCAGCTCGATGGCCGGCGCCGGCCCGGCCGCGACGCCGGGATCTGTGTGAGTGCTGTCAGCCACGAATACACCCGCGGCCGTCCGGACGCCGCGCCCCGGCGCTGTGCCGCGGCGGGGCGTCCGGGCCGGCGCCTAGTAGCTGCAGCTGTCGCTGGCCGTGTAGTCGTGGACCTGCAGCTTGCCCGCGACGATGTCGGCGGCCGCCTTCTCGACGGTCGCCTTCATTTCGCCGGTCACCAGGTCCTTGTTGTATTCGTCCAGCGCCCAGCCGACGCCGTCCTCCGCCAGCCCCAAGACCTGGACGCCGGAAGTCCAGTTCCCCTCCTGGGCATCCTTGAAGACCTTGTAGGCGGCCACGTCGACGCGCTTCAGCATGGAAGTCAGCATGGTGCCGGGATGCAGGTAGTTCTGGTTGGAGTCCACCCCGATGGCGAACTTGCCGCTGTCCTCGGCGGTCTGGTAGACACCGACGCCGGTGCCGCCGGCCGCCGCGTAGATCACATCCACGCCGCGGTCGAACTGGCTCTTGGCCAGCTCCGAACCGCGGGTCGGGTCGTTCCAGGCTGCGGGCGTGCTACCGGTCATGTTCTGCAGCACGTCGGTGTCCTTACTGACGTACTTGGCGCCCTGCTCGTAACCGCAGGCGAACTTGCGGATCAGCGGAATGTCCATGCCGCCGACGAAACCGACCTTGCCGGTCTGCGACTTCAAGGCGGCGATCATGCCGACCAGAAAGGAGCCCTCGTGCTCCTTGAAGACGATGGAGCGGACGTTGGGCAGGTCCACCTGCTCATCGATAATGGCGAATCGGGTGTCCGGAAACTCCTGGGCGACCTTCTTGATCGCCGGTGCTTGCGCAAAACCGATCCCGATGACCGGATCGGCGCCGCGCCGGGCCATGCGCCGTATGGCCTGCTCGCGCTGGGCTTCATTAGTGACTTCGAATTCAAGGTATTCGACGCCGCTCTCCTTCTTGAAGCGCTCCACGCCGTTGTAGACGCCTTCGTTGAAGGACTTGTCGAACTTGCCACCCATGTCGAAGACCACGGCGGGTTTGAAATCGGCGGCCGCAGCGGTGGACAGGGGGGCCAGGGCGCCGGAAACCAGCAGGGCCGCCGCAGCGGCCATGACGTTGCGTAACATGAAGATGCCTCGCCTGAGTTCTTGTTGTTCGCTTCATTTCGCAGCGCAGCGTGCAACCGCAAGACGGCCCGCAACCGCCGCGCACAAGAAACTACGCTACCACGAACGCCCGGAAGCGCCAGTTCAAAGTGGCGTGTTTTTGGCTCAACCCCCCAGCGCAATAGGGGGTGCAATAGGGGAGCGCAACAGCGGCACATTAGGAGGCTAAATAGGGGCTGGAATTGAGGCCGGAAAAAGAAGGCCGGGCCACGAGGGCCCGGCAAAGTCGGCTAGGGATCTTGAACCACTGTGAGGCTAGGAGTCGCAAGCGAACCTGGACCCTAGATCCCGGGCAGGGCGCCCGGCCAGGAGCCAGCGTTAGGGGGTGCAGCCGGATCCGTGAAATCCTCATAGTGCCGCTGGACAACGGGGTCTCGAAAGGGCTCCGGTGGCATCGCAGGACCGACCGGGAGACAAGGTGCTGACAGCGACAGGCAGGACGTTAGCGGGCGATTGTTAGAGGAATTTGTCCGTGGGATGACAGTCTTGTCACAGCGTCGCTGCCGGCGTGTCACAGCGCCGCTGCCGGCGCAGAGGATCGCGGGGCGATTACCCGAAAGACATCAGCCGCCTCGGCAAATTAGACCGGATTGTCACAATTTGGTCAGATCATTCTCATGCGAACGGGCCAATATGAAACAAAGAGACGGGGGCGTTTCGAAGAGGGGAAGTTTCGATCGGCAATCGCGTCTGTAGGACGTCAGTGCAATCGGAAAGGCAGGATTTATGAGCGACCAGCAAGCCGTCTCGAAGTCACCCGCCCAACACGCCGTCATCGAGGTTCCACGGCGGGACACGTTCATGCGCGAAGCCCCCGGCATGCGCGAAGCCCCCGGCATGCGCGAAGCCCCCGGCATGCGCGAAGCCCCCGGCAAGCTCGAAACCCCCGGCGGCGCCAAGCGGGAGGCTTCCGGCTGGATCGCCGGCGAGCCGCTGGTCCAGGATCTTCTTCACGACCCCCTCATCCACGCCATCCTGGACCGGGACGGCCTGGACCTGCAGGACCTGCTGCAGGCCATCGCCCTGGGCCGCAGCCGCCTGGCCCCCACCCTCGCCGTCACGGAAAGCGACGCCGCCTGATCCCGGACCGGCCCCGCCGGGCCCGGGCTTGCAGTGCGGGCGCGCAGCCGTTATTGGCTGTGACGCGCCCGCCCTGTGCGGGGCTGCGACGGACAAGAAGCAACAAGAACCAGGCGGGGCGGGGCATGCTGCGCATCGCGAGCATCGGCGAATGCATGATCGAACTCTCGGAAACCGCCCGCCAGGGCGGCCCCGAAGGCGCCATGCATCGCACTTTCGGCGGCGACACCCTGAACACCGCGGTCTATCTCGCCCGCTCCCTGGGGCAAACGCCTGCCGAGGTCCACTACGTGACGGCCCTGGGCGACGACCCCTTCAGCGCCGAGATGCTGGCCGCCTGGCAGGCCGAAGGACTGAAGACCGACCAGGTGTTCCGCCTGCCCGGCCGGCTGCCGGGCCTCTATATCATCCGCACCGACGCCGCCGGCGAGCGGACCTTCCACTACTGGCGCAACGCCGCCGCCGCCCGCGAACTGCTGCGCGCCGAGCAGGCCGAGAGCCTGGCCGCGGGCCTCAGCGGCTTCGATCTGGTCTATCTTTCCGGCATTACCCTGGGGATTCTCGACGCCGAGAGCCGCCAGCGCCTCTACGGCCTGCTGGAGGCTCTGAAACACAGCGGCTGCCGCATCGCCTTCGACACCAACTACCGCCCGCGCCTGTTTCGCGACCGCGCCGAGGCCCAGGAGGCGGTGACCCGCGTCCTGTCGCTGGCCGCGGTCTCCCTGCCGACCTTCGACGACGAGGCCGCGCTCTTCGGCGACGATAGCCCGGCAGCCACCGCCCAGCGCCTGCATGGCCTGGGGGTCGAGGAAGTGGTGGTGAAGTGCGGCGGCGAGCCCTGCCTGATCAGCCACAAGGACGGCAGCCAGACGCGGATCGCCGGGCAACGGGTCGCCCGGCCGGTCGATACCACCGCCGCCGGCGATTCCTTCAACGGCGCCTACCTGGCCGCCCGGCTGGCCCGGGCCGCGCCGGAAGAAGCCGCCGCCGCCGGCCACCGCCTGGCCGCCCGCGTCATCGCCACCAAGGGCGCCATCATCCCGGCCTGACCCTGAAATACCCGGGGAAACGCCTGGCTTTTCCGGCAGGTCGGCCTTCCCTGGCGGCCACCTCCGGCCGCGGGCCGCGAAAAATCGCGCGGAAAGGCGTGGGTACCCCCTTGAAAGCCCCCGGAAAACTGCTTAAATCCAGCGCGCTTTAGCACTCTCATTCAGAGAGTGCCAACCTTGAACAGGCAGCGAGATACAGGGGAAACACCCATGAAATTCAGACCTTTGCATGACCGCGTCGTAATCCGACGGGTCGAGGAAGACTCCAAGACCGCCGGTGGCATCATCATTCCCGACACCGCCAAGGAAAAGCCGAGCCAGGGCGAAGTCGTGGCCGTCGGCCCGGGCGCCCGCAACGAGAAGGGCGAACTGGTCGCCCTGGATTTGAAAGCCGGCGACATCGTGCTGTTCGGCAAGTGGTCGGGCACCGAAGTGAAGATCGGCGGCGAAGACCTGCTGATCATGAAGGAATCCGACATCATGGGCGTGCTCGAGGCCACCAAGGCCTCCAAGAAAGCCGCCTGAAGGCGCTTTAGGAGAAAGCAATCATGTCAGCGAAAGACGTCAAATTTTCCTCCGACGCGCGCGAGCGTATGCTGCGCGGCGTCGACATCCTGGCCAACGCGGTCAAGGTGACCCTGGGCCCCAAGGGCCGCAACGTCGTGCTGGACAAGTCCTTCGGCGCGCCGCGGGTGACCAAGGACGGCGTGACCGTGGCCAAGGACATCGAACTGAAGGACAAGTTCGAGAACATGGGCGCCCAGATGGTGCGCGAAGTGGCGTCCAAGACCAACGACATCGCCGGTGACGGCACCACCACGGCGACCGTCCTGGCCCAGTCCATCGTCCGCGAGGGCGTAAAGGCGGTGGCCGCCGGCATGAACCCGATGGACCTGAAGCGCGGCATCGACCTGGCCGTTGCCGCTGTGGTCGAAGATCTGCGCAAGCGCTCCCGCAAGGTGACCGCCAATTCCGAGATCGCCCAGGTCGGCACCATCTCCGCCAACGGCGACGCCGAGGTCGGCGCCATGCTGGCCGAGGCGATGGAGCGCGTCGGCAACGAAGGCGTCATCACCGTCGAGGAAGCCAAGTCCCTGGAGACCGAGCTCGAGGTCGTCGAGGGCATGCAGTTCGACCGCGGCTACCTCTCCCCCTACTTCGTCACCGACGCCGACAAGATGCAGGCGGTCCTGGACGATCCCTACATCCTGGTCTTCGAGAAGAAGCTGAGCGGCCTGCAGGCCATGCTGCCGCTGCTGGAATCCGTGGTGCAGTCGGGCAAGCCGCTGCTGGTCATCGCCGAGGACGTCGAGGGCGAAGCCCTGGCGACTCTCGTCGTGAACCGCCTGCGCGGCGGCCTCAAGGTGGCTGCGGTGAAGGCCCCGGGCTTCGGCGACCGCCGCAAGGCCATGCTGGAGGACATCGCGATCCTCACCGGCGGCCAGGTGGTCTCCGAGGACGTCGGCATCAAGCTGGAGAACGTCACCCTCGACATGCTGGGGCGCGCCAAGCGCGTCATCATCACCAAGGAAGAGACCACGGTGGTCGACGGCGTCGGCAAGAAGAAGGACATCGAAGGCCGCATCGGACAGATCAAGGCGCAGATCGAGGAAACCTCCTCCGACTACGACCGTGAGAAGCTGCAGGAGCGTCTGGCCAAGCTGGCCGGCGGCGTGGCGGTGATCCGCGTCGGCGGCGCCACCGAGGTCGAGGTGAAGGAGCGCAAGGACCGCGTCGACGACGCCCTTCATGCGACCCGCGCGGCGGTCGAGGAAGGCATCGTGCCGGGCGGCGGCGTCGCCCTGCTGCGGGCCGCGGCCAAGCTCGCCAAGCTGGAGGCCGATAACGACGACCAGAAGGTCGGCATCCGCATCGTGCGCCGTGCCCTCGAGGCCCCGGTGCGTCAGATCGCGGAGAACGCCGGGACCGACGGTTCCATCGTGGTCGGCAAGATCCTCGAGAACAAGGACACCCAGTGGGGCTACAACGCCCAGTCCGGCAAGTACGGCGATCTGGTGAAGGAAGGCGTCATCGACCCGACCAAGGTCGTGCGCGCCGCCCTGCAGGACGCCGCGTCGATCGCCGGCCTGCTGATCACCACCGAGGCCATGGTCGCCGACAAGCCCGAGAAGAACGAGCCGGCGATGCCGGGCGGCGACATGGGCGGCATGGGCGGTATGGGCGGCATGGGCTTCTAAGCCAAGCCAACTCCCTAAATTCATGACGTCGAGGGGCCGGTTCCGACCGGCCCCTTTTTCTTTGTGGTGCGGCGCCTTGGATCAACTAGGGGCTTCGTTTCAGCGACCTATGTTCAACCGTTCGACTCCTGGCCGCCTGCGCCTTTGAGAATTGGAGCAGCCGGGTCACCTTTGCCGGGCGTCGCGGCAAGGATCTCTGTTGTGTCGCCTTCGCAGAAAGCTACAGTTTCAAATGGTTTCGCCAAGCTGACTCCGGGATCCGACATCATGGCCTCCAAGTCCAAAAAAGATGAATTTTCGCTGTCGACCGTGCTGCTGCGCATCGTGGCGCCGGTGGTGATCGTGCTGATCACCTACAATCCCAGCGGATACTCCTTCTACACTTGGTTCACCGACGCTCTGGCCGGAGACGGCCTCACCGGCATTCATTTTCTTGCGCTGGTGGTTCTCGTCATCCTTTGGAGCATCCTGCTCATCGCGACGTGGAATTCCCTCGATGTCTACGGCGTCGTGCTCGTCTGCGCCCTGCTGGGCGCCATCGTCTGGGTGCTGATCGACTGGGGGCTGCTGACCGCGGATTCAGGCAACGCGGTTGCTTGGATCGTTCTAGTCTGCGCCGCCATCGTGCTGGCGGTGGGCCTGTCCTGGGCGCTCATCTGGCAGAGGATCACCGGTCAGTACGCCGTCGACGAAATCGAAGAATGACCCGTCGCGATTAACCGGCGGGCGAAACGCCGCAAGAACGAGATACGCAGCGCGGCGATTGTCGGGGTTCGGGACCACATTTCATTGAACCGTCATCGCCCCGGGCACAGAATGCCGCGACGGGGTGGCCGTGGCGTCCCAACGCCAAAGCCGGACGTGAACGACTGTGAGGGGGACACAACCCATCGTCCTACGCGTTTCCTGGCCGCTCCTGTTCCCTTTCGAGATGCTCTTCGCGCCAAGACACGCTCCAGGACGACGAACCATAGGAGAGGTGCGATGAATCTCAGTTCTGTCGTCGGCCAACTGCTGCAACAAGGCATGTCGCCGGCCTCCCGAGGACGTCTCGAACATTCCACCGGGCCGCAGGGCCTGGGGGGCCTGGACGCGAGCGGCGGTCTTGGGGACGTCTTGAGCAGTGTGCTTGGGGGCGGCACCTCGGGCGGGGCATCGGAAAGCGGGGGTCTGCTCGGCGGCCTCGGTAGCATTCTTTCGGCAAACAGCGGCGTCGGCGGTCTCAGCCGGGGCCAGGTCGGCGGGATCGGCGCCATCGCCGGCGCGCTGCTGGGCGGCGGCGGACCGATCAAGGGGGCTGTCGGCGGGGGTGCCATGGCTCTTCTGGGCACGCTCGCAATGTCTGCGTTGAAGAACTGGCAGGCACAGTCGGGCGCGGCCCCCTCTGCCGGCCAAGCCGCCGGCGGCCCATCCCTGTCGGAGGCGGAAGTCCAGCAGATGGTGGCGCCGGAAACGGCGGAGCTGTGCCTTCTCGCCATGATCGAGGCGGTCAAGTCGGATGGAGAAGTCTCGCCCGAGGAGATCGAGCGAATCACCGGAAAGCTTCAGGAAGGCGGCATCACTGCCGAAGAACAGCGCTTCGTCATGGAGCATATGAGCGAGCCCCCCAACCTCCAGGGGCTGGTGGCCGCCATCCCCAGCCGTGAAGTCGGCGCACAGGTCTACGCGGCCGCACTGCTGGCAATCTCCGTTGACACCCCTGCGGAGCGGGCCTTCCTGGCAGAGCTGGCACGCGGCGCCGGCCTGGACGTCGGGACGCAGCAGAACCTCCACGCGATGGTCGGGGCTCCGACTCTGGCGGCCTGACCATTCGAGGTCTTGAGGGCCCGCGGTCCGCCCTGGGCGGACCGCAGACTGCCGGGACGCCCCCAGGAGCCCTGGGATTGCCTTTGGGGAACCAAATCAGACGTTTGGCGTTGTACCGAGGATCGGCCGTCCAAGCCGTCGCAACCCTTAGTGTTGTCTGAATGGAGACCCGCCGCAGAGCATGACCGCCACCACCCCCCAGATCCTCCAGCCAGACGAGACCTGCTGGCGAATGGCCGACTGTGGCCGCGCGCGGGTGCTGATCGACGGCGCCGACTATTTCCTGGCGCTGCGCAAGGCCCTGCTCAACGCCGAGCGCGAGGTCTTCATCGTCGGCTGGGATATCGACAGCCGCACTCCCCTGGTCGGCCCCAATGGCAGCGGGGGCGGGGAGGACGACAAGGACGACGACCTGCCGGTCACCCTGGGCGCCTTCCTCACGGAGCTGGTGAAGCAGCGTCCCCAACTCAAGATCCATCTGCTGTTGTGGGACTACTCCATGCTCTACGCCCTGGAGCGCGAGCCGCTGCCGGCGGTGAAGCTGGACTGGACGACACCGCAGCAGATTTCCGTCTGCCTGGACGACGTGCTGCCGATCGGCGCCTGCCATCACCAGAAGATCGTGGTGGTCGACGACGCCCTCGCCTTCTCCGGCGGCCTCGACCTCACCATCCGCCGCTGGGACACCTCGGACCACGCCCTGAAGAACCCCGGGCGCAGCGACCCGCGCGGCGAAAGCTACCGTCCTTTCCACGATATCCAGATGATGGTCGACGGCGAGGCCGCCCAGGCACTTGGCGAGCTGGTGCGCCAGCGCTGGCAGCGCGCGGCCTGCGAGAAGCCCGGCAAGCCCAAGCCGGAAGGCGATCCCTGGCCGCAAGGCTTCGAGCCCGACTTCAGCGACATCCGCATCGGCATCGCCCGCACCTTCCCGGCCTACGACGGCGAGCCGGAGGTGCGCGAGGTGGAGCAGCTTTTCCTGCGCTGCATCGCCACCGCCGAGCGGTCGCTCTACATCGAAAACCAGTTCCTCACCACCGAGAGCCTCTGCGGGGCCCTCATCGAACGGCTGCAGGAAAAACCCGATCTGGAAGTGCTGGTCGTCGCGCCCAACGTGCACCAGAGCTGGCTGGAAGAGCGCGCCATGAACGCCGGCCGCAAGCGCTTCATGGAGCGCCTGAAGCAGGCCGAGGTGGCGGAGCGGGTGAAGCTGGTCTTTCCCGCCCTGCCCTCCGACGACACCGGCGAGGGGGTCATGGTCCACGCCAAGGTCATGATCGTCGACGACCGCCTGCTGCGGATCGGTTCGGCCAACCTCAACAACCGCTCCATGGGCATGGACTCCGAATGCGACCTGGCCCTGGAAGCGGGCAGCGACGACGAGCGCGCGACCGTCACCCGCCTGCGCAACCGCCTGCTGGCCGAGCATCTCGGTCGCGAGACCGAGGAGGTCGAGCAGATCCTGGCGGAAGACAGCTCGCTCTTCGCCCTGGTCGAGCGTTTCAGCGAAGAAGAGCGCGGGCTGAAGCCGGTCGACCTCAGCGAAGCGCCGGCCGACGACCTGAGCCGCACGGTCGGACAGATCGCCGACCCGGAGCGCCCCATCGCCACGCCGGAATTCGTCGGCGACATGTTCGGCGGTTCCGAGAGCAAGCAGCCGATCTCCCGCTTCGTGAAGCTCGCCGTCGCGGCCGTCGTCCTGCTGGGCCTGGTGGCCCTGTGGCGCTACACGCCACTGTCGGAGTTCACCGACCCGCAGACCCTGATGCAGGAACTGCAATCCCTGGGCGTCGACGGCTGGATGCCGGGCATCATCATCGGCGCCTTCGTCCTGGGCAGCCTCGTGGTCTTCCCCGTCACCGTGCTGATCGCCATGACCGGCATGATGTTCTCGCCGCTGCCGGCCTTCGCCTACGCCCTGGGCGCCTCCCTGCTGACCGCCGCCGTCAACTACGGCATCGGCCGCTCCACCGGCGCCCAGCCGCTGCGCAATCTGGTGGGGCCGAAGGTCAATCACGTCAGCCGTGCGCTGTCGAAGCGCGGCGTGCTCTCGGTCGCCGCCCTGCGCATGCTGCCCATCGCGCCCTTCACTTTCATCAATCTCGCCGCGGGCGCCAGCAAGGTGAAATTCTTCGACTTCCTCGCCGGCACCTTCCTCGGCATGGCCCCCGGCATTCTCGTCATCACCCTGCTCGGCAATCAGCTCGGCCGCGTCCTGAGCGATCCGGAGCCGCTGCAACTGGCGATCTTCGGCCTCTTCATCCTGGCCTGGCTGGCCCTCTCCCTGGGACTGCAGGCGCTGGCGAGCAGGCTGCGCTCGCGCGAAGATGGTTGAACTGAAGCCCTGCCTGCGCGTCCTCACCTGGAACATCCACGCCTGCGTCGGGGCCGACGGCCACCACGACGTGGGGCGGGTCGGCGCCGCTGTGCGCGCCATGGCACCCGACCTCGCGGCCTTTCAGGAAGTCGACTCGCGCCGCCGCGCCGCCGGCGTGGGACGTACGCCCGGCGTGGGCGAGGTTTATGACGTGCTGCGCGAGGAGGTCGGCGACCACGGCCACGACGCCTGGTCGATCGCCGGCAGCGACGGGCGCTACGGGCAGATCCTCGCCAGCCGCTTCCCCCTGGAGGACAAGCAGGTCCATGATATTTCCGTCGCCGGGCTGGAGCCGCGCAAGGTCATGTCGGCGCGCCTTCAGCTGCCGGGCATCAAGCCCCGGGGGACCAGCCTGCGCGTGATCGCCACCCATCTGGGCCTGCGGCGCCACGAAAGGCGCCGGCAGCTGGCGGCGCTGAAGAAGATCATCTGCGCCGACCTCTCGGCGCCGGTCCTGCTGCTGGGCGACTTCAACGAGTGGCTCTGGCCGCGCCGCACCCAGCGCGCGCTCTACGATCTGTTCCAGGCGTACAGCGGTCAGCGCAGCTTTCCCGCCCGCCTGCCGCTATTTGCGCTGGACCGCATCTGGTGCCGGCCGGGCAACCTGCTGACCCGCTGCTGGACGGCGGCGGAGGCCCGCGCCGCCTCGGACCACCTGCCGGTGCTGGGCGAACTGACCCTGCCGGTGCCGCGTTAACCCTGCCGGCGGAAAACTTTTCCAACCCCCTTTTTGACGCTCCCTCTTGACGCCGGGCCGATGTATTCATACTTGTGAATGTATGAACGCAGGCGACATGCAGTCCTCGGCCCAAGGGGCCGCCGAATTGATGAAGGCGCTTTCCAGCGAAAACCGCCTCATGCTGCTCTGCCAGCTGGCCGACGGGGAGAAGACCGTGGGCGACCTGGCCGAGAGCCTGGGGCTGCGGCAGGCCGCCGTGTCCCAGCAGCTCGCCTTGCTGCGCAAGGACGGGCTGGTCAGCGCCCGGCGTGAGGGCCGCCTGATGCACTACAGCCTGACCGGGCGCGAAGCCCGCGCCGTGATCATGCTGCTCTACGAACTGTACTGCCAACCGGCCCAAAAAAAGGCCGCCCAACAAAAGACCCCGGCCGAAGCGGCCGAAACCTGACTTCGAGGAGTTTCGAATCCATGACCGCGCTGAACAAGATCGACGCGCCCAAGGCCAAGTCGCTGCTGGACAGCGGCAAGGCGATCCTGGTGGATATCCGCGAGACCGACGAGTTCGCCCGCGAGCACGTCCCCGGCGCCCACCATGTGCCGCTGTCGGGTTTCAGCCCGAGGGACTTCCCCGAAGACCGGGGCAAGATCGCCATCTTCCACTGCGCCAGCGGCGCCCGTACGGCCGAGGCCGCGCCGCGCATCCTCGGCACCGGCTTTGCGGAAGTTTACATGCTGGAGCAGGGTCTGGCGGGCTGGAAGAAAGCCGGCCAGAAAACCATCGTGAACCGCAAGATGCCGATCTCCCTGCAGCGCCAGGTGCAGATCACCGCCGGCCTGATGATCCTCATCGGCGTCATCCTCGGCTTCACCGTGGCGCCGGCGTTCTTCCTGCTGTCCGGCTTCGTCGGCGCCGGCCTCACCTTCGCCGGCCTCTCCGGCACCTGCGCCATGGCGAGCCTGCTGGCCGTCATGCCCTGGAACCGCCGGGTGATGGCGCCGAGTTCGCAGAAAAAGACCGCCTAGAGCAGATCAGGGTTAGATGGAATCGCCAAAGGCGATCCACCAACCCTGTGAATCTGCTCTATGTTTTTTGAGTTAGATCGGATTCACACGACAAGTCGGAACCACTGTGTGGTTCCGACTTGTCGTGATCCGATCTAGCCACGACTCTGCGGGCGCGGCTAGACTCGCGGGCGTGACCGTCGCCCGTGAAGAAGATCTCTACGAACCGGTGAAGGCCTTCCTGGAAGGCCAGGGCTACGCCGTGAAGGCGGAGGTGCGCGGCTGCGACCTGGTCGCCCGCCGCGGCGGGGAGCCGCCGGTCATCGTCGAGCTGAAGAAGGCCTTCAACCTCGCCCTGCTGCTGCAGGGTGTCGACCGCCTGTCGATCAGCGAGCAGGTCTACCTCGCCTTCGCCGCACCGGCCAAGGCGGCGAACTGGCGGCGCGACCGCAAGAGCGTGCTGAAGCTCTGCCGCCGCCTCGGCCTCGGCCTGCTGATGGTGCACCCGGCGAAGAGCCTGGTGGAGCCGCTGCTCGACCCCCTGCCCTACCAGCCGCGGCCGAACCGCAAACGCCAGGCCCTGATGCTGAAGGAGTTCGCCCAGCGCGTCGGCGACCCCAACACCGGCGGACAGACCCGCCGCCCCATCGTCACCGCCTACCGCCAGAACGCCCTGCGCTGCGCCGCCTTGCTGAACATTCAGGGCGCGACCAAGGCGGCCGTGGTGGCGCAGGACACGGGCGTCGCCGTCGCCGGCCCCCTGATGCGCCGTGACGTCTACGGCTGGTTCCTGCGCGTCGAGCGCGGCGTCTACGACCTCTCGCCCAAGGGCCGCGAGGCCCTGACGCTCTATGCCGACGTGGTCGATGAATTGAACGGCAAAGCCAAGACAGCTGCCCGCACCCGGTCCGCCCGGGCGGCGCGCTAGGTCGTGGCCTCGACGATGCAGAGCTGGCGCTCGGCAGCATCACGGGCAAAGGCCAGCGCCTCCCGGTACTCCGGCGAGTCGTAGCAGCCTTCCGCCGCCTCCAGGCTGGGGAATTCGACGACCACGTTGCGCGCATGGTCACGCCCCTCCTTTGTCACGTGGCGGCCGCCGCGTGCGAGGAAGCGGCCGCCGTGGCTCTCGACCGCCGGCGTCGCGCGTTTCAGGTATTCGCCGTATCCGGTCTCGTCGGTGACGGTGATATGGGCAATCCAGTAGGCCGGCATGCTGCGCTCCTTTCTTTCGTCAATCGGGAGGGGAGATCGGGGCGGCCTCCCGCGCGCCTTCGCGCATGGCGCCGGCGATCATTCCGTAGGCCTCGGTCCAGGCGGCCTCGGCTTTGGGGCTCCAAGCCGGACCCAGACCCTGCGCCAGGGTCCAGAGCAAGGCGGCGCCCACCGCCTCGAAATGCGTGTCGCGCAGGCCGTAGGCGGCATGACGGCGGCCCAGGTCGTGCAGCACCGGCAGCAGGGCCTCCGGCTTCTCCAACTCCTCGACGACGAAGGTCAGGGCCTCGATCACCGCGCGGCGCTGTCGGGCCATGTCGGTGGCGTGGAACAGCTCCCGCGCGGCGGGCTCGATTTCGAAAAGCCGGCTGTAGAACATCTCGGCGGCGGCCTCGGCGATAGGCGATACCTGCCGCCAGGTTTCACGGATTAACGTCTCTTGCTGCGGAGTCATTGCGATCGTCCTCGTTCTCGGTTGCGTTGAGGCGCCAGCCGCCAAAAGCCACCGGCACCCGCCTTCGCCTGCCCCGCAAGGATGCGTCTTCGTCCACGGCGGCGGTTCCCCTCGTCTCCCGCGCCGCCACCGGGCCTGTTCTTTACCCCTCCCCATAAATCCCGTAAAATGAATAATAATGATTATTTGATTCTCGATATGAGAACGATGGAACTCACCGATCTCGCCATCTTCAAGGCTGTGGTGGACGCAGGCGGAATCACCCGCGCCGCAGAGCGCCTGAACCGCGTGCAATCGAACGTCACCACCCGGGTGCGCCAGCTTGAGGGTGACCTGGGCGTCGAGCTCTTCATCCGCGAAGGCAAGCGTCTGCATCTCTCGCCCGCGGGGCGGCGGCTGCTGGACTATGCGGAACGCCTGATCGACCTGGCCGCCGAGGCGCGCGAAGCCGTACAGGACTCTCTTCCGCGCGGCCTCTTTCGCCTCGGCGCCATGGAAAGCACGGCGGCGGTGCGCCTGCCCGGCCCGCTGAGCGCCTTCATGAAACGCTATCCCGAGGTGAACGTGGAGTTGCGCACCGGCAACCCGGAACAGCTCTCCCGCGCCGTGCTGGCCGGCGAACTGGACGCGGCCCTGGCCGCCGAGCCCATCGCCGAAGTGCACTTCGAGCAGATGACGGCCTTCCATGAGGAACTGGTGATCGTCTCCGCCGCCAAGCAGCCCGCCCTGAAGCCGGAGCGGCCGGCACCAGGGACCATGATCGCCTTCGAGCACGGCTGTCCACATCGCAAACGCCTGGAAGAGTGGTATGCGCGGCGCGGCGAGACGCCCGAGCAGACGATTCAACTTGGCTCCTACCACGCCATGTTGGGCTGCGTGGTCGTCGGCATGGGGATCGCCCTCCTGCCCAAGAGCGTGCTCAGCACCTTCCCGGAGAGCCGCCGCCTCGCGGTCCACCCCCTGCCCCGCGGCCTGAACCGGGCGCGCACGCAACTGTTCTGGCGCAAGGGCGCCGGCTCGCCCAACGTCGCGGCCCTGGCGAAAGTCCTGCAGGAAGCGTCGAAAAAGCCGCGCCGGAAAAGTTAGGTGAGAAAGTTCACCAGCGCGGCGGCGATTTCTTGTTCCTCGGGCAGGCTGGTCTGCGCGCCCAGCTTGCGGCAGGCGAGACCGCCCGTCACCACGCCCTGGGCCAGGCAGTCCTCCATCTCCGCGCCGGCGTGCAGTGCCGCGGCGAAACCGCCGACAAAGGCGTCGCCCGCCGCCGTGGTGTCCACCACCTCGACCGCCAGCGCCGGCAGGCGATGCATCCCTGCAGCGCCATAGGACGCGACCCCCTGACTGCCTAGGGTCACGATGCAGTGGGTGACGAAGTCCGCCGCCAGGCGTTCGCCGATGGCCTCCGGGTCGCTCTCGGCAAGACCCAGCTGCGCGGCGAGCTGCCGCGCCTCCGTCTCGTTCACGATGAGGACGTCGATCTGGCGCAACACCTCGGGCGGCACCGCGCCGGCCGGCGCGAGGTTCAACACCACGCGGGCGCCCGCCGCCTTGGCGATCTCCACCGCCCGCCAGTTCTCCGCATGGGTCACTTCCATCTGCAGCAGCAGGAGATCGCCGCGGTTCAGCGCGACCATGCCGAGCTGCGCGGCGCGGGTGTCCAGGTTGGCGCCGCTGGCGACGATGATCTGGTTCTCGCCGCGCCCGTCGACACCGATGAAGGCACAGGCCGTGCGGCGCTCGCTCTCGGCGATGGCGGACAGCCCGACGCCGCCCTTGCGCAGGCTCTGCAGCGCCGCCTCGGCGAAGGCGTCACGTCCGACCGCGCCGACCATGCGCACCGCGGCGCCGGCCCGCGCGGCGGCGAGCGCCTGGTTGGCGCCCTTGCCGCCGGGGACGACGGTGTAGCCGGGCCCGGTAACGGTCTCACCCGGCGCGGGCAGCTGTTCGACCTGGCAGACGAGATCGGCGTTGAGCGATCCGAAGACGGTAATCATGGAAGGTCCGCTGGCGTTGACTTAGCCGCCGACCTTATCCCCCCGTTGTCGGGCGTTCAACTGAAGGCGCGGTCTCAGGCGGAGGACTTGTTCTCCGCCTCGGCCTGTTCGGCCGCCGCGCACATGACTCCGGAAACCAGGGCATAGGCCTGGGCCCAGGCATCCTCGGCCTCGCTGGTCCAGCCGTCGCCCAGGCCGCGGTCGAAGGTCCACAGCAGGGCCGATCCGACGGATTTGTAGTGGCGCTTGCGCACGCCGTAGCCGACGTGGCGACGCCCCAGTTCCTCCAGGGTCGGCACCAGGCTGTCGAGCCGGTCCAGGCTCGCCACCACCAGGCCGAGGGCCTGCAGCAGCTTGCCGCGCTGTTCCTTCATGTCGGCCTGCGCGAAGAGCGCCTTGGCGGTGGGATCGATCTCGAAGAGGCGCTCGTAGAAAAGCGCGGCGGCGGCGTCGCCGATGGCGCCCAGCCGTTCCCAGGTCTCGCGGATCAACTGCTTTTGTTCGGGGGTCATCTCAAAGGGTCCTATGAAGTCCTGTCGCCGCGCCACAACCGCGCGGCGGACGGCTGTCCCTATGGGTCGTCCTGCGATGCAAAAGGTTCATGGGAAAGCGGCACTCTCCGGCACAGAGGACTGCAGCCTTCCTAAACGAATCGTGGTAGTTAGAGGCAGGTAGCGCGCGCGGCAGGGATGAGGCCAGGATGACCCGACCCCGATGATGGCAGACCCGACCCCGGCAGAGCATGTCACGCAGTTTCGCGACCAGGGCTATGCCGTGGTCCGTGGCGTCTTTGCTCCGGCGGAAGTGGCGGAGATGGCCGCCGCCTTCGACCGCATCCACACGCGAGCCCTGGCGGGCGGCAGGAGCTGGCGCGACCGCAACATCTACTTCTGTCTGGCGGAGGAAGAAGGCATGGGCCCGCTGCTGCGCTATGCCCAGTGGACCGCCTGGCTGGAGCCGGACCTGGAGCGTGTGCGGCGCGACCCGCGCCTCTTCGACATCCTGGAACCGCTGCTCGGCCGCGACATGAAGCAGATCATCAACCAGCTCCATTGGAAGCCGCCGGGCACCAACGCCGAGTTCGGCTTCCACCAGGACTCGCGCTCGCGCCGCCCGCGCGAGGCCTACCGCGACCTCGCCACCTCTTACGTGCAGACCGGCATCGCGGTCGATCCGCAGCGCGCGGAGAACGGCGCCGTGGTGGTGGTGCCCGGCAGTCACCGCCTGGGCGAACTGCCCTTCGACCCGGAACGCCCCTCCATGCTGGAAGCGCTCGACCCCGCCGACCTGGCGCGCCTCGGCGTCGATCCAGACAACGCCGTGACCCTGGAGATGGAGCCCGGCGACGTGGCGCTGTGGCACGTCCACACCCTGCACGGCTCCGGCCCCAACACCTCAAGCATCGACCGGCGCTTCTACATCAACGGCTACGTAACGGCTGACAACTGCGACCGCGGCGAATGGGCCTTCCGCGACGGGGCTCCCTGTCCCCTGCAAGGCGAGCACAGCCTGGTCCACTACGAAGAGCTCTACACGAACCCCGGCCCGATGTTCGTGGATTAGGGCAGAAGCCCCCTCACCCTCCCGCTACGCGGGCCCCTCCCTCTCCCACGGGGGGAGAGGGCAGGAAAAGAAAACCCTCTCCCCTCGCGGGAGAGGGTTGCGCAGCCTTGGCGAGGTCGGAGACCGAGCTTAGGCGGAGCTGGGTGAGGGGGATTCCTGTTCCGGACCGCCCGGTTTCCGAAACCAGCGCGCTCTCTTTGTCAGAAACCGCTCTAACACTTTGAAGCCCTCGTCAGCTTCCGCCGTGCGCTCCCACGGCTCCTTTCGGAACCCGCCTTCAAAGAATTTCAACTTGAACTGCCGCTTGGAAGCATCGAACGCGATCTCAAGCCTTGGGCCCGGCCCGAGATTGGCTTCGGCTTGCGCTATGAAAAGCGTCCAATTTGAACTGGAAGCCACATCGGAAAGGGAGTTGCGAGCCACAAGGCCCTTCGCATAGGGCGAGCAAGCCAACTTCTGAATCAGCTCGATCATCGGCAGCATGCCCTCGTCTGGCCGACCATCTCTGTCGCAATATGATGCAGAAAGATCGGACCAAGCCTGTCCCTTGAGTTTGTAGTCTCCTCTCATAGCTTCCACCTACCTAACGCGTCGCCACGGCGACGCCGGCGCCGATGAGCAGGCCGCCGGTCACCCGGTTCAGCCAGGTGAGCGCGCGCGGGCTCTTCAGCAGGCGCCCGGCGCGGGCGGCCAGGAAGGCGTAGACGCCGAGCACCGCGAAGAGCACCAGGGTCACCACGGCGGAGAGCACCGCCACGTCGGGGGCGGTCAAGGCCGCCACGTCGATGAAGGTCGGCAGCAGGGCGCCGTAGAACAGGATGGCCTTGGGGTTGCCCAGGGTGACGAAGAAGCCCAACGCCGCGGAACGGTGAAGCGGCAGCTTGGTCCTTGGCGCCTCAGGCGTGTCCATCTCGGGCAGGTCGGGCCGGCTGCGCCAGGTCTTCACGCCCAGCCAGACGAGGTAGGCGGCGCCGAGGATCTTCACCGCCAGGAAGAACTCGCCCATGACGGCGGCCAGCGCGCTGAGGCCCAGGATGGCCAGCACCAGGAAGAGGATGTCGCCCAGCACCAGCCCGGCGATGGCCGCCAGCCCCGCGGTGAAACCGCCGGTCAGCGCCCGCGCCACCACCATGAGGAAGCCCGGCCCCGGCGAGGCGGCGAGCAAAAACATGGCCAGGGTGAAGGCCAGCAGGGTTTCAAGAGACATCGACAGCATCGCGACCTCGATCCACGCCCCTTCCGGGGCTCAAAAAGCCTGAATTGGCCCCGTTCTTACCAGCTTCTCCCCAGATCAGGTAGGGGCTTTGGCCAGGGCGCAAATTTCGTCATAATCGGCTTAACCAAAGAAGCCCCGGGCCCAGCAAAGCCAATTCATCGAAGGGCCCAGGAACAGGAGGAAAAGCCCATGGCTCCCGAGAACATGGCCGACCAGAACTCCAATGTCAGCGTGGAAGTCCCGCCGCCGGCGCCGCGGGTACAGACCATCGGCACCACGGACATTGTCGACGCCCTGGAACTGGGCCTGCGGGACTTCCGCGCCGCGCCGCTTTTCGGGCTTTTCTTTGGCGGCATCTACGCGCTGGGCGGCATGCTCATCGTGCTGACCGCCTCGGCCCTGCACATGGGCTACGTGTCCTATCCGCTCGCGGTCGGCTTTGCCCTGGTCGGCCCCTTCGTCGCCGTCGGCCTCTACGAGGTGAGCCGGCGCCGCGAGACCGGCGAGCCGCTGCTCTGGGGGCCGATCCTGGGCGTGGTCTTCGCCCAGCGGCGGCGCGAGACCGGCTGGATGGCCTTCGTCACCCTCTTCATCCTGGTGATGTGGATGTATCAGGTGCGCGTGCTGCTGGCCCTCTTCATCGGCTTGCACGCGCCGACGACTTTCGACGGCTTCCTCGACGTCGTGGTCGGCACCCCGGAAGGCCTCATGTTCCTCGCCGTCGGCCACGTGGTCGGGGCCTTCAATTCGCTGGTGCTCTTCTCTCTGACCGTCGTGTCCTTCCCGCTGCTGCTGGACCGGGATGTCGACTTCGTCACCGCCATGATCACCTCGGTGCGCTCGGTCTTCACCAATCCATTGCCGATGATCGGCTGGGCCTTCGTCATCATGGCGCTGCTGATGATCGCCATCGCGCCCTTCTTCATCGGGCTGTTCATCGCGCTGCCGATCCTCGGCCACACCACCTGGCACCTCTACCGCAAGCTGGTCGCGCCGGCATAACCTGGAAGCCTTTATGACCTACCAAGCCATTAACCTGTCGCAGAAACTCGGGCTGTTCACGGAACAGTGGCAGCCCAAAGTCATCGCCGAGATGAACGACTACCAGTTCAAGGTCGTGAAGCTGCAGGGCGACTTCGTCTAGCATGACCACCAGGACACCGACGAGACCTTCATCGTGCTGGACGGCGAAGTGCGCATCGATTTCCGCGACGGCGCCGTGACCCTCGGCCCGGGCGAGATGTTCGTGGTCCCCAAGGGCATCGAGCACAAACCCTATGCCGCGAAGGAAGCCAAGGTGCTGCTGATCGAGCCCGGCGGCGTGACGAACACCGGCGGTGCCGGCGGCGCGCGCACGGCCGATGGCGACGTGTGGATCTAGCGGTTGCCCATCCTTCGAGACGAGCCTTCGGCTCTCCTCAGGATGAGGTCTGCGTTCTTTGGATCCACCTCATCCTGAGGAGCCGCCGCAAGGCGGCGTCTCGAAGGATGGGCCGCAAACTCAGTCGATGAGGCCTCGTTCGCGCAGCACCGGCTCCATCACGGAATAGCGGCGCATCAGGAGTTGTCCACATTCCCCGAGGGCAATCATCGGCAAGTCCGTGTACTGCTTTGAGCGATGATCGGGCTCGCTCAGCACGACCAGAAGGTCATCCCCAACCTCTTTCTTGAAGGTCTCGAGGTCAACTGACTTTCTAAAGCTGGAACCAATCTGGTAAGCGGTCCAGATTTCTTTCTCCACGCCGCGATAGGTCGCCAAGACTTCAAAGGTGTCCTCGGAGCCGTTCTTAAAGTCTTCCTCTATGCGGCTCTCGGCATGGGTCCCTGTGCTAGGTTTAGGGGAACGGACTCCTACCGGACGTCCGCGAAAGATGACTTCTCCCTCTTCGAGGTAGGCTGCGTAGAACGGCTTATCCGGAACGAGCCAGCCGCCCATCCAAAGGCAGGCCTGTGCCGGGGTCGGAGAAACTCCCGCGATCACCACCGCAAGCACTGCCAGTGCAACGAAGCGGGATAAACTGAAAGTCATGGCCTCCTCCCCCCCCGCTCCGGAAACAGCTTCGCCAGCCCTTCCGCCGAGGCCTCGGCGATGCCGCGTTCGGTGATGAGGCCGGTGACGTAGCGCGCCGGGGTCACGTCGAAGGCGTAGTTGGCGACGGGGCTGCCCTCGGGCGTGAGGATCACCGTCTCGATAGCGCCGGCGGCCGTGCGTCCGGTCATCTGCGAGACCTCCTCACCGCTCCTCTCCTCGATGGGGATTTCCTTCACCCCGTCATGCACCGTCCAGTCGATGGTCGGCGACGGCAAGGCGACATAGAAGGGCACGTTGTTGGCCTGGGCGGCCAGGGCCTTCAGGTAGGTGCCGATCTTGTTGCAGACGTCGCCGGAGGCGGTGGTGCGGTCGGTGCCGACGATGCAGAGGTCGACTTGGCCGTGCTGCATCAGGTGGCCGCCGACGTTATCGGCGATCACCGTGTGGGGCACGCCGTGGCCCTTCAGCTCCCAGGCGGTCAGTGAGGCGCCCTGGTTGCGCGGCCGGGTCTCGTCGGCCCAGACGTGGATGGGGATGCCTTCCTCGAAGGCCATATACATGGGCGCGGTCGCGGTGCCCCAGTCCACGGTCGCCAGCCAGCCGGCGTTGCAGTGGGTGAGGATGTTCACCGGCGCGCCCGCCGGCTTCTGCGCGGCGATCTCTCGGATCACCTTCAGGCCGTGGCGGCCGATGGACTGGCAGATCTCGACATCCTCGTCGCAGATCTCCGCCGCGCGCTTGTAGGCCGCGGCCAGGCGTTCCCCGCGCGGCAGGTTGGCCAGGGTGGCGCGCATCTCGTCCAGGGCCCAGCGCAGGTTCACCGCCGTCGGACGCGTGGCGTAGAGCAAGTCGTGGGCGCGCTCGAAATTCTCGTTGCTGACGTCGTCGCGCAGCGCCAGACACACCCCGTAAGCCGCCGTCGCCCCGATCAGCGGCGCGCCGCGCACCAGCATGGCCTTGATGGCGTGGGCCGCCTCCTCCACCGTCTTCAGAGTCACGGTCTCGAAGCGGTGTGGCATCTTGGTCTGGTCGATGATCTCCACCGACCAGCCGTCGTCGTTCAGCCAGATGGTTCTGTAGGGCTTGCCGTCGACCTTCATGGAGCCTCATTTGCCTCACGTCTGCTCATGAGGCGCCATCCTAAAGGCCTGATATCAAGCTGTCACTCGGCGGCGGGAGAGATCGACCTGCAGGCCTCAGGCCGTTTCCGGCTGCGAGGTCCGCATGTCGCGCAATCGCTTCTGAAGGCTCAAACGGTCGAGGGCGGTCATCGGCAAGTTCACAAAGATCGCGACGCGGTTGTGGATCTGGCCGTAGACGTCGGCGAAGACCTGGCGCTTCTCGGCTTCCGTGCCCTCGGCGGCGGCGGGGTCGCGGAACGGCCAATGCGCCGTCACCGGCTGCCCCGGCCAGACCGGGCAGACCTCGCCGGCGGCGTTGTCGCAGACCGTAATGACGAAATCCATCTGCGGCGCACCCGGCGCGGCGAACTCGTCCCAGGACTTGCTGCGCAGCTCGCCCGTCGGATGATCGAGACTCCGCAGCAGGTCGAGGGCGTAGGGATTGACCTTCCCGGTTGGATAGCTGCCGGCGCTGAAGCCCTTGAAGCGGCCGTCACCCAGCCGGTCGACGATGGCCTCGGCCATGACGGAGCGCGCCGAGTTGCCGGTGCAGAGAAACAGGACGTTGTAGACCTTGCCGGTCTCAGTTGTTGAGATCATACCGTTTCCTCCTTGCATTCGGGCCTCTTCGTTCCGCCGGCGCCGGTCAGGCCGTCACAGATTTCCGGGCGGCCATGGCAACAGTCGTCCAGCAGGAAGCCGACCAGGCCGCGCATGGCCGCGAAGTCGGCGGCATAGAGGATCTGCCGGCTGCGCCGCTTGGAGACCAGCAGCCCCGCGCGTTCCAGCTGCGCCAGGTGGAACGACAGGGTCGCCGGCTGGACGCCGATCTTCTCGGCCACCTCGCCTGCCGGCAGGCCCTCCGGGCCTTCGCGCACCAGAAGACGAAAAACCGCGAGGCGGGTCGGTTGCGACAGCGCCGCGAGGGCCTGGGTGGCTTGGCTTTCTTCCATATTTTGATAATCGTTGAAATATCAAAATATGGCAAGCCCCTTTCGGAAGCTTTATGACGGGGACCGACAAGAAAGGCGGCAGGGACTTCCGGGCTCAGATCCGGGAAGCCGTCCGAAGGGGGAATGAAGCACCGATGCCGCAAACCAAGGTCATTCTGGTCGTCAACGCCGGCTCGTCGAGCATCAAGTTCTCGCTCTATCCGGCGGCAGAAGACGGCGACCCGCTGGGCGGCGGCATGATCGAGGGCATCGGCGTCCACCCGCGCTTCAAGGCCGAGGTGGGGGGCGAGAGCGCCGAGCAAAGCTGGCCGGACGGCAGCGGGCTGAGCCACGAGCACTTCTACGGCTTCCTGCTCGACTGGCTGGGCCGTGCGGCACCGGATCTCGCGCTGGCCGCCGCCGGCCACCGCGTGGTCCATGGCGGCACCGGCTTTGCCGCTCCTGTGGTGGTCGACGCCGCGGTCCTCACGGCGCTGGAGGAACTGGTGCCCCTGGCGCCGCTGCACCAGCCGCATAACCTTTCCGGTATCCGCGCGCTTCGCGAACATGCGCCGGCCATTCCCCAGGTCGCCTGCTTCGACACCGCCTTCCACCGCTCGATCCCGGCGCGGGACCAGCTCTACGGCCTGCCCCTCGCCTTGGCCGAGCAAGGGCTGCGCCGCTACGGCTTTCACGGCCTGTCCTACGAGTATATCGCCGGCGCTTTGCCGCAATATGACGCCGCGGCCGCCGCCGGGCGCACAGTCGTCGCCCACCTGGGCAACGGCGCCAGCCTCTGCGCCCTGAAGGACGGCCGCAGCCAGGCCTGCACCATGGGCTTCTCCACCCTGGACGGCCTGATCATGGGAACCCGCTGCGGCGCCCTCGACCCCGGCGTGCTGATCTACCTGCTGCGCGAGAAGGCGATGGACGCCGACGGCCTGGAGACGCTGCTCTATAAGGAATCGGGGCTGCTCGGCCTTTCGGGAATCAGCGCCGACATGCGCGATCTGCTGGCCAGCGACAAGCCCGAAGCCGGCCAGGCGGTCGAGATGTTCTGCGACCGCGTGGCGCAGCAGGTCGCCGTCCTCGCGGCCATGCTCGGCGGCCTCGACGCCGTGGTCTTCACCGCCGGCATCGGCGAGCGCTCGGCGCCGATCCGCGCCGCCGTCTGCCGGCGTCTCGGCTGGTTGGGCGCGGAACTGGACGAGGACGCCAATGCCGCCGGCGACGCCAGGATCGCCGCGCACGGCAGCAAGCTCGGCCTCTGGGTCGTGCCGACCGACGAGGAAAGCATGATCGCGCAGCACACCCGCAACCTGCTGGCCGAGACGGACGCCGGCATGGCCGAGGCGCGGTAGCGGCATGCCCGCACAGCTGATCGACGGACTTCATGCGGTGGCGCCGCGCTACGACGCCTTCCTGCTGGACCAGTTCGGCGTGCTGCACGACGGCACGCAGGTCTATCCGGGCGTCCTGCCCTGCCTGGAGGCGCTGAAGGAGGCCGGCAAGCGCGTCATCATCCTGTCCAACTCCGGCACCCTGCAGCGGCCCAACCGCGCGCGGCTGGCGCGGCTCGGCGTTCCCGAGAGCCTCTACGAGGATTTCGTCACCTCCGGTGAGGTCACGCGCGCCTACCTGGACTCCGCGCCGGCGGAGCTGCGGGCCGGCGAGTCAGGCGGCGGCGCCCTGCGCTGCCTGCCGCTCGGCGCCTTGCGGGGCGGCACATCGGAGCGCGCCATCCTGGACGGCCTGAACATCGAAGAGGCCGCCTCGGTCGAGGAAGCCGATTTCGCCATGGTGGCGAGTTTCGGCCAGGACCCGCCGCCACGCGACGCCTTCGACGACGTCCTGGCGGCGGCCAAGCGGCGCGGGCTGACGCTGGTCTGCGCCAATCCCGATGTGAAGGGCGTCAGCCCGAACGGCCTGATCCACGCGCCCGGCGCCCTGGCCGCGGACTACGAGGCCGCCGGCGGCCAGGTGATCTACATCGGCAAGCCGCACCCGCTGATCTACCGCCATGTCCTGCGCGACCTGGCGCCGATCCCGCCCAGCCGTGTGCTGGCGGTGGGCGATTCGCTGTCCCACGACGTCGCCGGCGCGCAGGGCGTCGGCGTCGCCTCGGTCCTGGTGATCGAGGGCATCCACCACGAGGAGCTGGGCGATCCCGCGCCCGGCACCCAAAGCGGCGAGGGCTTCGACAGCCGCCTCGCCGCCCTGGAGCGCCGCTACCACGCCCAGGCCGACTACGTGATGCGCTGCCTCGCCTGGTAAGCGGCACCGCATCCGGACAGCAAAAAGGCGCGGCCGCCGAAAGCAGCCGCGCGTTTTCGTGAATGGCCCGCCGATCTAGTTCTAATACATAGAGCAGATTCACAGGGTTGGTGGATCGCCTTCGGCGACTCCAGCCGACCCTGATCTGCTCTAGCGGCTCTTGAAGCGGCTCCGCATGGCCAGATCGGCACGCGCCGAGAGGTCGGCCCGCGCGGAAAGATCGGCGCGCGAGGACATGTCCGCCCGCCCGGACATATCGGCCCGCGAGGTAAAGTCGCCGGAGGTCATGTTGCTGGCGTTGCCCACCGCCGCGTCCAGCAGGATCTCCTCCAGCCAGCCGCTGGTGATCTCGATGCGCACGGAGAAGTCGACCTTGTCGTAGGACCAGACCTTCACTTCCTTGAGGAACTTCTCGCCCAGCATCTCGACGCCGACGTCGCTCATCGACGGGTCGTTGACGTCGATTTCCGTGCCGTCGCCGTGCACCAGGAAGACATAAGGCGCATCCAGCTTGTAATAGCTGCCCTCGTAGGTGAAGCCGTAGATACGCGCCAGCTTCGGATCGTCTTCGGGGTACAGCTTGCTCGCCAGGGAGCTGTCTTTCCCCGGCTTGGGCGCCTTGCCCACCTTCTTCAGCCAAACGGTGTCGATGGTGAGTCCCTGGAACAAGCGTCCGAAGAGTCCCACCTGCGACGAAGACAAAAGCGTCTCATCGAAAATAGAAGGTCCTTGTTGCGGACTTCTAGCCATCTTCCCCTCCTCATGTTCGAAACGCGAGGGCCCTACGGCCGTCGAGCTTCATCCCCGGTTGCATCACCTCATTCCGGCGCCGCGGATCATAGCACCGGCGTATCAACTAACAAGTGAGCTACCTCACAATTGCATTCGAAAACTGTGATTGAACATTCCGTACACACGCGCGTAGGCATCCGGATCGTCGAGCGTCGCCTGCGACGCCCCTGCCGCGAGCGCGGAACCGGCGCGCCGGCGCATCCATTTCCATCGCGCGAGGTAGGGCGCGGTGCGGCGCGGCGGCGGTTCCTGCGGCAGCGATTCGCGGATATCGATACCGCGTGCCAGGAAGTTTTCGGCGAAGGCCGGCAGGTTGTGCGCCTGGCCGATCTCGGCCATGACATCCAGGAAGGTTTCCGCGAATCCGGCGTAGCTCAGATGCGCCGGGCTCAGGCGCTGCCAGGTGATGGCCAGCGCAAAGCCGATGATGTCGCGCGCCTCGATCAGGGAGTCGATGAAGCCGCCGCGATGCATCGCCACGGCGCCTTCGTGGGCGCCCTGCAGGCTGTCGAGACTGGCGTCCACGCTTTCCCGGTCCCAGCCGCGCGGGTCAAAGTCCGGCGGCACCAAGCCGCGGCGCACCAGGCCGTCCTGGTAGATCTCCACCAGGCTGTCGAAGATGGCGCCGGTCAGCGGCTGAGACAGGTGATGGCCTTTGCGGCCCTGTCCGGTGGGGTCCACCCACTCGCCCTCGGGCGTCAGCTGCAGTGCCGCCAGGTCCTCCATCACCGCATCGTTGCTGGCCACGCGGATCTGCTCGCTGTGCGACAGCTCGCCGATGCGGTTGAGAAAGTTCAGCACATAGAGGTTGCCGCCGGTCTGGTCGATCAGGTCGTCGATGATCGACTCGAAATGCAGCGTCGACACCAGGGCGACCAGGTCCGACATGGACTCGTGAAACGCCAGGAACTGTGGCGTCAGCGTATCGAAGCTGGGGATGCCCATCTCCGAGAACAGCAGGGTATGCCCCACCTCGTGCGCCAGAACGTCGAAGTTCAAGGCGAAGGGGTTGTAGACGCCGCTGCGGTTCATCCGCCCGCCGGTCTCGATGAAACCGATGCCCGCATGGGCGTTGTCCCAGGCGACTTCCGGGATCAGCTCGACGATGAAGCCGTCGCGCGGATCGTACCAGTCGACCGTCTTGCCGAGATAGTTTTCCCAGATGTCGAGCGTAAAGCGCACCGAGCCGTACATGTGCGCGGAAAGGAACTGGCGGCTGTTCAGAGGAATATGATCGAAGTGGCCGTCGGCGCCGGGACGCGCGGGCGGAAAGACCGGGCCCTGATAGGGCGGCATGTAGGGAAATTCGTAGGGAAGCTGCTTGTCCAGCGCATCGACGACACGCATCGCGCCATCGAAGGGACCGGCGCCGATGCTGCCCGGCCGCGGCGACACGCGCACCGTCTCCGGCCGCGCAAAGCCTTCGAGGTCCGGCATCTGCGGATAGAGCCGAAAGCGCGTCCCGCCGGCAACGCCGTCGATCGCCTCCATTCCATCCCACAGCATCGTCATGTCGTTCCCCCTGCGGTGCGTCTCTTCTAACGCGGCTCGTCCTGCAACGCCAGATATGCCTGTTCGCGCGTCAGCGCCGCGAGCAGGCTCTCGCCGTCGCCGAACCCCAGGTCCCGTGCCCCCTGCGTCACGGTCGCGGGCGCGGGCCGGCCCAGGCAGGTTTCAAAGTACCAGTCCAGCAGGGCCTCCGACGACAGCGCAGAGGGGGCAGTGCCCTGTCTTTTCGCTACCTCCAGGCGTGCCTGCTTGTCCCGGGCGCGGGCCGCCAGCGCCGGGTAGTGTCCCTCGCTGCGCAGCACATCCAGCAGCGCACCGTCGAGCGCCGGGCCCGCCGCTTCCGCGGCCCCCACCAGGGTGGCTTCGTAGTCGAGCAGCCGGTCGAGCCCGGCCTTGTCGAGGTCGCAATCCGCCGCCCAGGCTTCCAGCGCCGCCCGCGACAAGAGGCCGTGACGGCGGCGCAGACTGTCCAAGGCCGCGCGCCGCGCCGCCGCGTCGGGCAGCGGCGGCGCCTCGGCGGCATCCAGTTGGCGGCGCAGGACAGCGAGGCGCTGCACACCATTGTAGATATCCGGCCGCAGCCGCAACTCCTCCAGCACCCGCTGTTCCTCCGGGCTGACGGCGGCGGTCTGGCCCGCGGCCTGCTCCACGAACTGCGCCCAGAGGGTGGTGCGCTCGAAGACGAAGGGCTCGCGCTCGGCCGGCGGCTCCAGCTCGCTGGCCGCCAGACCTTCCAGCAGCGCGCGGGCGTCGGTCCGTTTCTGGGAGATGCGCCCTTCGGGCAGCCAGGCCAGCAGGGCCTCGGCCACCGCGGCATCGGTCTTCATCTCGTCCAGCAGCTCCGGCAGGGCGTCGAAACTGCGCTCGCGGTAGAAACGCCGCTTGAGAGCGGCCACCAGGGCGTCGCGCAGCCGCGTGTCGATGACGCCGGCGCGGGCCGCCGCCGCCAGGGTCTCGCGCAGGTCGACCATGGCGACCGAAAGCGCCGGATAGGAAAGCTCCGCCGGGCCGTGGATGACCGCCACCTCGTCATCGTCCTCGAAGAGCTCGCCCTCGTAGGGCGCATAGCTGCCAACGCGGTAGGCCTCGTAGATCTTGCCCACGCCGACCATGCCGTGACGCTGCAGCTCGGCGGCGCGCAGGGCCCCCATGCTGGCGGCGCCGTAGACATGGATGCCCTGGTCCAGCGCCCAGAGGATCTCCTTGTGCCAGACCGAGGGAACCTCTTGGAAATAGCCGTCGATGACGCCGATGGCCCGCGGCCGGCTCTGCTGCACCAGGCGGTAGATGTCGCCCTGGCGCACCGGCGGCCGGTAGTCGGCGGCCAGGATCGCTTCCGCCTCCGGGCGCGGCAGGCTGGGGCCGAGGAAGACCGCCACGGTCATGACCAGTCGCCTCCGTCGAGCCCCTTTGCGCGGGCGCGGGGACCGGGCCGGTAGTCGCTGCCCGCGCCCTGGTAGGCGCCTTCCAGACCGGCGGCCACCACCCGGGCCACCGGCAGCCCGATGTCGGGCTTGGTGAGGTCGACCGCCACCACCTCCCCGATGCCCTGGGCGGCGAGACGCGCGAGAACGCGTTCCAGATCGCCGGCGATGGTGCGGCCGCTGAGGTCCGGCGCGTCGGTGAAACGGCGGCGCGGCGGATCGGCCAGCCAGAGCTGCGCGGTGCGATGGCGCGCCAGCTTGGCGGCGCTGTCGTAGGATTCCGGCACGTAGTCGTCGCGCGACCCGGCGATGCGGGTGGTGGGCGGCTGCGCGGCCTCGGTCAGGGCGCGCAGCAGCGCGACCTCGCGGTCGGGATGACAGCCGGCGCCGAGTTCTGCCTCCACGGCGGTGTCGGCCTGCTCCGCCACGGCGCAGCAGAACACCGGCACGCCGAGGTCGGAGGTCACGTCCCACAGGCCGACATCGAGGCCGGCGCGTTCGTAGTGGGCCAGCAGCGTGCGGCAGGGCACCGAGCCGATACTGTCCGGGTCGAGCTTGGTGGCCGCGCGCACCGCGTCACCGCCCAGGCGCCACAGGCTGAGCGCGTCGCGCTCGATCAGTTCGCAGAGCGCGTGCAGCGCCGCCTCGGTGAAAGTGTTGCCGGAGGCGAGGCCGTTGGTGTTGCCGGGAAAGGCGAAGCTGCCCTGCGGCTGCGGCAGGGTGTAGTTGGTCGAGACCAGCTCCAGGGGCACCCAGCGCGCCTCGTCGCCGTTCAGCGGCGCCGCCTCGATCCAGAGGATCTGCTGCGTCGGATCGAAGTCGCCGAGGCGGGAACGCGGCAGTCCCGCGACGTCGATCACCCGGTGCTCCCGGCGCAGTTCGTCATGCGCGACCATCTTCAGGGGCGCGGTGATGGTTTCGCCATGCCAGGTCTCCGCCGCCTCCATGAAGGCCGACACCTTGGCCTCGAGCGGCGTCAGCCCCTTGCCCTGCGACACGGCGATGGAGCGCGACAGGGGGCGGCAGGCCATGTAGACGGGAATGCCGATGGTATCGAGGCCGGTGACGTTGGCCAGCCGCGTGATCCCCATGCGCTCGGCCAGCGGCAGAAAGGCGTCCAGCGTCTCTTCGGGGCGGCGGCTGCGGTGGGTGCCGCCGCGATAGGCTTTGACGGACTCTTCCAAGGGGGCCGCCGGGCCGTTCGACGCATCGTTCGCCGCTCGCTTCTTGGGGACCGCACCGTCCATTGCAGCCCCTTACACTTCGTTGCGGCGTGCCGTGGCCAGCATGGCCGTGGCAGCGGCGTAGTCGGCCGTGCCGGCCATCCCTTCCATACCTTGCAGACGGGGCTCCAGGGTGCTGCAGGCATCGTCGATCCGCCCCTGGCTGCGCAGCAGGCCGGCCAGGCTGGTGGCGGCGCGCAGCGCCAGGGTCCGCGCGCCCTGGTCGCTCGCCAGATCGAGCGCGCTGCGGTAGGCGGCGACGGCGGGCTCCGGATCGTGCGGCATGCGCAGCTGCAGCAGATAGCCGACGCGGCGGCGCAGTTCCGGCAGCCAGATGCGCAGCCCCATGGCCTCGAAATCGGCCTGCGCCGCGGTGGTCTCCTCCAGCGCTTCGTCGATGCGGCCGTTGAGCGCCAGCACCTCGGCGAACATGTCGTAGTAGACCGGGAAATCCTCGCGCGTACCGATCAACTTCTGGCGCTCCAGGCCTTCGCGGATCTCGGTCAGCCCCTTGGAAGGGTTGCCGAGGCGGGCATGGGCCCAGCCGGCGAAGACCAGCGCCTTGGCGCGATGGTCGGTGAAACCCTGCTCCTCGGCGAAGGCGATCATTTCCTCCGCGATGCGCAGCACCTCGCCCGCGTCGCGGCGGTAGAGGCGGTGCATGATGGTGATGTCCTTGTGGTGCATCCAGCTGCCGCCGTGGCCGAGCGCTTCCATCCAGGCCTGTGCCAGGCGCTCCGACTCCATGGCCTCTTCGGGCCGGCCGAGCAGCCAGTAGACCAGCGAGCGCTCGCCGTGGCCGCAGACCTTGGCATCATGGTTGCCGTACAGCGTCGCGTGGGTGCGGTAGTCACCCTTCTCATAAAGGTCCAGGCCGCAGTCGATGTGCTCCAGGCAGCCGTGGAAGTCGCCGCGGTTGAAGTGCGCGGCCCACTGGCAGTGGTGCGCCTGCAGCAGCAGTTCCTCGTCCTTACGCGCGTCGGCGCGGACCTGCAGCTCGTCGGCGCGCTGGCCCATTTCGTTGAAATCTCGCGACAGGCGCCACCAGCCCCAATAGACCGGGAAATGGTCTTCGGATTCCGGCAGGCTGCGGCACAGCTCATAGCCCTTGGTATAGATCTCCTCCACTTCGCCGGAACCGGGGCCGTGCAGCGCGATCAGCGCCGGGCCGAGGCGAATCAGCAGCTGCAGACGCAGCGCCTGAACCTCGGAGGTCTCGGGCAGCTGGTCGAGCGCTTCGACGCCGCGGCGCAGGTGGTGCACCGCCTCGACGATGGCCGACTGGGCGAGGCTGATGCGCCCGGCCTGCAGCCAGAGGCGCGCCGCTTCCTCGTAGCTGCCGCCGGCGGAGAGATGGTTGGCCAGCAGGTCGGGACGGCTTTCCGCGATGCTCGGCACCAGTTCGCACAGCGCCTGCGCGGTGGCGGCGTGCAGCCGCTGGCGTTCCTCGCGCAGCAGCGAACCATAGGCCGCTTCCTGCACCAGGCCATGTTTGAAGACGAAGCTTTCCTTGCCGCGCTGATCGATCTCCCGGTAAACCAGCCCAGCGTCGGAGAGCGTGACCAGGGCCGCCTCCAGGTAGGCCCCGTCGAAGTCACCGACCGCGGAAATCAGGTCGCGCGAGAAGGAGCGCCCGAGCACGGAGCCGACCCGCGCCACGGTCTTCGCCTGGCCGACGCGGTCGAGCCGCTCCATGAGGGAATCCTGCAGCGAAATCGGGATGCGGGCACCGCCGCCGCGCGGCGCGCGGCGCCCCTTGGCCGACCGCTCGAAGTCCAGCTCCACCACACTTTTGGTGAGCTCTTCGACGAAAAGCGGGATGCCGTCGGTCTTCTCGACGATCTCGCTGACCACCGCTTTGGTCAACGAGGTTCCTTGGGCGATGCTGGCGATCAGCGCCTGGGTATCCTTCATCGGCAGGCGGCCGAGCTCCAGGCGGGTCACGTGCGGCAGCGCTTCCCAGGGCGCGTAGAAGCCCTCGCGCGAGGTCACGATCACATAGACGCGTTCCTCGGGAATGGCATGGATCACACGGTCGAGCAGCTCGATCGAGGTCGGGTCGAGCCATTGAAAGTCGTCCACCACGACGACGATGGGCTGCTGGCGGCTGCGCAGGACGAAATAGTCGACGATGCTCTGCAGGGTCCGCTCGCGGTTCTGCTTGGCGGCGGCCTGCGACTGCGGCGTGTCGATGGCGACCGGCGACAGCAGGTTGGCGAAGATGTCGATCCTCGCCTCGCGCTCCGGCCCTTCGCCGATGATGACCTTGTCCAGCTTGTGGCGGATGGTCGCCGGACTGTCGCCGTGATCGATGTTGGCGATAAGGCGGAAGCGCTGGATCAGGGGATAGAGCGGGCTGTCCTGGTTGTAGGGCGTGGCCTGGTAGATCTGCACCATGGCCTCGTCGTTCACCTCGCGCAGGAACTGGTGCACGAAGCGCGACTTGCCGATGCCCGGCTCGCCGCTGATCATCACCGCGCGGCCCGCGCCGCCCGTCACCTGGCGCCACTGGCCGCGCGCCAAGTCCAGCTGGTCGCTGCGGTCGGCGAAAGACGTCTGGGACCAGCGCCCGAAGTTCACGGCCTCGCTGTCGCCGCTTCGCTCGCCGAGCAGCCGCCAGATGCGCACCGGCTCGGAAATGCCGTGAAATTCCCGCCGTCCCAGGTCTTCGAAATCGAAGTCGTCCTGGGTCAGGCGGTAGGTGACGTCGGCCACGACGACTTCGTCGGGACCGGCCATGCCCTGGACCCGGGCGGCGAGATTGGGCGCGACCCCGATGGCCGGCTGCTCCACCGCCGCGCCGGCGCCGATCAGGTCGCCGACGATGACCACGCCGGAGGCGATGCCGATGCGCACCGCCAGCTTGGTGTCCGCGGGCAGCTGCAGATCGCCGATCCCTTCGGTAATGCCGAGGGCGGCGTGCAGTGCATGGGTCGGCGCATCCTCGTGCGCCATGGGGTAGCCGAAATACGCCAGGATGCCGTCGCCGACGAAGCGGGCGATATAGCCCTCGTGTGTGCCGATGATGGAAGCGCAGAAATTCTGATAGCGGCGCACGACGTCGAGCAGATCCTCGGCCTCCAGGCGCTCGGAAAGCACGGTGGAGCCGACAATGTCGCAGAACATCACGGTCAGGTGGCGCCGTTCGGCCGGAACCCGCTCGCCGGCGGCGGGCGTCGGCACGGCCACCGCGGGCATATGGCCGGCGGTGACCAGCGACTGGGCGGCGCGCAGCAGGCGCTTGCGCTGACCCATGGTCAGGCCCAGCTTCTGCAGATCCTCTTCGGTCAACTCAGGGATGAGTTCGAGGTCGATATCGTTCTTCTCGAAGACCTCGGCTACGCCCCCCAGACCGATCGCCGTCAGCCAGCGCTGAATGGCCATCCCCGCGCCTCTCTTTCCACCACAGTTCGTTCGCGCAGCCTCTTGTGCCGAGGGGGTAGATTAAACCACCGCGCGAAAAAGGATTGTGTCCCTGCTGTGGTATGGCAAACCCGCGGCCGCCGGCAAGCCAGGCTTGCGGCGTCCAACGTGGTGTTGCTGACGTGAATCCGTCCCAAAACAGCGCCCCCTTTGAGCATCTATACTACCCCTTGGGAAAAGCCGTCGACGTGTTTTCTGTCACATTCTAGCGAGGATTAGCTACGGAGCGGAACGGTGAAAAGCCGCCGCTTGGGCGGCTAGTACTGGGTGCCGCCCTGGCGCGGCCGCCCCGGCACCCGGCCGCCGATCTGCTCGGTCATCTCGTTGGCCGCCTGGACGACCCTGGCCCCCAGCTCTCCCAGGCGGGTTTCCGTCACCCTGACGGAAGGGCCGGAAACCGAGACGCCGGCGATGACCTCGCCGTGTTCGTTGTGGATCGTCGCCGCCACGCAGCGCATGCCTACGGTGTGCTCCTCGTCGTCAACGCCCCAGCCGCGCTCGCGGGTTTTCGCCAGTTCCGCGCGCAACGCCGTGGGATCGACGATGGTCTTGTCGGTGAAACGGGGCATGCCCTTGCGATGCAACAGCTCCGTCAAGGCCGCGTCGTCGATCTCGGCCAGCATGGCCTTGCCCACGGCGGAAGCATGCATCGGCGCCCGCCGCCCTGGGCGAAAGAAGGCGCGCATCGGCGCATGGCTCTCGAACTGGGTGACATAGACCAGCTCGTTCTGGTCCTCGACCGCCAGGTTCACCGTCTCCCCGACGTCTTCCATCAGCCGGCGCATGACCGGGCGCCCCAGGGTGACGATGCGGCGGTTGCGCAGGAAGGCGTTGCCGACGTTGAAGGCGCCAACGCCGATCACCCAGACGCTGTACTCCTCGTCGAAATCGGCGAATCGGCGCTGCTGCAGCGTGGTCAGCAGACGGTGGGTGGTCGAGGGCGCCAGGCCGACGGACTGCGCCAGATCGGTCAGGGTCATGCCGTCGGCCTCCGCCAGGCGCTCCAGGATCGACAGCGCCCGGTCGAGCGACTGGACCTGCCCGCCTCCCTTGGCGCCGCCCTTTGCACCGGGCGCGGCGCTCTTGCGGGGCACGCCCTTCACGGCGTCCCGCGTCTTGGTGGCGGATTTCGGCATGGCTTGAAAAACTCCCTTCCCTCGGCTGGCGCAGCATAGAGGGCAAAGCCCGAAGCTGTCAGCAGGCACGTCACCGGGCCCGGAATCCGGTCGCTTTGGCAAACCATTCCATTTTTGATCAACATTATCTATTTGTTTTTAATATTATTTTTGAAGCTAAATCTATCAATTCCACATTATGGAATACATTTCCATTTTGATTGACTCCTTCGTGGCGGGATGGCATTTTCGGGCTCCCAGCAAAAAGCAGCACCCAAACAGCAAGATTGGGGCGGAGGAACGACGATGACCCTGATGACCGCAGCAGAAGCCGCCGTTCGCGTCATGGAGAAAGAAGGCATCTCCGTTGCCTTCGGCGTACCCGGCGCGGCGATCAACCCGCTCTACGCCGCCATGAAGAAGCGCGGCACCCTGGACCATGTTTTGGCGCGCCACGTCGAAGCCGCCTCCCACATGGCCGAGGGCTACACCCGCGCCGAGCCGGGCAACATCGGGGTGTGCATCGGCACCTCCGGGCCGGCGGGCACCGACATGATCACCGGGCTGTATTCTGCCTCGGCCGATTCCATCCCGATTCTCTGCATCACCGGCCAGGCGCCGCGCGCCAAGCTGAACAAGGAAGATTTCCAGGCGGTCGACATCGAGAGCATCGCCAAGCCGGTCACCAAGTGGGCCATCACGGTCCAGGAGCCGGCCCTGGTGCCGCGCGCCTTCCAGCAGGCCTTCCACCTGATGCGCTCCGGACGGCCCGGCCCGGTGCTGATCGACCTGCCGGTCGACGTGCAGCTGGCCGAGATCGAGTTCGACGACGAGACCTACGAGCCCCTGCCCGTCTACAAGCCCGCGGCCACCCGCAAGCAGGCGGAAAAGGCGCTTCGGATGCTGAACGCGGCGGAGCGCCCGGTGATCGTCGCCGGCGGGGGCATCATCAATGCCGACGCCTCCGAGCTGCTGGTGGAACTCGCCGAGACCACCGGCGTACCGGTGATCCCGACCCTCATGGGCTGGGGCGCCATCGCCGACGACCATCCGCTGATGGCCGGCATGGTCGGCCTGCAGACCAGCCACCGCTACGGCAACGCCACCTTCCTGCGCTCCGACTTCGTTTTCGGCATCGGCAACCGCTGGGCCAACCGCCACACCGGGTCGATCGACGTCTACACCAAGGGGCGCAAGTTCATCCATGTGGACATCGAGCCGACGCAGATCGGCCGCGTCTTCGCGCCGGACTACGGCATCGTCTCCGACGCCAAGGCGGCGCTGGAGCTCTTCGTCGAGGTGGCGAAGGAGATGAAGGCCGCCGGCGAACTGAAGGACCGCAGCTCCTGGGCGGCCGAGTGCGGGCACCGCAAGGAGAACATGCTGCGCAAGAGCCACTTCGACGAAGTGCCGCTGAAGCCGCAGCGCGTCTACGAAGAGATGAACGAGGCCTTCGGCCGTGACACCTGCTACGTCACCACCATCGGCCTGTCGCAGATCGCCGCGGCGCAGTTCCTGCGCGTCTACAACCCGCGCAACTGGATCAACTGCGGCCAGGCCGGCCCGCTGGGCTGGACCCTGCCGGCGGCACTGGGCGTGCGCAAGGCGCGCCCCGACCAGGAAATCGTCGCCGTTTCCGGCGACTACGACTTCCAGTTCATGATCGAGGAACTGGCCGTCGGCGCCCAGTTCAAGCTGCCCTACATCCACGTGGTGGTGAACAACGCCTACCTGGGCCTCATCCGCCAGGCGCAGCGCGGTTTCGACATGGACTACAACGTCCAGCTCTCCTTCGAGAACGTCAACGCCCCCGACCTGGGCCAGTACGGCGTCGACCACGTCGCCGTGGCCGAAGGCCTGGGCTGCAAGGCGATCCGCGTGAAGAGCCCGAACGAGTTCAAGGAAGCCTTCGACAAGGCCCACCAGCTGATGGACGAGTTCCAGGTGCCGGTGGTGGTCGAATTCATCCTGGAGCGCGTCACCAACGTGTCCATGGGCATGGAGATCGACGCCGTGAACGAGTTCGAGGAGACGCTCTGCCTCGACCCCAACCTTGGCCCCAACGGGATGCCGAAGGACGAGGAAGCGGAGCTCGAGCCGGCGGAATAGCCGCCGGCAGGACGCGCGGCCGCCGCCACGGCGGCGGAATTCACCCGGCTATCATTGACTCCTGCCCGCCTCGGGCCTGTAAGCTGTCGAAAAATTCAGGAGGACCCCCAGAATGCCTAAGTTTGCCGCCAACCTGTCGATGCTCTACGGCGAGCACGACTTCATCGATCGCTTCGCGGCGGCCGCGAAAGACGGCTTCCAGGGCGTCGAGTACCTTTTTCCCTACGCCTTTGAGAAGGAAGTCCTGGCCGAAGCGCTGAAGGCCAACGGCCTGACCCAGGTGCTGCACAACATGCCCGCCGGCGACTGGGACGCGGGCGAGCGCGGATTGGCCTGTTTGCCGGACCGCGTGGGCGAGTTCCAGGACGGCGTCGGCACCGCCATCGAGTATGCCAAGGCGCTGGGCTGCGGCCAGTTGCACGCCATGGCCGGCCTGCGCCCGGAAGGCGCCGATGCGGACAAGCTGGACGAGACCTACATCGAAAACCTGCGCTTCGCCGCGGAGAAAACCCAGGAAGCCGGCATCAAGCTGCTGATCGAGGCGATCAACACCATCGACATCCCGGGCTTCTATCTCTCCACCTCGGCGCAGGCGCTGTCCGTCATCGACACCATCGGGTCGGACAACCTCTACTTCCAGTACGACATCTATCACATGCAGATCATGGAAGGTGACCTGACCCGCACCATCGAGAAGAACCTCGCCAGGATCCCGCACATGCAGCTGGCCGACAATCCCGGCCGCCACGAGCCGGGCACCGGCGAGATCAACTACAGCTTCCTCTTCGATGCCATCGACAAGATGGGCTACAAGGGCTGGATCGGCTGCGAGTACAAGCCCAAGGCCGGGACCTCGGAAGGCCTCGGCTGGATGCGCCCCTACCTCACCGCCAGCGCTGCGGCGGAATAAAGCGGAATAAAACCGCGCGCCTCCAGCGAGCGAGCGCGAAAGACTTGAGCGAAAGGAACGGAAAGTCATGGCAAAGATCGGATTCATCGGCCTCGGCATCATGGGCGCGCCCATGGTCGGCCACCTGCTGGACGGCGGGCACGAGGTCACCAGCACGGTGCACCGCACCCCGGCGCCGGACGAGCTGAAGGGCAAGGGCCTGAAGCTGGTCGACAACGCCAAGGCGGTGGCCGAGGCCAGCGACATCATCATCACCATGGTGCCCGACACCCCGCAGGTCGAGGCCGTGCTGTTCGGCGAGAACGGCGTCGCCGAGGGCCTCTCCAAGGGCAAGATGGTCATCGACATGAGCTCGATCTCGCCCATCGAGACCAAGGTCTTCGCCGAGAAGATCAACGCCCTGGGCTGCGACTACCTGGACGCGCCGGTATCCGGCGGCGAGGTCGGCGCCAAAGCCGCCTCCCTGACCATCATGATCGGCGGCAGCGACGCGGCCTTCGAGAAGGCCAAGCCGGTCTTCGAGCTGATGGGCAAGAACGTGACTCTGGTCGGGCCGAACGGCGCCGGGCAGACCACCAAGGTCGCCAACCAGATCATCGTCGCGCTCACCATCGAGGCGGTCGGCGAGGCCCTGGTCTTCGCCTCCAAGGCCGGCGCCGACCCGGCCAAGGTGCGCCAGGCCCTCATGGGCGGCCTCGCCACCTCGCGCATCCTGGAGATCCACGGCGAGCGCATGATCAAGCGCACCTTCGATCCGGGCTTCCGCATCGAGCTGCACCAGAAGGACCTGAACCTCGCCCTGCAGGGCGCCAAGGCGCTGGGCGTCAGCCTGCCCAACACGGCGACCGCGCAGGAGCTGTTCAACGCCTGCGCCGCCAACGGCGGAGCCGCCTGGGACCACTCCGCCATGGTGAAAGCACTGGAACTGATGGCCGCCCACCCGGTCGCAGAAGATTCCGCGGCGTCTGCCGCCGCGGAATAACGGGGACTTCTCCAAGTAGTTTTCCCTGTGCCTTCGACTTAAGGCCCGCCGGTTCGCCCGGCGGGCCTTTTTTCTGCGCCTGCGGGGAACGAGGATGAGCCTGCCGGCGCGTCAGCTCAGCACGACCGACAGGCCTGCAGGATCGCCGCGATCGAGCGTTCGATGTCGTCGTCGGTCGTCGCCCAGGAAGAGATGCTGATGCGCATGGCCGCACGGCCCTTCCAGGTCGTGCCGCCGCACCAGCAGGTGCCCTCCGCCTGCACGGCCGCGAGCACCCGTTTCGTCCGCTCGTCATCGCCGAAGGCAACGACCACCTGGTTCAAGGCCACCTCGTTCAGGATCTCGGCGCCGCCGGCGGCAAGGCCGGCGGCCATCCGTCTCGCCTGCCGGCAGTGGCGGCTCACCAGGTCCTCGAGACCCGACCGCCCCAGCGATTTCAGCGCCGCCCAGACCTCGACCGCCCGGGCGCGCCGCGAGCTGTCGGGGGTGAAATTGATCGCGTCGCGGCTCTCGCCCGCCATCAGATAGGCGCCGCTGATCGACATCGCCCGGGCGAGCGCCTCGGGATCGCGCACCAGGGCCACCCCCGCGTCGTAAGGCACGTTCAGCCACTTGTGCGCGTCGGTCGCCCAGGAGTCCGCCTCCCGGAATCCCGCGGCCAGAGCCTCCTGCTCCCTGGAGGCCAGCGCCCAGAGCCCGAAGGCGCCGTCGACGTGGACCCAGGCCTTCGACTGCCGCGCCCAGGCGATCGCCTCGGGCGCCGGATCGAAGGCGCCGGAGTTCACGTTGCCCGCCTGGAGACAGAGAATCGCCGGGCCATCGACGGCCGGCAGCCGCTCGGCGCGCAGGCGGCCCTCGCCGTCGACCGGCACCGAGACCACCCGCTCGCGCCCGAGACCCAACATGGAGAGCACTTTGTAGACCGTGGCGTGCGCTTCCGCGCCCGCGAGCACGGTGACCGGCGGCGCGCCGAACAGGCCGTCACGGTCCACGTCCCATCCCTGCGCCGCCAGCACCTGGTTCCGGGCCGCGGCGAGGCAGGTGAAATTCGCCATGGTCGCACCGGTGCAAAGCGCTCCCTCCGCGCCCATCGGCAAGCCGAGAGCCTCCTTCAACCAGCGCAGAGCGGCTGATTCCAAACAGGCGACGGCGGGAGAACTGACGGTACTGAAAGAGTTCTGGTCCCAAGCCGCCGCCAGCACCTGGGCGGCGACCGTTGCGGGCAGCGCCCCGCCCGTGACGAAGCCGAAGTAGCGGCCACCGGCGCTCGCCACCGTGGCCGGGGAACCGTAGTCGTCCAGAAAGGCCAGGACGTCTTCGGGGCTGGCCGGCCCCTCCGGCAGCGGCCCCTCGAGGGCGCCGGCCAGACGTTCGGCGGCCCCCGGCATTGGACCCACCGGCCGCGCCGGAAGGCCTTCAAGGTAGTCCGCCGCCCGGTCCGCCGCTGCGCCCAGAAGGCGCCGCATACCTTTGCTGTTCATCGTCGTTCCTCGTGTGCAGGGATGGTCCGGAGGTGGCGGGACAGACTAAGCCGCCCGGCCGCGTTTGGCAGCCCCTGCTCTCTATTTTCCGACTCGCGTCGGGAAACACTGAGCGGATCGTGGGCTTGGCAGCGTCCGCCGCCGCCGGTATCTGTGGGTCATGATCCTGACCCTCGCCGTCGCCGGATACCGCTCGCTGAAGGAACTGGTCCTGCCGCTCACGCGGCTGAACGTGGTGAACGGGCCCAACGGCAGCGGCAAATCGAGCTTCTACCGTTCGCTGAGATTGCTGGGCGAAGCGGCGCAGGGGCGCATCGTGCAGTCGCTGGCGGTGGAAGGCGGCCTGGAGTCGACGCTCTGGGCCGGGCCGGAGAAGTTCTCGCGCGCCATGAAGACCGGCGAAGCGCCGGTACAGGGGAGCGTCCGGCGCGAGCGCGTGAGCCTGAAGCTCGGCTTCGCCTCGGAGGACTACGGCTACGCCATCGACCTCGGCCTGCCGGTCCCCGGCCAGACGCTCTTCAACCACGATCCGGTGATCAAGGCCGAGGCCGTGTGGATCGGCGAAATGCTGAAACGCAGCAACCTCATCGCCTCGCGCAACGGGTCGGGCGTGCAGCTGCTCGACGATGCCGGCAGGCGGGCGACGGTGATGACCGACCTGGCGCCCTTCGACAGCATGATGACCCATGCGGCCGACCCGCGCGGCGCGCCGGAGCTGCTGGCCCTGCGCGAGCGCATGCGGGGCTGGCGCTTCTACGACCATTTCCGCAGCGACCCCGAAGCGCCCGCCCGGCGCCCCCAGGTCGGCACCCGCGCGCCGGTGCTGGCCGCGGACGGCGCGGACATCGCCGCCGCCCTGCAGACCATCCGCGAGATCGGGGATTCGGCGGCCCTGGACAAGGCCGTCGAGGATGCCTTTCCCGGCAGTGCGCTAAACATCGCGGTGAACGGCGGCCTCTTCGAGGTCACCATGCGTCAGCACGGCCTGCTGCGGCCGCTGCGCAGCGCCGAGCTCTCCGACGGCACCCTGCGCTACCTGCTGCTGGTGGCGGCCCTGCTGACGCCGCGGCCGCCTTCCCTGATGGTCCTGAACGAGCCCGAGACCAGCTTGCATCCCGACCTCTTGCCGCCGCTGGCGCGCCTCATCGCCCAGGCCGCGCGGCGCTCGCAGGTCATCGTCGTCTCGCACGCCCGCCCGCTGGTCGAGGCGCTCGCGGCGACGCCGGACAGCGCCGTCTTTACGCTGCAAAAGGAACTGGGCGAAACCCTGGCGCCGGGGATCGAGCCCCCCGGCTGGTCCTGGCCGAAGCGCTAGGCGCGGCTTCCCCGGCCCGGGCACGCCGGCCGGCTGGAGATCAACGCGCCCGGTCGAGGTACAGAACTGCTTTATCCGGTTCTTCCGCCAACCCGCCGCCGGCTCTAGTATTCGAGAACCGGAACTCTGAGATCGCCCGGGGGTAACATGGCTTTGCACAGACGTCTCGACAGCCCGCTGAACCAGCCGAAGGTTCGGACGGCCGCTGTCCTGCTGGCGATGGCAGCTGTGCTGTCGGGTTGCGGCACGACCAAGGAGGTCATCTACCGCGACGAACGGCCCTACAACGAACGCGCCGAGACGAAGTCCGCCGACGGCTTCACGGTGACCGCGGCCGCCCTCGGCCGGGAAGAGACGATTGAGGTTTTCGGCGTCCCGCTCAACGACGTGGGCATCCAGCCGGTCTGGCTGCGCATCGCCAACGACAACGGCCGCCCGCAGTGGCTGTTTCCGATCGCCATCGACGAGAATTACTTCCCGCCTTACGAGGCGGCGCGCCGCATGTCCGGCTTCTCCGGGCTGACGGAGACCGAACTCTACCAGCGGCTGAACACGGCCCTCTTCCCCCGCGTCATCCCGGCGGGCGAAGTCTCAAGCGGCTTCGTCTACACCCACGCCGATGAAGGCATGAAAGCTTTCAATGTCGAGCTTCATGGCAGAACGGAGGTCCATAACTTCCATTTCGTGGTGCCGGTCCCCGGCCTGCCGACAGACTATTTCGATCTCGATACGGCGCGGGTCTACGAGCCCCACCGCAAGGCCGACCTGGACCGGGAAGCCCTGCGCCGCTGGCTCGAAGAGCTCATCTGTTGCACGATCAACGGAGAAGGCATCGCCGGCGATCCGCTCAACATCGTCTTTGTCGGCTCGCTGAACCAGGTCCGCAGCGCGCTGATCTCGACGCACTGGGACGTGACCGCGCCGACCACCTCCGCATCGCTGTGGCGCATGTTCACCAGCTTCGCCTTCGGCTCACGCTACAGATACGCACCTATCTCGGCGCTTTATCTCTTCGGGCGCGAACACGACCTCGCCTTCCAGAAGGCGCGGGCTGTCATCGACGAACGCAATCACATGCGCCTCTGGCTCGCGCCGGTGACCGTCGAGGGCAAGCCGGTCTGGCTCGGCCAGGTCAGCCGCGACATTGGCGTGAAGTTCTCGGGACGCCTCTGGCCGCCGACGACCCACGTCATCGATCCGGATATGGATGACGCGCGCTACTACGTCCTGCAGCAACTGGTGGACGCCGGCGCCGTAAGCCACTTCGGCTACGCACGCGCCTTGCCCCCGGCGATGGTTGCCGTGCCGCACCGCAATGCCGAGGATGATCCCTACTTCACCGACGGTCTGCGTGCGGTGTTTTTTCTCTCCGATGTTCAGGTGCTGGTAACCGACATAGAGCTGCTCAAATGGCACCGCCCGCCGGTTCTCGCAAACGAGCTTCCTCGGTAACGAGCAACCGGCGCAAGGAACTGGACTTCACGTCTGCAAGCGCCGGCTACTGCAGCGCGTCCTTTGCGTCTTCGTAGAGTTCTTCCGTGCCCTCCTTGGTCGCATCCCAGGCGTCGGAGCTTGTCTCCTTGGTGGCGTCCCAAGCGTCGCTGGCGCCTTCCTTGGTCGCGTCCCAGGCGTCACTGGCACCTTCCGACGTGGCGTCCCAGGCTTCGCCGGCGCCCTTTTGAGCGTCATCGAGCAAACTCTCGTCACCTTCCGCCCGGGCAGGGCCGGCCGTCGCTGCGAAGCTCAGGGCCAACAGCCCCGCCAGCGCCATACAAACGGCCGCACGCGTCTTCGTCCATTCACCTTTCATTGTGCTGCTCCAACTGCCGGGCCGCCCGACGACCGAGCCGCCTCTTTCAATAAACCGCAAAGCGCCTCTTCCGGGCGCCGTGGCCAAATGCCTGCCGACATTGCCGGAAGCGCCGGCGGTTCACCGGCCTATTGGGGCAGGTCCGCCTTGGCCTGCCAAGTGTCGTCAATGGGTCACGGCAGGGTCTCGCGGAACCGGCGAACTGACGGGCATTTGCCCTGGCGAGCGAGAACAACAATCTGGCTGAAATTCTCAAGCAATAGCCCTCGCCTCCGCGTCGAGCTCTCGTGTAGCTAAGTGCCCGACATAAAAAGCGATTCAATCCACTCAAATGCGGCCCCCCAGTGCGGGAGGCTGCCGGCGGGCAACACCCCGCGGCGCCCCTGGCTTTCCGTTTGGGGTGCTGACCGCCAACGCCAGCTCCGCTGCGCCTCGGCGGTCCGCAAGAGACATCGGGCGAAGAGGATTGCGTCGCATCCTGAACTTTATCGAGGTGATTCATGAGGCTCGCGCGCACACGGCGAGAAGGAGAAAAGGCCGCTCAACCGCCGCGGCGCAAGCAGGACCTGACATCGCAGGCGCTCAAAGACGCGCTCGCGGTTTGGGAAGGGAAGTGCCCGCAGGCCATCGGTCTGCCGACCACGACGGAGTTCGACGTCCTCGACTATCTTCAGGTCATGAGAAACATCAGCCTCGTCGAAGTGCACCAGCAGCCGCTCGACTTCGTTTACCGAGTGCACTCCTTGACCTGGGCGGAATACGCCGGCCAGGACATGACGGGTCGCTCGCTGTGGGACCACCCCGACCCAGAGTATCGATCCCTCATCTGGGATACCTGCAAGCGTGCGGCACAGGCGCAAGAGTCACAGGTCATCATCGAGGAAGTCTTCGTGCGGCCGGCACTGATTAGCCAGGAGCGCCGGTTTCGCTGGGAAGCTCTGATCCTGCCGCTTCAGGACGACGAGGGCACCGTGGCCCGCCTCGTTGTTGTCTTCGACATGCTGCGCCTCCCCTGACCGCAAGCCTCCAGCTCGCCTGGTGGGACCGGCGGGCGCTTCCGCATACCCGGGGACGGGGTTCAGGTCACAGCACCTGGCAGGCCAAGGCCGTCAGCAGGGTCGCCAGAGACCCTGCGACGATGCCGATCGCAAGGATGCCGAACCACGGGGGTGAAATCGGCTTGTTGCCCTTCAGAAACTCCGCGAGATCCCATCCGGTCAAAAGGCGGAGCACACGAATGGCGGCGTAGATCAGGGCGCCGGCAAAGAGCGCCGAAACGCAGAGGAAGGCGAAGCTGCCGACGCAATTTCCGATCTGTTGCGGCCCCACCTGCGCCAGCATGGGAAGCCGGCGATCGGCGGCGAAGGCTCCCGCCATGGGGACCCAACCGCAGAACCCGGGCGCGCCCGGCGCCTGTTCTGGAGCGAGAACGAAAAGAATTGCCGCGAGAAGAGCGGAAACCCCGATCCAGCGGCACGCCTTCAGCAGGGCTCCGACCGTCCGGGCTTCGCGCGCAGGGCTTTCCGCGCGCGGCTGCCGCTGCGTCTCATCGCCTGCTCCGGAAACCCGGTTGTCTTCACACATCGATGGTGCCTTCCCCGTCGGCGCGGCCTTCCAACGCCTGTCGAGCCGCCGCGGCCTGCGGGGCCGCTGCTGCCGATGATCTAGGTACAAAACAATGTGGAAAGACGGCGAGCCCCACCGCTTGGGAAATTCCGTCAATATGTTGATCTGACTCGCCATGGGATCCGTTTCAGTGCGCCGAGGCCGATGAGCCGAGGCCCTTGGCGCGGTATTCGGCCGGCGACTGCCCCGTCCAGCGGCGAAATGCGTGAGAAAAGGCGCTGGGCTCCGAATAGCCGAGCAGATACGCGATCTGCGTCGGGCGAATGGCGGGATCGCCGAGATATCGGAAGGCCATGCGTTGGCGCTGCTGCTCGACAATCGCGCGAAACGTCACACCTTCCTCCGCCAGGCGGCGCGACAGCGTTCGCTCGCTCATGCCAAGGGTGGAAGCCACATGTGTGGTGGTTGCGGTCCCGGTCGGCAGAAGACTGCCCACCAGATTCTCCACCTCCCCCCGGAAATCCGCCGCCTGCCGGCTCTTCCCCAACAGTTCGTCGCAGTAGGCCTTCACGATGCGGAACAGCCGCGGATCCGCCGAGCGGCAAGGCGCCGCAAGCAACGTCGGGTCCAGCGCAATGGCATAGCGGTCCGCGCCAAAAACAACCGCGGCGCCGAAGTAGCTTCTGAATTCGCCGAAGCCCGACTTCCGCCGGTGTTTCATCTCCACAATGTACGGCGTGATCCGGCGGCCAATGACGAAGCGGCAGATGTTGAGCGCGGCGGCCAGGGCGAACTCGTAGCACTGCTGGCTGGGCTCCATCTCCAAGTCGGCGGCCTCGAGGGTCAGGATGGCATGCCGACCCTCGCGGGCAAGCCGGGCATGAAAGCCTTCCGACGTCGTCGACAGATATCTTATGTAGTTGTCCACCGCCGCCTGCAGCGTCGGCGAATTCGCGGCGAGGTAAGCGATCGCTCCGGCATCCAGCGGATCGAGGCTTGCGCCGAAGTGGAGCCCGAAGCTGGTATCCTTCAGGTGTTCCGCTGCGGCTTCGATCAAAGCCGCATGCTTGGCGAAGGCGATTTGCGCCTCCGGCGAAGCCAATTCGGCGCGCGCAAGACCGACCTCTTGCAGGATCATGTCCACCGGCCGCTGGCGCGCCTCCAGCAGATCGGCGATCTGCCTTGCCCACACAGCTGTCACCTTGCGGACTACCGGCATGGAAGCCTCCAAACAGCACTATGCCTCTGCGACAGATGTCGTCGTTGGACGGCCAAGGAAGCAAGGGGGACGGCCGAAGGCTGCCCCCGACAGTTCACAGTCTAAGCCGCAACGGACGCAGAAGGACAAGATTCAATCCGAAGCACGGACCGATGCGCCAGCCTAACAGTCTGAAGTTTCATCCGAATGGCAGCAACTGGGCAAAAGGCGAACTGCACAGCGCCTGCAACCTTGGCCCGGACAGCAGCCGGCGTGCGAATTTCGGACCGCCAGAACAATCTTCAGTGGAACCACGCCGCCACGGCCTGCCCTGCCGCCGCGCTCCATGAGACCGGCCGGCCTCATCGGGACCGGGGGACGGCCTGGGACGGTCAGCTTCGGAAGGTCTCCGCCGCCATGTAGATGCGCACGGCAGTGGTAAGCCAGCACAAGCCGCCGAAGATCCAGGCGAACCAGGTGAAGGCGTCGGGGAAGAGGCAGATCGCGACAAAGAGCGCGATGGTCTCCGTTCCCTCGGTGAGGCCGCCAAGATAGTAGATCGACTTGGTGCCGCGCACCGCCGTGGAGATGCCGCGCTTGGCGGCCAGGGCGGCGAAAGCCAGAAAGGAAGCCCCGGTGCCGACGAAGCTGAAAATCAGGAAGGCCGCGGGCAGCGCGTCCTCCGGCCGCCCGACAGCGAAGAAAAAGACCACGCCGGCGTAGAACAGGAAATCGAGCACGATATCGAGATAGCCGCCCAGGTCGGTGATGCGGCCGTGACGCGCCACCGCCCCGTCCAGACCGTCGGCCAGACGGTTCAGCAGGATGCAGAGTAACGCCCCGTTGTAGCTGCCCAGCGCCAACAGCGCCCAGGCCCCCATACCGACGGCGAAGCCGGTCCAGGTGAGGCTGTTGGCGGTGACGCCCAGGCGGGCGAGACGCCGCCCGAGCTGGTCGAGCGGCGGATCGATGATCTTGCGCAGGCGGGCGTCGAGCATGCTTTCCTCTCCCCTGGCCCTTACCCCACCCGGCGGGGCGGCGCCAGAGGCGCGCGGGTCACACTTGCGTCAGCCGCCTTCCACATAGCGGCCGAGGCGCACCGCCGAAGCCCCGGGGTTGAGCCGCCGCGAGGGCATGATGAGCACACAGTCGTCGTAGGGCGTGGTCACCGGCGTATCGCCGTCGTAGGCGATGACACTGCCGGCCTTGGGAATAACCTCCAGGCCGTTGTAGTTCTCGACGAAGCGGAAGTCCTCGTTCTCGATGGTCACCGGCCCCGTCACCTCGACGAAGCGCTGACGCGGCAGGTCTACCCCCGCCAGCCCCTCGGCGGCCCAGTCGGCGTCGACCATGCTGTTCACCAGCAGGAATCGCAGCGCCGTGTGAATGGCCAGCGGTCCCGCCGCCGCCTCCCAATGCTGGCCGCACTCCACCAGCAGCGCGTTCTTGTCGCTGGCCGGGTCGGCAAAACCCTCGTAGTCGCGCATGCGCTTGCCGGCGGCATGGCCGGCGTCGGTCACGACAACTTCCGGCAGGCCCACCGCCCGCGCCAGCTGCCGCCCCTTGGGCAGCGGCCCGGCCATCATCATCGCCGGCTGCTTGCGCTGCATCGAGTGGATGTCGAGCAGCAGGTCGACCGTATCGATGTAGGGACGCACCGTCCGCGCGCGGGTCAGCTCGACCGAGCGGCGCGCCGGGTCGTCCAGTACGGCCGCCGTCCAGAGCCGGTTGAAGTCCTCGTCAACGAAGCGCGAGGCGGTCGGGTTGCCCGGATCGAAGCTCAGATAAGCCGCGACGTTCATGAAGCCGAGAGAAAGCGTTCCCCGGATCGGCTTCACGCCGTTGCGGAACAACCAGTCCACGGCAATCGCGCCGCACAGCTCGTTGCCGTGCACCACCGCCGTGATCATCACGTGCGGCCCCGGCTGGCCGCTGTCGAAACGGGTGATGTAGTCGACACCGGTGTTGCCGGCCTTGTAAGGCGCGATGTCCGGCGCCGTCAATTCAATCGGAAAGTCTTGCGTCATCAGTGGTCTCCCTACCCAACCCCTTGCCCAAACTCATTCTGGTCAAAATCTTTCTCCGCCGTCGCGGCCGGCCAGACCGCATCGCGCGCCAGGGGAAAGATCCCCGCCGGCGCGTGGCGATACGGCAGGCGCGCCAGATCGGCCGTGCCCCAGTCCGCGGTGTCGACGATGACAATGGCGGCCGCCAGCGGCTCGTAGACCGCGCGGAAATGCGTCTTGGAGCGCAGCAGCACGATGTCCTGCGCGGCGAAATCGACGCCGAACTGCTCCAGCGCGTCGAGATCGATGGCCGAGGTGCAGACGGAGATCACGCTGACCGTGACGGCGCCGATGCGCAGCAGCGCCGAGGGGCCCAGGTCGATACGCCGTCCCTTGCGCATGGGGCCAGTGCCGGTGAAGACCTTGTCGCCGGCCCACAGCACCTCGGCCTCCGCCGTCAGCGGCCCGCCCGCGCGCTCGGAGGACTTGCCCCCCAGCGCGACGCTGAGATGCGCGCCCTGGCCCGCCGCCACGGCGGCCGCGGCGGTTTCCGGGTCCCAAAGATAGGGGCAATGGACCGTGAGGCCGTCATTGTCGGCAACCAGGCGCTTCAGCGCCCAGGTGGAATCGTTGAAGCGGTCGGCGTGTTCCAGCACGATCACCGGGCGTTCGGCCCCACGGGCCAGCTTCCTGGCCTTGGCGAGACCGCCGTCGAGATCGTCGACCAGTTCCTCGTGCAGCAAAGCCGCGCGCTGCGCCCAGATCCGGCAGGCCAGCCGTTCGGCCTCGCGCTCGGCCAGGCCGCGGTCGCCGTCGGCCACCACCGCGACGGAAAACCCGAGGTCCGGCGTGTCGGCATAGGCAAAACCGCAGAACACCGAGGCGTCGATGATGCCCGGCACTTTCTGCGGCAGCGCCAGGGAGTCGGCGACGATGTCCTTGAGCGGCGCCAGCGCGGTCGCGGTGAAGATGGAGGGCAGCACCACCGGCGGCTTCACCAGGGCAAGTTGCGGATCCTGCCGCCCTTCCAGCTTGGCCAGCAGGCAGCGCGCCGCCCGGGCGCCGGTTTCCGCCATGTCGATGTGCGGCGAAAAATGAAAGCCGAACAGCGCCGTGCAGAGCTTCGCGGTGCGCGGCGAGAGGTTGGCGTGCAGGTCGAAGGCGACCACCAGCGGCAGTTCCGGTCCCAGGGCGCCGCGCAGCGCCTGCAGCAGTTCGCCCTCCGGGTCGGGCCGGGTCGGCGTGGTCATGGCGCCGTGCAGGAACAGCAGGACACCATCCAGCCGCCCCCGGTCATCGAGATGGGCCCGGCGCAACAGTTCCAGCAGCTCGTCGCGGTAGTGGTCGAAGGCTTCGTCACTGGCGTGGCCGGCGGCCGAGCAGTCGGTATAGACCAGCGGCCCGGCCTCCGCCCCGGCGGCGGCAAGGCCCTCCAGAAACCCGCCGGCCACCGTCGCCGTCCCGGCCAGGCCCTCGATCAGGTCCCGACCGCGCCTTGCCTCCCGCTCGAAATCGGCGGCGCCGGTTTCCTGCGGCAGGAAAGACACAGACTCCAGGGCGAAGCCGCCGACGGCGATGCGCAGGGTTCCGGCCGCCGGGTTCATCGCCTCATCCCTCACCCAGATAGACATTTCCCATGGCCTGGGCCAGGTGGGCGCGCAGCGCCGCGATGAGTTGCTGGGCGGGGCCGGAAAAGCCCCGGTCGGCCAGGTGCAGCACGCCGTAGCGGTTGACCAGGCGCGGCGTCAGGGGGCGCGCCTCCAACTCGCCGCGGCCGCTGCCGCCCCACGACAGGGCGTTCAGAATGGCGACCCCCTGGCCCATGCGCACCATGTCGCAGATGGTGCCGGACAGATTGGTTTCGGCGCGCAGGCGCATGGGCACGCCGGCGCGGCGGAACATCTGCTCGATGCGGTGCCGCGAGGGGTAACGCCGGGTCATGGTGACCAGCGGCACTTCCGCCAGGTCCTCGACGCCGACCGCGCGCTTGGCGGTGAGCGGATGGCCCGGCGGCATCAGCACCACCGAATGGGTCTCGATCAGGGGAATGGCGTCGATGCCGGGGTGGTTTTCCAGCAGCGAGGCGAAAGCCAGCTCCACCTGGTCGCGCAGCAGCCAGTCGATCATCATTTCCGTGAGGCCGGTTTCCATGGTCAGCACCAGGTGCGGGTGCTCCTGCAGGAAGCCGTCGAGCAGGCGGTGCAGCACCGCTTCGTAGAGCATGGGCGTCACGCCGATCCTGAGGCGCTCGATGCCGTGGCGCCGCACGTCCTCCGCCGAACGGCGCACCCGCTCGATGCCGTCGAGGGCCTGGCCGACGTCGACGGCGAGACGGTGCGCCTCCGGGGTCGGCGTCAGCTTGCCCTTGGCGCGGTGAAACAGCGAGAACCCGAGTTCTTCCTCGAACTGCTTCAACAGCCTGCTGACCGCCGGCTGCGACACGCCGAGGTAGCGCGCCGCCGCACTGACTGAACCCGCCTCCATAACCGCCTGGAAAGCTTCCATCATCCGGGGCGTCGGCAGACGCCGGCCTTCCGGATCGCTCTGAGGGTCGAGGGTATAAGTCATAACAATTTGTTATAGCCTCTATGAGCGCAATGGCAGGCTTTGCCTGTGCGAATACGATTAAACCAAGAAGGGGCATTTCACTTTGACAGCCCCACTAGACACTCGCATTATACCCGGGAAGGTCCCGCCGTCGAGTGATGGGAAGGGCCCAAAAGCAGATTCCGTAGGGGCCGCAGGCCCGCCACGGGACACAGGAACAGGCGCATCAACGTCTTACGGGGAACGAATTCATGCGAAAGAGCACTCTGCTTTGCGCGGCTTCGCTGGCCGCGGTTTTGGCATCGCCGGCCGCCGCGCAGGAACTGACCATCGGAGCAGCGGCCGAACCCTCGGCCCTTGACCCGCACTATCACAACCTCGGCCCGAACAACGCCATGCGGCGCCACATGTTCGAGTCACTTCTGCTGCAGGACGAGAACCAGCGCCTGCATCCTGGCCTGGCGACCTCCTACGAGCCGCTGGACGACACCACCTGGGAGTTCAAGCTGCGCGAGGGCGTGACCTTCCATGACGGCTCCCCCTTCACCGCCAAGGACGTGATCTACACGGTCTGCCGCATTCCCACCGTCGAGAACAGCCCTTCGTCCTTCACGGTCTACACCAAGGGCATCGCGGGGATGCAGGCCAAAGACCCGCACACCCTGATCATCACCACCGACGGCCCCTTCCCCCTGCTGCCGGTCGAGGTTTCCGCCTGGGGCGTGATCTCGGCCGCCGCCAACGGCGTCACCGGCGACATCGGCTTCAGCCGCGACGGCTGCACCGGCGCGGGCGACTACCCGAAGACCGAGGCCTTCAATTCCGGCGCGGCCGCTATCGGCACGGGGATGTACAGGTTCAAGGAATACACCCGCGGCGAAAAGATCGTCTTCGAGCGCAACGAGAACTACTGGGGCGAGAAGGCCGACTGGGCGACGGTCACCTTTCGGCCGATCACCGCGGACGGCCCGCGCGTGGCCGCCCTGCTGGCCGGCGACGTCGACATGATCGACAAGCCGCCGCTGCAGGACCTGGAGCGCATCAAGAACGAAGGCTTTCAGGTTGCGCAGGGCCTCTCGAACCGCGTCATCTACCTGCACATGGACCAGGAGCAGGAGCCGACCCCGGGCGTCACCGACACCGACAAGAACCCCTTCAAGGACGCGCGGGTGCGCAAGGCCGTCTCCATGGCCATCAACCGCGAGGCCATTGTCGCGCGCATCATGGGCGGCGTCGCCGTGCCGGCGGGCGAGTTGCTGCCGCCGGGCATGTTCGGTTCCAGCTCCGATGCCAAGCCGACCCCCTACGACCCGGACATGGCCAAGAAGCTGCTCGCCGAGGCGGGCTATCCGGACGGCTTCGGCCTGACCATCGGCTCACCGAACGACCGCTACATCAACGACGCCCAGGTCGCCCAGGCGGTCGCGCAGATGCTGACCCGGGTCGGCATCGAGACCCAGGTCGACGCGGTCACCGCCAGCACCTTCTTCAAGCGCCGTAACCAGTACGAGTTCTCCATGTACCTGGCCGGCTGGGGCTCGGCGACCGGCGAGATGTCCTCGCCGCTGCGCGCGCTCATCGCGACGCAGAACAAGGACAAGGGCTACGGCGGCACCAACCGCGGCCGCTATTCCAATCCGGAACTGGACGCCCTGATCGACAAGGCGCTGGCCACGGTGGACGACGACAAGCGGGAAGCGGTGCTGCGGGAAGCCAGCAAGCTGGCGATGTCCGACTTCGCCATCCTGCCGCTGCACTTCGAGGTGACGCCCTGGGCGTTCCGCAAGGGCATCACCTACGCGCCGCGGGCCGACCAGTACACCCTGGCGCTCGGCGTAAAGCCGGCGAGCTGATAGTCCGGTCGAGGAGCGGGGCGGAGAGCACCTCCGCCCCGCTCCCTGACCTCCAAGGTTCGACGAACCGCTAACGACGGACCGCCAACCGGGGCAGGACATAGCCGATGCTTGTCTACCTTCTGCGCCGCCTGGGCCAGAGCCTCTTCGTCGTCGCCGCCATGGCGGTCTTGGTCTTCGTCGGCGTCTATGCGATCGGCAGCCCGATCGACATCATGATCAGCCCCGATTCCGACCAGGCCGAAATGGAAGCCGCCATCGCGCGCCTCGGCCTCGACAAGCCGCTATGGGAACAGTTCTTCATCTTCGTCGGCAACGCCCTGCAGGGTGACCTGGGGCGCAGCTTCGTCTACTCCACCGACGCCCTCGGTCTCATTATCTCCAAGCTGCCGGCCACCATGGAGCTGGCCCTCCTGGCCCTGATCTTCGCCGTCTTCATCGGTGTGCCGCTGGGCATGATCGCCGGCCTGAAGCCCAACTCCATCGCCGGCAAGACCATCATGACCGGCTCCATTCTGGGCTTCAGCCTGCCGAACTTCTGGCAGGGCATGATGCTGATCCTGCTCTTCGCGGTGGTCCTGAAGGTGCTGCCTTCGGGCGGACGCGGGGACACGGTCGAGGTCTTCGGCGTCGCCTGGTCGTTCCTCACTCTCGACGGCCTCTCGCATATGCTGCTGCCGGCGATCAACCTGGCGCTCTTCAAGACCTCCCTGGTGATCCGCCTGGCGCGGGCCGGCACCCGCGAGGCGGCCCTGCAGGACTACGTGAAATTCGCGCGCGCCAAGGGGCTGTCCCAGCGCCGCATCGTGCTGGTGCACATCGCCAAGAACATCATGATCCCGGTGGTCACCATCCTGGGCCTGGAGCTGGGCAGCATGATCGCCTTCGCCGTGGTGACCGAGACGGTCTTCGCCTGGCCGGGCATGGGCAAGCTGCTGATCGACTCGATCCAGCTGCTCGACCGTCCGGTGGTCGTCGCCTACCTGATGATGACGGTCTTCATGTTCATCATCATCAACTTCATCGTCGACATGCTCTACTGCGTGCTCGATCCCCGGGTGCGCCTGTCGGAGGCCAAGGCATGACCGACGCGCTGAAAGCGACGGAAACCCGAAGCACCACCGCACGGCCCAGCTGGCGCGCCAGCCCCATGATGCGTTTCGGCGTGGAGTTCGCCGGGAGTCCGGTCGCCGTGGCGGCGCTGCTGGTGACGCTGCTGCTGGCTCTTCTCGCTCTCTTTGCCGATTTCATCACGCCGCAGAACCCCTACGACCTGATGCAGCTCGACATCATGAACGGCATGCTGGCGCCGGGCGAGACGACCTTCGACGGCGAGATGACGTTTCTCCTGGGCACCGACGAGCAGGGCCGCGATATGCTGTCGGCCATCATCTTCGGCCTGCGCATGAGCCTCGGCGTCGGCGTCATGAGCACGGTCATCGCCCTGACCTTGGGCATGTCCATCGGCGTGCTGGCCGCCTACTTCGGCGGCCGCGTCGATGCCGTCATCATGCGCATCGTCGACCTGCAGCTTTCCTTCCCGGCGATCCTCGTCGCCCTCATCCTGCTGGCGGTGCTGGGCAAGGGCGTCGACAAGGTGATCATCGCCCTCATCACCGTGCAGTGGGCCTACTACGCGCGGACCGTGCGCGGCACGGCCCTGGTGGAGCGGCGCAAGGAGTACATCGAGGCGGCCACCTGCCTCGCGCTGTCCCATCGCCGCATCGTCCTGCGCCACCTGCTGCCCAACTGCCTGCCGCCGCTGATCGTGGTGGCCACGGTGCAGGTGGCCAACGCCATCGCCCTGGAGGCCACGCTCTCCTTTCTCGGCGTCGGGGTGCCGATCACCGAGCCCTCGCTGGGCCTGCTGATCGCCAACGGCTACGACTACATGCTGTCGGGCCGCTACTGGATCGCTTTCTTTCCCGGCGTCGCCCTGCTGGTCACCATCGTCGCCATCAACCTGGTCGGCGACCAGCTGCGCGACGTGCTGAATCCGAGGCTCCGTCGATGAGGGGGGGCCGATGAGGGGGGGCCGATGAGCGGGGAACCGACAAGCACGCCCACTTTGGAGGTTCGCGATCTCCAGACCCACTTCTTCTCCAGGGAAGGTGTGGTGAAAGCGGTCGACGGCGTCAGCTTCCAGGTCGCCCCCGGCGAGGTCCTCGGCCTCGTCGGCGAGTCGGGCAGCGGCAAGTCGATCACCGGTTTTTCCATCCTCGGCCTGGTCGACGCGCCGGGGCGTATCGCCGGCGGGCAGATCCTGTTCCAGGGCCGCGACCTGGTGCCGCTGCCGGAGCGCGAGCGCCGCAAGCTGCGCGGTTCCAAGATCGCGATGATCTTCCAGGACCCGATGATGACCCTGAACCCGGTGCTGCGCATCGATACCCAGATGACCGAGGCGGTGCTGGCGCACCGCGACGTGTCGAAGGCGCGGGCGCTGGAGATCGCGCGGGAAGCCCTGGTGAAGGTCGGCATCGCCTCGCCGGACGAGCGCCTGATGTCCTACCCGCACCAGTTCTCCGGCGGCATGCGCCAGCGCGTCGCCATCGCCACCGCCTTCCTGAACGAGCCCGAACTGATCATCGCCGACGAGCCGACCACGGCCCTCGACGTCACCATCCAGGGCCAGATCCTGCACGAAGCCCAGACCCTCTGCCGCGAGACCGGCACGGCGATGATCTGGATCACCCACGACCTCGCGGTCGTCGCCGGCCTCGCCGATCATATCTGCGTCATGTACGCGGGCCGCATCGTCGAGCAGGGCCCCCTCGACGCCGTGCTGGACCAGCCGGCGCATCCCTACACCGTCGGGCTCATCGGCTCGGTGCCCAGCCGCAACCGCCGCGGCGGGCGCCTGTTTCAGATCCCGGGTATGACGCCGTCGCTGCTGAACCTGCCGGCGGGCTGCGCGTTCCGCAGCCGCTGCCCGCGCGCCGACGCCGCCTGCCTGGAGGAACCGCCGGTGCACGCGGCCTCGGAAGGACGCCAGGTGCGCTGCGTGCATCCCCATGACGAACCCTTGGAAGAGGTGCTGTCGTGAGCGCCCGCCCGGAAACCGCCGGCCCGCAGGCGGCGGCCGCGGCGCGCCGGCCCATCCTGGAAGCCAAGGACATCAGCAAGCGCTTCGTGAAGCGCCTCGACCTGGCCGGGCGGATCGCCCAGCGCCTCGGCTCCTCGATCCGCGAAGAGATCGTGCACGCGGTCGACGGCGTCAACCTGACGGTGGGCGCCGGCGAAGTCGTCGGGCTGGTCGGCGAGTCGGGCTGCGGCAAGTCGACCTTCGGGCGCATGGTGGCCGGCATCCTGCCCCCCACGGAGGGCAGCCTCAGCTTCGACGGCAAGCCGCTGTGGCAGCACGGCAAGGTCGCCTCGCACGACGCGGCCCTGGCCATTCAGATGATCTTCCAGGACCCCTTCGCCTCGCTCGATCCGCGCATGCGCGTGCAGGACATCATCGGCGAAGCGCCGCTGGTCCACGGCATGGTGGACCGCAAGGACATCGACGACTACGTGGCCGAGACCATGCTGCGCGTCGGGCTGGACCCGGATTTCCGGCGGCGCTATCCGCACCAGTTCTCCGGCGGCCAGCGCCAGCGCATCGGCATCGCCCGCGCCCTGGCGGTGAAGCCGCGCTTCCTGGTCTGCGACGAAGCCATCGCCGCCCTGGACGTCTCCATCCAGGCGCAGGTCATCAACCTCTTCATGGACCTGCGCGAGGACCTGGACCTCACCTACCTCTTCATCAGCCACGACCTCTCGGTGGTGGAGCACATCGCCGACCGGGTGGTGATCATGTACCTGGGCCGCGTGGTGGAGATCGCCGCCACCGAGGCCATCTTCGACGACCCCAACCACCCCTACACCCAGGCGCTGCTGTCGGAAGTGCCGCGCATCGAGTTGCGCAAGCGCGACTACCAGCCGGTCAAGGGCGAGATCCCCTCGCCGCTCGACCCGCCGCCGGGCTGCCATTTCCATCCCCGTTGCCCCCATGCCAGCGAACGCTGCCGCGCCGAGCGGCCGGCCTTGAAGGAGATCGCTCCCGCGCGCTGGTCGGCCTGCCACCTGAACGAGTCGAAATGACCGACATCCTGCCGCCTCTCGACGACGCCCCTTTTGATGATAGGGCCTTCGATTTCTTCGCGCCGGAAGGGCCGGAGGCGCCGCTGCTCATCGACTCGCCTCATTCCGGGCGCGTCTACCCCGCCGATTTTCAAACCGTTGTGCCGGCACTGGTCCTGCGCGGCGCGGAGGACTGGATGGTCGACGACCTGATCGCCGACGCCCCCTTGGAAGGCGCCGCCCTGCTGGCGGCCCGCTTTCCGCGCGCCTACATCGACCCCAACCGGCGGCTCGACGATATCGACCCGGCCCTGATCGACGGCATCTGGCGGGAGCCGCTGAACCCCGGCCCGAAGACCGCGCTAGGCATCGGCCTGTTCCGCGCCAGGACCAATGACGGCAAGCCGCTGCTCGCGGGACCGCTGTCGGTGGAAGGCCTGCAGGCGCGCATCGAGCGCTGCTGGTGGCCCTACCGCAAGACCTTGAACGACACCCTCGACCGGCTCCACGCCCGCCACGGCGCGGTCTGGCACATCGACATGCATTCCATGAAATCGGTCGGCACCGCGATCACGCCGGACGGCCCGGGCGCCGAGCGGCCGGACATGGTCATCGGTGACCTGGAGGGGGCGAGCTGCGATCCCGCGTTCACCGCTGTCGTCGCCGAGAGCCTGCGCGCCAAGGGCTACCGCGTGGCGATCAACGATCCCTACAAGGGCGCAGAGATCATCCGCACCCACGGCCGCCCGGCGGAGAACCGGCACTCCCTGCAGATCGAGATGAAGCGCGCGCTCTACATGGACGAAGCGACGATCACGGCCAACGAGGGCTATGCCCGGCTGAAAGCCGACCTGCGCGGCCTCATCGCCGAGGTCGCCGCCTGGACGAGGGAAGCCCGGGCGGCTTAGGTAAGCCCCCTCACCCAGCTTCACCTAGGCTCGGATTCCTCGCCAAGGCTGCGCAACCCTCTCCCACGAGGGGAGAGGGAAAAGAATATTGAGACCGCGATGAGATCCCCTCTCCCCTCCGTGGGAGAGGCCCGCGAAGCGGGAGGGTGAGGGGGAAGCCCCCTACTCCGCCGCCAGGGAGGAGCTGCGGCCGGGCAGCGCGCCGCGGATCACGTAGGCGAGCGTCTGCACCACCTGCTGCGGCGTCTCGCAGACCGCCAGCGCGGCGCCGTCGACTTCCTTCAGCGCATGGGTCAGCGCCGGGTCGTGCAGGGTGATCAGCGCCTTGCCCAGCGCCGCCGCCGTGCCGGCGTCGAAGGCCGCGTTCCACTGCTTGTACTTGTCGCCGAAGCGCACCACGACGACATCGGCCTCCTCGATCAGGGTGCGCGTGCGGATCGCGTTCATGCGCGAACCTTTCTGGTCACGCCAGAAGGGGTTCTCCTCCTCGCCCAGGATGACCGCGCCGCAGTCGTCGCTGTCCTCGTGCACCGTGATCGGCGCGTCGAGGCGCACCGGCAGGCCGGCCTCGGCCACGCCCTGGGCGATCTGCTCGCGCCAGTCGGAATGAATTTCGCCGGAGAGGTAGACCTTCCACAGCCGTTCGCTCATCTCACCTGATCCTCGATTTTCTGCAGTTTGGGGGGATTGCTCGGCGGGAGTCCTAGCACAAAGACCGCCCGGCGGCAGCCCCCAGGCGCCCGGACGACCTAAGGCACTGCAATTAAATGATTTTCTGTCGAAGGAGCGGCCGCCAGAGGAACTACTGCGGCGTCACCCGAAGGGTCTTGAAGCCGTCGCCGTCGGTCGAGACGTGCTCCACCAGCAGCGCGGTGCCGTCATAGCAGGCCTGGTCTTCCGGCAGGCCGGTCAGCTCGAAGATCGAGATTTCGCTGCGGGCGAACTTGTGCAGCTCGTAGTCTGCGCCCTTCTTCAACACCACGGTGTTGTAGCCGTCGTCGTCGCCCCAGGAAATCTCCACGTCCGCCAGCTCCTCGTCACCTGCGACATCGTAGTAGGGCCGCACGAAGCAGACATATTCCCAGGAGCCGTTCAGCAGGCTGCCGAGTTCCGCCTTGGCGTTCGTCTCGGAGAGATCGGCGAGCTGCCGCACGCCAGGCTCGGCCGGAAAGAACCCGCGCGGATCGAAGGTGCCGAAATGCATGGAAGCAAGAACGTAGGCCACGACGGCGGCCGCGAGAACTACAACACCGCCGAAGATCGATTTTCCTGACATTGTGCGACGCCTCCTTTGGGCTTCCCTGACGCGGCCAACCTATCCCACAGTAGTCGCTTCATGTCCCGTGAACGTTCAAACGAACTTGGGTCAGAAAAATCGAACCGGCAAAAAAACGGACGGTCTCCGTTTCCGGAAACCGTCCGAGGTGAGGAAAGCAGAGGACCGGAGGGATAGTTGCCGGCCCTTGCGGGATCCGACGCCGCCGTGTCTGAAGCGGCGACGCCGAATGACTTACGCGGCGACCGCCTTTGCGTCCGCGGCGGCGTCGAGGGCCTGACCGATGTCGGCCAGGATGTCCTCGATGTTCTCGATGCCGACGGACAGACGCAGGTAGCCGGGCGTCACGCCGGTGGCCAGCTGGTCCTCAGCGCTGAGCTGCTGATGCGTCGAGCTGGCCGGATGGATGGCCAGGGTGCGCGTGTCGCCGATGTTGGCCACGTGGTAGATCATCTGCAGCGCGTCGATGAAGCGGGCGCCGGCCTCGGGATCGTCGTTCTTCAGCTCGAAACCGACCAGGCCGCCGCGCCCGCCGGTGAGGTAGCGCTCGGTGCGCTCCTGCGAGTCGGACGCGCTCATGCCCGGATAGATCACCTTCTTCACCAGCGGATGGCCGGCCAGATAGTCGGCCACCGCCTGGGCGTTCCGGCAGTGCTCGCGCATGCGCAGGGGCAGCGTCTCCAGGCCCTGGATGAAGTTGAAGGTATTGAAGGGACTGAGCGCCATGCCGAGGTCGCGCTGCAGGGTGCAGCGGGCCTTCACGATGTAGGCCACCGGCCCCATCTCCTTCACCGCCTCGGTCCAGACGGCGCCGTGATAGCTGGGATCCGGCTGGTTCAGCATGGGAAAGCGCTGGGCGTGCTTTTCCCAGTCGAAGCGGCCGCCGTCGACGATGACGCCACCGATGGAGTTGCCGTGGCCGCCGATGTACTTGGTCGCGGAATAGACGATGATGTGGGCGCCGTGATCGAAGGGCCGGCAGATCACCGGGGAGGCCGTGTTGTCCAGGATCAGCGGCACGCCCAGCTCCTCGCCGATGGCCGCGACCTCGCCGATCGGAAAGACCTTCAGCATCGGATTGGGCAGGGTCTCCGCGTAGTAGGCGCGAGTCCGCGCGTCGGTCGCCCGGCGGAAGTTCTCCGGATCGGAAGCGTCGACGAAGCGCACTTCGACGCCGAGAGTCTTCAGCGTGTTGGCGAAGAGGTTCCAGGTGCCGCCGTACAGGCCCGTGGCGCTGACGATGTTGTCGCCGGTCCCGGCGATGTTGAGGACCGACAGCGTCGTCGCCGCCTGGCCGGAACTGACGGCCAGGGCTGCCGCACCGCCGTCCAGTGCCGCCATGCGCTGCTCGAAGGCGTCGTTGGTCGGGTTCATCACCCGGGTGTAGATGTTGCCCATCTCCTCCAGCGCGAAGAGGCGCCGGGCATGGGCCGTGTCGTCGAAGGTGTAGGAAGTCGTCTGGTAGATCGGCACCGCCACGGCGTTGGTCGTGGGATCGGAACGGTAACCGGCATGCAAAACGGTCGTCTCGGGGTTCTTGGTGAAATCCATGGGTCTATCCTTGAGAAAAAGGGAATAAGCAATCAGGCAGCCGAAGCACGGCGCGGCGCGGCCGGCATCTCGGCCAGATGAACGTGCCGCTCGATCAGGGTGTTGACCGCCGCCGCGTGGGTCAGTGGCGCCATGTGGCCGGCGCCGAAGATCCGGGCCGCCGTCACGTCGGGCGCCGTGTCAACCAGCTTGTCAGTCACCCGCCGGGCAACCTCCGGCGAAGTCTCGCCGGTGATGGCCAAGAGCGGCATAGCGAGGCGGGTGACGTCCGACAGCGGCCAGGTCTCCCCCAGCACGCTAGCGAAGTTGCGGGTCACCTCCCGGGCCTGGGCGGCGAAGTGCTGACGCTGGGCCGCCTCGGCCCGGTCCCAGGTGCCGGCGCCGTTCCAGAAGTCGACGAAGGCGGCCATGCCGTGGGCCGGCCAACCGGCCGCCACGGCCCCACGCAACCGGTCCCGCACCCCCAGGATGCCGCGGTAGAGACGCATGTCCGCGTCCCCGCTGCTCCCCTCGGCGTGCCGGGCCAGCAGGTGGAAGACCACCGGCTCGACAAGGGTCAGGCTGTGCACCCGCCAGGGATAGGCGAGCGCGATCTTCAGGGCGACGGCGCCGCCGTAGGAGTGCCCGACCAGGTGAAAGGCCGGAGCCGACGGACCGACGGTCCGCAGCACTGCCGCCGCCTCGGCGGCGAGGCTGTCGGCACGGTCGTGATGATCCGGCGCCGCGGCGAAGCCGTAGCCCGGCAAGTCAGGCGTCACCACCTGGCGCTTGCCGGCGAAGAGCGCCGCCAAGGCGCGCCACTGGCCGCCGGTAGAGGCGGAGGAATGCAGCGCCACCACCGGCAGGGTGTTCCCGGTTTGGCGGGCGGGGGCCTGCCGCGCCGGGAAGGAATGAGGCTTGGTCATGGTCATGGGAACCTCCAGCCGGACGCGATGCGCCTTAGGCGGCTTGCGCCGGCGCGCAGGCCTGGCAGATGGCCTCGATATGGCGGTGGTCGGTGCCGCAGCAGCCGCCCATGACGGTGATGTGTCCGAGCAGGCCTCGCAGGTCGCGGTGCTGTTCGCCGAACTCCTGCGGGTTGCCGTCGTCCAATTCCTCCGCCTCATCGAGCTCGGCGTGGCTGAGGCGCGACGCGTTGGCCCGCAGCCCCCTGATCCGCTGCACCCAGCTTTCGCCGGCGGCCAGCGCCTGGCCGAAGTGATCGGGATGGGCGCAGTTGATCATGAAGTAGACCGGGCCATTGTCCGTCGCCGTGTCCACCGCCTCGACGGCGTCCTTCAGGGTCTCGCCGGACGGCAGCCGCCCGTCGGTCTCCACGGTGAAGGAAATCACCACCGGCATCCCCGCTGCCTGGGCGGCGCGGGTCACGCCGATGGCTTCGGGGACGTTGGTCATGGTGATGGCCGTCACCAGATCGGCATCGCTCTCGGCGAAGGCGTTGATCTGCCCGGCGTGATAGGCCTCGGCTTCCTCGGCGGTCATCGCCTCGCCCGGACTGTAGCCGTCACCGCGCGGGCCGACGCAGCCGCTGATCACCATCGGCGAACGGTCGGTCTCGAAGATCTTGCGCAGCTCGCTCAACAGGGCGATCGACTGCTTGTTGACCGCCGCCAGATCGGCCGCGCTGTAGCCCAGCTTGGCGCCCCAGTCGGCAGAAGCCCGCCAGGTCGGGCTTTCCAGAATGAAGCCGCGCTCGTGTTCCCTGGCGACGGAGGCGTGGCTGCTGAAATAGCGCCGCAGCGCGGCCTGGCCAGCCTGGTCCTTCAACAGGTCGAAAGCGGCGAAATAAGGCAGATCGAGTCCGTCGTGAAATATCAGGGTGGTTTCGATCCCGCCGTCGGTCAGGAAAAGCCCGCCGTCCAACTGCGGCAGGTTGTCTCGGTACTTGGCCATTGAGAGTCTCCTCGCTTGATTGCGGCCGTTCGGCCTGCAATGGGCGGGAACCTACGACTTGACTATTTCTGCATGATGTCCCGGCCCAGAAACAAAGGGCCGACAAAGGCCCTGCCGGACGCAACAGAACTGAAACAGCACGGCGGCGCAGACTGCGCAGAGACCGGCAATCTGGAGTGGTACCATGGCGGGACGGACGACCTGCCGAGGCCGACCTTTGCAGGAAAAGCAGGCCTCTCCGCGTTTTGTTGCGCCTCGAAAAAGCCGACATTTAGTGTATGCATCGCCTCCTCCATGCGGCGCGCAGGTCGCTCTGCAATTTCGGGGTGGCATGGCAAAATCGGGGGTAACCCCTATATTGTGAGTTTGGTCTTACACGATGAGCAGCAGAAAAAGTCCCGGCCTCTCGGATGCGATCAATCGAAGCGCCGTCGCGCAATCGGCGCCGGCGCCACAATAAAAGGTAGGGGCAGGAGTCGGTTCTTGAGACAAGCCATCCGGTGGAAAGCCGCTTCCGGCGCCAGGCGGCCCGGCTTTGCCGCGCTCATGCTCTGGGCGATCCCGCTGTGGGCGCTCTGCCCTGGACTGCCTTTCGATGCCCGGGCTGGCCAGGCGCCCGAATTCGTCGGCCCCTCCGAGCCCCCCGAGGCCGAGACGGAAGACTCGGTTCTGCGCTACGAGGTGAACCTGGAAGGCGTGGAGGAAGGCGACCTCCGGTCGATCCTGACGGAGTCTTCGCAGCTCGTCAGCCTGCGCGACAAGCCGCCGGGCACGGTCATCGGGCTGCGCCGGCGCGCCGAGGACGACATCGAACGCCTGCGCACGGCGCTGCGCTCCGAGGGGTATTACCAGTCGGACATCGACCTCGACATCGACAGCACCTCCCGCCCGGCCCAGGTGACCCTGCGGATCGATCCCGGGCCGCGCTACAAACTGCAGGCCTACGACATCACCTACGACGGCAACCCGCCGCCGGCCGAAGCCGACCAGTTTGGCCTGAAGGAGATCGGCATCGAACTGGGCATGCCGGCGCGGGCACCGGCCGTCGTCGAAGCGGAACGCTCCCTGGTGAACCAGTTGCAGGAGCGCGGCTATCCTTTCGCCCGCGTGCGCGACCGCAAAACCTTCGTCAATCACGAAAAGACGGAGATGCGGGTCCGTCTGGCCATCGATGCCGGCCCCGCGGCGAAATTCGGCCCGCTCTCCTTCAAGGGCCATGAAGGGGTGGAGACGGAGTATCTGCATCGCATCGCCGAATGGCCGGAAGGCGAACCCTACGACCGGCGGGTCGTGCGCGACCTGCAGCGCCGCCTCTCGGCCACCGGATTGTTCTCCACGGCCAACGCCGAAACCGCGCCGGAACCGGACGCCGACGGCACGCTGCCCGTCACCGTCACCCTGGTGGAACGCGAGCAGCGTTCCATCGGTGCCACGGCCTTTTTCTCCAGCGATATCGGTCCGGGGTTCGAGGTCTTCTGGGAACACCGCAACCTCTTCGGCCGGAACGAGAAGCTGCGGGTGAGCGCCACCGGCTCCCTCATCGAGCAAACCGGGGAGATCGACTTCCGCAAGCCGGCTTTTCTGCAGCCCGATCAGGATCTCCTGGCGGATATCTCCGGCGGCTTCGAGGACAACGACGCCTACCAGCGCCAGGCCGTCGACGGTCTGATCGCTTTGGAACGGCCCTTCCTGGACAACTGGCGGGTTTCCGCCGGCACTTCGCTTGGCTACGAAATCATCGACGACAGCGCCGACAACGGCGAGGGCGAACGTCAGTTCACGATTTTGGGCCTGCCCTTGACGGCGAACCGCGACAGCACCGATGACCCTCTGGATCCCGCATCCGGCACCCGCCTACAGCTCTCCCTCACGCCCTACACCGGCGTGGGAAGCGAATCCCTGTTGTTCCTGACCGCCATCGCGGGGGGATCGGCCTACTACGCCATCGACGAAGAAGAGCGCTTCATCCTGGCGGGCCGGGCGCGAATCGGCACCATTCTCGGCGAAAAGACCGAAATCCTACCCGCCTCGCAGCGATTCTACGCGGGCGGCGGCGGGTCGATCCGCGGTTACGAATATCAGCTTGTCGGCCCCCTCGACGACGACCAGGAGCCCTTCGGCGGCACCTCGCTGGTGGAACTGGGCGCCGAGGTGCGCGTGCGGGTCAGCGAAGAGATCGGCGTCGTGCCCTTCGTCGACGGCGGCACGGTCTATGACGATGCTTATTTCAATGGCGATGAAACCCTGCGCTGGGCTGCGGGTTTAGGTTTAAGATACTTCACGGGCTTCGGCCCGGTCCGGCTGGACGTCGCCTTTCCGCTGAACCCGCGTGACGGCGTCGATGAGGCGTTCCAGTTCTACATCAGTTTCGGACAGGCGTTCTGACGTGCCTAATGCGAAAGCCTTTGCAAAATGGGGGCTTATCGGGATCGGTGGCCTGCTGGCGACCGCGGCCGCCGCGCTGGCGCTCGGCACCCTCTGGCTGCGCAGCGACAGCGGCCGCACCTGGCTGGTCAGTCAGATCGAAGCCGCGGCCTCCACGCCCGGCGAGATGGAACTCACCATCGGCCGCCTGGAAGGTGACCTGACGGCGAACCTCACCCTCCGCGATATCGTATTGCGCGATGCCGAGGGCGCTTGGCTGACCGTTGCGGGCGTCGAGGTCGACTGGCGGCCCTGGGCGCTGCTCGACCGCACCTTGGAGATCGACGGCCTCGCCCTCTCCAGCGTCGAGCTGGCCCGCCTGCCCGCCGCCCCGGCGGAGCCGGCCGGCGAGGCCGAGGCGGAGGACGCCGGCGGACTGCCCCGCCTGCCGCTGAAAGTGCGGATCGGCCGCCTCAGCGCCGACGAGATCGCCCTCGGCGCGCCCGTGCTGGGGCAGGCCGCTCGCTTCACCCTGGTGGGCGTGGCCAGCAGCCGCGACGACGGCGGCCTCTCCGCGGGGCTGGACCTGGAACGCCTCGACGGCGTGGAGGCCACGCTGCGCGCGGAGCTCGACTACGATCCCGACCGCGACAGCCTGACCGCCAGGATCGACGCCACCGAGGCCCCTGGCGGCCTTCTCGCCACCCTGCTGGAGGTACCGGACCTGCCGCGGGCGGAACTGCACCTCGCCGGCAGCGGCCCTCTCAGCGGCTGGGACGGCGATTTCACCCTATCGCTCGGCGAGGTCGCGCAGGCGCAGGCCGATATCGGGCTGCAGCGCGCCGCGGACGGCGATCTCGGGTTCCGCCTGAAGGGCCATGCAACGGTTTCGCCGCCCGCACAATCGCCGGCGCAATCGGAGCTCTGGGACCTTGCCGCCGGCCGCACCGACCTGACGCTCGAAGGCGCCTGGCGGGAGGCGCGGCTCCTGCAGTTGGAAACCTTCTCCGCCGCCAACGACAATCTGCAGCTGACCGCCAAGGGAGAGGTCGAACCGGCGGGCGGGCGCCTGAACCTGACTCTCGACGCCGCCGCCAATAACGGCGCGGCCATCGCCGGGCTGCTGGGCCTGGAACGACTGGAAAATCTCTCCGCCGGTGTGGTGCTCAGCGGCACCACCGAAGCGCCGGAGGCCGACATCGCGCTGCAGGCCGGGGACATCTCAAGCCCCGATTTCGCGGCCGCCGGCTTTGCGGCGCAGGGCCGCATCACGACCCCGCAGGGCCTGGACGGCGCGATTCTGGGGCTCGACCTGACCGGCCGCGTCGACGCGCCGCGGCTGCCCGGCGAAGACGCGGTCAACCAGGTGCTGGGGACGGCCCTGCCCTTCGCCTTGCAGGGCAGCCTCGATCTCGGCAGCAGCCGACTGGAGATCGCCAGCCTGGAAGCCTCCCTCGATCAGGCGGCGCTCACCGCCCAGGGCCCGTTCGATCTCGCCGAGGGCACGGCCTCGCTGGAGACCACGCTGACCGTCAGCGACCTCGCGGCGCTGCAGCCCTTGACCGAGATCGCGCTCGGCGGCCGGGCGCGGCTCGCCGGTCCGCTGACCCTAGCGAGTTACGGCAGCGTCCTCGACGCCGACCTCTCCGGGCGCTGGGACCAGCCCTCCAGCGACATCGGCCTGATCACCGCCGTCGCGGGCGGCGGCCTGGACGTCACCGCGCGCCTGGCGATGGCGGAGGGGACGTTGCGCCTCGAACAGCTGACGGCCCAGTCACCCAAGACCCAACTCACCGCCGCCCTCACGGTGGCCGGCGGCGAACTGCGCGACGGCCGCTACAGCCTGGTCCTGACCGACTCCACTGTCCTGGCCGGCGAGTTGGGCGTCGATCTCGCGGGGGCGGCGCGGGTGGAAGGCACCCTCTCCGGCCCCTTCGATGCGCTTGATCTCGGCGGCACCGCGGAGGTGGCGCGGTTGAACCTCGAAGGGCAGAGCTTCAGCGATCTTTCCGGCAACTACGACCTGCGCATCAAGGGCGGCGACATCGACGGCCCGATCAGCCTTGCGCTCTCCAGCCCCTTCGGCCGGGGCCAAGCGCGCGGCGACCTGCAGGTCCGCGCAGACGCCGTGAAGCTGTCGGCCCTTGAGGCCAGCGTGGCGCAGACGACGGTGCGCGGCGAGATCGCCGTACCGCTCGACGGGGGCGACCCACAGGCCGATCTCCGCGGCGAAATCGCGGACCTCGGCCCCTGGCTCGCCTTCGCCGACCTGAGCGGCGTCGGCAAGGGTGAGGTGACGCTGAAGTGGAACCAGCCCGGCGCCGCCGCGCCCCTGCTGGCGCGCGCCGACCTCTCCGGCCTGCGCCTGCAGCCTGGGCCGGACGCCGACCCGCTCGACATCGCGCGGCTGACGCTGAACCTGGAAGCCCAGGACCCTGCCCTGGCGGAACCCGGCACCCTGAAAGCCAGCGCCGAGAGCCTGCGCTGGCAGCAGCTGGACTTGGCGCAAGTGAACCTCGACGGCCGCGGCACCGCCGAGGATCTCGACCTCGCCCTTGAAGCCAAGGGCGACTGGATCGAGCCGGTCGAACTGCAGGTCTCGGGCCGGGTCGCCCGGCAGGGCGAAACGACCAGCGTCACTCTGCGCGAAGCGGAAGGCCGGGCTTTCGGTCAGCCCTTGACCCTGCGCGATACGGCGACCCTGACCCTCGCCCCCAGCGAAACCCGCCTGCAGGGCCTGGACCTTGCCTCCGGCGACACCCGCCTGACGGCCGATGCCCGGCTGGGCGGCGGCGAGGTCACGGCCACCGCCTCCCTCGACGCCCTGCCCCTGACGACCGTCGAGGCCTTCTGGCCCAGCGGCCTCGATGGCATGATTTCGGCCAGGCTCGATCTGCAAGGCCCCGTGGAAGACCCCCGCGGCAGCGCGAAGCTGACGGCGACCGGGCTGCGCCCGCAAGACGGCGAAGATCTGCCGACCCTCGATCTGGCCAGCGGTGCGACCTGGCGTGCCGGACGCGTGAAGCTGCAGGCCGAACTCGGCGGCGCCGAGGTGACCGCCGCCCGCTTCAATGCCGACGTGCCGCTGCGCCTGACCCCCGAGGGCAGCCCGGAGTTGCCGCAGGACGGCGCGATCTCCGGCGCGCTCGACTGGTCCGGCGGCATCGACACGGTGCTGCTTTTCGTCCCGCTGCCGCAGCACCGTCTCGGCGGAGACGCCGAGGTCGCGCTGACCTTCGACGGCACCGTCGGCGCCCCGAAAATCGACGGCAGCCTCGCCCTGGCCGACGGCAGCTACGAGAACCTCGAGACCGGCACCGTGCTGCGCGACCTGCAGCTGAGGGCGGACCTGGCCGACGACCGGGTCCAGCTGACAACCCTCACCGCCAACGACGGCGACGGCGGCAAGGTCAGCGGCAACGGCAATTTGCGCATCGACCCGGCCGCGCAGAACCCTCTCGAGATCTCGATCCGGCTCGACGATTTCCACGCCCTGCGCCGCGACGACGTGACCGCGGTGGCCAGCGGCACCGTGAGGATCGACGGCACCACGGAGGCTCCCAGGATCGAGGGCCGCTTCACCACGCAGACGGTGGAGATCAGCCTGCTGACCAACCTGCCGCCCAACGTGGTCACCCTCGACATCATCGAGGTGAAGGACGGCGTCGTGGAAGAGCCGGCGGCAAAGGCGGAGGCGGAACCCAAAGCGCCGCCGCCCGTCGATGCCGAGCTGGACATCGTCGTCGAGATGCCGAACCGTGTCTTCGTGCGCGGCCGCGGGCTCGATTCCGAATGGGCCGGCCGCATTTCCGTGCAGGGCAGCGCCGCGTCGCCCCAGGTGAGCGGCGACCTCAACGTCGTGCGCGGCCAGATGTCCGTGGTGGGCAAGACCTTCGTCCTGCAGGAAGGCAAGGTAACCCTGCCCGAAGGCGCAAACGCCGAACCGACGATCAACGTGGCCGCCCTGCATGAAGGCGAGCAACTGGACGTGACCGCGACGCTGAGCGGCCCTCTGACCCAGCCCGAACTGGACCTGGCCTCGAGCCCCGAGGTACCGCGCGACGAGATTATTTCGCGCGTGCTGTTCAACAAGTCGGCGGCAAATCTCACCGCCGCGGAGGCCGCCCAGCTCGCGCTTGCCGTGCGCGAACTCACCGGCAAAGGCGGCGGCACCGACATCCTCGGCTTCGCCCGCCGCTCCCTGGGCGTTGACGTGCTGCGCGTCGACACCACGGCCGAAGGCAATGCGGCGGTGGAAGCCGGCAAATACCTGACCGACGAGGTCTACATCGGCGTCAAGCAGGGCGCCACCTCGAAGTCCACGGGCGCCGAAGTCGAGGTCGAACTGACGCCGAACATCACCATCGAAAGCGAGGTCACCGGCGACGGCGCCAACAAGTCGGGCGTGCGCTTCCAGCTCGACTACTAGATCAACCCTCGGTCAGGTGGAATCACCTGACCGAGGAAAAATTGATCTATCTTAGAAGGTTAGAGCAACTTATCCGCGTCCGCCTGGACGCGGGTTGCTCTAGATCGGATTGACCGGGTCCCGCTGAGCTTCGGCGATTCCATCCGACCCAGATCTGCTCTAGGCGCCTTCCGCCGGCCTTTCCCGGGTCTCCACCGGGATCGGTTCCGTCACCATGAGGTGGCGGTGCGGATAGGGAATCTGGATGCCGTGCTCCTTGAAGGCGTCCCAGACCGCCAGCAGCACCTGACCCTTGATGTTGGCGACGCCGTCCTGTGGATCGCAGATCCAGAAACGCAGCACGAAATCCAACGACGAGTCCCCGAAGCCGGCGAGATGACAGACCGGCGGCGTGTCCTTCGCCACCCGTTCCGGCAAGGCCGCGGCCTCGCGAGCGATGCGCCGGACCTCGTGCGGATCGCTGTCATAGGACACCCCGAAGGTGATCTCCATGCGCACCAGCTGGTTGGTGAAGGACCAGTTCACCACGCGGTGGGTGATCAGGTCCTCGTTGGGGATCAGGTACTCCTTGCCGTCGCGGGTGACCACCGAGACATAGCGGGCGCCCAACGAGGAGATCCAACCGAAGGTCTCCCCCAGTTCGATGACGTCGCCGGGCTTGATCGACTTGTCGAGCAGCAGGATGACGCCGCTGATCAGGTTGGAGACCACCTTCTGCAGGCCGAAGCCGATGCCGACACCGATGGCGCCCGAAAAAACCGCCAGGGCCGTCAGGTCGATACCGACGCTGTTGAGCGCCATGACCACCGCCAGGGTGATCAGCGTGATCTTCAGCAGCTTGCCCAGCAGCACCTGGACCGAGGGCGTCAGGTCGGGGATGCCGCTGATGCGCCGCTCCAGGAAGCGCGACAGCGTGGAAGCGGCCCACAGCAGGACCGCCAGGGTCAGAACGCCCGTGACCACGGTCAGAAGGGAGATCCGCAGCTCGCCGAAGGTGAGAGCCAGGGAGTCGAGCAACTCGACGGTCGGATCCAGCAGTTCGGTGATGTTGAGGGCGGCGATGGCCCAGGCGCAGAAAGCCAGGGTCCGGGCCAGGGCGGGGTTGCGCACGAAGGTGGTGACCAGGCGGATCACCACCCAGGCCGTCAGGAGGCTGGCGACGATGCTCAGCAGGTAGCTGCGGCTGGGCCAGGTGCTCTGCCGCATGACGCCGATGGCCAGCCAGAGCAGCAGCAGGTAGACGAAAGGCGTGACCAGGCCCGGCAAGGCCCGCACCTGCGCGGCGAAGCGCGCCGGGATGGCCGTCCGCTCGATCCAGGCGCTCAGCAGCGGCCGCAGGCGGCGCGCCACCAGGAGGGCAAGGCCGAACAGGACGAGGAGCAGGCCCCCCTGCGCCAGAGTCCAGATGTTCGCGACGTTTTCCAGCGCCCAATCACCCAGAGATTGAAGGGTCGCCGCCGCCTGGGCCTCGTCCAACAGGCCGTCCATTCCGTTTCCACGTCCTTTCCGCTTGCCGAGGGTTAACACTAATGCGGATAGGCCGTGCGGTGGAGAGGCAATCGGAAGCCCCGGCGGAAATCAAAAAAGTCGCTAAGGGCGAAGCCCTGCCTCAAAAATTGACATCCTCCAGAATTCCCCGAATTCGTGGGTTTATTTCCAATGAATATTTGATACATTTTATATATTAACCTTTATTACTTAATGTTATGTAAATTTTGAAATAATAATAGATTGCAACACAGTAAAGCCTTCAATAGCGTTCTACCCATGGTATCTAGAACTATATCAAAGCCTGTGGCGTTGCTTCTCGTCTTCAGCGCCCAGGCCATCCTCTTCGGCCTTCTCGGCTGGCTCGCTTACGACCGGACGGTCGGCGGCGGTGCCCTTGCCGTCGCTGGCGACCCGGTCGGGGAGCTGGACGACAAGGCGCGCCTGCTGTCGACGCCGCTGGCCGAGTGGTCGGCGATCGCCATGACCAACATGCGCATCGAGGCGCTGGTCGCCGGGTGGCGCGCCGACCTTCTGGGCCTCGCGGCCGCCCTGGCCCTGACGACGTCCGCGCTGGTGGCCCTCGTGTTGCGCCTCTACCGCCAGCAGGACGTCACCAGCGAAAGCGAGCAGCGGTTCCGCGCCCTGATCGAGCAGTCTATCGACGGCGTGATCATTCACCGCGACGGCAGCGTGCTCTTCGCCAATGACGCCATGGCGCAGATCCTGGGGCTGGAGTCCGGCGCCGAACTGACGGGCCGATCCCTGTTCCGCTACATACCGCGGCTGCCGCACCCCGAGACGCGGGAGAGCTGGTGGACCATGGCCGCGGACGGCCAGCCGCTGAAGCGCAGCCGCTGGCAGGGTTTCACCGCCCAGGGCGACGGCATCCACATCGACATCCAGTCCCAGCCGGTGAACTGGCGCGGCGTGCCGGCGATCCGCTCCACGATCAACGACGTCACCAACCAGGTGGTGCTGGCCGCGCGCGAGCGCCGGCAGACCGCGATCCTCTCGGCGGTGAACGACGCGCATTCGATCTATCTCAACGAGACCCGCGCCGGGACCTCCTTCGGCGAGCTGCTGGCCAAGATCCTGCAGATCAGCGGTTGCCGGCAGGGCGTGATCGCGGAAAAGATCGACGCGGAGAACACGCCCGCCGCCGTGCACATCCTGGCCGCGTCGCCGGCGATGAGACGAACCGCCGCGGCCCCGGCGGGGCATCGGGGCCGGGGGCTGGAAGCTTTCCTCGGCAAAACCGTGCGCAGCGGCGCGGTGACGATCATCAACCATCCGAAAGACGGCACCAGCCAGGGTGTCGCGAACGTGCTGCTGCTGCCCTTGAAGCTGGAAAAGGACGTCGTCGGCGAGATTGTCCTGGCCAACCGCGACGGCGGCTTCCACGAAGAGGTGGCGGAGGAGCTGTCGCCGGTCGTACGGGCGATCACCCGGATCGTCGCCGACTACCGCTCCACGCGCCTGCGCGAGGCGGCGGAGCAGGCTTCCAAGCTGAAGTCCGTTTTCCTGGCGCACATGAACCACGAACTGCGGACACCGCTTTCCGGTGTGATCGCCAATCTGGAACTGCTGCGCGACACCGGCCTGTCGGGCGAGCAGCGCGAGCTGGTCGACGCCTCCATGAGCGCCGGCAAGGGCCTGCTCGGCGTCATCGGCGACACGCTGGACCTGTCGAAGATCGAGGCGGACAAGTTGACGCTCGACCCGCGGGAGTTCGACCTGCCCGCGATGCTCGAGAGCATCAAGTCGATCTACCTCGCCGCCGCGCAGGAAAAACAGATCGAGCTTTCCACCGTGATCTGCGCCGACGTTCCCCGGCGGGTCGTCGCCGACGAGATGCGCTTGCGCCAGATCCTCTCCAACCTGGTCAGCAACAGCATCAAGTTCACGGCCAAGGGGCGGGTCTGCATCTCCCTGCAGGCGGAGCGCATCGACGCGCGGACGGCGCGGCTGCACTTCGCGGTCGACGACACCGGGATCGGCTTCCCGCCGGAAGCGGCCAACTTCCTCTTCAAGCCCTTCCAGCAGGCCAACCAATCCATCTCGCGCGACTTCGGCGGCACCGGACTGGGGCTGTCCATTGCCCACCAGCTGGTCGCCCTGCATGGCGGCGACATCTCCTGCGACGCGGAACCGCGCGGCGGCTGCAGCTTCATGGTCAGCATGCCCCTGCCCGTAGCGTCCTGGCAGCCGGCGCCGCCCCTGACGCTCAGCGGCTACTCCTTTTGCTACCTGACCCCGCAGTCGCCGCCGACGGCGGAGCTGCTCAGCGCGCTGCGGGCGGCCGGCGCCGAGGTCGCGGCGGCCGACAGCCCGGACGCCCTGCCCGCCCCGGCGGCGACGTCGGCGGACGACAGGGCGGCGGACGACCGGGCGGCGGCCGGCGGCGCGGCGGTCCGGCGGGTTCTCGTCGTCGATTGGCATTGCGAGGCCGCGCAGGCCAAGGCGCTGCTCGACCGGCACGCAAAGAACTTCGAGCGCATTCTCGTGGCCGCGCCGCGCCACCACGCCCGGCAGCGGCGGCTCTGGCTGAGCGCCGGTGACGTGGTGCCGCTCGCCGAACCGTTGAGCGCCGCCCGCCTCGCCGCGGCCCTGAACACGGGCGCGCGGGGCGCCGCCGAACGCAAGACCGAGCGGGAGGATCCCCTGGCCGAGGTCTACAGTTTCGCGCCGGGTGAAGCCCCCAGCCTGCTGGTGGTGGAGGACCAGCCGATGAACCAGCGAGTCCTGGAACGTCAGCTGGAGCGGCTGGGCATCGGCTGCGACCTCGCGGCGAACGGGCGGGAGGCCCTCGATCTGCTGGCTCGGAAGCGCTACGACGTCATCATCACCGACTGCGCCATGCCGGTGATGGACGGTCTGGCGCTGACCCGGCGCATTCGCGCCGAGGAAGCCGCCGGACGGCCGCGCAGCACCATCATCGCGCTCACCGCCAATGCCATCACCGGCTCCGCGCAGGCCTGCTACGCGGCCGGGGTGGATGCCTATCTGACCAAGCCGCTGAAGCTCGGCGAACTCTCCAACGCCCTCATCCAGGGCGGACATGCGGGGAGCGGACATGCGGGGGACGGACATCCGGGAGCGCCTCAGCCCGCCGAGCCGCGCGACGCCGCGCCCGCCCCGGCGGCCGAGCCGAAGGAAGACCCGATCGACCGCACGGCCCTGGCCGAAATGATCGGCCAGAACGACCCCGAGCAGATCGACCAGGTCGTTCGCGAGTTCTTCTACAGCTGGCAGGATTCGCTTTCCGCCATCGAGCACCAGCTCGGCGAGCAGAACGCGGCGGAACTTGCCGAAGCGGCGCACGCCGCAAAAGGAACGGCGCGCTACGGCATGGCCCGGCGGCTCGCTGAAGAATGTGCCCTCCTGGAAGGGCTTGCCACGCCCGCCCGCTGGGCGGCCGCGACGGCGACGGTCGAACGCTTGAAAAAAGAAACCCGCCGTCTCCAGATCCACTTAACGAAATCGGGACTGATTGGATATGAGCAACTACGAAGCGCGTAAACTCATCCTGGTTGCGGATGACCAAAGCTTCATCCGCTCACTGCTGGTGTCCATGCTGCGCGAACTCGGTTACAGGACGCAGGAAGCCATCGACGGCAGCCAGGCGGTCCAGCAAATGGTTCTGCGCCCGGACGCCGTCATCCTGGACCACCGGATGGCCGGCCACACGGGGCTGGAAATCCTGCGGCAGATCCGCTCCGGCGAGACTCCCCGGCCGCGCGACCTGCCGGTTCTCCTGCTTACCGGGCACGCGGACGAGAACATCGTCCGGATCGCCGGCGAGCTCGACGTTTCGGCCCTGCTGACCAAACCGGTGTCGAAGGTCCAGCTTCATGCCCGCCTGGACAGCGCCACCAAGGCGGCGGTGCATCTGAAATCGCCGCAGGACTACGCCCGGGTGAGTGTCGTCCCGGCCGAGTGCACTGCGGAGCCCCGGCGCACGAGCAATGCCTGGATTCTGAAGGACGCGGTCTTTCCCCGCCAGTCCGCCTACAAGTCGGCAGCCGACATGGCCCGGCGCGCCGGCGCGGCCGCCAAGTCCGGCCCTGACGGGAACACGCATTACAGTCGTATCAAGCCGGGCATGAGCCTGGCCAACGACCTCTACAGCGACAACGGGCGCCTGATCGTGGCGGCGGGGCTGGAGCTCAGCGAAGACATGATCAAGCGCCTGGCCGGGATCTGCGAGGAAAACCCGGAGCTGCGCTACCTGAGCGTCAGGCCGCCCAAATAGAGCCAGGCGCCCACGAGCCGGCCGCCGGCGGCGGCCAGCCTGCGCTAGACGATCGGCGCCTCGCCGGCCAGTTCCGAGGTCAGACCTTTCTCATAGGCCGCCTCCGGCTCGAAGTCGTCGAGCGAGCGGGCGATCACCTGGGTGCCCTCGTGGCGCGCGATATGGAACAGCGCATCGCCTTCGTGCACCAGCGGGATGTTGCTGCGCCCGATGACGACGCCGCCGATGCTGGCCCGCACCTCGACCTCGTTCTCGCCGAAGGGATCGGCGACCACGCCGAGAACCTGGCCCTCCCTCACCGAACTGCCGAGCGCGGTGGCGGAGCGCAGCAGGCCGCTGTGCGGCGCGCGCACCCACTTGCTGGAGCGGATGACCAGCGACTTGACCCGCTGCCGGGCGCCGCGTGATGAGGGCGGCACCATCTCCAGCGCACGCATGACCCGCACCACGCCCTTCACGCCGGCGCGGATAGAAGATTCATCGAAGCGCAGCGCCTCGCCCGCTTCGTAGACCATGACCGGCACCGAGTGTGACGCCGCGGCCTCGCGCAGGCTGCCCTCGCGAAATCCGGTATTGATGACCAGGGGCACGCCGAAGGCCTGGGCCAGGCGCTCGCATTCCGGATCATCGAGGTTGGCGCGGATCTGCGGGAAGTTGTCGCGATGGATCGCCGCCGTGTGCAGGTCGATGCCGTGGGTCGAATTGGCCACGATCTCGTCCAGGAAGAGGCGCGCGAGCCGTCCGGCCAGAGAGCCCTGCGCCGAGCCCGGAAAGCTGCGGTTGAGGTCGCGTCGGTCCGGCAGGTAGCGGGACTGGGAGAGAAAACCGAGGACATTGACGATGGGCACGGCGATCAAGGTGCCGTGCAGGCGCTTCAGCGCGGTCAGCCGCAGCAGCCGGCGGATGACCTCGACGCCGTTGATCTCGTCGCCGTGCAGGGCCGCGCAGACGAAAAGACTGGGCCCCGGGCGCCGCCCCCGCACCACGTGAATGGGCATGGTGATGGGTGTATGGGTGGAGAGATCGGTGACCGGCAGGTCGATAGTGCGCCTTTCGCCCGCCTTCACCTCGACACCACCGATGGTGACCGGTGGCTGGCGGTCCTTCCGCAGGGCCTGATCCGAGGACCTATCCAGGGGCCTATCCAGAGACTGGGGCTTGGTCATGCTGTTTTCACTACTCTTGGCCAGCGAAGCGCACCATGCCTCCGCAACCGTCCAGCTGCCGAGTCTCGCCTTTTACAGCATCGACATCAACAAGGTTGCGATTCCGAGGAACGAGAAGAAGCCGGCCACATCGGTCACCGTGGTCAAGACGATGGAGGAAGACTGCGCCGGATCCTGCCCCAGGCGCTTGAGAATGATCGGCACGACCGCGCCGGCGAAGCCCGCCGCCACCATGGCCAGCACCATGGACATGGCGATGACCGCGACCAGGCCCAGCGAACCGCTCCAGAAATAGACGCCGAGCCCGCAGGTGACGGCGATGGAGACCCCGTTCACGAAGCCGACCTGCACTTCCTTGGCCGTCACCCGCGCCCAGTCCCGCAGGGTGATCTCCCTCAGCGCCAGGCCGCGCATGGTGACCGCCAGGGCCTGGGCGCCGGCATTGCCCGACTGCCCGGCAACGACAGGCAGCAGGACCGCCAGCGCGGTGACCTGGGCGATGGTGTTCTCGAACAGGCCGACAACGGCGGCGGCCAGAAAGGCGGTCAGGAGATTGACCTGCAGCCAGGGCTGGCGTTTGCGCACCGCGAACATCGCCTTGGACAGGGCCCGCTCGTCCTTGCTGGCGCCGACCATGGTTTGCAGGTCGTCGCTGGCGACCTCCTGCATAGCCCGGATCAGGCTGGTGTAACGCACCACCCCCAGCAGGCGTCCTTCGAAGTCGGTGACGGGAATCGCGGGCAGGCGCGAGCGCTCGAGCATCTCGACCACTTCGTCGCTGGGCGCGATGGCCTGGACGACGAGGTTGACCGGTTCGGCGATGTCCCGCAGGTACTGGCCGGGCTCGGCGATCGCGAGCTCGTGGACGGCGACCCTGGCGGCCAGCCGCTGGGCGTCGTCGACCAGAAAGACCGACTGCAGGCCCCGCAGCTTTGAACGGCGCAGCCGTTCCAGCGCCTGCGCCACGGTCATTTCGGGGCGGAAGGTGCTGATCCGCGTCTCCATCAGGCGCCCGGCGCTGTCGTCCGGGTAGACCATCAGTTCCTGCAGCTCGCGCTGCAGTCCCGGCTCCAGGGTGGCCAGGTGGCGCTGCCGTTCGGCCTCGTCGAACTGGCCCAGGATGGTGAGCGCCGTGTTCGGACTGATCGCCGCCAGGGCCGCCGACGACTGCGCCTCCGCCAGCTGGTCCAAGACGCCAGCCGCCACGTCCGGCGCCATGGCCTCGAAAAGCGGGCCGATCGCATCGACCGGCTGCTCCGCCAGCGCCTGGGCCGCTTCGGTGGGCGACATGGCTTCCAGCTGCTTGGCGGCGCCGAGCGGGAAATCGCGAAGATAGGCCCTGTTCAGTTCGGCGATGGCGACTTCGGCTTGGCCGGTCATGATGCCCTCCCCTCGCGGCTCTCGGCGGCTTTCGACAGGCGCGACAGGCTCGGTTCCCGCGTCGCGACCTGGATCAGGCCGGAGAGACTGACCAGGAAGGCCTGCGCCATGTGCAGGGTGACGAGGTTGAGTCCCACGCCGCCCGCCGCGCCGTGGTGAATGTCCAGAGCCTCGCGCAGGCTGTCGAACCTGAGGCTGCCGACCAGGCGCCCCCGCTGGACGACCGGGAGGGCCAGCTTGCTGTCCCAGGCCTCCAGCGACACCACCGAAGCCAGGCTGGCCTGGGGGGCAATGGTCGCGGGATCGCGCTGCATGATGCCCCCGAGGGTCTCCGCGTCTTCCGCGGCAAGCAGGGTGTCGAGCTCGACGCTGCCCAGAAGAAGGCGCTCCTCGGCGACCACGAATACGCTCGATCCCAGGCGATTGCCGAGGCCGCGCAACTGGCCCAGGCAGTCGCGGACCGTGACGTCCGGCCTGAAGGTGGCGCCGGGCGCGTCCATCCAGGCCCCGACCGAGCCGGGGTCGTAAGTCAGATAGCGCGACAGGGCCGCCGCTTGCCGGCGCGGCGCGGCGCGCAGGACGGCCTGCTGCTTCGGCTGCGGCAAGGCGCGCATCAGAATGGCCCGCGCATAGGCGGGAGCCTGGTGCAGCAGGGCCGCCGCCTTGGCGGGTTCGACCTGCTCCAGAATGGCCGCGGCGCGCGGCGGCTGCATCTTCGCCAGGACCTCGGCAACCTCCGCCTCGTTCAGGGGCGCGATGAAGGCGGCGACGTCGGCCGGCGATACATGGTCCAGGGCGCGGGCGGCACTGGCCGGCTGGTTCCGGAGGAAAGCCCTGCTGATCTCCGCTGCTTTAGTCATCGGCCTTCGCCTCCGCCAGGAGGGTCGTCGGCGACTCGTTGAAGACCTTGGCCGGGATCGTCACCCTGCCCCGGCCCGTCGCCAGGACGATACCGACCGGCGTCAGCTCGATGATCTCGCCCTCGACATCGCCGATCCGCGCCATCTGCCCCGGCTCGTAGTGCTGCTGCATGTAGTGCGACCCGATGAGGTTGCTGACCAGGTTGCGCGCGCCCAGGGCGAAGGCCAGCGCCATGGCGCCGGCGATGGCCGCCGCCAGAATGGCGATCAAGGCAATCAGGAGGGTGACGTCGATGCCGATCTGGTTGATGCCCAGCACCAGGGCCATGACCAGGATCGCGCCCTGAACGCCGCGCGCGAAGACCTCCGCGTGGGCCAGACGGGCGGAGGTGATGGTCGCCGCCGTCAGATCCCGCGCCAGGGTGGAGATGACCCAGCCCGCCAGGATGATCAAACCGCCCGCCAACAGCGTCGGCAGATAGGCCACGACGCGGTCGAGCCAGGCGGAAAAAGCCACCAGACCGAGGATCCGGGTCGCCAGGGTGACGGTGAAGAGGATGATCAGCCAGAAGGTGATGTTGCCGAGAAGCTGCACAATCGCCGGCGAGAAGCGCAGCGCCCTTGCTCTTTCCAGCCCCATGCGCCGGTCGAAGAACTGGTTGGACCAGCGCAGCAGGCGCCGCACCGCGGAGCGCAGCATGCGGGCGACCAGCCAGCCGACAAGGAGGACCACGGCGGCCCCGAAGAGGGTGGGCAAGAACTCGACGAACTGTTCCAGGAGCCGCGACGCCGCGCTGCTGACCGATTGGACCCACTGCGACACTTCATCCATGATCTGTCTCCGGCAACACGGTTACGGGAAATCCCGGCCCCTCGGGCGGGAACTCAAAGAACCTGAACCTGACGCAGACGACCGCCGCCGCCCCTCCCATTGCTGTTCCGCGGTGGCGCCTAGCCGCGCCCGCGGGTGCGTGTCTTGTTGGGTTTGGCGTTCTTTTCCAGGAACTGGATGATCGCGCCGGCCACGTCCTTGCCGGTGGCCTTCTCGAGACCTTCCAGGCCGGGCGAGGAGTTCACCTCCATGACCACTGGGCCGTGGTTGGACCGCAGCATGTCCACGCCGCAGACGTTGAGGCCCATGACCTTTGCGGCGCGAACCGCGGTCGAGCGCTCTTCCGGCGTGATTTTCACGGTCAGGGCCGAGCCGCCGCGATGCAGGTTGGAACGGAAGTCTCCCTCCGCGCCCTTGCGCATCATCGAGGCGACGACTTTCTCGCCGACCACCAGGCAGCGGATGTCGGAACTGCCGGCCTCCTTGATGAATTCCTGCACCAGGATGTTGGCCTTCAGGCCGCCGAAGGCCTGGATCATGCTTTTCGCCGCGCCGCTGGTCTCGCCCAGCACCACGCCGATGCCCTGGGTTCCTTCCAGCAGCTTGATGATGACCGGGGCGCCGCCCAGCATCTCGACGATATCGTCGGCCCGGCTCGTCGAATGGGCGAAGACGGTCACCGGCAGGCCGATGCCCCTGCGGGCCAGAAGCTGGTGGCTGCGCAGCTTGTCGCGCGAGCGGCTGATGGCCACCGATTCGTTCAGCGGATAGACGCCCATCATCTCGAACTGGCGCAGCACGGCGGTACCGAAGAAGGTGACCGAGGCGCCGATACGCGGGATGACGGCATCGAAGCCCTCGACCTTTTCGCCGCGGTAATACATCTCCGGGCGGTGGGAGGCGATGTGAACATAGACACGCATGGTGTCGATGACCTCGATCTCGTGCCCACGGTCCTCCGCAGCCTCAATCAATCGCTGATGCGAGTAGAGGTTCGGATTGCGTGCCATCAGAGCGATTTTCATGCCGGCCTCGCTTTCGTTTTCAATTTCTTGGCGACTTTCTTTTTCTTCGCAGCTTTCGTCCCGACCCGCTTGCCGGAGAGCTTGAAAGAACTGCCCGGGTCGACGACGAAGCGCCTGCGCACTGCGCGGCGGCCGAGCAGCATGCGGAAACCCATTTCGTCACGATTGGTCAGGGTCATCTCGATGGGCCAAGTCTGGTCCCCCAACTTGACGCCGGTCTCGACAACATAGCGCTGTTCGCGTTCCCCGTTCGACGATGTCACCGATCTCTCATCGACCACCCGGGCCTCGCAGGCCACCACGGGCTTGCGGTGATGTTGGACCGGATGCAACAGAAAGCTAACGTATTTCTCGCCGTTTCGTTCAAACGGTTTGATGTCAAAGGCGTGAATCGCGGAGGTGCGCGCGCCCGTATCGATCTTCACCTTGATCCTGTCAACGCCCAGGTCCGGCAAAGCGACCCATTCCCGCCAGCCGATGACGGCCTTTGCTCGTTTGACTTTCTTCATACGATTATCTCGCGGCGCCACAACGGATCGGGGCGGCAGCCGTCAAGCCGGATGGTTGCCGCCGACCAGCGTCAGGATCGCGCCGTCGCTGACCCGCCGGTGGCTGGAGAAGGTGCGCTGCGCCAGAATCACGAAAAAAGTCTCCATGTCGATGAACACGTAACCCAGCTCGAAGAGTTCTTCGCCGATCTTGCGCAGCATGGCGGCCGGCACCCGCTTGCGCTTGGTCAAAACCCGAAGATGCTTCATCGATATCCGGTAGCGGCCGCGCTCCTTGCCGCCGAACCCCTGCCCATAGAGTTCCGCAAGCTGGGCGGCGACCTGCCGTTCCGTTGGTCTGTCGGACATCCTTGGCACACCCCGTTGGCTTCGTTCCGCGCCAAAAGATAGATTTTTTATCGCTATGTCAAAATTTTTCTTCTCTCTGGAGCATTTTTATATGCCAAGTGTCTAATTCATCCAGCGGTCGCCGGCCTGGCCAGGAGAAGGAATTATTAACCATTCGGCGCGCATCTTGCCGTTGGGACACTCCGCGCCGGGGCGGCCCTCTGCCACCGGCCACCCCTCCTTTAGGCTACTTTAAGCGTTCCGGAGGGAGTTGCTGGCATCACCTCGGTTAGTCGGGTTACCCTAGATTCCCAAACAGGCTGGATAGGCATTCTCTACGTATGACTCCTTTTGCGATCGCCGGCGTGCAGATGCATGTCGCCGCCCTGCACGACAACGTCGAGGGCATGCGCCACCGAATCGACGTTCTGATGGCGCGGTTCCCTTGGGTGCAGATGGTCCTGTTCAGCGAGTTGGCGCCCTTCGGGCCCTTGACCCGCTTCGCCCAGCCCTTCCCCAACGCGGTCCTCCAGACCCTCTGCGAGGATGCCCGGCGCCACGGCATCTGGCTGATCCCCGGCTCGCTGTTCGAGAAGACGGAAGACGGTCGGATCTACAATACTTCCGTGGTGATCAATCCCGAGGGCGAGATCGTCGCCAAGTATCGCAAGATGTTCCCTTTCCGGCCCTACGAGGCGGAAGTCACGGCGGGCAGCGATTTCTGCGTCTTCGACGTGCCGCAGGTGGGCCGCTTCGGGCTGTCGATCTGCTATGACATCTGGTTCCCGGAGACCACCCGCCAGCTGACCAGCCAGGGCGTGGAGGTGCTGCTGCACCCGGTTCTGACCGGCACCAGCGACAGGGACGCGGAGCTGTCCATTGCCCGCGCCACCGCGGCGCAGTTCCAGTGCTACGTCTTCGACGTCAACGGCCTGGGGGCCGGCGGCGTCGGCCGCTCCTGCGTCATCGACCCTTCGGCCACGGTGATCCACCAGTCCGCCGGCCAGGAGGACATGTTCCCCTTCGAGATCGACCTGGACCTGGTGCGCCGCCAGCGGGAAACCGGCATGCGCGGGCTGGGCCAGGTGCTCAAGTCGTTCCGCGACCGCCCGGTCGATTTCCCGGTCTATGACCGGACGAGCGGCACCGACGCCTATCTTCATACGCTCGGCCCGCTCGCCATGCCGACAAAGGGTTCGCCGGCGGGCCTGGGTGCGGCCGATCCTGGCAGCGCCTTGAACGAGGCAAGCGGCAAGTTGAAGGAGATCAAGTCGGCATAGGTACCTGGACCTCCCTCTGCCGGGGAGAGCTGCATATCGGTCAATAATGAGGAGGGGCGCAGACCCCTCGACTTAACAGGGAGACCGTAAAATGCATTCAATAAGCGACTACTACAGCGCCGTTCAGCTGCGCGCTGACCGGTGGTCCGCACTGCGCGAGACGGTCGACCGCCTGGTTCATCTCGACGAAGGCAGCGCGGATAGAGACCCGCTGATCAAGCGGGCCGAAAGCCTGTTCGAGGCCCTCAGCCCCATCGAAATGTATTGGGCCTTTCCGGGCTGCGCCGCCTTCGATCATCTGCGCCGCCAGCTGGCGCACCGGAACTGGGACGACCTCTCCTTCTCCGTGCGCCGGGTCGTGCGGGCCCTGACGTCGGGGACCTACCGCCGCCGCAGCGTCACCCTGGCGCGCGACGACAGCGACGCCGACGAGGCCGAGGACGAGTCGACCCTCTCCGTCGAAGCCCGTGCGCTTTCGAAGCCTTACTTCGAGGTCCTGCTGGTCGATGACCTGAACGAGCAGCAGGAGCGCTGGCTGCGCAGCAGCCTGCACCGCATGCGCCGCAGCGAGGACCAGTTCATCTACGAGACGGTGCTGGTGCCGAGCCTGGAAGACGCGCTGATCGCCATCCTGTTCAATCACAACATCCAGGCGGTGGTGGTGCGCCCCGGGCTGACGCTCAAGTCGCGTAACACCCTGCAGATCCTGACCAAGTACCTGAGCCGCGCCGGCGGCAAGGAAGCCGTCGAGGGCCTGATGGAAGAGGACTACGGGCCGGAGCTCTGCCGCCTCATCGCCCGCGTGCGCCCGGAACTGGACGCCTACCTGATCACCGATCGCTCCGTCGAGGACATTGCCGGGCGCGATCTCGGGCGCTGCCGGCGGGTGTTCTATAATCAGGAAGACTTCCTGGAACTGCACCTCAACATCCTGCGCGGCGTCAACGCGCGCTACAAGACACCCTTCTTCACCGCGCTGAAGGAGTACTCCAAGCAGCCGACCGGCGTGTTCCACGCCATGCCGATCAGCCGCGGCAAGTCGATCAGCCGCTCGCACTGGATCCAGGACATGGGCGCCTTCTACGGCCCCAACATTTTCCTGGCGGAAACCTCCGCCACGTCGGGCGGACTCGACAGCCTGCTGGAGCCGCAGGGACCGATCAAGGAGGCTCAGGAGCTGGCGTCGCGCGCCTTCGGCTCCAAGCAGACCTTCTTCGCCACCAACGGCACCTCGACCTGCAACAAGATCGTCGTGCAGGCCCTGGTGCGGCCCGGCGATATCGTGCTGGTCGACCGCGACTGCCACAAGTCGCACCACTACGGCATGGTGCTGGCCGGGGCGCAGGTGGTCTATCTGGACAGCTATCCGCTGAACGACTACTCGATGTACGGCGCCGTCCCGCTGCGCGAGGTCAAGAGGACGCTGCTGGAGCTGAAGGCCGAGGGCAAGCTGGACCGTGTCCGCATGCTGCTGCTCACCAACTGCACTTTCGACGGCATCGTCTACAACGTCGACCGGGTGATGCGCGAGTGCCTGGCGATCAAGCGGGACCTCATCTTCCTGTGGGACGAGGCCTGGTTCGCCTTTGCCCGCTTCGGGCCGACCTACCGCCAGCGCACCGGCATGAACGCGGCGAACAACCTGCGTGAGGATCTGCGCACGCCGGAGCACGAAAAGGCCTACGCGGCGCAGCAGGAAGAGTTGAAGGACGCCGAGGATGTGACGCTGCTGCAGACGCGGCTGATTCCGCCCCCCGACGCCCGCGTTCGGGTCTACGCGACACAGTCGACCCACAAGACGCTGACCGCCCTGCGCCAGGGCTCGATGATTCACGTCAACGACCAGGACTTCAAAGGCGAAGTCGAGCAGGCCTTCCATGAGGCCTACATGACCCATACCTCGACCTCGCCCAACTACCAGATCATCGCCTCGCTCGACGTCGGCCGGCGCCAGGTGGAGCTGGAAGGCTTCGAATTCGTGCAGCGTCAGGTCGAAGCCGCCATGTCCATGCGCCGGGCCATCTCGACCCACCCGCTGCTGAAGAAGTACTTCAAGGTGCTGGCCGCCGGCGACATGATCCCGGAGGACTACCGCGAGAGCGGCATCACTTCCTACTACGACCCGGGCCAGGGCTGGAACGACATCTGGGAGTGCTGGGGACAGGACGAGTTCGTGCTCGACGCCACGCGGGTCACGCTGGCCGTCGGCGGCACCGGCTGGGACGGCGACACCTTCAAGACCAAGATCCTGATGGACAAATACGGGATCCAGATCAACAAGACCTCGCGCAACACCGTCTTGTTCATGACCAACATCGGGACCACCCGCTCTTCGGTCGCCTACCTCATCGAGGTATTGGTCGAAATCGCCAACGAGCTCGACGACCTGCTGGACGACGCTTCGCGGATGGAGCGCCGGGCCTTCGACAGCAGGGTCAAGAACCTGGTGGAGGAGCTGCCGCCCCTGCCGGACTTCAGCCGCTTCCACGACGCCTTCCGGCCGAGCGGCGCCGACACCCCGGAGGGCGACATCCGCGCGGCCTTCTTCCTCGCCTACGACGAGGAGAATTGCGACTACCTGCAGCTTGACGGCTCGCTGAAGCAGGTGATGGAAAGCGGCCGGGAGGTCGTCTCGGCCTCCTTCATCATTCCCTATCCGCCGGGCTTTCCAATCCTGGTGCCGGGGCAGGTGATCTCGCAGGAGATCCTTTCCTTCATGCGCGCCCTGGACGTCAACGAGATTCACGGCTACCGCCCGGAACTGGGGTTGCGGGTCTTCACCGACGAAGCCCTCGCCAAGCAGGCCGAAACCCGAATGCTGCACGCCGCGCAATAGCTGCGCTCAACACCGACGGCGCCCGCTCAAGGGCGCGATGCACATCAAAACCAAAAACTTGGGGAAACAGGGATGGCAAAAAAGAAGCTGAAGAACATTTCGGAGATCAGGCGTTTCTTTCATCGCAACGAAACGCCGATCTACTTCATCTCGGCGACCAACTTCAATCTGCTGGGCCTTGATGAATGGGTGCGCAACTTCAAGTACGTGAACTACCTCGACTGTTATGACGGCAAGCACCCGAATGTCTTCTGCCCCTCCGAGCAGCCCCACGCCGAGTTCCAGTCCATCGAGGACATCAACAACTACCTGCTGCAGCATAAAGAAGTGCTCGACTGGGTGAAGGACCGCGGCAAGAAACCCAAGTTCGTCTTCCTGATGTTCGACGAGGAAACCGAGAAACTGGCCAAGGAGCTCGGCGCCGAGGTGTGGTTCCCCAAGGCCAAGCTGCGCACCCGCGTCGACAACAAGATCGAGACCGTGCGCATCGGCAACAAGGCGGGCGTCCCCTCGGTACCCAACACCCTGGCCGTGGTGAAGGACTACAAACACCTCTGCGAACTGTCGGACAAAGCCAAGCTGGGCAATGACCTGGTGCTGCAGTCGGCCTTCGGCGATTCCGGCCACACCACCTTCTTCATCAAGTCCGAGGCGGACTTCCGCCGCCACGAACACGAGATCGTCGGCTGCGGCGAGATCAAGATCATGAAGCGGATCAAGTGCCGGGGCTCCGCGATCGAGGCCTGCGCCACCAAGCAGGGCACCATCGTCGGCCCGCTGATGACCGAACTGGTCGGCTTCAACGAGCTGACGCCCTACCGCGGCGGCTGGTGCGGCAACGAGATCTTCGCCACCGCCTTTCCGCCGAAGGTGCGCCAGAAGGCCCGCAAGCTGACGTTCGATTTCGGCGAGCAGCTGCGCAAGGAAGGCTACCGCGGTTATTTCGAACTGGACTTCCTGATCGAGCAGAAGACCGGCGAGATCTACCTCGGCGAACTGAATCCGCGCATCACCGGCGCCTCCTCCATGACCAACCACGCCGCCTTCGCGCATGCCGACGCGCCGCTGTTCCTGTTCCACCTGCTGGAGTTCTCGGGACAGCCATTCGACCTGGATATCGAGGAGCTGAACGCCCGTTGGGCCGACCCCAACATGATCGACTCCTGGTCGCAGATGGTGATCAAGCACACCGACGATTCGGTGGACATCCTGACCCAGGCGCCGGAAACCGGCATCTACCGCATGCTTTCCGACGGCACCGTCGTCTTCGACCGCTTCGACTATCACCGCCGCGCGGTGGAGAGTGAGCAGGAGGCGTTTTTCCTGCGCATCCTGAAGCCGGGCGACTACCGCTACGAAGGCGCCGACCTGGGCATCCTGGTCACCCGCGGCCGTTCCATGACCGACGGCTTCAAGCTGACCGAGCGCTCGAAGAAGTGGATCAAGGGCATCAAGTCGGCCTTCTCCGCCCGGCCCCTGCCGGCGGCGGTGCCCAGCGAGCATGCCTTCAAGATCCTCTGAGGCCTTCCGGCAGACCCGATGGAGCTGACCTTTCGCGCCGTTTCCGAAGACACACCCGGCCCCAAGTGGGCCGGGCTCTTCGCGGAATATTGGCCCGACTATCGCCGCTGGTGGCTGAGCGAGGGCCCCGAGGCGCGTCCGACCTACCTGGAAGGGCGGCGGGCGCTGAAGCAGCACATGCCGGAAATGCTGCCGCTCTACGAGCAGCTCTGCGACCTGGCCGGCGGCGGCGACCAGGAAGCCCGCTTCCTCAGCTTCTACTGTCCGCCGCCCTATCTCTCCGGCTGCAGCCAGGCGATCTGGCCGGGCGAGGAGCCCATGCTGGTGCGCAACTACGACTACAACCCGCTGGCCTTCGACGCCCTGACCCTGGACACGGCCTGGCAGGGCCGCCGCGTGCTCGGCACCAGCGACGGCCTCTGGGGCCTGGTCGACGGCGTCAACGAAGCGGGGCTCGCGGTTTCCCTCACCTTCGGCGGGCGCCACGTGGTCGGCGACGGCTTCGGCGTGCCGATCATCCTGCGCTATATCCTGCAGACCTGCGAGACCGCGGAGCAGGCCGGCAAGGTGCTGCAGCGCGTGCCCAGCCACATGACCTACAACGTCACCGCCGTCGACGCGGCCCGCCATTTCGTCACCGCCTACATGGCGCCGGACCGGCCGACGGTGCTGCGCCACATCGGCGTCGCCACCAACCACCAGGAACGCGTCGAATGGGCGAGCCATGCCCGCTTCACCGCCACGGTGGAGCGCGAACGCTTCCTGCTGCAGCGGCTCAGCCTGCATGTCGACCCGCCGGAAAAGTTTATCGGCGCCTTCCTGAAGCCGCCGCTCTATTCGGTGGCCTACGACGCCGGTTTCGGAACGCTCTACACCGCCGTCTATCACCCCCGCCGCTTCGCCATGGAACTGCGCTGGCCGGGCAAGACCTGGCAGCTTTCCGGCGCCGGGATGCAAGAGGGCAGCCAGCGCATCGCCTACCCCGACGCGGCCCGCATCTCCTGAGATCCAGACGGCCCAGGGGCCGGCGGGCTAGTTTGCGACGGGAATCTCGCGCCCGCCGAGATGGACGCTGTCGCCTTCCACGGTGACCGGCACCTCGGCCGAGGCCACGAGGGCCATCTTGCCGATGGCGGTCAGCAGCAGACGCGTGGACCAGCGCTCCCCGTCGAAGATCAGGGTCCTGCGGGGCTTGAGGAACAGCAGCGTCGAGAAAATGCTGGTACCGCCGCTCCTCTCCCAGGTGACGACCACCTGGACATCGTTGTCGGTGCTGCCGATGAAGCGGTAGCTGAACCAGCAGCCTTCGGGACAGTCGGCCTTCGGCAGCTGCGCGGCGGAAAAATCCTTCACCAGATCGATGCTGGCGCCGATACGCCCCCTGTCGTCGAGCGAAACCTCGAAGCTGTCCGAACAGCAGAACTGGTTGGCGCTCTGCGCGGCCACCAGGTCCACCGCCGTGACCACCGCCGCCCCGTCGGAAGGCAAACCGGCCAGGGCCCTGAGGATCAGCGGATGAATGGCCTTGCCGTCGTAGACGAAGGCATCGCGAAGGCAGGTGCGTGGCTTGCCGCAGGCCGCCTCGAGCTGACGGACGATGGCATCACCGTCCTGCGCCGCGGCCGTCTGCGGCCCGCCCAGACACAGGAAAACAGCCAGAATCCCCCCCAGCAGCCCCAGGAGGGGCGCTGTCTGCCGTGCTTTGCTCATCGTTTTCTCCCCGCCCGAAAAGCGTATTTCCCTCGGTGGGTCGCAGGTTAGGCGGAAGAAGTTCACAGGAAAACCGCTCCCCCGGCCCGCGCCGCGGTCCTGCCGGGACCGCCGATTCGGAACCCTCGCCACCGGCCCGCGTTGACTTAGCAGAAAAGTCCGCGCCGCGGGAGCCCGCCGCGCGACGTTTGCTCATTGTAGCCAAGGAGGGCACATGTCCACCCAGACGGAAACCGATAAAGCCGTGGCCCAGCCGTGGAAACTCTACGACAAGCCCGAGGACGTGCTGGCGGACGACAAGCTGAACGACACCCAGAAGCGCCGCCTCCTCGAAAGCTGGGAGCAAGACGCCCGTGAACTGGCCGTGGCCGAAGAGGAGAACATGGGCGGCGGCGAGCCGAACATGCTGGACCGGGTGGTGAAGGCGCTGAGCGCCCTGCCCGTCGCGGAAGAGGAGCGTCCGCGCGGTCCCGCCACCATGCATGGATCACAACCCGCCCCGAGTTCCGCCGCCCCGAGTTCCGCCGCCCCCAGCTCCGGCCCCGCCGAAGGCCCGAAGCTCAGCAGCGAGGAGGCGCGCCAAGGCGAGGTCATCCTCAACACGCCGAAGCGCCGTGTGGTCTTCTTCGGCGCGCTGATCCTCGCCGGCCTCGTCGCCCTGCTGCTGTTCGTCTCCGCCGGAGACATGGCGAGCTAGCGCCCGCCCTGTTCCCCGTTGTTTTCCTGCGGGCTGATCCGGGCCTCGAGCTTTCCGAGCAGGAAGAGCACCACCAGGGCCAAGGCGGTCCCCATCACCGCGATAATGTAGAAGCCGCCGCCGCAGGCCAGGCCCACCGCCCCCGCCAGCCACATGCTGGCACCGGTGGTGAGGCCCTGCACCGCGCCGCCCGACTGGATGATGGTGCCGGCGGCGAGAAAGGCCACGCCGGCGGTGACCGCTTCGATGATGCGGATGGCGTCGCTGCGCGGCTCCTCCATCAGTTCGCCCATCTCGAAAAAGATCTCGAAGGTGATGAGGGTGAAGATCGCGGCGGCGAGGGACACCAGGATGTGGGTGCGCAACCCCGCCGCCTTCTGGCGGAACTCCCGGTCCATGCCGATCGCCCCGCCGAAAACCACCGAGAGTAACAGGCTGATGGCGATCTCGTAGAGAGGTGTGTTGGTCTGAAAAAGATGGGCAATGTCATCCGGCATCGGGGCCCCGCAGCCTCCTTCGCGTTCGTCTATAAAGAACGAAACGCTGCGGCGCGCCGGAAGGTTCCCCTCAGGCGGTGACGACCAGCAGGGCAGTGCCGCCGAGATAGATCAGCAGAATCAGCAGGCTCTCGAAGCCGATGTTGGCGAAACCGTATTTTTCCCGCCGCAGCAGGCCGAGCAGCAGGACCGCGGTCATCAGAATGGTGATGGCGATGACGAAGGTCGGCTGTTCGGAAGTGCTGTGGTAGATGGACCCCGGCCGGTAGGCGATGTCGGAGGCCGCGACCAGGATCACGTCGAAGGTGTTGCCGCCGATGATGCCGCCGACCGCCAGGGTCAGCGCCCCGCGCCGTACGGCGGCGAGGGTGGTCACCAGTTCGGGCAGCGAGGTGGAGACCGCCGTCAGCAGGGTGCCGACGATGGATTGGGACAGACCCGTCTTGCTGGCGATCGCGATCCCCGCCTGGCCCAGGGCATAGCCCGCGAAACCGACGATGACGAACAGCAGCAGGAAACGCGCCAGCAGGACGTAGAGCGTGCGGCCGCCCTGCGGCTCCTCCGGTACGTCGGTGCGGGTTTCCTCCGTCTGCTTCGGCCCCCAGAGCGGTTCCTTGTAGGTCTGAGAGGCCAGACGCATGCCGAAGATATAGGCGATGAGGATGACAAAACTGGCCGGATGGCAGCCGAGCAGCGTCCAGGACGGCATCAGGCCCGCCACCAGGGGAATGCTCAGCAGGGCGATCAGCAAGGCCCCCTGGGTCAGGTTGGTGACCGAGGCCGCGGCGTGCTCCAGATTGGCGCGGCGGTAGGTGATATCGGCCACCGCCAGGAAAGCCGTCTGCACGGCGATGCCGCCGACGGCGTTGCTCAGGGCCAACTCCGGAAACCCCTGCGCCGCGGTGGAGACCGAGGTAATGAAGCCGGACAGCGAGGTGCTGGCGCCCAGCAGCAGACCGCCCGTGATCGCCTCGCCCAGGCCGGTGCGATCGGCCAGGCGGTCGCTCACCTGGGCCATGGCCGTGCCGGCCGCCGCGATGACCAGGCAGGTCAAGCCGAACGCCAGGAAGGCCACCCACAGCGGTTGCGCGATCAGATCCATCCAATTACCTGCCTGTGGTTCCCCTGCCTGCAATCCTCAAGATGCCAAGCTGGCGCCGCCATGCAAAGTTCCATTTGGGAACCCCGGCTTGGGAACCTTGGCGCGGCCTGATCGTTGAATCCCCAAGATCGAGTCCCTCGACAACATCCGAGGAGAAAGCTCATGCAGGCCAAGTCACATGCCGTTTCCAGTTCCGATGCGCCCACCGTGTGGCCGCCGGAACGCAAGCATAACCACGCCCTGCGCCACAAATGGCGCAAGCGCCTCTTCTGGTTCTGGATCGCCGGTTCCGCGCTGGTGGCGCTCTACCTCGCGATCGGCGGGCCGCTCACGGCCTTCACTGGTCTGGAGAAGCCGCACGTGGCGCTTGTCGTCGTTCCCTTCATGTTCCTGATGCTCGCCAGCGGCCTCGCCTGGCTGATCCTGCTGGTCCGTTCGCGCCGCTGACGGCACATTTTTGACCTGGTCAGCTCTGCATGACCGCAATGGCGGCGCGGAAGCGGAAGGCGGCGAAGGTGAAAAACAGCGCGCCCATTCCGGCGACCAGTGCGAACTGCGGCCAGACGACGTCGATGCCGGCGTCGCGGAACAGGATGGCCTGCGCGAAGGCCACGAAATGGGTCGAGGGCACGGCCTGCATCACGGTCTGCAGCCACTCCGGCTGACTCTCGAGGGGCGTCTGACCGCCGGACAGCAGCATCATCGGCAGCGCCACCAGCATGAAGAGCAGGCCGAACTGCGGCATGGAGCGCGCCAGGGTCGCCAAGAAGATGCCCAGCGCCGTCGCGAAGAACAGGTAGAGCGTCAGCCCCGCGAAGAAAAGCCCGCGCGACCCCGCCACAGGCACCTGCAGCAGCGTCTCGATGACCAGCCCGAGGCAGAGCGCCGCCGCGACCAGAATCACCAGGCCGTTGGCCCAGACCTTGGCCAGCATGATCTCGAAGGGGGTCAGCGGCATGACCAGCAGATGCTCGATGGTGCCGTGCTCGCGTTCGCGGATCAGCGCCGCCCCGGTCAGCACGATCGACAGCATGGTGACGCTGTTGACCATCTGCATGACGCTGGTGAACCAGGAACTCTCGACATTGGTATTGAAGGCATAGCGCGTCTCCAGCGTGAGGGGCGGCGCTGCCGCCGCCTGCCCGCGCCCGAGATAGCGGGCCATCTCTTGTGAGATGATGTTGGAGACGTAACCGTCACCGATGCCCGCCTGCATCATCGCGGTGGCGTCGATGTTGACCTGCAACGCGGGCTGCCGGCCGGCCAGCACGTCCGCCTCGAAACGCGGCGGGAAGACCAGCACGAAGGTATAGTCGCCGAAATCCATCCCCCGGTCGATCTCGCTGAAGGTGATCTGCCGCGGCGCCTGAAAGAACGGCGGCAGGAAAGCATCGACGATGCGCCGGGAAAGCTGCGAGCGGTCTTCGTCGACGACGGCGATGGAGGCGTTGTGCAGATCGTGGGTCATGCCGGTGGCCGCCGTGTAGACGGACAGCGAGAAGGCCCAGACCATCAGCGCCAGCAGCACCGGGTCGCGGCGCAGGCTGAACAGTTCCTTCACGCCCAGATGGAAGATGCTCTTCACCCTGTCCACGGCGCTAGCGCTCCTGCTTTCTGAGTAGCATGACCGATATCAGGGTCAGCACCGGAAAGAACAGCGCCAGATAGAGGAACTCGTCGGTCAGTTCGGCGAAGCCCAGCGCCTTGGTGAAGGTGCCGACGCTGATGGTCATGAAATAGCCGGCCGGGTAGATCTTGCCGATCACCGCGGCGCCGCCCGCCAGCGACGACACCGGCTGCATCATGCCGGAGAACAGCACGGTGGGCACCATGGTGCCGATGGCCGTGCCGAACAGCGCGGCGATCTGCGTGCTGGTGAAGGAGGAGACCAGCAGGCCGATGCCGGTGGTGGCCAGCACGTAGAGAAAGGCGCCGAAGCTCAGCGCCAGGAAGCTGCCTTTCAGCTCGACGCCGAAGATGGTGACGGCGAAGGCCGTCATCAGCAGGAAACTCGCCATGCCAAAGGCAATGTAGGGAAGCTGTTTGCCGAGCAGGAACTCCAGGCGGCTGACCGGCGTCACGTAGAGGTTGGTGATGGAGCCCAACTCCTTTTCGCGCACGATCCCCAGGGCCATCAGGATGGCGGGAATGAATATCAGCAGGATGACGATGACCGCCGGCACCATGGCGTTCACGCTCTCGAAGTTCTGGTTGTAGCGGTAGCGCGATTCGATATCCGCCGGCAGGGTGGCGACCTTTCCCCCCAGCTCCCGCACGACGACCTCGCGAATATAGCCTTTGTGCAATCCCTCGACGTAGCCGCGCACGGTCTCGGCCCGGAACGGCATGGAGCCATCGATCCAGGCCGCCACGCTCGGCTGCCGGCCAGCGAGCAGGTCCTTGCCGTAGTTCGGCGGGATCTCCAGCGCCAGGGTGATCTCCCCGCTCTTCATCCGGCGGTCCATATCGGCGTAGCTGGTGATCGGCGGCCGCTCATCGAAGTAGCGCGAGCCGGCGAAGTCCTCCAGGTAGCGCCGGCTTTCCGGCGTCTTATCCCGGTCGAAGGCCGCGTAGGTCAGGTTCTCAATGTCGAAACTGATGCCGAAGCCGAAGACCAGCATCAGCAGGATGGTCCCGCCGAGCGCGAAAGCCAGGCGGATCGGGTCGCGCAGAATCTCCATGGCCTCGCGCAGGCTGTAGGCGCCGAGCCGCCGCGGGCTCAGCCAGCCGCGCCGCCCGTTGCCGCCTTCCTTGCCGTTTTCCTTGCCGTTTTCGGCGGTCTCCCGCACCAGGGCAGCGCCCTCGCCGATCTGCGCGGCGGCGCCTTCCGCGGCCTCCCCTGTGGCCTCCTCCAGATAGGCGATGAAGGCATCCTGCAGGGTCTTCGCGCCCCGTGCCTCGACCAGGCCGGCGGGTGTGTCGCTGGCCAGCACCTTGCCGGCATGCATCAGCGAAATGCGGTCGCAGCGCTCCGCCTCGGTCATGAAGTGGGTCGAGATGAAGATGGTGACGCCCTGATTGCGCGACAGGTCGACCAGAAGCTCCCAAAAACCGTCCCGCGCGACCGGATCGACGCCCGAGGTCGGCTCGTCGAGAATCAGGATTTCCGGCTCGTGCAGAACCGCCACCGCCAGCGAGAGCCGCTGGCGCACACCTAAGGGCAGATCACCGGAGAGCGCGTCGGCGTAGTGCCCGAGGTCGAAGCGCTCCATCAGTTCGGCCACGCGGGAGCCCTGGCGGTCGCGCGGCAGATGAAACAGGCGGGCATGCAGCATCAGGTTCTGCCGCACCGTCAGTTCGCCGTACAGAGAGAAGGACTGCGACATGTAGCCGACGCGCTTGCGCTGCTCGATGCCGTAGGAACGGGTGCGCTCGCCGAACAGCCAAGCCTCGCCCTCCGTGGGCGGCAGCAGGCCGGTCAGCATCTTCATGGTCGTCGTCTTGCCGCAGCCGTTGGACCCGAGAAAGCCGAAGATCTCGCCGCGCGGAATCTCGAAGCTGACGCGGTCGACGGCGGTGAAATCGCCGAAGCGCCGGGTCAGCCCCTCGGCCTTGATCGCCGGCGCGCCGTCGTGGTGCGGCGGCGGCGGAATTTCCAGCTTGCGGTGGCCGTGGCGCTTTTCCTCGGGCAGCAGGGAGATGTAGGCCGCTTCCAGGGTGTCGACGCCCTGGCGCTGCTTGATCTCCGCCGGGGTGCCCGTCGCCAGCACCACGCCGTCGTTGACCACCACCAGATTGTCGAAGGCCTCCGCCTCGTTCATATAGGCGGTCGCGACCAGCACGGCCATGCCCGGACGCTCGGCGCGGATGCGGTCGATCAGCGCCCAGAACTGGCGGCGCGACAGCGGGTCGACGCCGGTGGTGGGTTCGTCGAGGATCAGCAGGTCCGGGTCGTGGATCAGCGCGCAGCAGAGGCCGAGCTTCTGCTTCATGCCGCCGGACAGCTTGCCGGCGCGGCGGTTGGGAAAGGGATCCAGGCCGGTGCTCTTCAGCAGAGAGTCGATCCGCCGCCGCCGTTCCTTCGCGCCCTGGCCGAAGAGGCGCCCGAAGAAGTGCAGGTTCTCGGCCACCGTCAGGTCCATGTAGAGGTTCTTGCCGAGCCCCTGCGGCATATAGGCGATGCGCGGCTGCACCGCGTTGCGGTGGCGGCGCGCGGCCATGTCGCCGTCCAGCACCTCGACGCGGCCTTCCTGGATCTGCCGGGCGCCGGCGATCAACGCCAGCAGGGTCGACTTGCCGACGCCGTCGGGCCCGACGAAGCCCGTCGTGCCGCCGCGCAGCTCCAGGGAAACCGACTCCAGCGCGAGCGTCTGGCCGTAGCGGTGAGTGACGGCCTCCAGCCTGACGGCCAGCGCGCCCTCTTGGGTCATTGCCCGTCGACCGGCGGCAGGTTGGCGGCGAAGCGCTCCGGCCAGTCGGCGCCGCCGCCGAGCATGACATAAGCCTCCCCCGGAAGGCCGGTGCGGACCTGGTTGATGTGCTCGCGCAGCAGTTCGGGCGCGACCTTGACCTTCACGCGGAACATGAGCTTTTCACGCTCGCTGCGGGTCTCCACCTGGCGCGGGGTGAACTGCGCCTCGGCGGAGATGAAGGAAACCGTGGCCGGGATCACGTACTGCGGCACGGCATCCAGGATGATGCGTCCCTCGTTGCCGACCAGCAGGCGGCCGATCTGGTCGGTCGGCAGGAAGATCGTCATGTAGACGTCGGTCAGGTCGAGCAGCGTCACCACGCGCCCGCCGCTGGCCAGCACTTCACCCGGCTCCGCCAGGCGGTACTGCACGCGCCCGGCCCGCGGCGCCGTCAGCGTCGAATCGTTGATCTGGGTCTGGATCAGCTCGGCCTGCGCCTGGGCCGCCTCGACCGCCCGCTGGGTGCTGGCGAGGCGCGCCTGCGCGGCTTCCAGGGTTGCCTTGGCGGTGTCGCGGTCCGTCTGTCGCTGATCGGCCTGCTGTTCGGAGATGTGCCCCTTGGCGACCAGCGTCTGCGCGCGCTGCAGCTCCTGCTCCGCGTACTTCAGCTCGCTCTGGCGCTGCACGATCTGGGCGCGCGCCTCGATCACGTTCTCCTGCGCCTGGGCGATACTGGCGTTGGCCGCGGCCAGCGACGCGCGCAGTTCGCCGGTGTCCATGTGGGCCAGCACCTGGCCGGCCTCCACCCGATCGCCTTCGTTCACCAGCACGTCGGCGACGCGGCCGGCGTACTTGGTCGCGACGTGGACCTCCTCGGCCTCGATGCGGCCGTTGCCGCTGGCGATGTAGTCGGGAAGCTGGTCCTGGTTGCTGCGCCACCAGAGGTAGCCGGCGGCACCCGCCGCGATGACGGCGACAAGCAGGAAGACGACCAGAGACTTTTTCATTCAGAACCCTTCCACCGGCAGGTCAGGGCTGCCGGCAGCGTCGCGGGAAAAGCCCGTTTGGCCGTACGCCCTGGGTGCGAACCTACAACGCCTCACAGCCGCCCGCAACGCACCTTGCCGCAGTGCAGCAATGCGTTCTAGGCAGCCAGAACCAGCTTGATGGCATAGCCCACGGCGCCGACTGCGAGCACGCCGGCGGCCCAGAGCGCGACGAACCACAGCAGGCGGCGCAGGGTTGTCGGCATCTTGCCGTCCATCAGTGATAGCCCTCGTCCGGATCGACCTTGCCGCGGAACACCCAGTAGGCGTAGGCGGTGTAGGCCAGGATGATGGGAATCAGCACCACCGCGCCGACCAGCAGGAAGGCGAGGCTGGCGTCCGGCGCGGCGGCCTGCCAGATGGTGACGCTGGGCGGCACCATGTAGGGAAAGAAGCTGATGCCGATGCCCGCATAGCACAGCACGAAGAGCCCCAGCGCCGCCAGGAAGGGCAGCGCCGGGCGATGCTCCAGCAGACCGCGGAACAGGCCCCAGGCGCAGGCCGCCACCAGGGCGGGCACGACGAGGCTGAAGATCATCGTCGGCCAGGCGAACCAGCGGTCCAGGAAGACGGGATTGAGGAAAGGCGTCGCCAGGCTGACCACGGTGATGAGGATCAGGGTCCCGATGGCGGTGACCCAGGCGAAGTCCATGGCGCGGCGTTGCAGGTACCCCTCGGTCTTCATCACCAGCCAGGTGGCGCCGAGCAGCGCATAGCCGACCACCAGCGCGACGCCGGTCAGCAGGCTGAAGGGCGTCAGCCAGTCCCACCAGCCGCCGGCATAGGCGCGGTCCGCCACCTCGATGCCCTGCACCAGGGCGCCGAGGGTGATGCCCTGGGCGAAGGCGGCGACGATCGAGCCGCCGGCGAAGCCCCAGTCCCAGAGGAACTTGCCGCGCTTGGTGCGGTGGCGGAACTCGAAGGAAACACCGCGGAAGATGAGCCCCACCAGCATGGCAATGAGCGGCGCGTAGAGCGCCGGCAGGATGGTGGCGTAGGCCAGCGGAAAGACCGCGAAGAGCCCGCCGCCGCCCAGCACCAGCCAGGTTTCGTTGCCGTCCCACACCGGGGCGACCGAATTCATCGCGGTGTCGCGGTCGCGCGCGCCGGTGATCAGCGGGAAAAGGATGCCGATGCCGAGGTCGAAACCGTCGAGCACCACGTAGGCCAGAACGGCGAAGGCGATCAACGCCGCCCAGATGAGAGGAAGATCGAGTTCCATGCTGTGGTCCTCCCCTACTCGGCCGGTTGCCGGTCGCGGCCGGCGGCCAGCGCCGGGCCCGGGGTGATGCCGGCCGCCCGCATCGGGCCGACGTCCTCGCCCCCGCCCGAGGGCGGCTTCGCCATGAGGCGCAGCACGTAGAAGGTGCCGGCGCCGAAGACGGCGAAGTAGACGAGAACGAAGACGATGAGCGACGCCCCCACCGCCGGCGCCTCCAGCGGCGAGGCCGACTGCGCAGTGGTGAGCAGGCCATAGACGGTATAGGGCTGGCGCCCGACCTCGGTGGTCACCCAGCCGGCCAGGACGGCGGCGAAGCCGGCGGGTCCCATGACCACCGCGCTGCCGTGCAGCCAAGGCGAGTCGAAGAGCCTTCCGCGCAACCGCAGCACCGAGCTCCACAGGCCGATCCCAACCATGGCGAAACCCAGCGCCACCATGATGCGGAAACTCCAGAACACGATGATCGAGGGCGGCCGCTCCTCCTTCGGCCAGTGCTTCAGGCCGTTGACCGAACCGTTCCACTCGTGGGTCAGGATGAGGGCGCCGAGATGCGGGATCTCGACCTTGTAGTCGGTCGTCTCGCCTTCATCGTTCGGCAGGCCGAAGAGAATCAGCGGGGCGCCCCGGATGGTTTCGTCCCAGTGGCCTTCCATGGCCGCGACCTTCGCCGGCTGATGCTCCAGGGTGTTGATGCCGTGGAAATCGCCCGCCACCACCTGCAGCGGCGCGACGATCAGCGCCATCCACATGGCCATGGAGAACATGATACGCGCGGCGGGGTCGGCGCGGTCGCGCAGCAGATGCCAGGCGCCGACGCCGCCGACCACGAAGGCGGTGGTCAGATAGGCCGCCAGCACCATGTGGACGAAGCGGTAGGGGAAAGACGGATTGAAAATCGCCGCCCACCAGTCGGTCGGCACGTACTGGCCGACGTCGTTGATCCCGTAGCCGGCCGGCGTCTGCATCCAGGAATTCACCGAGAGAATCCAGAAGGCGGAGAACAGCGTGCCGGCGGCGACCATCAGGGTGGCGAAGAAGTGCAGCTTCTCGCCGACCCGGTTCTTGCCGAACAGCATGACGCCCAGGAAGCCCGCCTCCAGGAAGAAAGCGCTCAAGACTTCGTAACCCATCAAGGGGCCGAGGATCGGTCCGGTCTTGTCGGAAAAGACGCTCCAGTTGGTGCCGAACTGGTAGCTCATGACGATGCCGGAGACGACACCCATGCCGAAGACCACCGCGAAAATCGTCTTCCAGAAATCGAAGACCCGCATGTAGCGGTCCTCGCGCGTCCACAGCCAAAGTCCTTCCAGCACCGCGAGGTAGCTGGCCAGCCCGATGGTGAAGGCCGGGAAGATGATGTGCGCGGAAACGGTGAAAGCGAACTGGGCCCGCGCCAGGGTCACTGCGTCGAAAGAGTCAAACATACCGGGGCGACTTTCAATTGCTGTTCAGCGGCAACTGCTGTCCATGGGGAGCGACAGGGTCGCATCCGCAAGGGGCGCCACCGAAGCCGACGCCTTGTCGCTGGGCGCATTTGCCGCAGTGGCGACGCCCGAAAAACCCTAGCCGGAGCAAGGTCATACCCGAGATCCCGCAGGCTCCGGCGTGACCATAGGCCTTCGAGGGCATCGGTTATGTAACTAGATCACAGTCCGGATCGTTCCGCCAAGCCGACGCCGCGGGCCGCCAACGCCGAGGCGGAATGCTCTAAGGAAGGATGTCGCCCTTGTGGTCGATGATGAAACCGCGCAGCACCTCGGCGGCCTTGGTCAGTTCGCGGTCGCTGCGGTGGATGAGGAACCACTGGCGCACCAGGGGCAGCCCTTCGCCCTGAAGGGTGGCCAGTTTGCCTTCCGCCAGCTCGCTGTAGCAGGTGTGCGCCGAAATGATCGCGATGCCGAGGCCGGCCATGACCGCCTGCTTGATGGTCTCGTTGGTGCCCATCTCCACCATGTTGAAGCTGCGCCCGCCGCCGATGCGGTCGAGAAAGCGGGTCATCAGCAGGCGCGTGCCCGAGCCTTCTTCACGGGCCAGAAACGTCTCGCGCAGCAGGTCTTCCGGCAGGATATCCGGATCGCCGACCAGGCGATGGTCGGGCGCCGCCACCAGCACATGGGGATGGTCGCCCAGCACCTCGCGCTCCACCGCCACGTGGGCGGGCGGGCGGCCCATGATGAGCAGGTCGTACTCCCGCCGCTCCAGGCCCTTGATGATCTCCGTGCGGTTGCCGATCGCCAGCTGGACGCGTATTTCGGGATGCAGCTTGCGGAAGCGGGCGACGATTCCCGGCGCGAAGTACTTGCCCGTGCTGACCACGCCCAGGGTGACCGAGCCGGTGGCCCCGGCGTTCAACGCGTCGATCCGCAGGCGGGTGCGCTCGATCGCCTTCTCAATCTCGTCGGCCGCCTCCAGCAGTTCACGGCCCACCTCGGTCGGCTCCGGCCCCTCCGAATTTCGCTGGTAGATCGGCTGGCCGACGATTCTTTCCAATGATTTCAGATGAGTAGTCACGGCCGGCGGCGTCACGAAGAGCTCGGCCGCCGCCTGGGTGACGGAGCCGGTACGGATCGTCGCCGCGAAAGCGCGGAGCTGCTTCAGGGACAGGCTGCGGAAATCGACCAAAGTTTTTCTTAATCCTCATTCCATTTTTTTAAATTTTCTTTTGGTGAATTTTCCATGAGCATGCCCTCCGGACAACAAAAAAGTCCACTGCCCCGGGAAATCCTGCCCAGGGAAATCGCAACAAAGGACCGCCAAAGGCGGCCGCAAGAGCACTCACGAAGGGTGCTTGGGAGGAAGTGAAATGGTCGCTCTCGCGCGGCACAACGCAACTTCTGTCGGCATGAACCTCTCGGCCTATCTCGATCAGGTCGTGGCGGCCGACCCGCGGCTTGCCGCCACGGCTCAGACCGTGACCGCCCTGGCCAGCGCGGCGGTGCAGATCTCCCGCCTCATCGCCCACGGTCCGCTGACCAGCCTGATGGGGGCCGGCGCGCTGAGCGAAACCACCGGCGCCGCCAACGCCGACGGCGACGTGCAGAAAGCGCTGGACCTGCAGGCTAACGAAATGGTGCTGGCCGCCCTGCGCGAGGCCCCGGTCGCCTACTTCGCCTCGGAAGAGGAAGATGCCATCCTGACCCTGACGCCGGAAGCCGAGGCCCCGGATCGGCTGGTCGCGGTGGCGGTGGACCCGCTCGACGGCTCGTCCAACATCGACGTCAACGTTTCCATCGGCACCATCTTCTCGATCTTTCCGAGCAATCCGGAAGGCGCCACCGCCTCCTTCTTCCGGCCCGGCGAGGATCAGCTCGCCGCCGGCTACTTTGTCTACGGCCCGCATACCGACCTGGTGCTCACCCTGGGCGATGGCGTCGAGCTCTTCGTAATGGACCCGGAAAGCCACGAATTCCTGCTGGCCCGCAGCGGCCTGACGATTCCCCTCACGACCACGGAGTTCGCGATCAACGCCTCCAACGCGCGGCACTGGTTCCCGCCGATCCGCACCTTCATCGACGACTGCCTGGAAGGCGCCGAGGGGCCGCGCGGCAAGAACTTCAACATGCGCTGGGTGGCCTCCCTGGTCGCCGAGACGCACCGCATCTTTTCGCGCGGCGGTGCCTTTCTCTATCCCGCCGACGGCCGGCCCGGCTACGAGAAAGGCCGCCTGCGGCTCATCTACGAGGCCGCGCCCATCGCTTTCCTGGCCGAGCAAGCCGGCGGCGCCGCCACCGACGGCATCGAGCGCATCCTCTTGAAGGTGCCGACCGAACTGCACCAGCGCGTGCCGCTGATCTTCGGATCGGCCGAGAAAATACGGCGCATCGCCAGCTACCACATCGACCCCAGCCACGTCCGCGACACCCCGCCGCTGTTCCGCGAGCGCGGCCTGTTCAGTTCCTGATGAGCAAGTTGATCCCATGTCCGTAAAGCACCCTATCATTTCCGTCGTCGGCTCCTCCGGGGCCGGCACCTCGACGGTGAAGCACACCTTCGACCAAATCTTCCGGCGCGAAGAGATCACGGCCGCCGCCATCGAGGGCGACGCCTTCCACCGCTACAACCGCGCCGACATGAAGGCCGAACTGACGCGCCGCGTTGCGGAGGGCGACCACACCTTCAGCCACTTCTCCATCGAGGCCAACATCCTCGACGAGCTGGAGAACACCTTCCGCCAATACGGCGAAACCGGCAAAGGCCAGACCCGCCACTACGTTCACGATGATGAGGAAGCCGACCGCTACGGCGTGCCGCCGGGCCACTTCACCGACTGGCACGAGTTCGGCGAGGGCTCCGACCTGCTGTTCTACGAAGGCCTGCACGGCGCGGTGAAGACGCCGGAGATCGACATCGCCGGCAAGGCGGATTTGAAGATCGGCGTGGTGCCGGTGATCAATCTGGAATGGATTCAGAAGATCCACCGCGACCGCGCCTCGCGCGGCTACACCACCGAGGCGGTGACCGACACCATCCTGCGGCGCATGCATTCCTACGTGCACGTGATCTGCCCGCAGTTCACCGAGACCGACATCAACTTCCAGCGCGTGCCGGTGGTCGATACCTCGAACCCCTTCGTCGCGCGCTGGATTCCCACCGCCGGCGAGTCCCTGGTGGTGATCCGCTTCAAGAGCCCGCGCGGCATCGACTTCCCCTACCTGGTTTCCATGATCCAGGGCAGCTGGATGAGCCGCGCCAACTCCATCGTCATCCCCGGCGACAAGCTGGATATCGCCATGCAGCTGATCCTGACGCCGATGATCATCCGTCTCGTCGAACGCGGCCGCCGGTCCAAGTGAACCGGGCCAAGTGAACCGGGCCAAGTGAACCGGGCCAAGTGAACCGGGCCAAGTGAACCCGGCCAAGTGAACCGCGCCAAGTGAGCCAAAAGGAGCTACGCCATGTCTCTCGTCCAGCCCTCTGACGTCGCCGCCGCCACGGCGCCGCCGCGCCACGCCGTCGCGACCAGCGAGATGGCGAAGGCCATCCGCGTGCTGGCCATGGACGCCGTGCAGAAGGCCAACTCCGGCCACCCGGGCATGCCCATGGGCATGGCCGACGTCGCCACGGTGCTCTTCACCGACTTCCTGAAGTTCGATCCCGCCGATCCCAAGTGGCCGGACCGCGACCGCTTCGTGCTCTCTGCCGGCCACGGCTCCATGCTGCTCTATGCCCTGCTGCATCTCACCGGCTACGAGGACATGACGCTGGAGGAGCTGAAGAATTTCCGCCAGTGGGGCGCGCGCACCGCCGGTCATCCGGAATACGGCCACGCCGCCGGAATCGAGGTCACCACCGGCCCGCTGGGCCAGGGCATCGCCACCTCCGTCGGTCTGGCGCTGGCCGAGCGCATGATGGCCGCGGAGTTCGGCGCGGACCTGGTCGACCACCACACCTACGTGCTGGCCGGCGACGGCTGCCTGATGGAAGGCATCAGCCACGAGGCCATCGACCTGGCCGGACACCTGAAGCTCAACAAGCTGATCGTTCTTTTCGACGACAACTCGATCTCGATTGACGGGCCTACCTCCCTGGCCACGTCCACGGACCAGCTCGCCCGCTTCGCGGCGGCGGGCTGGTCCGTTTTTCGCGCCGACGGCCACGAGCCGGGCGCGATCTACGACGCCATCGCCGCCGCCAAGCAGAGCGGTCGGCCCAGCCTCATCGCCTGCAAGACCACGATCGGTTTCGGCGCGCCGAACAAGCAGGGCACCGCGGCCACCCACGGCGCCCCGCTGGGCGACGAAGAGATCGCCGCCGCCCGCAAGACCCTCGGCTGGTGCCATCCGCCCTTCGAGATCCCGGCCGACATTCGCGACGCCTGGCTGGAAGCCGGCGCCCGCGGCCGCCGCGAGCGTGACGCCTGGGCGCAGCGCCTGGAAGCCAGCGAAGACCGCAGCGCCTTCGTGGCGCGGGTCGCCGGCGACCTGCCCGCCGGCCTGGGCAAGGTCATCGACGGCGTGAAGCGGAACTTCGCCGGCGAGGCGCCGAAGCTCGCCACGCGCCAGTCCTCCCAGAAGGTGCTGGAGGAACTGGTGCCGGCCGTGCCGAGCCTGATCGGCGGCTCGGCCGACCTCACCGGGTCCGTCGGCACCAAGACCGCCGCCTACAAGCCGGTCACCGCCGAAGACTTCGCCGGCAGCTACATTCATTACGGCGTGCGCGAACACGGCATGGCCGCGGCCATGAACGGCCTGGCCCTGCACGGCGGCTACATTCCCTTCGGCGGCACTTTCCTGGTCTTCGCCGACTACTCCCGCCCGGCAATCCGCCTCGGCGCGCTGATGGGCGCCCGGGTGATCCACGTGATGACCCACGACTCCATCGGCCTGGGCGAGGACGGCCCGACCCACCAGCCGGTCGAGCACCTGGCCAGCCTGCGCGCCATCCCCAACCTGCTGGTCTTCCGCCCCTGCGACGCGGTGGAGACGGCGGAGGCCTGGGCCTGCGCCCTGCAGAACGACAGCGGCCCCTCGATGCTGTGCCTGACCCGCCAGGGCCTGCCGGCGCAGCGCAGGGAACACGTCGAGGAGAACCTGGTCGCCCGTGGCGCCTACGTGCTGCGCGAGGCCGAGGGCGCCCGCGACGTCACCCTGCTGGCCACCGGCTCGGAAGTCATGCTGGCGGTGGAAGCCGCCGACAAGCTGGCCGCCGAGGGCATCAAGGCCGCCGTGGTCTCCATGCCCTGCTGGGAGCTGTTCAAGAAGCAGCCGGCGGCGGTCCGCGCCGAAGTGCTGGGCAGCGCCCCGCGGGTCGGCGTCGAGGCTGCGGTCCGCAACGACTGGGACCAGTGGATCACGCCGGAAGGCGGCTTCGTCGGCATGACCGGCTTCGGCGCCTCCGCCCCGGCCGAGCAGCTCTACGAACATTTCGGCATCACCGCCGACGCCGTGGCGGCTGCCGCGCGCGACCTCGTGCAATAAGCGCCCTCCCGCGCTGCGAAAAAGAAAAGGAGAACTTCGATGGCACGTATCACCCTCCGGCAGCTTCTCGACCACGCCGCCGAACGCGGCTACGGCCTGCCCGCCTTCAACGTGAACAACATGGAGCAGATCCTGGCGATCATGAACGCCGCCGCCGAGGTGGACGCGCCGGTGATCCTGCAGGCCAGCCGCGGCGCGCGCAGCTACGCCGGCGACGTGATGATCCGTAAGATGGTGGAGGCAGTGGAGGAAATGTATCCGCGCATTCCCGTCTGCGTGCATCAGGATCACGGCAACAGCGAGGCGACCTGCTACTCCGCCATGCAGCAGGGCTTCACCAGCGTCATGATGGACGGCTCGCTGGAGGCCGACGGCAAGACGCCGGCCAGCTACGACTACAACGTCGCCATCACCAAGAAGGTCACCGAAACGGCCCATGCCATCGGCGTCTCGGTGGAAGGCGAGCTCGGCGTCCTCGGGTCCCTGGAGACCGGCGAGGGCGAGAAGGAGGACGGTCACGGGGCCGAGGGCAAACTCAGCCGCGAGCAGCTGCTGACCGACCCCGACCAGGCGGTCGACTTCGTCGCCAAGACCAAGGTCGACGCCCTGGCCATCGCCATGGGCACCTCGCACGGCGCCTATAAGTTCTCCCGCAAGCCCGACGGCGAGATCCTGGCCATGGACGTGGTCCAGGCGATCCACGAGAAGCTGCCAAACCTGCACCTAGTGATGCACGGCTCCTCCTCCGTGCCGCAGGACCTGCAGGAGCTGTTCAACAAATTCGGCGGCGAGATGCCGCAGACCTGGGGCGTGCCGCTGGAGGAAATTCAGCGCGGCATCAAGTACGGGGTGCGCAAGGTGAACATCGACACCGATTGCCGCCTCGCCATGGCCGGGCAGTTCCGCCGCATCGCCAGCGAGAACAAGGCCGAATTCGACCCCCGTAAGTTCCTGAAACCCTCGCTCGACGCCATGCAGACGCTCTGCAAGGACCGCTTCGAGCAGTTCGGCGCGGCCGGCCAGGCCTCGCAGATCACCCCGCTGGCCCCGGCGGCCATGGCCGAGCGCTATCGCAGTGGTGTGCTCGACCCGCAGATCGCCGCCGCCACCAAAGCCGCCTGACGGCATCCCCCGAAAGAAGGAGAGAGAAATGACCTCCATGGATACGAAGTCTGAGACCGTCACCGGCAAGGACCGCTACAAGTCCGGCGTGATGGAATACAAGAAGATGGGCTACTGGGAGCCCGACTACGAGCCCAAGGACACCGATGTCATCGCGCTGTTCCGCATCACCCCGCAGGACGGCGTGGACCCCATCGAGGCCGCCGCGGCGGTCGCGGGCGAGAGCTCGACGGCGACCTGGACGGTGGTCTGGACCGACCGCCTGACGGCGGCGGAGAAGTACCGCGCCAAGGCCTACCGCGTCGACCCGGTGCCGAACGCCGAGGGCCAGTACTTCGCCTACATCGCCTACGACCTCGACCTCTTCGAGTCCGGCTCCATCGCCAACCTGACGGCCTCCATCATCGGCAACGTCTTCGGCTTCAAGCCGCTGAAGGGCCTGCGCCTGGAGGACATGCGCTTCCCGGTCGCCTACGTGAAGACCTTCCAGGGGCCGGCCACCGGAATCGTCGTGGAGCGCGAGCGCCTCGACAAGTTCGGCCGCCCGCTGCTGGGCGCCACGGTGAAGCCGAAGCTGGGCCTTTCCGGGCGCAACTACGGCCGCGTGGTCTACGAGGCGCTGAAAGGCGGCCTGGACTTCACGAAGGACGACGAGAACATCAACTCGCAGCCCTTCATGCACTGGCGCGAGCGCTTCCTCTACTGCATGGAGGCAGTGAACAAGGCCCAGGCGGCGACCGGCGAGATGAAGGGCACCTACCTGAACGTCACCGCCGCCACCATGGAGGACATGTACGAGCGCGCCGAGTTCGCCAAGGAACTTGGCTCCTGCATCGTCATGATCGACCTGGTGATCGGCTACACGGCGATCCAGTCCATGGCCAAGTGGGCGCGGGCCAACGACATGATCCTGCACCTGCACCGCGCCGGCCACTCGACCTACACCCGGCAGAAGACCCATGGCGTGTCCTTCCGCGTCATCGCCAAGTGGATGCGTCTCGCCGGTGTCGACCACATCCACGCCGGCACCGTGGTCGGCAAGCTGGAGGGCGACCCCGCGACAACCAAGGGCTACTACGACATCTGCCGCGAAGAGTTCAATCCGATGCAGTTGGAGAACGGCATCTTCTTCGACCAGGACTGGGCCAGCCTCAACAAGCTGATGCCGGTGGCCTCCGGCGGCATCCACGCCGGCCAGATGCACCAGCTGCTCGACCTCTTGGGCGAGGACGTGGTGCTGCAGTTCGGCGGCGGCACCATCGGCCACCCCATGGGCATCGCCGCCGGCGCGACCGCCAATCGCGTCGCCCTGGAATGCATGGTGCTGGCCCGCAACGAGGGGCGCGACATCGTCAACGAGGGCCCCGACATCCTGGCCGCCGCCGCCAAGACCTGCAGCCCGCTGCAGCAGGCGCTGGAGACCTGGAAGAACGTCACCTTCGACTATGCCTCAACCGACTCGCCGGACTTCGTGCCGAGCGTCACGGCTGCTGAATAAGGAGATCTATCATGCGCGTTACCCCCATGCGTCTTACCCAGGGAGCCTTCTCCTTCCTGCCTGATCTGACCGACGAGCAGATCACCAAGCAGGTACAGTACTGCATCGACAACGGCTGGGCGGTGAACCTGGAGGTCACAGACGACCCCCATCCCCGCAACACCTACTGGGACATGTGGGGCCATCCGATGTTCGACGTGGCCGACGCCGCCGGCGTGCTCTACGAACTGAACGAGTGTCGCAAGGTCTACGGCGAGAGCCATTACATCCGCATGTCGGCCTTCGATTCCAGTCACGGCTGGGAGTCGGTGAAGCTGTCCTTCATCGTCAACCGGCCGAAGGGCGAGGAAGCCGGCTTTTGGCTGCAGCGGACCGAGGCCGAAGGCCGCAACATTCGCTACACCACCCATCCCTACGCCACGCGCAAGCCCGAAGGTGAGCGCTACACCTGAGGGCCCCGAATCCGTGGGGCGTAGGACGGAGAGCGGGCGGCGGCGATACCCTGCTGCCGCCGTCCGCCACTCCAACGCTTTTCAGTCTTAGGAGGTCAGGATGAGCAGCGCCGAAGCAGCACAGCCGGAAGCCGAAACGGAAGTGATCGAGACCGCGATCGACCTCAAGGCGGAATACGAGAGTTCCGGCGTCAAGGATGTGCTGGAGGAGCTCGACCGCGACCTCATCGGCCTGGCGCCGGTGAAGAAGCGCATCCGCGAGACGGCGGCGCTGCTGCTGGTCGACCGCGCGCGCAAGCGCCTCGGCCTCGCCCACCAGACGCCGACGCTGCACATGTCCTTCACCGGCAACCCCGGCACCGGCAAGACCACGGTGGCCATGAAGATGGCCAACCTGCTGCACCGCCTGGGCTATGTGCGCAAGGGCCACCTGGTGACCGTCACCCGCGACGACCTGGTCGGCCAGTACATCGGCCACACGGCGCCGAAGACCAAGGAGATCCTGAAAAAGGCCATGGGCGGCGTGCTGTTCATCGACGAGGCCTATTACCTCTACCGCCCGGAGAACGAGCGCGACTACGGCCAGGAGGCCATCGAGATCCTGCTGCAGGTCATGGAGAACCAGCGCGACGACCTAGTGGTGATCCTGGCCGGCTACGGCGACCGCATGGACCGCTTCTTCGAGAGCAATCCGGGCTTCCGCTCGCGCATCGCCCATCACATCGACTTTCCCGACTACTCGGACGGCGAGCTGTTCCAGATCGCCGAGCACATGCTGGACGAGCAGAACTACAGCTTGACCCCCGCGGCGCAGAAGGCGCTGAAGGATTACATCCACGCCCGCCGCGGGCAGTCGCACTTCGCCAACGCGCGCTCCATCCGCAATGCCCTCGACCGCGCGCGGCTGCGCCAGGCCAACCGCCTCTTCGAGACCGCCAAGGGCCCGCTGGATGCCGCGGCGCTCTCGGCCATCGACGAAGAGGACATCCGCGCCAGCCGCGTCTTTACCGGCGGCTTAAAGAGCGAAAAGGAGGCTGCGTCATGAACGCCGTGATCTTCGATCTCGACGGCACCCTGGTGGACAGCGCGGCCGACCTGCAGGCCGCCGCCAATCGGCTGATGCGCCAGAACGGCCTGCCGGAGCTGGACCTCGCCACGGTGACCGGCTTCATCGGCAACGGGATTGCCCGGCTGGTGGAGCGCTGCTTCGCCCGGCACGGGGACCTGCCGGCGGATCTGACGACGCAGGTCGCCCGCTTCAAGGTTTTCTACGAGGCCGAGGCGCACCGCCGCACTCGCCTCATGCCCGCCGCGGAGAGCGCGCTGCGCCGCCTCGCGGCCGGCGGCACGGCGATCGGCCTCTGCACCAACAAGGACACCGCCCCTGCCCTCGCCATCCTGCGCCACCTGCGCATCGATCGGCTGTTCACCGCCGTGGTGGGCGGCGACAGCGGCCTGGCCCGAAAGCCGGACCCGGCGCCGCTGCTGGCCTGCATTTCTGCCTGCGGCGCCAAGCCGGAAGAGGCCGTCTACGTCGGCGACAGCGAAACCGACGCCCACACCGCGAGCCACGCGGGCGTGCCCTTCCTGCTCTACACCGAAGGCTATCGCCACGGGCCCGTGGCGATGCTGGAGCATCGCGCCGCCTTTTCCCACTTCGCCATGCTGCCCCAGGTGATCCAGGGGATGCGGGCGCCCCTCCCCGAGGCGGATCCGGCCACGCCGGCTGCCGTCATCCCCTTCCCCGGCCCGGCCGCGCGCGCCGGCTGAAGCCGAAAACCTGCGCATCCGCGAAATCGCGCAGCTAGAACATCCCCGCCCCGGCAAGGCCATCGTAGATCAGCTTCAATCCGGTCAGCGCCAGGAAGAAGTAGCAGGCGGTATAGAACAGCCCGCTCGGCACCCGGTTGTGCAGCCAGATGCCGGCCAGGATGCCGATGACGGCGACGGGGAAGAGCACCGCCGAGGTCGCCAGGTTCTGCGCGGTGAAAAGCCCCAGCGCCGTGTAGGGGACCAGCTTCACGTAGTTCACCAGCAGGAAGAAGCCGACGGTGGTCGCCTGATACTGCGTCTTGGGCAGGCCGAGCGGCAGCAGGTAGACGTTGACCGGCGGGCCGCCGGCATGCGCGGTGAAGGAGGTGAAGCCGGAAACCGCGCCCCAGAACCAGCCGCTGGCGCGCCCCGGCGCAAAGCCCGTCGTCTGGCGGCGGCGCAGGCGCTTTTGCAGGTAGTTGACGGTGAAACCCAGCGCGATGACGCCGATCAGCAGGCGGATCATCCAGGGCTGCATGAGATGGAAGGTCAGCGCGCCGAGGGCGATGCCGACGACCGCGGCCAGCGCCAGGCGCGTCAGCACCTTCGGCTCCCATTTCTTCCAGTAGGCCCAGACGCCGACCAGGTCCATGACGCAGAGAATCGGCAGCATGATGGCGGCGACCTGCACCGGCGGCAGCACCAGCGCCATCATCGGCACCGCCAGCATGCCCAGCCCGGCGCCGAAGCCCCCCTTGGAGACGCCGGCGATCAGGACGGCCGGCAAAGCGGCGAGATAGAACCAGGGATCGGAAATCATACGCAGACGGTGGAACGGTGATGGCGGAACGGTGGCGGCGGGACGCCAGACTGGCGCAGAAGCGCCGCCCGGGCAATGCCCGCCGTTTGTTCACCAGCAAGTGATCGCCGTGCCGCGAAGGGCGCCCCGCCCGTCTGGACCGCGCAGCCGGGCGATGGCATGCTCAGGGGGCTGGCCACCCCCGAAGGAGGTGTTGATGCTGCGTAACGGACGTCTGCCTGCGGCTTTGCTGTTGGGGCTCGCTGTGCTTCTGTTCCAGTATCAGGCCCTGGCGCAGACCTCCAAGGAGCGGCGCGGCCGGGTCGCGGTGGACCTGGAACTGGTGCTGGCGGTCGACGTCTCGCTCAGTGTCGATTCCGAGGAAGCGCAGCTGCAGCGCCACGGCTACGTCCAGGCCTTCCGCGACCCTCTGGTCGTCGAGGCCATCGGCGACGGCATCCTGGGGCGCATCGCCGTCACCTATTTCGAATGGGCCAACGCGGCGCACACCCAGCTCATCGTCGACTGGACCTTGATCGACTCCCCCGCCTCCGCCGCGCGCTTCGCCGAAGCCCTGGCGGAGCGCCGGCCGGGGCCCGCCCACTACACCTCGATCAGCGGCGCCATCGACTTCGGCAGCGCCCTTTTTCAGGACAACCGCTTCGAGGGCACCCGTCAGGTGATCGACGTCTCCGGCGACGGCCCCAACAACTGGGGCGACCTGGTGACCCAGGCCCGCGACCGCGCGGTGGACAAGGGCATCACCATCAACGGCCTGCCGATCCTCGACCAGAGCAGCGGCCCCTTTTCGCGCTACAACATCCCGAACCTGGATCTCTACTACCGCGACTGCGTCATCGGCGGGCCCGCGGCCTTCATCGTGGTCGCCGAGGATTTCGCGGCCTTCGCCAGTGCCATCCGCCGCAAGCTGATCCTGGAGATCGCCGGGCTGGCACCGCCGCCCGCGGCACCGCGGAGGACAGCCCGGGCCGCCGCGCGCCTTCAGCTTGTCCAGGCCATCGACGAAGACCGCGTCAGCCCCCCCTGCGACATCGGCGAACAGCTGCTGCGCACCCGGGACGAGGATTTCTAACCTATCAGCGCGGGGCCAGGGTTCGGCCCCAAAAGCGTGCAGATCCGGCGCCTCTCCACAACCTCCGCGCAAATTTCAGCGTAGGCATACCACCCGCGTATTAACGCAATGCTCATCCTCACTTTCTAACCTAGGGGACTGAAACCTGGGAGAACGCGATGCGCGGCGTCACGACGCCGCGGGGGCGGAGCTATGAAGAACGTCGACTTCTCAAGAGTCCTGTTCAACTGCACGGCCATCGTCGGCCTGTTTGTCTGCGGCGTCGTCTACGGCGTCTTCGACGGGACGCCGCGGCAGATGCTGGCGTCCATCGTCGACAGCTTCGCCACCGTCTATTACGAACGGAACACCCTGACCGGCGCGCGGCCGGACCACTTCCTGCAGGCGGCCCGGCACGACGGCAAGGGCGTGACGGTGAACGAAGTGGCCGGCCGCCAGGACCTCGTCCTTCTGTCGGGCTTCTTCGACGGCAACAACGAGCTGCGCCTGATCCGGCGCGACGGCGACGTCGTCGCCCGCTGGCCCGTCAGCTTTTCCGAACTGTTTCCCGACAGCAGCCACGTCATCCATCCGCCGGTCACGGACTGGAACATCGACATCCACGGCGCCCTGATCGAACCGGACGGCTCGGTCGTCTTCAACTTCGAATACGCCGGGCTGGTGAAGTTGAACCGCTGCGGCGACGTCGCCTGGACCCTGCCGCGCATGACCCACCATTCGGTCGAGCGCGCCGCCGGCGGCGGCTACTGGGTGCCCGGCCGGCGCCTGCAGACCACGGACGACGGCGCGCCCTTCCCGCCCTTTCAGGCGCCCTTCGTCGAAGACACGCTGCTGCGCGTCTCGCAGGACGGGGAGATCCGGAACGAGATCTCCCTGCCGCGGGTGCTCTACGACAACGGCCTGGAGGCGCTGCTCACCGCGACCGGCGAGAGCTTCTACAGCTGGGACGGCTGGGACCGCGAGATCCTGCATCTCAACAAGATCGAGGAACTGCCCCCCGGCATCGCCGAGGATTTCCCGCTGTTCGAGGCCGGCGACCTGGCACTGTCGATCCGCCAGTCGAACCTGGTGCTGGTGATGGACCCCGACAACGGCAAGGTGAAGTGGTGGCGCGTCGGCCCCTGGCTGCGCCAGCACGATCCAGAGTTCAAGGCCGGCGGCACCATCGTCGTCTTCAACAACAACGTCTACAAGACCGCCTACCCGACCCCGGCCGAGCGCAGCCCGGTCGAGTTCGAGCGCGCGTCCAACATCGTCGAGATCGATCCCGCCTCCGGCGAGGTCGAGACCATCTACGGCGGCGAGGAAGGCCAGGAGATGCTGACCATCGTGCGCGGCAAGGTGGAGCTGACGCCGCGCGGCGGCCTGCTGGTCACCGAATTCGAGGGCGGCCGTGTTTTCGAAACCGACGCCGAGGGCAACCTGGTGTGGGAATACATCAACCGCTACAGCGCCGAGGAGGTCGCCGAGGTGACCGAGGCGCGCGCCTACCCGGCCGGCTACTTCGACGTCGCCAGCTGGGCCTGCGGCGCCTGACGCAAAGGCAAACGAACCCCAAGGAGACAACCACCATGTATCGAGGGATTCTCCACGCCCTGGCGGCCGCCGCCGTGCTGGCCGTCCTCCCGCAGAGCGCCGAGGCCTACATCGGCCCTGGCGCCGGCATCTCCGCCATCGGCACGGTGCTGGCGCTGGTCGGCGCCATCCTGCTGATGATCGTCGGCTTCGTCTGGTATCCGATCAAGCGGCTGCGCCGCAAGCTTCGCGCGGCGAAGGACGGCGGCGGGGCGGCCGGCGCGTGATCATGACCGCGACCGTCGCGCTGGCCTGCGTCGCGATCTTCGCCGCCGGCCTCTGGGCGCTCGGCATCGTCCGTGCCGGCACCGAGGCCCTTGCCGTCGCCCAGGTCGCCGTCGCGGCGCTGCGTGACCCGCGGCTCGACGACGACGCCCGCGAGCAGGCGGTGCAGCGCGCCTCCCTGCGGCTCTTCGGCGCCTTCTTCTCCATCCTGACGCGCTCGGCCCTGGCCCTGGCGGCCGCCGTGCTGCCGCTGTGGATCGCCGAGACGGCGGGCCTCGTCAGCGGCGAGGCGGTCATGCTCTACCTCTCGCGCTGGGACATCATTCTCGTCACCTCCATCGTGATGCTCGCCGGCTACCGACTCCGCATGCTGCTATGGGCGTCGAGCTGAACTACTCCGTCCTCGACCGCTGCCTGCACCGCCTCGCCTTCAGCGCCCCGGCGCTGCAGCTCGCCGCCGCGGACCTGGAGAGCAGGCTCTACGGCGGCGACTTTCGTGACGTGACGGCGGCGCGGCCGGTCTTCATCACCTCGCTGCCGCGCGCCGGCACCACCTTGCTGCTGGAGGTGCTGCACCGCTTCCCCGCGCTGGCCGCGCACAGCTACCGCGACATGCCCTTCGTCATGGCGCCGCTCCTCTGGGCGAAGCTCAGCGGCGCCTTCCGCCAGCGCGGCGAACTCGCCGAGCGCGCCCACGGCGACGGCCTGCAGATCGGCTACGACAGCCCGGAAGCCTTCGAGGAAATCATCTGGCGCGCCTTCTGGCCGGAGAAGTACAGCCGCGACGGCATCGCCCTCTGGAACCGCAACGACGGCAAGGAAGAGGCGCAGACCTTCTTCGCCGAACACCTGCGCAAGATCGTCGCCCTGCGCCAGGCGGTGCCTTCAGCGGAGGGGCGCTATCTCTCCAAGAACAACGGCAACATCGCCCGCCTGGACCTGATCGGCGGGATGTTTCCCGACGCGACGATCCTGGTACCCTTCCGCCGGCCGCTGGAGCACGCCGCCTCGCTGCTGCGCCAGCACGGGAACTTCCTCGCCCTGCACAGGGACGAGCCCTTCGTGCGCCGCTACATGGCCGACATCGGCCACTACGAGTTCGGCGCCCTGCACCGCCCTGTCGCCTTCCCCGGCCTCGCGGCGCTGACCGAAGGCCGCGACCCGCAACGCCATAATCCAGGCACGCTCGACTACTGGCTCGCCTACTGGATCGCCGCCTTCGAACACGTCCTGGAGCGCCGGGACCAGGACAACCTGGTCCTGCTGTCTTACGAAGATACCTGCATGGGTGGCCGCGCCGCCCTGGCGCAACTCTGCGAACGTTTGGAAATCGAGGCGAACCGAGAACTCGACGCGGCCGCCGCGCTCATCAAGCCGTCGCCCCCACCCCGCGCCGCCGCGGGCGACGCCGACCCGGCGCTGGCGAAGCGGGCGGCAGAAGTGGAAGCGCGGTTGCGGCAAGTAGCGGCCCTTTAACGCCCCTGCTGCAGCCGCTCGGCCTCCGCGCGGTCGAGGATCATCTTGCCGATCGGCCAGAGCGAGATCGGCACCAGCTTCAGGTGCGCCCAGGCGAAGGGAATGCCGATGAGGGTAATCGCCAGGGCCACGGCGGTCAGGAGGTGGCCGAGCGCCAGCCACCAGCCGGCGAGCAGCAGCCAGATGAGGTTGCCCAGCGTGCCCAGCGCCCCGGTGCCGACGTCCTCATAGCCCTGAACGTCCTCCCGGGACACCGCCACCCGCCCGAAAGGCAGCAGCGTGTAGCTGGCGATATTGAAGGCCGCCCGCGCCCAAGGCAGCCCGACGATGGTGATCGCCATGAGCACGCCGGCCAGCACCCAGGCCAGCGCCATCCACAGCCCGCCGAAGAGGATCCAGAGGAGGTTCAGGAGAACACTGAACAGGGACATGGGGGACCGCCTCTTTCACAGTGCGAGTACGTTTCGTGATAGAGCGCAAGATAGCACAACGGTTTAAGCGGAACATGGTTGTGGCGCATCACGCCTGCCCAGATTAGAGAAGCTGGTGACCCTCAGCGGCCCGCTGGTGCGCATCTCGGACTTGGGGGCTAGCGACTCAAGAAATGGAGATCGCCATCAATGACTCCCCGCCGAGCCGTACAGACGACATCACTCAGGCCACTTCTTCCGCTCAGGCACTGGCGACGAGAGCTCTAGAACCACGTCGCGGCGACAGAACGGACAGACCTTCGCCTCTCCCTTGATCAGTTCGGCGCAATGCGGGCAGGCTCTGCGGCCTTCGCGTTCAGCTCTGACCTGATCGCTTTCCACAGGCTTCGAGACCAGAAGGGCGTGCACCAGGGCGATGGGCCATATTAGCAGGCCGTAGAGGAACCAGAGAAAGCCGGAACGGCCCTTGCTGACGGCAATCATCCCCACGATCACGCCCATGATCAGCCAGAACACAATTATCCACATGGCTCCCCCGAAGTTTAGCGCCGATAGGTAGCAGCCTAACCCAGGCTCCTCGTACAATCGAGCCCCGGCGGCCAAGCAGGAATTGAAGGTAGTGCGCGACACGCTTTACGCTTCCAGCGTACCAAGCGCAGCGCCAGTTACCGCAGTATGCAGTGACGCAGTCCTGTGGCCGTAACTTCGGAAGTCGGTTTATGATTGTGGCGCCCATGCACTAGGGGAGCGCGGGTGCCTGTGGATAGTCAATTGGGGGGAACATGGCCGATAGCGTTTCGAACCCACGTGATGGGTATAGCAAGGTTCAGGCCATAGCCACCATAGTCGCCACAGTAGTTTCCATGTTTGCTGCGATCGCAGTGCCGATCGTCGTGACAAAACTCGGAAATGAATATAACGACAATCAGAGGGCTCGGGATGCGAGACTCCAGACAACCGAACTAGCGGTCGCTATCCTCCAAGAGGATCCAAAGAACGCACCTGAGACGCCCAGATTGCGGGAATGGGCTGTGAACGTGGTAGATGCTTTTTCTGGCATACCATTTCCCGAGGGCGCAAAGGAAGAGCTTCAGCAAAACCGTCTAGTGGCACCTGTGCAACCCAATGAGACATTCAGAGACAGATTGAACAGCCATATTTATGACCTACTCAGAATCTTAAGAAGCCGTGGAATAGATGCGCCTGGATGCGCCACAGTAATACGTGACAGTGAATTTTCACCATACATAGATAAGGCAGTGGCAGACGTCGATGAAGACTCTCTAGTTCTTTTGGAAGACCTACGAGCTGCCTGCACACATTACTCCGATTTGTCAGGGGATTATTGACTTCCGAAGCTAGTGCGTCCCATCGGCGGCGCGCAAGGAGCGTGTGATGCTGGACAAGGGCGACTTGGCCGGGCCGCGGGTCTGAAAGAGAGACCTGGCGGCCGTACAGGAACTGCAGCAGCAAGAGCCTGGGAGAGGCCAGCCCCTGAACTAAGCCTCTTCGTAATCGACCATTACAATCCGGTCGCCAAGCCAGCCGAGGGAAGAAGCCTTTGCTTCGCCGTCCAAGAATGCCCGCCCGCCAGTGTCGAGAAAGTCGACCCAGTCAAGATCAGTAGGAAAACGCTCTTGCATTTCCGCTTCAGTGACCGGCCTTGCGCGAGCCATTACGACTAGAAGGCCATTCGCGGAGTGGTGCAGGATTGGACAGAGTTGCGAGTGCGCTTCCTGCCAAAGCTCGATTTCTCTTTGATTGGCACGCCAACCAGTGGGCCAGTATCTGAGCCTCGGGATCTTGATCGCCCAGCCCCCAACGAGAAGGACGATCCGCTTGGTGCCGTATTTTATCAGTTGCTCAGTTCCCTAAATTTTCCTAGGGGCGTTTTCGAACACTCTATCGCGGAGCATGAGCTTTGAGCAGAGGGGGTGGCGGCGAAAATCTCAAGGCTTGTCAGCCTGAACTATCTAGTCCTTCGACACATTCATCCAGCCCCTAATTTGGCCCTCCAGCAGGCCCCAACCGATGCGGATCTCCGCCGGCCGGTGGCCGCAGGCTTGGCAGCGAAAACGGCCGCCCAGGTCCAGCAGCGGCAGGTCGCCGTATTGGGCTATCGTCGCCGAAACGTCCAGCAGCGTGCCGGCCGCGCGGCGCCGGCACTTCGGGTTGCCGCAATAGACGGCGACGTAGTTCTGAGGTTCCAGGTCGGAGAGGAGCCGGAGCGAGGGGGACATAGCAACAGGCTAGCCGTCTCGGCTGTCTAGCACATCCTCATTGTCCGCCGACGTTCGCTCCGGCTTATTTGACGGGTTCTTGACGCCTCAAGGCGGACACGTCTTAAGTGCTTGATTTCCTGGCGTCCCCTAGGGGAGTCGAACCCCTGTTTCCGCCGTGAGAGGGCGGCGTCCTAGGCCACTAGACGAAGGGGACCAATGGCCGGAAGGCCGGTGATGTAACCCAAGATCCGGGCCAGTGCAAGCCCCATGTGAGGCCTGGAGCCCGCCCCTCCATCCTCCTGCCTCCGCCGAAGCGAAGGCCCCGGCTTCGCGCAGGCAGGTCGAGACGGCGCTGACGCGCCTCCTCAGGATGAGGACTGTGCTGGGGGGCCTTCGAGACGGCGGCCTTGCCGCCCCCTCAGGGTGAGGCCTGTGCTTGCGGCCCGCGCGCCGGGCCTGGCTGCCCTCCTACCTGGCTGCCCTCCTCAGGGTGAGCGACGTGGTTAACTGCCGCCCGGCCCGGCCCCTACCCCGGCCAGCCGCGCGGCTTCGGCCAGCAGGGCCGCGACGTCCTGGGGGCGGGGGTCGGAGGCCGTCACGAAACGCACCTGGGGCCGCGCGCCGTCGCGCCAGACGTAGAACACGAAGCCGGCGGCCTGCAGGCCCTCGACCAGGGGCTTGGGCAGGGCCGCGAAGATCTCGTTGGCCTCCACCGGCGCGGTGATCTCGACGCCCGGCAGCGCGGCCAGCCCCTCGGCCAGATGGGTCGCCTGGGCGTTGGCGTGGTTCGCGTTCCTCAGCCAGAGGCCGTCGCTCAGGTAGGCCTCGAGCTGAGCCGAGACGAAGCGCATCTTGGAGAAGAGGTGGCCGCCGCGCTTGCGCAGGTAGGGAAACTCCGCGGCCTGCGCGGGCTTGAAGAAGACCGCCGCCTCCGCCGCCAGGGCGCCGTTCTTGGTGGCGCCCAGGGTCAGCACGTCGACCCCGGCCTTCCAGGTCACCTCCGCCGGGCTGCAGCCGAGACTGGCCAAAGCGTTGGCGAAGCGCGCGCCGTCCATGTGCAGGGCGAGCTTGTGTTCCTGCGCGACGGCGGCGAGGGCCGCCACCTCGTCGGGCGCGTAGACCGTGCCCTGCTCGCTGGCCTGGGTGAGGGAGATCGCCGCCGGCTGCACGTGGTGCACGACGCCGGCGCCGGCCACCGCCGCCGCCACCGTCGCGGCCTCGATCTTGGCGTGCGGCCCGTCCAGCGCCACCAGCTTGGCGCCGCCGGTGAAGAACTCCGGCGCGCCGCACTCGTCGACGTTCACATGGGCCTCGCGGTGGCAGTAGCCCGCGCCGTAGCGCGGCACCAGGGCCGAGAGCGCCAGCGCGTTGGCGGCGCTGCCGGTGGCCAGCGGGAAGACCGCCACCTCGTGCTCGAAGATCTCGGCGACCAGGGCCTGCAGGCGCGCGGTGACCGCGTCGTCGCCGTAGGGCATGGCCGGGCCGGCGTTGGCGCGCGTAATGGCCTCCAGGATCTCCGGGCAGACGCCGCTCACGTTGTCGGAGGCGAAATTGGGGGCGAAGTTGGAGGCGAAATCGGTCATCCGGCACGCCCTCAGTTGGTGCCGTCGGGCACGGCCTTCACCCGGCCCAGTTCGCGCCCGCCGGCCAGGTCGACGATGACCACCTGCTGGCAGCCGCGCTCGGCCAGGCCGTCCAGGCGCACCACCAGGCGCTCGCCGGAAAGCTCCGTGCCGGCGATGACGCAGCCCGCCGGCACCGCCAGGTCCAGCGCCCCGAAGGGCGTGCCGAGGGTCCCGCCGCCGCCGGCGGCTTCCTCCCCGTCTCCACCGGTGCGGGTCACCAGGCCGTACACCAGCAGGGCCATGCCGGCCATGATGAGAATGCCCATGAAGATGACGAGGGCTTTGAGCGCTTGCATCGGGTAGAACCCCTTACTAAGGACCTTTTCGAATGTGGTTGAGAGCGAGGAAGCATGGCCGCCCCAGCGGGTCAAGGCCCAGGTTCGGGCCAGCAGAAAGAGGCGCAGCGCCATGAGGTGACGGCGGGGCCGGAGGCCGCCGGCGGGCGGCTCGACCGCCTGCTGGCCGCGGCCCTGCCCCAGCTCTCGCGCAGCCGCCTGAAAGCCCTCATCGAGGAGGGCCGGGTCAGCAGCGGCGGCGCGGCGGTGACCAGCCCGGCCGCCAAGGTCAAGGCCGGCCAAACTTTCGCCATCATCATCCCGCAAGCTCGGCCCGTCGCCCTGGCAGCCCAGGCGATTCCGCTGGAAATCCTGTTCGAGGACAAAGACCTCATCGTGCTGAACAAACCCGCCGGCCTCGTCGTCCATCCCGCTGCGGGCAACCCGGACCACACCCTGGTCAACGCCCTGATCGCCCACTGCGGGTCCGGGCTAGAGGGGGGGCTTGAGGGCGGCCTGACCGGCATCGGCGGCGAGCTGCGCCCGGGCATCGTCCACCGGCTGGACAAGGACACCTCCGGCCTGATGGTCGCGGCCAAGAGCGAGGCGGCCCACCGGGGCCTGGTGGAGCAGTTCTCCGCCCGCACGATCGAGCGCAGCTATCTGGCGCTGGCCTGGGGCCTGCCGCGCCCGGCCGAGGGGACGATCACCGGCAACATCGGCCGCAGCCCGCGCAACCGCAAGAAAATGGCGGTGCTGCGCCGCGGCGGCCGGCCGGCGGAGACCGGCTACAAGGTGCTGCGCGCCTTCCAGAACGGCCTCGTGAGCCTGGTCGAGTGCCGGCTGAAGACCGGCCGCACCCACCAGATCCGCGTCCACATGGCGGAGATCGGCCACCCCCTGCTGGGCGACCCGCTTTACGGCCGGGGCGGAACCGGCAGCCGCCGGGCGCGTTCACTTCCTGAGGCGGCGCAGGCCGCCCTGGCGGCCCTGGGGCGCCAGGCCCTGCACGCCAGAACCCTTGGATTCCAGCACCCCCTGACCGGGGATGCCTTGCAATTTGAGAGCGAATTACCACCTGATATAGGTGCCTTGATTAGTTCCTTAGAATGATTTTAAATATACCCTAGTGAACTAGTCGGATTTGGCGGCACCCAAGGGGGATCAATGCTAGACTGGGCTAAATTGGACTAAACTGGCGTCCGAACGCGCCGATTTGCCGACTTGAGGGCCGGGCGATCGCGTCAGTTTCCGGTCAGCAGGAAAGTCTAAAAGCAGAAGGTCGAAAAGCAGTTTGGGGGCCCGGAGGCTCCCCGGAATTGCCCAGAGTGGAGTTTGGTTATGGCGGCACCTAAAGTTCCCGTTCTCGCGCCTGAAGGTAACCTCAGCAGTTACCTGCAGGAGATCCGCAAGTTCCCGATGCTGGAACAGAACGAGGAGTACATGCTCGCCAAGTCGTGGCGGGAACGCGGCGATACCGAGGCGGCCCACAAGCTGGTGACCTCCCACCTGCGTCTGGTGGCGAAGATCGCCATGGGCTACCGCGGCTACGGCCTGCCCCTGTCCGAGCTGATCTCCGAGGGCAACGTCGGCATGATGCAGGCGGTCAAGCGCTTCGACCCGGAGCGTGGCTTCCGCCTGGCGACCTACGCCATGTGGTGGATCCGCGCCTCGATCCAGGAGTACATCCTGCATTCCTGGTCGCTGGTGAAGATGGGCACCACCGCCTCCCAGAAGAAGCTGTTCTTCAACCTGCGCAAGCTGAAGGGCCAGTTGAAGGCGATGGAGGAAGGCGACCTGCATCCGGAGAACGTCTCCAAGATCGCCGAGACCCTCGGCGTGCCGGAACAGGACGTGGTCTCCATGAACCGCCGCCTCGCGGCGCCGGACCACTCCCTCAACGCGCCCCTGCGCATCGACGGCGACGGCGAATGGCAGGACTGGCTGGTCGACGAAGGCGAGAACCAGGAAAACCTGCTCGCCGAGTCCGAGGAACTGGGCAAGCGCCGCGCGCTGCTGAACGCCGCGATGGAGAACCTCAACGACCGCGAACGCCACATCCTGCAGGAGCGCCGGCTGAAGGACCAGCCGACCACGCTGGAAGACCTGTCGCAGGAATACGGCATCAGCCGGGAGCGGGTGCGCCAGATCGAGGTGCGCGCCTTCGAGAAGCTGCAGAAGGCGATCCGCAACGCTGCCATCGACGAGCGTCTGGCGGTCAGCTAAGGCCGCCTTTCCCCAGAGACCCTGGGGGAGATTCTCGGAGAGAGGCTAGCTGGGCTGGGGTTCGACCAGTTCGGCTTCGGTGATTTCCACCTCGTCGCCGTCCTCGGCTTTGCCCGCGCCTTCCTCTTCGTCCTCGTCCTCGCCGGGCAGCGAGACGTTCACGCCCTCCGCCACCGCGTGTCCCCACTCCGCGATCAGCGCCTTCTGCCGACGCACCAGGCCGTTGAGGCGCGTCTGCGTGGTCATGCGGAAGTAGGCGCCGACGAAGGACGGCATGAAGCCGAAAACCGCCCAGCCGCCGAAGGCGGCGCCGTAGGCGACGACCCAGACGAAGACGTCCCCGATCAGGTCCATGGCCGCCTGGTGGCTTTGCCCGCGTGACCAGAGATGGATGATGGCCGGCAGGGTCCCGGCGAAGTTCAGCAGGCCGACGGTGATGGCCAGGTGCTTTTCGCGCGAACGGTCGGTGATGTAGGCGACCAGGGTCGGCCCCATCATGGTCACGAAAACCAGGGTGGTCGGCAGCAGCAGCGCGGCGAAGGGAAACAAGAGGATCAGCACCAGGGCCTTCACCCAGGGCTTGGGCGCCGCGCGCTTCTTCCTGACCGTCTTGCCGGAACTTTTCTTCGCCTTCGCCATGTGTCCCGCTCCGCCCTAGAAGACCGATGTCAGCGTGATCACCAGCACCGCCACCGCGGCGATGACCGAGGAGACGATACTGGAGGCCTCGCGCGCATTGGCGCGGACGACCGCCGGCTTGGTCAGGCCGCCGTTGCGCAGCCAGTTCATCTGCTCGACCAGGGAAGCGAACTCCGCCTTCGCGCGGCGGAAGCCTTCCTCGTCGGCGGCCTGCCGCTGGGGGTTGGCGGCCAAATGCAGCAACGCCGCCAGATTGCCCTTGGCCGCCACGTCCTGCAGCGCCGTCATCATCTGTTCGCGCCGGGTGCGGTTACGGAACTTGTCGATGCGCGGTTTCAGCATGGCGGCGCACCAGCCGGCCAGATGGGGCACGCGCGACGGGCCGGCGGCGTCTTGCACTTCGGCCAGCAGCCGCACGACGCCCAGGTTATAGGTCGCGGCATCTTCTTCGTGGGTCAGCTCTGCGAAGGCGCGGTCCGGCGCCGATTTCATACGGGCGGAAATGAAGCCGGCGATGTGCCAGTCGACGGGCAGGCGCTCCGTCTTGCCCTCCTGCGCCAGGCGCTCGAAGGCCGGCAGCAGATCCGCCAGTTCGGCCACGTAGTCGTTGCGCAGCAGCGGAGACTGGCAGGGCCAGCTGGGATTGAGGGAATAGAGCGCCCGCTCCAGGCCATAGCCGATGCGCGGCTTCGTCAGATGCAGGATGACCAGGTCGAAAGTGCGCGCAAAGGCGACGTAGTCGGCGCGCACCTGCGGCTGCGCCTCGATCCATTGTTGCGGCAGCTTGTGGAGCATCAGCTCGGCGAAGGTCTGCCGCCGCTGCTCGTCGTGATAGTTCACGGCAAAGGCCGTGGCGAGGCCCTGGATCCGCGCCGCGACCTGCTTGTAACGCAGCGGTGCCTGGAAATCCAAGGCGATGAGAACGCGCGACAGCAGCCGGTCTTCCAGCGAGGACGCGGTGCCGCCGCCGATGCCGATCACCGCCTGGGTCGCCGCGCCCACGGCGTCGGCGCGCGCGTCGTCGGACAGGGAACGGCGGATCCAGCGCTCCAGGTCGTTGCTCTTGATGACCTGAAGAGCTTGCGACCAGTTGCGGCCCATGGCGTTGGAAAGCGCCGGGGCGTTGTTGTATTCCACGCCCTCGAAGGGGAAGAGACGCGCCGCCTTGGGCGGCAGCAGGGCCTGCTTCGGGCTGAGGTGCCGCCCGTTCAGCCAGAGCTGCACGTCGTCGTGGCGCCAGCGTTCCTCGGGGTCGTCGCACAGCAGGCCGCGCAGCACCTCCACCATCGGCAGCGAAAGCCGCGTGTCGCCGACCAGGGCGGCGTAGGACCCCTTGCTGATCTTGGCCTCGACGATTTCCTGCTCGCTGAGGTTGGGGACCGGATTGCCGCCGCAGATCAAAACCAGGATCAGCACACCAAGCGCGTAGTAGTCGTCCGCCGGCGCGCCGTGGCCGCGGCCTTCCGGCATTGCCATGGCGCTGTCGATCGGCTCGTAGATCGACGGCTGGGCCATGGCGGGCGGACCGGAGAAACACTCGCCGAGGATCACCGAGTCCCGCGTGGCGTCGGCGAAGAACAGGTTGTCGGCGCGGATCGCGCGGTGCGTCAGCAAGCGGTCGCCGAGTTCCTTGAACATCGGCAGCAGCGGATGCATGACGACACGCACGACGCGGTCTTCGCGCCAGGGTTCGATGGTGGCGTCGGCGCTGGGCAGAATGCGCTCGCCGCTGGGCTGATTCAGGATGATCATGAAACGGCGGCCCCGCTCCGGCGGCCAGTAGGCCGCGCCCCAGCGCAGCGGCGAGGTCATCGGCAGACGGCTGAAGCGGGAGAACTGGTTCAGCACCTCGGTGCGCGGCGCAACGTCGGTCCGGCAAACCAGGGCAAAGAGAGCCTTCGGCGCCCCGCGCTCGTCGGTGACGTTGTACGCCTTGACGCCCTCCGGCCCGTCCAGGGCGGGGATCGGCTCATCCGGGTGGACCCGATAACGTTCGGCCACCAAGACCGGGCCGGACTGATCTCCAGCTGTGGCGTCCGCTGTCCGCGCTTTGCTGCTCATTGCCGTTTCTAAAAAGGTGCCCTTTGCCCGGGCGGCGGGAAAAGCCGCCCGGTAGCCCTCAACTTAACCGCAATAAGGCAAACAGAAGGTTAAGGCCGCCTGCCAAAAAGCCCAGAATTCCGCGCTTTTCAAGCTATTCAGGCCGTATAAACCCGCGCGCTGCCGCGCGAACCGCCGCTCAATCGGCGAAGGGGTCGCGGACCAGGATGGTGTCGTCGCGTTCCGGCGAGGTGGAGACCATGGCCACCGGCACTTCGATCAGTTCCTCCAGGCGGCGGATGTACTTCACCGCCGCGGCCGGCAGATCGGCCCAGGAGCGCGCGCCCATGGTGCTCTCCGGCCAGCCGGGAATGGTCTCGTAGACCGGCACGGCTTTGGCCTGGCGGGACGGCTGCGCCGGCAGGTAGTCCAGCCGCTCGCCGTCGATGTCGTAGCCGACGCAGATCTTGATCTCGTCGAAACCGTCCAGCACATCCAGCTTGGTCAGCGCGATGCCCTCGATACCGGCCACCTTGGCGGCCTGGCGCACCATCACCGCGTCGAACCAGCCGCAACGCCGCTTGCGGCCCGTCACCACGCCGAACTCCCGCCCGCGCTCGCCCAGGCGCTCGCCGGTGGCGTCGGTCAGCTCCGTCGGGAAGGGACCGCTGCCGACACGGGTGGTGTAGGCCTTGGTGATGCCGAGCACGAAGTCCAGCGCCGAGGGCCCCATGCCGGAGCCCGCCGCGGCGCTGCCGCCCACGGTGTTGGAGGAGGTGACGAAGGGATAGGTGCCGTGGTCCACGTCCAGCATGACGCCCTGCGCGCCCTCGAAGAGGATGCGCCGGCGGCTGCGGCGGGCCTGGTCCAGGCTCTGCCAGACTCGGTCGGCGAAGGGCAGGATGCGCGGCGCCAGTTCCACCAGGCTGTTGACGATCTCGTCGGCGGTGAACTCCGGCTGGCCGAGGCCGCGCAGCAGCGCGTTGTTGTGCACCAGCAGGCCCTCGACGCGCTGGCGCAGCAGCTCCGGGTCCGCCAGGTCGCAGAGCCGCACCGCGCGGCGGCCGACCTTGTCTTCGTAAGCCGGGCCGATGCCGCGGCCGGTGGTGCCGATCTTGCCGTCGCCCTTGGCGGCCTCGCGGGCGCGGTCGACCGCGCCGTGCATCGGCAGGATGAGGGCGACGCCCTCGGCGATGCGCAGGCGCTCGGGCGTCACGTCGACGCCCTGCGCGCGGATACGGTCGATCTCCTCGATCAGGGCCCAGGGGTCGACCACCACGCCGTTGCCGATGACGGAGAGCTTGTCCTGGCGCACCACGCCCGAGGGCAGCAGCGACAGCTTGAAGACCTCGCCGCCGATGACCAGCGTGTGGCCGGCATTGTGGCCGCCCTGATAGCGCACCACCACGTCGGCGCGCTCCGACAGCCAGTCGACGATCTTGCCTTTGCCCTCGTCCCCCCACTGAGACCCGACGACGACCACATTAGCCATGATGCTTCAGTCCTTTATTTCCGAGATCTCGCCGTCACGCAGCAGGTGACCGCAGCCGAGGCGGCGCGCTTCCGCCTGCAGGTCGTCCACGGCCGCCAGTCCGGCCAGGGTGACCCAGCCCTCGGCGCGCAGCCGCCGCCCCTCTTCCGCCGGGGTACCCAGCGGCAGGAAGATGCGCTGCGCGGGCGCGGGCGCCGGCAGAGCGCGCAGCACGGTGTCCATGAACAGAGTGAAACCGGTCGAAGACTCCCGCTCGCCGTTGGGGCCGGAAGCCTCGTAGCGGCCGCCGCGGCCCAGCTCGCCGCGCACCCCCCTGGCGAAGAGAATGAAACTGATGCCGGTCTGGTATTCGAAGCCGCGATGTTCCACCGGGTCGATGGTGAGGCGCGCCTGCGGCGCCGCCTCGCGGATCAGCGCCACCACATCGGCCAGGTGTTGCACCTCGCGCGCCGCGGTATCGGGCAGCTTGAGCTTGGCCAGCGCCGCCAGCGCCTTGTCGACCGGCCCCGCCGCGCGCAGCAGGTCCTGGAACAGCTTGGCATGATCTCCAGCGAGATCCTTCACCGCCGCCGCGTCCTTGCGGTCGAGCGCCAGGCGCAGCTCGGCCACCTGCTCGGCGGCAAGGCCCAGGTCCGCGGCCAGCGCGCCGACCAGCGGCGGCAGGTTCAGGTCGACGGAGAGTTCCTCGACGCCGATGGCGGTCAGCGCCTCGATGGCGAGCAGCGCCACTTCGGCGTCGCCGGTCTCGTCGGTGGCGCCGATCAGTTCCACGCCCGCCTGGGCGAACTGGCGCTCGGGGCGCAGCTGGCTGCCGCGCACCTGCAGCACCTGGCCGCCGTAGCAGAGGCGCAGGGGCCGCGGCGTGTTCTTCAGGCGGGTAGTGGCAATGCGCGCGACCTGCGGCGTCATGTCGGCGCGCAGGCCCATCATGCGCTGGCTGACCGGGTCCATCAGGCGGAAGGTCTGCCCCGCCACGGCGGCGCCGGCACCGGCCAGCAGCGCCTCCTCGAATTCCAGCAGCGGCGGCTTCACACGGTCATAACCCTGGGCCTGGAAAGAGGCGATAAGACGCTCCACCACCGCCGACTCATGCGCAGCGAGCGGCGGCAACACGTCCTCCAGGCCGGCCGGTAAGAGGCCCTTTTCGGCGCGATCAATCATGTCAGCAAGTCGTGGGAAAAAGCGGTCCGGTCCATGGGCAAGCACGGAAGCGGTCGCGCCCCGGATCCCGCGACGGTCTTCCGTCTTGGCAGGGCCCGCTTCCGCCCTCTGTTACCAGCCCAGGCCGCCGCGGGCAAACAGAAAACCATGGCCGGCCTGGGGGCACCACGGCGAAGCAGTGGAAAATCAATGCCTTGAGACCGCCTGGCGAGACTGGTTGCCGCCGGGGCCTGCGTGTAGACTGGCCGCCGACGCACAGATCACCGCAGCAGACGGCACTTCCCATCCCCGTGAATCTCAAAGCCCTCAGCCTCTCCGCGCCCGGCACCCTGGCCGCCGACAGCCGTGGCCTGGACCGTTTTATAGGCCTCTTGCTGCTGGCTTCGGCGGCCGCGCTGGCCGCCGGCTGGCTGCTGCCGGTGATGACCGTGCGCAGCCTGCTGGTATTCTACGACGAGGTCTCCATCCTGACCGGCGCCTTCCGCCTGCTGGAGAGCGGCGACTACGCCATCTTCGTGCTCATCGTGCTGTTCACCGTGGTGCTGCCGGTCGGCAAGCTGGTCTTCGCTTGGCTCGCCTGGAGCCGCCTGAAGGTCGACGACCCGCGCGTGCGCCGCGCGCTCCACTGGGTCGAGGCGGTCGGCCGCTGGTCGATGCTCGACGTCTTCGTCATCGCCATCCTGGTCGTGGTGATCAAGCTGTCGCTGGTCACCGACGTGGAGATCCACGCCGGACTCTACGTCTTCGTCGCCGCGGTGGTGCTGTCGATGATCGCGGTGCGGCGCATCGCCGTCTTGGCGCATCGGAAGCTGGAAGAGGCCCGCTGAGGGCCCTTCCGCCCGCACATCCTTCGAGACGGGCCTACGGCCCTCCTCAGGATGAGGACCCAGTCACCGACCTCATGCTGAGGAGCACGCAACGCGTGCGTCTCGAAGCATGTGAACCAGGAAAGGCTGTCAGCGGTACAGCCGCACTTCCAAACCGTCGTCGAGTTGAAAGATCACCTCGACCATGCCGTTGCCGTCCAGGTCCTCCAGGCGGAAGTCGCCGACGATCTGCGCGTCGTAGAAGTCGCGCCCCAGCAGCTTCAGTTCGCCGTCCTCGTAGCGCATGACGCGGATGGAGCGCCGCCGCGCCGAAGGCAGGAAAATCTCCGGCAGGCCGTCCTCGTCGAAGTCGAGAATGGCGGAGAGGCCCAGCTCGCGCGACCCGATGAGGTGGTTGGAGAAACCGGCCCAGGAAACCTCCTCCACCAGCCTGTCGCCCTGCAGGGAAACAATGCGCAGGATACCGCCGATGTGCGGCGTCTCGACGTAGGCCACTTCGATGTCGCCGTCGCCGTCGAAGTCGGCGGCGCCGATGGGGTTGAGCCAGCGGTGCGCGGTGAGGTTCTGCGGCCCCTCGGCGACCAGTTGCAGTTCGTCGCCGACCAGGCCGTAGACGGTGAGCACCGCGCCATGTTGCAGGGAGGAGCGCACGACGATGACCTCCGGCTCGCCGTCTTTGTCGAGATCGGCGAGACGCGGACGCAGATCCTCGAAGACCTGATCCTCGGGCAGCAGCAGCTGCCGCTCGCTGCCGTCGGTGAGCCGCAGCAGCAGCCCCCCTGCCTCGATGGCGTCGCCCAGCACGCCGTGGTCGTAGCGCGACGTCGGCGCGACGAGCCAGGCTTCGGCGATGCGGCCCCAGCCGCCCGCGCCGGCAATGGCGGGCTGGCCGTCGGGCAGCGCAGAGGCCGGCCGCGTGACCGGGCGCACCTCGACCTTCATCTGAGAGGAGGGTTCGGCGAAAAAGGGCCGGAAGCCGAGGGCTTCCAGGCTCTGAATCCCATCGGCCGCAAGGCTGACGGTCGGGGCGCCGCCCGGCAGCGCCCCGAAGAGGACGGCGCCGAGCAGCGCGAAAACGGCGGCCGGCAGCTTAGAAGCGCAGGGCTTCCGCTTGCTTGGTGTGCGGCAGGGCACGCACCTTCTCCAAAGTCTGGGCATCGATCTGCCCGTCCAGTTCCAAGAGCGCGATGGCGTCCTGTCCCTGCACCGCGCGGCCCAGGTGGAAGGTGGCGATGTTGACCCCGGCGTCGCCCAGCGTGGTGCCCAGGGCACCGATGAAGCCCGGCTTGTCTTCGTTGGTGATGTAGAGCATGTGCGGCATCAAAGCCGCCTCGACGGAAATGCCCTTGATGTCGACCAGGCGCGGCTTGTCGCCGCCGAAGAGGGTGCCGGCCAGGCTGCGCTCGCCGCGCTCGGTGGTGACGGTCAGCCGGATGAGGGTCTGGTAGTCGCAGTCGCGCTCGTGCTTGACCTCGGCCACGTCGATGTCGCGTTCGCGCGCCACATGCGGCGCATTCACCATGTTGACCGTGTCGAGCATCGGAGTCAGCAGGCCACAGAGCGCCACCTGCGTCAACGGCCGGGTGTTGAGGTGCGCGACGTCGCCTTCGTATTCGATGGTGATCGCCTTCAGGCCCGTATGGGTGAGCTGCCCGGCGAAGCTGCCGAGTTGCTCGGCCAGCTGCATGTAGGGCTTCAGGCGCTTGGCTTCCTCCGCCGAGAGCGAGGGCATGTTGAGCGCGTTGGTGATGGCCCCGGTCATCAGGTAGGCCGACATCTGCTCGGCGATCTGCAGCGCCACCTTTTCCTGCGCTTCCGTCGTGGAGGCACCCAGATGCGGCGTCGCGACGATCTCGTCCATACCGAACAGGATGTTCTCCTTGGCCGGCTCGACGGTGAAGACGTCCAGCGCCGCGCCGGCGACGTGGCCGGACTCGATGGCCGCCTTCAGGTCTTCTTCCACCACCAGGCCGCCGCGCGCGCAGTTGATGATGCGTACGCCGGGCCTGGTCTTGGCGATGGCCGCCGCGTCGATGATGCCGCGGGTCTGGTCGGTCATCGGCACGTGCAGGGTGATGAAGTCGGCGCGCGTCAGCAGATCGTCCAGCTCCACCTTCTCCACGTTCAGGTCGCGCGCGCGGTCCGGCGACAGGAAGGGATCGTAGGCGATGACCTTCATCTTCAAACCGTGCGCACGGTCGGCGACGATGGCGCCGATGTTGCCGCAGCCGATGACGCCCAGCGTCTTGCCGGTCAGCTCGACGCCCATGAAGCGCGACTTCTCCCACTTGCCGTCCTGGGTCGAGCGGTCGGCGGCCGGTATCTGGCGGGCCAGCGACATCATGAGAGAGATCGTGTGCTCGGCGGTGGTGATCGAATTGCCGTCGGGCGTGTTCATCACCACGATGCCGCGCCCGGTGGCCGCTGGAATGTCGACGTTGTCGACGCCGATGCCGGCGCGGCCGACGACCTTCAGGTTGTCGGCGGCGGCGATGATCTCCGCCGTCACCTTGGTGGCCGAGCGGATGGCCAGGCCGTCGTAGTCGCCGATGCAGGCCTTCAGCTCCTCCGGCGACATGCCGGTCTTCACGTCGACCTCGACGCCCTGCTCCTTGAAGATTTCCGCGGCGCGCGGGCTCAACTTGTCTGAAATCAATACCTTTGGCATGTCGGTTTAAACCTCTCTTGGCGGCGCGCCGATTTCACCCGCTGCATCGGGGTCGGGGCGCATCCGCGATTTTCATGCAGACGACTGTGATGGTTGGATGCCGCTCAGGCGGCTGCCTTCTCCGTCTTCACCGCACCGTAGGCCCAGTCCAGCCAGGGCAGCAGGGCCGCCATGTCGGAAGGCTCCACCGTGGCGCCGCCCCACAGACGCAGGCCGACCGGCGCGTCGCGGTAGCCGCCGATGTCGTAGGCCACGCCCTCTTCCTCCAGCAGGGAGGCGATGCGCTTGGCCGCCGCGGCCTGGGCGTCGCCGTCCAGGGACAGGAACCAGGGGTCGACGATCTTCAGACAGATCGAAGTGCAGGAACGGGTCTCCGGCGTCTCGGCCAGGAAGTCGGCCCAGTCGGAGGCGGCGACCCAGTCGGCCACGGCGTTAAGGCTCGCCTCGGAGCGCGCCATCAGCGCCTTGAGGCCGCCGATCTCCTCGGCCCACTTCAAGGCGTCGAGCGCGTCTTCCACCGCCAGCATGGAGGGGGTGTTGATGGTCTCGCCCTTGAACACGCCTTCGATCAGCTTGCCGCCCTTGGTGAGGCGGAAGATCTTCGGCAACGGCCGCTCGGGCGTGAAGCTCTCCAGGCGCTCGACGGCGCGCGGGCTGAGCGCCAGCATGCCGTGGGCCGCCTCGCCGCCCAGCACCTTCTGCCAGGACCAGGTGACGACATCCAGCTTGTCCCAGGGCAGCTCCATGGCGAAGGCCGCCGAGGTGGCGTCGCAGATCGTCAGGCCCTGGCGGTCGGCCGGGATCCAGTCGCCGTCCGGCAGCTTCACGCCGGATGTGGTGCCGTTCCAGGTGAAGACGACATCGCGGTCGAAAGACACCTGGCCCAGGTCCGGCAGTGCGCCGTAGCCGGCTTCGAGGATGTTCAGGTCGGTCAGCTTCAGCTGCTTGGCGGCGTCGGTCGCCCAGCCCTTGCCGAAGCTCTCCCAGGCCAGCACGTCGACGCCGCGCGGGCCCAGCAGCGACCACATCGCCATCTCGACGGCACCGGTGTCGGAGGCCGGCACGATGCCCAGGCGGTAGTCCGCCGGCATGCCGAGGATCTGCTTGGAGCGCTCGATCACCTCGGCCAGCTTCGTCTTCCCCACCTTGGCGCGATGAGATCGACCCAACGCCGCCTCGCTCAGAGCACCCAGGGACCAACCCGGGCGCTTTGCGCAGGGTCCTGAGGAAAAGCAAGGGTTCCCAGGCCGATTGGCCGGGCGGACGGCGTTCATAAGGCGGCTCCTTGGTCGAAAGAGGTCGAAGGTGGCGCAAGCGCCCTGGTCTTTAAAGTATTCCGGACGCGCGCGCGGCGGGATACTAGCACCGTGCTGCACCGCGTCAATTATTGATCCGCCGCTTTCCGGCGCCAAAGCGTCGCACATGGGAAACTTGACCGGAGAGTCAGGAAATGGCGGTTCCCGGCCCTCGCCAGTGGCCCGCCACCCTGCCCCGCCCCCTGGCATCCGCAAGCGGTCTCGGCAATACTGTCTCTCAACCTGGAGATTAGTCACCCTGGGGGCCCAACGTGATCCGCCGCCTGGTCTTCGTCCTCATCCTAGCCGCCGCGCCGCTGTCGGCCGGCGCCGTCGCGGCCGCAGAAGGAAGGTTCGAGATCAACTACATCCCCTTCAACTTCGAAACCTTCATCGCGGTGACGCCGGAGAACATTGCCGGGGCATCGGATAAGACAGTGGAGGTTCACCCCAGCGACTTGCGCCTCAAGGAGGTCCTCGCCGTCATTGAGCGCGCACCCGCCGGGCCGCCGCTGGACGAAGCGATGGTGCGCGTCCGCATCCGCTATCCCGACGGCAGGACGGCCTTCATCGACAAGACCGGCGGACTGCGTTTTCCAGACAGAGATGCGGACCTGGACGAGCGGGCGCTCGATCGGCTCGCCCTGCTACTGGCGAGTCTTACTGAGTCTCGCTTTATAGGGCGCAACTTTGTCTGGGTTGCCGAGGCTGTGCACGCTCATGTTGCCGCAACTGAGGGCTGGCCCCGGTCGGCCTACAGGGTGGTCATCACGAAGTCCCGCCTCGACTATGAAGCAGGGCTGGTCATCGCCAACGTCTATCACTACGACGACAGCAAGCCCGGCAGGAGAATGGACGAGGTACCGTGGATCGGAAGTGACGAGTCCTTCGTGCTGCACTTCGACCCGCTGTCGCGCGATCTGGTCCGGCAGATGTGGTTTCAGTGATGAACAAGGAACTCCTGCCGCGCATTGCCGAACTCTACGAGCTGCTGCGCAACGACAACCGCTATATCTCAGGAGATTTCGACTCTCCAGAGGATAAAGATGCGGCCTTCGATCTCTTCGAGCATGAGACCCTGATCAGCCCGGCCGCGTGGAAAATGCTGAATGGGTTCGAGACACTCCATCCGCTCGACAGGGCCGCACTCCAGGAGCCCATCCTATTTGGCACGCGCCTGCTCAAAATCCCGGACGGCACCAATGACGGGGCGACGACCCGGGAGATCGGCCACCTCGAGCATGTGTTGCGCTACGCGCGCAACCTGGAAGAACTTCGCCAAGCCTGCCTGCGCTGCATGACCGAGCCATAACGCCAGACTTCCGACTGGCTTCCCCCAAAAGAGCACAGCACCGCGGCTGTACAGCCCGCCGCAGAGAGTTCACACTGACGGGATAGGTTCCTGTTGTAAAATTTGCTGTCCCCTGACCCGCCGTCTCCGGAGGTCTCGACCTTTCCCGCCATGACGAACGCGCCCGCCCCCGCAGACCGGCGCCTGACCCGGCCGCTGCTCTTCGCCGCCTTCCTGGTGGCGGGGGAAGTGGCCTTGCTCATCGGCGCGGCGGCCTTCTTCCGCGCGATGAACGCGGACATCCCCGACAACCTGCTAGCGGGCCTGCTGCCCGCGGCCGACGACCCGACGCTGCGCGCCGAGGCGCTGCACGCGCGCCTCGCCTGGATCGTCAGCGTGGTCTTCGCCATCTTCGCCTCGGCCGGCGCGACGCTGCTGGCGCTCACCAAGATCATGAAGGAAGCCGAGCCGCTGCGCCGCTGGCTGCTCATCGCCGTGGCCGCGCTGGCCTTCGTCACCGCCATCGTCGCCAGCGGCTCCGACGTGTCGCGCGAGGTGCTGCAGAATCCGGTGCTGGAGCCGACGCTGGGGAGCTGGACCGTCGGTGGCATCAAGGTCACGACGACCTTCGCCACCATCCGCCAGGTGGTGAACGCCCTCTTCTCCGCCGCCACGGTCGCCCTGGTGCTGGCGCTGGCCAGCCGCGCGGCCATCGGCGCGACCCAGGACCTGAACCAGGGCCGGCCATTGTCGTCGCGCGAACGCCACGCCGACCTGCACGAACTGCTGCTGGCCGCCGCCGCGGTGCTGGTCTCCATCGTCATCACCATGGCCGCCTGGCTCACCTGGCCCACGGCGGGCCTGGCCGACGACTCCGCCGCCTTCGTCACGATCGACCATCTGGCGCAGGGAGTCGGGCTTTACTGGGGCGGCGTCTTCTCACTGAGCCTCGTGCTCGCCTACCTGCCCTGCGTCGCCTACCTGAAGCACCTCGAAGGACGCGACGCGGCGGAAACCGCCGAGGCGGGCGCCGGCGGACGTCAGGTGAAACTGCTGCAGGATGTCGTGGCCCTGCTCAGCCCCTTCATCTCGGCGCTGGTGCCGGTCTTTCTGATATAAAATTCTAGGACCCAAGCATCCGTCGGACCAAGAGGCTCTGCATATCGCGCCGTCCATCGGCGATCAGGTAGACGACAACCCGCCGCTTTTCTATGTGATAGATCAGCCGGTAGGGCTTGAAGAATATCTCGCGAAACTCGGTGATACCGAGATCCGCCAGTTCACGCGGCTGCCGCCCCCGTTCCGGCAAGTCTGCAAGGCCTGCCAGCGCCGCTTCGATGAGATCGAGCACATGGGCAGCGGCGTTCGGGGAGTCGTGCTCCGCGAGGTAGCTGCACAGATCATCGAGGTCGCGCAAGGCATCGTCGGTAAGGACAACACCGAAGGACATTAGCGGGCGTGCTTTTTGCGCAGCGACGCGATGGCGGTTTTGGCGCTATGCACACGCCCGTCTTCCACTTGCCGGTTACCGAGCGCCAGGATTTTCAGCAGCGCCAGGGTTTCCTGCGTCTGTTCGTAACTTTTCACATCCTGGATAACTGCCTTGGCCTCACCGTTCTGGGTGATAACCAGCGGCTCCCCGGTCTCGGCCAGCCCGTCAACGACTTTCGCCGCATTGGCCTTCAGATAGCTGATCGGCTTGATTTGACTGGAGAACTTCATCGCGCACCCTCACCCGTCTTGGAGAGGACTAAATATAGACTGAATTTGGTCCAGTCTCAAGAAGCCACTCACCCCGGCTTGCGCGCGAAGATGTGGATGGCGGTGAAGGTCATCACCGCTTCGCCGTGCTGGTTGGTGACTTCGTAGTCCATGATCACTGTGCCGCGGTCGGGCTTGGAGCGCGAGGGACGCGTCTCGCGCACGCTCCCTTTCACCTTGATCGTGTCGCCGGGGCGCACGGGGCGGAGCCAGCGCAGCTCGTCGAGGCCGGGCGAGCCCATGGAGCAGGCGTTGATCACCTTCTCTTGATAGAACAGGCGAAAGGCGACGGCCAGGGTCTGGAAGCCGGAGGCGATGAGGCCGGCGAAAGGCCCCTCCGCCGCCGCGTTCACATCCAGGTGGAAGGGCTGCGGATCGTAGAGCAGGGCGAAGTCGAGGATCTGCGACTCGCTGAGGGTCGCGCCCTTGCTGGTGAATTCCTGGCCCGCTTCGAAGTCGTCGAAATAGAGATCCTGCACGGTAAAAGCGCCTCTGGTCTGCGGAAGAAAGAGAAAGTGGCGGCCGCCTCAGGCGGAGGCGGCCAGGGTCAGGTCGCATTCAAGCCGGTGGACATTAGCAGGCGCTTCCCCCGCCGGCACTTCCCGGAATCCGAGCTCTGCGTAAAGGCGCCGCGCGGCGGTCATGAAGTCCAGCGTCTCCAGCACCATGCGCTTGTGGCCGCCGGCCTTCGCGCCCGCCACCGCCGCCTCCGCCAGACGGCGTCCGAGGCCGTGCCCGCGATAAGCATCGCGCAGCCAGAGCCGCTTCATCTCGCAGCCGCCTTCCGCCGCCTTGCCGTCCAGCGGCCAGAGTCCGACGACACCGGCCGCTTCGCCGTCGACGCGCGCGATCCAGAGACCGCCCGCCGGCGGCGCATAGGCGCCCGGCAGGCCGGCCAACTCGGACTCGAAGTCCTGCAGGCAGTAGTCGACCTGCAGCCAGGCGGCGTATTCGCGGAACAGCGCGCGGACGTCGTCCAGGTCCGCCGCGCCGGCGGCGGCTAGCGTCACCTTTGCTCCCCTTGGCGCCATCAGTAAGGCTCGCCGTTCTTGTGACGGAAACGGCGCGGGCCGTCCTTGGCCGCGTTGAGGAAAAGATCGATGTCCGGGTAGTTGCACTCGTCCTGGTCCGAACGGTTGCCGACCTCCAGATAGACGGCCCAATCCTGGCCCCTGTTCACCATCTGGTGGCCGTCTTCCTTGCCGGCGGGAAAGCCCGAGACCATGCCCGGCGTCAGGACCTGCTCACCGGCATCGGTGATGAGAGTGAGTTCGCCTTCCAGCACGTAGACGAACTCGTCCTCGTGGGAATGCCAGTGGCGCTGGGACGACGGCGCGCCCGGCGGCAGGCGCACCAGGTTGACGCCGAAGGCCGTGAGGCCGAAGACGTCCCCCAGGGCGCGCTTCTCGCGGGCGCCGCAGGCAGAGCCCCAGGGCTCGGGATAGGACGACCCGCTGCGGGCCTCCAGGGTGGTCGGATCGAGCGCGGGTGGTGTCGGCTTGTCGGTCGTGGGCTCTCCTGGCATGCGGTCTCCTGATCGGTCGTTCTTATTCGGACGACCGGCAGTTTACACGCGGATGCGGCCCTCGAGATAGGGGGCGACCTTGCCGGAGATCAGCGTGCGCGCGCCCTTGTCCTCGACCGTCAGCTTGCCGAGCCGCGCCGAGATCTGCCGCGCCTCCATCTTTGCCTTGCCGAGCCGCGCCGCCCAGTAGGGCGTGAGGACGCAGTGCGCCGAGCCGGTGACCGGGTCTTCCGGAATGCCGGCGTGCGGCGCGAAGTAGCGCGAAACGAAATCGCAGCTCTCGCCTTCCGCCGTGATAATGAGGCCGTCGCCGGGCAACGCCTTCACCTGCGCCAGGTCCGGATCGGCGCCGCGCACCTCGGCCTCGCCGGCCAGCACCGCCATCAGCTTGCCGCCGTCGACCTTCGGCGCCTTCAGCACGTCCTGCGGCGCGAACCCGAGAGCCGCGGCGACCTTGCCGCCGTCGTCGAAGGGTGCGGGCGCTTCGCTGGGAAAATCGAGCGTGAAGACATCGCCGTCGCGCGTCACCGTCAACGGCCCGCTGGCGGAGTCGAAATGGATGGTCTGCGCCTCTGGGTCGATGTGTTGCGCGATCACATAGGCCGAGGCCAGCGTGGCATGGCCGCAGAGATCGACCTCCACGGCCGGCGTGAACCAGCGCAGGTGGTAGCCGGCGCCGTTCGGCACGAAGAAGGCCGTCTCCGAGAGATTGTTCTCCGCCGCGACGGTCTGCAGGGTCGCGTCCGGCAACCACGCGTCCAGGGGACAGACCGCCGCCGGATTGCCGCCGAAGACGGCGTCGGTGAAGGCATCCACCTGATAGAGGCTGATCTCGGTCATCGCTTTCGCTTCCTCAAACACGCCAGAAGGGTTTTTCGCTTTCGCACAGCGCCTCGGCACGGGTCACGCCGATGTCGCGCAGCCGGGCCTCGTTCATCAGCCGCAGGACTTCCCGGTCCTCCAGGCGCTGCTGCCAGACGATTAACAGGGTCACGGCCTTCAAGGCCAGCCGCTTGGCCAGGCCCTGGGTGTTGCCCCGCCAGCGGCCGGGAAGCCGTGCCGCCGGGGCGTTTCTTGAAATTGTCACCATTTTTCCCTCCTCCAGAAGGAAATTGTATCGATTTATCTCCTGCACATTGTCTTAGTTGTTGCATCCCCATGGGGTCAATTGTATTATTGTCACCATGACAAAATGGACTCCCCAGCTCGAAGAGATCTCCGGCCCGCGCTACCAGGCCATCGCCGACGCCCTGGCCCGGGATATCGCCGCCGGCAAGCTGAAGGCGGGCGACCGCCTGCCGACCCACCGCGACCTGGCCTGGCACCTGGGGGTGACCGTCGGCACCGTGAGCCGCGCCTATGCCGAGGCGGAGCGGCGCGGCCTCACCTCCGGCGAGGTCGGCCGCGGCACCTTCGTGAACGTGCCGGCAAACAGCGACCAGCTGCACCGCTGGCACGACACCGCGCCGGGCACCATTCACATGCGCTCGGCGCCGCCCATGCCCTGCGCCAACGAAAGCGCCATCGGCGAAGTCATGGCGCGCGTGGCCGCCAGCCCGCGGGCCATGGAGATGATGAGCTATCAGACCCAGCGCGGGCTGCTGGAACACCGGGAGGCCGGCGCCGCGTGGATCAGCCGGGGCGGCTATGCGGTCGATCCCGAACAGCTCACGGTCACCGCCGGCGCGCACCACGGGGTGCTGGTGGTGCTGGCCGCGGTGACGCGGCCGGGCGACCACATCGTTTGCGATTCCCTGACATATCCCGGGATCCGCAGCCTGGCGCGTCTGCTCGGCCTGCGCCTCGACGGTCTGGCGCGCGATGCCGACGGCCCGCTGCCCGACGCCTTCGAAGAAGCCTGCCGCAGCCACGACGTGAAGGCGCTCTACCTCTGTCCCAACCAGCACAATCCGACCAGCCTGACGATGCCGGAGGCACGCCGCCGCGAGCTGGCGGAGGTCGCCCGGCGCCATGGCGTGGCGATTGCCGAAGACGACACCTTCGGCTTCCTGGACGGTGAAGAACCGGCCCCGCTCTCCGCCCACGTGCCGGAGTTGGGCTTCTACATTGCCGGCCTGTCGAAAACCGTCTCGCCGGGCCTGCGCATCGGCTACGTCGTCGCGCCGGAAAAGGCGCGCGAGCGCGTCGGCGGCGCGGTGCACAGCACCTGCTGGATGGCCTGCCCGCTGACCGCCGAGATCGCCGCCGAGCTGATCCGCAGCGGCGTCGGCGCCGAGGTCAGCGCCGCGCGCAAACGCGAAGCGCAAGCGCGCAGCGCCATTGCCCGCGAGGCCCTGGCCGGCTGGGACATCGACTGCGCGGAGGGCGCCAACTTCCTCTGGCTGCGCCTGCCCGAGCCCTGGCGCTCCAACGAGTTCGCCGCCGAGGCGGAAAAACGCGGTGTCATGGTGACCCCCAGCGACCCCTTCATGGTCGGGCGCCGCGAAAGCGCGCCGGCGGTGCGCGTCTGCTTCGGCCCGCCGCGCGACCGCCAGGAACTGCGCCGCGGCCTTTCCATCCTGGCCGAGCAGCTTCAGGAAGGCCCCGCCTACAGCTTCAGGGACGTGGTGTAGGGCCGCAACGTGGTGACAGCCGGCAACGCGGTGCCGGTCTCTACTCTCCCGTTTCGGCCAGGGGCCGCGGGGCGGCTTTCGTGGCCTTGAGGGAATCGCTCGGCGATTCGCCGAAGTGCTGCCGGTACAGCTTGGCGAAATGGCCGGCGCTGGCGAACCCACAGGCGTAGGCGACCTGCGCGACCGTGGCGGACCGGCGCTGAGAGATGAGTTCCCGGGCGTGGTCCAGGCGAACGGCGCGGATCAGGGCGGCCGGCGACAGGCCGCAGTCCTCCTTCAGGCGGCGTCCGAGAGTTTTCTCGCTCATGCCCAAGGCGGCCGCCAAGTGCCGGCTGCCGAAACTCTCTTCGGTCATATTTTCGCGCACCAGCCCGGCCGCGGCCCGGGCGAAAGACGGCCAGCCAGGCGTGGCGCGCTGGTCCTGCACCTGCTCGCGCAGGCTCGCCTCCAGCGCATCGATCCGCTCGCCGCTCGCCTGCAGCGCTGCGGCGTGCGCATCGGCGGTCCGGCGCGCCGCCGCCGCATCCCGAAGCGCCGCCTGCCTTTGCACCCGAATCGACTTCATCATGATCGAGATGGCCAGCGCCATGAACGCCACCTCGCCCAGAATGGCGAAGTAGAAGGCCCAGTCCGTCGGCTGCGCCAGCACGAGGTCGAATGCGGATTCCGCCGCGGCGATGGCGATCGGATTGTAAAAGAAATAGAAGGCGGCGAAGAGGCCCAGGGTGAGCGACAGCAGCGATCCCAGGATCGGCTTTGCCTGTGGCAGCCCTTCGCGCAGCTTCAACAGGCAGACGCCCAGCAGGACGATCGGACAGCTGAAGTAGGCGAGGTGCAGCGGCTCGGCCCAGTTCCAGGGATCGAAGACGGCGAGGGCCCCGGTGGCAAGCGTTGCCGCCGCCAGCGCCGAGAGCAGTCCGCGCCGCCACCGCGTGTCCGCGTCGATCTCCAGCAGGACGCGGCAGTACTGGATGTTGGCGAACACGGCCAGGGCGGCCCAGAAGTCCGCCGCGCGCATCAGGACGGTCACCGGCAGGGTGGAACCGAAGATCTGGCTGAACCAGCCATCGAAGAAAAAGGGATAGCCGAACTGGCAGAGCATGTAGAGCAGGTAGTACTTGAAGAAGCGCGGCTCGATGTGGCGGAACAGAATGACGCTGATCAGGGCGAACGCCGTCACGAAGCCAAGGAAGACCGCCGACATCGCCATCGACAGCGCCGACCACGACTGGAACAGGTCCGCCGGCCCGACAAGCGGCGTCACCGAGGGGTTGAAGGTGCCCGAGAGGCGCAGGTAGTAGGTCTTCTGCTGGCCGGGCGCGGTGTCCAGCGTGAGGACGGTCTTCACCGGAACACCCAGGCGCTGATCCGGGGGAACGGTCCGGCCCTTGCGCAGCTGCGGAACAACCGCCCCGCCGTGTTGTTCGAGGAGGGTCACCTCGTCGAAGATGGTCTCGGCGAAGACAACGGCCCAGGCAGCTCCGTTTGCCCGGCCCCCGCCGCCTTCGGGCCTGGCGGCCGTGAAGCGCAGCCAGAGGGCCTCGCCGGGCGGCGGTGCGGGGAAGATGCCGTCGCAGGGGCCGGGCCGGAAATCCCGCACCACGATGCCTGCCGCGCCGACGCTGCCGTCGGGGTCGGAGAAGTACTCCGCCGCCAGCGATCGCACCCGGCCTTCCGGGGACGGCGAGAGCAGGTTCACGGCGGTCGTGCCGGATTCCGGACAGGCCGGCGCCGCCCCCTCGGCAACGGCGCGCGGCGCCGGAAGAGCCATCAGGAGCAGAACGGCCAGAAGGAAGCTGAATGGTTGGCGGCGCAAATAAACCATCGGCTGAAAACATACGCCCCTAACTTGACCGGGCAAGCGGACATTGGCGTTAACGCGATGCACGATTTTCGGACAATCTTGCCCGCAAATCGGACAATCCCCTGATTTGCCGTTCAAATTTGCCTGGAAAGCTGGCTCACTCGATAAGCGGCGATTGGGCTCCGGCACCGTCCCGGACGCGCGGCTGAGGCGAAGGCCGGGGCCGGCAGGGGCGCTGCCGGGGCCCACCTTCACCCCCACGTCCCGGCCTGTTACAAGGCTTTCAACGCCTGACGCTCCATCGCTATCGAAAAGGGCTCAAGAGGGGATCCTGCGAGGTCTGAGGCGAGGTCAGGAGCAGACTTCCGAAGCGCCTAGCGCACCCACTCGATCAGCAGCGGCACCAGGAAGGCGGTCACCAGGCCGTTCAGCCCCATGGCGATGCCGGCGAAGGTGCCGGCCACCTCGCTGACGTGAAAGGCCCGCGCGGTGCCGATGCCGTGCGCCGCCACCCCGGCGGCGAAGCCGCGCGCCTTCCAGTCGGTGATGCCGAGCAGGTTCAGCACCGGCGTGGCCAACATGGCGCCCAGGATGCCGGTCAGGATCACCAGCACCGCGGTCAGCGACGGCAGGCCGCCGATGCGCTCCGAGATGCCCATGGCGATCGGCGTGGTGACCGACTTGGGCGCCAGCGAGGCCAGCGTTTCGAAGCTGGCGCCGAGCAGGGCGGCGACGCCCACCGCCGTCCCCACCGCCGTGACCGCGCCGCAGAGCAGCGCCACCAGCATGGGCACGATGACCGCGCGCACCTTGCCGAAGTGGCTGTACAGCGGCACAGCCAGCGCGATGGTCGCCGGCCCCAGCAGGAAGTGCACGAACTGCGCGCCCTCGAAGTACGTCTGATAGTCGGTGCCGGTGAGCGTCAGCAGCGCGGCCAGCAGCACCACGGCGATGGCCACCGGGTTCAGCAGCGGGTTCAGGCCCGCCCGCTCGTAGAGCCACTGCGCCACAACGTAGGCCGCCAGGGTCGCCGTCAGCCACAAGAGCGGCCCGGTGCGCAGGTAGACCCAGATGTCGGTGAATTCGGCGATCACGAGGTCTCTCTCCCGTCATCGTCGAGCTTCATCAGGCGCATCATGGCGCGCATGACCACGGCGGTGACCACGATGGTGGCGACCGAGCTGACCAGCAGCGCCGCGGCGATGGCCAGCCACTCCGCCTGAATACGCTGAAGGTGCTGCAGCACGCCGACGCCGGCGGGCACGAAGAGCAGTGAAAGGTGTTTCAGCAGACCGTTGGCGGTCGGTGCGAGCTCGCCGGGGATGCCCTTGCGCCCCTGAACGCCATTGCGCTCCTGAATGACTCTGCGAAGGGCCAGAAGGCCCAGCAGCAGCACCAGGCCCAGCACCGGGCCGGGCAGCGGCAGATCGAGGAGACGCACCACCGTCTCGCCGACGAGCTGGCACAGCAGCAGGGCCGTCAAGGCCGCCAGCATTGCTTCCCCCCGCCTCCTTGTGGCGCCGCTTCAGCCGGCCCCGTGCTAACCCGCCCGAGTCTCAATCGTCTGGCAGATGTCGCCGACCACCTGGTCGACCAGCGTTTCGTCCTCGCCCTCGGCCATGACGCGGATCAGCGGCTCGGTGCCCGACTTGCGGATCACCAGCCGCCCGGCGTTGCCCAGGCGGTCTTCGCCGGCGCGGATCGCCGCCTGCACCTGATCGTCCTCCAGCGGCGCGCCGCCGTTGAAACGCACGTTGCGCAGCAGCTGCGGCAGAGGCTCGAAGAGGCGCGTCACCTCGCTGGCCGGCTTGCCGGCCTGGACCACCACGGCCAGCACCTGCAGGGCGGCGATGATGCCGTCGCCGGTGGTGGCGAAGTCCGACAGCACGATGTGGCCCGACTGCTCGCCGCCGACGTTGTAGCCGCCGGCGCGCATCTTCTCCACCACGTAGCGGTCGCCGACCGGCGTGCGCACCAGGGTGACGCCGAGGTCGCCCAGGAAGCGTTCCAGGCCCAGGTTCGACATCACCGTGGCCACCACCGCGCCGCCGGTGAGGCGTCCTTCCTGCAGCCAGGAGCGGCCCACCAGCGCCATGATCTGGTCGCCGTCGACCACGTTGCCCTTCTCGTCGGCCATGATGGCGCGGTCGGCATCGCCGTCCAGCGCGACGCCGAAGTCGGCGCCGTGGGTCACCACCGCTTCCTGCATGCGCCCGGGATCGGTCGCGCCGCAGCGCTGGTTGATGTTGAAGCCGTCGGGGTAGACGCCGATCGGCACCACCTCGGCGCCCAGCTCGTAGAGCACCTTGGGCGCGACGCGGTAGGCGGCGCCGTTGGCGCAGTCCACCACCACCTTCAGGCCGTCCAGGCGCAGGCCGCGCGGAAAGCTGCCCTTCACGAACTCGATGTAGCGGCCGAGCGCGTCGTCGAGGCGCTGGGCATGGCCGAGCTGATGCGAGGGGGCCACCTTGCCCGTGCCGTTGTCGATGCGCGCCTCGATCTCGTGCTCGACCTCGTCGGACAGCTTGAAGCCGTCCGGGCCGAACAGCTTGATGCCGTTGTCCTGGTAAGGATTATGCGAGGCCGAGATCATGACGCCCAGGTCGGCGCGCAGGGAGCGGGTCAGCATGCCGACGGCGGGCGTCGGCAGCGGGCCGAGCAGCACCACGTCCATGCCCACGGAGATGAAGCCGGCGGCCATGGCGGGCTCCAGCATGTAGCCGGAAAGCCGCGTGTCCTTGCCGATCACCACGGTATGCCGGTGGTCGCCGCGCAGGAACTGGCGGCCGGCGGCCTTGGCCACGGCCAGGGCGGTCTCGGCGGTGATCGGCTCCTCGTTGGCGGTGCCGCGGATGCCGTCGGTTCCGAAAAGTTTGCGTGTCATCACGAGCGTCCTGGTTCAGCAGCTCAGCTTTTCTAGCAGGAAAGTCTGGCGATTTCGTTATAGCAGGGCAGATCCGGCCCTGTCCGCCCGGCTCTCCGCTTCATCGACGGGCGGCGGCACCGCGCTGGCGGCCTGCCACACGGCGACGGCCTGACTGGTCTCGGCCACGTCGTGGACCCTGAGGATCTGCACCCCGCGCTGCAGGCCGAAGAGCGCCGCGGCCAGGGACCCCGCGAGGCGCTGCTTGGGGGCGGCGGCCTCTCCCTGGACGGGCGGCGCCAGCTTGGCGATGAAGCTCTTGCGGCTGGCGCCCAGCAGGACCGCCGTGCCGAGCCCCTGGAACAGGGCGAGCTGCTCGAAGAGCTGCAAGTTGTGGTGGAGCGTCTTGCCGAAGCCGATGCCCGGGTCGACCACCACCTGGCCGGGATCGATGCCCGCCGCCGCGCAGGCCTCCAGACGCTCCGCCAGGTAGCGGTAGATGTCCAGCGCCGCCGAGTCATAGGTCGGGTTGGCCTGCATGGTCTGCGGCTCGCCCTGCATGTGCATGAGGATCACCGGCACGCCGGCCTCCGCCGCCGCGGCGAGGCTTTCCGGGTCGCCTTCCAGCGCCGTCACGTCGTTGATGACGGCCGCGCCGGCGGCCACCGCCTCGGCCATGATGGCCGCGTGGCGGGTGTCGATGGAGACGATGGCGCCGGCCTTGGCCAGAGCCTCGACCACCGGCAGCACCCGGGCCCGCTCCTCGGCCAGGCTGACCGGCTGCGAGCCGGGGCGGGTCGACTCGCCGCCCACGTCCAGGATGTCCGCGCCGGCAGCCAGCATGGCCAGGCCGTCGCGCACGGCGACCTGCGGATCGGCGCGGTCGCCGCCGTCGGAGAAGGAGTCCGGCGTCACGTTGAGGATGCCCATGATGCGCGGGCGGTCGAGGGACAGGCCGGCGAGCGGGTGGCGGGGCGCGCTCAGGCGCTGCAGCAGGGCCTCCACCTCGGCACCCTGCCCGGCGGCGCGGGCCTCGGCCCAGGGCGCGATATCGGCCAAGGGCAGGATGCTGCGCCGCACCGCAAAGCCGCCCGGACGCCCGGCGCGCCAGATCGCTTCGCAGTGGCTGAAATAGAGGGGGCCGCCGGCAAGGCAGAGAAGGTTCTCGGCCTTGGCGTCGATCTCCGCAGGGCCGCGCAGACCGACCGGCCTCAAGGTAAGCTCACCAAGCATGCCTTGCTTATATCCGGGTAGGGCCGCCGTGGAAACGGGCAAAGAAAGGGGGAAACGGGCAAAGAAAAAGGGCCCCCGCGCGGCGGAGGCCCTGATCTGATGCTGTCGGCCGGAGCTGGCTAACTCCCCGGTTGGGGCTCCGGCTCCAGGCCGCCCGGCGATTCACCGCTGTCCTTGCCGGCCGCCTTGCCGCTGGTCGGCACGGAGGAACGCCGTCCTGTCGGGCCGCTCGGCGTCTCGTCGCTGCGGTCGATGTTGCCGCCGTCGATGATGGTCTGCACCTCGGCGCCGGACAGCGTTTCGAATTCGAGCAGCGCCTTGGCCACCGCATGGAGGTCGTCCATGTGGTCGGTCAGCACCTTGCGGGCCTTTGACTCGGCTTCCTCGATGATGCGGCGGATTTCCTCGTCGATCAGCTTGGCCGTGGCGCCGGAAATGGTCTGGCTGCGCGCCACGGAGTGGCCGAGGAAGACCTCTTCCTGGTTGTCGACGTAGCGCAGGCGGCCCAGCTTGTCGCTCATGCCCCACTCGGTGACCATGGAGCGGGCCATGTTGGTGGCCTGCTGGATGTCGTTGCTGGCGCCGGTGGAGACGTTCTCGGTGCCGTAGATCAGCTCCTCGGCCATGCGGCCGCCGAACATCATCGCGAGCTTCGCGGTGATTTCCTTGAACTTCAGGCTGTAACGGTCGGATTCCGGCAGGTTCATGGTGACGCCCAGGGCGCGGCCGCGCGGAATGATGGTGACCTTGTGCAGCGGATCGTTGCCCGGCACGAACATGCCGACCAGGGCGTGACCGGCCTCGTGGTAGGCGGTCATCTCCTTGTCTTCCTCGCTCATCACCATGGAGCGGCGCTCGGCGCCCATCATCACCTTGTCCTTGGCGTTCTCGAAGTCCGCCATGGTGACGACGCGCTTGTTGGCGCGGGCGGCCAGCAGCGCGGCCTCGTTCACCAGGTTGGCGAGGTCGGCGCCGGAGAAGCCCGGCGTGCCGCGCGCGATGGTCTTGGGCTCCACGTCGGGGCCCAGCGGCACCTTGCGCATGTGGACCTTCAGGATCTTCTCGCGGCCGATGATGTCCGGGTTCGGCACCACCACCTGGCGGTCGAAGCGGCCCGGGCGCAGCAGCGCCGGGTCCAGCACGTCCGGACGGTTGGTGGCGGCGATGAGGATCACGCCCTCGTTGGCCTCGAAGCCGTCCATCTCGACCAGCAGCTGGTTCAGGGTCTGCTCGCGCTCGTCGTTGCCGCCGCCCAAGCCGGCGCCGCGATGGCGGCCGACGGCGTCGATTTCATCGACGAAAATGATGCAGGGGGCGTTCTTCTTGCCCTGCTCGAACATGTCGCGCACGCGGCTGGCGCCGACGCCGACGAACATCTCGACGAAGTCGGAGCCGGAAATGGTGAAGAAGGGCACATTGGCCTCGCCGGCGATGGCGCGGGCCAGCAGGGTCTTACCGGTGCCCGGCGGGCCCACCAGCAGGCAGCCCTTGGGGATCTTGCCGCCGAGGCGCTGGAACTTCTGCGGGTCGCGCAGGAACTCCACGACCTCCTCCAATTCCTGCTTGGCCTCGTCGATGCCGGCGACGTCGTCGAAGGTGACGCGGCCGACCTTCTCGGTCAGCAGGCGCGCCTTGGACTTGCCGAAGCCCATGGCCTTGCCGCCGCCGCCCTGCATCTGGCGCATGAAGAAGATCCACACGCCGATGAGCAGCAGCATCGGGAACCAGGTGATGAGGATGTTCAGCAGGGTGTTGTTGTTGTCGACCGGCTTCACGGTGAAGGTCACGCCGCCGTCGCGCAGCGTCGGGACCAGACCGCCGAGGTCGTCCGTCGCGCGCGTCGAGAAGGCGCGGCCGTTGCTGTCGATGCCGCTGATCTCGCTGCCCTGGATGGTGACGTTGCTGACCTGCCCGCTCTGGACGTTGTCCAGGAAGGTGGAATAGGGGATGTCCTGCTGGGGACCCCGGCTCATGTTGCTCTGGAAGAAATTGAACAACGCAAACAGCAGCAGAACGATGATGATCCACAGAGCTGCGTTCCGGCTGAAATTCACGGCCTAACCCCTGTTATGCGTCCAAACGCCATAGGCGTCCGGGCAGCCGCTTGGCCGCCCTAGGTAGAAGATAATGCGCCCTACGGTCTAAACAACCGTAAAAGCAGGGCCGGTTAACCCATTTGTGGGGGCAAAACGGCATTCTTTCAACTGCTTGGCCGCCGCCGGGTCCCTAAAATAGCCCACAGGTGGCACCGCCGCGAGGCCCCGGGCGTCGCGGATCGCCGGCAAGGCGCCCCGGGCCGGCATAGGAATACGCGCCGCTCGGGCGCCCTCCCCGGCCGCTTCCAGGGCCGCCGCCAGGCGTCGCCAGCCCTCGCCGCCCAGCGGGCCGACGGTCATCTCCGCCGCCGGCGCGTCCTTGTTCCGGGCGTTCCGGGCCAGCCTGACCTCGAAACGGCCGTCCCACAGCAGGGCGTTCCCGGGACTGAGGGCCGCCGGCAAGCTGCGCCCGGCCTCCCGCACGATGAGCCAGCGTCCCTCACCCGAGGCGGATCTGCGGGGCAGGATGCGGCAGCCACCGAGGGTCACGCCCTTGCCCAGGCCGTTTCGTAGGTAGGCGTGCAAACGCTCCAGGCGTTCCAGGCGCGGCGTGTAGTCGCAGCCGCCGACGGCCATGAGGCTGCGCGCCAGGGCCCGCAGCGAGACCTCGGGGCTCTCGCGGCGCAGAACCTCCGGATCGAGATCCAGGAAGCCCGCCGGGTCCGGCCTTACCGCCCGCGCCAGCACGGCGGCGACGTCGGCCTCCAGGGCCGCGCGGGCACGGCCGAGGTTCTGGGTGGCGCTGCCGAGGCGCGCCGGGGTCATGCCCTCCCCCGCCAGCTCCGGCAAGAGGCGTCGCAGGCGCACCCGCGCGAAGGCGCCGTCCTCATTGCTCGGGTCCTCGACCCACGCCAGGCCGCGCGCGGTCAGCGTCTCCTTCAGCTGCGTCTTGGAAAGAGTCAGCAGCGGGCGCAGCAGGCGCAGGCCGTTGGTTTCATTGACCGGCGCCATGGCGGCAAGGCCGTCCAGGCCGCTGCCGCGCCCCAGGCGCAGCAGGAAAGTCTCCGCCTGGTCTTCCAGGTGGTGCGCCAGGGCCAGGTGAAAGATGCCGCGCGCCTCGCAGGCTTTCAGCAGCAGGTCGTAGCGCGCCGCGCGCGCCGCCGCCTGGCGTGACGCCGTCGGTTTGGGGCCGCGCCAGCGCAGGATGTGATGGGCGATGCCGCGCGGCTTCAGCACCCGGGCCGCGCCCGCGGCCTCCGCGGCGGAGCCGGCGCGCAGACCATGATCGACGGTGAAGGCGGTCAGCTTGCCGCCGCGCGGGACCAGCCAGTCCGCCAGCAGCACGGCCAGCGCCAAGCTGTCGGCGCCGCCGGAAACCGCGGCGGCCACGTGGGGCCGGGGCTCGAAGGGCCCCAGCGGCTCCATCAGCCGGTCGAAGACTTCAGCGGTGACGGCGCTCATCACTCATGGCCAGATCCCGGCCTGTGGTTCAGGGACAGCTGTAATTCAGGGGCAGCTGAGACGCTGCGATTCCCGCTGCGCCCGCGACAGGATGGTCGCCGGGGCATCGGCATAGCGGTCGAGCAGCACGTCGAAGGTGCCGCAGGCATCCTGCGTGCTGCCCAGCGACGCCAGCGACATGCCGAGCTTCAGCAGGTTGTCCGGCGCCTTGGAGTTGTTGGGATAGGCCTCGAAGCCTTCCGCGAAGGTCACTGCCGCCTGCTGGTAGTTGCCGCGCACGTAATAGGTTTCGCCCAGCCAGTACTTGGCGTTGCCCGCCAGACCGTGCTCCGGGTTCTGCGACAGGAAAGCGGCGAAGGCCTCTTCGGCGCCGGCGTAGTTGGCCTGGCGCAGCAGACCGAAGGCATAGTCGTACTGCTGCTGCGGCGTGCCGCCGGGCAGGGTGGCGCTGGCCGGCGGCGCAGCCGCCGCCTGCGGCGCGGCGGCCGGCGCAGGCGGCGGCGCGGCCTGCTGGTTCTGGAAATTGCTGAGGTCCGACTCGCGGATCGAGCCGATGGTGCCCGGCTGGGCCGAGCTCGGGCTGGCGGTTTGCGCGGAGGACTGCGCGGCACCGGCAGGCGGCACGGGCGCCGTCTGCTGTCCCGCCATCTGCCCTTCCATCTGGGCCCCCATCTGGGCGTCTGCCGGACCGGCGGCGCCGACGGGCGGCAGGCCGCCCTGCTCCAGGTTGCGCAGGCGCAGGTCGACGTCGGCGACCAGCTTGTCCAGGCGATCCGTGACGGTCTGGATGCGGAAGTTCATGTCCTCGATACGGCCGGTCAGCTCCTGCAACTGCACCTCGTATTGGTCGAGTTGCAACTGGATGCGCGCCGCCTGGGTCGGGGCCAGGCCGCCGCCGGAGGCCGCGGCGCCCGCCGCCGGCGCCTCACCGCCATAGACCTGGCGCTGCAGGTCGGAGAGTTCGCGCTGCAGGCGCTGCAACTGATCGTCCACGGTCTGCGCCAAGGCGGGCTGCACCAGGACGGGCTGCATCAAGCCCGGCAGCAGAATCAGCGGCAGCGCCAGGCAGCCGCGGCGCAGAGCAGTGGTGAAGGGAAAACTGCGGAGCGTGCTCGTCATCGCTCATTCCTCCGCTTTGTATCGGGTCCGTTAGGCCGGAGTTTTGTTCTGTGACAGGTCTTCATGTCATCTTTATGGCGCAGTTGGCCGCAGGAGGCCAGAAGCGACGGTCACCGCCGGTCGGCGGGCCCACGGGCCGGGCGCCAGACGTGCGAAACCCCGCCCGGCTTAGCGTCATGCGCTTGGCCGGACGGGGCTCGCCAGTCGACTGAGGCGTCAAACGCCCCTTAATTCACAACGAAAACGCCGCGGCGGTTCTGAGCCCAGGCGGAGTCGTTGGAGCCGAGCACGGCCGGACGCTCTTCACCGTAGCTGACGGTGGTGAGACGGCCCGGGTTGATGCCCAGCGCGACCAGGTAGTCGCGGACCGAATTGGCGCGGCGCTCACCGAGCGCCAAGTTGTACTCGCGCGTGCCGCGCTCGTCGCAGTGGCCTTCGATGCTGAGGGTGACCGACGGATTGGTGTCGAGCCAAGCCGCCAGCGCCTCGACCGTGCCACGCTGGTCCGGACGAATGTTGTACTTGTCGAAATCGAAGAAGACGCGGTCGCCCACCTCGACAGTCAATTCTTCCTGAGTGCCCGCGCCAGGACCGGGAATGGTCTGGGAATCGGTCCCGCTGGTGGACGACTGTGTGGTCGTCCCGGTTCCCGTCGAGCCGCTGCCGGAGGACATCGTATCCTCTTCGGCCGGAGTAGAGCACGCGGCGAGCAGCAAGGCCGCAGCGAAAGTCGTAACAAGGGAAAAGCGCATAATCTGCCCTCTCAAACACATCCCCGGATTTTTTGGATTAGAGGCTGACCTGCCACCGGTGACTTACCAGGTCATGCCTGCTTGATACGGCCCCCCAACGTCGGCAACTAACAGCCGAAAATGGTTAACGGACTATACCGACGGCCCCTTATTGAATCAAGGGGGACCAAGCCGGGTCAGAGGCGTCCAGAGGCGTCACAAGCTCACGTTCGTTGTAACCTGTAAGATCAATCGTAAAGATCTTACTAGTGATCCTGCCGCGCGAGTCCGCCCGGGAGGACCTGAAGTAGGAAAGGACCCGTCCGTTGGGGGCCCAGGTAGGTGCTTCCACGTTGTAATCCCTCACCAACATGCGCTCGTTCGTGCCGTCGGGGCGCATCACGCCGATGTAGAATTCCCCGGCGTGCTGGCGCGTGAAGGCGATCAGATCGCCGCGCGGCGACCACACCGGGGTGTAGTAGTACCCCTGTCCACGACTGATTCGGCGCACATTGCTTCCATCACGATTCATCACATAAATCTGAGGCCGACCGCCCCGGTCGGAGTTAAAGACAATTTCGCGCGAATCCGGCGAATACGACGGCGAGGTGTCGATGGCCGGGTGGTTGGTCAGGCGGGTCTGGCGGCGGGTCCGCAGATCGACGCTGTAGATCTCCGAGTTGCCGTCCTTGGCCATGGAGAGGATGACCTCGTTGCCCTCGCTGGAGAAGCGCGGCGCGAAGGTCATGCCCGGGAACTGGCCGAGAACCTCCTGCTGGCCGGTGTTGAGGTTGAAGAGATAGACCCGCGGCACCTCGGTCTTCCCCTCCCGCTGGTAGGCCATGTAGGTGATCTCGCGACTCGAGGGGGAGAAGCGCGGGGTCAGCACCAGTTCGTTGCCGCTGGTCAGGAAGCGGTGGTTGGCGCCGTCCTGGTCCATGATCGCCAGGCGCTTGATGCGCCGGTTCTGCGGTCCCTGCTCGGCGATGTAAACAATCTGCGTATTGAAGTAGCCCTTCTCGCCGGTCAGGCGCTGATAGATCTCGTCGGCGATGCGGTGGGCGATGCCGCGCCAGTTGGCCGGCGGCGTGGTGTACTGCGTGCCGCGCATCTGCACCTCGGAGAACACGTCCCAGAGGCGGAACTGCACCACCATGCGCCCGTCGGCCTGCAGCTGGACGTTGCCGCTGACCAGCGCCTGGGCGTTGATCAGCCGCCAGTCGCCGAAGCGCGGGCCGTAGCGCAGGCTGGAGGCGTCCTGAATGAAGGCGCCCTTGTCGACCGGGCGGAACAGGCCGCTGCGCTCCAGGTCGGCGGCGATCACCCCGGCGATATCGGCGCCCAGCTTGGCCTCCTCCGCGACCTCACCGTGCAGGTCGGTGACGGCGATCGGCAGGGGTTCGACGAAGCCCTCGGTGATGTCCACGTTGAGCTGAGCGCGCGCCGGCGCCCCCGCGGCGGCGGCGAAGAGGCCGGCGGCCAGGCACAGGACGATCCGCAAGCGAGCGGCAAAAGAACGCCCGGTCGGACGGGATTTGAAGCGGTGCATCGACATCATGATCCAAGCATCTCTCTCGGGTTGAAGGTCAGGTTCATCTGCTTCCATTCGGAATATTGTTCGGCGGGCAGCTGGAAGGGGCTGCACTTGAGGATCGCGCGCACGGCGTTTTCCGCCGCGCTGCGGAAGTAGGCGTCACGGTTCATCCGCGTCGTGTCGACCACCCGCGGCTGCCCGATAACGCGCCCGTCGGCGGCAAGGTTCACGGTGATCTCGACGATCAGGTCCTCGGCCTGCCGCGCGCCGGCGTCGATCCGCCAGCAGCGCCGGATCTGGCTCTGAATCGAATTCTCCAGCTGCTGGCGCTGCAGGGCCGAGACGCGCGGCGTCTCCGCCTTGTTGGGCGCCTTGGCGGCCTGCTGCGGTTGCGTGGACGGCTCGTCCTTCAGCTTCTCCACGTTGCGCAGGATCGAGGTCAGGCGGTCTTCCGGCTTGGGCTCTTCCTTCTTCGTCTCTTCCTGCTTTTCGGCCAGCTTGACCCGCGGTTTGGGCTTCGGCTTGGGCGGCGGCGCCTGGGTTTCCGGCTCCGGCTCCGGCTCCGGCTCGGGATCGGGTTCCGGCTCCGGTTCGGGCTCCGGCTCGGGGACCGGTTCCGGCTCCGGCTCGGGTTCCGGCTCGGGCGCCGGCTCTGGGACCGGCTCGGGCTCAGGCGCCGGTTCGGGCTCGGGCTCCGGCTCGGGGATTGGGGCCGGCTCCGGCGGCGGCGCCTTGGCCACCTCGGGCTCCGGCTCCGGCGCTTCCTCGGGGGCCTCGTTCACCGGCTCCGGTTCCGGCTCGGGCTCGGGCGCCGGCGCGTCGGTGTTCTCTTCCGGCAGCATCACCAGCTCCACCGGGACCGACTCGAAGTCGACCATGGGCTCGCGCAAGGCAGGCAGCCCGAACACCAGGGCGATGATCACCCCGAGGTGCAGAAGCGCGGAAAAGAGACTTGCCTTACCCATGATGGCGTTCAGCTGTTCTTTCTCTGCCTGAAAAGGGTCCCCGGCGCAGCGTCAATCACTGCTGGCCCGCGGGCGCCTCTTCGGTCGCGTCGGCCGGCGCGGCGGCCTCGCCGCCCTTGGGCAGCTCGGCGATCAGCGCGACGCGCTTGAAGCCGGCCGAGTTCACCGTGCCCATGACCTGCATGATGCGGCCGTAGGCGATCGCCTTGTCGCCGCGCACGAAAATACGCGTGTCCGGCTTGCTCTCGGTGATGGCGCGCAGGCGCGGCACCAGCTTGTTCAGCTCCACCTCGCTGTCCTGAATGTAGATCTGTCCTTCCGCATTGACGGAAATGACCAGCGGTTCATCCGGATCGGCGATGGATTGGGCCTGCGTCTTCGGCAGGTCCACCGGCACGCCGACGGTGAGCAGCGGCGCCGTGACCATGAAGACGATGAGCAGCACCAGCATGACGTCGACGAAGGGCGTCACGTTGATCTCGCTCAAGGGGCGGTAGCGCCGGTTGGCGCCGCGGCCGCCGCGGCGGCCCGAGGAAATGAGGGTCGCGGCCATGGCTCAGTTCTTCTCGTCGAGCTTGCGTGACAGAATGGCGCCGAACTCGCCGGCGAAAGCCTCCAGGCGTCCGGCGTAGCGGCCCAGGTCGTTGGACAGCTTGTTGTAGCCGATCACCGCCGGGATCGCGGCCACCAGACCCAGCGCCGTGGCGAAGAGCGCCTCGGCAATGCCCGGCGCCACCACCGCAAGGCTGGTGTTCTTGGCCGCGGCGATGGAGGTGAAGGCGTTCATGATGCCCCAGACCGTGCCGAAGAGGCCGATGAAGGGCGCCGCCGAGCCGACCGAGGCCAGGAAGGTCATGTGCCGCTCCAGGCGGTCCATCTCCCGCCCCATGGCGATCTCCATCACCCGTTCGATGCGCTGCTGCAGGCTGGCCTTGATGTCGGCGGTGTGGGCGAGCCCGCGGGAGGAGGAGCGCCGCCATTCGCGCATCGCCGAGACGAAGATCGACGACATGGGATCGGGCGGGCGGTTGTCCAGCCGGTCGTAGAGGTCGTCCAGCGAGCCGCCGGACCAGAAGGCCTCTTCGAACTGTCCCGCGCGTTCCTTCAGGCGGCGCAGGCGCAACACCTTCTCGAAGATGATCGCCCAGCACCAGAACGACGCCATCAACAGCAGGATCATGACCACCTGCACGACGATGTCGGCCTCCAGGAAGAGCCCCCAGACCGACAAGCCCGGATCGACCGAACCGTCGAGCACAAGAGAATTAACGGCGTCCTGTTCCATGGGTTACCCCTGCTCCAAAGGCTGTACGAAAGGTTGCTGCACAAAAGGTTCCAGGGCGGCGCGGATCGCCGCCGGAATGCGCGCCGGTCGGCCGTCGTCGCCCACCGAGGCGACCTCCACGGCCAGCCGCACCAGCTCCTCGCCGCCCCGCCAGATGGTCTGGGCGGCGCTCAAGCGCGCCCCGCGCAGTTCGGTGAGGCGCGAGCGCACCTCGACCAGATCGTCGAGCCGCGCCGGGCGGCGGTAGTCCACCTCGCAGCGGCGCACGGCGAACATCACGCCGTGGCTGTCGCGCAGCTTCGTCTGCTCGATGCCGGCCAAACGAAGAAGCTCGGTCCGCGCCCGCTCGGCGAACTGCAGGTAGCGGGCGTAATAGACGATGCCGCCGGCGTCGGTATCTTCATAGAAGATGCGCAGCGGATAGCGATGCTCGCCGTCGACCACCGCGCCCGACAGCTCGAGACCGGGGTCTGCGCTCAAGCGGCGCCTCCCCCGTTGCCCGAACCGTCGCCCGACCCGTCCCCGGGACCGCCTTCCGGCGCGTCGCCGATCAGGTCGAGCTGGTCGAGACTGCGCGGCACGTCAAGGCCCAGATAGGTGAAGCCGCCGCGGGTCAGCACCCGGCCGCGCGGCGTGCGCTGGACCAGCCCCTGCTGGATCAGGTAAGGCTCGATCACCTCCTCCAGCACGTCGCGCTGCTCGGAAAGCGCTGCCGCCATGGTCTCGACACCCACCGGCCCGCCGCCGTAGTTGTCCGCGATGCACCTCATATAGCGGCGGTCCATGGCGTCGAGGCCGCGCTCATCGACGTCCAGGCGCTTCAGCGCGCTGTCCGCCTGCACCGCCGCGACCTCCTCGACCCCGGCCACCGCCGCGAAGTCGCGCACCCGGCGCAACAGGCGGCCGGCCACGCGCGGCGTGCCGCGCGAGCGCCGGGCGATCTCCGCCGCGCCGTCGGGCGTCAGCTTCATGTCGAGCACCCGCGCGCCGCGGCTGACGATGAGCTCCAGTTCGTCCGCTTCATAGAACTGCAGACGCAGAGGAATGCCGAATCGTTCCCGCAAAGGGGTGGTGATGAGGCCGGAGCGGGTGGTCGCGCCGACCAGGGTGAAGGGCGGCAGGTCGATGCGCACGGAGCGCGCCGCCGGCCCCTCGCCGATGATGAGGTCGAGGTGGAAGTCCTCCATCGCCGGGTAGAGCACCTCTTCCACCGCCGGAGAAAGGCGGTGGATCTCGTCGATGAACAGCACGTCGTGCGGCTGCAGATTGGTCAGGATCGCCGCCAGGTCGCCGGCCCGCGCGATGACCGGGCCGGAGGTGGCGCGGAAGCCGACGCCCATCTCGCGGGCGACGATCTGCGCCAGGGTGGTCTTGCCCAGGCCCGGCGGGCCGAAGAACAGCACATGGTCCAGCGCATCGCCGCGCCCGCGCGCCGCCTCGATGAAGACACGCAGGTTCTCGCGCACCGCACGCTGGCCGATGAAGTCGTCGAGCTGCGAGGGGCGCAGCGTGATCTCGCCGCTATCCTCTTCGTTGAAGTCGGGGGCCACCACGCGGTCGCCGAGCTTGCCCGGTGCGCTGTAATCGCTCACGACGCCAGCTCCTTGAGGCCCGCCTTGATGAGCGATTCGACCGAGGCCTTGGCGCCGAGATCACCGCTCGCCTTGGCCACGGCGGCAAAGGCCTCCGCCCGGCGGTAGCCGAGGTTCACCAGGGCCGAGACGGCGTCTTCCGCCCCCTCGCCGCCGGCGCCGTTCACCGCCTCGACCGGGCCGAGGGCCATG